>NZ_JBSVRL010000001.1:0-1227314 GCF_054052145.1 Lysobacter sp. A421 | reverse complement strand
CCTCCGAGTTTTGCGCAAGACAAGGGCCACAACAATGAAGAACGCCATTCCAACTAAGCCGCGCCCCAAGTACATCGAGATTTCACTGAGCCAATTCACCGTGCCTCCTTAGGCCTAACACTTAGTAGATCCCCAAAGTGGGGTGTTATCTAATCTAACGGATCGAACGGCTGCATCTTTGAGGTGCTAACTGATAACACTCCAAATATGCCGTGTTATCCGCCCCAAGGCCGCCCCAACGCCAACTTCACCGCCTTGACCCCCGGCACCGCCTTCAACGTCCCCACCAGCTCTGCATCCACCCGTACCGAGTGGCTCCCATTGAGGTCCAGCATCCCCGCTGCGCCCGACCTTATCAAATCGACCCGGAGCGGCGTCGAACCCGGCCGGTGCTTCGCCAGCAATTCGTCCACCCGGTTCCAGACCCCCGGCACCCGCAAATCCAAGCGCAGCGACAGCCGCTTCGCGTGCTGCGCGCAGATCTGGCTGTAGTCCCAGCAGCGCGCCGCCTTCAGTGCGAAGCCGCCGCTGAAGGCGTCCTCGCGCAGGCCGCCCTGGATCACCAGCAGGCGGTCGCGGGTCAGCAGGGTGGCGAACTCGCTGTAGGTCTCGGAGAAGAAGGCGACTTCGAGGCGGCCGCGACCGTCCTCGATCTGCACGAACATCTGGCTGTCGCCCTTCTTGCGGATCGCCACCACCTGGCCGGCGACGGCGGTTTCCAGTTCGGGGCGCCAGCCGCTGCGGGCGGACTGGGGGCGGTTCTCCCAGATCTTCTCGAGGTCGCCGAGATCAAAGCCGATCAGGTCGTGAAGTTCTTCGCGATAGGGGTCGAAGGGGTGGCCGCTGAGGTAGTGGCCGAGGGTCTCGCGTTCGCGGGCCAGCAATTG
The DNA here is from genome assembly GCF_054052145.1 of Lysobacter sp. A421. NCBI lineage: Bacteria > Pseudomonadati > Pseudomonadota > Gammaproteobacteria > Lysobacterales > Lysobacteraceae > Lysobacter > Lysobacter sp. A421. The sequence goes on along the minus strand of NZ_JBSVRL010000001.1, from coordinate 1,226,427 downwards.
GCCGAGCGGGAATTCGTCGGTTTCCTTGAGCTCCAGCCGCAGCGCGGGGGCGCTTTCGCCGCCGCCGAACAGGCTGACCTGTCCGGCGTCGCGTTCACGCGTGAGCTGCTCGGTCGCGCGCACCACTTCGGGCAGCTGCAGCATCAGGCTGGCGCGGTTGCGGCCGAGTTTATCCAGGGCGCCGGCGTGGGTGAGTGCTTCGAGCGCGCGGCGGTTGAGCTTGCCGCTGTCGACGCGCTTGCAGAAGTCCAGCAGGTCGGTAAACGGGCCGGCGCGCCGGGCCTCGACGATCGCATCGCAGGCGCCGTGGCCGACACCTTTCACCGCGCCCAGGCCGTAGCGGATGGTGTGGGCGGCGACAGGACGGTTGCCGTCGGCTTGTACGGCGGTGTCGTCGGCCATGTCATCCGGCCCGGTCGCCGGGGTGTCAATCGCCTCGAACATGTAGGCGGAGGCGCCCGCATCCGGCGGCTGCACGGTCAGGCCCATCACCCGGCATTCGTCGAGGAAGCCGGTGACCTTGTCGGTGTTGTCCATGTCGCTGGACAGCACTGCGGCCATGAACTCGGCCGGGTAGTGCACCTTGAGCCAGGCGGTCTGGTAGGCGACCAATGCATACGCCGCGGAGTGCGACTTGTTGAAGCCGTACTCGGCGAACTTCTCCATCAGGTCGAAGATCGGGCTGGCGACCTTGCGGGGGATGCCGCGCGCTTCGCAGCCGGTTTCGAACTTGGCCCGCTCCTTGGCCATCTCTGCGGCGTTCTTCTTGCCCATCGCGCGGCGCAGCAGGTCGGCGCCGCCGAGCGAGTAGCCCGCCAGGACCTGGGCGATCTGCATCACCTGTTCCTGGTAGACGATGACGCCGTAGGTCGGCGCCAGCACCGGCTCCAGCGAGGGGTGGGGGTAGCTGACCTCGGCCACGCCGTGCTTGCGGTCGACCCAGTCCTTGTCCATCCCCGAGCCCAGCGGGCCGGGGCGGAACAGCGCGGCCAGGGCGATGATGTCTTCGAAGCAGTCGGGCTTGGCGCGCTTGAGCAGCTCGCGCATGCCGCGTGATTCGAACTGGAACACGGCGACGCCTTCGCCGCGGGCGAACAGCTCGTAGGTGGGCTTGTCGTCCAGCGGCAACGTGGTGATGTCGAGCGGTTCTGCACCCGTCTTGGCGCGGCGGACGTTGATCGCCTTCACCGCCCAATCGATGATCGTCAGCGTGCGCAGGCCGAGGAAGTCGAACTTGACCAGGCCGACGGCCTCGACGTCGTCCTTGTCGAACTGGGTGACCGGGCTCTTGCCGTGGCCTTCACCGTCGTGCTCGGCGAACAGCGGGCAGAAGTCGCTCAGCGGGCTCGGGGCGATCACCACGCCGCCGGCGTGCTTGCCGGCGTTGCGGGTCAGGTTTTCCAGGCTGCGGGCGAGGTCGAGCAGGTCGCGGACATCGTCCTGGCTGGCGTAGCGCTCGATCAGCTCGGTCGAGACCAACGCCGGGTTCTTGCGCGCCGCCTCCGACTCGCCGAGCGCGTCGTCCAGCGACACGCCAAGCGTCAGCGGAATAAGTTTTGCGATGCCGTCGACAAAGCCATACGGGTGGCCGAGCACGCGGCCGCAATCGCGCACCACCGCTTTGGCGGCCATGGTGCCGTAGGTGATGATCTGGCTGACCCGGTCGCGGCCGTACTTGCGCGAGACGTAGTCGATCACCTCGTCGCGCCGGTCCATGCAGAAGTCGATGTCGAAGTCGGGCATCGACACGCGTTCGGGGTTGAGGAAGCGCTCGAACAGCAGGTCGTACGGCAGCGGGTCCAGGTCGGTGATGCCCAATGACCACGCGACCAGCGAACCGGCACCGGAACCGCGACCCGGCCCGACCGGGATGCCTTGCTCCTTGCCCCAGTTGATGAAGTCCGCAACGATCAGGAAGTAGCCCGGGAAGCCCATCTCGATGATGACGTCGAGTTCGGTTTCCAGCCGCGCGTCGTACACCTCGCGGCTCTTGCCCTCGGCCAGCGGAGCGGTTTCCAGTCGCTTTTCCAGTCCCTCGCGCGCGGCGTTGCGCAGCCAGCTCTCGATCGTGTGCTCGCTGGGCACCGGGAATGCCGGCAGTGCGTACTGGCCGAACGTCATCTCGACATTGCAGCGCGTTGCCAGCGCCACGGTGTTGTCGATCGCATCGGGCACGTCGGCAAACAGCTCGGCCATCTGCTCGGAGGACTTCAGATACTGCTCGGCGGTGTAGTCGTGGGGGCGTTTGGGATCGTCAAGCACGCGGCCGGTGGAGATGCACACGCGCGCCTCGTGTGCGTCGAAGCCGTCCGCATCAAGGAAGCGCGCATCGTTGCTGGCAATGACCGGCAAGCCACGTTTGCCGGAGGTGTGCAGGGCAAAGCGGTTGAAGACGTCCTCGTCGCCATGTCCGGCGCGGGTCAACTCCAGGTGCAGGCGGTCGCCGAACGTGCCTTGCAAGTCGGCCACCCAGGCTTCGGCCAGTTCCGGGCGGCTGCCGGTCGCGAGCCGCCCGGCGAGGCTTTTCCGGCCGGCCAGTGCGAACAGACCGGTGTTGTCCTCGCGCAGCCATTCCGGGCGCATCGCAACGCCGTCGACGCGGTGGCCTTCCATCCACATCCGGCTGAGCAGCCGCGACAGGGTGAGGTAGCCGGTGCGGTCGCGGCACAGCAGGGTCAGGCGCGAGGGGGTTTCGTTACCGTCGGCCAGGTCGATGTCGGCGCCGAGGATCGGCTTGACTCCGGCGGCCTCGGCCTTGCGGTAGAACTTGACCGCGGCAAACAGGTTGTTGACGTCGGTGACCGCAACCGCGGGCTGGCCCAGGGCGGCGCAGCGCTTTACCAGCCCGTCGATCCGGATCGTGGAGTCGACGAGTGAGAATTCGCTATGCAGGTGGAGGTGTATGAAGCGCGCTGGCATCGTGCCGTTGGCTGACCGGCTGGGACAGTGACCAGAGTATCAGTCCCGCCGGGGCGGACAAGGCTTGACAGACCCTGCCCGCCCGCCATGGCGTCAATGCACCTGAAACCGCACCGCATGGGTTGGGACGTGGAAATGGTCGAGGGCGTCGCGATGGGCCGCGGCAAACGCGATCTCGGCCTGCAGTGCTTGTTGCCACTGCTCCCGGCTGAACTCGAAGTCGCCGTAGTTGCAGCCACGCAGGCGCGCCTCGATCCGGCGCAGCCGACGGTAGTGAAGGTAGTTGTCGACTTCGTCACCCAGTGCCGGCCAGGCGGTATCGACCACGATCACGTCGTCGAGCCGACCGACCCGCGGCAAACGATCCGGCAGCAGGTCGTTCTTCGCACGGATGTATTCGACCACCAACGTCGCCAGTAGCGCGACATCGTTGGCCGTTTCCCATGCCGGGTCGGTGATCATCAGGGCCGCGGCGGCGGCGCGACGCATCCGCTGCGCGATGCCGGGGAGCGGATTGACGCTGCCGTCGCACAACTCGCGGCCGGCGGTGGCCAGTTGGTCGCGCTCAAACGGGGCCTGGGTCCGGCCCAGGCGCGACAGCAGCCGGTTGAAGCGGTCGACTTCGGTCTGGTCGATGGAAAAGCCGCTGATGGTGCGGCGCCGCATCTGGTGGGGGGACGCTGCCGTGGTGGCGGCTACCCGGTCCAGGGCGGCGGGGTACGAACCGGCGGTGGCGAGCATGGTGCTGGTAAGCATGGCGTTCATGACAATTCTCCGGGTCAGGCGCTGGGGATTCGGCGCAGGTCCAGATTCCGCTCGACGCCCGGATGGGTCATGATGTCCGGGGGAGTCTTTCGCCACCTTTGGCACAGGTTGGCGAGGTCTTCATGAGGTTTCACCGATGGATCCGTCAGGAATCACGGGAGAACGAGGACTGCCCGGCGTCCGCTTCCACTTCGGCGGGATCGTCGTGGACGCGGTCGCGCATACGCTGACCCGGGACGGATTGCCACAGGCGATCGAACCCAAGGCGTTCGCGGTGCTGCTGGTGTTACTGCGGCACGCCGATGAGCTGGTCGAGCACGAGACGTTGCTCGATGCGGTGTGGGGCCACCGCCACGTCACCCCCGGTGTTCTTACCCGCGCGATCGCGCAGCTGCGGGCCGCCCTGGATGATCATCCGCACCAACCGCGATTCATCCAGACCCAGCACGCGCTTGGTTACCGGTTCATCGGCGAGTTGGAGGCTGTGGAATCCATTCAGGCTGGGCAACCATCCCCCGAGCCGGCACCGGTCGGGGCCGCCGCGACCTTGGCGAAGCTGGCGGATCCACCGGCGTCAGGTGAAACGATGATCGCGCCCCTGCCAGTGCCGCGAGCCCCGCCAGACTTGTCCTCCCCGCATGGCCATGTCGGCATGGATGAGGCGCCGTCGGCCCGCGTCCGCGGTGGCGTCAAATCGGCCTGGTTCGCCGCCGCTGTCCTGCTGTTGATCGCGATGGCCGCGTTGGCCTGGTTCAACCGCGGGATGCTGTCGCAGCAACCGGCGGATGCTTCGGTTGCGGTGCTTCCCTTCACCAGCCTCAGCGATAACCCGGATGACCGCTACTTCGCCCAAGGCCTGGCGGCGGAGATGCACAACGCGCTGGCGGGCGTGCCCGGGCTGCAGGTGGCCGCGGTACGGCCCGGAGCAAGCCAGAATCCCCCCGACATCGAGGCATTGGGCCGCCGTCTCGGGGTGGCGACCGTACTGGATGCCAGTGTGCGGCGTGACGGCGACCGGCTGCGCGTGAATGCGCGCCTGTCCGATACCGCCACCGGTTTCACGTTGTGGAGTAGGAGCTTCGACCGCAAGGCCAATGATGTGTTTGCCGTCCAGAGGGAAATCGCCAACCAGGTCGTGCACGCGTTGCCCGGCGTGCTGAAGGTCGATCCCCACGCCTTGGACAAGCTGGCGCCCACCCATGACCTGAGCGCCTACGAGGCCTACCTGAAAGGACAGCAGCTGCTGTTGGGCTCGGCAAACTATGGCTACCTTGACCAGGCCATCGGATTGTTCGGGGAGGCTTTGGCTGCAGACCCGGATTTCGCCCGTGCCCAGGCCGGGATCTGCCGGGCCCGGATCATCCGCTTCGAGGCTGCGCACGATACCCCGGCGTTCGACCATGCCCAGAATGCCTGCATGCGCGCGGCGACAATGGATCCGGCACTGCGCGAAGTCAGTCTGGCGCTCGGCGAGTTGCACCGGGCGCGGGGCGATTATGTGCAGGCCAATGAGTTCTACACCGAGGCGCTGGAAGACTTCGGCTTGCGCCCGGCGGCCTACATCGGACTGGCGCGGGTGCAGAGCGCGCAGGGCAACAATGAGCTTGCGCTGGAGTATTTCGAGCTGGCGCGCAAGTTGCGGCCCGGTGACGCGCAGGTCTACCGCGAGCGTGGCTACCACCAGTACCTCAATGATGATCTTGCCGGGGCGATCGAGTCGTTTCGCACCGCGACCACCTTGCGGCTCGACGACCCCAGCCTGTGGAGCAGCCTCGGCGGCCTGTACCTGACCGACGGCGACAACGTGCGTGCCGCCGATGCGTTCCAGCAGTCGCTGGCGATCAAGCCCAGCTATGCGGCGTTGAGCAACCTGGGAACCCTCAGGTATGCACAGGGTGCCTACGCGGATGCCGCCCGGCTGTATCGGCAAGCCGCGGATCTGGATCCGACCGACTTCCGCATCTGGGGCAACATCGGCGATGCACTGGCCGCGCAGCCTGCTACCGCCGGGCAGGCGCAGGCGCCGTACCGGCATGCCGTGCAGCTTGCCCAGGACTATCTGACCGTCAAGGACGATGACGCGCAGGCCCAGGCGCTACTGGGCTTCTATTACGCGCGTCTGGGCGATGCGGCGGCGTTGGACCATATAGGCAAGGCGGAGGCGCTGGCGACCGAGCGCGGCGAAGTCGCGTTCATCGATGCCCAGTCGCTGGTGTTGCTGGGTGACACGGCCGGTGCGCGCAAACGTCTGGTGCAGGCGCGTCGGGAGGGCATCGCCGAGCAACGGCTCAAGGCGTCCCCGGTGCTGCACGAATTGCTTGCGGGCCAACCGCGGCAATGACGGCAATGGTTCAGACGATCCCTAAACGGCCTGCACGGTGCAGGCACCCACCAAGGAGTGCGTCATGCAACCGAAATTGATGGCAATTACCATCGCGCTGGTCGTGGCAGGCTGCAGCAGCACCGGTCCGACCCCGGATGGCGACGGCTCGCCCACAACGCCCGCCGATCCCGATGGGGTGGCCTGCCAGGACTCAGCCGGTGCAGCTGCCGTGCACATCGACCTGGAGTACGACGGCAACGCGGTGAGCACGCCGGATGCGGTCTGCACCGTGGACCGGGGCACCGAGATCAACTGGCGCGCGCCCGCAGGCAGCAGCGAGGCGTTCCAGTTGCAGTTCGCCGATGCCAGCCCCAGCGCCCGTGGGATGCCCCGGAGCGTGGGTTCGTCGGAGCAGGACGGTCGGCAGAAAGTGATGATCACCGCAGGCAACGCCAGCGGCACCTATGAGTACGAAATCCAGACCCGCCTTGGCGGCATCGATCCGGCGATCATCATCCGTTAGTGGCGGCTGGGTGCTGCATGTCAGATGCATGCGGCTGGGCGCTCGCGGCGCGCACCGGGGCAAAGCTGCGCCGATGCTGCGGGCAAGGTCCGTGCGTGGCCAGCGCCGCCAGGTGGGCCGGGGTCGGATATCCCTTGTGGGCGTCGAAACCGTAATGCGGCCATTGCCGGTGCAGGTCGGTCATCAGGCGATCGCGGGTGACCTTGGCCAGGATCGAGGCGGCCATGATCGCGCGGTCACGGGCGTCGCCACCGATCCATGCCTCGGCCGGGCAGGGCAGGCCACGCGGCAATGCGTTGCCGTCGATGCGCGCCAGTTCGGCCACGTGCAGCACACCCTCCAGTGCGCGGCGCATGCCGACCATGGTGGCCTGGAAGATGTTGATGCGGTCGATTTCCTCCACCTCCACCGCGACCACGTGCCAGGCCAGTGCGCGCTCGACGATGCGGTCGTAGAGCGCTTCACGGCGTTTGGCGTTGAGCTGCTTGGAATCATTGAGTCCGTTGACCGGGGTGCGGCCGGGTCCCAGCACTACCGCGGCGATCACCACCGGCCCGGCGAGCGGACCGCGTCCGGCCTCGTCGATGCCGGCAATGCGTTGGGCGCGGGGCGCAACCGCCAGGTCGAGCGTGGTCTGGATGACGATGTCAGCCATTTGCCTCGGCCACCAGATCGACGATGGCGTCGGCGGCCTGTGCAGAGGCCTCGCGCTTCAGCGTCTGGTGCAAGGCGAGAAAGCGTGGCTGCAATGCTTCGGCGGCCGCGGGGTCGTGCAGCCAGCGCAAGGTCGCGGCGGCAAGTTTTTCCGGGGTGCAGTCGTGTTGCATCAACTCCGGTACGACTTCGGTGCCGGCCAGGACGTTGGGCAGCGCGTAATGGTCGACCTTGAGCATGCCCAGGCCCTTGACCAGGCGATAGGTCAGCGGGGCGACCTTGTAGCCGACCACCATGGGCCGCTTCGCCAGCATGGCTTCCAACGTCGCCGTACCCGACGCCAGCAGGATCACGTCGCTGGCGACCATCAGGGTGCGGGCACGGCCAGTGATCTCGCGCAAGGCAGGTGCCAGCGCCTCGCGGTCCGGATGGGCAGCAAGCACGCGTTGGAAAGCTTCGTGCGCCTGTGGATTGGCCATCGGCACCACGATCTGCAGCGTCGGCTCGGCGGCGAGCACCTGCGCCGCGGCGCCAAGAAAATCCGCGCCCAGCCGCTCGATCTCGCCCACGCGCGAGCCGGGCAGCAATGCCAGCAGTGGCCGCTCCTGGTCCAGCTGGAGCACTTGGCGCGCCAGGGCGCGGTCGGGTTGCAGCGGCATTTCATCGGCGAGCGGATGGCCGACAAAGCGTGCGTCGACGTCGTGACGCGCGTAGATTTCCGGCTCCATCGGGAACAGGCACAGCACCCGGTCGGCGCTGCTACCGATCTTCGCGGCGCGCTTTTCGCGCCAGGCCCAGACCGAGGGACTGACGTAATGCACGGTGCGCACGCCGCGTTGCTTCAGCCATTTCTCGACACCCAGGTTGAAGTCCGGTGCGTCGATGCCGATGAATACATCGGGCTTCCAGTCCAATACGCGGCGGCGGAACTCGCGGCGCAATCGCAGCAGCCGTGGCAGGTCGCGAAGCACCTCGGCCAAGCCCATCACTGACAGTTCGGAGGCGTCGAACCAGGTTTCCATCCCGGTCTCACGCATGGCCGGCCCGCCGATACCGACGAACTCCGCACCCGGCCATCGCTGTTGCAGTTGATTGATCAGTCCAGCGCCGAGCAGATCGCCGGAGGCCTCCCCGGCGACCAGCGCGACCCGCTTGGCACGGGTTGGGGCCGGGTCATTGAAAATATCGACTGCCGGCGCGCCGCTCATCGCAGCAAGGGCCGTTCACCGCTGTCGATGAACTCCAGCAGCATGCGCACATCCGGGCTGTCGCCCGCGAGGTCGGTCAGCTTTGCGTGAGCCTCTTCCAGCGATGCGCCCGACACATACAAGGCGCGATACGCGCGCTTGATCGCACTGATGCGCTCGGGATCGAAACCAAGCCGCTTCAGTCCTTCGCCATTGATGCCCCGCGGCCGGCTGTAGCCCTCCTGGGCAACCATCACGAACGGTGGCACGTCGCCGTTGACGAAGGCGCCCATGCCGATAAACGCGTGGGCGCCGATCCGGCAGAACTGGTGCACCGCGGCAAACCCGCTGAGGTTGACGTGGTCGCCCACGACAACGTGCCCGGCCAGGGTCGCGTTGTTGGAGAACACGCAATGGTTGCCCACCAGGCAATCGTGGGCGATGTGGGTATACGCCAGCAGCAGGTTGTCGTCGCCAACCCGGGTCATCCCGCCGCCGCCGTGGGTACCGCGGTTGATGGTGACGAACTCGCGCACCGTGTTGCGGTCGCCAATCACCAACTCGACCCGCTCGCCGCGATATTTCTTGTCCTGCGGGTCGCCGCCAATCGCGGCGTGGCCGAGGATCCGGTTGTCGCGGCCAATCCGGGTCGGACCGTGCACGCTGCAATGCGGGCCGATCTGGGTGTTGTCGCCGATTTCGACGTCGGCGCCGATATAGCTGAACGCACCCACCCGCACGCCGGCGCCAAGCCGGGCTCCCGGCTCGATTACTGCGCTGGGATGGATGGGGGCGGTATTCATGACTTCGGCACGACCTCGGCGCACAGGATGTCGGCACTGGCCGCCTGCTCACCATCGACCCGCGCAATGCCCTGGTACAACGCCATGTTGCGGATCGTGCGCTTGAGGATGACCTCCAGATCAAGCCGGTCGCCTGGCACGACCATCCTGGAGAACCTGGCCGCGTCGATCTTGACCAGGTAGAACAGCTTGTTCTCGGCGGTACGGCCCATCGACAACTGCGTGAGCAGGCCACCGGCCTGGGCCAGCGCCTCCAGCACCAATACCCCGGGCATCACCGGCTGTCCCGGGAAGTGGCCGTTGAAGAACGGCTCGTTGCCGGACACGTTCTTGTAGGCGAGCACGCGCTTGTTGGCTTCGAACTCGATCACCCGGTCGACCAGCAGGAACGGGTAGCGGTGGGGCAGCAGCTCCTGGATCGTGGTGACATCGATCGGCAGTTTCAGGGTGTCGCTCATTCTTTCTGATCCTTGTTCGGTTGGCCGCGCAACTGGCGGGCCATCTTGTCCAGTTGCCTGAACCGCGCCGCGTTCCTGCGCCAGCTGCGATTGTCCATTAGTCCGGTCCCCGACGAATACCCGCCGGGTTCACGGATCGAATGGGTGACCAGGCTCATTGCGGTGATTACTACCCGGTCGCAGATCTCCAGGTGCCCGATGATGCCGGCGCCACCGCCGATCTGGCAGTAGCGGCCGATCGTGCTGCTGCCTGCAATTGCGGCGCAGCCGGCGATTGCGGTGTGTGCCCCGATGCGGACGTTGTGGCCGACCTGTATCTGGTTATCCAGGCGCACGTCGTCTTCCAGCACGGTGTCCTCGATGGCGCCGCGGTCGATGGTGGTGTTGGCGCCGATCTCGCAATCATCGCCCACCAGCACCCCACCCAATTGCGGCACCTTGATCCAGTGTGGCTCGCCATCCGGCGGTTGGTCCATGGCCAGGCCGAAGCCGTCGGCACCCAACACTGCGCCCGGATGAATCCGCACGCGTTTGCCCAGCCGCACTCGCGTGACCAGGGTGACCCGGGCGCTCAACTGGCTGCCGTCACCGACCACGCAATCGTCACCAATCACGCAGCCCGGCCCGATCACGACGCCCGTCTCGATACGGCTGCGCGCTCCGATACTGGCAAACGCACCGATGTGCGCACCGGGATCTATCGTGGCGCTGGGATCGATTTCAGCCAGGGGATGGATACCCGGCGGATGTGAAACCGTCCGCTCGAACAAGGCGGCCAGCTTGGCGAAGGCGCTGTAGGGATCATCGGCCAGCAAGGCGGTGCCGTCATATCCTGCGGCGTCCGATTCGCGCATCACCACCACGCCGGCCCGGCTGGCAGCCAGCTGGGCGCGGTACTTCGGGTTGGCGAGAAACGCCAACTGGGTCGGCCCGGCGTTGGCAAGGGTGCCGACGCCGTCGACCCGCGTATCGCCATTGCCTTGAAGTCGGAGCAGGAAACGATCTGCCAGCTCGGCGGCGGAATGGTGGGTGGGTTGCATGTCCTCTGTCAGCGACCTTAGAACGAGCCGCCAAAGGTGAACTGCAAGCGCTCCAGGTCATCGCTGTCTTCCTTCTTGATCGGGAAGGCGTAGCTGATCGTGATCGGCCCCATCGGCGAGCGCCACATCAGGGCAAGACCGGTGGAAGCGCGCAGTTCGCCGGCGTCAAAGGCGTCGATATCGGTATACACGTTGCCGAAATCAACGAACGCCGACGCCCGTGCCGCAGAACTGTCGATCAGCGTGGGGAAGATCATTTCCACAGACCCGGTCGTCTTCAGCGAGCCGCCGATGGGCTGCAGGTAAGAGGTGTTGCTTGCCGACTCGCGCGGACCCAGGGTGTTGTCGGTGAAGCCGCGAACCGAGCGCGTACCACCGGCGTAGAAGTTCTCGAAGAACGGCAGGCCGTCGGCGGTGACGGTCTTTACGTAATCCGGAGAACCCGGTCCGCAGGGGTCGGAAGGCGTCGCTCCCGGGGCGAGAACTGGTGGTGTCTTCGGGTCGTTGTCATGGTCGACCAAGGTCGGGGCCGAGTAACAGATGTCGCGGACGAAGGCATCGCCGTAGCTGTCGCCGTAACCCAGTTCCATCCGGGTATTGAGCACCAGGTGGCGTGAGATTGGCCAGAACTTCGAGAAGCTGTAGTTGAGCTTGAAGTACTCGACGGTTGATCCCGGTAGCGCGGCTTCCAGCCACACGCGCTGCGTTGAGCCGCGGGTCGGGGTCAATGCGCTGTTGAGCGTATTGCGGGCCCAGCCGATCTCGCCGCGCCAGGCGTGGAACGTGCGTTGGCCCACCGCATCGATGTAATCCACGATGGAGTCGGGCGTGACCCCGCGGTAGGCAAAAATCTGGTTGCTGTCGATGCCGAGCATCGCGGTGAAACTGTCGGTCTCGGTGATTGGCACGCCCAGCACCATCTGACCCATGCCGCTGGTGGAGGAATAGCGTGCGGTGTTGAAGTTGGAGTTGTTGAACTCGCTCCAGCGCAGGTTGTAACCCAACGAGACCCCGTTATCGGTGAAATACGGGTTCAGGAAAGAGAAGTCATAACGCTGCAGGTAGTCGTTGCGCTGCGCCTGTACCGCGATGCGGTTGCCGCTGCCGAGGAAGTTGTCCTGCGAGACCTGGACCTGGGTGCTCAATCCGCTCAGCTGCGAGTAACCCAAGCCGAACATGAAGCTGCCGGCGGCTACTTCGTTGAGGGTGTAGACCACGTCGACCTGGTCATGGCTGCCGGGCACTGGCGTGGTCTCGACGTCGACCTTGTCGAAGTAGCCCAGGCCCTGGATGCGGATCTTGGAGCGGTCGATGGCCGCCTGTGAGTACCACGTCCCCTCGAACTGGCGCATTTGCCGGCGCAACACTTCGTCGGCGGTGCGCGAGTTGCCCTTGAACACCACCCGGCGCACGTTCACGCGCGGTCCAGGCACGACCTGCAGGGAAATGGCGACGGTCTGATCCTCGGCGTTCACGCTCGGGATCGGATTTACCTGCGCGAATGCGTAGCCGACGTTGCCCAAGGTTGCCGTGATCGAGTCGGACGTGATCTCGAGCAGGCGACGCGAGAAGATCTGGTCGGGCTTGACCAGTACCAGCTTCTCGATTTCTTCTTTCGGCAACACGGTATCGCCGCTGATCTCGACCGAGGAGATCTTGTACTGCTCACCCTCGGTGATGCCGGCGGTGAGGAACATGTCCTGCAGGTCGCGGCTGATCGCCACCTGGGTGGAGTCGAGACTGAAATCGACGTAACCGCGATCCAGGTAGAAATTGCTCAGCTTTTCCAGGTCGCCGGAGAGCTTCTCGCGCGAGTACTGGTCATCGCGGCGGTACCAGCTCAGCCAATTGTGCTCGCCGGACTCCCAACTCTCGGTAATCTGCTCTTCGTCGAACAGCTCGTTGCCGACCAGGTTGATGTGCCGGATCTTGGCCGCCTTGCCTTCGTCCACGGCAATGGTCACGTCGACCCGGTTGCGGGCAAGGGTGGATACGCTGGGGCTGATCTTGACGTTGTATTTGCCGCGGTTGTTGTATTGCCGCGTCAACTCCTGGGTGACGCGGTCCAGGCTCAGCCGGTCGAAGGTGTTGCCTTCCGTCAGTCCGATGTCGTTCAGGCCTTTCATCAAGTCGTCGGTCTTGATGTCCTTGTTGCCGGTGAGGGTCAGCTTGTTGATCGCAGGCCGTTCGGTGACCGTGACCACCAGGATGTTGCCCTGGTGGCCAATCCGGACGTCTTCAAAGAAGCCGGTTGTGTACAGCGCGCGGATGGCCTCTCCGGCCTTGGCCGGGTCGACGGTGTCGCCACGCTCGATCGGCAGGTAGGTGAATACGGTACCTGCGGAAATGCGCTGCAGTCCGTCGACGCGGATATCACTGACCGTGAACGCGCTGCCGGGATCCGCCGCGGCAGGCGGTGCCGCCGTGGTTGATGGTGCGGTAGTCGTCTGTGCCGTGGCATTCAACGTCGGTACCGTGGACAACGCCGAGGCAAGTGCAATAGCAAGCAGGCGGCGGGGAATGGGTCGCGTCATCATCACGTCCGGTTGGGGTGCGGTTGCGCGGTCAGGACCGGCAGCAGGGCAGGCGGGTTGGAGAAGTTGGTCGACATCAGTGCACCAGGTTGTTCACGATGTCGTTGTAGAAAGCCAGGCCCATCAAGCCGACGATCAATGCAAGACCGATATATTGGCCAAGCGCCATCGTCCGTTCGCTGACCGGGCTGCCCTTGACCAACTCGATAAGGTAATACAGCAGGTGACCGCCGTCCAAGATCGGGATTGGCAACAGGTTCAGGATGCCCAGACTCAGCGAGAGCATGGCCAGCAGCGAGAGGAACCACGCGGGGCCCTGGTCGGCATAGGCATTGGCCGCCCGGGCGATGGTAATCGGGCCTGCGATGGTGTTTTCTATCTCGACCCGGCCGGTGAACGCGCGGCCGATCATGGCGAGCAACTCGCTGGTCTGGTGGACGGTTTCGCGCAGCGCCGCAGGGATCGCCGCCACCGGGCCGTAATGCAGTTCCGCGTCCATCGGGGGCATCGGCGGCCGCGCCGCGGCAATGCCCAGCGCCCAGTAGGAATCGCCGCCGTCGGCAGGCCGGGTCAGGGTTGGCTGCAGCTCCAGCGCGAGTCGATCGCCATCGCGCTCGACTTCGATCATCGCCTCACCACCGCGCTCGCCCAGGTCCTGGATCAATGGGCCAAGGTCGCCCCAGGCATGGACGGAAATGCCGTCGATGGCTCGGATCAGGTCGCCTTCCGCGAGCACGCCCCAGGCGGGGGTGTCCGGAGCGACGCGGCCGACCAGCGGGGGCACCAGCAGATGATGCGGGGTCAGGCCCATCGCCTCGATTGCACGGCGCTCGTCGAACTGCGCCGGCAGCTCGGACAACGCCAGCGTGCGGGTCGCCTCGTCACCGGTATCGGTGGATACGTGCAACTGGATATCGGCGTGATCCAGGGCCGCCGGAATCAGTGCCAGTTGGACGTCACTCCAGGTCGGCGTCTGGCGATCGCCAATCCGGGTGATGGTGTCGCCGCGTTGCAGCCCGGCCGCCGCGGCGATGCCGTCAACGTGGCCGACCACCGGCTGGTAGTCGGGTCGACCGATCACGAACATCGCCCACAGCAGCGCCACGCACAGGATCAGGTTGGCCAGCGGTCCGGCGATCACGATCGCGATCCGCTTCCATACCGACTGGCGGTTGAATGCCTGCGCGAGCTGTTCGGGTGGCAGATCCGCGGCGCCCTGCTCGTCGAGCCGCGACTCATCGAGCATGCTGACGTAGCCACCCAGCGGGATCGCGGCGATGGCGTACTCGGTGCCATCGGCGCCGCGACGCATCCACAGCGGCTTGCCGAAGCCGACCGAGAAGCGCAATACCTTCACTCCGCAACGGCGCGCCACCCAGTAGTGGCCGAACTCGTGGAACGTGACCAGCACGCCGAGACTGACGATGAGCCACCAGATCGAACCGAGTAGTTCAGCCATGCGTCGAGTTCCGGTTCATGTCGCCGTTGGCAGCCACGGCCTGACTCGCATGGCGGCGGGCCCGGGCATCGGCGTCGTGCAGGCATTCCAGTGAATCCGCTGCCGAGGCAGGGATCGCTGCGAGGGTGTCTTCGACCAGCGCGGCAATGGACAGGAAGCCTATGCGTCGCTGAAGAAACGCTGAAACCACGACCTCGTTGGCGGCATTCAGCATCGCCGGAGCGGTGCCGCCGGCCGCCAATGCGTCGAATGCCAGCCGCAGGCACGGGAACGCCGCCAGGTCGGGTGCCTCGAAATCCAGTCGCCCGCCCTGGGCCAGCAGGTCCAAGCCGGAGACACCGGAGGTGATGCGACGTGGCCAGCCGAATCCCACGGCCAGCGCGGTGCGCATGTCGGGCAGACCGAGCTGGGCCAGGGTGGAGCCGTCAATGAACTCCACCATCGAGTGCACCAGGCTTTGCGGGTGCACCAGCACGTCGATCCTGTTGCCGGGCACGCCGAACAGGTGATGCGCCTCGATCACCTCCAGCCCCTTGTTCATCAAGGTGGCCGAGTCGACGGAGATTTTTGGCCCCATCGACCATTTGGGGTGGCGGATCGCCTGCTCGACAGTGACATCGGCCAGCGACTCGCGTGAACGACCCCGGAACGGCCCGCCGGATGCCGTCAGGATGATCCTGGCCAGGCCAAAGCTGGCCGGCGTGCCTGCCGGGTCGGCAGCGTCGGACTGTCGACCGTCAACCGGCAAACACTGGAATATCGCGTTGTGCTCGCTGTCGACCGGCACGATGGTGGCCCCGCCTTCGCGGGCGGCCGCCATCAACAGCTCGCCGGCCAACACCAGCGACTCCTTGTTGGCCAATAGCAGGCGTTTGCCCGCACGCGCTGCGGCCAGGGTCGACGGCAGGCCGGCGGTGCCGACGATGGCCGCGACCACGGTGTCGCAGGCATCACTGGCCGCCAATGCCTCGATCGCCTCTGCGCCAGCGTGCGCCCGGGTGTCGAGCCCGGCTTCGCGCAAGCCGTCGCGCAACGCCGGGAAGCAGGCCTCGTCCGCGATCGCGGCATGGCGGGGTCGATGCCGCCGGCACAGCTCCAGCAACGCTTCCACGTTGCGTCCCGCCGCCAGCACGGTCGCGCGCAGGTGCCCGGGATGGCGACCGATCACGTCCAGCGCCGATGCCCCGATCGAACCGGTGGCGCCCAGGACGGCGACCTCACGCATGGCAGTTGCGACCGGCATCAGAAGCCCAGCACGGCCTTGCCCAGCGCAAACGCGGGCAGGGCAGCCAACACGCCATCCAGGCGGTCCAGGATGCCGCCGTGGCCGGGGATGACGTTGCCCGAATCCTTCACCCCGGCGTGGCGTTTGAGCAGGCTTTCGAACAGGTCACCGACCACCGAGAACAGCGTGGCAATCAGTGCCACCAGTGCAATCGCCGGCAATTGCGCGGTGGTGGCGCCGGCCAACAACGACATCACCACGCCTGCGGCGACCCCGGCGACCACGCCGCCGACCAGGCCTTCGATGGTCTTGTTGGGGCTGATCAGCGGCGCGAGCTTGCGGCCCTTGAACAGCTTGCCGCCGAACCGGCGTCCGGCGAAATAGGCGCCGCTATCGGCCGCCCACACCACCATCAGCGCGGTCAGCAGCCAGAAGTGGCCGTTGGGCGTGCTGGCGTGGATCCAGGCCAGCGCGCACCAGGCGGGAATCATCGCCAACGCGCCGGCGAACAGCTTGAACACGCGTGCATGGGTGGCATGGTCGCTGGCGAATCGCGGCCGTCCCAGCCAAAACAGCGCCAGGAACCACCAGAGCATGCCGATCAAGGTCATCAGCTCCAGCAACGCAAAGCTGAAACCCCGGGTTGAGCGCGACGCCCACACCAGGGCAACCATCAGCGCCAGATGAGCCAGCAGCAGTACGGTACGGGCGAGGGTGTCCTCGATATCGGCCAGATCGAACCATTCCCACAGGCCCAGCAGGAAGACGACCGCGGCCAGTGCCATCAACCATTCCGTTGGCAGCAGCAGGATCGCGGAGATCGCGACCGATGCCATTACCAGCGCGGCGATCAGGCGGATACGGGTCATGTCGGCATCTCGTTGGAGTTGGCGACCTGCGCGCCAGTGAGGCCAAAGCGGCGTTCGCAGGATGCGTAATGGTCGAGTGCACGTTGCAGTGTTGCCGCATCCAGCTCCGGCCACAACAAGTCGGTGAACCACAATTCGGTATAGGCCAGCTGCCACAGCAGGAAATTGCTGATCCGCTGCTCGCCCCCGGTGCGGATGAACAGGTCCGGCGGCGGCAGATCCGCCAGCGACATGCGCGACGACAGCATCGTCTCGTCTATCGTTTGCGGGTCCAACTGGCCGGCGGCGACCTCAATCGCCAGCGAGCGTGCCGCCTGGGTGATATCCCAACGCCCGCCATAGCTGGCGGCGACGGTCAGCTGCAAGCCGGTGTTGGCCAGGGTCTGGGCCTCGGCGGCGTCCATTCGCCGCCCGATGCCCGGGCTGAACCGATCACGCTCGCCGATGAATCGCACCCGCACGCCGCGGCGATCGAGTTCGTCGACCTCCCGCTCCAGCGCGTTCATGAACAGCTTCATCAAGGCGCCGACCTCGGCCTCCGGTCGCCCCCAGTTTTCGCTGGAAAAAGCAAACAGGGTCAGCGCCTGGACGCCCTTGCCGATGCAGAAGTCGATACAGGCATTGACCGCGCGCGCACCGGCGCGATGTCCGATGACGCGTGGTCGGCCACGACGCTCCGCCCAGCGGCCGTTGCCGTCCATGATGACGGCAAGGTGGCGGGGGATGCGTGCACCCGTAATTGGCGGGGAAGGCATGGCAGTGACGGACGCGCTCGTCAAACCGCCATCAACTCCTGTGCCTTGGCCTTGACCACGTCGTCGACGTCCTTGATCGCGGTGTCGGTCAACTTCTGGATTTCGTCTTCGACCCGCCGTACGTCGTCTTCGCTGGCTTCCTTTTCCTTCAGCAGTTCCTTGACCTGCTGGTTGGCGTCGCGGCGGATGTTGCGGATCGCGACCTTGGAATCCTCACCTTCACCGTGGACCATCTTGGACAGGTCACGGCGGCGCTCCTCGGTCAGCGCTGGCAGGTTGATGCGGATCACGGTGCCGGCGGTATTGGGTGTCAGGCCAAGATCGGAGTTGATGATCGCCTTTTCCACCGCCGCGACCATGGGCTTTTCCCACGGGGTGATGGTGAGTGAGCGGGCGTCGTTGACGGCGATGCTGGCGACCTGGCCCAGCGGCATCTCCGAACCGTAGTAGTTGACTTTCAAATGGTCGACCAGCGAGGTCGATGCGCGGCCGGTCCGGACCTTGGTCATGGACTGGCGCAGCGCATCGATGCTCTTGTTCATGCGGGTCTGGGCGTCTTTCTTGATCTCGTTGAGCATCGCCGGCTCCGGTGCTGTGCGGTAATCGCGGAAGTATAGCGAACCCCGCCCCATCCCGGCCGCCGTAGTCAGTGCCCGTGCGGCGCACGATCGTGCAGGTCGTGCTCGCACGACTGTCCATGCTCGATCTGCAAGGTCGGGTGGTTGATGCCGAAACGCTGGTCCAGCTGGTGGTTGAGCGCATCGATGAATTGGTCGTGGTCAGCGCTGGCCGGACGTACCAGGTGCGCCGTCATCGCGATCTCGCCGGCTCCCAGCGACCAGATGTGCAAGTGGTGGATCGCACTTACCCCGGGTTGCCCGCGCAGGAATTCGAGCACCTCGGCGCGGTCCACTGCACGCGGTACCGCATCCATCGCCGCGTTGAAGCTCTCACGCAGCAACCCGAATGCGCCCAGCGCCACGACCACGCCGACCAGCAGCGCGGTGGCCGGGTCCAGCCACGCCCAGCCCAGCCACCACATGCCCGCCCCTGCCAGCACCGCGGCCAGCGAGACCGCCGCGTCCGCCACCAGGTGCAGGAACGCCCCGCGCCGGTTGAGATCGTGCTCGTGCCCATCGCGCACCAGCCAGGCCGCGCCCAGGTTGACGGCAATGCCCAGCGTCGCCACCAGCATTACCGGCAGTGCAGGAACCGCGGGCGGGGCATCAAAGCGGCGGATCGCCTCCCAGCCCAGGGCGCCGGAGAACGCCACCAGCAGCACCGCGTTGGCCAGTGGCGAGAGCAGGGTGGCCCGGCGCCAGCCATAGGTGTGGGTGTCGGTTGGCGCGCGCTTGGCCAGCACCGCGGCGCCCCAGGCCAAGCCGAGCCCCAGCACGTCGCCCAGGTTGTGCAGCGCGTCCGACAGCAGCACCAGTGAATTGGTGGCAAAACCGTACCCGGCCTCCAGCGCCGTGTAGGCCAGGTTGACCAGGGTGATGACCGCGAACGTCCGGGTCGCGTGGGAATGCGGGTGCGAGTGCATGCGCCGATCCTGCCACGCGGCTGCGGTGGACACTATTTCACCGCCGCAGCTACTGCCGTGCGGGGATCAACGGGTCAACTGCGGCCCTGGACCAGGGTTCCGATGTCCTCGCCACGCAGGATCTTCAGCAACTCGCCCGGCTGGCTCATGTCGAAGATCCGCAGCGGCAGGTCGCTGTCGCGCGCCAATGCGAACGCGGCGGTGTCCATTACCTGCAGGTTGCGCTTGATGACGTCGTCATAGGTGAGCTTGTCGTAGCGCACCGCATCGTCATGCTTGTTCGGATCCTTGTCGTACACGCCGTCGACCTTGGTGGCCTTGAGCAACAGGTCCGCCCCGATCTCGATGGCACGTAACGCGGCGCCCGAGTCGGTGGTGAAGAACGGTGCACCGACGCCGGCGGCAAAGATCACCAGTCGGCCTTTTTCCAGGTGGCGGATCGCGCGCCGGCGGATGTAGTCCTCGCAGACGTCATTGATCTTGATCGCGCTCATTACCCGGGCCTTGGCGCCGAGCTTCTCCAGCGCGTCCTGCATGGCCAGGGCGTTGATCACCGTGGCCAGCATGCCCATCTGGTCGCCGGTGACCCGGTCCATCCCGCCGGCTGCCAATCCCGCGCCGCGGAAGATGTTGCCACCGCCGATCACCAGCGCGACCTCCGCTCCGGCGGCCTGCGCCTCCATCACCTCGCGCGCGAGCCGATGGATCACCAGCGGGTCGATGCCGTAGTCCTCGCAACCCATCAACGCCTCGCCGGACAGCTTCAACAGGATGCGGCGATAGGCGAGCTGGGACATGAAGACCTCTTGATGAATGGCAACCAGAGAGATTGTACGGGAAGCACAGCACCGCTCGCCTGCTCATGTCGAGTCGGCTGGAAGGGGGCGCTCGCAGGTAAAAACGGAGCGACATCACGACATTATTTTCAAGTGCTGTATCGGTGGAGACGTGCTTATTAAATGTGACTTAAGTCACAATTCAGCAAATCAGGTAATTAATATGTTGTTAAGGGTCGGTGTGGAAAGCCATAGTCGCCCTGCCCGTTTGGGCCATCCATTGGCAGTGTTTGAGGGAGTAACCACGTGTCGAAACCATCTATCCATCGTATTTTGCGTCGCAGCGCGTTGACCGTTGCGCTTGGTCTTTGCTTCGCTGGTGCCGCGCAGGCCCAGAGTACTTCCGGCGGCATCAGCGGCATTGTCGCGGGCGGGGAAGGCAGCACCATCGTCATTTCAAACAACAGCGGTTTCAGTCGAACCGTGTCGTCCGATGCGTCGGGTCGCTACAGCGTTGGCTCGTTGCCGATCGGTGACTACACCGTGGCTGTGCAGCGTAATGGCCAGACGGTGGGAACCAAGGACATTACCGTCATCGTCGGCAGGACCGCAGAGGTCTCCTTCGCCGGCGGCGGTGCGACGACCCTGGGGACCGTTACCGTTACGGCTGCCAACGTTCCGGCGATTGACATCACCGCGCTCGACACCCGGACCATTGTCACGGCCGCGCAATTGGCACGCCTGCCGATCCAGCATTCAGCTGAAAGCATTGCCTTGCTGGCGCCAGGCGCCAACGCGGGTGCCGGTGGATTTTTCGGTACCAGCGTGTCGTTCGGCGGCGCTGGCGTGTCCGAGAATGCCTATTACATCAACGGCTACTTCTCCGGCGAGCCGCTGTCCAACATCGGCGGCTTCAGCATGCCGTACAACTCCATCGCCCAGCAGGAAACCTACACTGGCGGCTATAGCGCCCAGTACGGTCGCTCCGACGGCGGCGTGATCAACCAGGTCGGCAAGAGCGGCACCAACGAGGTTCACTTCGGTGGCCAGGTCACCTGGACTCCAAAGGCTTCACGTTCAGATCAGAGGGATATCTATTATCCGGACCTGGATTTCTCCGAAGCCAATTCCAATCCGAATATCCCGCTCATGCCGGAGCGCGACGCAGCCGGCGATATCGTCACGGATGCGAATGGCGACGTCGTCTATACCGATGAGACGTACCAGTACGCTTATGGCGATCCCGGTTCGGCAGGCACCCTGTACAGCCGGGACAGCGAGGACGAGGATTGGCGCTATACCATGAGCGGTTACATCAGCGGTCCGCTGATCAAGGACCGTCTGTTTGCCTTCGTGGCGGCCGAGTGGGAGGAGAGGAATACCAACACCACTCCGGAATCGGGCGGTACCAGCAGCACGCACAACATCAGGACAGATCCGAAGATCTACGCCAAGCTCAACTGGAACATCAGTGACAACCATCTGCTGGAATATTCCTACATGCATGAGGATAACCGCAGGAAAGGCCGTCTTTACGAGTACGATTTTGACACTGGTACCGAAGGTGCCCAGCTCTCGAATGCGTATCCGACGGAACTGCGGACGCGCAGCGATTTCTCGATCTTCAAGTACACGGGCTATCTGACCGACAGCCTGACGCTGAATGCCACATACGGCCAAGCTGATTTCCTGAACCAGAGTTTGGTCTACAGCGTTCCGGGTCAAGCGTATCTGTTTGGCACCATCAACCAGGACCCGAGGATCACCGGAGGTGATCCGATTAACAACGACATCAAGGGCTACCGTGGCCGCGATGGCCGCGACAACACCAGTGGCCTGCGTGCGGATCTGGAATGGCTGGTCGGCGACCATACCCTGACCGTGGGTATCGACAACCTGAAGACGGAGGCCGAGAACGAAGGCAACGCGCAGATCAATCCGTCCTGGCAATACAGCAAAGCGGCCGGCAACATCGTTCCTGCGCTGGGTGTCGGCAGTCCGGTGTCGGCGGCCAACCCGGATGGCTACTACGTCAACAGCCTCGTCTACTTCGACTCCACCAGCATGACCCTGGACCAGAAAGCCTGGTTCCTGGAAGACCGCTGGCAGATGACCGACAACTTCCTGCTTTCCGTGGGTATCCGCAACGACCAGTTCACCAACTCGAACAACGTCGGTGAGGTCTACATGGACGCCAAGAATCAGTGGGCTCCGCGCCTGGGTGCCAGCTGGGACGTGTTCGGTGATTCCTCGTTCAAGCTGTTCGCCAACGCCGGCCGCTACTTCCTGGCCATGCCGAACAACGTGGCGATCCGTGGCGCTTCGGCTTCGACATACACCCGCCAGTATTACACCTACACGGGCATCGATCAGTACGGCAATCCAACCGGCCTGACTGAGGTTCCGGGTGTCGATGGCGCGCCGCCTCCGGGCCCCGTGTCGGCCAACGGCGAGTATGGCGAACCGGTGGACGTGCTGGCATTCGCGCCCAAGGATATGGAGAACATGTACCAGGACGAGTACATCCTGGGGTTCGACAAGACCTGGGGCGAAAGCTGGGCCTATGGTGCGAAGCTGACCTATCGTGACCTGAAGTCCTCGATCGATGACGTATGTGATTCCGGCAAGATAGCGGCCAAGATGACAGAGATCGGTTTGGATCCCGATAGCGTGGAAATCGCCGGCTGCTACATGTTCAACCCGGGCGGCACCAATACCTTCAGCCTGGCAAACGTCGATGGCTCGGGCCGCACCGAAGTCAAGATGTCGGGCTCGGATTGGGGCTTCGAACAGGGAACCACGCGCACCTACAAGGCGATTGACCTATATCTGGAGCGTCCGTTCGACGGCAAGTGGGAAGTCCGCGTTGACTACACCTACAGCAAGCTGGAGGGCAACAACGAGGGCCAGGTGAAGTCCGAGTTCGGGCAGGACAACATCTCCAAGACCCAGGATTGGGACGCGGCCGAGATAATGGCGTTCTCGGATGGTTATCTGGCCAACGACCGTCGGCATCAGCTGAAGGTCCGCGGCAGCTACGAGATCACCCCGGAATGGATGGTCAGCGGCAAGCTCCGAGTCCTCTCCGGCATGCCGATCAGCTGCCTGGGCTACTACAGCCCGGATGGCAGCATCGACGAGAGCTCGACCGCAGGTGATCCCATCGGTTATGGCTCCAGCTACCACACCTGCTTCGGCCAGGTGCGGACGCCGGGCGAGGAACGTACCTCATGGACCCATCCGCTTGATCTGTCGGTGAGCTATCGCCCGGCGATGTTTGACCACAAGCTGGCCTTGGGCCTGCAGGTGTTCAACGTCCTCAACGAGCGCAAGGTTACCCAAGTGCAGGTTCAGGCCGAAACCGACCCGTACACGGTCGACAACACCTTCATGATGCCGCTGTCGCAGCAGACCCCGCGCTATGTGATGTTCACCGCTTCGGTGGATTTCTGATCCTGCAGGCGCAGGGTGTAGTAGCTTCACGCCAGTAAAGAAAAAGGCCGGTCCCTGAAGGGGCCGGCCTTTTTCTTGTGGGCTGCATGAACCATGCGTCATGGCCCATAAAAAAAACCGCGGTTGCCCGCGGTTTTTCATGACTGAAGCTTGCAGTTGGCTTTAAGCCAATCCGGCCTGCTTCATGACTTCGGCGTGGAAGTCGTCGGCCTGCTTCTCGATGCCTTCGCCAACGGCGAGGCGGGCGAAGCTGACCACTTCGGCACCGGCAGCCTTGAGCGTCTGCTCGACACTCTGGTTGGTGTCCAGCACATACGCCTGGCCGGTCAGGCACAGCTCGTTGATCGTTTTGGCGACCTTGCCGGAGATCATCTTCTCGAGGATTTCCGGCGGCTTGCCGGTGTCCTTGACCTGGGCCAGGGCGATTTCCTTCTCCTTGGCGATGAAGTCGGCGGGGACGTGGGCCGGCGAGATATACGGAGGATTCATTGCCGCGACGTGCATGGCCAGGCCGCGGGCGAGAGCGTCTAGGTCGGAACCGGGGTTGCCGCCCTTCAGCTCGACCAGCGCGCCGATGCGGCCACCGTGGACATACGCGGCAAGCGTGTTTTCGCTGTCGACACGGGCCATGCGCCGGACCTGCAGGTTCTCGCCAACCTTGGCGATGAGCGCCGAACGGGCCTCGTCAACGGTCTCGCCGGAAGCCAGCTTGGTGGCCTTCAAGGCGTCGATGTCGGCGGCCGCCAGGGCGGCGTTGGCGACGGTCTCGGTGAAGTTGATGAAGTTCTCATCCTTGGCGACGAAGTCGGTCTCGGAATTGATCTCCACCAGTACCGCCTTGCCATCGGCCTGGGCGGCGGCGACGCGGCCCTCGGCGGCGACACGGTCGGCCTTCTTGTCGGCCTTCGCCAGTCCCTGCTTGCGCAGCCATTCCGCGGATGCCTGGATGTCGCCATTGTTCTCGATGAGGGCTTTTTTGCACTCCATCATGCCGGCGCCGGTACGCTCGCGCAGCTCCTTGACCTGGGAGGCTGTGATCTCTGCCATGGGGTTTTACCTCGGTGTTCTGGGGGGATAGAGCCGTCGCGCGAGTGTCGCGCGACGGCGTGACAGCGGCCTTACTTCGTGGCGGGCGTATCGCTGGCCGGCTGGTCTTCGGCTGCCTTGGCGTCGGTTGCAGGCGCAACGTCTTCAGCTTCGGCGGTATCGGCCTTCACTTCTGCATCAGCGGCTTTCGGCGCGTCGTCGGTTTCCGCAGCAGCCTTCGGTGCTGCCGCCTTCTTGGCCGGAGCGCGGCGTGGCGCCTTGTCGGTGCCACCCTCGATGAAGTCTTCCTCGCGCACGCTGGC
Organism: Lysobacter sp. A421; assembly: GCF_054052145.1. NCBI lineage: Bacteria > Pseudomonadati > Pseudomonadota > Gammaproteobacteria > Lysobacterales > Lysobacteraceae > Lysobacter > Lysobacter sp. A421. The sequence continues at coordinate 1,201,792 of NZ_JBSVRL010000001.1, read as the reverse complement.
AGCCGACGGCGCAGCCGCCTTGCCTTCCAGCACCGCGTCGGCAGCGGCACGGGCGTACAACTGCACGGCGCGGATGGCGTCGTCGTTGCCCGGGATCGCGTAATCGACCAGGGTGGGGTCGTAGTTGGTATCGACCACGGCGATGACCGGGATGCCGAGCTTCTTGGCCTCCTTGATCGCGATGTCCTCATGGCCGATGTCGATCACGAAGATCGCGTCGGGCAGGCGGTTCATTTCCTTGATCCCGCCGAGCGAGGCCAGCTTCTTGTCGCGCTCGCGCTGCAGGCCGAGCACTTCGTGCTTGACCAGCTTCTCGAAGGTGCCATCGGTCTCGGCCGCTTCCAGCTCTTTCAGGCGCGCCACCGACTTCTTCACCGTGGCGAAGTTGGTCAGGGTGCCGCCGAGCCAGCGCTGGGTCATGTACGGCATGCCGCAACGCTCGGCTTCTTCCTTGATCGATTCGCGGGCGCTGCGCTTGGTGCCCAGGAACAGGATGACGCCGCGCTTCTGGGCGACGCCGGAGATGAAGTTCATCGCGTCGTTGAACAACGGGACGGTCTTCTCGAGGTTGATGATGTGGATCTTGCCGCGCGCACCGAAGATGTACGGGCTCATCTTCGGGTTCCAGTAACGGGTCTGGTGGCCGAAATGGACGCCGGCTTCCAGCATCTGGCGCATCGTGATCTGGGGCATTGGTGTAACTCCGATAAGGGAATCCGGCCGCCGGATAGGGTGGGGCGGCTGTCTCGGCGTGAACCGAGGCAAGGATTCCGGGGTTGGACTTCCCCGCTGCCTCCGTGACCGAACCTCGAGGCAACAAGCCTTGAAGCACCCCGGCACGGGCTTTGACAGCAGGTGTGTATTCGCCGGTGACGCCCGGCGTGGGCGAATCGCCAAGGCAGCGCCGTGGTGATCCGGGCAAGTATAGGGGTTGCCGACTGCGGTACGCAATTGCCGGCTCGTTTCGGTCCCGACAGGTCCGTCGCGAAGCGCCAATAGCTCGGTCAAGCGCCTTCCCAAGACCCGCAACGGGCAAGGGCTCATATAACGCAGGCAGATGGGCGATAATGTCCGGATGCCAGTCAATATAAAAACCCCCGAAGACATCGAGAAGATGCGTATCGCCGGCCGTCTGGCCGCTGAAGTCCTGCAGGTTGTCGCCCCGCATGTGAAGCCGGGCGTGACCACCGAGGAACTTGATCGCATCTGCCACGACCACATCATCAATGTGCAGAAGGCGACCCCGGCCAACGTTGGTTACAAGGGCTTTCCCAAGACCGTCTGCACCTCGGTGAACAACGTCATCTGCCACGGCATCCCCAACGAGGCCAAGGTGCTCAAGGACGGCGATATCGTCAATATCGACGTCACCGTGATCAAGGACGGGTGGCATGGCGACACCAGTCGCATGTATATCGTCGGGACCCCTTCGGTGCTGGCCCAGCGCCTGGTCGATGTCACCCGCGAGGCGATGTTCCGCGGCATCAGGGTGGTGAAGCCCGGTGCGACCCTGGGGGACGTCGGTCATGCGATCCAGCAGTACGCGGAGTCCGAGCGCTTCAGCGTGGTGCGCGAGTACTGCGGCCACGGCATCGGCAAGGTCTATCACGACGAGCCGCAGGTGCTGCATTACGGCCGTGCGGGCGAAGGGCTGGTGCTGGAGGCGGGAATGACCTTCACCATCGAGCCGATGATCAATGCCGGCAAGCGCCATACCCGGGTCCTGCCGGACGGCTGGACGGTGGTCACCAAGGACCGTTCGCTGTCAGCGCAATGGGAACACACGGTGCTGGTCACCGATGATGGCGTGGAGATCCTGACCCGCGTGCCAGGCGACGACAACGACCTATGAGCGACCCCGACCCTGGCGCCATTCAGGGCGGACAACAGGATGCGACATGGGCGGCCAGTGCCCGTGATGAGTTGGCCGTGCATGACGCCGGTTTTGCGGCCCGTTTCGACGCTGATGCCGACATCGACCGGTTGCTGGCCGAGCGTGCGGCGGCGGTGGATGTCGTGGTGCAGGCGGCGTGGCAGCGGAGCATCCCCGCGGACGCGGAGCTGGCGTTGTTCGCCGTGGGCGGCTACGGCCGTGGCGAGTTGTACCCGCAATCGGATATCGACCTGCTGGTGATGGCTGAGCCGGCGGCGTCCCGGGCCCACGCCGATTCGCTGGCCCGGTTCTTTGCCTTGCTGTGGGATTCCGGGCTGCCGGTCGGCCATGGCACGCGTTCGCTTGAGCAATGCACCGAGGCCTCGATCGAGGACATCACCGTGTTGACGGCGTTGCTGGAGGCGCGCCCGCTGGCCGCCAACGAGCATGAGCGCCGCGAGTTGCAAGGCGCGGTATCGCCCCGGCTGGTGTGGCCACCGCAGCAGTTCTTCGAAGCCAAGCGCGCCGAGTTGCGCGAGCGTCATGAGCGTTTCGACGACACCGCCGACAACCTGGAGCCCAACCTCAAGGAAGGCCCGGGTGGTTTGCGCGACGTGCAGACCCTGAACTGGATGGCGCTGCGGATCATTGGTACCGCCGACATGGAGTCGCTGGTCGCCTTTGGCCAGCTTGGCGCCGACGAGGTCGCCACCCTGGAGCGCGAGCGACGTGCGCTGGCGCGGCTGCGCTACGGCTTGCACCTGGTGGCCGGCAAGCGCGAAGAGCGGTTGCGTTTCGACTACCAGAAGTTGCTGGCGACCCGCCTGGGTTTCGAGGACGTGGGCGGCACCCTGGCGGTCGAGCAGATGATGCAGGGCTTCTACCGCAACGCCTCGCTGGTGCTGCGCATTGGCGAGCGCCTGCTGCAGCGCTTCGAGGAACAGTTGGAAGGCGAAGCCGAACCCGAACCGCTGGATGACCTGTTCGAATTACGCCGGGGCTACCTCGCCGCGCGCGACCCCGAGTGGCCGCACACCCCCGAGCAGGTGTTTGCGTTGTTCGCGACCTGGGCCGCGCGCGGTGAGTTGAGCGGCCTGCATTCGCATACTGCGCGGGCGTTGGCCGAGGCGCTGCCGACGTTCCCGGATTTCGGTCATGCAGCGCCAGCGCTGCGGCAGCAGTTCATGAAATTGCTGCGTGGCACGCAACCGGTCCGCACGCTGACCCGGATGGCGCGGCTGGGCGTATTGGGGCGCTGGATTCCGGCATTCCTGCAGGTTTCCGGGCGGATGCAGTTCGACCTGTTCCATGTCTATACCGTCGACCAGCACACCCTTGCGGTGCTGCGCAACCTGGCGTCGTTCGCGTCCGGCGGGCCGAGTGACCGTTTTGCGTTGGCCCACGAGGTCTGGCCACGATTGCGCAAGCCGGAACTGCTGTTGCTGGCGGCCCTGTTCCACGACATCGCCAAGGGGCGTGGCGGTGATCATTCGGTGTTGGGGGGCGAGGATGCGCGAGTGTTCTGCACCGCCATGGAGCTGACCGAGGTCGATACCGCATTGGTCGAATGGCTGGTACGCAAGCATCTGCTGATGTCGATGACCGCGCAGAAGCAGGACATCGCCGACCCGGACGTGATCCACCGCTTCGCCACCGCAGTTGCCGACCGCGAACGGCTGGACCACTTGTACCTGCTGACCTGCGCCGACATCGCCGGCACCTCGCCGAAGCTGTGGAATGCGTGGAAGGACCGGTTACTGGCCGACCTGTATGCCGCTACCCGGCTGGCGCTGCGACGCGGCCTGGAGAATCCCCTGGACGCCGCCGACCGCAGCGCGGAAACACGCCGCGCGGTGCACTCGATGCTGAGCGCGTTCGGCATTGATGATGCCGGGGTTGCCGAGTTGTTCGAGCGCATGCCGGCGTTGTCGTTCCAGCGCGGCCGGCCGGACCAGCTGGCCTGGCAGGCGGCCTCCCTGCGCGGCCTGGCGAGCGGCGGCACGCGGGTCCGGGTACGTGCGGTGGCCGCCCACACCGGTGCGCTGGAGGTGTTCGTGCACTCGCCGGATCGCGACGGACTGTTTGCGGCGATCGTCGCCGTGCTGGACCGCTGCGGCTTGGCGATCCAGCAGGCCAGGGTGCTGGACGGCCCCGACCACACGATCTTCGATACCTTCGAAGTGGTGCCGGTCGATCCGCGCCATGCACCGGTCGCCGATACGGTGGCCAACCGCCTCGCGCTGGCATTGGATGGCGCGCTGGAGGATATCCGGCCGGCCCGCCGCACCTTGCCCCGCCACCTGCGTCATTTCCGGATCCCACCGAGCATCGGTTTCAACGATACCGGCGATGGCCGCAGCACGCTCAGCCTGGTCTGCACCGACCGGCCCGGCCTGCTCGCCGATGTCGCCCAGGCCCTGCGCGACCAGGACCTGCGCGTGCACGATGCACGTATCGCGACCTTTGGCGCCCGCGCCGAGGACGTCTTCCAGATCACCGCCACCGATGCCGACGGCCACAACCAGCCGTTGGACGAGGGCCGCCAGGAGGCGTTGAGCATTGCGCTGCTCGCCTGCATTGAAGGAGAACACCAGTGAGTCCAGGCATTTCCGCGACCGATGAGCTGAGGGTGACCATCGAAGGCGCCTTCGCACGGCGCACCACGTTGACCTCGGCGGAAATCGAAGGCTCCACCCGGCCGGTCGTGGAGCGGGTGATCGAAGGCCTCGAGAACGGCGAGTTCCGCGTTGCCGAGCCCGACGGGGACGGTGGCTGGAAGGTCAATGAGTGGCTGAAAAAAGCCGTGCTGTTGTATTTCCGCACCCAGGACATGGAAGTGGTGGAGTCGTACCCTGCACCGTTCTGGGACAAGATCCCGGCGCGCTTTGGCGATTTCGACGAGGCTGCGTTCCGCCAACTCGGTGCGCGCGTGGTGCCCGGTGCGATCGTTCGTCGCGGCGCCCACATCGGCAAGGACGTGGTGCTGATGCCGAGTTTCGTCAATATCGGTGCGTACGTGGGCGAGGGCAGCATGGTCGACACCTGGGCGACGGTGGGTTCGTGTGCCCAGATCGGCAAGGGGGTTCACCTGTCCGGTGGCGCTGGCATCGGCGGCGTGCTGGAGCCGCTGCAGGCGACGCCGACGATCATCGAGGATCACTGCTTCATCGGCGCGCGTTCGGAGGTGGTGGAAGGTTTCATCGTCGGCCACCACAGCGTGATCGGGATGGGCGTCTTCCTCGGTCAGAGCACCCGCATCTACCACCGCGCGACCGGCGAGATCAGCTACGGTTCGGTGCCGCCATACAGCGTGGTGGTGTCGGGGCAGCTGCCGTCGAAGGACGGTTCGCACTCGCTGTACTGCGCGGTGATCGTCAAACAGGTCGACGCCAGGACCCGCTCCAAGACCAGCATCAACGAATTGTTGCGCGGGCTGGCGGATTAGCTGGATCGCGAACAACGGAAATGACCAACATGACCACTGTCTACGGCCTCACCAACTGCGACACATGCCGCAAGGCGCGCAAATGGCTCGACCGCTTCGGTATCGAGCATGCGTTCGTCGATTACCGCGACCAGCGCCAGGCGCCGGAGACGCTGCTCGAATGGAAGGAGCAGTTGGGCGGCTGGGACGCGATGATCAACAAGTCCTCGACCACCTGGCGCCAGCTGCCCGATAGCCGCAAGGCCCCCGGTTCCGACGCCGAGTGGAAGCTGCTGCTGAAGGAATACCCGCAGTTGATCCGGCGCCCGGTGGTGGTCACCGATGACGGCCAAGTCAGCCAGCGCTTCAGCGACAACGGCTTCAAGGCGCGGTTCGGGATCGACCCGTGAGCGATGTTGTCGATCTTGCCTGCGAGTTGATCTCGCGGCCTTCCGTCACACCGCATGACGGCGGATGCCAAGTGCTGGTTGCCTCGCGACTGGCGAGGGCCGGGTTCGTATGCGAATCGTTTCGTTTTGGCGCCGTCGAGAACCTGTACGCGACCCACGGTGATCCGGCCGCGCCCACCCTGCTGTTGCTGGGCCACACCGACGTGGTCCCGACCGGGCCGCGGGAAGATTGGTCCAGTGATCCATTCGTACCGGAGATCCGCAACGGCGTCCTGTACGGGCGCGGCGCCGCCGACATGAAAGGCAGCGTGGCCGCGTTTGTCGTCGCCGCCGAGCAGTTCGTCGCCGCCCATCCCGGTCACCCCGGCCGCATCGCATTGCTGTTGACCTCCGACGAGGAAGGCGATGCGATCGACGGCGTACGCCGGGTGACCGAGACCTTCCGCGGGCGCGATGAGCGCATCGACTGGTGCATCACCGGCGAGCCGTCATCCACCGCGGTACTGGGGGACCTGTTGCGCGTGGGGCGTCGGGGTAGCCTGACCGGCACCGTGGCCATGCGCGGCGTGCAAGGCCACGTGGCCTATCCCGACAAGGCGCGCAATCCAATCCACCAGGCGCTGCCGGCGCTGGCCGAGCTGGCCGCGCGGGTCTGGGACGACGGTTACCAATCGTTCCCGCCGACCAGTTTTCAGGTCAGCAACCTGCAGGCCGGCACCGGCGCGAGCAACGTGATTCCCGGCGAGCTGCAGGTCCAGTTCAACCTGCGCTACAACCCGACCTGGAGCGCCGCGCAGCTGGAGAGTGAATGCGAGGCGGTACTGCGGGCCCACGCGCTGGATTACACGATTCACTGGCATCGCAGCGGCGAGCCGTTCCATACCCCCGAAGGCCCGCTGCGTGCCGCCGCGCGTGACGTGCTGGCCGGCTTCACCGGCACCGCACCGGAAGAAAGCACCGGTGGTGGCACGTCCGATGCGCGTTTTATCGCGACCCTGGGCACCCAGTGCATCGAGGTCGGTCCGGTCAACGCCAGTATCCACCAGGTCGATGAGCACGTGAGCGTGGCGGACCTGGAAGCCTTGCCCGGACTATATTTGGCCCTGATCGAGCGGTTGCTGCTCGCGGAGACACCATGATCAACAACGACGTACTGCGCAGTATCCGTTTCATGCTCGACCTGAGCGACATCAAGGTGGTGGAGATCACCAGGCTGGCCGATCCTGATTTCCCGATCGAGAAGCTGGATGTGCAGGCGTTCCTGAAGAAGGACGAGGACGCGGACTTCATCGAGTGTCCCGACGACGTCCTCGCGCACTTCCTGGACGGGCTGGTACTGCACTGTCGCGGTCGCGACGAGAGCCTGCCGCCACGGCCGGTGGAAAAGCGGATCACCAACAACATCGTCCTGAAGAAGCTGCGTGTCGCCTTCCAGCTCAAGGACGTCGACATGCACCAGGTCTTCGACGCCGCCGGCTTCCCGATCTCGAAGCCGGAGTTGACCGCATTGTTCCGCCAGGCCGACCACAAGCATTTCCGTCGTTGCGGAGACCAGGTGCTGCGCAATTTCCTCAAGGGATTGACCCTGCGCCTGCGGGGCAGTGAGTAACGGTCAGCTGGGGCAGGACGTCGACGACGTACCTTTAACGCGGCTGTGGTTATACCGAGGGCCTGAAGTCACGCCACCTGTTCGCAGTGCGGCGTGTGCTTTTCGTGGCCTGCGCGTGGGAGGGTTCGATGTTCCTGAGTATGCACGAACAAGAACGGCTCATGATTTACCTGGCCGGCAAGCTTGCACTGGAGCGCAAGGCTCGCGGACTCAAGTTGAATCTGCCGGAAACCACCGCCGTCATCACCTCGTTCCTGCTGGAAGGCGCTCGCAACGGCGAGACCGTCGCCGACTTGATGGAGTCGGGCCGCAACGTGCTCGGGTGCGATGACGTAATGGAGGGCGTGCCCGCGATGCTGGCGCAGGTCCAGGTGGAGGCGACATTCCCGGACGGCACCAAGCTGGTCACCGTAACGGATCCGGTGGGATGAAGACCTCCAACCCGTTCGAGAATCCGGACTTCCGGCCCGCCAACCAAGACGAGCCACGACACGCCTCCGACGACCCGGGCCGGGATTATCCGGAAGGCCAGTCGGAATCCGAAGGTCCGACCCGGTCGTCGGGCATCTGCGGGCCAAGCGAGCCGCGCCGCCCGGGTACCGGCGAGCGGCAGGCGCCACGGCGCGAGTCGGCAAGTGAACTGAAAGAATCCGATCCGCTGATCCCCGGCGAGGTGCTGCTGGGGGAGGGCGACATCGAGATCAATATCGGGCTCGAGGTGACCACCGTCAGGGTGGTCAACGGAGCCGACCGGCCGATACAGGTCGGGTCGCATTTCCACTTCGCCGAGGTCAATGCCGCCCTCGAGTTCGACCGGTCGGTGGCCTGGGGCCAACGCTTGAACGTGCTCTCGGGCGGTTCGGTGCGGTTCGAACCCGGTGCCGTCGAGGAAGTGGAGCTTGTTCCGATCCAGGGGCAACGCGTTGTTCTCGGCCTGCGCGGGCTCTGTGGAGGCAAACTCGATGACTAGGGTTGCACGCGCCGAGTACGTTGCCTCCTATGGCCCCACCAAGGGCGACCGCATCCGCCTTGCCGACACCAGCCTGGTGATCGAGGTGGAGGAAGACCGTTGCGCGGGTGGCGATGAGGCCGTCTTTGGCGGCGGCAAATCCATCCGTGAGTCCATGGGGCAATCGAGTGCGACCCGCGCCGAGGGCACGCCGGATCTTGTCATAACCGGTGCGGTCATCCTCGATCACTGGGGGGTGATCAAGGCCGATGTCGGCATCCGTGACGGTCGCATCGTCGCACTGGGCAAGGCCGGCAACCCCGAGACCATGAACGGCGTGCATCCCGATCTCGTGATTGGCCCATGCACCGAGATCATGTCCGGCAACGGCTTGATCATGACCGCCGGCGCGGTCGACACCCACGTCCACTACGTGGGTCCGCAGATGCTGGAGATCGCGCTCGCCTCCGGAACCACCACGGTGGTCGGCGGCGGCACCGGGCCGACCGAAGGTTCCAAGGCCACACTGGCCACGCCCGGGTCGTGGTGGATGCAGCGGATGCTGGAAGGCTTCGATCCGTGGCCCCTCAATGTGTTGTTTCTCGGCCGTGGCAACACCGTTTCGCGCGAGGCCCTGTGGGAACAACTGCGCGGCGGTGTCGGCGGATTCAAGGTCCACGAGGACTGGGGCGCCACACCGGCGGCCATCGACGTGGCGTTGTCGGTGGCGGATGAATCCGGCGTCCAGGTCGCGATCCACTCCGACACCCTCAATGAAGCGGGCTTCGTCGAAGACCTGCTGGAGGCGGTGGCGGGGCGCACCTTCCACTCGTTCCATACCGAGGGCGCGGGTGGCGGCCACGCGCCGGACATCATCCGCATTGCGGGTGAGCCCAACGTGCTGCCGGCTTCGACCAATCCCACCCGTCCGTTCACGCACAACACGATGGACGAGCATCTGGACATGGTGATGGTTGCCCATCACCTGAATCCGCAGGTGCCCAACGACCTGGCGTTTGCCGAAAGTCGCGTCCGTGCCGGCACGATCGCCGCGGAGGATGTCCTGAATGACCTCGGCGCGATTTCGATCATGTCCTCCGACGCGCAGGCGATGGGCCGCATTGGCGAGGTTGTGATCCGCACCTGGCAGACGGCGCACCGGATGAAGAAGATCCGCGGCAGCCTGTCCGGCGATGGCCGTGCCGACAACCACCGGGCACGCCGCTACGTCGCCAAGTACACCATCTGCCCTGCCATCGCACACGGGCTGGAGAAACATATCGGTTCGGTGGAAGTGGGAAAAATGGCCGACCTGGTGCTGTGGCAGCCGGCTCTGTTCGGTGTGCGGCCGGCACTGGTGTTCAAGGGCGGCATGGCGGCCGTCGCCGCCCTCGGCGACCCCAATGCGTCGATCCCCACGCCTCAGCCCGTGCTCGAACGGCTCGGGTTCAACGTGCATACCCGCGCCGCCGCGTCCACCAGTGTCGCGTTCGTATCCCAGGTGGCCATCGACGACGGCCTCGCTGGCCGCTTGAACATCGACCGTCCGCTGGTTGCGATCGAGAATTGCCGGGGACGCACGAAGAAGGACCTGCCTGAGAACACGGCCTTGCCGCACATCGAAGTCGATCCCGACACCTATGCGGTCAGGGTGGACGGCGAGTTGATCGAGCACGAGCCCGCCACCGAGCTGCCGATGGCGCAGCGCTACTTCCTGTTCTGACGCGGCCAGGATGCCGTCCAGGGCTGCCCTGCTGCTGCTCGCCGATGGACGGTTGCCCGCCGGCGGCTACGCACATTCCGGCGGTCTCGAGCCGATCGTCCATATGCAGGACTTGAAGGACGCCGCCGACGTGGAACGCTTCCTGGAGGGCCGGGCGGCGACCACCGGCCTGGTCGCCGCGTCGTTTGCGGCCGCTGCATGCGAGGCTGCCCGCGCGGGCAATGCGCTCCTGCTGAAGGAACTGGACATCGAACTGGATGCCCGCATGCCATCGCCCACGGCACGCGCCGTTTCGCGCGCACTGGGTCGCCAGTTGCTGCGGGCGGCCTCGAGCATCCATCCGCACGTTTTGTTCGAGGGCCTGCAGGGGCGTCCACACCAACCGGTCGTCTACGGGGTTGCAGCGGCTGCGCTGGGGCTTGGTGCCCGTGATGCCGCCCAGGTCGTGCTGCACGATGCGGTTGCCGGGCCTGCCTCGGCAGCCGTGAAGGTGCTCAGCCTGGACCCGTTTGCCGTACACGCGGCACTCGTGCGGCTGACAGATTTTCTCGACGAGTTGACCGCACAGGCGGCCAGCCATGCGCGGACGCCGCCCATGGAATTGCCGGCGATGGGCTCACCCTTGCTGGACATCGCCGCCGAACATCACCACCGCTGGAAGGTGCGGTTGTTTGCCTCCTGAGCCGGCAGCCCGCAGCGCAACCACGATGATCGCGCGTGCATCGCTGGCGACCGAGCGGGTCGTGAGCGACAACGGCCGCGCAGTGAGCCGCGTTCGCGTGCTGCGGTCCCACGCCCCCCTCATGCTGCGACCGACGCTGCCGAAAGGCCGCGAACCGCTGGTTCATCGCATGACCGGCATCGCGCGGGTGTCGTTGGCCACCAGCGCCGCCGGCCCCCTGGGGGGCGACGATTTCACGCTGGACATCCACGTTGGCGCGGGCAGCACGTTGGTCCTGAACGAGATCTCGGCCACGCTGCTGCTTCCGGGCGCGCGGAGGGGGCGCTCACACATGCGTATCACCGTCAGGGTCGATGAGGGTGCAACGTTCTTGTGGCTGCCGGAGCCGGTCATCGCCGCACGCGGGTGTGATCATCTGCATGAGATCGACATCACGCTCGCCGCCGACGCACGCCTGTTCCTGCGCGAGGAGCTGTTGCTCGGGCGCCACCGGGAGCAGCCCGGGCATCTGACCCAGCACGTGCGCGTGATTCGAGCCGGTCGTTCGCTGTTTCAACAACAGCTTGTCCTCGGCCCGGCAGCGAAAGGATGGCGAAGCTCCGCCGTGCTGGGGGCACGCAAATGCATCGGCAGCGTGCTTGTCGTTGACCCCGCATGGCACACCCGCACACCCGGCACGCGCGTGCTGGGGCATGACGCGGCGTTGCTGTCCCTCGAAGGTCCCGGCGTCCTGGTGAGTGCGCTGGCGGACGACACGCTTGGGCTGCGCCGGCAGCTCGACCACGGTGTTACGCTGCTGGGGGAGCCGTGGGCACCGGCCACCGCATCGGCCACTGGAGACTGTCTTGACTGATCCCCGGAACACCACGCGAACCCGCTCGCTGCGCCTCGGCGTCGCCGGTCCGGTCGGCACCGGCAAAAGCACCGTCATCGCAACGCTGTGCCGCAACTTGAATGCGGAATTCCGCATTGGCGTGATCACCAATGACATCTACACCGACGAGGACGCCCGGTTCCTGCGCTCGGCCGGAGTGCTGCCCATTGAGCGGATCCGTGCGGTCGAGACCGGGTCCTGCCCGCACACCGCCATTCGCGACGACGTAACCATGAATCTGCTGGCCGTGGAAGATCTCGAGAAGGACTTCGCTCCGCTCGACATCGTCCTGGTCGAAAGTGGTGGCGACAATCTCACCGCAACGTTCTCCCCCGCGCTGGTTGATGCGCAGTTGTTCGTCCTCGACGTGGCCGGCGGCGGTGATGTCGCACGCAAGGGCGGGCCTGGCATTGCCCGCGCCGACCTTCTGGTCGTCAACAAGGTCGACCTGGCCGAGTACGTCGATGTCGATGTCGAGCAGATGCTGAAAGATGCGCGGGCCGCGCGTGACGACAGGCCGGTTCTCGCGCATTCGAAGAATCGCCGCGAAACCGACAAGCAGCTGTGCGACTGGGTCAGGCAGCTTCACACCGCGTTTGTCAACGGCACCCACTCGCCAAGCGACCCCGGCCCCATGGCACCGCACCATCACGCCAGCGAGGACGGCGGGCACGTTCACAGTCACGAACACGGCGGCCATACGCACCTACACCGGTAACGACGCTCCGGCCTTGCCGGAACTGCCAGGGAGCTTTCGTCATGCGATCGGTGCCGCCCACATCCAGCAAACTCACGGCATTGATCGGGATGGGTGTCGTCAACGCAGCGCTTTTTATCCTCGGCTGGGGCGCCTTCTTCCTGGTGGTCCTGCCCGGCGACTACATCATGGGTGGGCAGGTGGTGTTCGGGACCGGCCTGGCGGTTACCGCGTTCACGCTGGGGCTGAGACACGGTTTCGACCCCGACCACATCGCGGCGATCGACAACACCACACGCAAACTCGTCGCGGAGGACGGCCAGCACCCGGTCACGGTTGGCTTCTGGTTCGCACTCGGGCATTCCACCGTCGTCGTCGTCACGGTCTTGCTGCTGGTGGCGGGACTCAATGTGCTCGCCAGCCAGATCACGCTTGAGCACTCGACACTGACCTCGATCGCCAGCGTGTGGGGCGTGCTCGTTTCCGGCGTGTTCCTGTTGCTGATCGGCCTCATCAACCTGGTATCGCTGCAGGGAATCTGGCGGGTGTTCCGTAGCATGCACCGCCAGCAACTCGACGAGGCCGAACTCGAACGCCTGCTGACAAACCGCGGTGTGCTCAACCGGATTCTCGGTCCGGTCGCGCGCCGTGTGGACAAGCCGTGGAAGATGTACGTGGTGGGGCTTCTGTTTGGGCTCGGCTTCGATACCGCCACGACGATTGCGCTGTTCGTGATTGGTGGTACGGCCGCTCTCACCGCGCCGTGGTACGTGGTGCTGGTGTTGCCCATCCTGTTCACGGCCGGCATGACCCTCGTCGACACGCTCGATGGCGTGATCATGCATCACGCCTACGCATGGGCGTTCGCCTCGCCGGTACGCAAGGTCTATTACAACCTGACGATCACCATCATCTCGGTCGCCGTTGCGTTCCTGGTCGGTGGACTCGGGCTCATCGGTCTGGCAGCGGAAGCGTTTCCCGGCAGCTCCGGATTGCTGGGCTGGATCGCGGCCCTGGATATCGAGAACCTGGGCTATGTGATCGTGGCCATCCTGGTTTTTACCTGGCTCGCGGCATCCGCTTACTGGAGAATCGCGAAAGTGGAATCCCGGTATTCGGGTGACGACGGTCGCGCCGCCGACACGTGAGCTACATGGGCGCCGGCGACCGCCGCTAGTCCTCCAGCGTCAGCTCGGTCCACGACCAGCTCGAGTCGCCGGGACCGGATGGCACGGCGACCGCGTCGCGGGCATGCACCACTTCGGCCAGCCCGGCCGGCACACCGTGCGATCGGTCATAGGCGTAGAGGGTGACGGGTTCGCCGGCAGCGACCTTGAACTCGAATGTCGCGCCTTCGTCCGGCAAGCCGACCAGCGCGATCTTGCGCCACGTGGTTTCCTGCGCGTGCCAGCGCGACGGAGCCAGTGCCTGGCCCTGGACCCGGATCGATGCGACGTCGACGCTGCCGGGCAGGACCAGACCGCCTTCGATCGCGCCCCGGACGGAACGCAGGCGGAGCCGCAGCTGGCGTTTGCCGTCGATCACGACGTCTTGTTCCAACTCAAGGACCGGTGGCGTCAGTACCGGGCCATCGGGACCCGCGAAGCCCCGGCCCGACCACGGCAAGACGCGCTCCGATTCCGAGGCAAATCCGTTCTCCCGCAGGAAGCCGGCGGGCAGGTCTGCTCTGGGTTGCAGAAACACCCGCGCGCCTGAATCGGTGCCCACGTAGGCCAGGTTCATCGGTCGCGGGACATCGGCATCGAACGCTGGCCGCGCGAGTGCCAGCACGGCGCATGCAATCGTCGCCAACAACGCCGCGCCACCCAGCACGACTTCACCGCGGCCCAGCGACCTCAACGCCGGTATCAGAGGCAGCAACACCAGGCCGGTCAGCAGCATCGCTGCCGGCAAGCCCGGATGGCCGATGGCGCTGTAGCTGTCCACCGCATAGGGGAACCACAACGCCGCGGCGACCACCGCCGCGACTCCCGCCCACACGCGATGACGCCCAGGCCAGGCGTGGCCACACAGTGCGCCGGCCAACAGCGGCAACAGCCCCATGTGACTGGCGCCGGGCATCGCCATCACGGCGGCGATCGCGATGGCCGCAAAAGGAAGCAAGCTCGCGGCGGCAGCGGTCGCCTCGCCGCACCATCGCTGGAGCAGCCATCCCGCCAGCAGGGTCACTGGCAGGGCCAGCAACACGAAGGTCGCAACCAGCATGCCGCCCTGGGCCGTCCATGCCGCCGGCATCGCCCCCAATGCCTGCATCACCGAGTGGATCGCCCAGCCGATTCCGCCCAACATGGTCAGTCCGGCGAACATGCCGGCTCCGGCACCAATAAGCGGCAAGACCCGAACCGTACCGTCGCGGAGCAGCCGCACTACCAGAGCCAGCCAGGCGGCCAGGCCCAGTACCAACAGCCAGACATTCCAGGTGACCGGCCAGCCGGCCAGCGCGGCCCCGAACACGTTGAAGAACACCGCGTCGTGACTGGATTTCAGCGGAACTGTGGCACTGGCCAGCGCGCGCGCCATGGCCAGTGCGTTGTCGCCATGTTGCTGCAACGACCCGGGATCCAGGTGGGCGATGTCATCCAGTGGCGTGTGGTATCGCGCTGCGCCCCGGGCCCAGGCGAAGTTGACCCCGACCAGACCCTCGCGCCGGTAGACGGTGAAGTCGGTGTCGTTGGGCAGGGTCTTGTAGATCTCGTAGTCCAGCGATGAACTGCCCGGTCGCGACAGCGCACGACGCACGGTCGAGACGATTGCGGAGTTGCCCGGCTGGGTCTCGATCAGCAGGCTCGCACCGGTGGTGCCGCGAGCCTCCAGGTTCACCGCCGAGCGGATGTGCTTGAACTCCGGTTCGCGCGCGAAGGCTTCCGCGCCGATCAGGCCCAGCTCCTCGCCATCGTTGGCCAGCAGCCAGACATCCCGCGGCAATGGCGGGCCGGCCTGCAACGCACGTGCGACCTCGATGATCGCCGCGACCCCGGCGCCATCGTCGGAGGCACCCGGCCCGGCGGCCACCGAGTCGTAATGGGCCGACAGCAATACCGCGTCCTCGGCACTCGCACCCGCCAGCCTGGCGACGACGTTGTCGACCGTCGCGCAGGTGTTGCCGCCGCAAGCAAAGCGACGCTGGACTTCGGCATCGATCCCCAGCCGTGCGAACTCGGCCACTATGCGGTCGCGCACCGCGGCGTTGGCGGGGCTGCCGGTTGGGTGGGGGCGTTCATCGCCGAGGATGCGGACCAGCACCTGTTTTGCCCGCGCGGCCGAGAATGCCTCGGGTGGCGCATCCATGCCAAGCGGAGCCGGCGGCCGGTTGCCACGCAGCGACAACGCCGCGACCAGCACGAACAACGCCAGCAGAATGGTCGATGCCAGCTGCGAGCCGGCCGGCCCTGCTCCAGTCGGTCGCGCCTCAGTTGGTCGAGTACCAGTCAGTCGAGCCCGGGCTGCGCGCAGACCCGCGCCAATGGATGGTGTCGTGTGCGGCATCTTCTTCCCCAGGCCAACCGGAAACGGCCTGCCGATGATAGCCGTGATCCGGCTGCACCCGTCATGGCATGCAACGCGGCGACGGTCAGCGCCGCAGGGGGTGCTTCAACGCTTGTCCTGCGACGCCTGCGCGATGGGAAAGCCGTGGGCATTCCAGGCCTCGAATCCACCCGCCAGCGGACGCACGTGCTTGAAGCCGCGGCTCTTCAGCTGCCGGGCGAGCAGTGCCGCTGACGCTTCGTTGGGACAGTCGCAATAGATGATCACTTCCGGCTGGGCGGCCAAATCCAGCTCGGCAATGCTGGAGGCCGCGATCGCGCCGGGGATCCAGCCCGACAGCTGGCGTTGATCCGCCGGACGCACATCCAGCACCAGTGGATTGATGCCGGTTCCCATCAATTCGTGCAGCTCGGCCGGCGAAATGCGCGCCATCTGGATCAGGCGGATGAAACGCTGCCGTTTCCAGACTTTGCGCAGGACAAATACCGTGATGGCGGCCAGCAGCAGGATCAGACCGATCCGCCCAAGCGACTCCAGCCGCATCAGGACATCGTTCACGGCCTCGTGGAAGATCGCGCCGGTGGCAACCGCGACGCTCGCCCACAGTGCCGCGCCGATGCCGTCGTAAAAGGCAAAGCGGCCCAGGCCGGTCCGGGTCTGGCCCGCCAGCGTGGTGGCCAGTGCGGCGAAGCCGGGAATGAATTTCGCGACGATCAGCGATGGCGCGCCCCAGCGCGAATAGATGCCCTGGGTGGTGCCGACGCAGGAGTCCGGTGAAAGTGAAAGGCGGCAAATGAAGCGGATCATCGGCCCGCCGAACCGGCGCCCGCCGGCATACCAGAACGCATCGGCCAGCACGGCTGCGACGGTGGAGACCAGCAGGATCGACCACAGGCTGTCGCCCGACTGCACGGCCATGGCGCTGGTCACGACGATCGGTGGATACGCCGGCACCGGAACGCCGCCCTGGTCCAGCAGGACGGCGATGAACACGACCCACAAGCCGTAGTTCTCGATCAGGTGGATCAATGCATCCATGGGGTTCCAGGCTCTTGCGAGCGCAGGTTTCTACGAGGGCAGGCTTCCAGGGTGATTGTTCATATCGGCGCAGGCGAGCGCAAGAGCAACCGCTGCCTTGCGCCCGATGACATGCCTGTCGATGGTGCGGTCAGGCCGGTGTTGCCACCGGTGTGGCCGATGCGGCTTGCGTGGGTTCGGCTGCCCGCGGGCGCAGGCTTGCCAGCGCGCCTGTCCACTTGGCCAGTTCGTCCAGCATCTGCTGCGCGGAATGGTCAATCAACTCGTTGGAAACAAAGATGCCTTGTTCGTCCAGCGATTGGCCCACCATTGGCACGGCAACGCCTTCGACCATCGGCATCATCTTCAGGGTGGTGACCAGTTGCTTGGCCATCTGCACCGCGCGCAGGCCGCCGGACACGCCGCCGTAGCTGACGAAACCGCAGGCCTTGTAGTTCCACTCGCGGTAGACGTAGTTCAACGCGTTCACGAACGCCGGCGGCGGGTTGAAGTTGTACTCCGGGGTCACAAACACGAACGCGTCGGCCGCCGACACGCTGGCCGACCAGGCCTTGGTGTGGGCGTGCTCGTATTGCTGCATGGCGGGGTGGGTTGGCTCGTCGTAGACCGGCAGGTTGAAGTCCGCCAGATCGACCAGCTTGACGTCGAACGCGCTGTGTTCGGCAGCGAAATCACTGAACCAGCGCGCTACGGCAGGACCGACACGGCCCGGGCGGGTGCTGGCAATCACGACATGGAGTTGGGGTTTCACGTGGTGCTCCTTGAGAGTGGTCGAGGTGGGGGTTTCGTGTCAGTCAGTGCGGCATCCGTCCGAATTGACCGCTGTTGAAGTCGGTGATCGCCTGGTGGATCTCGTCCTGGGTATTCATCACGAACGGGCCGTGGCCGACGATCGGCTCGTCGATCGGCTCGCCGCTGAGCAGCAGCACGGTGGCATCGCTGTTGGCTTCCAGCAGCACGTCGCTGCCGGCGCGGTCCAGCATCACCATCTGCGCCTCGCGGGCGATCTGGCTGCCGTTGACCTGCACGGTGCCGCGCAGGACGATCAGCGCCGCGGTATGGCCTTCGGGCAGCTCGAATTCGCTGGAATGGCCTTGGTCCAGGCGCACGTCCCACACATTCATGGCGGTGAAGGTGCGTGCCGGTCCCGCATGACCGGCGTACTCTCCGGCAATCACCCGGACCCGGCCGGCGTCGCCGGGCAGGGCTACCGACGGGATGTCGGCGTTCAGCAGGTTCTGATAACCGGGCGGACTCATCTTGTCCTTCGCCGGCAGGTTGACCCACAGCTGCACCATCTCCAGCGTGCCGCCGGTGCGGGTGAACTCATGCGAGTGGAACTCCTCATGCAGGATCCCGGACGCGGCGGTCATCCACTGCACGTCGCCGGGGCCGATCTTGCCGCCCGCGCCGGTGGAATCGCTATGCTCGACCTCGCCTTCATAGACGATGGTGACGGTCTCGAAACCACGGTGCGGATGCTGGCCGACGCCACGTGGCTGCGCGGCCGGGTCGAACTTCATCGGTCCGGCGTAGTCCAGCAGCAGGAACGGGCTCAGGTGCGCGCCGTGGCTGTTGTAGGAAAACATCGAGCGGACGGGGAAGCCGTCGCCCACCCAATGCGGCTTTGGGGCGCTGTAGATGCCGAGGACCTTCTTCACCTTGATCTCCTGTTGGCTGGGCCGGGATGGTTCTGGGCCGATGGAGATAGCTTAATTTCATGACGATTGATCCGGAAGTCCCCGTTTCCTATCCTCATCGTTCTGTTTAAAGAACGATGAGGCGGTCGCCATGCAGGATCTCAACGATCTGTACTACTTCGTGCAAGTGGTCGATCACCGCGGCTTCGCGCCGGCGGGGCGTGCGCTGGGTGTCCCCAAATCCAAGCTCAGCCGGCGCATCGCGATGCTGGAGGAGCGGCTGGGCGTGCGCCTGATCCAGCGCTCTACGCGTCGGTTTTCGGTCACCGAAATTGGCCAGCAGTACTACGGGCATTGCAAGGCGATGCTGGTGGAGGCGCAGGCGGCGCAGGAAGCCATCGACCTGACCCGCTCCGAACCCTGCGGCATCGTCCGCCTCACGTGCCCGATCACCTTGCTGGACGCGAACGTCGGCGCGATGGTGGCCGATTTCATGGTCGACCACCCGGGAGTATCCGTTCACCTGGAGGCGACCAACCGTCGCGTGGACGTGGTCGGCGAAGGCATCGACGTGGCCATCCGCGCACGCACGCCACCACTGGAAAACAGCGACCTGGTGATGCGGGTGCTGGCCGTACGCACCTCATGCCTGGTGGCCAGTCCGGCGTTGCTGGCCGGCCACACGTTGCCGATGATGCCGGTCGATTTCACCGGCCTGCCGAGCGTGGATCTCGGACCGCCGCAACCGCAACATGTCTGGTCGCTGCAAGGCCCGGAAGGTGCCTCGGTCGCGATCCCGCACCAGCCCCGGCTGGTCACCGATGACATGAATGCCCTGCGCGTCGCCGCGATTCGTGGCGTCGGCATCGCGCAGTTGCCGACCATGGTGGTCAGTGACGCGTTGAAGCAGGGCGCGCTGGTGAAGATCGCCCCGGAATGGGCGTCACGAAGCGGCATCGTGCATGCCGTGTTTCCGTCAAGGCGCGGACTGCTGCCCTCGGTGCGAAGCCTGATCGACTACCTGGCGAGGCGGTTCGAGCAGCTTGATCAGGACTGAAGCCACGGGACACTTGCGCAGATGCAGGCACCTTTCGGGCGAGTGCTTGCGCGCGGTAGGCATATGGAGCAGGATCGGCCAATGATCCTCGTTGTCTCCCAGCTTGCATTCGCGTCCGCAGTGACCGGTTCCGGTCCGTGTGCGGCGCATTGTGCTGTGCAGTTCAATTCGAATAATAACGTCAGCCTCCCGCAGGCCGGCGATTAGCGAACGCGACAAACGCTCAATCGATCCCCAAGGCCTGCACTGCGAAGTGCGGGCCTTTTTATTTTCTGCGCCTCAATGTCCTCACGGAGCCAACCCATGTGTTCAATCTTCGGCATCTTCGGCCTGCAACCCGGCGACGACCTCCTGCAACTGCGGCAGCGGGCGTTGGAACTGTCACAACGCCAGCGTCACCGCGGTCCTGACTGGAGCGGGGTGCATCTGGACGACGGCGCGATCCTGGTCCACGAGCGCCTTGCCATCGTCGACCCGGCTGGCGGCTCGCAACCGCTGCGTTCGGCCGATGGGCAACTGGTGCTCGCGGTCAATGGCGAGATCTATAACCACCGCGAGCTCGAGGCCTCGCTGGAGCAGCCCTACGACTTCCAGACCGGTTCGGATTGCGAGGTCATAAGCGCGCTGTTTCGGGAGGATGCCGATATCGCCGGCTGGCTGAACCGTCTCAACGGGATCTTCGCGTTCGCGTTGTGGGACCGGGAGCACCAGCGTTACCTGATTGCGCGCGACCCGATCGGCGTGGTGCCGCTGTACTGGGGTCACGACGGCAGCGGCCGGCTGTGCGTGGCTTCGGAGATGAAGGCGCTGGTGGAGGTCTGCAACGATGTCTCCCAGTTTCCGCCGGGGCATTACTACGACAGCCGCAGCGGTGAACCGGTGCCGTACTACCAGCGCCCGTGGCGCGAGCACGACGCCACCGTGGGCGTGGAGGTCAGCCCGCGCGAACTGCGCGAAGCCTTCGAGGCCGCGGTGCACCGGCAACTGATGAGCGACGTGCCTTACGGGGTATTGCTGTCGGGTGGCCTGGATTCGTCATTGGTGGCGGCCTGCGCGGCACGCTTCGCACGTAAGCGCATCGAGGACGATGACAGCTCCGAAGCCTGGTGGCCGCGGCTGCACTCCTTCGCGATCGGCCTGGAAGGCTCGCCCGACCTGGCAGCTGCCGAGATCGCCGCCGAGGCGCTGGGCACCGTCCACCACGGTTTCACCTACACCATCGAGGAAGGTCTGGACGCATTGCCGGAGGTGATCCGGCATGTCGAGACCTATGACGTGACTACCATCCGCGCGTCCACGCCGATGTATTTGCTGGCGCGGCGGATCAAGGCGATGGGGGTCAAGATGGTGTTGTCAGGCGAGGGCAGCGACGAGATCTTCGGCGGCTACCTGTACTTCCACAAGGCACCCGATGCTCGCCAGTTTCACGAAGAGTTGGTGCGCAAGATCGACGCGCTGCACAACTACGATTGCCTGCGCGCGAACAAGTCGATGATGGCCTGGGGCGTGGAGCCGCGGGTGCCGTTCCTCGATGTCGAATTCCTCGAAGTAGCGATGAGGATGGACGCGACCGCGAAAATGGTCGGGACCCGAGCCGACGGGACGCGAAGGATCGAGAAGGCCGTGTTGCGTGAAGCTTTCGAAGGCTACCTGCCGGACTCGATCCTGTGGCGGCAGAAGGAGCAGTTCAGCGATGGCGTCGGCTACGGCTGGATCGATGGCCTGAAAGCGCACGCCGCCGCGCAGGTGAGCGATCGCGAAATGGCGGCCGCGGCAAACCGGTTTCCGGTCAACCCGCCGCAAAGCCGGGAGGCGTATTTCTACCGGCGGATCTTCGAGCGATTGTTCCCCGGCGAGGCCTGCGCGCAAACGGTGCCGGGCGGCAAGTCGATCGCCTGCTCGTCACCCGCCGCGATTGCCTGGGATGCGGCGTTTGCCGATGCGGCCGACCCGTCGGGCAGGGCGGTCGCCGGAGTGCATGCCGCGGCGATCGCCTAGGGTTTCCCGGTGTCGGCCGGGTCGGTCACTCCAGGACGTAGGACCGGCCTGACCATCTGAGCGACTCGTAGTCGCCGCATTCCATGCACGAGTACCAGCGGACCTCGTCCGTGCCGTTGGCCTGCAGGGCGCTGAAACCGGCCTCGCCGGGATACTCGAAATGCTGCACCAGGGCGCCATCGCGGGTAATCGCGAGGAAGCGGCCGTTGCTGCCGGAACCGGTTTCAAACACGCCCACGAAGACCTCTTCGCCGCCCTTGGCCTTGTCCAGCTGCGAATGCAGCCGGAAGGAGAAGCCGGATTCCGCGTAGTGGGCGATCGCCATTTCCGGGATGCGGCCGTGGAGCAGGGCGTCGTCGAGCGCACTGGCCTGCGTCCAGGACGGATTGAAACGGTCGATTGGAACTCCGGTGATGGTTGTGGAGCTCGGCGCGAACTCGATGTCGTACCACCACGCGGCAACCGGCGCGTCGGATGGAGTGTCCGTGGCAGCGCCACCGGGCGCGGCGCAGGCGATCAGCAGCAATGCGGCGACCAGTGTCGTCAATGCAGCCCGTGGTGTCGCCCAACAGCGAAGTCGATTACCAGTCCACATGCCAGTGCCTCCCTCCTGCAGCGCGGGGTTCGCGCAGGACCGACGCCCCGAGTTCCTGGATCCGGGCCTCGATCAGGTCGAGTTCGCGGTGGCTGCCGCTTGGCCAGCTGATGTCGCGGGCCGTATTGGACAGATGGTTGGAGACCTGGGCGCCGCGGGCACGGGCCTGCTCAATCAAGGCCTCGAAGGCATCGACCGTCTCCGTCTCGGTCGCGCGCGGATAGCCGCGGAACCACTCGTCCATCTCGGTGATGTGCCGCGTCATGCGGTAGGTGGTGAGGAACTCCCCCCGGCTGACGCGGATCCGCTGCGCCATGAGCTCCGCTTGCCTTCGTATCGTGCGTGCCCTTCCGGTAATGCGGATTCTGGCGTCGGGGAATTCGAGCTGGATGGTTCGAATCAATTCGTCGATATTGGCCGGCCGTGTCTGTACGGCTGCCCGGGCGGTGGTCTGCATATCCCCTCCTTGGGTAGTCAATATCCGGTTGTCGCGTGGCTATCGCCGATGCAGACGATACACCACGGTCTGCAGTGCAGTGACGCCTTCCGCAATGAATTGCGGTTGCTGGGCGAGGATGTCGCGACGCTCCAGTACCTCGACATTCCAGTGAGGCTCGAACAGCTCGCGGACCTCGGTTTCCTCGACCGAGAACGGCGGGCCGGATTTCTCGGCCTGCGGGTATTCCAGGGTGATCAGCATGCCGCGGCAGCCGGCCGGAAGTTTCGCGTACACCTCACGGACGTAGCGACGGCGCATCGGTGGCGGCAACGCGATCAGCGCCGCGCGGTCGTAGACGATGTTGCAGTCAGCGAGGGTGGCGGTGCCCAGCGCGAACACGTCGCCCTGGATCAGCTCGATGCCATCGGCGCGGTAATGCCGGCCAACGGTCGATTCGGTAACTTCCGGCTCCAGAGCATGTTCGGCGAAGAACTGCCCGATGGCTGTGGCCGACAATTCGGCCCCGAGGACGCGGTGGCCCCGTGCGGCAAACCACGCCATGTCGAGGCTCTTGCCCGCCAATGGCACGAACACCCGGCTGCTCGGAGCTGCGTGCACGGCAGGCCAGTGTTTCAGCATCAACGGCGTCTCGCGGTCCTGATGAAAGCCGATGCGGCCTTCGTGCCAACGTTGTTGCCAGAATTCGGGCTCCACGGATAATCCTCCATTTCTTCGACCGCATGGGTCCGAAAGACCTGGCGCCGGGCCTGCCGCGCGAGGACCTACCTGTTCAACGGCGAGATCACCCATCGCGACAGTCTCGGCTCGGAGCAGAACATCTATCCGGGCGAGGTCAACTGGATGACCGCCGGCAAGGGCATCACCCATTCCGAGCGCTTCGAGCGCCTGCGCGCAGACGGTGCCGGGCGCGCCTCAGTGAGCTGTGGCAGCAACGCTGCGAGGTATCGATACCAAGGTGTTGACCGACACCATCGTCCAATCGTTCCGCTTCGATGCTTCTGTTTTGATCGACGCATGGCATTTCGTGGCGCATCCGAAAGGGCCCGGAGCAATGGATCAATGAGAACCATCAAGACCTACCCGACAAGGCTTGAAGCCGATCTGGCGAAAATCGCCCTGGCGACATTTGGTATTCCGGCAATCGTGGCTGGAATCGGTGTGAGTCTGGAAGGCGGAAGTGCAGGCATGAAGCTGCTCGTTCCGGACGACTGCGTGGGCGCGGCCATGACAGTACTCGATGACGCGTGAGATCACCTTGAAACCATTTCGACCATGAACTATCTCCACCGGGAGCAAACCCATGTCCAATAAATTCAACTTCGACCGCCGCAACTTCCTGGGCGTTGCATCAAGTGCAGTTATCGCCGCACAGCTCGGCATGATCGGTGTTGCACACGCGCAGCTTGGCAGCACGAAACCGGGCCAGGCAAAGTCCACGAGTGGTTCGAACGCGTCGTTCAAAGTGATCAAGCAGATCGATGCCGGCCCGCTCAATGTCGGATACGTGGAGCTCGGTCCCGCCGGTGGGCCCGTCGCGCTTCTCCTGCATGGCTGGCCTTATGACATCCACAGTTTCATCGACGTCGCCCCGGCACTCGCGGCGAAGGGATACCGGGTGATCATCCCGCACCTGCGCGGCTTTGGTACTACCCGCTTTCTTTCGCCCGAGGCGCTTCGCAACGCTCAGCCCTCGGCACTCGCCACCGACGTGATCTCACTGATGGATGCGCTCGGGATCGAGAAGGCAATCGTTGCAGGCTTTGACTGGGGCGCGCGGTCGGCCGCTATCGTGGCGGCGTTGTGGCCGGAACGGGTGAATGCGCTTGTCTCGGTAAGCGGCTACCTCATCGGCAGCCAGGAGTCCGCCAAAGCGCCGCTGCCACCCGAGGCCGAGTTGAAGTGGTGGTACCAGTACTACTTCACCACCGACCGTGGCGCTGCCGGTTATGAGAAGTACCGGCACGACTTCGCGAAGCTCATCTGGCAGCTCGCGTCTCCGACGTGGTCATTCGACGACGCCACTTTCCATCGCAGTGCAGGGGCCTTGGAAAACCCTGACCACGCGGCGATCGTCATCCATAACTATCGCTGGCGGCTTGGACTCGCGGATGGAGAACGCAAGTACGACGCCTTGGAGAAGCAGCTTGCCGGGTTTCCTGCCATCGCGGTGCCGACGATCACGATGGAGGGCGATGCCAATGGCGCGCCACATCCGCCACCGGCCAGTTATGCCAAGCGATTCACCGGCAAGTATGAGCACCGTCTCATCAAGGGCGGCATCGGTCACAACCTGCCCCAAGAGGCTCCAAAGGCGTTCACGCAGGCAATCGTCGATGTCGCTGCGCTCTGAGCGCAAAGATAAGGGAGCACATGATGAAACTGACTCTTCTCTCCGTTCTTGCCGGTGTCGCGGCATGCTCGATGTCGGTGCTGTTCGCGGCTGAAGCCGGCGCTGGTAGTGAACGTGCGTCGCCGATCTACGGCGTCACGCTTCCCGACGACTATCGCAAATGGCAGCTGATCGCGCCTGCCGTGGAAGCGGAACCGCTGGATGAACTCCGGGCTGTCCTGGGGAACGACCGGGCGGTCGAGGCATACCGTCTGGGAACGCTGCCATTCCCGGATGGCACCGTCCTGGCAAAGCTTGCCTGGAAGCATGTCCAGTCCCCCGAATTCGAACCGGCCTCCATACCCGGAGCGGCGACGACGGTTCAGATCATGGTCAAGGATTCCAGGAAGTATGCGTCCACGGGTGGGTGGGGTTTTGGCCGGTTCGTCGACGGCAAGCCCGCTGACGAAGCGCAACACCGCACTTGCTTCGCATGCCATGAGGCGCGCGTGCAAGAACACGATTTCGTCTTCACCCGATTGGCACCCTGACGCAGCCCCCATCAGCACACCGAGGATGACCCCATGATCAAGATCGAGAAAGTTCTGTATACCGCCAAGACCCATACCACGGGAGGGCGTGATGGCGCCTCGCGGAGCGACGATGGTCGTTTGGAGGTCAAGCTGTCCTCCCCGGGAACCGCAGGTAAGGGCACCAATCCCGAGCAATTGTTCGCCGCAGGTTGGTCAGCGTGTTTTGAGGGTGCGATGGCGATCGCCGCCAGGCAGCGGAAAATCACGCTACCGCAAGAGACGGCGATTGACGCAGAGGTGGATCTCGGCATGACCGGCGACGGATATCTGTTGCAGGCGCGCCTGCATGTCTCGCTGCCTGGCCTGCCCCGTGATGTCGCGCAGGCGCTGGTTGATGAGGCGCACCAGACCTGTCCGTACTCCAAGGCAACGCAAGGCAACATCGACGTCACGATCGATTTGGCTTGATCCCCCGTCACCGATTTTCCCAGAAATCAAATGAGACCTGACATGAAAAAGATAGTCGCCACATTGGCATTCGCTTCCGCCATGGTCGTTGGACCGAATGCACTCGGCCAGGAGGTCAAGCCCACGATCGTCCTCGTGCACGGTGCGTTCGCGGATGCATCGAGCTGGAATGGGGTCATCAAGATCCTGAAAAAGGACGGCTATCCCGTTGTTGCCCCGGCCAATCCGCTGCGCGGTGTCCGGGTCGACGCGCAGTCCCTATCCGACGTCGTGGGCGGCATCCAGTCGCCAGTGGTCCTTGTCGGGCACTCATACGGCGGCAATGTCATTACCGACGCCGCCAACGGGCATGCCAACGTCAAGGCGTTGGTCTATGTCAGCGCATTCGCGCCCGATGCGGGAGAAACCGCTGTCGGGCTCTCGGGCAAGTTTCCCGGAAGCACGCTCGGGCCGACGCTTGCGCCTCCGGTGAAGCTCTTCGACGGTGGCGTGGACCTGTACATCCAGCAGGACAAGTTCCACGATCAGTTTGCAGCCGATGTTCCCGAAGCACAGGCGGCGCTGATGGCGGCCACGCAGCGACCGGTGACGGAAGGCGCTTTGAACGAGCCGACGTCGAATCCGGCGTGGAAGACCCTTCCTTCCTGGTTCATCTACGGCACCGCGGACAAGAACATTCCGTCGCAGGCGATGGCGTTCATGGCCAAGCGTGCCGATGCCAGGAAGGTGGAAGTCATCGAGGGTGGCTCCCACGTAGTGATGGTGTCGAATCCTGGCCCCGTCGCGCGGCTGATCGAGTCGGCCGCGACCGGATATTAGGGGCAACTCAACGCGAAACGAGAACCGCGCGTTCCCCTCAGCCCTGAATGCCGGATGGCAGCGAGAGTCTCGCTGCCATCTTTACGAGGTTCGCAAAGGTGCGGGCATTCATTTTGCGCATAACCTTGCCACGATGCGCTTTCACCGTGATTTCGCTGATGCCCAGATCACCCGCGACCTGCTTGTTCAACCGGCCTGCGACGACCATCGCCAGGACCTCCCGCTCGCGAGGGGTGAGGGATGCATAGGACTCCCGGAGCAACCGCAGGCTCTCCTCATGGTCGAGGGCGGCCTGGCTGTCCTCAATGGCATTGCCGATGGCGCTCAACAGCACTTCATCGTCGAACGGCTTTGTCAGGAATTCGGCAGCGCCCGCTTTCATGGCCTGTACCGTGCTCGGCACGTCGCCATAGCCCGTGATGAAGATAATCGGCATGTGGACTCGATCATCCGCAATACGCTTTTGCAGGTCGAGGCCATTGAGATCAGGAAGATTGACGTCGAGTACCAGGCAGCTCGGAGTCGTTGACCGCGGATGGGCCAGAAATTCCTGCGCAGATCCGAACAGTTCCGGTTGCCAGCCCGCGAAGCTGATCAGCAGCTCCAGCGATTCACGTACCGAAATGTCATCGTCTACAACGAAGACGACCGGGGTGATCTGCGGCATGACCGATAACCTCGACTCCCTGACGGAAGTATTGGCTGAACTCAACATGTTAGACCTCCTGGGTGTGGACGGCGGCATTGAGCGCTTTAAGCAAATCGGCCTCACTGAACGGCTTGAACAAGCACTCCACGGCGCCCTGTTCCAGTAGGCGTGGACGCACGGCGGCATCGCCATGCGCTGTAATGAAGACGATCGGAATGTGTATGTGTCGCAGCTTCAATTCTCGCTGCAGGTCAGGCCCGGACATGCCCGGCATGGCGATGTCGAGGATCAGGCATCTGGTCGCGTCCAGATAACCAGACGCCAGGAACGCCTCAGCCGACGAGAACACCTGGACCGAGAATCCGAACTCCCTCAGCAGGTCGGGCAACGATTCGCGCACGGACTCATCGTCATCGACTACCGAAACGAGCAGAGGTAAACCCATCAAAGCATCTCCATTGTGTGATCTTGATCGCCGCCCGCCGTCAAATGAGGATGCGCCATCCCATCAGGGTCCGCCCATCCTACTTTGGTGTCGGTTTCCGGCGATTGCAGGGACTCGGATGGCTTATAGCTGAGGTTTCGCGATCATCAGCCAGATCACTCCAGCCCAGCAAAGCGAGTTGATGTACAGCACCGCAACCGGCAGCACACCCAAGTGAAACCCCGCGACTTGCCCGTCGCCAGCGCGAGCGGCCAACAACAAGCGCTTGCGCCCGGGATCAAGTATCGCGACACCCAGGATGACCGCAATGGCCACGAGCAGGTACGCGCCGATCAACCAGGCCGAGCCATAGCCGAAGGGGGACGCCAGGTGAAGGCCGGAGAACACGCCGGCAATCACCATGACCTTCCCCGCAAGTCCCGCGGGTTTCGAAAGGCGTAGGGCGGTTTTGATGAACTCGGAACTTTTCGAGTTGGATGAGACCACGAACACCAGGTCGTAAGCCGTCAGCGCGGCAAAACCCAGCATCATCGTCGCGACGTGGAACCATATGATGATGATCATGCGATGGAGTCACGTTCCTATGAGAAGCGGACGTCACTGATGTCAATCGACACCATGAGCGGATCAAGCACCGGATTCCGGTTGGCATCGCGGGTGTAGGCGCGGCGCCTGCCCGGCAAACGGATGCCGCCGTCCGCAGTGATGTAGTCGAACACCAGTTGCGAGGCATCGAACCCGCCGGCGACATCGACGTTGTAGTCGTGGCGACGCAGGAGGAAGTCGTCGCCGAAGAAGAAGTCCTGGGTCGCGCTGTGCGTGGCGATAGCGTCGGGAAACCGTGCGCGCAGCACCCGCCAGGTCTCGCCCGCTTCCGTCCAGGGTTCGATCTCCGTGACCTCCACGTCCTCGCGCGCCAGCACGAAAGGTGTCCCGAGGTACGTCCACAGCGCATAGCCGCTGAAGTACGCCCGTTGCAGAGGGTCCCAGGGCGTGGTCATTTCATGACCGGCAAAGGGCGCCCGCGGGTTGTCGGTGCGGATGACCGGGGTGCCGTCGCTTTTCATGATCGCCACATATTGCGGGGCGAAATCGAGATGCCAGTCGGGGTCGCCGAATGGCGCCAGGAAGGCGCGCTGCTCATGCAGCTTGGCGGTCAGGCGGCGCGGATTCTGGTCTTGCTCAACCGACTTCATCTTCCAGAATTGGCCGTCGGTGACGATGGTGGCCTCCAACTGGCTGAACCCGTTCCAGCGATCAATGCCGCCGTGGGCTTCCAATACCGCATTCAAAAGTCTGCTCATGTCTGTGCACTCCACGTTGAAGAAAGGTGGCCACCCGGGCCCGGAGGGGGACGGGCCCGGGTAGCCGACGGATTCGGTGCGCACAAGCGCTGTCGTTTCCGTCAAAACATCAACAACCCGATCCGGCTGTCGAAAAAAGTGTCGCGGGTCGCGGATTGGTACTAGTTCGTCGCGGGTGCAGCTGCCCGGGCCACCATGAGGGCGCTCGTCCACCAGTGGAGTTCGTCCAGCATGGCTTTGGCGTTCTGTTCGAGGTAATCAAGCTCGGCGATATCCTTGCCCTGCTGGAGGACGGCGACGAAATCGCCACCCTGGATGTGGACGCCCGTACGTACCGGGGCCATCTGCAGCTCGATGCCAATCATCCGCAGGTGCTCGATCGACCGGGCCGCGCCCACGCTCCCGTAGCCGACGTGGGCCATGGTCTTGCGGTTCCATTCCGGATACGCATAGTCGATGGCGTTCTTCAGGGCGGCGGGGATACTGCGGTTGTATTCGGCGGTGACGAAGATGTAACCGTCGAACTCCGCGACCTTTCGCTGCCAGCGCTGCGCCACCTCGCTTTCGGAGGGGACCCAGGCATTTGACGCCGGCTCGTCGAAGAATGGCATCGGGTAGTCGCGCAGGTCGACCACCTCCGTGCGCATGTCCGCCCTGGAAGCGGCCAGGTCGTGGATCCATTTCGCTGGCTTGTCGCCAAAGCGGGCTGAGCGTGTAGTGCTGATAATGATGGCTATATTCGGAACTGCCATGTGTCTGTCCTCGCCGTTGGGTGCGGTCCTTTCTTTCATCGGACTGTGTGTCCGGAGGAGCGACCGTGTGGCGACGATCTGACTACAGTCGGCCATCTGCATCCATTGCACGATGGTGTCGACCCGCATGCGAAGCGGTTCCCCGGCGTCGAATATTGCTCTGCAATGCGCCTGCGGCGGTGGGCCCTGGAGAAAACCGACACCAAAGTATGGTGGTCGGTGTACGGGAGGCGATGCATGCTGGGCCCGCAAGGGGGCCTGGAATCGCGGAACACATTGAGGGCGGCAGGATGGACCAGACGTACATGCACGATCATGGCGGGCCCTTCCGCTCGATCTTCGATGACCTGCCTGCGCTGGTATGCCTCTTGAAACCCGCGGGCGGCGTCGAGCTTGCCAATCGCCGCTGCATGGAATTTTTCGGTGCGACGCTGGAGCAGATGGCGACGTGGGAGCTGGCGGACGTCATCCATCCCGACGACCTGGCAACGGTCAGCGCGGCCTGGACGCGTGCGGTGGAAACCGGCGACCCCTACGAAGTCGAGGGACGCCATCGTCGCGCCGACGGGATCTACCGGTGGTTGCACATGCGTGCCCATCCGTTGCCGGACGCGCAGGGGCAGGTCACGCTCTGGTATCTCGTGCAAACCGATATCGACGACCGCAAGCGGGCCGAGGACCTGCTGAAGGGCGAGAAGCGGCTGCTGGAGATGGTGGCATCGAACGACCCGCTTCCCGACGTGCTGACCGCGCTGTGCACGCTTGTCGAGGAAGCCGTCAGCGATTGCCACTGCGGCATGCTCTTCAGCGATGCCAGCGGCCGCACGTGGAGCCAGGCCATCGGACCAACGCTGCCATCGGGCTACAGGCATGCGATGAAAGGCCGATCCTCCGCCGGCGACGCCGGCCCCTGCGGCTTGGCAGCGGCATCGGCCCAGGTGGTGATCGTGCCCGATGTTGGTCTGGATGAAAGATGGCAGCGGCAAGGCTGGAGCACCCTGGCCCTCGGCCACGGGCTGCAATCGTGCTGGTCGTCGCCGATCGTCGGGCGCGGCAATCATGTACTGGGTTCGCTCGCCATCTACCGCGGCGAACCGGGCCTTCCGACGCCGTTCCAGCGCGACCTGATCGACAAGGTCGCGCATATCGCGAGCATTGCGGTCGAGCGGGCGCAGCATGATGCGGCGTTGAAGCAGAGCGAGGCGTTCCTCGCCCAGGCCCAGCGGATCAGTTCCACGGGCGGTTTTTCATGGCACACCGTGACCGACGCGATGACGTGGTCCGACCAGGTCTACCGGATCTTCGGGCTCGACCCGGCCGTGCCGGCCACGCTGGAGGCCATGCTGGCCAGGTTGCATCCCGAAGATCTGCCTTCGTTCTCGGCGACGCTGACCCGGCAACGCCGCGATGGCGGCGACTTCGAACACGAACACCGGCTGCGGCTGCCGGACGGTTCGACCAGGCATCTGCACGTGGTGGCCCGCGCCACGCAGGGCCCGGCCGGGCAGCTCGAGTACATCGCCGCAGTACAGGACGTCACGCCGCGCAGGATTTCCGAGGAGGCGCTGGGCACGCTCAGGTCCGAGTTGGCCCACATGGCCAGGATCACGACGTTGAATACGTTGACCGCATCGATCGCGCACGAGGTCCGACAGCCGCTGACCGGCATCATCACCAATGCCAGCCTGAGCATGCGCATGCTCGCCGCCGACCCCCCGAACATTGACGGGGCGCGCGAGGCCGCGCTTCGCACGATCCGCGATGGGAACCGCGCGGCCGATGTCATCACCGGTTTGCGCGCGCTGGTCGACAGGAAGACCGTCTCCAACGAGCTGGTGGACCTGAACGATGCCGCGCGGGAAGTGATTTCCCTGGCCCGCACGGAGCTCCAGCGCAGTCGGGTGATCCTGCGGGCCGAACTCGCCGACGACCTGCCGCCGGTCATGAGCGATCGCGTCCAGCTCCAACAGGTCATCCTGAACCTGCTTCTGAACGCCGCCGATGCCATGACCGGTGTCGAGGACCGGCCCCGGTACGTGGTGATCACGACCGGGCGCGACGAGGGCGACCATGTCCGGCTGACCGTGCGGGATGTCGGGGTAGGGTTTGATCCGCGTCAAACCGAGAGGCTGTTCGATCCCTTCTACACGACCAAAAGCTCCGGGATCGGAATCGGCCTGTCGATCAGCCGCTCCATCATCGAGAGCCACCAGGGACGGCTGTGGGCGGTATCGAACGACGGCCCGGGCGCGACGTTCGGGTTCTCGATTCCACCGCGGCCGGCCCATCATGCACAGATGGACCCCGTGAGCGCCGGCTGATGTCGGTAACGGGCGACACGCCGTTGCGCTCGAACCCGGACGGGCGCGCCGTGCCGCCGGTCGAAAGCCCCGGCACCGAATCCCTCGACAGCCTGATTGGCCGGATGAAAGGGCAACGGATGGCGCTTGCGCGTTGCCTGCGCATCCTGATCGCGCTCGCGCGGTCGCTTGCGCAACTGCACGGCCAGGGGATCCTGCACAAGGACATCAAGCCGGCGAACGTACTGGTCGATGATGCGGGGGACGTGCGCCTGACCGGATTCGCGCCGGCCTCGCGACTGCGGCGCGAACGCCAGGTGCTGGCGCCTCCGGAGACCATCGCAGGGACGTTCGCGTACATGGCACCCGAGCAGACCGGGCGCATGAACCGCTGGATGGATGCCCGCAGCGATCTGTACTCGTTCGGTATCACGATGTACGAACTGCTGACCGGCACCTTGCCGTTCAGCGCGTCCAATCCCATGGAGTGGATCCATTGCCACATCGCCCGGCAGCCAACGCCGCCGGGCGAGCGCGTACAAGGCGTGCCTCCGATACTCGACGAGATCGTGCTCAAGCTGCTCGCGAAGGATCCCGAGGCCCGCTACCAGACGGCGGCGGGCCTGGCGAACGACCTGCGCCGCTGCCTGAGGCAGTGGGAGGCGGAAGGGCGCATCGGCCGGTTCGAGCTGGCCGAGCGCGACGTCCCGGACCAGTTGGTGATCCCGGAAAAGTTGTACGGACGCCATGCGCAGATCGCCGAGCTGCTCGGTGCGTTCGATCGCGTTGTTAACCAGGGAACGACGGAGCTGGTGCTGGTCTCCGGGTATGCGGGCATTGGCAAGTCTTCCATCGTCCGCGAGCTTCACAAGGTTCTCGCGCCGGCACACGCCCTGTTCGCCACCGGTAAATTAGACCAGTTCAAGCGCGACATCCCATACGCCACCCTGGCGCAGGCCTTCCGGTCCCTGGTGCGCGACCTGCTCAACAAAAGCGACACCGAGCTCGCGCACTGGCGGGACGCGCTGATCGACGCGCTGGGGCCGAACGGCCAGCTCATGGTCAACCTGATCCCCGAGCTTGCCCTCATCATCGGAGAGCAACCGCCGACGCCTCCTGTCGAGTCGCAGGACGCGGCGATGCGTTTCCAGCTCGCGTTCGTGAACCTGGTCGAGGTTTTCGCGCGTCACGCGCATCCGCTTGTGCTGTTCATCGACGACCTGCAATGGCTCGACCCGGGGACGCTATCGCTCTTGCAGCGTCTGGCAACGCCGCCGGGCTGCGGCCACCTCATGCTGATCGGGGCCTACCGGGACAACGAGGTGGGTCCGATGCACCCGCTTTCGACCACGATCGACGTCATCCGCAGCGGCGGCGGGATCGTGACGCAGATCGAACTGGCGCCACTGGAACGGCACGACATCGCCCAACTCACCGCCGATGCCCTGCATGCGGATCTCGAACGCACCCGTCCGCTGGCGGAGCTGGTGTCCGAGAAGACCGGCGGCAATCCGTTCTTCGCGATCCAGTTCGTGACCGCACTGGCCGACGAAGCGCTGCTGGGATTCGACCCGGAAAGCGGCTCGTGGCGGTGGGACATCGAGCGGATACGCGCAAGGGGCGTGACCGACAACCTGGCGCAGCTGATGACGGCGAAGCTCGGCCGGCTGTCCGCTCCGGCCCGTGAATCGCTGGGGCAGCTGGCGTGTCTGGGGAACGTCGCGGAGATCGGCATGTTGGCGGCCCTGCGTGGCGTTCCAGTGGACGAGGTCAATGCAACATTGCGTGGCGCGGTGGAGGAGGGGCTTGTGGTGGTTACCAACGGGTCGCTCTCGTTCATCCACGACCGCGTCCACGAAGCGGCTTACGCACTGGTCCCGGTCGATGCCCGCGCGCTGACCCATCTGCGCATCGGCCGGATGCTCCTGTCGCTCGCACCCGACATGGAGAATGAATCGAACATCTTCGAGACCGCCAACCAGTTCGAGCGCGGGGCTTCGGCGATCGACTCGCTCGCCGAACGCGAGAGCGTGGCCGGGTGCTTCCTGGCGGCCGGCGGGCACGCCAAGGCGGCCAGTGCCTACGCCTCGGCGAAGAACTACTTCGCCGCCGGGCGGGCGTTGCTGGGCAGCGACAGTTGGGAGCGTCGGTACGAGCTGACGTTCAAGCTCGAGCTCGGTCGCGCGGAGTGCGAGATCGTTGATTACGACCTGGCGGAGGCGGAGGAGCGGCTTACCGCGCTCTCGCAGCATGCGACAGGGCTGACCGACCAGGCCGAGGTGGTCTGCCTGGCGGTGTTGCTGTATTTCACCACCGGCCGCAACGAGCGGGCCGTCGAGGCGGCGCTGTGCTTCCTTGCCGGGGCGGGCATCGACTGGTCGCCAAGGCCGTCCGAAGAGGACGTGCAGCGGGAGTATCTGGAGATGCGTCGCAGGCTCGCCGGGCGTCCCATGCAGACGCTGACCGATCTGCCCGCGATGAGCGACAAGCGCAGCATCGCCATCCTGGCAGTGCTCACGGAGCTTTTCCCCGCGGCCTATGCGGTCGATCGCCACTTGCTGGACCTCGTGCTCCTGCGCATGACCAACCTCAGTCTGGATCATGGTCACGGCGAGAGCTCGAGCGTTGCCTACGCGGCGTTGAACATGACGCTCGGGCCGCACTTCGCCGACTACACGACGGCCTATGATTTCGGGCGGCTCGCCTGCGAGCTGGTGGACCGCCGCGGCATCGATCGTTTCAAGGCGCGCGTCTATTCGTGCTTCGCCGCGTTCACCATGCCGTGGTTCAAGCACCTGCCGCTGTGCCAGCCGATGATGGTCCAGGCATTCCAGATCGGCAGCTCCAGAGGCGACATGGCGTTTGCCGCGTACAACCTGCGCAACCTCCTCACGCACCTGCTGATGTCGGGCGTTCCCCTCGCGCAGGTGCAGCAGGAGGCCGAGCAGGCGATGACATTCGCCAGGAAGATCGAGCTGGGATTGCCGGCCGAGCGCTTCATCGGGCAGCTCGCGCTGGTGCAGGCGCTGCGTGGATTGCCGACCGGACAGGATCCGGCCGACGAGGCCTGGGCCATGGGGGAGTTCGAGGATCACCCCCAGATGGCGATGATGGTTTGCTACCACTGGGTTTTCCGGCTGCATGAGCGGTTTATTGCCGGGGATTTTCCCGGCGCCCTCGTGGCCGCGGCCCGCATCGAGGGCATCCGCTGGGCGATGCGATCCTCGATCGAGGAAGCGGCCTACGAGTTCCATGCCGCGCTCAGCCACGCCGCCGCGTGCGAAACTGCCACCCCGACGCAGCGCGACCATCATGTCCGTGAGCTTTCAAAGCATCACGGGAGGATCGCGGCCTGGGCCGTGACGTGCCCGGAGAACTTCGCCGGGCAGGAAGCACTGGTGGGCGCCGAGATCGCGCGGCTGGAAGGTCGTGAGGTGCAGGCCCAGCAGCTGTACGAGGCGGCGGTCGCGCGCTCGCGCACATACGGCTTCCTGCACAACGAAGCCATCGCCAACGAGCTGGCCGGTCAGCACTATGCGGCGCTGGGGCTGGAGACCATTGCCTGTGCCTATCTGCGCAACGCGCGCGATTGCTATGAGCGCTGGGGGGCGGAGCCCAAGGTCAGGCAACTCGATACGCGCTACCCCCGCCTGTGTCGACGCCCCCCGCATGAGCCGGTCAATGCAACCATCGATGCGCCAGTCGTCCAACTGGACGTGGAGGCGGTCGACAAGGCATCGCAAACCTTGTCGAGCGAGATGATCCTTCCGGCCCTGCTTGAGAAGCTCATGCGGATCGCCGTTGAGCATGCGGGCGCGGAGCGGGGCTTGCTCATCCTGCTGCACGATGGCGTGCCGGTGGTCGAAGCGGAAGCCGCCACGGGGCGCGGCAGCGTGGACGTGACGCTGCGGAGATCGCGGGTCGTGCCGTCCGACCTTCCACAGTCGGCGCTCCAGTATGTGCTGCGGACGCGCGAGCGCCTCGTGCTCGATGACGCGTCGGCAGGGGGGCTGGACCGGGACGACGAATACATAGGCCGGCATCGGCCCAGGTCGCTGCTGTGCCTGCCGATCTTCAAGCAGGCGCGGGTAATCGGTGTGCTGTACCTGGAGAACAATATCGCGACGCGGGCCTTCACGGCCGGAAAGGTTGCGGTGCTGGATTTCCTGGCCTCGCAGGCGGCGATCTGGCTGGAGAACGCGCGCCTGTACTCCGACCTGCGCCGCAGCGAGGTGTGGCTGAAGGAGGCCCAGCACCTGAGTTCCACCGGCAGCTTCTACTGGCTCGTAGACCTGGAAACCCTCGAATTCTCGGAGCAACTGTTCCGCACCTACCAACTTGATCCGGCGCAGCCGGTGACGCTCGACCTGGTGGCGACACGGGTGCACCCGGACGACCTGTCGCTGTTCCGGGAGATCATCGAGGTCGCGCGCACCACCGGGGCGGATCTCGACCACACGTATCGCGCGCAGATGCCTGACCGGTCGATCAAGCATCTCCACCTGGTCGCGCATGCGGTACGCAACAGCGATGGCCGCAGCGAGTACATCGGCGCGGTCCAGGACGTGACCCAGGGCCGGCTTTCGGAAGAGGCGCTCGGCAAGGTCCGCTCCGAGCTGGCGCATGTGGCGCGCATCACGACCCTGGGCGTGTTGACGGCTTCGATCGCCCACGAGGTCAATCAACCGCTGGCCGGCATCGTCACCAATGCCAGCACGTGCCTGCGGATGCTCGACGCCCATCCGCCCAATGTCGATGGCGCGCGCAGTACCGCGCAACGCATGATCAGGGACGGCAATCGCGCGGCGGACGTGATCACCCGTCTGCGTGCGCTGTTTACCAACAAGGGCGTGGTGGTCGAGCCGGTCGACCTGAACGAGGCCACGGGCGAGATCATCGCGCTGTCGAAGAGTGAGCTGCGCAAGGCAGGCGTGCAGCTGGTCCCGGAACTCGCGTGCGATCTTCCATCCGTGACTGGTGATCGCGTCCAGTTGCAACAGGTGATCCTCAACCTGCTGCTCAACGCGACCGATGCGATGCGCGACATCGACGACCGGCCCCGGCGCATGGAAATCCGCACCGAGCGCGACGGCGACGACCGGGTGCGCTTCTCGGTGCGGGATGTGGGCGAGGGGATCGATCCGCAGTCGTCGTCCCGACTGTTCGAAGCCTTCTACAGCACCAAGGAGGATGGGATGGGCATCGGACTGTCGATCAGCAAGTTCATCATCGAAAGCCATCATGGGCGGCTATTGGCCGCCACGAATGACGGGCCAGGCGCGACGTTCTCTTTCTCGCTGCCGCGTGCCGTCGAGTAGCACGAGCAGGCAACAGACACCTTCGTGCAATGGCTGTTGGCTGCGCAATCTGATGTGATTGATGCCACCCGACAGGAATGAATCCGCATGACACCCACCCCGTCAACGACATCGTCGACCCGTCCGACACGTGCTATCGCGCAGCGCACCCGCGGCAGGACGCAGGGTCCGGTAACGCGCCTGATGAGTCCGTCCGATTTCGGCCAGTTGCTGAAGCCTTTCGTATTCCTCGATCTGTTTGATCATGACGGTGCGCCGTACGAAGGCCCGCTTCATCCCCACTCGGGGATTGTCACCCTGACCTACGTCGCGGAAGGCGCGTTGAGCTACATCGACCCGGACAATGTACGTGGCACGTTGCCGGCGGGCGGTGTCGAATGGATGCAGGCCGGACGCGGCATGTGGCACGGCGGCGGCCTGGACAAGGCGACGCGGACGCGCGGTTTCCAACTGTGGATCGCATTGCCGCCTGAACTGGAACTGGGCCCGACGACCAGCATCTGCCAGCTCCCCGGCGAGGTCCGCGGAGATGACCGGGTTCGCGTGCTCCTGGGTAGCCATGAGTCCGTATCGAGCGTCCTGACGCCCCCTTCGCCGATGAACTATCTCGCCGTGCTGTTGAAGGCCGGAGAGCGCTGGACCTATCACCCA
Source organism: Lysobacter sp. A421 (assembly GCF_054052145.1). Taxonomy (NCBI): domain Bacteria; kingdom Pseudomonadati; phylum Pseudomonadota; class Gammaproteobacteria; order Lysobacterales; family Lysobacteraceae; genus Lysobacter; species Lysobacter sp. A421. Next base: position 1,163,688 of record NZ_JBSVRL010000001.1, on the reverse strand, counting down.
CCAGAAGGCCACACGATCCTTTGGGTCGCCATATCGGCAGGCGTGATAGCAACCCCTGATGAGTTGACGCATGGAGATCTTGTGGCTTTCGAGCCATCGGGCAACGCAGTGGAATTCGAAGCATTGACCGATGCGGAGTTCATCCTCGGATCGGCGTCACCGCACCAACACGGTCTTGTGACCGGGTACTACTCGGTCCACACCACGCCGGAAGCACTTCGCGAGGGTGAAGCCCATATCCAGTCGACCAGGGAACGCCTGGTTCGGGAAGGTCGGCTGTGAGCAGGTAGCAAATGGCTCTCCATACCGAACAGGGCGCAGGGATCTACTCGCCCGCTACCCTCAAGCTCTACGACTGGTGGGTGTTGGGCATCTCCAACCGCCATGCGTGGGAATGCTCCACCGACTCCGTCTTGCTTCCGTTCTTCCGGCAGCGCGTTGGTGTCCGTCATCTGGATGTGGGAGTCGGTACCGGCTTCTACCCTGCAAATGCGCAGTTGCCAGAGTCCACTCAACTTACCTTGATGGACCTCAACGCCAGCAGCCTGGAAGCGGCCCGGCGACGATGGGGGCGTGCTCACACGGAAGTGATCCAGCATGACGCAATGATGCCTCTGGTCGAACCTCCCGGAGAGGCATTCGACTCAGTATCCATGCTCTACCTGCTTCACTGCTTGCCACGTCCGATGGCCGAGAAGAGCAGGGTGTTCGCCAATCTCAAGCCGCACCTCAAATCCGATGGCGTGTTGTTCGGCGCGACGATCCTGGGCGAAAGCGCCCACCACAACAGCTTCGGCCGGGCGTTGATGAACGTCTACAACCGCAAGGGAATTTTCAGCAACCAGAATGACACCGTCGGCGGCCTCGAAATGGCTCTACGGCGCCACTTTGCGTGGGTGAAGACAAGTGTTGAAGGCAAGGTCGCGTTGTTCGAAGCGCGCCAGCCGATTTTCCAGGGTCGTGCCGCGCCGAATGATGCTTTGGTATCGAGCGGCACCATCGTGCAATAGATGCCGCCCATCCGCTCTGGTGTGATTGCAATCGAATCTGCCTGTCGCAGATCCCAATCACCCAGGAGAGTAGTCATGCGGAAGTCAGGTCAACTACGGCGCGGTTTGCTCGCCATTGCCGCAGCAGGTTCACTCGCAATTCCCTTGCTTGCGGTTTCCAGCGGCGCCTACGCCGCACCCGAAGCTGGAGTGTCTGCTCCGTCCGAGAGCAGCGCTATCCGGACGTTCCGCATCAACGTTCCCGAGGCACAGCTGGTCGACCTGCGTCAGCGCGTGCGGGCAACACGGTGGCCGGAAAAGGAAACGGTGTCCGATGAATCCCAGGGCGTGCAACTGGAGAAGTTGCAGGCCCTGGTCAAGTACTGGGGAACCACCTACGACTGGCGCAAGGTCGAAGCCGAATTGAACGCGTTGCCGATGTTCGTGACCAACATCGATGGCATCGATATCCAGTTCATCCACGTCAAATCGCGTCATCCCGATGCGATGCCGTTGCTGATCACTCATGGGTGGCCGGGCTCCATCCTGGAGTTGACCAAGTCGATCGGCCCGCTGACAGACCCGACCGCTCACGGCGGTCGAGCCGAAGATGCATTCGACGTGATCATTCCGTCGATGCCCGGCTATGGCTTTTCCGGCAAGCCGCAGGAAGAAGGCTGGGATCCGGACCGCATCGCGAAGGCCTGGGACGTGTTGGTCAAGCGTCTCGGCTACAAGAAGTACGTGTCCCAGGGCGGTGACTGGGGCTCGGTGATTGCCGACGCGATGGGTCGCCAGGCGCCGAAGGGGTTGCTCGGCATCCACGTCAACATGCCGGCGACCGTACCTGCCGCGGCAGCCAGAGCCATGAGTGTCGGGGATCCGGCACCAGCGGGATTGTCGGCGGAAGAGAAGGCCGCCTACGACGCGCTGAGCTATTTCTTCCAGAGGAACGGCGCTTACGGCGCGATGATGGCGACCCGGCCACAGACGGTTGGTTATGGGCTCACCGATTCGCCGGCCGGACTGGCCGCGTGGATCTTCGACAAGTTCAACCAGTGGACTTACAGCGGCGGTGATGCCGAGAAATCGCTGACCAAGGACGAAATGCTGGACGACATCACGCTGTACTGGCTGACCAACAGCGCCATATCGTCCGCGCAGCTGTACTGGGAAAACAACACCAACAACTTCAACGCCGTGGAGCAGCGGACCGCTGAGATTACGGTCCCGGTGGCAGTGACGGTGTTCCCCGGTGAGATCTATCGCGCGCCGCGCAGCTGGACAGAGCAGGCCTACCCCACGCTCATGTACTTCAACGAAGTCGACAAGGGTGGCCACTTTGCCCAATGGGAAGAGCCGCAGCTGTTCGCCGAAGAAATGCGCGCAGCCTTCAAGTCCCTGCGCTGACTGAATCCTATGCGGAGCGCGCTGGGCGCTCCGCATAGCTCAGGCCATTCAAGGAAAATCTGATGCATATTCCAGTGACCAACGGCCTCGTTGCCATTACCGGTGCCTGGCAATGATTGCCTATGTGCTCGCGGCCGTGGCCGGCGTGGCGACCATCGCATCACCTTGCATCCTGCCGGTGTTACCGATCGTGCTCGCCACCACGGCGGGTCGCAGCAGGGTGGAGCCTCTGCTGATCATTGTCGGTTTTGTCTCCACCTTCGCGGCGGGTGGCATCCTGATCGGCGCGTTGTCAGCGTCATCTGGCGAACTGCAACAGAGCATCCGTACGGCCGCGATCGTGTTGTTGCTCGCTGCCGGTCTGTTCTGCCTGTGGCCTGCACCCTTCGACTGGTTGGTGCAGAAAGGCCGTGCGCTTCTTCCTTCGCGGGGATTCGTATCACCTCGTCTGGGATCAGCCTTTGGAAAGGCCGGTGCGCTTCTGGTTGGTGTTTCCCTCGGCCTTGCCTGGGCGCCCTGTGCCGGTCCGATTCTGGCTTCCGTGCTGGCGCTTGCCGCCAGCTCGCAAGAACCAGGAAAAGCGACCGTCCTGCTGGGAGCTTATGCGATAGGCGCTGGGCTCCCGATGCTCGCGATTGCCTACGGGGGCGAGTGGGTGTCCTCGCGCCTGGGCTTCTTCAACCGCCGCGCAAATCTGTTCCGAAAAATTTTTGGCGCCGTCGCCATCGCCTTCGCACTCCTTCAGCTCTTCCAATACGACGTTCTTTTCACTGCCTGGGCCACGCAGTGGCTTCCCTCCATTTCCACAGGACTCTGATCATGTTCCAGCGACTTGTCTTCACCTTGAGCTTCTGCCTGTTCGCAGTCGCCTGCACCCCTGGTGCGCAGGCGGATCCAGCGGTAGATACCCGTTCGGAATCGGTCCCCCTTGCGCCCGAATTCACCGGCATCAACCACTGGATCAACAGCGAGCCGCTCAGGATGGAAGAGCTGCGGGGGGAAGTGGTATTGGTGGAGTTCTGGACCTATTCCTGTATCAACTGCATCAGGGTCATGCCGTATGTGAAAAAGTGGCACGAACGCTATCAGGACAAGGGGCTCGTCGTTGTTGGCGTGCACACGCCGGAATTCGGATACGAAAAAAGCACGAAGAACGTCGAAGCCGCTGTGAAGCGCTTCGGGATCGAATACGCCGTTGCCCAGGACAATGGCTACAGGACGTGGAATGCCTACGGTAACCGCTACTGGCCGGCACTGTATCTCGTCGATCGGAATGGTCGAGTGGCCTATCGACACTTCGGGGAAGGCGACTATGAGCGTACCGAAGCCGTCATCAGGCAGTTGCTGGAGTCGAGTAGTGCGGCTCCCGTTTCCGCGAGCGCGGCGCCATGATGTCGGGCGGCACGTCCTGATCGAAGATCGGATTCCCGTTGTGGGATACGATCTCGATCAGTTCCGAAATCCGACGTCAGTTCAGCGGCCGCTCCCGACCCATAGCGGACCTAGCCGAGTGCTGCGTCGGGTGACTACAGATGCCGAGCGCCCTCAGAAATAGGGGCGGGCGGCTTCATCCGCTTGCGCGCGGTATGCCGGGATCTGCGCGGCGTCCGCCTTCGCCAAGGCCGCTTCAAGTCCCGCGGCATCCAAATCCTGGCAGTACGCCGGCGTCCCTGGCTGCTGCCGCCAGGAGTCAGCGAGCGATCCGGCGTCGACGCCATCAAAGCCAATCGCGTCGATCAAGCCCAGCGTCAACTCCTTGGCGTGCTTATTGTCACCGGCGACGGAAAGGCTGATGCGCCCTGGCGTGCCCGCTGGCGCGCCGCGTGACGCAAGACTACTGGCGACTATGTTGTTGAATGCCTTGACGACAGGTCGACCGAGCACCCGCGTGACCCATTCGCTTTCGGTCAATCCACCATCGATCTCGGCGATGTGACCGTCGCGCGACGGGTAGTAGTTCCCAGTGTCGACAACCACAGCCGATGAGGTGGCAAGGCTATCGCGCGGCAGTTGCGGAACCGCTTTCTCCGGGACAGTGATGATGACCAAGTCCTGCGCGCGCGCTGCCTGCTCCACCGTCACTGCGGTTGCGCCCGTTTCCGCGGCCAGCGCCGTCAGCGACGCAGGGCCGCGCGAGTTGGCGATCGACACCTGGTGACCGAGGCCCTTGAGGTGGCGCGCGAGAGTGCTGCCGATGTTCCCCGAACCTATGATTCCAATGTCCATGTCCATTTCCTGTGCCAGCGGAGTTGGCATCCAAGTACCTATGTGGGGGCGTACATCGGGCTGCGAAAGGCCATCTACGCAGGCTGCTTGACCTCCGCGAAAAGTGGGCCAATTGGCCAACCTCTGGGTGAACGCGCATGACGGCACAGTCGACCTGTCAGCAGAGGGTGGCCGCTTCTGGCGGGAAGCCGATCTTGGGCGGATCAAGCAGGGCCCCGCGCGTGCAGAGCCCTGCACCTGGCTTACTCCGCCGACGCCTCGTCTGGCGTTTCTTCCTCGGGGTACCACGAGTAACGCCAGCCGAGTGGTGCGTCGGCATCGACGGCGCGTGCGACGTACTGTCCATCTGGCCGCACCTGTACAACACGATCGGTATCGTTGCGCAGTGGCACCACCGTCACACCCGTTTCTACGCGGGCGGGGAGTGAACCTGCAAACAGGCGGCTCAGCAGCGTCTCAATGTCGGTCGCACCTTGCGTGAGCGCCGAACGAACCAGGCTGCAGTCGTCGGCCGTCCATGCACGCGCGCGCGCAGCAGCCGCTTCGCGCGGTGTCCACTCCAGTCCCTTGGCATCGCGCATGCGCGCTTGGTGGGTCCTGAGCAATCCGCTGGCGGCGCGGCGGGCGGTACGATCGCCCGCGTTGGCGGCTTGGATCAGCTTGTACACGCCACTGTCCGCGTAGCGCGTGGTCTCGCGTGAGATTGCGGTTCGAACGTCTTCCGGGGTCTTCTCGGCCAATGGGACGACGTCTGACACCACGACAAGGTCATCGCTCCACGCTGGCTTCTTCTGCCAGCGCGTCGGCGCCCCTGGCAGTTGCGACGAGTACGCGGCCAGCGCGACCGAGGTGACCAGCGCAGAATAGTCCGGCGTCATGCTGTAGGTCGCCACCAGCTCGTAACGCGGCTCGTCCTGCGGCACCAGATCGTCCACCGACTGATCTTGCGCGAGCACATGGCGTTGGACGCTTCGTCCCGCACCCCATGGCGTGCCACCAACGCTGCGCTCGATCGCACCCAACAATGCGTCGGTGTTCGACAGCTTGCACTGGGCACGTTCGAACTCCGTGTTCGCATCCCGGACCTGGTTCTTGGCTGAGGCTTTGGCCTCGGCATTGATGAGCGCGGAGGCGATCAGGCCACCTGCGAGGCCAGCGGCAGCTGCGCTGCCGTACGACAGTCCGGGTGTGCTCGCGTATAGGTTGTTCGTGGCGTTGGCGGCGGTGGCACCCACGTTGATGTACCCGTAGGTGATCTGGCTCTTGAGCCGGTCATGCGCGGCGGCGGCGTGCACCGCCATGCTCGAGAGTAGTTCGTCTTGCGACGGATCGTGGCCCTCCGGCCTGTCCTTCGCCGCGTGAGCGGCACCGCACGCGCAGACAAGAACCGCCGCCACGAGCGGCAGCCCAATGCTTCGACTCGTCATATCTTCCCCTTTCCCCTGAATGCGCGAACGCGCCGCGAGAGCATATCAACGAGCAGCAAAGCTCGTTAAGTGGATTGGCTTGGGGGCAGGGGAGTCCGACCGCGTGGGTTTACGGAACGGTAGCGGGGCGAGGTCGGCTCCAGGCGTGGCCGGAAAAGCACGCAGCTCCCAAGTCCGCTGATGTCGATCAGCCGATGTCCGCTTCCGACCCGAAGCGGACATTGCGCACGGTGCAGTAATGATATGCCGGGAGAGACTATGTCGACCGCCTAGACGCATTGGAGGGGCCGGTATAGCTTTCCTTGCTGATGAATGGGGAGGAGTCGAAGAAGTCTCTGAAGATCAGTCGGTGCAAAACGGCTCGCGTATTAAGGTCTACTGTTCATCTTGGGTGGGGATCGGTGACTGCGGTTGTGATAGTCGATCAAATGCTGCGAGTTTTCGCGGAGACTGATGGATTCAAGCCGCAACTCTCACGAGTTGCCACATCTTCACAATCTATCTACGTATGCCAACGCCAGACTAGTCCCGATACCCCCGACGAAGGAGCATTGAAATGTTTGTGACCAAACAACATCTGGTGATGGCGCGTACGCTCGGCGTGGCGATCGTCGCCACCGTGGGACTTGCCGGCTGCGCAACCTATGCTGACGAGTTTGCAGGAATCAACTCACGCCTCGATCAACTCGACACGAGGGTTCAGAGCGCCGCCCAGAGCGCCGAATCCGCCAATCAGTCCGCGCAGCAGGCCAACCAGCGGCTGGATCAAATGGAAAGCCGCGTCCAGCAGCTCGAAGCGGCGCCGGTCCGCGCGCCGCGAGGTTAGTCGCCCTCGCACTTCGCGACGGACGGCCTGAACTGGGACCCGGTGGCCTTGTGCTGGTCACCGGTCTCCTTAGTCTCGCCCAGTCTTCGTTCCAAGGAACCGCCCTATCAATACGTGCACACACCCTGCGATCCGGGCCGCTTTTGGTGCGCTGGTGCTGGCCCTGGCGTCCGCGAGCTTCGGCGTGGCCAGCGCCGAGGATGCCGCCGCGCAACCGGTCGCCGCCGTCGACCAGCTTCCGCGAGGCCAGGATGTGTCCGGCACGGTGGTTGAGCTCGCGGGCTGGGTTGTCGCAGCCAACGACAACCAAGGCTATCCGTTTGCGGTCATAGACAAGGCCGCCGCACAGATCCTGGTGTTCGATGGCGACGGCCGGCTTCGCGGCGCGGCCCCCGGGCTCTTTGGCTCGGCGATCGGCGACCATTCGGCCCCCGGCATCGCCGGTCTCGCTCTCCGCGAGATTCCGGGCCGGGATCGCACGACGCCCGCTGGTCGCTTTGTGGGCGGTTTCGGTCCGTCAATCGACGCTGGCCGCGTGCTGTGGGTGGACTACGATTCCGCAGTCTCCATCCACCCTACCGCTACTGGCGTCCCGGCCGAGAAACGTGCCGAACGCCTTGCATCGTCCTCGCCTGACGACAACCGCATCAGTCATGGCTGCATCAACGTCTCGCCCGAGTTTTACGAGCGGATCATCAGTCCGACGTTCGAGCGGGGTGGGGTGTTCTACATCTTGCCGGATGCGGCGCCGATAGCGGAGACCTTCCCGGAGTTCGCGCAAAGTCGCGCGGCTACGCAACACAACGATGGTTGACGCGCACGGCCCGCCCGCCAGTAAAGGGCGCGTCGGCGTGTCGCCTTTGGTGTGCGAGGCAGCGCAGCGGATGACGCTGCTCGTGGCCCGGCCTCTTTTGCTAGTGTGCGGCACAATGCCGTGCCTTCCATGCAGTGGGGATCCGGTCAGGCGTTACGTCTGATCTTGGCAGTCCTCGACCCACCAAGGTCCAGGAGCATGCGTCCTTAACTCAGACATCCGTCTCCTCGGCATTGCTCCGTCCAGTTTGCTCAGTGAACAGGTCTGACAATTTATTCAGGCCGAAGCGGCTTCGCGGTTCAGCTGAACTCTGGCGTTGGTCCATGTCCGTTTGTGGCCGATAGCGGACGTCGGCCTGAAAACAAGCTTGGGTGATTTTTCGAGCCTTCGATAGCGGGCTCGTCAAAAAAAAGTCGGCCCAAGTGGCAGAGCCTCCGCTCTTTTAGTCCGAATTTTCCGGCCTCCGTCGGCCATGCGCCTGCTTCATCGCATTGTGCTCCCTCTCGGGACGCGTAGCGGGCAGCCTGCTCGTGCGCGACCCAGCTCAGAACCGCTCCAGCTCCTGCGCCCGGCCATCGCGAACGCAGACCCGCAGTTTCGCCTTCTATAAGGAAAGTCCGATGCCTCAACGATATCCGCTCGACAGTAAGGCCCGACCCGATCGCACGACGCCGACCCTGCCGGCGCACGGTGAGCAAAGGAGCAGCGCCCGCTGCGTCGTTGCACTTGGAAAGGTCGTGGCGGTGTCCACCCTGCTGGCCGCGGTATTTGTCGCAACAGCAGCGACTCCTGTTCCAACAGTACTGGACGATGCCTGCGCGCTCGCGGACGTTCCATCGTCGGACGCGCTGGTGCATGTCCCGTTTGAAACCGTGGACGGGCGCATCTACGTCCAGGCCCGGGTCAATGGGCGCGGGCCATTCCGATTCGCGGTTGATACAGGTGCAAGTGGGATGGCCCGTGCGGATGCCAGTCTGGTCACTTTGCTGGGCCTGTCGATGCATGGAGAGACCACCACGTCGGACGGGGTAAAAAGCGCGAACGTGGAGACGACCCACCTGGACTCGCTTGAGCTCGGCGGCGTTGTCCGACGCGATTTAGAGGTCATCGCGCGCGACTACAACAGCCGCAACGCTCCGGATGCAGTGTTCTCGGGGATCATCGCGCGCGAGTTCTTTTCTGACGGGCTGCTGGTTATCGATTACCCACGCAAGACCCTGACGTTCAGTCGTGCGCTGCGACTGTCGGCGTCTGGAAATAATACCCTCGGTTATGAGCGCGCTTTTCGCATACCGGTGTCGATCGGTGCACTGCAGACCGTGGGACACCTGGATACGGGTGCCAATATCAGCTTCGTGCTTCCCCAGGCGTTGTACGAGAAGGTCGCTGCGGGTCCGCTGGAGCAGGCAGGCCGCGCACAGCTCACCAATGGCCAGATCGAGACCCAGCGCGCCACGGTGCATGGGCCGTTCCGGATCGGAGAGGTAAGCGTTTCCGACGTGGAGGTACGCGTCTCCGCACAATTCCCGGAACTGCTCGTCGGTGCACATGCGCTCCAGGATGCGGTGGTTCTGATCGATCAGCGGTCGAAGACTGTCGCCGTCTGCGATTGAAGGAAGCCGGTCTGCCGCGTCGCTCGCGACCCGAAGCGGACACTGGCGTGGATGTCCGCAGGCCGTGCGACGTGTCCCGCTTTCAGTAGCGGGTCGATCTAGAGTCCCGGCTCCGCCTCGGCAGCCGACCGCTCGATCACATCCGCCAGTTCATGTAGCACGACGGCGTCGTCGAAGCCTGGCGCCCGTCGCGTTCTCTGCCGGATGTCCTGCGCGAGCAGGGCGTAGATGCGCGCCACGTTGCGTGCGGTCGCGTTGTCCGGCAAGCCCTCGTAGGCGTTGGCAGGCGGCATCAGCTGCGCCAGTTTAGGGGCATCGCCATTGCCACCCCTCGCCGCGAGGTCCACGAGCTGGGCGTGGCCGCTGGCGTCGGTCGCCTGGGTGTCGCCCTGCGTGCCGTTGATCTCCCACAGCAGGTTGAGCCCGCGCGAGTCGCCGCCGCGATAGTGGATCGAGAATGCCGCGCCACTCTCGAGCGTGCCCTGCACCAGCACCTGCTCGGTTACCTCGTGAACTTGAGGACTGCGGTGGTGCCGTGCGTCGAATCGGACTGCAGGTCGAGCCGCCAGCCGAAGTGCTCGCACAGGCGCGAAATCAGCTCCAGCCCGATGCCTGAATCACCACCACCGCCACCGACGCGTGCCATTCGCGTGTAGATCGCGCTGATCTGTTCAGGGCTCATGCCGTGGCCGGGGTCGTGGATGACGATGGTGGCATCGTCCTGCAGGCGGATGTCGATGCGGCCGTTGTCGCTGTTCTCGATGGCATTGCGCAGCAGGTTTCCGACCGCGGCGCGGACAATGCCCGGCGGCGCGTTGATCTCGCAGTGCGGTGTTGGCGCCAGACACAACTGCAGCGACTTGCCCGCGGTCAGGTGCTGGTGATCGTCGATTATCTGGGGCAGCAGTGCGTCCAGCGCCAGCGGCTTGTTGATCTTCGCCAGTCGCGCCGGGTCCTTGGCCAGGGCCAGCAGCAGGATGATCAGCTGTTCCATCTCGCGCGCGCTGCGTTGGATGCGCTGCAACTGGTGTTGCATCGTCGCCGGGTCGGCATTCGCCTGCAGCGCCAGTTCGGCCGCGCCGTTGATCACCGCCACCGGCGTGCGCAGTTCATGGCTTGCGGTGTTGACGAAGGTGCGCTCGCGCTCGACGAACTGCGCGTTGCGCTGCAGGTAGCCGTTGAACGCATCGGCAATGACGACCAGTTCCGAACCCGCACCCGGTTCAAGCTCGATGCGATCCATGCCCTGCTCGGGCCGCATCGCGCCGATGCGCTGGGCCAGGCGACTCAGAGGCCGAAGAAGGTGGCTGACGCCCAGGGCGGTGGCCACGCCAATGGCCAGCAACAACAGGACGGCGGCGAGGACGGTGAGAAGCTCGTAACCGGACTCGTCGATGGCGAACTGCTCGATGTCCATCGCCAACGTGTACCGGGTACCGGCGTCGTCATGCACCAGCACGACGTGGCTGGTATCGCCGACGAGCAAATCGTCGTGCAAACCTTCATCCAGTCCGCGCAGGGCGGGCGGCAGGTCTGGATCACTGACGCCGACATAGACGACAAAGCCACTGGTGTCGTCCCAGCGGTAGCCGGGTTCGTCCTGGCTGCGCTGGATGAAGTGGTCCAGCTCTACCGTCATCAGCGATCTCCACACTATGCGCTCGACGTACTCGATGACCACCGTGCCCTGGGCGACCATGGCCACGGTCAACGCGGTGGCGAACAGCAGCAGCCAAAGCGTAATGCGCCGGCGCAGGCTATGCGGCTTGGGAAGCTTCATCACCGTCCACCCTGGGCCGGCAGGCGCGCGAGGCGATAGCCGACCCGCGGCAGGGTCTGGATCAGCTTGGCCGCGCACGGCCCGTCCACCTCACGACGCAGCTCGTAGATATGGGACCGCAGCATGTCGCCATCCGGCGGATCGTCGCCCCACAGAGCGGACTCGAGTTGTTCGCGGGTCACCACTGCAGGGCTGGCGCGCATCAGCATTTCCAGCAATTTCCGTCCTGCCGGGAACAGGTGCACCGGCTTTCCGGCGCGACTGGCTTCAAGGGTGGACAAGTCCAGGCGCAGGTCATCCACTTCCAGAACCGTGCGGCGCATGCGGCCTTGCATGCGTGCCTGCAGGGTTTCCAGGCGAATCTCCAGTTCCGGCAGGTCGAAGGGCTTGGTCAGGTAGTCGTCGGCACCGGCGCGGAAGCCGACGATCTTGTCCGGCAGCTCATCGCGTGCGGTAAGCATGATCACCGGCACGTCGCTGTTGCCGTCATCGCGCAGTTTGCGCAGCACTTCCGGACCGTCCATCCGCGGCAACATCCAGTCCAGGATCAGCGCGTCATAGGACTGCGTGAGCGCCAGGTGCAGGCCGGTGATGCCGTCTGGCGCGGCGTCCAGGACGTGGCCGCGAACCTCGAAATAGGCGAACAGGTTGGCGACCAGGTTGCGGTTGTCTTCAATGACCAACAGGCGCATGGGGATTCCGGAAAGTCAGCTTGGGACAATCGCGCAGTGTGGGGTGGAGCATGTCGGAATTTCGTCGCTCGCAGGTTAACCGAATTCATACCGGTGTCCGACGGGGTTCCGACAGTGCCTGAACCGGCTTCCGACGTGGCGGCTACCGGCTTCCGACGCGGCCATCGCGAACATGCGCGGCAGGTCTCCTCGTGGTCGTGTACGCATGCGTTCCGAAATTGCAGTTCTGTGGTGGTTGCCGTTCGCGGCATTCCTGTTGTTGTCTGCATGGCTATTGGGCCTGCATGGCGATCTGTGGCTGGCCGACCATGTGTATGCCTGGGAGGGCGGGCGCTGGGCGCTGCAGTCGCACTGGCTGAGCGAGCGTGTGCTGCACACCGGCGGGCGCTGGGCATCGACCCTGGCTTGGCTGGGCGTGCTGATGGCGTGGCTGGCAACACTGCTGCACAGGCAGTGGGGCGCCTGGCGCAGGCCGTTGGGGTACCTCGCGCTGGCGGTTCTGCTTAGTACTGGAATGGTGTCGGCTCTCAAGTCGTTCAGTCACATGGATTGTCCATGGGACCTGACGCGCTACGGCGGCACGCGCGCCTACCACGGGTTGTTGCAGATGCGTGCCGACACGCCTGGGCGCTGCTTTCCTGCAGGACATGCCAGTGCCGGTTATGCGTGGCTGGCGCTGTTCTTCTTCTTCGCCGCGGTGAAGCCGACGTGCCGCTTCCGGGGGCTGGCTATTGGTATTGGCCTGGGCCTGTTGTTCGGTATCGACCAGCAACTGCGTGGCGCGCATTTCCTTTCGCATGACGTGTTCACCGCGATGATCTGCTGGTCCATCGCGCTGGGCCTGTACCTGCTGATGTTTCGTTCGCGTGGTGCCGGGGGTACGGCATGAGCAGCGTGGCGTTGCCTGCATCGGTGTCCTTGCCCAGGGTGCCGGGCGCGGTCCGGCACTGGCGGCCGCAGGTCACGGTGGAAGTGCTGGCGATGCTGGCAAGCGGCTACTTCGCCCTGGCTTGCAACCTGCCGTTCTGGCACGCGGCGCTGACACATGGCTGGGAGCAGTGGCGGCTGGCGCTGGCCTTGTTCGTATTGTTGTTCGGTTTGCACGGCTTGTTGCTGGGCGTGATGCTGGCCCGGCCGTGGGCCAAAGCCATGTTGATGGTGCTGTTCGTCGTCACCGCTTGTGCGACGTATTACATGCAGTCCTACGGCGTGTACGTGGATGCGGACATGCTGCGCAACGTGCTGCATACCGATTGGGCCGAATCGCGCGAGCTGCTCACGCCTGGTTTGTGCCTGCACTTGCTGTTGTATGCGGGCTTGCCCGGCGCGCTGTTGTCGCGAGTGGAAGTGGTGCGGCGCCCGATGACGCAAGCCTTGATGGTACGTGCCGGGTTCCTGCTGTTGATGTGGGTGTTGATGATGATTGCAGCGGCTTTGTCCTTCAAGGATGTGTCATCGCTGATGCGCAACCAGCACGAAGTGCGTTACCTGGTCACGCCGGGCAACTATCTGTATGGCCTTGGCAACCTGGTGTTCTCGCGTCCGGCGAAGGCAAACGCGCCGCTGTTGCCCGTCGCCGAGGACGCCCACCAGATTCCGCTGGCGGCAACGCGCAAGCCGCGCCTGCTGGTGCTGGTTGTGGGTGAGACCGTGCGGGCGCAGAACTGGGGACTGAATGGCTATGAGCGCCAGACCACGCCGGAACTGGCGCGCCAGGACGTGGTGAACTTCGGTGACATGCAGGCCTGCGGCAGCAGCACCGAAGTCTCGCTGCCGTGCATGTTCTCGCCCTATGGCCGCCGCGATTACGACGAAGAGCAGATTCGTGCGCACCAGTCGCTGTTGCACGTCCTGCAGCGTGTTGGCGTAGATGTTCTGTGGCGGGACAACCAGAGCGGCTGCAAGGGCGTATGCGATGGCTTGAAGTTCGAATCAGTGGCCCAGTCCAGCGATCCCGCGTTCTGTAATGGTCTGCGCTGTCTCGACGAAATCCTGCTGAAGGACATGCCGACAAAAGTCGATGCAGACGGCGGCGACAAGCTCATCGTCCTGCACATGCTGGGCAATCACGGCCCGAGCTACTTCCAGCGCTATCCGCCGGAATTCAAGCGCTTCCTGCCTGCCTGCGAAAAGCCGGAGCTGGGCCGCTGCTCGCGCGAGGAGATCGTCAATGCCTACGACAACGCCGTGCTCTACACCGATCACGTGCTGTCGCAGGCAATTGCCCGATTGCACCAGGTGGATGAGTACGACGCCGCGCTGATCTATCTCTCCGATCATGGTGAATCATTGGGCGAGAACGGTTTGTACCTGCATGGCATGCCCTATGCGATTGCGCCGCAAGAGCAATTGCGGGTACCGATGGTGATGTGGTTCTCGCCCCAGTTCGCCGCTGACGTGAAACTCGACCGGTCCTGCCTGCGCGACAGATCCGCGCGGCCGGCCAGCCATGACAACCTGTTTTCCACCGTGCTTGGGCTGTTCGACGTGCAGACCTCGGCGCGAGTGCCGGAACTCGACCTGCTGGCCGCTTGCCGCAACGGGCGTTCCGACGATTTTCCGACACCACGCCCACCGGCTTCCGACTCCTCGCCAATCAACCTGACCCCGCCGCGTTGATGCGGCGCGGGTGTGCTGATGCTGTCGAGAATGTTTGCGCCGGTCTGGCCGGTGGTGTGGTTCTTCATTGCGGGGTTGCTGTTGTTGAGTGCCGCGCGGCTGGGACTGGCGTTGTGGCAATTCGATGCAGTGAACCAGACGCACGGCTGGACGACGGTGCTGCTGCAGGGTGTGCGTGTCGATGTGGCTACGCTGTGCCTGATGTTTGGGCTGCCGGCCGTCGTATTGCTGCTACTGCCGGCGTGCCGCCCGGTGCACGCGCTTGCATCGCTCTGGCTGGCGACGTGCATGGCGCTGTTGCTGTTGCTGGAGTTGGCCACGCCGGGCTTCATGGGCGAATACGGCCTGCGCCCGAACCGCTTGTTCATCGAATACCTGGTCTATCCGCACGAGGTGCTTTCCACCTTGTGGCACGGCCGACCATTGCAACTGCTTCTCGCGCCCATCGCGGTCGCCATGGTGTTGTGGTTGGGGTGGAAACTGGCGTGGCGCCTGTTTGCGCGCCAGCCACCCGCCGCGCCGTGGGGATTGCGGGCAGTGCTCGCCGTGCTGGTGTTGTGCCTCTCGGTGCTGGGCGTGCGCTCCACCCTGGGCCATCGACCCCTGAACCCGGCGATGGTCGCGCTCTGTGCCAATCCCCTGGTCAACCAGCTACCGCTCAATTCCTTTTATGCACTGGCCACGGCCGCGCGCCGGTGGCTGAAGCAGGAGGACAGCGCCGTGGATCTGTACGGCGCGCTGCCGGACGAGGCGGTGGTGGCCGCCGTGCGCGCAGCCAGTGGCCTGCCCGTCAGCGCTTTCACCAACGCGAGCATCCCCACGCTGGCCGCGCGCGTGCCGAGCTACACGGGCGAGCCGAAGAACCTCGTTATCGTGCTGGAGGAAAGCCTGGGCGCGCAGTTCATCGGCCACCTCGGCGGCCTGCCGTTGTCGCCGAACCTGGACCGGTTGAGCGAAAGCGCATGGACCTTCACCCGGATGTACGCCACCGGCACCCGCAGCGTGCGCGGCATCGAGGCCGTGGTCGCCGGGTTCTCGCCCACGCCGGCGCAGGCAGTGGTGAAGCAGCCCGAAGCGCAACAGGGGTTCTACACCTTGGCGCAAACCCTCCGCGGGCATGGGTACGACACCACGTTCTACTACGGCGGGGAAAGCCACTTCGACAACATGCGTGGGTTCTTCTTCGGCAATGGCTTTGGCCGCGTGATCGAACAGAAGGACTATTCCGATCCGGCGTTCACCGGTTCGTGGGGCGTCAGCGACGAAGACCTTTTCGCCCGTGCCGACGAGGAATTCACCCGGTTGCACGCAGCCGGCACGCCGTTCTTCGGCCTGGTGTTCTCGTCCAGCAACCACGATCCGTTCGAGTTCCCCGATGGCAGCATCGCGTTGTACGAGCAACCGAAGCCGACCCGGAACAACGCGGCCAAGTACGCCGACCATGCCGTGGGCGAGTTCTTCAGGCAAGCCATGGCATCCGATTACTGGAGCGACACGGTCTTCCTGGTGGTGGCCGATCACGATTCGCGCGTGTTCGGCGAGGACCTGGTGCCGGTGGATAATTTCCACATCCCCGCGTTGATCCTGGGCGCGGGCATCGCCCCGCGACGCGATGACCGGATTGCCAGCCAGATCGATCTGGGGCCAACCTTGCTGTCACTCATCGGTATCGGTGATGCCACGCCAATGAATGGCCGCGATCTGAGCGACACGGCGCTGCAAGGGCCGGGTCGCGCGCTGATGCAGTACGACGGCAACTTCGCATGGATGCAGGGCGAGAATGTGGTGGTGCTGCAGCCGCAAAAGCCACCGCAGCAGTATCGCTATGACGTGGCGTCAAAACGACTGCGGGCTACACCACTGGACCCGGCGCTGGCCAAAACCGCGCACGCGCAGGCGCTGTGGGGCTCGCTGGCTTACGCCAAGCATTGGTACCGATCTCCTGCAGATAGATGACTGGCGGCTTGATTCCTGCGAGCTGACGTTGCCTGGATCATGGACGCTCTATTCGACCGACAGCCCTTCAACCTTCTGCCACCCACGCGGCAACAACCCGCCGCGCGTCGCGCGTCCACCGAGGTAGGCCTCCAGATCCTTCCAGGTCACCGTCATCGTGCGCGCACCGGACTTCACGCTGAGCGATGCCCCCGGTGCGACCACGGCCACCGCGACCACGTGCTCGGTGCCCAGCTTGGCGCGGGGGATATCAATCAGCTTGTTGCCCTTGCCCTTGTCGAGCTCAGGCAACTCCGAGGCCGGGAAGGCCAGCAGGTGGCCGGCGCTGGTTGCCACGACCACGCGGTCCTGCGCCAGGTCGCTCACCGCGGCCGGTTGCAGCACGTTGGCGTTGGGCGTGAGCGACAGCATCGCCTTGCCGGCCTTGTTGCGGCTGGTGAGGTTCTCGAAGCGGGTCACGAAGCCATAGCCGTGCGAGCTGGCGAGTACGAAACGCTGATCGTTGTCGCCACTGGCGACAGCCTGGAATGACGTCTTCGCGGCGGGGGAGAAACGCGCGGTCAGTGGTTCGCCGTTGCCGCGCGCGGAGGGCAGGCCATGGACCACGGTCGAATAACTGCGGCCGGCGGAATCCAGGAACGCGACTTGCTGGTTGCTGCGGGTGCGGGTGGATGCCAGCAACTGGTCGCCGTCGCGGTAATTCATCGTTGCCGCGTCGACGTCGTGCCCTTTCGCCGCACGCACCCAGCCCTTTTCGCTGAGCACCACGGTCATGGGCTCACTGGGCGCCAGGTCGGTTTCCGACAGCGCCTGTGCGGCACCGCGTGCGACCAGCGGCGAGCGCCGGGCGTCACCAAATTTTTTCGCATCGGCCAGCAATTCATCCTTGACCAGCTTTTTCAGCTTGCGGTTGCTGCCCAGGATCGCCATCAACTGCTCGCGCTCGCGGGCAAGCTCGTCCTGCTCGCCGCGGATCTTCATCTCTTCCAGTCGCGCCAGTTGGCGCAGGCGGGTTTCCAGTATGTAGTCGGTCTGTTCCTCGCTGAGCGAGAAGCGCTGCATCAGCGCCGGCTTGGGCTCGTCCTCGCTGCGGATGATGCGGATCACTTCATCCAGGTTGAGGAACGCGACCAGCAGCCCTTCCAGCAGGTGCAGACGCTGTTCGACCTTCGCCAGCCGGTGGTTGAGCCGGCGGGTCACCGTGTCGGTGCGGAACGTCAGCCATTCGGTCAGGAACGCCTTGAGTCCCTTGACCTGTGGGCGGCCGTCCAGGCCGATCACGTTCATGTTGACCCGGAAGCTTTTCTCCAGATCGGTGGTCGCGAACAGGTGCCCCATCAACTGCTCGGCATCGATCCGGTTGCTGCGCGGGATCAGCACGATCCGGGTCGGGTTGGCGTGGTCGGACTCGTCGCGGATGTCCTCCAGCCACGGCAGCTTCTTGGCCCGCATCTGGGTCGCGATCTGCTCGATGATCTTGCCCGGCGAGGCCTGGTGGGGCAGGCCGGTGATGACGATGTTGGGACCTTCCCTTTCGTACACGGCGCGGGCGCGCACGCTGCCCAGGCCGGTCTCGTACATCTGCAGCAGGTCAGCGCGCGGAGTGATGATCTCGGCGGGAGTCGGGTAATCCGGGCCGAGCACGTGCTCGCACAGGTCGCGGGTGGTCGCGTCCGGATCCTCCAGCAGGCGGATGCAGGCGTTGACCACCTCGTTGAGGTTGTGCGGTGGCACATCGGTGGCCATGCCGACAGCGATGCCGGTGGTGCCGTTGAGCAGCAAATGCGGCAACCGCGCCGGCATCCAGGACGGTTCTTCCAGAGTGCCGTCGAAGTTGGGAACCCAGTCGACCGTGCCCTGGGTCAGCTCGGCCAGCAGGACCTCGGCGATCGGGGTCAGCTTGGACTCGGTATAGCGCATCGCGGCGAACGACTTGGGGTCGTCGCTGGAGCCGAAGTTGCCCTGACCCTCGACCAGCGGATAGCGGTACGAGAACGGCTGCGCCATCAGCACCATCGCCTCGTAGCAGGCGCTGTCGCCGTGCGGATGGTATTTGCCGATCACGTCGCCGATGGTGCGTGCCGACTTCTTCGGCTTGGAACCCGCGTTGAGTCCCAGTTCGCTCATCGAGTAGATGATCCGCCGCTGCACCGGTTTCAGGCCGTCGCCGAGGAATGGCAGCGCGCGGTCCAGCACGACGTACATCGAATAATCGAGGTACGCGCGCTCGGCATATTCACGCAGTGGGACTTGTTCGTAACCGTGGAAAACGGGCCGTACGGAATCAGTCATTGGGTGCGACGGCCTCAGCGGTGCAGTTCGCCTGCAGCCTCGGGCTGGTAGCGGATCGAAAGGACTTCAAGGGTGATCGTGCGGCCACCGGGCACCGGCCAGTCGATGACCGCACCCACGTGCAGGCCAAGCAACGCGCTGCCGACCGGCGCCAGGATCGACACCTTCTCCGGACTGCCGTCGGCGTCCTTCGGGTAGACCAGCGTCAGCTCACGCTCGGCGGCGCTGTTGACGTCGCGGAAACGGGCGGTCGAGTTCATCGTGATCACGTCATCGGGCATCTCGGCCGGCTCGAGCAATTCGGAACGATCGAGCTCGTGGCGCAATGCGTCGGTGTTCAGGCCCTGTGCCAGCGGCTGCTCGAGCAGGGACTCCAGGCGCTCGTAGTCCAAGCGCGAGAGCAACAGCGGCGGGGTAGTGGTAGCGTTCATGCTTCATGGCTCCAAAAGCAATGCGGACGACGCATCGAAAACGCGCGTCGTCCGCGGGAATCTGTCGTGGTGGGTTGAAGTTAGCTCTGAATCGGGCGCGCATCAACTGCGATGGCAGGAGCGGCCCGTCGAGCCCTTCCCGGATGCATTATCCCACTTTTCGGGAATCTTATTCGCACGCGGGGCGTTGACAAGACTTTCCGCGCACCGCAACATACGCGGCCCGCACAGCCAGATTGGCTTGCGGTTTGCCCGGGTGGCGGAATTGGTAGACGCACTAGCTTCAGGTGCTAGCGGGGGCAACTCCGTGGAGGTTCGAGTCCTCTCCCGGGCACCAACATCGTTCGACGACTACCTTGTCGGACAAATCAGAAAACCCCACTTCGGTGGGGTTTTTTGTTGCCGCTTGCCTGTCAAGTCCGCTTGCTCACTGCGCGGCGGCGATTTGCCTACAGCCTGTTGACGCGGCACCTGTAACATCTCGGCGATGAACAAGCCTCCCAGCAAGCGCCGTGGCGCCAAAAAATCGACCGGCAAGGCCGGAACCTCGCAATCTGCCGGTAGCGCCAAGCCCGGGAAAGGTGGTCGAGGGCCGGCCAAGGCTGGCGGCAAGAAGCCTGGTTGGCTGCCCGAGCCGCCACCGAGCGGTACCCGCAAGCCGCCGCTGGCGCCGCTGCACGGTAGTGCCGTGTCAAGCGATGGCAGGCTGCATGATCCCCACGCCGCCCGCGAGGCTGCCCGTTACGAGCAGCCCATCGCCAGCCGCGAGATGATCCTGCAGGTGTTGGTTGACTCAGACGGGCCGATGAACGCCGAGGCGCTGGCGGCCCGGTTGGGCCTGGACGAGCCGGAACGTTTCGAGGCGATGACCGCGCGGTTGCGCGCGATGGTTCGCGACGGCCAATTGCTGCAGAACCGCCGCGACGGTTACGTGCCGGCCGAGCAAGTCGACCTGGTGGCCGGCAGCGTGATCGCCAACCCGGATGGTTTCGGCTTCCTGCGCCCGGAGGCCGGTGGCGACGACCTGTTCCTGCCGCCCTACGAGATGCGCAAGGTGATGCACGGCGACCGCGTGCTGGCCAGCGTGACCGGTGTCGACCGCCGCGGCCGCCAGGAAGGCGCGATCGTGGAGGTGCTGGAGCGTCGGCTCAACCGGTTGATCGGGCGTTTCACCCTGGAAGACGGTGTCTGTTATGTCGAACCCGATGACCGCCGGGTCCAGCGCAACATCCTGATCCCGCCCGAGGCGCGCGGCGACGCCCAGCCCGGGAACCTGGTGGTCTGCGAATTGACCCGCTCCCCGGACGCGCGCCGGCCGCCACTGGGGCGGATCCTGACCGTCCTGGGCGACCGCCTGACCGCGTCGCTGGCGGTGCAGGCGGCGATCCACGGCCACGACATCCCGTATGAATTCCCGCCCGAAGTGCTCGACCAGGCGGCCGCGATCCCCGTGGATGTATTGCCGGCCGAGACCGCCAAGCGCGTCGACCTGCGCGAGCTGCCGTTGGTCACCATCGATGGCGAGGATGCCAAGGACTTCGATGATGCGGTGTGGTGCGAGCCCAACCGCGACGGCTTCCGCGTGGTGGTCGCGATCGCCGACGTGTCCCATTACGTGCGTCCGGGCCAGTCGCTGGACGAGGAGGCGCAGAATCGCGCTACGTCGGTGTATTTCCCCGGCTTCGTGGTGCCGATGCTGCCCGAGGTGCTGTCCAACGGCATCTGCTCGCTGAAGCCCAAGGTCGACCGGCTGTGCTTTGTCTGCGACATGCAGGTCGATCGCAATGGCCAGGTGACCGAGGCGAAATTCTACGAAGCGGTGATGAACTCGCACGCGCGATTGACCTACAACCAGGTCTGGAACGCGATTGGCGACGGCATCGAGGACGACGCCCGGAACGAGGCGCTGGAGCAGGTTGGGTCGCTGCTGCCCAATCTGCAGCGACTGCACCAGCTGTATCAGGTGCTGGCCAAGGCGCGGGCGAAGCGCGGCGCGATCGAGTTCGAGTCCAGCGAAGTGCGCTTCGTGCTGGGCGAGCGTGGCGAAGTGGTGCAGGCCGGCATGCTGGTGCGCAATGACGCGCACAAGCTGATCGAGGAATGCATGATCGCGGCCAACGTGGAGGCGGCGAAGTTCCTGATCGGCGCCGAGGTGGTCGCGCCGTACCGCACCCACGACCGGCCGCCGGAGCAGAAGTACGAAGACCTGCTGGAGTTCCTCAAGGAGTTCCAGCTGCGGATGCCGCCGTGGTCCAAGGTGCAGCCGCGCGATTACACCCAGCTGCTGCGCAACACCCGTGAACGCGCCGATGGGCCGTTGATCGAGTCGGTCCTGCTGCGCAGCCAGAGCCTGGCCGTGTACCAGCCCGAGAACATCGGCCACTTCGGTCTCGCGCTGGAGGCCTACGCCCACTTCACCTCGCCGATCCGGCGCTATCCCGACCTGCTGGTGCACCGCGCGATCAAACACGCACTCACCGGCGCCAAGGCGGAGCATTTCCGCTACTCGCCCAGCGACATGGCGCAGTTGTCGCTGCAGAGTTCCGAGCGTGGCCGCCGTGCCGACGAGGCATCGCGCGAGGTCGATGACCGTTATCGCGCCGCGTGGATGGAGCAGCACGTGGGCAGCCGGTTCGACGGCGTGATCAGCGGCGTGACCAGCTTCGGCTTGTTCGTGGAGCTGGACGATTCCAAGGTCAACGGCCTGGTCCACGTCACCCAATTGCCGAACGACTACTACCGCTTCGATCCCATCCGCAAGACCCTCACCGGTGAGCGCAACGGCCGCGAATTCCGCCTCGGCGACCGCGCCAGCATCATCGTGATGAAGGCCAGCCTGGAGGAGCGCAAGATCGACTTCCGCTTGGCAGAGGAAACGGGCAGTACCAAACCCGAGCCGCCCCGCGCCGAGCCGGCCAAACGCAAGAAGCAGAAGCGCTGAGCGGCCCCGCCGTCATCCCCGCCTCCCGCCGTCATCCCCGCGCAGGCGGGGATCCATGGACGTTCGCGATGACACCGTCAAAGCCATGATGCAGGAAGGACGCCATGGCTCCGGATAATGATCGAATCTGCATGGGGATAGAGATGGCGGTACCTGTATACGACGGCTTGGTTCTGGCGTTAGCTGAGCAAACAATATGCGCATCCTTGCTCTAGCTATTCTGTTCCTCGTTGTCTGCACATCGTGTCGCGCGATGGGCCCACACGAACAGCCAGAACGAGTTCTTTTCGTTGGCAACAGCCTCACGTATGTAGGGAACGTTCCTGCGATCTACTCGGCGCTTGCGGTGGCAAATGGGCACCCCGCCACCAGCGACATGATCGTGCGAGGCGGAGCAACGCTTTCCCAGCGCGTCGCTGATGGTTCAGCGGCGCGTGCGCTCGCAGCGGGAAAATACACAGCCCTTGTTCTTCAAGAGCGCGGCGGCGACCTGATCTGCTCATTCGGGCCTGAGTCCTGCATCGAGTCGCGGGCAGCAATCAAAGCCCTCGCAGATCTCGCCAGGGAACAAGGCGTGACCGTTGTTCTCCTGGGCACTTACCAGTCCAATGCGGTCGTGTCCCTGAACTTGGTGGAGAAGGAGGCCGCGGCGGCTGAGGAGGCGGGGATCAGGTACGTCGAGGTTTCCGAGAAGCTACAACAGTTGCGTAGCGTGGCGCCTGAGCTGACGTGGTTCGCCGCTGACGGCATGCACCCGGGGAAAGACCTGGCGCTGCTGAACGCCATGCTTGTTCATCAGGCGCTCCACGGCACCGCCCCTAGACCAAACCCGCTCACAGTTGTGGCTCCCATTTATGGAACTACAAGCGGCCTCACGGAAGCGCTAAGGCAAGCAGACGATCGGCCGCCGTTGCCAGATACCCCGAGCGAAGTGCGTTACACGTCTGACACGCTTGAAAAGCTGCTTGGCGTCATCAACGGTGCCGGGAGCCGCTAGTCGGCCGTCTGCTCCGCCGAGCCGTACAATGGCCGCCCCCAGACTCCAATTCCCGACCCGCATGAGCCAGAAACAATGGATTGCCGGCATCAATGCCGTTACCGCCGCGATCGAGCACGACGCCGACAATGTGCGCGAGGTGCTGATCGAGGCGGGGGCGAAGAATCCGCGCCTGACCGAGATTGAGACGTCTGCGCGCCGGTTCGGGATCGATGTGCGCCGGGTCAACCAGCAGGCACTGGCCGGCGTGGTCGGCAACCTGCGTCACCAGGGCGTGGTGGCACGTTATGCGGCGGCGAAGACCTGGGGCGAGGACGAGCTGGAAGATCTCGTCGCCGCTGCCGAAGGGCGCGCGCTGATCCTGCTGCTGGATGGCGTGCAGGACCCGCACAACCTGGGCGCCTGCCTGCGCAGCGCGGCGGCGGCGGGTGCGACCGCGGTGATCATCCCCAAGGACAAGTCGGTCCAGGTCAACGCCACCGTGCGCAAGACCTCCGCGGGTGCCGCCGACAGCGTGCCGGTGGTGCCGGTAACCAATCTGGCCCGGACCATGCGGGACCTGCAGAAGCTCGGAGTCTGGCTGTACGGCCTGGCCGGCGATGCGCAGGCGTCGCTGTACTCGATCGATCTGCGTGGAAACGTCGGGTTGGTGCTGGGCGGCGAGGGCGATGGCCTGCGCCGGCTGACGCGCGAGAATTGCGACCAGTTGGTGAACATCCCGATGCCCGGCGGCGACGGCGGCGGTGTCGAGAGCCTCAACGTCTCGGTCGCCACCGGCGTAACCTTGTTCGAAGCGGTGCGCCAGCGGCTTTGAGTTTGCAGGGCGCGGGGACGACCCCGCCGCTCCAGTTCATCCGGGGACGGCCCCATCGATACGGAGAACGTCATGGCCTGGATCATCCTGCTACTCGCCGGCCTGTTTGAAATCGTCTGGGCGATCGGGCTGAAATACACCGAAGGATTCACCCGCCTGTGGCCGACGGTAGGGACGCTGACCGCCATGGCGATCAGCGTCGGCATGCTCGGCATCGCGATGAAGTCGCTGCCGGTTGGGACCGCTTACGCGATCTGGGTGGGCGTGGGCGCAGTGGGCACCGTCATTCTCGGCGTAGTGCTGTTCGACGAACCGGTGAATGCGCTCCGGGTCGGCAGCATCCTGCTGATCATCGCGGGGCTGATCGGCCTGAAGCTGGCCACGCCGTAGCCATGACCGCCGTCATTTACGACTAAGACGGCAGCCGGGCCAGTGGCGCAACGCCGGCCATCGGTCCCGGCCACGCGTTAACGATATTGCAGAACAGCTCGGCGGTGCGCTCGGTGTCGTAGACGGCGGAATGTGCTTCGTTGGCGTCCCACTCGAAGCCGGCTGCCTGCACCGCGCGGGCGAGCACGGTCTGGCCGTACGCCACTCCGGCAAGCGTCACGGTGTCGAATACGCTGAAGGGGTGGAACGGGTTGCGCTTGTGACCGACCCGGGTGACCGCGGCGTTGAGGAAGTTGAGGTCGAAGTGGGCGTTGTGGCCGACCAGGATCGCGCGTTGGCACCCGTGCTTCTTGCACGCCGCGCGCACCGGGGCGAACACGTGGTCCAGCGCCGCGCGTTCTTCCTTGGCGAGCCGGAACGGGTGGTCCAGCACGATGCCGGTGATCTCCAGCGATTTGGGGTCGATGTCCAGGCCGGGCGCGGGCGTCACGTGGGCGTTGGTGGTCTCGCCGAGGATCAACAGCCCGTTTTCATCGATATCCAGCGGCAATACCGCGATTTCGAGCAGGGCATGGCGGTTCCAGTCGAAGCCGCCGGTTTCCACGTCGACTACGACCGGCAGGAAGCCGCGGAAGCGGGTAGCCATTGGCGAGATCGCGGGCACGGAAGGGGAGTCCGGAGTGGACGCAGTAGGTACGGCGTTGGTCATGGCGGGAAGCGTAGCAGAGGACGGCGACGCGTCCGTTGCGGTGGGGACCGTCGCAAGCCTGAAAGGCCTGCACAGCTTGCAGTGGAAGCCGCTACTACCGCCGATGGAAGTCCTCGATGAGGATTCCCGTATCGCACAGCTGTTGCAGCATGGTGCTGCCCTGTTCAATGAAGGCGGCGATCGACGGGGCGGCGGCTTCTTCGGCCAACTCATGCAACAAGGTCCGGGCATGCAGGCCGGGGGTCCGTTCGATGCGGTCCAGCAGCCGGAAGGTGAGTGCGCTGAGTTGCTGGAAATGCACTTCCCCGGCGGCATCGCGCTGCAACAGCAGGAACGTGGGTTCCGCAGGCGGCGATGCGGGCAGGTAGTTGGGAGCCAGACGGTGCACCGGCCAGTGATAGGCAAACGGCCATGCCAGCGGGGACAGGCTCAGCGTGCTCCCGTGCCGGTGTTCACCTGCGGCGATGCCGGCAGGCGTGGATGCAGGTTGGTTCGGCAGGACATTCGGCGGGCTGTCGGCGACGTTCTCGCTGATCTGCAGCGCCAGTTCCACCCACTCGTAATGGGCCAGTTCCGGCAGCCAGGGCGGGTCCCCGCGGGCGCTGTCCGCGCGGTGCTGGAGGTAGCGCAGGAACTCGCGCGCCAGTTCGGTGAACAGCGGCGTGCGCGAGGGGTGATCACGGTAGAAGTCGCGGACCAGGGGCGTCCAGCCGTCACCGTCGGATGACGCCGAGAGGATGCGGTGGATCACCGGGAAGTTGCCGGCCAGCATCGATTGCAGATTGTTGAAGAACAGCTCGCGATAGACCTTCAGTCGACGTGCTTCGATACCGGTGGGCGGCGGCGCGTTGTCGGGATCGCGGATGTAGTCGCTGAGTGCGCGCTGGGCGTTGCTGCCGGTCGCCGCCTCGATGTTGGCGCGGTTGCCTTTACCGTTGGCAATGGAGTCCTCAGGCGACACGGGAGGCCTGGCCATGCGGTAGTTCGCGCTGCTCTGCGCGGTGCGGATCGAGATGCCGACGCACGATATCCAGCTCGCCCAGCAACTCATCCAGCGGCGGCAGGTTGAAGTCGCGCTCCAGCAGCGTCGGGCGTGGGCCGAATGCGCGGTAGGTCTGCGCCAGCAACGCCCATACCGGGTCGCTGACGGCCGCACCGTGGGTGTCGATCTTGAGATCCGCGGCTTCGTCAAAGTGGCCGGCGACGTGGAGGTAGGCGATGCGTTCGCCGGGCAGCGCGTGCAGGAAGTCGAGGGCGTCGTAGCCGTGGTTGGTCGCGTTGACCACGAGGTTGTTGACGTCCAGTAGCAGGTCGCAATCGGCGCGGTCGAGCACGGCGCGGATGAAGTCGATCTCGCGCATGGCATCGGGCGCGGGCAGGGTGGCGTAGTAGGAGATGTTCTCCACCGCGATGCGCCGGCCCAGTGCGTCCTGGACGCGGCGGATACGCGCCGCGACGTGGTCGACGGCGGCATCGGTGAATGGCAACGGCATCAGGTCATAGAGCTGGCCCTGATCGTCGCTGCAGGCGCTGAGGTGCTCGCTGTAGATCGGGCATTGGTGCGCCTCCAGAAACCGGCGCAACTTGCCTAGGAAGGTGTCGTCCAGCGGGCCGGGCCCGCCGAGCGAAAGCGATAGCCCATGGCACACGAGGGGATGGCGCGAGACGAGTTCGCGGAAGGCCTCGCCCAGCGCACCGCCGACGCCGATCCAGTTTTCCGGCGCGGCTTCGAGGAAGTCGAAACTCCCTGCCGGCGCCACCCGCAACTCGGGCAGCAAGCCGCGCCGCAGCCCCAGGCCGACGGCGTGGGGTGCGAGCGTGGCGGTGGAGGTCATTGCGATGAGGCGGTCAAGGCGGGTGTTACATCGAGCCGCACTTGCCCTCGCCGCACTTGCCTTCCGTGTCGGCCTTGGCGGGCATTTCAGCCTTCTTTGCCGCGTGGTGGGCCTTCATTTCATCGGCGTCGATGAAGCCGTCACCATTGCTGTCGTGCGCGGCGAACTTGCTGCTGTCGCCATCATGTGCGGCGGCGAATTCGGCAGGGGACAGCTGGCCGTCCTTGTCGGTATCCATCTTGTCCATGCCGCACATGCCTTCACCGCACTTGCCTTCGTGGGCGGTTTTGTCGGTGTCGCCGCCGGCGTTGCTGCTGCCACACTTGCCTTCTTCGGCGTTTTTATTGGCGCCACACGCGGCTTCGGCGGTCTTCTCGGTGCTCGCCGCGTCCTGCGCGCCGAGCATGTAGCCCTGCGCCAGCGGGGTGGCGGCAAATGCGGAGCCGGCAAGAACGGCGCCAGTGAGGACCAGGCTGCCGGCGAGGGCGGCACTGGCGGCGAAAACAGGCTTGTTCGACTGGTTCGACATGGTGTTGTCCCATCATTGGCGGCCGTGCCGCGGTGGAGGCAATGCTAGCGCGGTTGCAACGTCGATGGCATTAACGCGTGCCAGGGCCCTCCGGTCGGGGTGCCAACGTGTTGCTGTCGTCCGCCTTCGGGCGCGGGGGCAGGTCGTCCTCGCCATGGACCAGGAACCAGACGTTCTCGGCGATGTTGGTGGCGTGGTCGCCGATGCGCTCGATGTTCTTGGCCATGAACAGCAGGTGGGTGCACGGGGTGATCACGCGCGCGTCTTCCATCATGTGGGTCAGCAGTTCGCGGAACAGTGCGGTGTAGGCGGTGTCGATCGCGACATCGCTTTCGCGTACGCGCTTGGCGACTGCAACGTCGCTGTCGCGATAGGCCACCATCACGTCGCGCAGTTGGGTCACCGCCAGCCGTCCGATGACCTGCAACCCGCTGATATGCGGCAGCGGTGGTGCCAGGTTGAGCGCGGTGGAACGTTTGGCGACGTTGGCCGCGTAGTCGCCGATGCGCTCGATATCGGAGGTGATGCGGATCGCGGCCAGGATCTCGCGCAGGTCGCGCGCCATGGGCCCGCGCAGGGCAAGTTTCATGACGTCCTGGCTGATTTCCTGCTCGAGCTGGTCGATCGCCTCGTCGTTGTCGATGATCCGGGTGGCGGCCGCGTCGTCGCGGCGGGATACCACGTCCAGCGCGGCCTCCAGTTGGGCGGCGGCCATCTCACCCATGCGCAGGGTCTCGTCGAGCAGGCGGTGCTGTTCTTCGTCGTAGCTCTTGACGATGTGGTCGCTGGGAGTCGGTGTCATGTCAATGTCCTCAGCCGAAACGGCCGGTGATGTAGTCCTCGGTCTGGCGCTTGGACGGGTTGGAGAAGATGGTGCTGGTCACGTCGTGCTCGATCAGGTCGCCCAGGTACATGAAGGCGGTGTAATCGGACACGCGCGCGGCCTGCTGCATGTTGTGGGTGACCATGACGATGGTGAAGTCGGTCTTGAGTTCGGCCACCAGTTGCTCGATACGGCTGGTCGAGATCGGGTCCAGCGCCGAGGTCGGCTCGTCCAGCAGCAGGACATCCGGGCGCAGAGCGATGGCGCGGGCGATGCACAGACGCTGTTGCTGGCCACCCGACAGACCCAGCGCACTGGCCCCGAGCTTGTCCTTGACCTCGTCCCACAGCGCGGCCTGGTGCAGTGCGTGTTCGACGCGCACGGCCATCTCCGCCTTCGACAACTTCTCGTGGTGGCGGATCGCGTAGGCGACGTTCTCGAAGATCGTCATCGGGAATGGCACCGGTTTCTGGAACACCATCCCGACCTTGCTGCGCAGCCGGTTCATCGGATACTTCGGATCGAGGATGTTCTCCCCGTCCAGCAGCACCTCGCCGCTGGCGTCCTGCTTGGGATACAGCGCATAGATGCGGTTGAACACCCGCAGCAGGGTGGACTTGCCGCAGCCCGACGGGCCGATAAGCGCGGTGACCTGCTTCTCCGGAATCGACAGATTGATCCCCTTGAGCGCATGGAACTTGTCGTAGTGGAAGTCCAACCCGCGCGCAGCGAGCTTGGTCGGCGCATCGGCAGCGACCGCGGGGGAGATTGCATTCATCATGACCGGGGCCTTGTGGGTACGCGAAGGGGCAGGGCGTTGCAGGAGCTCAATCATTGGACACCCGGTGGCGGGAAATGATGGCGCGGGCGACGAGGCTGATCAACAGCACGAACGCGGTCAGCACCAGTGCCCCGCCCCAGGCCAGGTCCTGCCAGCTCTCGTACGGACTGCCGGCGTACTGATACATCACCACCGGCACGCTGGCGATCGGTCCGGTGATGTCGCTGCTCCAGTACTGGTTGCCGAAGGCGGTGAACAGCAGCGGTGCGGTCTCACCGCTGATCCTGGCAAGAGCGAGCAGGATGCCGGTGACGATGCCGGGCATCGCCGAGCGGTACATCACCTGCACGATCACCTTCCACTGTGGCACGCCCAGCGACAGCGCGGCTTCGCGCATCTGACCGGGCACCAGCCGCAGCATCTCGTCGGTGGTGCGCAATACCACCGGCAGCACGATGAAGGCCAGCGAGATCGCGCCGGCGATGGCCGAGAAATTGCCGCCGGCCTGCATCACGATCAGGGTGTAGACGAACAGGCCCAGCACGATCGACGGCGCCGACAACAGGATGTCGTTGACGAAGCGGACCACGGTGCCGATCCGGGTGCTGCGGCCATACTCCGCCAGCCAGGTGCCCGCGGCGATGCCGAGCGGGGTGCCGATCCCGATCGCCATCAGGCACATCACCGCGCTGCCGAAGAACGCATTGCGCAAACCACCATCGGCCATGGGCGGCGGGGTGTCCTGGCTGAACAACGACCACTCGATGGCGCCGATGCCCTTGGCGACCAGTGTCCACAGGATCCAGCCCAGGAACAGCAGGCCGATCGCGGTGGCAACGCAGGACAATCCCAGTGCGACCACATTGCCGATCCGCCGGCGCCGGTACAGCGAGTCGGCGACGCGTGCCGATGCGGGCGTGGCGGCGGTGGAGGCGGCCATCAGTTGCCCTCCTTGCGCGACAGTTGGGCCAGCATCAGGCGCGCGATCGCGAGCACGATGAAGGTAACGATGAACAGCACGAAGCCCAGCAGCAGCAGGGCGGAGCGGTAGGTCTCGGTGGCCTCGCCGAAATCATTGGCGATCAGCGCGGCGATGGTAGTGCCCGGCTCCAGCAACGAGGCGGTGAAGCGGGTGGAATTGCCGATCACGAACGCGACCGCCATGGTCTCGCCAAGCGCCCGGCCCAGGCCGAGGAAGATGCCGCCGATCACCGCCGAACGGGTGTACGGCAACACGATGTCCCAGCTGACCTCCCACTTGGTCGAGCCCAGCGCGTAGGCGGATTCTTTCAAGCGCGTCGGGACCGTCAGGAACACCTCACGCATCACCGAGCAGATGAACGGCACCACCATGATCGCCAGCACGATGCCGGCGGTGAGCATGCCGATGCCGATCGGTGGCCCCTGGAACAGTGGGCCGATGACCGGCAGCGTGCCGAGGTGGTCGTTGGCCCAGGGCGTGACGTACTTCGTCATCACCGGCACCAGCACAAACAGGCCCCACATGCCGTAGATGATCGAGGGGATGCCGGCCAGCAGCTCGATTGCGGTTCCAACCGGCCCGCGCAGCCAGCGCGGCGCGACCTCGGTCAGGTAGAACGCGATGCCGAAACTGATCGGTATCGCAAACAGCATCGCGATCGCCGCAGTGACGATGGTCCCGTAGATCGGTACCAGCGCGCCGTAGCGGTTTTCCACCGGGTTCCAGTCGGCCGAGAAGAAGAAGTCCAGGCCTGTGACCTGCAACGCCTGGCGGCCGCCCCACAGCATCGACAGAGCGGCGCCGAGCAGCGCCAGCAGCACGAACACGACGGTCGCAACCAGCGCGTAGCGGAACCAGCGATCGTTGCGCGCATCCTTGAAATCACGCGTGTTGGTGGGCAAGGCAACGGTATTCATCAGTCCAGGAAAACTCCAAGTGGTCGTAGGGCGCATTGTTAATGCGCCCTACGTTCCGATGTCGTGCGTAGGGCGTATTAGGCGAAGCCGTAATACGCCGAACCCCAACCAATCACGGGGTCTTGAACTCCGCCGCCCAATACGCCTCGACCTGCGCCACCAGCTCCGGCGGCAACGGCACGTAATGCAATTGCGATGCCTGCGGTTGGCCGTTCTCCAGCGCCCACTTGAAGAACGCCATCGCGTCCGCGCTGCGCTTGGCATCCTTGGGCTGTTTGTACATCAGGATGAAGTTGGTCGCGGTGATCGGCCATGCCTCGGCGCCCGGGGCGTTGGTGATGACCAGGTTGAAGTCTTTCGCGCCAGCCCAGTCCGCGGTTGCGGCGGCGGCCTGGAACGACTCGGCGTGGGGGGCGACGAAGTTGCCCGCGGCGTTTTGCAGCAAGGTATGGGACATCTGGTTCTGGATCGCGTAGGCGAGCTCGACGTAACCGATGGAGCCATCGATCTGCTGCACGTACGACGCCACGCCCTCGTTGCCCTTGCCACCGACGCCATCGGGCCACTGCACCGACTTGCCTTCGCCGACCGCATCCTTCCATGCCGGGCTGACCTTGGTCAGATAGTTGGTGAAGTTGAACGTGGTGCCCGAGCCGTCCGAGCGCTGGACCAGGTTGATCTTCGCCGCCGGCAGTTCTACGCCCGGATTGAGCGAAGCGATCGCGGCATCGTTCCAGGTCTTGACCTTGCCCAGGTAGATGTCGGCCAGCAGTGCACCGGTCAGGCGCAGTTCGCCCGGCTCGATGCCTTCAACGTTGACCACCGGTACCACGCCGCCGATGGCCGAAGGGAACTGGCCAAGGCCGGCCTCGGCCAGCTCCGCGCTGTCCAGCGGCGCATCGGAGGAGCCGAAGTCCACCGTGCCGGCCTTGATCTGGGCGATGCCGCCGCCCGAGCCGATCGACTGGTAATTGACCATGTTGCCGGTCGCGGTGTGGTAGTCGGCCGACCACTTGGAGATCAGCGGGAAGATGAAGGTCGCACCGGCGCCGGTGATCTGCGCGGCAACCCGGTCGGTGGTGTCTGCCGAGGCCGTCGAGCCGGCGGTGGTGCCGGTATCGGTGGTCGGAGCTGAATCGTTGCCCGAGCAGGCGCTCAGAGCGACCGCAAGGGCGAGGGACAGGGCAGCGGTGCGGACAACAAATCGGGCCGGTGTCGGGTTCATGGGGTACTCCGTAACGGAAGAGGCCGGCTTGATGCCAGCGGGTTGAGTCTATGAAATGATATTTTTGTTACACGCATATGACAGTCGTGCGGTTTTGTTACTGCGCTACCAGTAAAACTGCGCGCGCGCCTCGACGATATTCGGGTCATCGCTGACACCAAGACGCTCGCTGTCGACCTGCACATAGTTCAGGGCGAACTTGAAGTTCTTGCGCCAGTACCAGTTGACGCCGGCGGTCAGCGCATCCATTTGCCCGCCTTCGACCGTGCCGTCGTCGAGGTCGATGGTGTCGTAGCGCAGGCCGAGCTGCCACATGCCGCGGGCCGGGTCGATCGGCTTGGCGGTGCCGGGCGTGCCGCCCTTGTAGCTCCAGCTCTCGCCAGTCAGGTTGTAGAGCGCGCTGAGGTAGGCGCCGCTGGTGCTGTAGTCGGTGTTGTCGTGGCGGCTGACCTCGCCCTGCATGTATTCGCCCTGCAGCTTGAGCGGGCCGCGCACCCAGAACGCCTCGACGCCAGTGGTGGCAAGGCGGTCGGTATCGGTGAGTGTGCCGCTGTCGACCAGCCGCACGCCGGCCAGGTCGGCCTGCGGACGGGTACGCAGGCGCAGGGTGTCGGCGTCGGTGTCCTGGTCCACGTACGACAGGCCGAGGTGGAGGATGTTGCCGTCCTGGTTGATCGGCGCGAAGGTGGCGCGCAGGCCGTAGCCGCTGCCGTGGGCGCCGCCGCTGGTCAGCTCGCGGCCGAAGCTGCTGGCGGTGATGCTCCAGTCGTCCTGGCTGTAGCCATAACCCACGCCAAGCCGGCGCGACACCGCAAAGGTGTTGGTCGTCATCGCCTTGGAGATGAAGTCGTTGTTCTTGGTCGACGACAGCTCTTCCAGCCCGTGGGGCTGCTTGAACTGGCCGGCCTGCAGCATGTGGCCATCGCCGAAGCCATATTCGACGTTGACGTCGAGCCACTTGTCGGCCTTGGCGTCGTAACCGACCACCCAGTCGAGGTTGCCCGGGCCCTTGCCCTTTAGCACCAGCTCGGCGCGGCGCATTTCGTAATCGTGGTCGCTGCCGTCGCCGGCATCGCCATCAAGGTTGGTCAGGTCGTTGTCGTACCAGCTGCCGTCGGCCTGGATCAGGCCTTCGAACGTGATCTCGGAGCCGCCGATGGTGTCGATCGGCACGCCGGCAAAAGACAGCGGCGCCAGCGCGGCAAGTGACAGGCCGGCAAGGACCTGCGTTGTGAGGCGGTTTTGTTGAAGTTTCATTGCGGTTTGATGTCACGACTGGGGAAGTACGCGCAGGGTAGGCGCGACAAGTTGCAGAAATGTGACATTCCTGCAGTTGCGTGACGTTTTCATTGCATTTTCGTTTAGCTTCGCGTCGGTCCCGGTGGCAGGCCGGCCGTGCGGTCAATCCATCCATTGCCCGCTGTCGGTACGGACCAGCCCGGCCGGGGTATCCCTGAATCCGGCGACCTGCAACGCGAGCCCGGTGAGTGCGCCAGCGGGCTGGACGCGCGACTGCAACCGGTAGTGGCCGTTGCTCTCGATGTCGAGGACGGCTTCGACGCGGGGAGCATCGGGCGCCGGGATCGCGGCGAGTGCGATCGAACCGGCATCGCCATCGCAGCGTACGGGTCCCTGCAACCGGATCGGCTCGGCCAGGCCTGGAACGACCAGTTCCGCCTTGAGCGCGCCGGCGGCCTTCTGGCATCGGCCGCCGGCGAACACCAGGCTGGCGTTTTCGAAGGAAAGGCGCGCGACCAGCCCCGGTAGCGGCCGGTCGATGTCCAGCTGCAGTGGTCCGTCGATGTGGTCGATGCCGATGCGGCGACCACGCAGCAGGTCGACGGAAAGGTCGGACGTTGCCAGCTCGAGCCGTTGCACCCCCAGCAGGAGCGACAGCGGCTCCAGCGCGAGCGTGGCATCACCCAGCGTCTGCCCGCGCCATTCGACCGAACGCAGGCGGCCGGACCAGATCGAGCCCGATGCGCCGTCCGCCGACAGGCCCAGCGCATCCGGGTCGATGCCGGAGCCTGCCGCCAAACCCAGGCGCAGCGGCAACGTCGCCAGCAGCATCAGCGCCAGGGCCAGCAGGAACGACAACGCCAGTGCCCGCCGGCTCATGGCGATGGCGACCGGAAGCGGGCCTGCACCTGCAGGCGACCGTTGCGTTCGGCGATGTCGACGGCCATCGGCGCGATGCCGTGCTGCTCGACCAGTCCGTCGAGCCAGCCCAACAGCGCCGGTGCGTCGACTGCGTCGATGCCCACTTCGAGCACGCCGGCCTCGTCGATGCGCTGGCGGCTGACCGGCACCTGCGCGGCCGCGGCTGCGTCGAGGATGGCGCTGGCAAAATCGTCGGGCGCGGATGCGGCGGGCCGCTGGGCCTGCAGGGTGCGGATCGCAGTGACCCCACGCGTGACCTCGCGGAGGTCGGCGGTGGCGCGGTCAACGCGGTCGCGCGCCGCATCGCGCACGTGCCGCAGCGGCGCGACCACGCCGAACCACAGCGCGAACGCGGCGATCGCGACGAACATCACCGCCAGCATCCGCTGCTCGCGGAGTTCGCGCGATTGCCACCCATGCCGGAGCTTGTCGAAGGTGCTCATACCGATGGCCTCACGGTGATGGCGTACTGGTTGCGGCCGCCGGCATCGCGGCGACCGGTCTCGTCCAGCTCCAGCCCGGCCTCGGCCAGCGCGGTGCGGATGCGTTCCAGTGCGGCCGGCGCGGGTAGCACGAGGGCGGCCTGCAGTTCGCCGTCGGCGTAGGCGAGGGCATCGAGTTCAGCGCCGTCGGTCGCCGCGACCGCCGCCAGCAGCGCGGCGGCGGCGCGGGCAAAGCCGTCGCCGGCCTGCAGTTCGGCCAGCCGTGCGCGCACCGGCGGCAGCGGGTCGGCGTCCTTGCCCAGCGCGGGCAACACCTCGCGGGCTCGGGTGTTGGCCTGGGCTTGCAGGTCGCGCGCGGCGACCTCGTGGCGGATCGCCTGCGCGGCCAGCAACACCAAGGGTGACACTGCCACTACGGCGGCCAGGATTGCCGCGCGGCGCCAGGCCGGCCAACCCTCGCGGCGGGTGGTCTTGCGGGCGAAGGCGTATTGCAGCAGGTCGATCGGCGGCACCAGCGCATTGACGGCGAACGCGGCTTGGGCTTCCGTTTCAGTCAGGACGCGGCGCGGCCGTTCGCCGATGACCTGGTCGGCCAGTGCAGGCTCGGCGGCGAAGGCCAGCCGTTGGCCGCGGACCAGCCAATGACCGTCCATGTCGGCGATGACGACATCGCCGGCGTCGCCCGCGGACGCGTCCTCGGTCGAAGGCAACAGCATCGGCAGCGGCACCACGAGGTCGGGAGTCATGCCGAGCGCCGCGGCACGGTCGAGCCAGACCTGCATCGTCGCCGACTCGACCGCGACCACCTGGTGGCTGCCGTCGTCCGCGGCCGGCGCGATCGCGAGATGCAGGGTGTCGACCGGGCCGGCGACATGCTCCGCGACCAGCACCCGCGCCGCCGCCACTGCCTGCACCGGATTGCGCGCCGGCAGCTCCAACCATGTCGACAGGCATTCGATGCCGGGCACGGCCAGCACCTGCCGGGCAGGGGACTGGGTCGCAGTGGTGGTCAGGGGCGCATCAGTGTCGACCGTGCGCCGCGCGAGCACGCGGCCGCCGCCATCGACCTGAAGGCAGGTGGCCGCGGCTGCGGGCCTTGCCGGGAGCAACAGCAAGAGGGTGGTGGGGTTCATCGCGATGGGCTCACGCGGGTTCTTCATGTCATTCCAGTGGCGCCAGACGGCGCTCGACCAGCCGGGTGCGGCCGGCATCGTGTTCGAACAACGCGCTCGGCACGACCTGCGCGCCGGCGTACTCGATCTGCGACTGCAGGGCGAAGAACCGGGTCCGCAGCGCGACCTGATCCCGCGCCGACGTCAGCGGTTCGATCCCGTCCAGCAGCCGGTGCGACCAGAAGGCGTCAAGGTCCGGCCAGCCAACGGGTGGCCGCGCGCGGATCAGCCGGCGCGCCGCATCCGGACTGAGCGCGCCGTCGGTCAGCATCGACAGCAGCACGGCGTCGGTTTCGTCGAGGGTGTTGAGGTTGATCGGCGACAACATGTCGGTTGGCAACGCGCACACGTGCGGTCGCAGTCGGGTGTACATGTCGTCGTCGAAGCCGGCGATCGCGCGCAGCTCGCTGGGTTCGGCCAGCAGCGCGCCGCTGGTGCGGTGGGCCGGGGTACGCGACAGGTAGGTCGCGTCCTCGGCGCCGAGCGCACCGGGCACGCTGTCGGAATCGATCCAGTCGACCAGCGCGTCGACCAGCGCGTCAGCCTGATGCGCGGGGACGTCGAGCGCGCGCAGCAACGCGCCGAATTGCCGGCTACCCGCTTCGCGTTGCTGCCACAGCTCGGGCGCGCCCTCGACCACGCTGTTGAGGTTGAAGCAGGTGGTGGCGTCGGACAGCCGCGCGCTGATCGCGCCGTGCTCGACCGGGAACACGAACGGCCGGTCGTTCCAGTCACCGACCAGGGTGGTGCGGCCAGGGTCACGCGTCGACAGACGGTCGATCTGCGCCATCGCCAGCGTTTCCGCGCCGTGTGCGTACCACTGTGCCTGCGCCATCGATTGCGCGTTGGACGCCCGGCGCAGGCCGAAGCGGATGTCGTCCAGCACGCTCATCACCAGCACCGACATCACCGCGACCAGCAGCAATACGGTCAGCAGTGCGACGCCCGACTGGCGCTTCACGAACCGGCCCCCGGCAGCAGGAACAGTTGCTCGATCCGGCCCAGTCCCTCCAGTTGCAGTTGCAGCCGCACGGCATCGGGCATCGCCGTTGCGCCGCCGGGCCAGCCGTCGATCCATTGGCCGCGGTAGTGGTAGCCGATCGTCGCCGACTCGATGCCTGCCAGCATCACCTGCGGCACGCCCGGCGCGGCACCGTCGAGCGCGGTGCGGACGCTGCGTTCGAGCTGGCCGTCGACCAGCCGGTATTCGACGTATTGCATCGATGCGCGCGGTTCGGCGTCGGGATTGGTCCAGCCGCGACGGACCATCGCCAGCAGCGGCGCCGCGCCGGACATCGCCCGGCCTTCGCCCGCGGTGCTGCCGATGAAGGCGTTGCGCGCGGGCGTGCCGTCGCGTTCGCGCACCCGGCGCACGGCCGCCTGGGCGAGGTCGGCCTTGAGCAGGGCGCGGGCGCGCTGGAACTCGCCGAGCCGATCCATCCGCGCCTGCACCACGCCCTGGTTGTCGGCGGCATACGCCATCACCGAGACCCCGACCGCCGACAACAGGGCGAACACCAGCAGGGCGACCAGCATTTCAACCAGGGTGAAGCCGGCTGCCCTGGTGGCACTGTCGTCAAGACGGCTGAACGCCGCGCCGCTGTGCTGCGTGGCCGGACTGAAGCCGCGTACGTTCATTGCACGCTCCGGAACACGCTGGCTTCCGCGGCGATGCGGTCCTCGCCGGCGGGCATCACGGTGACGTCGATCCGGACGATCGCGGCCATGTCGGTCGGGCTGACGGTGCGGGTCCAGCGCCAGTCGCGGTCGCCGGCGGACTCGGTGCCGGCGGACTGTGCGGCCAGTTGCGAGGGCGTCGCCAGCATCGCCTCGACCGCGCGGTTGTCGGCGACCACGCCGGCCAGCACGCGCTCCTCGATCACCACGGCGGTGCGGGTGTTCTCGCCGGCCAGGTTCAACAACGCCATCGCGATCAGGCTGAACACCGCCATCGCGACCAGCATCTCGATCAGCGAGAAGCCCGGCGCGGGCCGATCAGCGCGGCGCATCGACCTTGACCTCGCCGGCGGCGTCCACGCCGACCCGGAGCTGCTGCCCGTTACGCGCCAGTCGGACCTGTTCCTCGCGCCCGCCACCGGTCGGTTCGAAGCGGAAGCTGACCTGTTCGCGATCGCCATCGAGCACGGCGGTGGTGCCCTCGGCCCACGCCACCGGCTCGAATGGACCCTCGTCCAGCGACTGCCATTGACCGAAGCTTTGCCGTGCGAATGCATAGCCCCCTGCATCGACGACCACCTGCACCGCGCGGGTGGTCATGATCGCCTCCTCCTGCGCGCGCACCAGCCGCGCGGCGAGGGCGTCGGCTTCCCGCGAGAGGGTGTTGGCGTCACCCGGCGCGGTCAGCAACACCGCCACGCCCATCAGCCCGACGATCACCAGCACCACCGTCAGCTCCACCAACGTGAAGCCGCGCAGGCGCGCAGGGAGCCGCGAACAGGTGGGCTGGCGCGACAACGGTCAGTTCCAGTTGCCGATGTCGGTGTTGTCGGCTTCGCCACCGGCCGCGCCATCGGCGCCGAACGAATAGATGTCGAACGCGCCGCGCTCGCCGGGCTGGCGGTACTGGTACGGGTTGCCCCACGGGTCGGTCGGCAGGCGGCGGATGTAACCGCCGCGGCGGTAGCGTTCGGGACGCGCCAACCCGGCCGGCGCGCGCAGCAGGGCGTCGAGCCCGTGCTCGGTGCGCGGGTAGACCAGGTTCTCCAGCCGATACGTCTCGACCGCCTGCTCCAGCACCGACACGTCGGCGCGGGCCTTCTCGACCATCGCGCGGTCCTGGCTGGGCATCACGTTGATCATCACCACGGTGGCGAGCAGGCCGATGATGACGATCACCACCATCAGTTCGACCAGAGTGAAGCCGGCATTTTTGTAGCGGCGGCGCAGGGTGCGTGTGGCGTGCATGGGGTTTCCTCAACCAAGGACCAGGGAATTGAACTGCAGGATCGGCAGCAGGATCGCGAGCACGATCACCGCGACCACGCCGCCCAGGACGACGATGATGATCGGCTCCAACAGGCTCATCGCGACCGAGGTGAAGGTGTTGAATTCACGTTCGAGGTAGTCGGCGGCGCGCTCCAGCATCGGCGCCAGGCGGCCGCTGTTCTCGCCGCTGCCGGTCATGTACAGCAGCGTCGGCGGGAACACCCCGGCGCGCCGCATCGCGCTCGACAGGCTGCCGCCTTCGCGGATCGAGGCGACCATGGTGTCGGCCGCCGCGCGCAGTACCCGGTTGTGCACGGTGCGCGCGGT
Source organism: Lysobacter sp. A421 (assembly GCF_054052145.1). NCBI lineage: Bacteria > Pseudomonadati > Pseudomonadota > Gammaproteobacteria > Lysobacterales > Lysobacteraceae > Lysobacter > Lysobacter sp. A421. The sequence continues at coordinate 1,124,622 of NZ_JBSVRL010000001.1, read as the reverse complement.
GATGACCAGGCCCTCCATCATCGGCAGGCCGCTGGCGAGCATGATCGACAGCGTGCGCGCCATCTGCGCGGCATGGACGTCGCGGACCAGGCGGCCGAGCAATGGCGTCTTCAACACCAGCGCGTCGAAGCGCAGGCGGAACGCCGGGCGTTGCATCATTCGCGTGAACGCCACCGCGCCCAGGCCGAGCAGCACCAGTGCCAGCAGGCCCCAGTCGGTCATCAGGTCGGAGATGCCAATCACGACTTTGGTCAGCATCGGCAGCTCGCGGCCCATCGAGTCGAACTGCTCGACCACCTTGGGCACCACGAACGCCATCAGCGCGATCACCACCGCGACCGCGGTCAGCGCCAGCGCCGCCGGGTAGACCAGCGCGGTGACCAGCTTGCCGCGGACCTGCTGCTCGCGTTCGAGCAGGTCGGCGAGGCGCTCGAGGATGTCGGGCAGCGCGCCCGAGCCTTCGCCGGCGGCGACCATCGCCCGGTACAGCGGCGGGAACGCCTTGCCCTGGCGCGCCATCGCGTCGGACAGGCGGAAGCCTTCCAGCACCTGCGCGTGGGTGGCCATCAGTACCCGTCGCACCGCGCGCTTCTCGGCCTGCGCGCCGATCGTGCGCAGCGCCTCTTCCAGTGGCGCGGCGGAGACCAGCGTCGCGAGCTGGCGGGTGACCAGGGCGACGTCCTTGGTGGTGAAGCGGTCGAAGGCGCCCGCGAGCGACCCGCCCGGCGTCGGATCGCCGCCGGCGCGGGCCGGCTCCAGCCGGACCGGCACCAGGCGCCGGCGTTGCAGCCGCGCGCGAGCGTCGTTCGGGTCGGCCGCATCGAGCCGGCCACTGCGGTTGCGACCGCGCTCGTCGAGGGCGTCGAAGTCAAACGCCGGCATGGCTGGCGCCCCCGGCCTGCGTCGTGTGGTTGTCGTCGTCGCGGGTCACCCGCAGCGCTTCCTCCAGCGTGGTCGCGCCACTGGCGACCGCGGCGCGCGCCGATCCCGCAAGCCGGTCGGCGCGGGCGAATGCGGCGCGGGCGAGGGTGTCTTCGGCGGCGTTGTCGCCGATCAGTCGGCGCATTTCGTCGTCGATGGTGATGGCCTCGTACACGCCCATCCGTCCGGCGTAGCCGGTGTGGTTGCAGCGCGGGCAGCCGACGGCCTGGTAGAGGATGCCGTCGAAGTCGCGGCCCATCAGCCGGTGGCCCAGTGCATCGGCCGGACGCGGTGCGCGGCAGTGCGTGCACAACCGCCGCACCAGCCGCTGCGCCAGGACCAGGCGCATGGTCGAGGCGAGCAGGAACGGTTCCATCCCCATGTCCCTGAGCCGGGTGATCGCGCCGACCGCGTCGTTGGTGTGCACGGTCGACAGCACCAGGTGGCCGGTCAGGCTGGCCTGCACCGCGATCTGCGCGGTCTCGGGGTCGCGGATCTCGCCAACCATTACCACGTCCGGATCCTGTCGCAGGATCGCGCGCAGGCCGGCGGCGAAGGTCATGCCGACCTTGGTGTTGACCTGGGTCTGGCCGATGCCGTCCATCGCGTACTCGACCGGGTCCTCCACGGTCAGGATGTTGCGGCTGCCGTCGTTGAGCAGCGCCAGCCCGGCATACAGGGTGGTGGTCTTGCCGGAGCCGGTCGGGCCGGTCACCAGCACGATGCCGTTGGGCACGTGCAAGGCCTTGTTGAACGCGGCCTCGACCGCGGCCGGCATGCCGAGCTGTTCCAGTGTCAGCGTGCCCTGGTCCCTGTCGAGGATGCGCAGCACCACCCGCTCGCCGCCGCGTGCGGGCAGGGTGGAGACGCGCACGTCGAGCGCCTTGGCGCCCATCGCCACCGAGATGCGGCCGTCCTGCGGGATGCGCTTCTCGGCGATGTCGAGCCGCGCCATCACCTTGACCCGCGATACCAGCAGCGGCGCGATCCGGCTCGACAGGCTGACTGCCTCGCGCATCACGCCGTCGATCCGGAAGCGCACCCGCAGCGCGGCCTCGGACGGCTCGATATGGATGTCGGAGGCGCCCAGCCGCGCGCCCTCGGCGATGAGGCCGTTGATCAGGCGGATGATCGGCGCGTCGTCCTGGCTTTCCAGCAGGTCGGCGGTGGCCGGGATGTCCTCGACCAGCGAATCCAGGCTGCCGTGCATGTCGAGCTGGTCGACCGCCTCGGTGGTGCCAAGGCCGGCGTCGGCGTAGACCTCCGACAGCTTGCGGTCGAACGCGGCGCGCGGCAGCCGCGCAACCTGCAGTGGTCGTCCGAGCGTGCGACGGACCTCGATCAGCGCCGTCGCCGTGGCGTCCTCGCGCAGGCCGACATGGATCGATTCCGCATCGGCCGCGCCGTCGAGCACGACCACGCCGTGCCGCTTGGCGAATGCGTAGGGCAGCGACGGCGCGGGCTTTGTCACCGGGTGTGACCCAAGGTGTTGTTATTCATGGGGCGGCCCGGCCTCGGTGTCGCGTTGCTCTTGTTCGTCATTCCCGCGAACGCGGGAATCCAGCGACCTGGTGGCTGCCTCTCCGTCACTGGATCCCCGCTTTCGCGGGGATGACGGCGGGAGGGATGACGGTTGGAGGGATGACGGTTGGGGGGGTGACGGTTGAAGGGATGACGGTTGGAGGGACGCTGCCGGCGCCGATGCCGGCGCTACCGGCGGGTGGGTGCGCAGGTAGTCGCGCACCAGTACGTCGAGTGCCGCCTCGCGCTGTCCCGAATCGTCCAGCTGCAGTTGCGAGTTGCGCATGTAGTCGTAGCGCGGCGCGGTCACGCGCTGGGCATCCTCCGGCCCGCCGACGATGGTCGGGCGGATGAAGACCATCAGGTTGGTCTTGTCCTTCGACCGGGCGGTGGAGCGGAACAGGCTGCCGAGGATCGGGATGTCGCCCAGCAGCGGCACCTTTTCAACCGAACTGCGCTCGGCCTGGTCGAGCAGACCGCCGAGCACGACGATCGCGCCGTCGTCGACCAGCACCCGGGTCTCGATCTCGCGTTTGTTGAGGATCAGCTCGTTGAAGTCGGCCGAGACCGGCCCGGCGACCGACGACACTTCCTGCCGCAGCTGCAGGGTGATGCCGCCGCCGGCGTTGATCTGCGGGGTGACTTCCAACTGGATGCCGACGTCCTGACGCTCGATGGTGCGGAACGGGTTGGAGTTGCCGTCGCCAAGCACTTCGCCCGAGGTGATCGGCACTTCCTGGCCAACCAGGATCCGCGCCGGCTCGTTGTCCAGGGTCATGATCGACGGCGTCGACAGCAGGTTGGAACCGTTGTCGCTCTTGACCGCGTTGATGATCAGCCCGAACAGGGTGTCGCCGGCGCTGCCCGCGATCCCCGCCAGCCCACCGGTCAGCCCGAGCAACGATTGCATTGCGGCGTTGCGCGCGGTCTTGGCGAGGGCGGAATCGTCGTCCTTCAGCAGCGCCGCGCCGGCGAGCTCGGTAATACCCGGGCCGGAGTTGCGGAACTGGCTGATCCCGAACGGCACGCCGTCCTTGTTGGCCACGGCGATCTGCGCGCCGAGTTCGCGGGCGGCATCGTCGGAGATCTCGACCACGATCGCCTCGACCAACACCTGCTGGCGCCGCACGTCGAGTTGCTTGATCACGCCCAGCAGGGTGCGCTGGGTTTCCGGATCGGCGTTGATGATCAGTGCGTTCTGGCCGGGCGCGCGGACCAGGGTCGGGCGCTTGCCCGGCACCGCCGAGATCAGCTGGCCCTGGCTGGTATCGATGCTGGTGCCCGATGGGCCGGCGCTGATCCGGGTTTGCGCACCGGTGTCGCCCGTTGCTTCGGTGGGCTGCCCCACCAGTTGCTGCAATACCGGCAACAACTGTTCCGCGCTGGCGTGCTGCAGCTGGACCACGTGCAGGTCGCCGGTGCTTTCGGCGCGGCGGTCGAGCTCCAGCACCATCTGCACCACCCGCTGGATCACCGCCGGACTGCCGCGGACCACGATCGAGTTGCTGCTCGGCACCGGCAGGATCGACATCGCCGCGTTGCCGCCTTCGGCCCCGCCCATGCCGAACAACTGGTTGACTGTGGCGGCGATCTCGCGCGCCGAACTGTTACGCAGGGTGACGGTGTCGATCGAGGCGCGGTCGCTGTCGATCTGCGCGATCAACCCGCGGATCCGGCGCAGGTTGTCGGCGTAGTCAGCCACCAGCAAGCTGTTGCCCTGGGTGGTGGCGATGACCACGCCGCCGCGGCCGACCAGCGGCTTGATGGTCTCCGCGGCGATGCGCGCGTCGACCCGCTGCAGGGGAATGATGTCGGTCGCGAAACCGGTCGCGCCGCCGCCGGCCGAACGCGGCTGCTGCGCGGCGGTGTCGTCGGGGACGACTCGGTAGGTGTCGGCGCCCGCCGGCACCGCGATCAGGCCGTTGGCGCGCAGGATCGTCAGCAGCACGCCGAGCAGCTCCGACTCGCTCATGGGCTGGTCGTTGGAGAAGTTGACCGTGCCCTGCACGCGCGGATCGACGATGAAGTTGGTGCCGGTCGCGCGGGCCACGTCCTGGATGAAGGCGCGGATGTCCGCGTTGCGCACGTTGAACGCGTCCGGCTCGGCGCCCGACTGGGCGACCGCCGGATGCATCGGTTGCAGCGCCAACGCGAGGGCGAGCAAGACGGCGGGGAAGAGACGGCTCACCGGGGTGCCTGCATGCTGGTGGTGTGGGTCTTGCCGTCGCGTTGGTACTGGATGGTCAATTGAGTCTGGCCTTTCAGTTCATCCTGCAGTCCCGCCAATCGGGCAGGGTCGAGCGGGCGTCCGTTGACCGACAGCACCACGTCGCCGGGCCGAAGGCCGGCGGGTCGTAGCAGTGACGCGCTGGCGCCTGCGGTGATTTCGTAGCCGCCACCCGGGTTCTCGGTGAGGCCGGTCGGGGACGGTGATTGGGGCGGCAAGGCCGGGGCACTGGTCGATGTGGTCGGGGCGGCGGGCTTGGCTGGCGGTGCCGTCGGCTTGGGATTGCCGACCGGCAGCGTCTTCGCTGCGGGCGCGGCGCCCGTGGTAGCAAGTGGCGGCAACTCCAACCGGTGCCGGGCACCGTTGGCGGCCAGCACCGCGTGCTCGGCGCCGACCGATTCCAGCACGATGCCCGGGGCAATCTCGCGGCCGACCGCGTACGACACCTGTTCGCCATCCTTGCCGAGGATCGCCGAGCCGGGCGTTGCCGAAGCAGGGCCACCCTCGCTGCGCACGCCGAACAGGGTGTAGCCGAGTGCTTCGCCGCTTGCGCTGGCGGGAGTGCGCGCGGAGCGGAAGAACACATCGGTCAGAGGCAGGGATGGGGACGTTTCAATGGCAATCGCCGGCCCGGCCATCGCGCTGCCGATCGGCCCGGTGGGGATCAACGCCACCCAGACCAGCCGGGCCACCTGCAGTGCCAGCAGCGTCACCAGCACCAGTTCCACCGCGACCGGAAGCCGGGTGCGCCGCTGGGTGATCTGGTCGTAGGAAAACCGGTTGAGGAGCAAGAGCTTGGGTCCTGTGGAGGCCGGGACACCGATATGTCAGGCGTGCGCACAGGATGAGATGGTTTGGTTACGGTTTGATTGCAGTTGACACATAAGGTTGCGGTGACTGTCATGTTTCGCGGCGGCATTAAAAAGCCCGGCAGGTTTCCCCGCCGGGCCGCTGCGTCCGGCCACTTCCCCAAGCGCCGGCCACTGCACTCGGGTGCCTCAGAACGAGGCGCTGATCTCGAACGAATAGCTGGTGCCCAGGTCGTAGCGCATCACGTCGGCGCGACCGCCGCCGAACTCCTGGTACTCGCTGTACTCCTCCCCCAACAGGTTGCGGGCCTCGAAGCCCACGGTCATGTCGGTGTCCCAGAGCCGGAAGCCCTTCTTCAGCACCAGGTCGACCGTGGTGCCCGGCTCCTGGATGTAGTCGGGCTGGACCACCACGATGCCGTCGGGCGAGTAGCCGTTGATGCCGCGGGCGTTGATGCGCTCGCTGGCGTAGCCGAACAGCAGCGTGGCCTGGCTACCGGTTTCCGGGTTCTCGATGCCCAGCTGCAAGTTGGCCAGATGCTCCGACTGGCCCTGCAGGCGGCTGCCATCGAGCACCAGCTCGGAGGCGGCCTGTGGGCGGCCGTTGCCGGCAAGGGTGTAGGCGACGTCGCCGTCCTCGACCTGTACTTCCGAATCCGACCAGGTGTAGTTGGTGCCCAGGAACAGGCGGCTGTCACCGGCCCAGTCGAACGGGCTGCCGAAGTACTTGCGGAAGTCCAGCTCCACGCCATACACCAGCGCCGATGGGGCGTTGATGAAGCTCTGCTGCCAGCTCGATCCCGAGCGGCCGTTGAGCACCATTTCCACCGGCTTGTCGATGTCCTTGTAGAACAGACCGGCGCTGAAGTACTCGCCCTGGTCGAAGTACCACTCGTAGCGCAGGTCGAGGTTGAGCAGCTCGCTGTCGACCAGGAACGGGTTGCCGATGACGAGACGGTCGCTGTCGAGGTCGAGGTACTGCTGCGGCGCCAGCTCGCGGAACTGCGGCCGGGCGATGGTTTGCGACGCGGCAAACCGCAATTGCTGGTTCTCGGCGAAGTTCCAGGTGAGCGCGAACGCCGGCAGGAAGTAGTCGTTCTCCAGCGGTGCCGCGGTCGGCAGTGGCTGGCCTTCGTTGAACAGGTCGATTGGCCGCACCTGCTGGGTCGCGTCCTCGTAGCGCACGCCGACGGTGGCGCGCACGGTGCCGGTCAGCTGCGACTCGGCCTCGATGTACACCGCGCTGGTTTCAAGCGAGGCGTCATACGCGGCCGCGCCGGTGCCACCGGTGGTCTCGCGCAGGGTCAGGTAGCCCTGGCTGATGTTGTAGTCCGACAGGAGGTAGTCGGGCCGCTGGTAGCGCTCGTAGAACGGCAGGTTGCCGAGCGACAGCAAGCGGAACTCGCGCGAGACCGCATCACGCTCGGTTTCGGACCAGGCACCGCCGAAGTTCACGGTGATATCGCGCTCGGTCGGCAGGCGCCAGCTGACGTCCACGCCGGCGTTGTCGACGCGCTCGTTGACCTGGCTGAAGCGGGTGTAGTTCTGCGCCTGCGAGGCGTCGTGCTGCCAGAAGCCGTCGGCGTCCTCGCGGTAGCGGAAGCCCTTCTCGTACGGCGCGTCGCGGCTGGCCCGCGAGTGGCTGGCGCGCCAGTCGATCTCCAGGTCGCGGTACTCGCCGAACGCGTGCTTGCCGGTCAGCTGGGTGTTGATCATCTCGCGCTCGAACCAGTGGCTGGTGTCGTCACGAACGTTGTCGCCGGTCAGCAGGCTGTAGCCCTCGCTGCTGCGGGTCTCCTTGTCGGTGTCGTGGACGTACATCGTCATCAGGCCGATCCGATGACCGTCCCAGTCGACCGCCGCGCCGAACAGGCCGTTGATGGTGGCGTTGTTGGTGGTCGACATGAACTCGTAGTCGCTCTGCACCGTCATCGCGCCATTCTCGACCGCGCCGTCCTGCTGCACGCCGAGCTGGGTTTGCCAGCTGTTCTTCATTGCAGCGGTGGCGACCAGGCCGAGCCGCGCGCCGCCGCCGACGTCATAGGCGTTGCCCATGCTGATCTCGGCGTTGAAGTCCGGGTCGATGCTGTCGGTCGCCTGCAGCAGGTTGAGCGGGGCATTGGTGAAGCTGCGCGCGATCTTCTTGACCTCGTCGCTGCTGAAGTCGCGCCCCGGGGTGATGCGGTTGCCGGTGGCGATCGCGTCCTTCAGCTCAGCAGTCATCTTGCGGGTGCCGTCGTCATAACCGAAGTAGTCGGAGTCGCCGCCGCCGTAATGGGTCAGGCCGGCCTGGAAGGTGGTCTCGCTGTTGCCACCGGTACCGATCTTGAGATCGAGGAATGCCTCCTCGGGGATCACCGCACTCGACAGGTTGATGGTGCCGCCGCCGAACTCGCCCGGCATGCTCGCCGAGTAGGTCTTCACCACCTCGATGGTCTGCAGTACGTTGGTCGGGAACAGGTCCAGCGGCACCACGCGCTTCAGCGGTTCGGGGCTGGGCAGCGGCGAGTTGTTGAGCAGGGCGGAGGAGTAGCGCTCGTTGAGGCCGCGCACGTAGACGTAGCGGCCATGGTTGAGGCTGATGCCCGCCACGCGCCGGAGCGCATCGGCTGCGGTGCTGTCGCCCTGGCGCTCGAGGTCTTCCCTGGAGACGTGGGTCATGACCGCCGAGCTGAGCAGCATCGGCTCCGGGATGTATTCGCCCTGGACCTGGACGGCGTCCAGGCTGGTCGCCTGCATCGGCGCAGCCGCGGCGGCGGTGGCTGCGGAGACTGGGGTGGACTGCGATTGCGGAGCGGTCTGGACGGACTGGGCCAACGCGATGGTGGGCATCAGCAGGGCCGAGATCGCCAGGAACAGGCCCGTACGGGCGGGTGTGAGCTTCATGAGTGGCAGCCTTTCAATGGGTTCGGTGCGTCCGAATAAGTCGATGCCGCGGCACTGCCGCGGCATCGATGGGGGCCCGGGGTCGCGGACACCGACCCCGTTTCCCGTGGTGTGGTGGCCGCGGCCACCACACCCGTTGTCGCCGCTCAGCAGTCGTCGGCGGTCAGGCCGCAGGTCCAGCCCTGCCACCAGGTGTCATTCGCATCCTTGACCGCGCCGATGTAGTCGACGTCGACGAAGGACGCGTTGATCGAGGCGAGGCCGGCATAGGCCGGGACCGCCGCCTCGTTGGCGCCGTTGATGAAGCCGGCGGTCAGGGTCGAGGTGCCGGTGGCGTTGTTGGTGTCGGCGGCGAAGGCCGCCTCGACATTGGCGTTGAATGCCGACGAGCCGGGCGTGCCGTCGCTGTTCGGAACGCCGCCGGCGAGTTCGGCGCAGGAGGCGTAAACCGAATTGAACGTGCCTTCGCTGGTGGCCGACTGGAACTCGATGCAGCCCGGCGCGCCGGTGAATACGGCGTTGTAGTAGCCCACAAGGGTGCCCTGGTTCAGCACCACCGCGTTGTCATGGCCGGCGCCGACGAAGGTGACGTTGGCGAAGTTGGACTCCGAGCGGTACGGCAGGTCCTGCGAGCTCATCTCGTTCATGCGGTCGCCGCCGCCGGCACGCTGCACGATCAGGCCGAACTGGATGCCGCCGCGGAAGCCGGAATCGGTATCGAAGGTGTCGTCGTCGTTGCCGGTGCCGACCAGGTGGGTGGCATTGACCGTGCCGCCGAACCACTCGAAGCCGTCGTCGGAGCTGTTGTGCACCTGCACGTGGTCGATCGTGGTGCCGTTGCCCAGACCGGCCAGTGTGATGCCGTTGAGTTCGACGTCCGGCAGGACCTCGAAGCCGGAGTGCATCACGCGGACGTACTTCAGCACGCCGGTGTTGTCGGCGTCGTCGTTGCCGCCGTAGTAGCCGTTGGCGCCTTCGACCTGCGCCTCGCAGGTGGCCGTGCCCGGCTGCGCGGTGCCCGGGCAGGTGCTGATCGCGGCACGGCCGAGCAGCACGAGGCCGCCCCACTGGCCGATCGAGTCGATGTCTGTGCTGCCTTCGACGCTCTGGCGACTGGTGAATACCACCGGCTCGGTCGCGGTGCCTTCGGCGAAGATCTGCGAGCCGCGGTTGACCATCAGGAAGTCGGCGCCGGCGGAGCCGAACACGGTCACGCCCGGCTCGAGGGTCAGGGTGCCCTTGTTCGCGCCCGGTGCCGGGTTGGCGGCGTCACCGCCCATGTCCATGCCGACATCGGTGCGGCCGTTGACCGAGTACACCACACCGTCGATCTTCGGGACCAGCAACTCGCCGACGATGCGTGAGGGCAGCTGGCAGTTGAGCAGGCCGGCGACTTCGCCGACATCGGTGGTGCCGGTCGGGCACTCGGCCGCCGTCGGCGGCGGGGTGGTCGGCGGCGGCGTGGTCGGGGGTGGGGTGGTCGGCGGAGGCGTGGTGGCCGGCGGCGGCGGGAACGCGCCTTCGCCCGGCGAGGCCACGTTGTCGGAACCACCACCACACGCGCTGAGCGCGAAGGCCGCGGCCAGGGTCATCAACAGGGTCTTGGAATTGCTGGAAGCAGCCATTTGCACGATCTCTCCGGTCACGGGTTGGGTCAATCCACGGGAAACAGATCGGTCAACCGGCACTTTCCATTGCGACCGGGTCTCTCCGCGTCCCGTAGCGAAGTTTCAGGAAATCTTTATAGGCCCGGTTTGTGACAGCCCGGCTTCAGCAACCGCGGCTTTTTGATCCAGCCGATGCGTAAAGAAGCTGCAATCAAGCTCGGTCACACTGGCGTCATGAAGCGAGAACTCGCCCCCGACACCGTCGAATGGATCCTTGGCCAGGCACGTGCGGGACAGCCGCCCGACATGCTGCTGCAACCCTTGTTGGAGGACGGCTGGGAGCAGGGCGAGGCGAGCGAGGCGGTCGAATCGGTGGTGCGCGAATGGCTCGATTCGCACGCGCGTGACAGCGGGTTGCCGCCGTCGGTGCCGGTGCCGTCGCCGATCGAACTCAACGGTCCGTCGGCATTGCAGGTGGGCGACCACGAGGTGTGCGTCCTGGCGAGCCTGCTGCTGCCGCGGGTGATCGTGTTCGGCGGCCTGCTGGGTGACGACGAATGCGACGAACTGGTGGAGATGTCGCGACCAAAGCTGAAGCGTTCGACCGTCCTCGACCCGGACAGTGGCGGCGACGAGGTGCACGTGGATCGCACCAGCGCCGGCACGTTCTTCCCGCGCGGCGGCAACCCCCTGTGCAAGCGGATCGAGGCACGCATCGCGGCGTTGCTCGACTGGCCACTGGAGAACGGCGAAGCGCTGCAGATCCTGCGCTACGGGCCGGGCGCGCAGTACCGGCCGCACCACGACTACTTAGATCCGGCCTGGCCGGGTTCGGCGGCATCGCTGGCGCGCGGCGGGCAGCGGGTCGGCTCGCTGGTGATGTACCTCAACACCCCGCAGCGCGGTGGCGCGACCACGTTCCCCGAGGCCAATCTCGAAGTCGCTGCGGTCAAGGGCAACGCGGTGTTCTTCAGCTACGACCGCCCGCATCCGATGACGCGCTCGCTGCATGCGGGCGCGCCGGTGGTCGAGGGTGAGAAGTGGATCGCGACCAAGTGGCTGCGCGAACGCCGCCACGATTGATGCGTCAGGTGCCCGTGGTTGCCGGGACCGGTTCGCCCGGGGTCTTGTCCTTGTAACGGCAGATGTCGCGGATCGCGCAATGGGGGCAGTCCGGCGTGCGCGCCTTGCAGACATAACGGCCGTGCAGGATCAGCCAGTGGTGGGCGTCGCGCAGATACTCTGGCGGGATCACGCGCACCAGGATGTCCTCGACCGCGCGCACGGTCTTGCCGGGCGCCAGACCGGTGCGGTTGGAGACCCGGAAGATATGCGTATCGACCGCCATCGTCGGCTCCCCGAATGCCGTGTTCAAGACCACGTTGGCGGTCTTGCGGCCCACGCCGGGTAGCGCCTCCAGCGCGGTGCGGTCATGCGGAACCTCGCCGCCGTGATGGTCCAGCAACAACCGCGCCATCGCCACCACGTTGGCGGCCTTGGTGTTGTACAGGCCGATGGTGGCGATGTACGGCTTCAACCCGTCCACCCCAAGAGCCGCGATCTGCTCCGGCGTGTTGGCGACCGCATACAACTTGCGGGTGGCCTTGTTGACGCCCACATCGGTGGCTTGCGCCGACAGCGTCACGGCCACCAGCAGTTCATAGGGTGTGGTGAATTCCAGCTCGGTGGTCGGGTGTGGATTGAGCTGTCGCAAGCGTGCGAACACCGCATCGATTTCGACCCCGGTCAGCCGTGATCGCGCCGGTCGCTTGCGGGGGGCCGGGCGGGTCAACGGCCGGCCCTGCCGGTTCCCGGGCTGCCGGCGGCTTTGGCTTTCGCCCGCGCCAGGGCAGCGGCAACCGCAACCGGCAGGGCCGGCTGCCGGGACGGGTCCACGCCGGTGGTTCCGCCTGTCGCGGCCACTTCGGTCTCCGCCGGTCGCGCCGGCGCGCTGCGTTGCGCCGCGCGCTCGGCGCGGCGACGCTCAAGACGCGCATCGCGGGCGCGGAAACGTTCGCGGGCGGCCAGGGCACGGATGCGGTCCGCGCGCGCAGCCACCAGGCGCGTATGGCAGTCCACGCTGCAGCCGGGGCACGGCATCGCCTTGAGCAGTCCGAGCTGCAAGGCGCCGTCCACATCGCCATCCATCAACGCAATGGCGACCGGGTGCACGCTGGCCCCGCGTGGATCCTCACAGCCGCAGATGCAGGCCCCGGCCACGAGCTGTCAGCTGCCCTGGAAAGCCGGTTTGCGGCGTTCAAGGAACGCGCTGGTGCCCTCGCGCATGTCGTCGGTGGAGAACATCAATCCAAATTGCGCAGTCTCGTACTCCAGGCCTTCTTCAATCCCGCATTCGCCGCCGACATTGATGCAGTCGATCACCCCACGCAGTGCCAGCGGCGCCGACGCAGCCAGTTGTGCGGCCAGCTTCATTGTTTCGGCCAGCAAGTCGGCGGCGGCCACCGTGCGATTGACGATGCCCAGTTCACGTGCCCGCGTCGCGTCGATCGGCGCGCCCACCAGGCACAACTCCATGGTCGCGGCCCGTCCGGCCAGCCGCAGCAGTCGCTGGGTGCCACCGAAGCCGGGAATGAGGCCAAGGTTGACCTCGGGTTGACCGATCTTGGCGGTATCGGCGGCGATGCGCAGGTGGCAGCACATCGCCAGTTCCAGGCCGCCGCCGAGCGCGAAGCCATTGATCATCGCGATCACCGGCTTGGGCATTTTTTCTACCCGTCGCATCAGGCGCTGTCCCCGCAGCGAGAAATCACGGCCCTGAACCGGCGTCAGTCCGTTCATCTCGGCAATGTCGGCGCCGGCGACGAACGCCTTGCTGCCAGCGCCGGTCAGCACCACGCAGCGCACGCCGGCATCGTCTGCGGCCGCATCAAACGCCACATGCAGCGCGTCCAGCGTCGCCGCGTTCAACGCATTCAGTTTGTCCGGGCGATTGACGGTGATGGTACGGACCGCGCCGTGGTCGGCGGTGGTGACAATGGAATCGGGTGCAGGGGCATTTGACATGAATGGCGTTTTCCGGCGAATGGTCGTTTACAGTGTTGAGTGGAACTTGCAAATCAGCATGTTGTCTGAATTGGTCGTCAGTGGCGGTTAAGCGCTGGCGTCGTTATCCTAGCGCGTCCTATCGGGGCTGTTGACCGATACGGGCATCCTATCGGGGCGGTGTCGCCGCTTCGCGCCATCACCGGAGGTTTTACCGAATGAAGTTGCGTTTGATTGCGGTCGCCGTAGCGGCCCTGACCCTGACCGCGGGCCAAGCCTTCGCGCAGGACATCTCATCCGAGAAAGGTAAATTGAGCTACGCGTTGGGCTATGACGCGGGCAATGATTTTGCCCAACTGGTAGCGTCGGGAGAGCAACTGGACTCTGCGTCCGTGGCCAAGGGCCTGCAGGACGCCATGGCAAAGACCCAGCCGGCCGTTTCCGCCGACCAGTTGCGCCCGGTGTTCGAGAATTTCCAGAAACGCCAGCAAGCGCGCGCGCAGCAGGCGCAGGCGGAATGGAACAAGCTCGCCGGTGAGAACAAGACCAAGAGCGATACCTTCATCGCCCAGAACAAGGCCAAGTCCGGCGTCAAGTCCTTGGCCAGCGGCGTGCAGTACCGTGTGGTCGAGAGCGGCAACGGCGCCAAGCCGACCGACGCGAGCAGCGTGGAACTGCTGGTCGCCGGTCCGTTCCCCTGGGGCGAGCGTCCGCAGGGCGAAGCCGCCCAGGCCCGTGCCATGCCGGCGATGAAGCTCAGCGAGGTCGAAATGCCGGCCATGCGTGAAGTGCTGCAGCAGATGCCGGCTGGCTCCAAATGGGAAGTCACTGTCCCGTCAGACAAGGCCTACGGTGCGGACCCACGTAGCGGGATTCCGCCGAACATGGCCGTGCAGTTCGAGATCAAGCTGGTCAGTGTCAAGTAATACGCTCTGGAGCAGTACGTCCAGGTGCTTCTGCAAGTCGTAGTTTCCGTCGCGCCGGCTTGTCCGGCGCGATTTTTTTATGAGTGGTGAGCTGCCATGGTTGTCCCTTTCCCCGTCATGCTCAGTCCCTGCACCGGGGTGTGCTGCCTGGACCAGCATGGCCGGTGCGAAGGCTGCTACCGCACCGGCGACGAGATCGCACGCTGGTCGACCATGGGCGATGACGAGCGGCTGCGCCTGATCGAGGACGTGCTGCCGCTACGCGAAGCCGGGCAGGGATGAACCGATCGTCCCTGATAGACCGCCTGCCTGAGGCGTCTCGCCTGGAGCGCGCGCTGTACCCGCTGGCCGCGCCACCGACCGGTCCTTGCTGGAACCAGGAAGGGTTGTCCGACCTGTTTCCGCCCTCGGCTGTGCATGCGGATGCCGCGGTGCTGGTGGGCCTGGTACCAAGACCCGACGCAACCCAGGTCATCCTGACCCTGCGCACGGATATCTTGCGTCATCACGGTGGCGAGGTTGCCTTTCCCGGCGGACGAGTGGAGGCCGGGGACCAGGACGGCATTGCAGCGGCGATCCGGGAGACCGGCGAGGAGATCGGTGTTGGCGCCGACCAGATCGCACCACTGGGCCTGCTGGATCCTTTGTTGACCATCACCGGCTTCCGGGTATTGCCGGTGGTGGCGGTGATCGACCCGGCCCACGTGATTGTTCCGGACCCGGGCGAGGTCGCCGAGGTGTTCGAGGTGCCACTGGAGTTCCTGCTCGATCCGGCCAATCTGCTGGATGTGGAGGTCAGCTATCGAGGGCGGACCCGTCTGCTGCACGAATATCGTTACCCGGATCGGCGGATCTGGGGTGCGACCGCGCTTATCCTGTTGAACTTGCGGCAACGGCTGGAGAACGTGTAATGACCGGGCATTCGGAACCGCGCACAAGCGCACCCAGGTGGCAGACGCTGGTGACTGCCGAGACGTTATCGGCGGCACTGGGCCGGGACGATGTGATCGTGCTCGACGCGAGCTCGTCATTGGCCGACCCGGCCAGTTGCGAGGCGGCATACCGGCAGGCCCACATCCCGGGCGCGCGATTCGCCGACCTGGATCGCGACCTGTCCGACCATCGAAAGTCCGGTGGCCGCCACCCGTGGCCGGATGCTGCGGATTTCACCGCACGACTGGGCACGTGGGGTATCGACCCGACCGATCAGGTCGTGATCTACGACGCTGGCGACGGCGCGCTGTCGGCGGCACGCGCCTGGTTCCTGCTGCGTGTGCTGGGTCACCGCGACGTGGCTGTGCTCGACGGCGGCTGGTCAGGCTGGGCCACGCTGGGACTGCCGACCGCGTCCGGCCTGCCCGGGATACAACCGGGCCGCTACGTCGCGCAGTTCGACCGCAACCGCCTGCTCGATGCCCCGCAGCTACAGGTGCATCTGGCGAAGGGCGGGATGCTGCTCGACGCGCGCGCGCCAGAGCGCTTTCGCGGCGAGGTGGAGCCGATCGACAAGGTCGCCGGCCACGTGCCCGGAGCGATCAATCGCCCCTACAGTGCGAACCTGCGCGATGGTCGCTTCAAGCCGGCCGCGGAACTGGCAACCGAGTTCGCCGGCTTGCTGGGCGACAGGACGCCGCAGGACGTGGTGGCGATGTGCGGCTCCGGCGTCACCGCCTGCCACCACCTGCTCGCGATGGAGCACGCCGGCTTTCCCGGTGCACGGTTGTTCACCGGTTCGTGGAGCGGCTGGATCGAAGATCCAAAACGCCCGATTGCCCAGGGCGAAACCGGCTAGGAAAACCTCGGGGGGCAACTCGTAATCCCCGAAAACCCCCGGACCCCGAAAACCCCGGGCAACCCGTCATCCCCGAAAATCCCGGACCCCGCAAACCCCGGGCAACCCGTCATCCCCGCGAAGGCGGGGATCCATGGACTTTGGTTTTCCCGCACGTAACAGCCATGGATGACCAGCCCATTGGGCTGTTGTGGAGCGCTTCCCGCCTTCGCGGGAATGACGGTGATGGGTGTTACTTCTTGAGCTTGGCGACCATGGCGTGCAATGCCGCCTGGGTGCCGGGCTCCATCCATGCGTTGACGAAGCGCTCCAGCTCGATGTGTTCGGGCTGCAGCGCTTCGATCACCGCGGCGCGTGCGATCTGGCGGGTGTGTCGCATCGCTTCGGGCGGCAGCACCAGCAGCGTCTGCAACCATTCGCGGGCGCGTCGGCTGACGGCATCGGGATCGTCGACCGGGTCCATTTCGACCAGCTCGTCCACCAGCCCGATCTGCAGCGCGCGCGCCGCGTCGACCATCTCGCCGGCGACCAGCATCCGCTCGGCGCGGTGTGGGCCGACCACGCGTCGCAGCAATCGCTGGACACCTTCCGGAGCGGTCAGGCCGACCTGGGTCTCGTTGAGGCCGATGCGGTAATCGCCGGCGGCCATGACCCGGTAATCGCAGCACAGCGCGTACACGCAGCCACCGGCAGGCGCATGGCCGGAGATCGCCGCCACCACCGGCACCGGGCACGAGGCCAGCGCCCGGGCGACGCCGAAGAACGCCTGCCACGCATCGGTCAATGCGCCCCGGTCATCGCCCAATGTGAGCAGGTAGGGCACGTCCAGGCCGGCCGAGAATATCTTCGGCTGGCCGGACAGCACGATGCCGTGGATGCCGGCGCTGACGGCGGCATTCAGCTCGTGAAGCAGTTCGCGGCACAGACCCGGCTCCAGCGCATTGACCGGCGGCCGGGCGAGCTTCAACTCGATGATGCTGCCGTGTTTGACGCGCTCGATAAGACTCAAGGGTTGTCCCCGGCGCTCCATCGATAGCGGACGGTATACGTCAGTCGGCTCTCGCCGCCTGCTGCAACCGGTACCTGGAACTCGACGTGGTTGGCGTCCTTTTTTGTCGCGGGTACGCTGCTGGCAACAATCTCCCAATCGCTCCAACGCGGCAGTTGCTCCACCACTTCGATGGTCGCGTCGGACTTCTTGGCGTTGCCCAGGACTATGGCGAACGACTCGGTGATCGTGCGGCCGGCCCGGTCGAGCTTGAAGTCGGTGGCCTCACGCTCGGCGCTCAGGTCGAACACCTTGCCGACCTCGAGCCGGATGTCGGCCCCGGCGGGCGTGTGTTGCAGCATCGACTCGCCAAGAAAATCCGCGCCATCGAACACCCGGATCCGCCCGGCGGGCAGGGGCTGGCCCAGCCCGGCCGCCTCGGTGTTGTCCACCGATACCGTGGCGTTGACCGGCAGTGTGCCGGTCCGACCCTGGCGATTGGGTTGGATCAACGGTTTTGGTGGCTGCCCTTGCTGCCCACCGGCATCGACCACGTAAGCACGCTCGCACTCGATCGCGGCGCGGTGGGCGAACAACGGGAAGCGCTCGGTGCCGCCGTCGCTCAGGCTGACGGTATCGGGCAGTTGGTAGGCGTGGTATTCGGCCGAGGTCCGCTGATCGGGCATTGGAGGTGCCGCCGCGAAGGCCATGGTGTCCGCAGCGCTGCTGCGTCGCGCATAGTGCTGAGTCTGCAGCGGCGCCCGGTTGGGTTCACCCGCGATCAGGGTCAACCGGGCATCGGCGAAACCCACGCCGGCACGATTGATGACCATCGCGGCGCCATCCAGCTCCAGCTTGCAACCCGGGGCGTCGGCAGGGTCCAGCGTCGCCACGTACTCGGCGCGCCACGCCATCCCGCCCATCGGATAGCTGAGCAGGAAGTCGGCGTCGCCGGCGTTCTGCGCCCGCACCGTCCATCGAAGTTCCGCCTGCCGTGGAAACAGCCGGGTGCCGTCGAGGACACTGAAGTTGTCGTAGTCGCTGATGACCTTGACCCGGCCATCGCCCATTGCCAGCGTCAGTCCCGCATTGGCGGCCAGCAACACGCCGGTATCGGTCTGCTTGGCGTTGCCGGCGGTGTGCTCGACCACGATACGGTGGCCGACCATCTGGGCGATGACATCCTGCGTGCTTTGCAGGCCGGCAATGTAGCGTTGTGACGTTACCGAGACGCCGTTCGATTTGGGGCGCAACAATGCAGCTTCCACGTCCATCGACGGTGGCACGCTGGTGGCGGAAATCGAATTCAATCCCTCGGTGAGCGTGTAATGCAGCGGCCGCTCCACCAAGGCGTAGCCGGGCATCCCGGCCTGGGCTTGGCCGGTCCCGGCGAGGGCGTCATAAGCACCGCTGTAGATGCTCAGTTGGGTGACGCCGGTTTCCGCGGCGGCGGCGTCCTTGTCGGCGGGCACGACCGGTGGCGCCACCGGCAACGCATCAGCACCACGGGGCGCGGGATCCTGGGAGCAGGCGGCAAGCGCGCAGGCGGCGACGAGCAACGATAGGGTGCGGTGCATCGGGAACTCCGGAATCAGCCTGTTGGTATCATAAGCTGATGAAGCCCTTCCGCGTCCCCCTCGCCGCCGTCCTGTTGGCAACTGCGTTCAGCACGCCGCCGGTTATCGCCGCCGATTGCAGCCCGGTGGTAACCGCAGGATGGGTGCGTCTGCCACCCATTTCGATGCCGATGCTGGCCGGGTTTGGCACCATCGATAACGCTTGCGACGCGCCAGTAACCGTCATTGCCGCCAGCAGTCCGGCGTTTGCGGATGTATCGCTGCACGAGACGCGCATCGTGGACGGGATCAGCAAGATGCGCGCGGTGCCGGAGCTGGTAATTCCCGCGCATGGCCATGCCAGCCTCGAGCCCGGTGGCCTGCATCTGATGCTGATGGATCCGCACGCGCCGTTGCAGGCCGACGATACGGTCGTGATCGACTTCCGGCTGGAAGATGGCACCCAGGTGCGCGGCCTGTTCCTAGTAAGCAAGTCCAGGTAAGCAAGTCCAGGTAAGCGAGTCCCGGTTGCGCCAGCCGGGCGACTGACGCGCCTGGAACCTACTGGGCCTGGCAGGCCTCACGCACGGTCGATGGCAGCGCGGCGGCCTGGCCACTGTCGCGGTCGATCCACACCATCACCACGTTGCCGTCGCAATACAGGATCTGCGGGTCCTGGGCGTCCACGATGCGATGGCCGACGGTCACGCTGGTATTGCCCAGCCGCTCGACAAATAATTCGATCGACACCTGTGCCGGCCAGGTGATCGGGCGACGGTAGTTGAGCTGGGCTGCAGCAACCACCGGGGCGACATGGTCGTCCATGCCCTGGCCGGGTACGCCGAGCATCCACTGCAATCGCGCTTCCTCCAGGTAGCTGAGGTACTTGGAGTTGTTGACGTGGTTGAACGCGTCCAGGTCGCGCCAGCGCACCGGCATCGGTACCTGGATCAGCTTGCGGGGCGAGGGCGCGGGCGCGGCGCTGGTTTCGATTGCGCTCGTCGCAGCCGGTTCCAGCTCGGCACGGGGCTTTTTTGCCGCCGGCCTGACGGGCTTTTTTGACGTCGTGGTTTTCGCCGGTTCGCGTTTGCCCGATGCCGGCTTTGCCGCCGCCGCTTCTGAAGCGGACTTCGCCGCAGCCGATTTTGCCGCGGCTTTGCGCGGCTTGGCCGGTTTAACCGGCTGCTCAATCTTGCCCGGCTTTCCGGGGGTGCTTCTGGATCCGTCGTTGTCGCTCATGCGGCAGTCTTCTTCCTGCGGGTCTTGGGCCCGGTCGAGGTGACCTTGGGCTGGTTGCCGGCCGCCTCGTCATTGGCCAGTGACCGCTCCAGCATCGGGGCCAGGAAGCGGCCGGTGTAGGAGTGTTCCAGCGAGGCGATGTGCTCGGGCGTGCCGGTAGCCAGGATGGTACCTCCGCGATGGCCTCCCTCGGGTCCCAGGTCGATGATCCAGTCCGCGGTCTTGATCACGTCCAGGTTGTGTTCGATCACCACCACCGTGTTGCCGTCATCGCGCAGGCGGTGCAGCACCGCCAGCAGATGCTCGATGTCGTGGAAGTGCAGGCCGGTGGTCGGCTCGTCGAGGATGTACAGCGTCTGTCCGGTATCGCGCCGCGACAGCTCCTTGGACAGCTTGACGCGCTGCGCCTCGCCGCCGGACAACGTGGTCGCCGACTGGCCCAGCTTGATGTAGCTCAGGCCGACGTCGATCAGGGTTTCCAGCTTGCGCGATATCGACGGGATAGCGTCGAACAGTTCCAGCGCGTCCTCCACCGTCATCGCGAGCACGTCGCTGATGCTGTAGCCCTTGTAGAGGATCTCCAGCGTCTCGCGGTTGTAGCGCTTGCCCTTGCACACATCGCAGGACACATAGACGTCGGGCAGGAAATGCATCTCGACCTTGATCAGTCCGTCGCCCTGGCAGGCCTCGCAGCGCCCACCGCGCACGTTGAAACTGAAACGTCCCGGCGCGTAACCGCGTGCGCGTGACTCGGGAACTTGCGCAAACAATTCCCGCAGCGGCGTGAACAAGCCGGTGTAGGTTGCCGGGTTGCTGCGCGGGGTACGGCCGATCGGTGACTGGTCGATATCGACGACCTTGTCGAACAGGTCCATGTTCTCCACCGACCGGTAGGGCGCGACCGTGCGTGAGGCGCCGTTGAGCTGGGTGGCGGCCAGTTCGTACAGGGTGCTGTTGATCAGGGTCGACTTGCCCGAGCCGGACACTCCGGTGACGCAGGTCAGCAGGCCGGCCGGAATCGCCAGGTCGACATCCTTCAGGTTGTGCCCGGTGGCCCCGCGCAGGTGCAGGATCTGCTTCGGGTTCGGCTTATGCCGCTTGGCCGGGATCTCGATGCGTTTGCGACCGCTCAGGTATTGCCCGGTCAGCGAGCGTGGCGCGGCCATGATGTCGTCGAACGAGCCCTTCGCCACTACCTCGCCGCCATGCACGCCGGCGCCCGGGCCGATGTCGACGATGTAATCGGCCAGCCGCATCGCGTCCTCGTCGTGTTCCACCACGATCACCGTGTTGCCCAGGTCGCGCAGGCGGGTGAGGGTGCCCAGCAGACGCTCGTTGTCGCGTTGGTGCAGGCCGATCGATGGCTCGTCGAGCACGTACATCACCCCGACCAGGCCGGCGCCGATCTGCGAGGCCAGGCGGATCCGCTGCGCCTCGCCGCCGGACAGCGAATCGGCCTTGCGCTCAAGGGTCAGGTAATCCAGGCCGACATCGACCAGGAACTTCAGCCGGTCGCCGATTTCCTTGACGATCCTGACCGCGATCTCGCCGCGCCAGCCTGGCAGGTGCAGGCGCTTGAAGAAGGCCAGGGTCTCGTCGATGGGTAAGACCACGATCTCGGGCAGGGCGTGGCCGTCGACGAACACATTGCGCGCCGCGCGGTTCAGCCGTTGGCCACCGCAATCGGTGCAGGCGCGCTCGCTGATGTACTTGCTCAACTCATCGCGCACCGCCGACGATTCGGTTTCCTTGTAGCGCCGTTCCAGGTTCGGGACGATGCCCTCGAAGCGATGCTTGCGCTGGTGGCGGCTGCCGGCCTGGGTCAGATAGGTGAACGAAATCGTCGTCTCGCCACTGCCAAACAACACCGCCTGGCGGACTTTCTCGCTTAGCTGGTTCCAGGGCGTCTCGACGTCAAACTGGTAGTGCTTCGCCAGCGACTGGATCAGCTGGAAGTAGTACGCATTGCGGCGGTCCCAGCCGCGCACCGCGCCGGCCGACAACGCCAGCTCGGGATGTACCACCACCCGCGCCGGGTCGAAATATTCGGCCATGCCCAGGCCATCGCAGGTCGGGCAGGCGCCGACCGGCGAGTTGAACGAGAACAGTCGTGGCTCCAGTTCCTGCAACGAGTAGTCGCAGACCGGGCAGCTGTATTTGGACGAGAACAGCAGCGGTGTGGCATCGGCGTTGGCCGCTCCCGGCGTCCTGCCTCCCGCGGCACTTGCGCTGTCCTGCGCGGCGTCCAGCGACATCACCTGGGCCATGCCGTCACCCAGCTTCAGCGCGGTCTCGAAGGACTCGGCCAGGCGCTGCTTCATGTCCTCGCGGGGGCGGAAGCGGTCGATCACCGCTTCGATGGTGTGCTTGCCGCGCAACGCCAGCGGCGGCACCGCATCGATCTCGTGCAACTGGCCATCGACCCGGACCCGGACATAACCCTGCGCGCGCAGGTGCTCGAACACCTGGGCATGCTCGCCCTTGCGCTCGCGGATCACCGGCGCCAGCAGCATGTAGCGTTGTTCGGCAGTGGCGGGGTCCGCACCCAGCGCGATCACCTGGTCGACCATCTGGCTGACGGTCTGCGCGGCCAGCGGGTAGCCGTGGTCGGGGCATCGCGGCGTGCCCACGCGCGCATACAGCAGCCTCAGGTAGTCGTAGATCTCGGTGATCGTGCCCACGGTGGAACGCGGGTTGTGCGAGGTCGACTTCTGCTCGATCGAAATCGCCGGGCTCAGGCCCTCGATCAGGTCGACATCGGGTTTTTCCATGATCGACAGGAACTGCCGCGCGTAGGCGGACAGCGACTCGACATAGCGACGCTGGCCCTCTGCATAGATGGTGTCGAACGCGAGCGAGGACTTGCCCGAGCCGGACAGGCCGGTGATCACGATCAGCTTGTCGCGCGGCAGGTCGAGATCGACATTCTTGAGGTTGTGCGTCCGCGCACCGCGGATGCTGATGAATTCCATCGCCATCGAAAGACCTGCAAAGTGGGGGAAGGCCGTCGGCGCAGCCGGCGAACCGTTAAGCGTAGCCAGTGCATGAAATGGGGGCAAATCGCGGAAACCGAAGAACCGCGGTGGATTTGGCCCTGTCCGGTTCATCCGGCACGCCGGTGTCGGTACTGGTTGCCGCAACCCCCTGAAGGGCCTACAATTCCGCTTCTGTCTGCCCTCGACGGCACGACAAGGACCAAAAATAACTACAGAGGAAACTGGTCATGTACGCAGTAGTAGTCACCGGCGGTAAGCAATACCGCGTCATGCAGGGCGAGACCCTGCGCGTGGAACTGCTCGAAGCCGAAGCCGGCAGCGAGATCAAGTTCGACAACATCCTGATGCTGGGCGATGGCGAGGGCGAAACCACACTTGGCGACGCGCTCAAGGGTGCCACCGTCAGCGCCAAGGTCATCGGCCACGGCCGTGCGGACAAGATCCGCATCGTCAAGTTCCGTCGCCGCAAGCACCACCGCAAGCAGATGGGTCACCGTCAGCATTACACCGAAATCGAGATCACCGGCATTGCCGGTGGCGACAAGAAGTAAGGAGCAGCAGCCATGGCACATAAAAAGTCCGGAGGCTCGACCCGCAACGGCCGCGACTCCAACCCGAAATATCTCGGCGTCAAGATCTATGGTGGCCAGGCGATCGATGCCGGCAACATCATCATTCGCCAGCGCGGCACCCAGTTCCACCCGGGTCCGGGCGTCGGCCTGGGCCGCGACCACACGCTGTTTGCGCTGGTCGATGGCAAGGTTGATTTCTCGGTGAAGGGGCTGAAGAAGCGCCGCACCGTGAGCGTCATCTCGGCGTGACCCACGCCGGTCAGGCCACGGCTTGACCTGGTGACGAGTCACCCGTGAAAGGCCCCGCTGCGGCGGGGCTTTTCGTTTCCGGGATATCTTGTTGTCCAGCTATTTTTACCGAGGTCTTGCATGAAACTCGTCGACGAAGCCGAAATCCAGGTCTCAGCAGGCAACGGCGGCAACGGCTGCGTTGGTTTCCGCCGTGAGAAGTACATCCCGCTCGGCGGCCCCGATGGTGGTGACGGCGGTGCCGGCGGCAGCGTCTGGGTCGTTGCCGACGAGAACCTCAACACCCTGGTCGATTTTCGCCACCAGCGCCGGTTCCAGGCCCCGCGCGGCGAAGATGGCCGCGGCAGGCAGATGTATGGCAAAGGCGGCGAGGATCTGGTCATCACCGTCCCGGTCGGGACCGTGGTGATGAACGTGGAGACCGACGAGTCCATCGGCGACCTGGTCAGCCACGGCGATCGCCTGCTGGTCGCCAAGGGCGGGCAGGGCGGCTTGGGCAACATGCATTTCAAGAGCTCGGTCAATCGCGCCCCGCGCAAGGCGCTGCCGGGGCTGCCGGGCGAGGAGCGGGTGCTCAAGCTGGAGTTGAAGCTGCTGGCCGATGTCGGCCTGCTGGGCTTCCCCAATGCCGGCAAGAGCACCTTGATCCGTGCCGTCTCGGCGGCGACGCCCAAGGTCGCCGACTACCCGTTCACCACCCTGTATCCCAACCTTGGCGTGGTCAGCGTGGAGCAGTACCGCAGCTTCGTGATCGCCGACATCCCCGGCCTGATCGAGGGCGCCGCGGATGGTGCCGGCTTGGGCGCGCAGTTCCTGCGCCACCTGCAGCGCACCAGCCTGTTGCTGCACCTGGTCGACGTTGCGCCAATGGAAGGCGGAGTGGAGATCAGTCCCGCTGAGCAGGTGCGCGCGATCGAGCGCGAGCTCGAAAAGCACGACCCGCAGCTGCTGGCCAAGCCGCGCTGGCTGGTGTTCAACAAGTCCGACCTGCTGCTGGAGGAGGAGCGCGACGCCACCGTCAAGGCGATTGTCGACGAGCTCGGCTGGAAGGACCGCTGGTTCCTGGCATCGGCCATTGGCCGCGACGGCACCTGGCCGATCATGCTCGACATCATGGCGTTCTTCGACCGTCAGAAAGCCGATGCGCTGGAGGCCGCCGCCGAAGCCGCCGCCGTGGCGGAAGCCAATGTCAACAATGATGCCGCCGGTTGAAGCGCCGGGCTTTCGTGGCAACGACCTGCGCGTCCGCCTGCTCGCCGTATCTCGATCGCCCAAGAAAAAACCCGGCCTGGGCCGGGCTTCTTCATGCGGCTTGATTGCCCCGGAAGGGCAACCCGACTCAGGCAGCGGTCTTGATCGCCTTGATGCGGGCGGTCAGGCGGCTCTTGTGACGGGCAGCCTTGTTCTTGTGGATCAGGCCACGCGAGCTGAATCGATCGAGGATTGGCTGGGCAACCTTGTAGGCGGCCTCGGCGGCAGCGGCGTCGTTCTCGCCGAGGGCCTTCAGCACCTTCTTCACGGAGGTGCGCAGCATCGAGCGCTGGCTCGCGTTGCGGGCGTTGCGCACGATGGTCTGCTTGGCGCGCTTCTTGGCGGACTTGATGTTTGCCACTGTGTATTCCTGAAAAATTGATTGCTGCGGGTAAGAGAGAATATGGTACGGCGGAAAATCAGACCTGAAAGTATGGGGGATTCAGTGGCTTGCGTCAACAAAAGGAGCCGGCATTGAACATGCCTGCGCCCGGCCGCGGCAGCCGGCAAAGCGGCATGTTGCGCTCCACCGCCGTATTCAGTGCGATGACGTTCATCTCGCGCATTGCCGGCTACCTGCGCGACTGGCTCCAGGCCAGCCTGTTCGGTGCCGGGCCGGCGGTCAGCGCGTTCGTGGTGGCCTACCGGATCCCCAACTACCTGCGCCGGATCTTTGCCGAGGGCTCGTTTGCGTCCGCCTTCGTGCCGTTGCTGTCGGAGCTCAAGCAGCAAGGCGACGGTGAGGCGTTGCAGGACTTCCTTGATCACGTCGCCGGCGCGCTGCTGGCGGTGGTGGTGGTGGTCAGCGGCCTGGGCATCCTGGCCGCGCCGTGGGTGGCCAGGTTGTTCCTCGCCTTCGCCGATTCGAGCGAATCGGAGCTGATTCCACTGACCGCGCAGATGCTGCGGATCACCTTCCCGTACCTGGTGTTCATCTCGATGACGGCGCTGGCCGGCTCGGTACTCAACAGTTTCAAGCAATTCGGCTTGCCGGCGTTGACCCCGGTGCTGCACAACCTGGCGATGATCGGCGCGATGTTGTTTCTGGCTGGCTACCTGGACGTGCCGGAGAAGGCGCTGGCCTGGGGGGTGCTGATCGCCGGCATCCTGCAGATGCTGGTGTTGTGGCCGGCGATGGGGCGGTTGGGGCTGCGGCCACGGTTCAAGTTCAACCTGCGCCACGAAGGCGTGCGGCGGGTGATGAAACTGATGCTGCCGACGATTTTTTCCTCGTCGGTATCCCAGGTGAACCTGCTCGTCGGTACCGTGTTCGCGTCGCTGCTGGTGCCCGCCGCGCAGTCGTGGCTGTATTACTCCGACCGGCTGACCGAGCTGCCGCTGGGCTTGTTCGGGGTCGCGATCGGTACCGTGATCCTGCCGCAGCTGTCACGCCATCATGCCGACAAGGACACCGATGGCTATACGCGTTCGCTCGACTGGGGCCTGCGGATGGTGCTGCTGGTCGGCCTGCCTGCCGCCCTGGGCCTGGCTTTGCTGGCCGAGCCGCTGACCGCCTCGTTGTTCCGCTATGGCGCGTTCACCCCACAAGACACGCGGATGGTCAGCTACGCGCTGACCGCGATGAGCATCGGCATCCCCGCCTTCATGCTCAGCAAGGTCCTGTTGCCTGCGTTCTACTCCCGCCAGGACACCCGCACGCCGATGCGCGCCGCGATCATCACCGTGGTCGCCAACGTCGTGTTGACGATCGCGCTGGTGACCCCGCTGTGGTGGATGGGAGTGCCGTTCGCCCACGCCGGCATCGCCGCTGCGACCGCGATCGCCGGCATCCTCAACGCCGCCTTGCTGTGGCGTTATCTGCGCCGCGACGGCATCTACCAGGGACAGCCGGGCTGGGGGCGCTGGTTGCTGCGGATCGTCCTGGGACTGGTGGCGATGGCGGTGGTGGTGGTGCTGATGCGCGAGTGGATTGGCGATTGGACCGCGATGCGCGGGTTGTGGCGCTGGATCTGGCTGCTGGCCGTGATCGCCGCCGGCGCCGGTGCGTATGGCGTGGTGCTGTTGATCGCCGGGCTGCGCCCGAGGCACCTGCGGCAATAGGGAAGGTATCGCCGCGTGCCGGCTATACTTGCGCCGATGAGCAGGCTGTTTAGAGACGTCGACGGCGGGCCCCGATGCCCGCACGGCAGTGTGGTCTGCATCGGCGCCTTCGATGGCCTGCATTTGGGGCATCGGGCACTGGTGCGCCACGCGGTGGCACGGGCGCGCGCGCTGGGCGTGGCGTCGGTCGCGCTGAGCTTCGAGCCGCTGCCGCGCGAACTGTTCGCCCGGGGCGACCCGCCGCCGCGCTTGTTGTCACCGCGGGCCAAGGCCGAGGGGTTGTTCTGCCTCGGTGTGGACCAGGTCGGCCTGCTGCGCTTCAAGTCCAGGCTGGCGGCGATGAGCGCCGAGGACTTCGTGCGTGAAGTGCTGGTCAAGCTGCTGGCGGTGGACGAGGTCTGGGTTGGCCCGGGCTTCCATTTCGGCAAGGGTCGCGCCGGTGATCTCGCCCTGCTGCAACGGATGGGCGCCGAACTTGCCCGGACCGGGCAGGGGTTCGTTGCCGGCCAGATCGAGCCGGTCCTGCTGGATGGCGAACGGGTCTCCAGCACCCGCAT
This sequence comes from Lysobacter sp. A421, assembly GCF_054052145.1. Taxonomy (NCBI): domain Bacteria; kingdom Pseudomonadati; phylum Pseudomonadota; class Gammaproteobacteria; order Lysobacterales; family Lysobacteraceae; genus Lysobacter; species Lysobacter sp. A421. The sequence continues at coordinate 1,097,461 of NZ_JBSVRL010000001.1, read as the reverse complement.
CCGCGAAGCGTTGCAGGCCGGCGATTTCACCACCGCCACGCGCCTGCTCGGACGGCCTTATTCGATTGGTGGCCGGGTGGTGCGCGGTGCCCGGCTGGGACGCACGCTGGGCTACCCGACCGCCAACCTCCGTTTCGCCGGCAAGACCCCGGCGTTGTCGGGGATCTACGCGACCCGGGTGCACGGCATCGATGAGGCGCCGCTGCCGGCTGTGTCCAGCCTCGGTACCCGGCCGACGGTGGATGGCATCGAGCCGCTGCTGGAAACCCACCTGTTCGATTTCGACCGCGACCTGTACGGTCACCGGATCGAGGTCGAATTCGTCGCCAAGCTTCGCGACGAGGAAAAGTTCGATGACCTGCCGGCGCTGACCGCGCAAATGCACCGTGACGCCGAGCAGGCGCGCGCACTTCTAACGCAACAACAACCTCGAGCCACCGCGTGAGCGATAACAAAGCCCCCAATCCCTACAAATCCACTCTGAATCTGCCATCGACGCAGTTCCCGATGCGTGGCGACCTGCCCAGGCGCGAGCCGGTCACGCTCGCGCGCTGGGAGGACGAGGGCCTGTATGCCCGCATCCGCGAGAAGGTCGGCGGCCGCGAAAAAAGCTTTGTCCTGCACGACGGCCCGCCGTACGCCAATGGCGTGATCCACATCGGCCACGCGGTCAACAAGGTGCTCAAGGACATGGTGGTGAAGTCGAAGCTGCTGTCCGGCTTCGACGCGCCCTACGTGCCGGGCTGGGATTGCCACGGCCTGCCGATCGAGATCGCGATCGAGAAGAAGTACGGCAAGGTCGGGGTAAAGCTTGACGCCGCGCAGTTCCGCGAGAAATGTCGCGAGTACGCCGCCGAGCAGGTCGACCTGCAGCGCACCGATTTCAAGCGCCTGGGCGTGATTGGCGACTGGGACAACCCTTATCTGTCGATGGCTCCGCGTTACGAGGCGGACATGCTGCGCTCGCTGGCCAGGATCATCGATCGTGGTCATTTGCTGCGCGGCGCCAAGCCGGTGCATTGGTGTTTTGATTGCGGCTCGGCGCTGGCAGAGGCGGAGATCGAGTACGCCGACAAGGTGTCGCCCGCGGTGGATGTCGCGTACCCGGCCAAGTCAGACAAGAAGGTGGCTAGCGCGTTCGGCGTGGTCCCCGATCCGGGGATCCAGGTATCGGTGCCGATCTGGACCACAACCCCGTGGACCCTGCCGGCCAGCCTCGCTGTCAGCGTCGGTCCGCAGTTGGATTACGTGCTGGTCGAAGGCCCGGTACGCGCGGACGGAGGCCGTCGCTGGCTGGTGCTGGCCGAGGCGCTGGCGGCGTCGTCGCTGGCCCGGTACGGGGTGGATGAAGTCGTCATCCACGGCCACGCGAGCGGAGCCGACCTGGACGGCCTGGTCGTCCAGCACCCGTTCTACGCCGACCGTGATCTACCGATCCTGCTCGGCGACCACGTCTCCGACGAGGACGGCACCGGCAACGTACACACCGCCCCCGGGCATGGTCAGGAAGATTTCGCGGTCGCCCAGCAGTACGGTCTGGTCGACCAGTACACCGCCGCCCAGCTCAACCCGGTCGACGCACGCGGCGTGTACCTGCCGGGGACGCCGCCGATCGGCGATGCCGCGCTGGAAGGCCTGCACATCTGGAAGGCCAATGACGTGATCGTTGACGGCCTGCGCGTCAACGACACCCTGCTCGCGTTCGCCAAAATCGAGCACAGCTACCCGCATTGCTGGCGCCACAAAACCCCGGTGGTCTTCCGGGCCACGCCGCAATGGTTTATCTCGATGGGGCAGGCCGGATTGCGCGATGACGCGTTGGCGGCAATCGGGGACGTGCAGTGGTACCCCGAGTGGGGCCAGGCGCGCATCGCCGGCATGGTCGAAGGCCGGCCGGACTGGTGCATCAGCCGCCAGCGCACCTGGGGCGTGCCGATCGCGTTGTTCATCCATCGCATCACCGGCGAGCCGCACCCGCGCTCGGTCGAACTGATGAACCGAGTGGCTGAACTGGTCGAGACCGGCGGCATCGATGCGTGGCATGCGCTCGACCCGGCCAGCCTGCTGGACGGCGAGGCGGTGGACTATGAAAAGGTCACCGATATCCTGGATGTCTGGTTTGATTCGGGCGTGACCCACGAATGCGTGCTCGCCCAGCGCCCGCAAGATGGCCTGCGCAAGCCGGCCGACCTGTACCTGGAAGGCTCCGACCAGCATCGCGGCTGGTTCCAGTCGTCCCTGCTGACCGGGGTCGCGATGGATGGCGTTGCGCCGTTCAAACAGGTGCTGACGCACGGGTTCGCGGTCGATGCGACCGGGCGCAAGATGTCCAAATCGCTGGGCAACGTGATTGCCCCGCAGAAGGTCATCGATGCGATGGGCGCCGACGTGCTGCGGCTGTGGATCGCCTCGGCCGACTACAGCAACGAGATGTCGGTCTCCGACGAGATCCTAAAGCGCAGCGGCGACGGCTACCGACGCATCCGCAACACCGCGCGCTTCCTGCTCGGCAACCTGCATGGCTTTGATCCGGCCAAGCACCTGTTGCCGCTGGAGCAGATGGTCGAGCTGGACCGTTGGGCCGTGCATCGCGCGCACGAGCTGCAGGTCCGGATCATCGAAGCCTGTGAGGCGTACGACTTCCCCGCGATCGCGCAGATCCTCGCCAATTTCTGCAGCGTCGACCTGGGCTCGCTGTACCTGGATGTCACCAAGGACCGCCTGTACACGATGCAGGAGGACTCGCCCGGGCGCCGCTCGGCGCAAAGCGCGATGTACCGCATCGCCGAGGCGTTCGTGCGCTGGATCGCCCCGATCCTGAGCTTCACCGCCGAGGAGATGTGGGACCAACTGCCGCCGGTCACCGCCGACGGCCCGCGCGAAGGCAACGTGCTGTTCTCCACCTGGTACGACGGCCTGGCACCACTGCCCGACGACGCCCCGCTGACGGCCGAAGACTTCAAACGCCTGCTTGCCCTGCGCGAGCAGGTCAGCAAGATCCTCGAGCCAATGCGCGCCGCCGGCAAGATCGGCGCCGCACTGGACGCCGAGATCGGCCTGCGCTGCGGCGTCACGGACCAGAACTGGCTATCGCCGTTCATCGACGAACTGCGTTTCCTGTTCATCAGCGGCGACGTCAGCATGATCGCCGACGACCAGGCCAAGGAACTCGAAGTGCACGCGACGCCCAGCACCAAGCCCAAGTGTGGCCGCTGCTGGCACCACCGCGCCGACGTCGGTAGCCACGACTCGCACCCAACCTTGTGCAGCCGCTGCATCGACAACGTCGATGGCAACGGCGAACACCGGAAGTGGTTCTAAGACGCAATGCCAACTCCCAAACCCAACGCCCTCATCTGGCTGGCCCTTTCGGCCGTCGTGATCGTCCTGGACCAACTGACCAAGTACTGGGTCCTGACCTCACTGCCCGAATACACCGCCATCCCCGTCATCGACGGCATCTGGAACTGGTACCGCACCTACAACACCGGTGCGGCCTTCAGCTTCCTCAGTGATGCCGGCGGCTGGCAGAAGTATTTCTTCGTGGTGCTCGCCGTGGGCATCTGCGGCCTGCTTGGCTACTGGCTGGCCAGGACCCGACGCGGCGACTGGAAGACAGCACTGCCCTACGCACTGGTGATCGGTGGTGCAATCGGCAACGTCATCGACCGCCTCATCCACGGCCACGTCGTCGACTTCATCCAATGGCACTGGCAAGACTGGTACTGGCCCGCCTTCAACATCGCCGACGCCTCCATAGTCGGCGGCGCGATCGGCATCGCCCTGTTCGGCCTCTTGGGGGCACAGCCAGGCAAGGGTGCCGGTAGCCCAACCCGGTAGACGGCGCATCGCGCCGTTGGGTGATGGAGGGCGTGGGGACGCGCATTGTCAATGCGCCTTACGGGCGTTTTGCGGAGCCTTGGCGGCTTGCGCCCAAGGGTGGTGGTTACGGCGTAAAATGACGGCATGGATCTGATTCTTGCCAATCCCCGTGGTTTCTGCGCTGGCGTCGACCGGGCGATCGAGATCGTCAACCGCTCGCTGGAGTTGTACGGTGCGCCGATCTATGTGCGCCACGAGGTGGTGCACAACAAGTTCGTGGTCGATGACCTCAAGCAGCGCGGTGCGATCTTTGTCGAGGAGCTCGATGAGGTACCCGATGGGAGCACCGTCATTTTCAGTGCCCATGGCGTATCGCGCGCGGTCCGTGCCGAGGCCGAGCGTCGCGAGCTTAAAGTGTTCGACGCCACCTGCCCGTTGGTGACCAAGGTCCACCTGGAGGTCTCGCGCGAGTGCAAGGCGGGCCGCGACATGGTGTTGATCGGCCACGAAGGCCATCCCGAGGTCGAAGGCACGATGGGCCAATGGCGGCGGGAGGAGGGCAGCGGCCAGATTTATCTGGTCGAAGACCTTGCAGACGTTGCCGAACTGGTCGTAACCCAGCCCGAGCACGTCTCCTACACCACCCAGACGACGCTGTCGGTGGACGACACCCGCGCGATCATCAATGCGCTGCGGGCGCGCTTTCCGTCGATCCAGGGGCCGAAAAAGGACGACATCTGCTATGCCACCCAGAACCGCCAGGACGCGGTACGCGAACTCGCGGCGCGATGCGACCTGATGCTGGTGGTCGGCTCGGTCAACAGCTCCAACTCCAACCGGCTGCGCGAGCTGGCCGAGCGCGAGGGCGTCCAGTCCCACCTGATCGATGGCGCCGATGAGATCGACCCGGCCTGGCTGGTCGGTCGCCAGCAGATCGGCATCACCGCTGGCGCCTCCGCCCCGGAAATCCTGGTGCAGGGCGTCATCGACCGCCTGCGCGAGTTGGGTGCCGGCAACCTCAGCGCTTTGCGGGGCGAGCCGGAGAACATGGTATTCGCCCTGCCCAAGGAGCTGCGGCTCAAACCTGCCGATTGACCCTGCAACCCCGGCAACACTACAATCCAGCCCCTTGCCGGAATAGCTCAGTTGGTAGAGCGGCGCATTCGTAATGCGTAGGTCGTAGGTTCGATTCCTATTTCCGGCACCATGTTGTTGCCGCGGCTTTTTCGGCCGTCGGTGAACGATCCGAAGGCTGCGGCCTTGCCGGATCCCAAGACCCGCTGCGGCGGGTCTTTTCGTCGAGGGCGTGCTTGGCGCCCACTGGAAAATGTCCCTGCCATCATCGGCCTGACGCCGAGCCGACAGTCGAATCAAGATGCGTTGCTTTCTTGGCGGTGCCAGGTTGGCCGGGGTCGGGACGATCATGCCGTTTGTGAAGTAACGCATAATCGATCGTGGCGCAGCCTGCGTCACGGCATGCGGCCGAACGGGGACAGACCATGCAGCACCGCTTCGCGCTGGACACAGCGAACATCGCCATCGTCGGCCTGGGCTACGTCGGCCTGCCGCTTGCGGTGGAGTTCGGCAAGCAGTACGACACGGTTGGGTTCGACACCAACGGGGCGCGGGTGGATGCGTTGGCTGCTGGTCACGACAGCACGCTGGAGGTGGAGCCGGAGCTGCTGGCATCGGCCACGCGGCTGGGCTTTACGTCGCAACTTGACGGTATTGCGCGCTGCAGCGTCTACATCGTCACCGTGCCGACCCCGATCGACGCGGCCAAGCGACCGGACCTGACGCCGCTGATCAAGGCCAGCGAGGCGATCGGCAGCGTGCTGCGCGACGGCGATACCGTCATTTACGAGTCCACCGTCTTCCCCGGCTGCACCGAGGAAGTCTGCGTGCCGATCCTGGAACGGGTGTCGGGGCTGAAGTTCAACCAGGGCTTCTACTGCGGCTACTCCCCCGAGCGTATCAACCCCGGCGACAAGGCCCACCGCGTCACCAACATCCTCAAGGTGACCTCCGGTTCCACGCCCGAAGTCGCCAGCTTCGTCGACAGCCTGTATGCCAGCATCATCACCGCCGGCACCCACAAGGCCAGCAGCATCAAGGTCGCCGAGGCCGCCAAGGTCATCGAGAACACCCAGCGCGACCTCAACATCGCGCTGGTCAACGATCTCGCGATCCTGTTCAACAAGCTCGGCATCGACACGCTGGAGGTGCTGGAGGCGGCCGGCACCAAGTGGAACTTCCTGCCGTTCCGGCCCGGCCTGGTCGGCGGCCACTGCATCAGCGTCGACCCGTATTACCTGACCCACAAGGCGCAGGAGGTCGGCCACCATCCGCAGGTGATCCTGGCCGGTCGCCGCACCAATGACGGCATGGGCGGCTACGTGGCCGACCAGGTGATCAAGTTGATGGTGCGCAAGGGCATCAACCCGGTGCGCGCGCGGGTGCTGGTGCTGGGGTTGGCGTTCAAGGAGAACTGCCCGGACCTGCGCAACACCCGGGTGGTCGACATCGTGGCGGCGCTGCAGGACTACAGCGCGCAGGTCGACGTGTTCGATCCGTGGGTGGATGCCGCCCAGGCGCAGCACGAATACGGCCTGACGCCGGTCGCCACCCCAGAGCAGGGTGCCTATGACGCGGTGGTGCTGGCGGTCGCCCATGATGAGTTCCGCGCGCTCGGAGCCGACGGCATCCGCGCACTCGGGAAACCCGGTTCCGTCGTCTACGACGTCAAATACGTGTTGCCGCGCGAATCGGTCGACGGCCGTCTTTAAGGACCCGCACCGGTAACCGGGATGCCGGGGCGGTAAACAAACCAATGAAAAAGAGTGGATTACATTGAAAATTCTGGTCACCGGAACCGCCGGCTTCATCGGCTCGCACGTTGCGCTCAAATTGCTTGAACGCGGCGATGAGGTCATCGGCATCGACAACCTCAGCGACTACTACGACGTGACGCTGAAGCAGGCGCGGTTGGCGCGGTTTGCCGACCACCCGCGCTATACCCACATCCAGGCCGACCTGGCCGACCGCGAGGCGGTCGAGGCGGCGTTTGCGACCCACAAGCCGCAGCGGGTGGTCAACCTGGCGGCGCAGGCGGGCGTGCGTTATGCGGCGCAGAACCCGCACGTGTACGTCAGCAGCAACGTCACCGGGTTCTTGCACATCCTGGAAGGTTGCCGGCATCACGGCGTCGAGCATCTGGTGTTCGCCTCGACCAGTTCGGTCTACGGCGCCAACACCACGATGCCGTTCTCCGAAGACCAGTCCACCGAGCATCCGTTGACGCTGTATGCGGCGACCAAGAAGGCCAACGAGATGATGGCGCACAGTTATGCGCATCTTTATGGCATCCCGAGCACGGGGCTGCGGTTCTTCACCGTGTATGGCCCGTGGGGGCGGCCGGACATGGCGCTGTTCCTGTTCACCAAGGCGATCCTGGCCGGCGAGTCGATCAAGGTGTTCAACCACGGCCACCACAAGCGCAGCTTTACCTACGTCGATGACATCGTCGAGGGCATCGTCCGCGCACTCGACAATCCGCCCGTGGCGAATTCCGATTGGAATGCCGCCGCGCCGGACCCGGCGACCAGCAACGCGCCGTACCGGTTGTTCAACATCGGCAACGAGGACACCGTCGAGTTGCTGCGCTATATCGAAGTGCTGGAGCAGTGCCTGGGCCGCAAGGCGAAGATGGAATTGCTGCCGTTGCAGGCCGGTGATGTGCCCGACACCGAAGCCGATGTATCCGCGTTGGTCCAGGCCGTGGACTACCGGCCGCAGGTGTCGGTGGAGGAGGGCGTGGCCAATTTCGTGGAGTGGTATCGGGGCTATTACACCCATGCCTGATGCACCCGGCCTCTCCCATCTCGACCGGCTTGAGGCCGAAAGCATCCACATCCTTCGTGAACTGGCTTCGGAGTTCCAGAATCCGGTGATGATGTATTCGGTCGGCAAGGACAGCTCGGTGCTGTTGCATTTGCTGGTCAAGGCGTTCCATCCGGCCCGGCCGCCGATCCCGCTGCTGCATGTGGATACCGGCTGGAAGTTCCGCGAGATGATTGCTTTCCGCGACCGTCGTGTGAGGGAGGCAGGGATCGAGCTGCACGTGCATACGAACCCCGACGGGGTCGCCCAGGGCATTGGTCCGATCAGCCACGGCGCGACCGTGCATACCGACGTGATGAAGACCCAGGCGCTCAAGCAGGCGCTGGATAAATGGGGCTTTGACGCGGCCATTGGCGGTGCCCGCCGGGACGAGGAGAAATCGCGCGCCAAGGAGCGGATCTTCAGCTTCCGCAACCGGCAGCACTACTGGGACCCGAAGAACCAGCGCCCCGAGCTGTGGAACCTTTACAACACCCGGATCCACAAGGGCGAGTCGGTACGCGTGTTCCCGATTTCGAACTGGACCGAGCTGGATGTCTGGCTGTACATCTTCCGCGAGAACATCCCGGTGCCCTCGCTGTATTTCGCCCGGGAACGTCCGGTGGTGGAGCGCGATGGCGCGCTGATCATGGTCGATGACGACCGGCTGCCATTGCGGCCCGGTGAGACGCCGATGACGAAGAAAGTCCGGTTCCGGACCCTTGGCTGCTACCCGCTGACCGGCGCGATCGAGTCCGAGGCCACCACGCTGGAGGCGATCATCGCCGAGATGCTTGTGTCCACCACCTCCGAGCGCCAGGGACGGGTGATCGATCAGGACCCATCGGCCTCGATGGAGAAGAAGAAACAGGAGGGCTACTTCTGATGAGCCTGCCTGACCGCGACCAGGCCGCCATCGCCGCCTACCTGCAACAGCACGAAACCAAGAGCCTGCTGCGCCTCATCACCTGTGGCAGCGTCGATGATGGCAAGAGCACGCTGATCGGGCGACTGTTGCATGACACCCGGTGCCTGCTGGACGACCAGGTGGCCGCGCTGGCCGCCGATAGTCGCAAGTTTGGTACCCAGGGCGAAGGGGTCGACTTCGCGCTTCTGGTCGATGGCCTGGCCGCCGAGCGCGAGCAGGGCATCACCATCGATGTCGCGTACCGGTTTTTTTCCACCGACCAGCGCAAGTTCATCGTTGCCGACTGCCCCGGCCACGGGCAGTACACCCGCAACATGGCCACCGGTGCGTCCACCGCCGACGTGGCGATCATGGTGGTGGATGCGCGCAAGGGCCTGCTGACCCAGACCCGTCGACACAGTTATATCGTTTCGCTGCTGGGCATCCGCCACGTCGTGCTGGCGGTCAACAAGATGGATCTGGTGGATTACGACCAGAAGGTCTTCGATGAGATCGCCGCGAGCTATCGCGTGCTGGTCGGTCAATTGGGCATTCCCGATGTCACCTGCATCCCGCTGTCGGCGCTCAACGGAGACAACATGCTGGAGCGCTCGGCCGCGACCCCGTGGTATCAGGGCAGTCCGCTGTTGCCGCACCTGGAAACCGTCGACGTCAGCGACGTGACCCGGACCGGCGGCTTCCGCTTGCCCGTGCAATGGGTCTGCCGCCCGGACCAGAACTTCCGTGGATTTGCAGGCACCGTGGTTTCCGGCCCGGTGGTGGTGGGTGACGAAATCGCGGTGTTGCCCTCTGGCCAGCGTTCGCGGGTGGCCGCGATCGTCACCGCGGGCGGCGACCTGGATTTCGCCCGGCCCGGCCAGGCGGTGACCCTGACCCTGGCCGACGAGATCGACGTGAGCCGCGGCGATGTCATTGCGGCGGCCGGCAACCTGCCGGAGGTCGCCGACCAGTTCGCGGCGCACATGCTGTGGCTCGGCGAGACGTCATTGTTACCGGGTCGGCGTTATTGGTTGAAGATCGGCACCCGCACGGTTGGCGCCCAGGTCACCGGGATCAAGCACAAGGTCGACGTCAACACCCAGGAGGAGCTGGCTGCGAAGACGCTGGAGCTGAATGAAGTGGGCTACTGCAATCTTTACCTTGACCAGCCGATCGCCTTTGAAAGTTATGCCGACAGCCACGAGTTGGGTGGCTTCATCCTGATCGACCGCCAGAGCAATGCCACGGTCGCTGCGGGGACGCTCGCCTTTGCGCTGCGACGTGCTTCCAACATCCACTGGCAACACCTCGACGTCGACAAGTCGGCACGTTCGCGGATCAAGGATCAGCAATCGCGGTGCGTCTGGTTCACCGGACTGTCCGGATCCGGCAAGTCCACGATTGCCAACCTGGTGGAGAAGCGCTTGCTGGCGATGGGTCACCACACCTACCTCCTGGATGGGGACAACGTCCGCCACGGCCTCAACAAGGATCTGGGCTTTACCGATGGGGACCGGGTCGAGAACATCCGCCGGGTGGCGGAAGTGGCGAAGTTGATGGTCGATGCGGGCCTGATCGTGCTGGTCAGTTTCATCTCGCCGTTCCGTGCCGAACGACAGATGGCCCGCAGCATGTTCAACGAAGGCGAGTTCCTGGAGGTGTTCGTGGACACGGCGCTGGAGGTCGCGGAACAACGCGACGTCAAAGGCCTGTATGCCCAGGCGCGCGCGGGAAAGATCCCCAACTTCACCGGGATCAGCTCGCCCTACGAGCCGCCCGCGCGGCCGGATGTCCACTTGCATACCGCGCAGATGGCCCCCGAGGCACTCGCCGAGGGCCTGGTGGCGAAGATCGTCGAGGAATGAAGCGGCGGGCCCCCAATCTCATACCTTGCGACGCGCGCAGGCTAAAGTAATGGCCGGTCCATCCGGTCTTCGCGTCCATGTCCTCGTTCTCCAGTAAGTCATCTGCCAAGCAGGCTCCCAAGGCCAAGGTCGCCTACGTGTGTTCCGAGTGCGGGGCCGACCACAACAAGTGGCAGGGGCAATGTGCGGCGTGTGATGCGTGGAATTCGCTGAGCGAGTTCGTGATCGAGTCGGCGGCGTCGTTGAAGGGGGCGGCCTCCGCACCTTCGCGGCGCAGTGGCTGGGCGGGCAAGGTGGATCCGCCCAAGGTGACGGCGTTGAAGGATGTCAGTCACACCGGCGAGGCTCGGGTCTCCACCGGAATCGTCGAACTGGACCGGGTGCTGGGCGGCGGGATGGTGCAGGGGTCGGTGGTGCTGGTCGGCGGCGACCCGGGTATCGGCAAGTCGACCCTGCTGCTGCAGGCGGTTTCAAAAATGGCCGGGTCTTTGCCGGCTTTGTACGTCACCGGCGAGGAGTCGCTGGCCCAGGTGGCAGGCCGTGGCGCGCGCCTGGGCTTGTCGCTGGACGGGGTGTACGCGTTGGCCGAAACCGGGGTCGAGCGGATCCTCGAGCAGGCCGTGGAGACTCAGCCCAAGCTCATCGTCGCCGACTCGATCCAGACCTTGTGGACCGAGTCGTTGAACGCCGCGCCCGGCTCGGTCAGCCAGGTCCGCGAAAGTGCGGCGCGACTGGTGCGCTATGCCAAGGAGACCGGCACCGCGGTATTCCTGGTCGGCCACGTGACCAAGGAGGGCGGCATCGCCGGCCCGCGGGTGCTGGAGCACATGGTCGATGCGGTGCTGTACTTCGAGGGTGAGTCGGGCAGCCGGTTCCGGGTCTTGCGCGCGTTCAAGAACCGCTTCGGTGCGGTCAACGAGCTGGGCGTGTTCGCGATGGGCGACAAAGGCCTGCGCGAGGTGTCCAATCCTTCGGCGATCTTCCTGTCCGGCAGCAGCACGCCGCAACCCGGCAGTTGCGTGATGGTCACCCGCGAGGGCACGCGGCCGTTGCTGGTGGAGGTGCAGGCGCTGGTGGATGCGTCGCCGTTGTCGAACCCGCGGCGGGTCGCGGTCGGCATGGACCAGAACCGGATGGCGATGCTGCTGGCGGTGCTGCACCGGCACGGCGGAGTGGGTGTGGGTGACCAGGATGTGTTCGTCAATATCGTCGGCGGCATCCGCGTGCAGGAGACGGCGGCGGACTTGCCGGTATTGCTCGCGGTATTGTCCTCGTTGCGTGACAAGCCGCTGGCGGAGCAGACGATTGCCTTCGGCGAGGTCGGCCTGTCCGGCGAGATCCGCCCGGTGCCCAATGGTGAGGACCGGCTGAAAGAAGCCGCCACCCACGGTTTCAAGCGCGCGATCGTGCCCAAGGGCAACGCGCCCAGGAGCGGCAAGATCGGCGGCATGCAGGTGGTTGCGGTGGAGCGGCTGGCCGAGGCGGTGGACGCGGCCGGTTGAGCCGGTGCGTCGCGAAAGGCGAGGGTGCTTGGTGGCCTAGTGGCCGCCCGCTGCGGCGCCGGGTTTCGCACCGAAGGGCGGTTTGGCGAACCACACGAAGACGATCACCAGCAGGAACACAATGCCCAGCAGATGGAAGATCTCGTTGAAGCCGATCTGCGCGGCCTGTTGCGAGATCATGCCGTTGAGCACCGCCGCGCCCTGTTGCACGTTGCCATGTCCGATCGCCGCGACGGTCTGCTGCATCGTGGGGTCGTAGGCGCTGATGTGCTCGGTCATCTGCGCATGGTGGATGGTGCTGCGCTGGCTCCAGCCCCAGGTGGTCAGCGACGCGGCGAAGCTGCCGCCAAGGGTGCGCACAAAGGTCGCCAGGCCAGAGCCGGACGCGATTTCGTGCGGTGCCAGGTCCGACAGCAGTATCGTCAGCACCGGCATGAAGAACAGCGCGACGCCCAGCCCTTGCCACAACTGCACCATCGCCACCGACCGGAAGTCGACATCGAGGTTGAAACCGGCGCGCGCGAAACTGGTGAGTGCCATCACGATGAAGGCGAAGGTGGCCAACCAGCGCAAGTCCACCCGCATGGCATATTTGCCCACCAGCGGGGTCAGCAGTACCGGCAGGATGCCGAGGGGCGCGGTCGCGAAGCCGGCCCAGATCGCCGTATAGCCCAGGTTGCGTTGCAGCCACAGCGGCACCAGCAGGCCGATGCTGAAGAACGCGGCGTAGGCCAGCACCATCGCCAGGGTGCCGAAGGCGAAGTTGCGGTGGCGGAACAGCTTGAGGTCGACGATGGGGTCTTTGTCGGTCAGCTCCCAGATCAGGAACACCGTCAGCGCGACCACCGCGACGATGGACAGCGCCACGATCCTGGTGGAGTGGAACCAGTCCGCATCGTTGCCCAGGTCCAGCACCAACTGCAGCGCGCCGACGCCGAATATCAACGTGGCCAGGCCAACGTAGTCCATCTTCGGCTTCTCCAGCCGTTCCGGCCGGCCTTTCAGCTGGCGACCGACGACGAAGCTGCAGAACAGGCCGATCGGCACGTTGATCAGGAAGATCCACTCCCAGCTGTAGTTGTCGGTAATCCAGCCGCCCAGGATCGGCCCGGCGATCGGTGCCACTACCGTCACCATCGCCAGCAGCGCGATGGCCTGGCCGCGCTTGTGCGGCGGGTAGACCGAGATCATCAGCGCCTGGGTGATCGGATACATCGGCCCGGCGACGAAGCCCTGCAACGCACGCGCGCCGACCAGTGTGCCCATGCTGCCGGCCAGTCCGCACAGCAGCGAGGCGATCGAGAATGCCGCGGTCGCCCACATGAACAACCGGCGCTCGCCGAAGCGCCGGGTCAGGAAACCGGTCAGCGGCAGCGCGATGGCGTTGCTGACCGCGAACGAGGTGATCACCCAGGTCGCCTGGCTGCCGCTGCCGCCGAGGCTGCCGGTGATCGCCGGCAACGAGACGTTGGCGATGGTCAGGTCCAGCACCTGCATGAACGACGCCAGCGACAGGCCGATCGTGGTCAGGACCAGGCTGGGCGGGTGGAACCCGGTGCGCGGCGCGGGTGCGGCACCGGAGGGCGCGGTGGCGGTGTTGGCCATGGTCTGGGTGGGCCCGTGCGGTGGTCAGTCGCGCTGGCCGTTACCAGCCAGGTTCTCGCGCACGATGGTGTCGATCAGTGCATCGGCGTCGGCCAGCTGACTGGCGTAAGCCTTGGTGGTCAGCACCGCCGTGGCCGGTGGCGCACCGGCCAGTACCGCGCCGCTTCGATCGTGGATGTCCACGTCCACGCTCATGCTCAGGCCCAGCCGCAATGGATGTTCGGCCAGCTGCGTGGGGTCCAGGTCGATCCGCACCGGTACCCGCTGCACGATCTTGATCCAGTTGCCGCTGGCGTTCTGCGCGGGCAGCAGAGCGAACGCGCCGCCGGTGCCCATGCCCAGGCTGCCGACAGTGCCGTTGTAGTTCACGTCGCCGCCATACAGGTCGGCATGCACCTCCACCGGCTGGCCGATGCGCATGTGCGCCAGCTGGGTTTCCTTGAAGTTGGCTTCCACCCACATCTGCGCCATCGGCACGATCGTCAGCAACGATGCGCCCGGTTGCACGCGCTGGCCCAGTTGCACATGGCGCTGGGCGACGTATCCGCTCACCGGCGCCAGGATCTGCGCGCGCTGGACGTTGAGGTAGGCCTGTCGCAGCTGCGCCGCCGCTGCCTGTACCTGCGGCTGGCTGATGACCGTGGTGGCGTCGACCAGGGCGCGATTGCGCGACAGCTCGCCATGCGAGACGGTGACCGCGGCTTCGGCAGCGGCCAACTGGTCGCGGGCGTGGGCCAGCTCTTCGGCCGATACCGCGCCGCTGGCGACCAGTCCCTCGCGGCGGGCGACATCGGCGCGCGCACGCTTCACGGCGACCTGTTGCGCGGCAACATCGGCCTGACCCGCTTCGACCGCGCTGTACAGTCCGCGCACCTGGCGCACGGCGCTGGACAGGTTGGCGACGGCCTGCTGGTAGGCGACCTGCGCATCGTTGGGGTCCAGCTGCACCAGCACCTGGCCCGCGGCTACCTTCATGCCGTCGTCCACGCCGATGCTGACCACCGTGCCAGCGGTCTGCGGGGTGACGGTCACCACGTTGCCCTGCACGTAGGCGTCGTCGGTGCCCTCATGCCAGCGCGCGACCAGCAGGTACCAGGCCAGCCAGGCGATGCCGACGACAATCACCACGGCCAGCACGACCAGCAGCGCGGTGCGGCGCTTGTTGGACTTGGCCGGTTCGGGCGCGGCGGGTTCGCCGCGGTTGGGGTTCATTTCGGTGGTCATGGCGTCGAGGCTTTGGTGGGTTCGATGATTGGCGCGAGGCCGCCGCCCAGGGCGCGGTTGAGGTCGACCATCGTCCCCAGTTGTTGGGCACGCAGGGTCGCCAGCAACTGATCGAGCTGCAGCAGGGGCTGCCCGGCCGCGAGCACATCGAGTTGGGTGCCGATGCCGGCGCCATAGCGCGTGCGGGCGATCCGCGAAGCGCCCAGGGCAGCCTTGTGCGCCTGGGTCGCGGTCGCTATCCGGGCGTCCAGTGAGCGCGCAGCCTGGACCGCGTCGGTAACCTCGCGCAGCGCATCCACCAGACGCTGGTTGTACTGCGCCACGGCCAGATCATGGCTGGCGTTGCTGCCGGCGAGCTGGCTGCGAAGGCGCCCGCCATCGAAGATTGGCAGGCTGATCGCCGGCCCGCCCTGCAACAACAGTGCATCGCTGCTGAAAAGGTCCGCGAGGCTACCGCCAACCAGTCCGACCAGCCCGCTCAGGTTGATGCTGGGGTAGAACGCCGCCTTGCTGGCGTCGATATCGCGGGCGGCGGCCTCCACCTGCCAGCGCGCCGCGACCAAGTCGGCGCGGTGGCCGAGCAGTTCGCTGGGCAGCACGGTCGGCAGTGGTGGTGGGGTGGCATCCAGCACCATCGGCCGGGAAATGGTCCGGCCGCGGTCAGGGCCCTTGCCCAGCAACGCGGCGATTGCGCTGCGGCCGGCATCGATGTGTTGCTGCGCGGCCTGGGCCTGTTGGCGCGCGCTGGCGATCGCACCTTCGGCCTGGCGCAGTTGCAGCTGGTTGTCGATGCCGGCCTCGACGCGTTGCTGGCTCAATTGCAACAGCTCGGCGGCACGCGTCTGCTCGGCCTCGGCTGCGTCGCGTATCTGGAACGCCTGCGCCAGGGTGATATAGGCGTGGGCGATGTTGGATGACAGCGTCAGCCGCGCGGCCTGGGCTTCGACCCGGGCCGCGTTGGCCCGGCCCAGTGCCGCCTGCCAGGTGGCGCGCTTGCCGCCCCACAGCTCCGGGCTGTAGGCCAGGTTCATGGTCAGCACGCCGACCGTGCTGAAGTCGCCGCCCAACGATTCGGGCGCAACGGCCTGGGGAAGCTGGAGCCCGGAAATCTGCGCCGAGGTACCCACCGTCGCCTGGCGCGCGGCGTCGGCGAGTCCGGCCCGGGCCATGGCCTGGCGCACCCGGGCGTCGGCGGCATCCAGCCCCGGCGTGCCCTCTAACGCTTCGGCTATCAGCGCATTCAACTGCGGGTCGCCCAGGGCGGTCCACCAGTCAACGGACGGAAACGCCGCCGCCGACAGCCGCGCCGGATCAACCGCGCCCGCCGCCCCGAGTTCGGCATCTCCCAGCAACGTGCCGTGGGTCGCCAGGCCGTGGGTGCTGGCGCAGCCGGCCAGCAGCGCGCTGACCAGGATGGTCAACAACACGGGCTTGAGCCCGCGCAGCGGGCGTGTTTCAGAACGACTCATGGGTCACGGTTCGGTGGGAGAAAGGTTTTTTCGAACCCGGTTGAGCAGGCAGAACAACTGCTCGCGCTCGCTGCTGTCGAGCCCGGCCATCGCGTGTTCGCGGATGCGTTGACCGCAGTGGTTCACGTCTTTCCACATGGTTTGCCCGGCGGGCGTCATCAGGATTTGCCGCGCCCGCCCGTCGTGGGGGTCGGCGGTGCGGGTGATGAGCCCGCGTGCCTCCAGCTTGTCCAGCAGGCGCGACATCGCGCCGGGATCAAGATCGACTATCCGTGCCAGTTCCGTTGCCCCGGCAGGGCTCTGCGCCAGCCGCTTGAAGGTGGCGTACTGGCTGAAGGTCAGCTCATGCCCGGCTGCCGCCAACTCCTGCGCCATCTTCGCCCACATGGCATCGCGGATCTGGCGGAACAACAGGCCCAGGGTGGCGCCGTTGCAGGGGGCGGGCGAACTCATCTCAAAATTATCGTCGCCCAAAAAGTAGTTGTCAATGCAACTACTTCCACGTGCCGAGTCATCTAGGGTCCAATAGCAAAGCGTATTGCGCCACCCCGCACAGCCTTACGCGCCCACAACCCCCAATACCAACTCCAGCACGAACTTGCTGCCAAAAAACGACAGCACCAGCAACACCATCGCCGTCAATGTCCAGCGCACCGCGACCGCGCCACGCCAGCCATAGCGCCAGCGGCCCATCAGCAGGCCGCCGAAGGCCACCCACGACAGCACGCTGAGCACGGTCTTGTGGACCAGATGCTGCGCAAACAGGTTGTCGACGAACAGCACGCCGGTCAGCAATGTCGCCGAAAGCAGCACGAAGCCCACCTTGATGGTGCGGAACAACAGGATCTCCAGCTCCGCCAGGGGCGGCAACGCGCGCAGCAGGCCATGGATCCTGCGCCGGCGCAGCGCGCGTTCCTGCAACCACAGCATCACTGCCAGCAGCGCGGCGATCGCCAGGGTGGCGTAGGCGAGCAGGGCGGTCCAGGCGTGCAGTTGCAGGCGCCAGCCGAGCGGTTCCGGCGGCCGATGTCCGTGGAGGTGGTACCCGGTCAGGACGATCGCGGCGAGCGGGAAGACCACCACGCCGAGCGCGGCCATCCGTCCCTTCATGCCGACGATGACGGTCAGCGCCGCCATGCCCAGGCTGACCAGCGACAGGGCGGCATAAAAATGCATGTCCGCGCCGCCGGTGCCGCGCCACGCCAGCAGGTGCGCGCTGGCATGCAGTGCCACGGCAACGATGGCCACCCACCACCAGCTGTTACCCGGCCGTTCGCCATGCCTGATGCCGATCACCAGCAGCCCGGTGGCGATGAGATACAACACGACGGCGATGAGAACGATTGTCATCGCGGAAGTGTCGCATAGCCATGGCGGCGGCGTACCAGCAACCGGTGCAATACGCCGACGAATGCCGCCGCCCATGCAAACAGGGAAATGACCATGAACGTCATCGGCAGCCAAGCCAGGAATTGCAGGTCCAGCGCGAGGATCATCTCGTGGGTGCCGGCGGCGTACATGCCCAGCGGGAACACAGCGCCCCAGTACAGCGGGTCATAACGCAGCGAGGTCCGGTTGATGACGTAGCGCCACACCCCCAGCACCAGCAGCATCGGAATCCACCAGGTGCCGGTGGCCCAGTAAAACACCGTGAACCCTTTCAGGAAGGGCAGCATCGACAGCAGCAGGGGCGCGTCGGTTGCGTTGACCACCAGCAGCGAGCCGGCCAGGGTCGAGATCGCCATCGCGCCCATGTTGATCCAGTACGGCGGTTCCAGGTCGGTGGGTCGCAGGGCGAAGAACGTGTAACGGTAGAAGATCAGCGACATCAGCCAGATGTAGAGCATCCCGCCCCACAGCCACATCGACAGGGCCAGGAAGTTGAACTCCAGCTGCCACGGCGGTCCGATGTAGGCGGCGAGCAGGGCGCTGAGCACGGCCACCGACTGGGTGGCTACCACCGCCAGCAGCCAGCCGCCATTGATGCCGCGGTCCAGGGTCGGCTTGACCGTCTTGACCGTGAGCAGCGCGAAGATCGTGTAGGTGAAGCCCAGCCACAGCAGGCACGCCAGCGCCCACGCGAGCAGCCCGCCGATGATGCTGTTGCCGATGACCAGGCATTGGCTACCCAGCACGCTGGTCGCCGCGATGATGGTGAAAAATCCGGGCCCGCGAAGATGGTCGCCCAGGTCGCGACGGAAGGCTTGCGGGTAACGGGCCAGCCGGGTCAGGTACAAGCACCACAACACGACGTAGAGGATCGCGTTCAGCGCGAACAGCCCTTGGCCGATGCGCGGCAACCCAAGCAGGTGGCAAGCCAGCGAAACGATGCCGGTCGCCATGACCATGCCGAAGTAGGCGGGCGACAGGCCTGCCAGGCCGGTGGCGCCGGTCAAACCCGCCGGTGGCAGGGACGGGTCCGGGGCGGTGGGCAAACCGGGCGTGACCGGGGGAGTGGGTGGGGTCGGGTCCATCGTGATGCCTGCGGGATACCCGTTTATGTTCGCATGGCGCCGGGAGATCCGCCCCTCGGGCTATACTTTCGGCCCGCTTTTGTTTCCTTTCCGCAGGTAGTGCCGCATGTTCGAATCCCTGACCCAGCGCCTGTCCGGCACCATCGAGCGCTTGCGTGGCCGCGGCCGCCTGTCCGAGGAGAACATCCGCGAATCGCTGCGCGAAGTCCGCATCGCGTTGCTGGAAGCCGACGTTGCGTTGCCGGTGGTGCAGGCGCTGATCGAGCGGATCAAGGTCCGCGCGGTCGGCCAGGAAGTGCTGAAGTCGCTGACTCCGGGCCAGGCCCTGATCAAGGTCGTGCGCGATGAGATGACCACGGTGATGGGCTCGCAGGCCAGCGAACTCAACCTCAACGTGCCCGCCCCGGCGGTGATCCTGATGGCCGGCCTGCAGGGCGCGGGCAAGACCACCACCGTGGCCAAGCTCGCCAAGCACCTCAAGGACAAGCGCAAGAAGAAGGTGATGGTGGTGTCGGCCGACGTCTATCGCCCGGCAGCGATCGAGCAGTTGAAGACCCTGGCCGAACAGGTCGATGTCCTGTTTTTCGCGTCCAGCGCCGACCAGAAGCCCGAAGCGATCGTGCGCGCGGCGATGGAGGACGCACGCAAGTCCTACGCCGATGTGTTGATCGTCGATACCGCCGGCCGGCTGGCGATCGACGAGGCGTTGATGGCCGAGATCAAGGCGCTGCATGCGGTGGCCAAGCCGGTCGAGACCCTGTTTGTGGTCGATTCGATGACCGGCCAGGACGCGGCAGCCACGGCCAAGGCCTTCGGTGAGGCGCTGCCGCTGACCGGCGTGGTGTTGACCAAGACCGATGGTGACGCGCGCGGCGGCGCGGCGTTGAGCGTGCGCTATATCACCGGCAAGCCGATCAAGTTCATCGGCGTCAGCGAGAAGCCCGACGGCCTGGACGTGTTCCATCCCGAGCGCGTCGCCAGCCGCATTCTCGACATGGGCGATGTGTTGTCGCTGGTCGAGCAGGTCGAGCAGCAGGTCGACCAGGACAAGGCGCAAAAGCTCGCCGAGAAGGTCGCCAAGGGCAAGAAGTTCAACCTGGACGACATGCGCGACCAGCTTGAGCAGATGCAGAATATGGGCGGCATCACCGGCCTGATGGACAAGCTGCCCGGCATGGGCCAGATCCCGGACTCGGTGAAGGCGCAGGTCACCGGCAAGGAAGTCCCGCGGCTGGTGGCGATCATCAACTCGATGACCAAAAAGGAGCGTCGCAACCCGGCGTTGCTGAATGGCTCGCGGCGCAAACGCATCGCTGGTGGTGCCGGAGTGACCCCGGCCGACGTCAACAAGCTGATGAAGCAGTACCAGCAGATGGAAAAGATGATGGGCAAGCTGGGCCGTGGCGGCATGAAAGGCATGATGCGCGGCATGAAGGGAATGATGGGCGGACGCGGCGGCATGCCCTTCTAAGCGCCGTACAAGCTTCTGATTACCTTCTCCCGTTTACGGGAGAAGGTGCCCGAAGGGCGGATGAGGGCTTGCGACAAGCAAGCAAAGACTTCCCCTGGCGCCGCAGACCCCTATATAATCGCAGGCTTACCTCGCCACCCTGGCGACTGGGCACCACAGGACACAACAGATCATGGTCAAGATTCGACTGGCTCGCGGCGGCGCCAAGAAGCGCCCCTTCTACCACATCGTCGTCACCGACAGCCGCAGCGCCCGTAACGGCCGCAACATCGAGCGCGTCGGTTTCTACAACCCGGTGGCTGCCGGTGGCGAGAAGCGCATCGAACTGAACACCGAGCGCGTCCAGCATTGGCTGGGTACCGGCGCGCAGCTGACCGAGAAGGTCGCCGTGCTGTACCGCGAAGCATTGAAGTTGGCCGATGCGCCGGCCGAAGCGCCAGCTGCGACCGCTGCCTGAGTTGCGGGTCGCGCGTCCTGCGCGACCACTTGAATGATGAACGACTCCGGGCGCCGCATCCTCCTTGGCAGGGTGCTTGGCGCCCTTGGTTTGCGCGGTGAAGTGAGGCTCGAGTCGTGGACCGAGCCGCGGGCCGCAATCTTTGGCTACCAGCCCTGGACCTTGCGCGATGCGCATGGCAATGAGCGCGAGATCAGCGGTGTGCAAGGTCGCGAGACCGGCAAGCACGTGGTCGCGGTTTTTCCCGGCGTCAGCGATCGCGATGGCGCCGAACTGCTGAAGGGCCTGGAAATCCACGTTTCACGCGACGCATTGCCGCCGGCGAAACCCGGCGAGTTCTACTGGGCGGATCTGGAAGGGCTGAGCGTGGTGACCGTCGATGGCGTCGACCTGGGGCGCGTCTCACACCTGTTCTCGACCGGCGCCAACGATGTCCTGGTGGCCCGCGACGCCGAGCGCGAACGGATGATCCCCTTCGTGCAACCGCAATACGTCACTGCGATCGACATCGCGGCGGGAGTGATCACCGTCGATTGGGACCCGGAGTTTTAAAGGGCACCGTCGGCCAACAACCCTTACGATCATCCGCATGCGCATCGACGTCATCAGCCTGTTCCCTGACTTTATCGCCCAATGCGCCGCGTTTGGCGTGACCGGGCGGGCGGGAGAGCGTGGCTTGCTGTCGCTGCATGGCTGGAACCCCCGGGATTACGCCGAAGGCAGCTATCGCCGCGTCGATGACCGCCCATTTGGCGGCGGTCCCGGGATGGTGATGTTGATCGACCCGCTGCGCGCCGTCCTGCGCGCTGCCCGTGCCGCCGATCCGGCGCCCGTCAAGACGATCTATCTGACCCCGCAGGGTGTGCCACTCACCCAGGCCAAGGTGCACGAGCTGGCCGGGCGCGACCGGATCGTGCTGCTGTGCGGGCGGTATGAAGGGATCGATGAGCGCGTGGTGGAAGCCGAGGTCGACGAGGAGATATCGATCGGCGATTACGTACTGTCCGGCGGCGAACTGGCCGCGGCGGTGCTCATCGACGCGGTTGCCCGGTTGCAGGAAGGCGCGTTGAACGACGCCGAGTCCGCCGTCCAGGACAGCTTCGAGGATGGCTTGCTCGATTGCCCGCACTACACGCGTCCGGTGGAGCATGAGTTGGGAGCAGTACCACCGGTGCTGTTGTCGGGCAACCACGCCCACATCGCCAATTGGCGGCGGCAACAATCATTGTTGCGGACATTGCAACGCCGCCCGGAGTTGCTCGACGCGGCAGACCTGTCGCCGGCCGATCGACAGTTTCTCGCCACCTTGTGCGACCGCCACGGCCCTTCCCGCCATGGAGTGGCATCCGGACGGAAATCCCCGCTATAATTGCGGGCTTAGCTGTTATCACGCCAGACGCGGGTCCACGTGCACTCGCGCTACAACTACTCCAACAGGCCAAGTCCATGAACAAGCCCTCGATCCATACGCTGTTGCAAGAGTTTGAATCCGAGCAGATCAAGCGCGAACTGCCGGTATTCGGCCCCGGCGATACCATCGTCGTCAACGTCCGGGTCAAGGAAGGCACGCGCGAGCGCGTCCAGGCCTATGAGGGCGTGGTCATCGCGAAGAAGAACAACGGTCTGAACTCGGCGTTCACGGTGCGCAAGATCTCCCACGGTTTCGGCGTCGAGCGCGTATTCCAGTCCCATAGCGCGGTGATCGACTCGGTCGAGGTCAAGCGTCGCGGCAAGGTTCGTGCCGGCAAGTTGTACTACCTGCGTGGTCTGGAAGGTCGCAAGGCGCGCATCAAGGAAGATCTCGCTGGCGCTGCCAAGTTCAAGGCAGAGGCGAAGGCCGCTGCGGCCGCAGCCACTGCGGAAGAAGCCGCCAAGTAAACCGATTCGGTCTCGTATCGATTCCCGGGAAAGCCACCTTCGAGGTGGCTTTTTCTGTTTTAGGAGCAGGCGTGTTGGGCTACATTTGTCTGCGATGACCACTGATCAATCCGCTGCGACCGTCCGCCTCGACTTGTGGTTGTGGGCGGCCAGGTTCTACAAGAATCGCGCGCATTCAAAACAGGCCGTCGAGACCGGCAAGGTCCAGGTCGATGGGCAGCGGGCCAAGCCGGCGCGTGCGCTACGGGTCGGCGACGCGCTGCGGATTACGCGTGCCGAAGAAACCTTCGAGGTGACGGTGCGGGCGCTGAGTGGCAAGCGTGGCGCGGCCAGTGTGGCGCAGGGTCTGTACGAGGAGTCCGAAGCCTCGCAACTGGCCCGGGCCGAACTCCGGGCCGTGCGAGCGGCGACGCGGACCGGCTACGAGGCGCCCAGGTCCAAGCCCGACAAACGCGCCCGGCGATTGATCCGGGCGCTGGGGGATATCGACTCGCTGTAACCCGCGTCGGGCGACACCACGCGGCGTGGTATCACGCTGGGCAATGTCGCGCCGGGTAACGTCGCGCCGTCAGCGCTTGCCGCCGAACAGCGAGCCGCCGATCTTCAACAGATCGGACAGGCCGGCTTGGCCATCGCCGTCCTGGTCAAGCACCGCTCCGAGCAGGCCGCCGCCGATGCCGCCCTGTTCGCGGATCTGCGCCTGTTCCTGGCCCAGCAGGCCCTCCAGTGCTTGTGGTGTGGCCGCCGCGTTGCCGCCGCTGCCCATCTGCTTGGCGAGGAAGGCCATCACCAGCGGGGCGAGCATCTTCAACAGCGATCCGGCGCGGTCGCCATCCAGTCCGGTGACGGCGCCCAGCCCCTGCGCGGCCGTCTGTTGGCGTCCGCCCAGTACGTGTCCGAGGATATCGCCGCCGTTGCCGCCTCCGCCCATAACACTGCCCAACACGCTGCCCAGGTCCAGCCCGCCGTGATCGCGTTGCAGCGCACCCAGCAGTTGTTGTGCGCCTTGTGGCTGGCTGGCATTGCGGCCCAATGCGCCCATCAGCAGCGGCAACGCCGCCGACACCGCGCTGGCAGTCTGTTCGGTGTCCAGACCGAGCTTCTGGCTCAACTGGGACATGGGCTGGCCTTGTAACTGCTGCAGGAGATCGTTGGTCAGGGTGGTCATGGGAGGGTTACCTGTGGGGTCGGAAGATCCATCCTAACGGCGAACGCATGCCCGCGACGTCACGTCAGCGACTTGATCCGGTACAACGCTTCGAGTGCCTGTTTGGGGCTCAGGTCGTCGGGATCGAGCGTCGCCAGCGCATCCAGGGCGGCCGAGCGCGGCGCGAACAAGCCGGCCTGTTGCGGCTGTTCAAGCGCGGCGGCGGACATCGAGGGCTTGGGAGCATCGCGACTTTGCTGTTCCAGCTCGGCCAACCGCCCGCGCGCCTGCTTGATCACCGATCGTGGCAGTCCCGCCAACGCCGCAACCTGCAAGCCGAAGCTGCGGTTGGCCGGCCCGTCCTTCACCGCATGCAGGAATACCAGCGTGTCGCCGCCATCGCGGTCGCGATGCTCGACCGCATCCAGGTGCACGTTGGCAATGCCGCTACCGCCGGTGTTGTTGGGCTCGCCGGCCAGGGCGGTCAACTCGAAATAGTGGGTCGCAAACAGGGTGTAGGCGCGGTTGTGGTGGGCGAGATGGCGCGCACAGGCCTCCGCCAGCGCCAGCCCGTCGTAGGTTGAAGTGCCGCGCCCGATCTCGTCCATCAGGACCAATGACTGGGCGCTGGCGTGGTGGAGGATGTAACTGGTCTCGCTCATCTCGACCATGAAGGTCGACTGGCCGCGAGCGAGGTCGTCGCCGGCGCCGATGCGGGTCAGGATGCGGTCGATCGGGCCGATCACGGCACGTGACGCGGGAACGAAACTGCCGATGTGGGCCAGCAGCACAATCAGCGCGTTCTGGCGCATGTAGGTGCTCTTGCCGCCCATGTTGGGACCGGTGATGACCAGCATCCGGCGGTCTTCATGCAGCATCAGGTCATTGGGCTCGAACGGCTCGCTGCGCACCGCCTCCACCACCGGGTGGCGACCGCGTTCGATGCTGATGCCGGGCTGGCTGGACAACTCCGGCTGTGACCAGTCCAGTGCCTGCGCGCGCTCGGCCAGGCAGGCCAGCACATCCAGCTGCGCCAACGCGGCCGCGCAGCGCTTCAGTGGTTCCAGTTGCCCGGCGAGGATGTCCAGCAGCTGCGCGTACAGCAATCGTTCGCGCGTCAACGAGCGCTCGCGGGCCGACAACACCTTGTCCTCGAACGCCTTGAGCTCCTCGGTGATGTAGCGCTCGGCGTTGGTCAGGGTCTGGCGCCGGGTGTAGTGGGTCGGTGCCTTGGCGGCGTGGGCCTTGCTGACCTCCAGGTAATAGCCGTGCACGCGGTTGTAGCCGACCTTCAGGGTCGGGATGCCACTGGCCTCGCGTTCGCGCGCTTCCAGGTCGACCAGGAACTGGTCAGCGGTCGTGGACAGCGTGCGCAACTCGTCCAGCTCGCTGTCATAGCCAGCAAGGAACACACCGCCATCGCGGGCCAGCACTGGCGGCTGATCGACGATCGCGGACTGCAGCAGGTGGGCGTGCTGGTCATGCTCGCCAAGCTCGGCGGTCAGCTCGTTGAGCAGCGGCGAGTCCAGCGGCGCGAGCACGCCGCGCAGCTCCGGCAGCAGGCCCAGTCCGTCGCGCAGGGTCGACAGGTCGCGTGGGCGCGCGCTGCGCAGGGCGATGCGGGTGAGGATCCGTTCCAGGTCGCCAAGGGCGCGGAACCGCTCGCGCACGGACTGATCGGTTGCTGATTCAACCAGCGTCTGGATGGCCTGGTGGCGGTGGCGCAGGGCAGGGTGGTCGCGCAACGGACGGTGCAGCCAGCGTCGCAGCAGACGCCCGCCCATCGGGGTGACGGTGGAGTCGAGCACGCCGAGCAGGGTGTGTTGGTTGTCGCCATCAATGCGCGAGTCCAGCTCCAGGTGACGGCGGGTCGCGGCATTCATCGCGATGGCGCCGTCGCCGGACTCGACCGCTATCGATGTCAGGTGCGGCAGGCGCTGCTTCTGGGTTTCCTCGACGTAACCGAGCAGCGCGGCCGCGGCGGAGATCGCCAACGGCCTGTCTTCCAGTCCAAACCCGGACAGGTCATGCACGGCGAAGAACTTGAGCAACTGGCGACGGCCACTGTCGGTATCGAACAGCCACGGGGCTCGCAGGCGCATGCCGCGACGCCCGGTCACGAATTCCGGCCAGCCATCTTCGTCGGGACACAGGGTCTCGGCGGGATCCAGCCGTGCCAGCTCGGCTTCCAGGGCGTCCGCCGTGGTGACTTCGTTGACCAGGAAACGGCCGCCGGCGAGATCGGCCCAGGCGACCCCGTAGCCGTGCTTGTTGCGTGACACCGCCAGCAGCAGCGTATCGCGACGCTCGCTCAGCAACGCCTCATCGGTGACCGTGCCGGGGGTGACGATGCGCACGACCTTGCGCTCTACAAGCCCCTTGCTCGCCGCCGGGTCGCCAATCTGCTCGCAGATGGCCACCGACTCGCCCAATGCCACCAGCCGCGCCAGATAACCTTCGGCCGCATGGTGGGGCACGCCGGCCATCGGGATCGGCTGGCCGGCCGAGTTGCCGCGCTGGGTCAGGGTGATGTCGAGCAGCCGCGCCGCCTTGCGGGCGTCGTCGTAGAACAGCTCGTAAAAATCGCCCATCCGGAAGAACAGCAGGACGTCGGGATGCTCTGATTTCGCGCTGAAAAACTGGCGCATGAGCGGTGTGTGGGCGTCGTTGTCGCGGGCGGTTGCGGTGTTCGAGATGGGCACGGATTTCCGGGGTCTGGCGGTGGGGCCGGATGGCGCTCGAGGTAATCGGCCATGGGTTGGCAAGTATGCCAGCCGGTGGTCGCCAGCCGCCGCCAAGACTCGTTATGTGACACCGTTCCGTTGCGTATGGAACGTGCTACGGTTCGCCTGCGGGCTTCCATCACGCCGCCATTGGCCAAGTCCCCCACGTGGCCAGTGGTGACAGTGGCCCGTACATTGCCGCCGCGAAGACGGCGCGCACTTGACTTGATCGCCGTTTGGGAGGGGACACCATGGGAACTGCAAGGCCTGCACGTACGTTGCTTGCCACATCGGTTTTAGTAGCGCTGGCGACACTGGCCAACGCGCCGGTGATGGCGCAGGAAGCACCAGCCGAACCGGTTTCGGCCACGACGACGACCAACGACGAACGCGCCACTACGCTGGCCGGTATCACCGTCACCGCCCAGAAGCGCGAGGAAGCCCTGCAGGACGTGCCGATCGCGATCACCGTGTTGCCCGAGCAGTTGCTGCAGGACACCGGGGTGCGCGATATCAAGGACCTGCAATTGCTGGTTCCCGGTCTGACCGTCACCAGTACCCAGAGCGCCGTGCAGACCACCGCGCGGATCCGCGGCATCGGCACGGTGGGTGACAATCCGGGGCTGGAATCGTCGGTCGGGGTGGTGATCGATGGCGTGTACCGGCCGCGTAACGGTGTCGGTTTTGGCGACCTCGGCCAGATCGAGCGCATCGAGGTGTTGAAAGGCCCGCAAGGCAGCGTGTTCGGCAAGAACACCTCGGCTGGTGTGATCAACGTGATTACCCGCCGGCCCAGCTACACCACCGAGGTCGAGGGCGAGCTGACCTTCGGCAACTACAACGCGCTCGGCGCGGCGGCCTCGTTCAACTCGCCCATTGGTGAGAACGCCGCGTTCAACATCTATGCCGCCAAGCGCAAGCGCGACGGGTTCATGGACGTGCACACCGGCGGCGGTCCGCGCACCGAGACCGAGGACTACGACCAGAACTTCCACTCGTTGCGCGGCCAGTTGCTGTTCGAGCCGAGCGACACCTTCGACATCAACTTCATCGCCGATTTCACCAGTCGCGAGGAAAACTGCTGCACCGGCGTCACCATCGCCCGCAATCCCACCCCGGGACTGCCATACAACGCGCCGATGCAGGTGATCAATGCACTGGCCGGCGGCGAAGGTGTCAGCCCGACCGTGGATCCGTTCGCGCGGGTCGCCTACAGCAACCGCAGCACCGAGCAGGACATCAAGGACAAGGGCATCTCGGCCGAGGCCAACTGGGTGACGCCGTGGGCCGGCGGCGCCGAGTTGACCTCGATTACCGCCTTTCGCAGCTGGGAGGCGATCAACGGGCTGGACTTCGACTTCAGCAGTGCCGACATCCTGTATCGCAAGGCCGACCCGGACGAGTCGTTCACCGGCTTCGAGACCTTCAGTCAGGAATTTCGCCTGACCGGCGCGACCGACAGTGTCGACTGGATGGTGGGGCTGTTCTATGCCAACGAGGACCTGGACCGCAACGACTCCTACCGGATCGGCGCGGCCTACGAGCCCTACTTGTCGACCCTGGTGGGCAGTCAGGTATTGGGCGCGGTCGCTGCCGGCCTGGCGCCGATGGGGCTGACGGTGGACATGTCGAACCCGGCGTTGTTCATGTCGCAGGTCAGCGGCCAGCCATTCGGGACCAACTTCGCCGGTCTTGGCGCGCTGGACCTGTATGAGCAGGAGTCGCGTGCGCTGGCGTTGTTCACCAACAACACCTGGCACGCCACCGACGCGTTGGACCTGACCCTGGGCCTGCGCTACACCCGCGAGGAGAAAGACCTTTCGTCGATCTACAGCAACCCCAATGGCTCCGTGGGTTGCGGCGCGGCCCTGGCCAACCCGGGTGGGCGCGTAGGCGCTGCGATCGCCTCGCGCATCAACGGCTTCGCGAGTTTGCCGCCGGAAACCCAGGCGGCGTTGCTGGGTGCCGTGGTCCCCGGCGCGGCGCCGCAGGTCGCCGGTTACATGTGCCTGCCCTGGGCCAATGCCCTGCATAACGGTCGGGTGACCAATCAGTCGCGTGACGAAAGCGAATGGTCCGGAACGGTGAAGGCCGCTTATCGCTGGAACGAGCAGGTGATGACTTACTTGTCGGCCGCGCGCGGCTACAAGGCCGGCGGTTTCAACCTGGACCGGGTGCAGTCGTCCAATGGCCTGTCCAGCGGCACCAATGGGATCACGCCGGTCGACGACACCTCGTTCCCGGGTGAGTTTGTCGACAGCTATGAGTTGGGTGCACGTACCACCTGGGCCGGCGGCGACCTGTTGCTCAACGCGACCTTGTTCCATCAGACCTACACCGACTTCCAGCTCAACAGCTTCCTGGGTACCAGCTTCGTGGTGCGGGCGATTCCGGAAGTCGTGTCGCAGGGCGTCGACGCCGAGATGATCTGGCAGACCGGCATTGACGGGCTGCTGTTGCAGGGCGGGTTGATGTACGCCGATACCCAGTATGGCAACCATCCGCTGCCGGATGACGACCTGGCCTTGTTGCCCGGCAGTCGTGCCAGCTTCGCGCCGCTGTGGTCGGGCACGGCCTCGGTCACCTACGAGCAGGATATCGGGGCCAACCTGATCGGCCGTTTCAACATTGGCGCCAAGCACACGTCCGACTCCAACACCGGCTCCGACCTTGATCCGCAGAAGGTGCAGCGCGCCTACACGACCGCCAACATGCGCGTGGGCATCGGTGCCAGCGACCGCAGCTGGATGCTGGAGCTGTGGGCGGACAACCTGACCGATGAGGACTACATCCAGGTCGGCTTTGACGCGCCCTTGCAGGCGGACGCGTGGAACGCCTTTCCCGGGGCACCGCGCACCTACGGCATGACCTTGCGCGTACGTTACTGACAGGAGTGACTGACAGGCGGGGTTGATTTGAACCCGCAGGAGCGGCTGATCGCGCTCCTGCGGCTTTTTGTTACGTGGCGATGGCGTCCGCCCGCTATAGTCCGTCCATGAGCAAAGACGCCTCCGACGCCGCCCTTCATCGACTCGCCGGGAAAGTTGCCGCGGCGGCACGCCAGCATCACCATCGACTGGTGACCGCCGAGAGCTGTACCGGCGGCTGGATCGCCAAGACCCTGACCGATATCCCGGGTTCCTCGGAGTGGTTCGAGTGCGGCATTGCCGCCTATAGCTACGAGGCCAAGCAGGCGATGCTGGGAGTGCAGGCCAGCACCCTGGAGGAATATGGTGCGGTCAGTCGCGAAACCGCGATCGAGATGGTCTCCGGTGCCCTGGTGCATTCCGGAGGAAGTCTTGGCGTGGCGGTGACCGGCATTGCCGGCCCTGGCGGCGGGATCGAGGACAAACCGGTTGGAACAGTCTGGATTGCCTGGAAGCGCCGGGGCGGGTATCCGACCGCACTGGTGTTCCATTTCGACGGCGACCGCGAGGCGGTGCGTCGACAGACCGTCGCGGCGGCGCTGCACGGGCTGCTCGACCTGGCTGCCGCCTGACCCGTCGCGCCGCCGGCAACGCCGGATATCGGGCAACGCTTGCATCGTCATGATCATCGTTAGTAGTATTACTGCTAATGAACGCGCTCACTGAAACCCAGCAAGCCATCCTTGCCTTGATCGTCGATAGCATCGCCGAGGAAGGGGTGCCGCCGTCACAAGTCGAAATCGCCCGGGCGATGGGTTTTGCCGGCGTACGGGCGGCGCAATACCATCTGGACGCTCTGGAGCAGGCAGGGGCGATAAGCCGGTTGCCTGGCAAGGCCCGCGGGATCCGGGTGCTTGGCCCGGCCGTGCCCGAAGGCAGCGATAACAGCGGCAACGGCAATGCCAGGGGCATGCCGGGGCCGGCGGTGGAAGAAGCGTTGCGGCTGCCGGTGCTGGGACGGGTCGCCGCAGGCACACCGATTGGTGCGGATATCGGGTCCGATGACTACGTACTGATGGATCGCAACATTTTCTTCCCGTCGCCGGACTACCTGCTCAAGGTCCAGGGTGACTCGATGCGCGACGAGGGGATTTTCGATGGCGACCTGATTGGCGTCCATCGCACCCCGGAGGCGCGAAACGGGCAGATCGTCGTTGCCCGCATCGACGATGAAATCACGGTCAAGCTGCTGAAGGTCGGCAAGGACCGGATCCGGCTGTTGCCACGCAATCCCGATTACCAGCCCATCGAGGTCCAGCCGGACCAGGACTTTGCCATAGAGGGGCTGTATTGCGGATTGGTGCGTCGTGGCAGATAAACCACCGCTGATTCCGAGCCGGGGCGCGGCGCTTTCCGACCCGAAGACGGCGCCGGGGATGATAGGCCGGTACCGCGAACCAATCTTAGTGTCGTAGTCGTGGCTGTGTCGCAATCCGTGCGACCGGCCCCACGTAGTCTGGATCCACTCAACTGATGGCAGCAAGGAAACCCACAATGGACGAGAACAAGAAGCGAGCTCTTTCCGCGGCACTGGGGCAGATCGAGAAGCAGTTCGGCAAAGGCTCGGTCATGCGCATGGGCGACCGGGTGGTCGAAGCGGCCGAGGTGATCGGCACCGGCTCGTTGATGCTGGATATCGCGCTTGGCATCGGCGGCCTGCCCAAGGGACGGGTGGTTGAGATCTACGGCCCGGAATCCTCCGGCAAGACCACCTTGACCCTGCAAGCGATCGCCGAGTGCCAGAAGGCCGGCGGCACCGCTGCGTTCATCGATGCCGAGCACGCACTCGACCCGATCTATGCCGCCAAACTGGGCGTCAACGTCGACGACCTGCTGCTGTCGCAGCCCGACACCGGCGAGCAGGCGCTGGAAATCGCCGACATGCTGGTACGGTCGGCGGCGGTCGATATCGTGGTGGTCGACTCCGTCGCCGCGCTGACCCCTCGTGCCGAGATCGAGGGCGAAATGGGCGCCCAGTTGCCCGGCCTGCAAGCTCGTCTGATGAGCCAGGCATTGCGCAAGCTGACCGGCAACATCAAGCGTTCGGGCACGTTGGTGATCTTCATCAACCAGTTGCGTATGAAGATCGGCCAGATGATGCCCGGCCAGAGCCCCGAGGTGACCACGGGTGGCAACGCCCTGAAGTTCTACGCCTCGGTGCGCCTGGACATCCGCCGCATCGGAGCGGTCAAGAAAGGCGATGAGATCATTGGCAACCAGACCAAGATCAAGGTGGTCAAGAACAAGCTGGCACCGCCGTTCAAGCAGGTATTCACCGAGATCCTGTACGGCGAAGGCATCTCGCGCGAGGGCGAGTTGATCGAAATGGGCCTGGAGGCAAAGCTGGTCGACAGGGCGGGCGCCTGGTACAGCATGGGTGAGGAGCGTATCGGCCAGGGCAAGGAGAACGCCCGTCAATACCTCAAAGACAACCCGGCACTGGCCGAGGGCCTGGAGGCGGCGCTGCGCAAACTACTGGTGCCGGCGGAGGCCAACCCGGCGTTGGCTGATGCGGGATCGGACGATAAGGCGGACGATGCCGTGAGTCGCAAGCCGGCGAAATCCGCCAAGGCCGGTAAAGCGGAGAAAGCGGAGGCCTGATCGCCTCTTACGACAGAATCATGCAGGACGAACGCCCTGACGACGATGGCCGCGATGGCGGCCTGTTTGACACCGGCACCGGCTCGGCGGCTGGAGCGGGTCGAGGCCGCAAGCGCCCGCCGGCCAGCGTGACCGACCGGGCGCTTGGCCTGTTGACGCGCCGCGAGCACTCGCGCAAGGAGCTGATCGCGAAGTTGACCTCGCGAGGGCTTGATGCGGACGAAGTCCTGGTCGTCGTGGACAAGCTCACCGAGGCGGGCTGGCAGGATGACGGCCGCTTTGCGGAAAGTCTGGTCCGGGCTCGCGTTGGGGGGAGCTACGGGCCAATCCATATCCGCGCCGAACTGCGTACGCACGGGCTGGACAGCGATGCCATCCTCACGGCGATGGATACCTTTGAAGGCGACTGGACCGAAAATGCCCGTGACCTGGTCCGTCGCCGCTACGGCGATACGGTCCCGGAGGACCTGTCGCTACGTCGCAAGGCAGCGGACATGCTGATGCGCCGCGGATTCCCCGGTGATGTGGTGAGGGCGGCGACTCGTTACGATCCAGACGATTAGGTGCAGTGCCCGATGCGCGCTGGCTGGCGGCTCACCGTCGCAGGGCAAGGAGAGGCCATGTTCGTGTCGAGGTTCGGCCCCTGATACGCTTGGCGGCTTCGCGCAGTTGTCTCTGCGGCCCGGAGCCCTCATCTTGCGGGGACCGGCGCAGCGCCAGCGTGCCCAGCCCTTCGACAGCCGTGGCAAGTTAATGAATAACGCTACCCATCCCAGTACCAACGATATCCGTCGCGATTTCCTCGAATTTTTCCGCGAGCGCGGACATACCATCGTGCCCTCCGCGCCGCTGGTACCCGCCAACGACCCGACGTTGTTGTTCACCAACTCCGGCATGGTCCAGTTCAAGGACGTGTTCCTGGGAAGCGAAAAGCCCGGTTACGTGCGTGCGGCCGACGTCCAGCGTTGCCTGCGTGCCGGAGGCAAGCACAACGACCTGGACCAGGTCGGCTACACCGCGCGCCATCACACGTTTTTCGAGATGCTCGGCAACTGGTCGTTCGGCGATTACTTCAAAGAAGACGCGATCAAGTGGGCCTGGCAGCTGTTGACCGAAGTCTGGAAGCTGCCGCCGGAGCGGCTGCTTGCGACCATCTATCACACCGACGACGAAGCGTTTGAGATCTGGAACAAGCAGATCGGCCTGCCGCCCGAGCGGATCATCCGGATCGGCGACAACATGGGTGCGCCGTTCGCCTCCGACAATTTCTGGCAGATGGCCGATACCGGCCCGTGCGGCCCCTGCACCGAGATCTTCTACGACCACGGCCCGGCGCACTTCGGCGGCCCCCCGGGCTCGCCCGACGAAGACGGCGACCGCTTCATCGAGATATGGAATCTGGTGTTCATGCAGTTCGACCGCCAGCCCGACGGCAGTCTCGCCCCGCTGCCGGCGCCCTGTGTCGACACCGGCATGGGCCTGGAGCGCCTGGCCGCGATCCTGCAGGGCAAGCACGGCAACTATGAGATCGACCTGTTCCAGCACCTGATTGCCGCCGCTGGCCGACTGACCGGCACGACCGACCTGGACAACAAGTCATTGCGGGTGATTGCCGACCACATCCGGGCCTGCAGCTTCCTGATTGTCGATGGCGTGCTGCCATCCAACGAAGGCCGCGGCTACGTGCTGCGCCGGATCATCCGGCGTGCCCTGCGCCATGGCTGGATGCTCGGCCAGAAGGAGCCGTTCTTCCACCGCATGCTCGGCCCGCTGATCGAGGTCATGGGCGACGCCTACCCGGAGCTGATCCGGGACCGGGTGTTGATCGAGCGGTCGTTGCTGGCCGAGGAGGAGCGTTTCGCCGAGACGCTGGACTCGGGCATGCGCATATTCGATGAGGTTGCCGCGCGCTCCACGGACGTCATCCCAGGCGCCGATGCTTTCCGCCTGTATGACACCTACGGATTCCCGGTCGACCTGACCGCCGATATCGCGCGTGAACGCGGCTTGACGATCGAGATGGCGGGTTTTGATGCGGCCATGGCGCACCAACGCGAGATGGCGCGTGCGGCGGGGAAATTCGGCAATGCCACCACATTGCCAGCCGAGCTGGCGGCGCGTCTGTCGGCCACCGAATTTCTTGGCTATGACCGTCTGGAGGAGCGCGATCTGGAAGTGGTCGCGCTACTCAAGCAGGGCCGCCCAGTGGAATCGATCCAGGCTGGCGACGACGCCGTGGTGATCCTGGGCCGTACACCGTTCTACGCCGAAAGTGGTGGACAGGTCGGTGATGCCGGTGCTCTGGTCCTCGGCGATGCCCTGTTCGACGTGCATGACACGCTGAAGTTTGCCGGTCAGTTCCACGGACATATCGGCACGCTTGCGGCCGGTACCCTGGTGCGCGGTGACAAGGTGGCCGGGTCGGTCGACCAGGCCCGTCGCGGCGCGACCGTGCTCAACCATTCCGCCACTCATCTGTTGCACGCCGCGTTGCGCAATGTGCTGGGCACCCACGTGGTGCAGAAAGGCTCGCTGGTGGCGCCGGAGCGGTTGCGCTTTGACTTCTCGCACATCCAGCCGGTCACCAACGACGAGTTGGCCGATATCGAGCGGCGGGTCAATGCCGAGATCCGCGCCAACCATGAAGCGGAAACCCACCAGATGGACATGCAGTCGGCATTGGATTTCGGTGCCATGGCGTTGTTCGGCGAGAAATACGGCGATCAGGTGCGCGTGCTGCGGATGGGCGATACCTCAACCGAACTGTGCGGCGGGACCCATGTGTCGCGTACCGGCGACATCGGTGTGTTCAAGATTGTTTCCGAAGGCGGGGTGTCGTCCGGCGTACGTCGGATCGAAGCGCTGACCGGGCAGGGCGCGCTGGACCACATTGCCGGTGAAGAGCAACGTCTGGGTGATCTGGCCCACCTGCTGGGCGGGAGTCCAGCCGAGCTGGCCGACAAGGTGCGGCATTTGCTGGAGCGGCAGAAAAAGCTCGAGCGCGAACTGGACGCAATCAAGGCCAGCGCCGCTTCGGGCGCAACCGCCGACCTGGCGGGATCGGCCGTGGACGTGGTGGGGGTCAGGGTCCTTGCGGCGCGGCTGGAGGGCTTTGATGCCAAGGCATTGCGCGACGCCCTGGACCGGTTGAAGAACCAGCTGGGTGACGCGGTGATCGTCCTGGCCGGTGCCAAAGGCGGCAAGGCGGCATTGGTGGCGGGCGTCAGCGGCAGCGCGTTGGGCAAGGTCAAGGCGGGGGAACTGTTGGGGCATATCGCGGGTCAGATCAATGGCAAGGGCGGCGGACGGCCAGACATGGCGCAGGGCGGGGGCGAGGACAGCCCGTCACTGGCCGCGGCGCTTGCGGGTGTACCCGTATGGGTCGGTACGCGTTTGGGACTGAACGAATCCCTCGACCCATGACTTTCTTCGCTTGCGGACTTTGTCCGGTCAAGCAGATAATTTCCGTTTACTGAAACTGGAAGCGCCTGGCGTAATTGCGTAGGCGTAACCTACCGGGCACGATGTACCGGTACAAGGAGACTTTACCCATGCTAATTTTGACCCGTCGCGTCGGTGAGACCCTGATGATCGGCGACTCGGTGACTGTCACCGTGCTCGGGGTGAAGGGCAACCAGGTGCGAGTCGGCATCACCGCTCCCAAGGATGTTGCAGTCCACCGCGAAGAGATCTACCAGCGCATCCAGCGCGGCGAAGAGCCCGAGGTGCGTGGCGAAGAAGCCGAGGTGGATACGGGGAAAAGCGAAACAGACTGACAAAAAGTTTGCCCCCGGTTGGGTGAGCCGTTATGCTTCCCGCCCGCACATCGTGTGTGTCGCGGAGAGTTGCCCGAGTGGCTGAAGGGGCTCCCCTGCTAAGGGAGTATGGGGGTTAAACTCCATCGAGGGTTCGAATCCCTCACTCTCCGCCAATTTGCAAAAGCAGCGCCGGAAAATTTGACGAGATTGAGAATGATCGTCATAATTCTCCGACTGCGCGCCCGTAGCTCAGCTGGATAGAGCACCAGGCTACGAACTTGGGGGTCGGAGGTTCGAATCCTTCCGGGCGCACCATACAAAACGGACAAGGGCCGATGAGTGTTGACTCATCGGCCCTTGTCCGTTTTGCCTCGTGGATCACGCAAGCGCAGCTTCGGGACGCGTGGCCAGTTGGGTGTGCAGGTGCTCGGCCAGGCGGACCGCCAGGGCGACGATGGTGAACGTCGGGAATGCCCAGCCGCCGGTGGGGAATACCGAACTGCCCGCAACATAGAGGTTGTCTATTCCATGGACGCGGCATTGGCGATCGACCACGCCGCGCCGGGGATCGTCATCCATGCGGGTTGTGCCCAGGTGGTGGGCCGAGCCGGACAACGGTAGACGCGGCGGGGCGTGGCCCGGCTT
Source organism: Lysobacter sp. A421 (assembly GCF_054052145.1). Lineage (NCBI taxonomy): Bacteria > Pseudomonadati > Pseudomonadota > Gammaproteobacteria > Lysobacterales > Lysobacteraceae > Lysobacter > Lysobacter sp. A421. Next base: position 1,061,107 of record NZ_JBSVRL010000001.1, on the reverse strand, counting down.
TAGCCACGGCTCCATCTCGAACACGCCACCGCATGCCTTGGCAAGCGTGTCGCCAAACAACGAGGCCGCTATTTGGTAAGTACGGATGTCCAGCTCGGTCAGCTGCCAGTCGACACAGACCTTGCGTTGATTGAGGGCGTCGAGGTCCGTCCCCAGGGTGATGCGGCTGTCGGGGTTGGGGGCTTGTTCAAAGAATCCGATCAGGTCCACGCGGCGACTGGGGACGGTAGCGCGCCGACTCGCCTTGCGTATCAATGCGGCGGCAATGTCTTTACTACCCAGTGCCGTCCGTATCGCCAGCCGCGGGAGGCCGTGGGTTGGTTTGGTACGGAAGATGGGCTCCTCGCCGTTGTTGCGGGAAGATAGTCGCCTGCCCAAGGCAGTGCTTTCATCTTCCGGCTGCGGGTGCAGAGCAGCGCGAAACTCGCGTAGCGCCTGGATCCCGGCGGGCACGGACTCTTCTACTGCAAAAGGCCGTACCCGCGCGCCGAGGATCCGGTGGTCACGCTGGGCCTGTCGAGACAGGCATATCTCCGGGTGAGCCGGCACGGCGGTCTTCGACGGAGACGAGCTGTTGTAGGGACGGGTCAGGATCTCCGGCGTGTCGGTGCGGATCGTCCCCAGTTTTCCGCTGGGATGATCCATGAAATAACGGCCGACAAGATCGTTCTGGTTACCCAGTCCCGATGGCATTACGGAGTCTGACAACAACAGCAGGCGCGCGTTCTCGATGCCGCCGCAGGCCAGGACATACTGGCGTGCGCGGATCCGCGTGACGTGGCCGTTCAACGAAGCAACTCTTGCCACCTGGACCTGCTTTGCTTCGTCGTCGGTTTCCAGTTCCAGCAAGTTCGCGTGCAGCAGCACCCGGATGTTGTCCGCCTGCTCGAACTGGCGCCGGTAGGACTCCCCCGGCAGGACCGGGCTGATCGTGTATATCTGGTTGGCGAGTACGTCCGGGTCAAACGGCAGGGGTGGAACCTTGGGCTGGCTCAGGAAGCAGGCCTCTGCCAGATCCTGATTGTCGAGCTGGCAGAACGAACGTGCCCGCATGAAATAAGGCTCAAGATCGGCATGCGAGACAGGCCAGCCGCTGTGGGCCATCCATTCGCGCGCGTCCATCCCGTCCATGGGAATGCAGCCGCCGCCCCACAGGGTGCAACTTCCGCCGAATACCCGCATCCGGCCGCTGGCTGGATCGAGCTCCGGATTGCCGACTGACGAGCCGTCGTACAGCGCCTGATTGCGTTCCGTGCCCTCCAGTCCGCCGCTTTCGAGCACACACACTTGCAGTGGGGTGCCAAGGAACTCACGTGCGATCGCGAGCCCGGCCGCACCACCACCAACAATGCACAGGTCGGTCTCGACGTGTTCCGGACACGTCCCAGTGTTGAAGTCGATGATCATGCAGCGTCTCGTCGTAGTGGCCTCCCAGAAAAACGCGGGTCGACGTCGGTAGCGGCCAGTCCGGCAGCGCCCCTTGCGTCGGTGACCGGACGCCGGCGCCATTGGCGTTGGTTGAAGGTGAGTCGGGACAGTCGATGCGATGTTGCGGGGGAAAACCATGAAGCGGACATCTGGGTAATGAAGAGCGTATCGGCAAGCCGTGCCCGGCTGGTGATTCGGGGCCTGTGGCTGATGGAGCTGTCAATCTTGTTGCTGTCGGTCAACGCAGCGGTCTGGTTGCGCTTCATGGACGAGCCTGAAAGCCGTGCGATGTTCGTGCAGACGGCGCCATTTCGGACCTTGCTGGTCGCCATCGTGCTGACCGCGTCGATGGCGGCATTTGCCCTGTACCGCGAGCACGGACGGCTCAACCGAAAGGAGTTCGGTCTGCGTCTGGTGGCGTCGTTCGCATTCGGTGGCGTTGCGTTGCTGGTGCTGTACTACGCCGTGCCGCGTACGTACATCGGGCGCGGCGTGCTGACCATCGCGTTGATGCTGGGCCTGGTCACCATCTACGCGTTCCGCATGTTTACCCGGTACCTGTTTGGCGCCGAGTTGTTCAAGCGGCGGGTACTGGTGCTGGGTGCGGGGTACAACGCCCAGCTGATCAACACCAGCATGCGTCGGCGCAGCGACCGCGAGTCGTTTGCGATTGAAGGATTCGTGCCGCTACCGGGACAGCCACTGGTGGTGCCCAAGGAACTGCGGATCGACGTGGGCAATGTGCTGTGGGAAACGGTCAAGGCACTGAACGTGCACGAGATCGTGATCGCTCCGGACGAGCGTCGCGGCGGGTTGCCCATGGATGACATGCTCGCTTGCGCGCAACGGGGCGTGAGGTTGACGGCCTTGCCGGATTTCTTCGAGCGCGAGGCGGGCCTGCTCAATTTGAACGTGGTTGATCCTTCGTCATTGATCTTCTCCGGTGGGTTCGACCACTCACTGCCGCGACGGCTGAGCAAGCGGTTCTTCGATCTGGTGGCGGCGACGTTGCTGTTGCTGGTGGCCTGGCCGGTGATGCTGGTCGTTGCAGTGTGCGTGTGGCTGGAGTCGGGCTCGCCGATCCTGTACCGGCAGACCCGGGTTGGAGAGGCCGGCCGGAGTTTCCAGCTGGCCAAATTCCGCAGCATGCGCGCCGATGCCGAAGCCGATGGTGTCGCCCGCTGGGCCACCACCAATGACAGCCGGGTCACGCGGGTAGGGGCCTTTATCCGCCTGACGCGACTGGACGAGTTGCCGCAGTTGTTCAATGTATTGCGCGGCGATATGAGCTTTGTGGGGCCACGGCCGGAGCGACCGCAGTTTGTCGAGCAGCTCGATGAGCAACTGCGCTACTACGCCGTGCGCCATTCGGTGAAGCCGGGCCTGACCGGCTGGGCTCAATTGCGCTATCCCTATGGCGCCTCGGTCCACGACGCGGGCGAGAAGCTCAAGTTCGACCTGTTCTACGTCAAGAACCAGGGCTTGTTGTTGGACCTGATGATCATGCTGCAGACCGTGGAAGTGGTGCTGTTCCGGCGTGGTGCCAGATAGATGGAACCCCGTTGAAATCCCGATACATGAATGAGGAATCCTGCGTGGAAGTTACCGAAAGTCGTGTCAGGCAGTTCGTGCACCTGTCGTTCCCGTCGGCACTGCCCGGAGAGGAATATTCATCAACGCAGAGCTTGATCGAGACCGGGGTCATGGACTCGATGGGCGTGCTGGTGATGGTCACCTGGCTGGAGGAGGAGTTCGGGATAGTCGTCGATGACGAGGATGTCATTCCGGACAATCTCGACAGCATCGCCAACCTGGGAAATTACGTGGACCGCAAGCTGGCCGAGATGAGCCTGGCCGGATGAGCCGGTACGAAGATCACCTGGCCCAGGCGGCGCGCGGCAATCCTGGCAAGGCGGCGATTATCCAGGGTGATCGCCGCATCGGGTACGCCGAGTTGGATATCGCGGCGGATCGATTTGCCGCGGCGCTGACCGGCGAGGCCACCATGGCCAACGGCGAGCGGTGCGTGATCTTCATGGATAACCGCATCGAGGCTGCGGTTGGCGTGTTTGGCACGCTGAAGGCGGGTGGCGTGTTTTGCGTCATCAACCCGACCACCAAGGCCGATAAACTCGGCTTCGTGCTGGCCGATTGCGAAGCCTCGGTACTGTTCACCCAGGCCAGTTTGGCGGCAACCGCGCTGGAGGCTGCCAGACAGGCCCCCAGCGTGCGCCGTGTGGTGGTCGTCAACGAGCCGGCGACGCAACTGCCCCCTGGCACGGTGGACTACGGCAGCTTTGTCTCGCGCGCAGCTGGGCGGCTACCGGGGTCGGCCGGCATCGACATCGATCTGGCGATGCTGGTTTACACCTCCGGGTCCACCGGCCTGCCAAAAGGCGTGATGATGACGCACAAGAACATCGATCACGCCGCGACTTCCATCACTACCTACCTGCAAGCGCGCAGCGACGACGTGGTGCTGAGTGTGCTGCCGCTGTCGTTCGATTACGGCCTGTATCAGCTGCTCATGTGCGTGAAGATGGGCGCGACGCTGGTGCTGGAGAAGTCATTCGCCTTTCCGCAGAAGGTCCTGCCACAACTTGCAAGCAGGCAGATCACCGGTTTCCCGATGGTGCCGACGATGGCGGCGTTGATCGTGCAATTGCGCAACTTCAATCCCGATTGGGCGCGCAGCGTTCGTTACCTGACCAACACCGCGGCGGCGCTGCCCCCCGCCCACATCCGTCGGTTGCAGGAGATCTTTCCGCAGGCGCGCATCTACTCCATGTACGGGATGACCGAATCCAAGCGCTGCACCTGGCTGCCGCCGGAGCAGCTCGCCGTCCGGCCCGACAGTGTCGGCATCGCCATTCCCGGCACCGAGGTCTGGGTGGCCGATGAGCAGGGCAAGGCGGTGCCGCGGGGCATGGTCGGCGAGTTGGTCGTGCGCGGCGGTCACGTGATGCAGGGCTACTGGAACAATCCGCAGGCGACCGCCAAAGCGCTGAAGCCCGGCCGCTACCCCTGGGAAAAAGTCCTGCACACCGGGGACTTGTTCCGCATGGATGCCGAGGGCTATCTGTACTTCGTCGGGCGCAAGGACGAGATTCTGAAATCCCGCGGCGAGAAGGTCAGCCCCAAGGAAGTGGAGAACGTGCTGTATGCGCTGCCGGGCGTGCGCGAGGCGGCGCTGGTCGGGGTGCCCGACGAGATCCTTGGCCAGTCGCTCAAGGCCATCGTGGTGACCGATGGGACGGATATCGATGCACGTGCAGTCATCGCCCATTGCCGCGCCCACCTCGAGGAGTTCATGGTGCCGCGTGAAGTCGAGTTCCGTGACGCGCTGCCCAAGACCGGTACCGGCAAGATCCGTCGCAGCGTGCTGCAGGCCGAGGCAGAAGGCACAGCGCTGCCGCTGGACGGCGAGTAAGGCTGCAAACCGTACCGGTCAGATGTGGATCGGGCCGTCGCCGTCGCCACGGGTTATGTGCACGCGGGCGATATTTTCGTTCCAAGGCGACAGGGCCGATGCCAGTGCCTTGGAGGCCAGGAATCCGTAGTTCGACGGCCCCGGGAGGAAACCGCGTGCGCGTAATGCCTTGCACCACGCTGCATGGCGTTGGTTGCTGACGATCAGGTCGACGCCGCGCGCCCGGAGGTGGTCGGTGGCGGCATGTACGACGTCAGTCTCCTCGCCCGGCAGCGCGAGACAGTCCACGATCGTTCCCAGCCGCATGTTGTCGAACTGCTTGTGGCCGGCCAGCTGGGTGTCGAAAACGATCGCCCAGCCCAGGTCGCGACCGGCACGTGACACTCGCAGGCGTATGGGCTTGGGATTGGTCGAGGGATACAGCGTGTTCAAGCCATCCGCATCGCGCAGTGCAATCAATGCGTAGTCGCCGCGTGCATGCCGCCAGATGTCATCGGCCCAGACATCGAAGTGGTCGACGACTTCGACCGTGCAGCGATGCCGGCCCGGTCTTGTCAGCACAAGGTGCAACAGCCTCAGCGCCACGCCACCGATGCCCGTAGCCGCGGCCAGGTCCAGCATCCGGCGGCGCGCGGTGGTTGTGCGCAGGATGCGGATATTGCGCAGGAACGACGACGGACGGATCACGCGGAAAAAGAACGGCACCAGTTGGCTGCTCCAGCCCATGCTGGCCAGCACCTTGGGCAGCGGCGTGTGGATGCCGCCCATGCCGAGCGCATAGAGGCGCTTGTGGCGGCGCGTTGCGGTGGTGAGGATCTCCACGCTGACACGGCTGAAGGTGGGATCGATGCTGCCCTCGGACAGGGGCAGCTGCAGGTTCTTGACGTCCTGAACCAGGGCGCCGTTGAGCACGAACGGCTGGTGTTTGATCAGGTATCCGCCACGGACGGTATCGTCTTCCACCACGACGAACCCTTCCATGTAGGTCGGCCCTCCGGGGGCCCGCGGCGGCCAGGGGATCCGGCACGACGCGGGAAACTGGAACGCCGAGCCACCGCGGCGCAAGCGCTTGTTGAATCGCGCGACGGCCGCCTGGTGATGCTCGTTGTAGGACTCGATGGTCACCAGCGCCCTCAGGACGTGCCGTGACTGAGCTTGTGCGCCAGCCAGCGACGCTCCAGCTGGCTACGTTGACGACGTGCCAGCGGGTGGATGCCGCCGCGGGTCGTGGCGATATGGTCGAGCAGGGTGGAGACGGGAACGAACCAGCCACCGCGCCGGGAAAGACGCGTAATCAATTCGACAAAGCGTGGGTTGAGTGCTCCGTCGCTGACGAAGCCCTTGCCGAAATGGGTGTACATGATGCAGGCGCCTCCTTCCTCCACCAGCTCGTCCTGGGCCCCCTCGGACAGGGCGTTGTTGAACAGCGTGACTTTTGCGCCCTCCGACGAGGCGAACCAGGCCTTGACCCAGGGCCGATCGGCGTCGAAATAGGGCATCCACGGGCAGGTCTTCAAGGTGTTCAATCCCGGAAACGTGAAGTTGCGGACGTAGTCGACCTGCTCCAGGCACATATCGCCCCAGAAGTGCGGGTCACCCTGCACGTGGCCACCGAAGCCACGCTGGCGGAAGCGGGTCAGGGCGTCATACACCAGACGATGGGTATTGCTGACGCGGGCACTGCCCCAGTACATGCCATCACGGCAGTCGGTGTGGGTGGCCAGCGATCGCGGTGGGCCGCCGAAAAACTCCGAAAACTTCCCCAGCCCCGCGCGAACCTCTTCGCGTGTGGAGCTGTGGTAAGTGACGTTGTGCAGGCCGATCTCGAAGCCTTCGCGCTGCAACTGTTGCACCCAGGCCAGGTAGGCCGGGTCGGCGCACGTCGAGCCTCCGACGACACTGGGTTGGCGCGTGCCCTGCAGGGGCCACACCGACTTCGTCGTTCTCAGTCCGAGATCTCGCAGCAGCGCATAGACATGCGGCGCGTTGTCCAAGGTGCTTCGATCGGTGTCGTCAAAAATGCTGAACGCGAAACGGTATCCCTCCGGCCACTTGATGCGGGCGAGCTCGGATCCGGTATTCATTGCCTCGAAGCCTCCGGCCTACCGTGGACGAGCTTGACCGCATCGGGCTGCGGGTAGGCATCGCTGGTAGCAAACGTGAAGCGCGTTGTTCCGTGGCCATCGAGGCCGGATCTCCCGAGGAACTCCAGGCATGGAAGGTTCTTCGCAGTAGGCAGCAGCTCCAGGACGACTTTGGTTGCCCCCAGGTCACGGCCGCGTGCGACTACCCACGCCAGCAGCGTCTCCTCGATCTTGCGTCCCATGACCCTGCAGCTGAGGACATAGTCGGCAACCACGCAATTTTCGCCCTGCAACGAGAAGCTCGCGATGCCGGTGATGCCCGAGTCACCCAGCCGGTCGGCAACACGGAACGCCCACAGGTGGTTTCCCGGCTGTGCCGCCCATTGGCTGGTTTCGCGCTCCGTCAGGCGGCGGGTGCGCAGGTTCATCTGATTGGTCTTGTTGAGCAACTGCACCACCCGGGTCAGGTTGGCGTCGGTCAGGGGCTCGACGGTGACGGTGGTGTCGAGTCCACGCAGCCAGGTATCGATGTCGCCGGCCTCCAGGCGCTCGGCTTCACGGTGCCTCTGGGCCTGATAAAGCCCGGTGCGTGCCGAGTCCTCCACGGTATGGTGCAGCCGGTCAAAACAATCCAGCTTGCGCAGGGTGCATGCATACAACATGGGGTCCTTGGGCCAGTCCGGGACCAGTACCTCCGGCAGTGCAGTACGCACGCGCTCGCGTTCGACCGGGTTGTCGTCGAGGAACACCACCGATTGCAGGCCGATCCGGAGTTCGTTGGCGAGGTCGGCAATGTTCTGCGCCTTGTCTTGCCAGTTGATCCTCCAGCCGGCGAAATCTTCCAGCCCCAGGCGCATTTCCGGATGGTTGCCGATGGCCGCGAGCGCGACAGATTCGGTGTTCTTGCTGGCGATGCCGAGAACGATGCCGCGCCGGGTCATCGACTTGAGGGCCTGCTGGAACTCCACGAACGCCTCTCCGGCTGGATCGTGGCCACCGAGCAGCAGGTTCTCCCATCCAAGATCGCCGACGACACCGCCCCAGAGCGTGTCGTCCAGGTCGAGCACGATCAGTTTGCGCGTACCGCCATGCAGGGTGGCGAGCGCGGCGCGGATGTCCCGGGCCGCCTCCGCGAATACGTCGTTGCCGAAGGGAACCTTGCCCATGAACCACAGCTTCGGCGCATACGCGCGAGGTCCGGCGGCGAGTAGCCAGCGCTGCGCGTCGAGGACGAACACGTTGTCGTGAACCTCCAGGCGTTCGGCCAGGCGCAGGTTCATCCGTGCCAGCGTGGCCTGGATGCCGCGGTCGCTGCGATAGTCGAGCGGCCCCCAGCCTCGCTCCGCCGAGGGCGCCACCCATGTGGGCACGAGGATGATCCGGCTTCGTCCCGCCGAGCGCGCCACCAGCGCTGCGTAACGGTCCACCTCGGCGAGCAGTGCTTGCAGGGAGAAGCCGGCGAACGACAGGACGTCCGAAAACATCGGTATGACGGCCTGTGGCCGTGTCCAGATCACCGTGCATTCGGGCGTCGGTTGCCAAGCCGGACTGCGGACGTCGACGAGCATTTGCTCGACTTGCCCGAACGGCCCGGCGGCGGCGCTGAACGACGGCCAGCATTCCGCCGCCTCAAGGTAGTTGATGAGGATCTGGACGTTGAAGTCCGACAGCACCAGGCAGTGGTTCGTCTGGTCAGGCATGGCTCGTTGCTACCTCCATTATTGCGGGGTCACTGATGCTCAAGCCGCATTGCGATATCGCCTGCGAGGGTGTCCAGCGTCCGGAATGGGTTGCGCTCAAGCGGCATGCCGATCCCGTCGGCCAGCACGAACTCGACCCCGGTCTCATCGTGGATGCGCTCCTCAGCATCGACGATGAAGCTCATCAGGGTCAGTGATTCGACGGTGCTGTCGGGGCCGACGAGCGGGAAGTCCGGTGACTTCGACAATTGCCGGGTTTTCGGCAGCTGTGTGTTGATCGCATCGATGGAGCGATGGAGCAGGTCAACGATCGCTTCTTGGCTTCTCATGGTTTCTCATGCTGTTGGGGGAGTGGACGGATGTGGCGCGCAGGCATCACTTGCGTTGTGACAACAGCAATGTCGACACGATGCCGACGAAGGCCTGGTTGTCGGCGAAGCCGGTGACCTTGCCGGCGCGCGCCTTGGCATACAGGCGTGTTACGGCCGCGGTATCGAACAGTCCGGTGGACCTCAGGTGCGTGGGATCAAGCAGCGCGGCAACGTAGTCCAGCGGGCGGCCGTCGACGAAGAAACTCTGGCTGTCCGGTGCGCGGTAGGGTTGTTTGGTGCGGGCGAGGATGTTGGCTGGCAACAAGTCGCCGAGCGCTTTGCGCAAGATCGCCTTTTCGGTGAGCCCCTGGATCTTCCACGCTGGCGGCAGGCGGTTGGCGAATTCGACCAGCGTGTGGTCCAGGTAGGGGAAGCGGCCTTCGATCGAGCCGGCCATTGCCACCCGGTCGCCCTGGCTCGACAGCAGGTAGCCGGCGAGCAGCGTCTTGGCTTCGACGTATTGGTCGCGCGCCAGGGGCGCCCAACGCATCATGTTGTCGGGCAGCCGCGATTCGGCGAATCCGAGCGCGTCCCAGTCGCCGGCGCTGGCGCGTAATTCCGGCGAAAGAAACGACAGTGCGCGTTGCGAGGTGGTCCATCGCGGCACGTGGGCGAACACGGGTCGATCGATATGTTGCAGGCCCTGGCCGAAGAACGCCGCCGCCAGTGCCGGATTGGCGGCGGGCGAGTTCTCGAGATAGCCATACAGCCGGCCCAGCAGTTTGGGACGCAGTTTCGAATCTGGCTGGCGGGCCCAGAAGCGACGTACCTTGGCTTCCTTGAACAGGTCATATCCGCCGAACACCTCATCGGCGCCCTCACCAGTCAGAACGACCTTGTAGCCATGCTCCCGTACCGTTTTGGCGAGCAGCATCAGGGGCACCCCGGCGGTGCGCAGGACCGGCGTCTCGGTGTGGGCGATAAAGCGCGGGAACGCGTCCCCGATATCGCGCGCGCCCACCCGCAGCGTGGTGTGCTCGGTGCCCAGGTGTCGGACCATCGCTTGCTGATGGACGCTCTCGTCGAACTCGGGCTGATCGAAGGCGACCGAAAACGTGCGGACCGGGTTGTTGGTGAAGGTGCGGGCGAGGGCAACGATGCCGGACGAATCCAGGCCACCGCTGAGGTAGGCACCCACCGGCACATCCGCGCGCAGCTGCAGTCGGATGGCGTCGATCAGGCGCTCGCGCAGTTCCGCCGCAGCCTCGTCGATGCTGCGCCAGGGGACAGCGGGACAGGATTGTCCGGTCTCGGGGAATGTCCAGTCCCAGTAGCGGTTGAGGGAGCTTCGACCGTCCTGCTCGATGGTCATCAGATGACCGGGTGGCAGGCTGTGTACATCCTCGTACACGGTGTCCGGATCAAGCGGCGCCCAGTAGCTGAAGGTCTGGACAAGTCCACGTGCAGACAGTTGCGCCTTTTCGGGCACGGCGGCGAACAATGCCTTCATTTCCGACGCGAACCACAGCGCGTTGCGGGCACGGGTGTAGTACAGCGGCCGGATCCCGAAGCGGTCGCGAGCCAGCACCAGGCGGCGTCGCGTCGCGTCCCACAGTGCGATCGCGAACTGCCCATTGAGGTGCTGCACGAAATCATCGCCGTAGCGGTCGTAGAGGTGCACGATCACTTCGGTATCGGATCGGGTGTAGAAGCGATGACCCTTTGCTTCCAGCTCGGCGCGCAGTTCGAGGTAGTTGAAGATCTCGCCGTTGAAGACCGTCCACACCGTGCCCTGCGGGTTGTGGATCGGTTGCGCGCCGGTCGCCATGTCGATGATTGACAGTCGCGCGTGCGCCAGGCCGATCCCGGCGTCCACGTGATAGCCGAAGCCGTCGGGTCCGCGGTGGCGCAGGGTGCTGATCATGCCCTCGATCGTGGCGTGCTCCTGCCCGGCCGCAACCGGGTGACCCACGTATCCGGCCAGGCCGCACATCGTCAGGCGGTCCCGGAATGACGCGCAAACGACGCCGCGACCGGCAGCGCCGTGGACTTGTGTTGGAGCTCGACCAGGCAAGCGCCTGGTCGCCTGGTCAGCTGCTTGTCCTGGAGAGGCGCCGGCCGTGGGTGGGCGACCGGTAGCGGGTGCAGTGGGGAGCTGTACCAGTCGACCACCTGGCCGCACTCGAAGCGCACCCACGAGGGGCCATAAACCCAGTGCTCACCATGGCTGGTGTCAACGATGGGTGGGCCGGCGAGCTCGGTAACCGCGTCGGGCTCCATCCCCAATTCGACGAGGGTGGGGACGGGCGGGGTGGAATCCCCGCGGACGGAGGAGGAAGCCTGTCGGGCGGACGTGGTGCCCGTATCGAGGCCGGGGATCAGGTTCCACAGGGGGGTGATCGCCACCAGGCTGAGTACAAGCAGCAACCAGCGATTGGGCCGTTGGTGGAGCGCCACGGGCGGTCGTTCACGCCTGGCTTGGAGTACGCGTTGCGGATCGGCAGCCATGGTGGAAAAATCCGGCACTGCCGCGGGTGTCGTCCCCGGGAGCCGACCATGCCGGCGATAAAAACCGAGCGCTGCCGAGTAGTGCAGGTTCAGTGCCTTCAGTCCCTCGGAGTCATGCTCACCGTCGCCCATCCGGTCCGGGTGCAGTTCCGCGACCCGGCGACGATAGGCCTGCTTGAACGCCTGCAGCGTGCAGCCAGGCTCCACTCCCAGCTCCCGGTACAGCTTCAGGAAGTCGGTGTCGTCGCTCATAGCGGTCCCCGGAGATGATCGCGCGGGGCTTCGGTGCTTCGGCAAAATACCTGGGGCAGCGCCACCATGGCGTGGAACAGGCTGCTTTCCATGCCAGCCTCGATGGCGACGCGGGGCATGTCGTGCCGGGACGATTCGCGGGTGGCGATTCCGCCGTAGTAGGAAAATGCCAAACGCACCCCGGCCTCGTCCAGGCAGCGACGGGTGTGTTCATCGAATGCGTCCCGACCGCCTACCGGGTACGCAAAATAGTCCATGGGCTGGTCCAGCTCCTCGCGCAAGCGCGCGGCACAGCCAGAGATTTCCTCGCGTTGCTGCTCAAGTGGCAACCGCGACAAAACCGGGTGGTGCATGGTGTGGCCACCAATGGTCATCCCGTGAGCCGCCATGTCACGGATCATGTCCCAATCCATCCAATGGCCCGCCACCGGCCCTGCCGCGCTATTGCAGCCCGCCTGTTCGCGCAGCGTGGCCAGGAACCCCGCCGCGTCCTCGCCCTGCAGGGATTTGTAGGTCTTCAACAGCGTGCGGATGATGGCGTCATGATTACCGTCTTCCAGCGACAGCGGGCCCGGTAGCCAGTCACGCAGCTCCAGCTGCCGCGCGGGGGTGGTGCGGACCAGCATCGCGATTTCGTCCCACCACGGCAGGCAGGGGCGGTCGATGAAACCGGTGGCGATGAAGAACGCTGCCGGGAGCCCATGCTGGCGAAGCAACGGGTAGGCGAGCTCGTAGTTGTCGAGATAGCCGTCGTCGAAAGTGATGGCGACATGGCGGCCGCCGGGCTGTTCCAGCGCCGATTCGATCTCGTCCAGCGCGATGACGTCGCTATGGGTCTTGAGCAACGACAGCTGGTTATCGAAAGCGGTACAGGACGCACTCCACAGCGCGCGATCATGGACCGAGGCACTGCCGTCGCCAACACGGTGGTAGTTGAGTATCAGCACGCCCTCCCAGGGCAGCGCCGTGGACACCAGCCGCCGCAGGCCGGGGGCTGCCAGCAGTCTCGCCGCTTGAACTTTCTTTCCCATTGCACCCTCCAGCGCATGCGCGACTGTCCGGTGTCTGTGCCGTGTTGGATCGTCGTCATGAAGGTGGAACGGAAAAACGCGCAGATACCGGCAACATGTACCGGCACCTGTCGCCACGCGTGTCGCGCAGACACTACGAAGGCCGGTGCCGCCCGCGTTCGACGTTCCTGAAGCCATGCACAGAGCACACCAACCCACCAATCTCCGTTCGCTCCGATGGCAAGGCCGGCGCGGCCATCGTGGCTGGCGCGGATCGATACCCTTTCGCGCACTGTTGACCGGGTTGCTCTGCCTTGCAGGGCTGGCGGCAGGACCAGCGGCGGCGACCGAGTGGTTTGTATCCCCGACGGGTAATGACGCCACCGGCGACGGCCGCCTGCAGTCGCCGTTCCGGACCATCAAGCACCTGCTTTCGCAGAACGAAGGTATCGCGCGCCGGGGCGACACGATCATCCTGCGTGGCCCGCCGGGCAACAACACCTACAACGAGTGTGATGTGCGGTTACGGGTAACGCTGACGCTGCAGTCCTACCCGGGCGAGCGGGCGCATATCCATTGCGATATCCACACCCCCGACAGCGTGACCATCCAGATCGACCCGGACGCCTCGGGCAGTGCATTGAGAAACCTGGAGATCAGTGGCGGTAGCGTCTATGGCGTGATGATGCAGACCAACTGGTACCAGGGGGACGACGAGGGCAGGACCGGTGCTTCCCACATCGTGCTGGAAGACCTGGTGATCCACGATACCGGCCGCGACGGCATCAAGATCACGCCGAAATCGAACAACGTGACGATCCGGCGCACGGAGATCTACAACACCGGTGCGATCTATCCGCCGGGAACGCCGACCGACGACATGAACGCTGACGGCATCGACAATGTCAACGGTTCGGCGATGGTGGTGGAGGACAGCTACCTCCACGACATTGCCACCACCGGCCTGTACTTCAAGGGCGGCGCGGCGGACGTGGTAGTCCAGCGCAACCGGATCGAGGACACCGGCGCCGCGGGAATCCTGGTCGGCTTCGACACCAGTCCGGAGTACTTCGACATCAGCATCAACCCGCGCTATTACGAGTCGATTCGCGGGGTCGTGCGCAACAACGTCATCCGCAACACCGCCTATGCGGGCATCGGCTTGTATGCGGCCAAGGACGCGGTCGTTGCCAACAACACCATCATCGACGCCGCCCGTGTCGGCCATGCAGCGCTGTATTTCGGCATCAGCTTCCAGGATTGGGGGTCCCATGCCGGTCGCCCACCCAGTGTCAATCCGCGCCTGGTCAACAACCTGGTGCAGATGCAGGGGGGGAGCTGCATCGAGATCCGGCAGTCACGCGAGCTGGGTGGCCTGTCGGGACTGGAAGGCTCGCCGGGCAGCAACTGGAACGGGTTCGAGCGCGGCGGCTGCCGTTTTGTCGACAACCGCACCGGGTCGGGAGTGATGCAGGCGTCTACGGGCTCGCTGGCTCAATGGCGGGAGCGAACCGGCTCCGATACCGACAGCCTGCTGGCCAGCTTCCCGCTTGACCCCAAAGGCAAGCCATTGGCGGGCAGCGCCGCGGTGGACGCCGGCACCACCGTGGCGGAAGTTCGTGATGACATCGAAGGCGTCAAGCGCATGGCGCCATACAACATCGGCGCCTTTGAAAGTGTCGCGCTGGTGCCTGCCGGTGGGCCGCCCGTCGCCCGGGTACCCGCAGGGAGCAGCGCCGCACCCATGGCCGAGCCGCCACTTGCGGCGCTCGTAGCGCCCGCCGTGCTCGCGCCCAGGAAGCAGCGAAGTTTGATGTCCTTGTTGCCCTGGCTGTTGCCCTTGGGCCTCTTGCTCGCGTCCGTGGCATACGCCATCGGCCTCATCCGCAAGCGCAACGTCATGGGCTGGTTGCTGGCCTACCTGCGCCAGGACTGGCGCGAACCCGTGCCGGCCGGTACCACGCGGCACCTGCTGTTCTGCTTTGTCGACCATTACGAGCCGGCTTGGCAAAAGCCCGGCCTGGCGGTCGAGCGCGCGCGCGTTGCGCGTTGGCGTCAGGACCTGCCGGCGTTATGCGCGCATCATCGTGACGCCGATGGCAGGGCCCCGGTGCATACCTTCTTCTACCCCGAGGAGGAGTACCGGCCCGAACACATCAATGCCTTGGTGGAGCTGTGCCGGCAGGGACTTGGCGAGATCGAGATCCACCTGCACCACGATGACGATACCGAAGCCGGGCTGCGTGAAAAGCTGTCGCGATTCACCGAGGTCCTTGCCAGCCGGCATGATGCTTTGCCACGCGATCCTTTCACCGGCCAGCCACGCTGGGCGTTCATCCATGGCAACTGGGCGCTGGACAATTGCCACCCAAGCGGTCGCCATTGCGGTGTGGACAACGAGCTGGCGGTATTGCGCGAGCAGGGCTGCTATGCCGACTTCACCCTGCCGGCGGCGCCTGATCCCTGCCAGACCCGGACGATCAACCGGATCTATTACGCGAAGGGCGATCCGGGCAGGAAAAAGTCGCATGACACCGGCGTGCCGGTGCGGGCCGGGGGCGTGGAGCAGGGCGACCTGATGATCATCCAGGGACCGCTGGGGTTGCGTTGGAGGAGTCGCAAGTTCGGCATCTTCCCGCGCATCGAGAATGCTGACGTGCGCGCTGGTTGCCCGCCCACCCGTGAGCGCATCGACGGTTGGGTGAAAACCGGGATCCACGTCGTCGGCCGGCCCGAGTGGATCGTGGTCAAGGTGCACACCCACGGCGCCGAGGACGACGACATGGAGACCTTGCTGGGTAGCGCCATGGACGACGCCTATGCGTATATGGAGTCGCGCTACAACGACGGCCACCAGTGGAAGCTCCACTACGTCAGTGCGCGAGAGACCTACAACATCATCAAGGCGGCCGAACGTGGCCATCGCGGTGACCCGGGCCGCTATCGCGACTTCGAGATTCCACGTCCGGCGTACGGATCCGGCCAGGGCGAGGCCCGGCCGGCGGACGTTGCTCCGGCAAGCAACGAACGCTGCAGTGCTGCCGCCAGTGGGCATTGAATCGCACAAGGACCGGGAGCAGGGGAAGTGCGCATGAGGGTGGGAATCGTGGGCTGTGGAAAGATCGCCGACGGCCACGCAGAGCAGCTGCGGACGGTCGCCAGGGCGGATCTGGTCGCCGCCTGCGATCGCGAACCGTTGATGGTGGAGCAGTTTGCGCAGCGCTGGCCGGGGATTGCGCGCCACACAGACTTCGAGCGGATGGTCCGCGAGGAGCGACTGGACGTGGTGCATCTGGCGACGCCACCGGACTCACACGTGGCGCTGGCCTGCGCTGCGTTGGACATGGGCTGCCATGTGTTCGTGGAAAAGCCCTTTGCTCTGGATGCAAAAGGCGCGGCGCGCATCCTGGACGCGGCGCGTGCCGCAGGCAAAAAGGTCAGCGTCAACTACCTGTACAACTTCGAATCCCCGGCGCTGGAGCTGCACAAACTGATTGATGGCGGAGCGCTGGGCAGCGTCGTCCACCTGGAAACGGCCCTTGGCTACAACCTCGCCGGGGACTACGGCATCGCGGTGATGTCCGACCCGATGCACTGGGTCCACCGGCTGCCCGGCAAGCTGTTCCACAACGTGCTCGATCACGTGCTGGCCAAGCTGGTGGCACACATTGACGATGACTTCACGGTGCAGGCAACGGCCCTGAGACGGAGGGCGGCGACCGGTAACGAGGCCATTGATGCGATGCCCGACGAACTGCGCTTCCTGCTGCAAGGCAGCAACGGCGTTACCGCATCGGGCATGGTGAGCTCGCATGCCCGTCCGGTTTCGCACACGCTGAAGGTCTACGGCAGCCGCGACACGGTGGAGCTGGACTACGCGTGCCGCACCCTCGTGCGCAGCGCCCGCCAGACCCAGCCCAGCTCGCTTGGCCGACTGTTTCCGCCGTGGGTGCAAGCCGCGCGCTTCGGCGGTAATGCCACGCGCAACCTGGGGGCGTTCTGGCGTTATCAGTCCCATTATTTCCAATGCATGCGGGTTTTGCTGGAAGCGTTCTACCTCGCCATTGAAGACAACAGCGCCGATCCGATCGCGCATGCCGAGATACTGCGGGTGGCAAAAATGATCGACGCCATTGTCGCGGCGCTGGAGGTGCGCCCGTGAGGGTCCTGCTGACGGGTGCAGGCGGCTTTCTCGGGCGGCGCCTGGCGCGGAGCTTGCTGGAGGAGGGCATCACCGACCTGAAGGTCCACTTTCGTCATTCGGCGCCCGAGGACTTCGTCGCCGAGTTGAGGCAGGGCTACCCGGGTGCCCGCATCGACGTCGTGCTGGGCAACCTGCTCTACGGCCACGATGCCATCGGGCTGGTGCAGGACGTGGATTGCGTGGTGCATGCGGCGGCGGGGATGCGTGGTTGTCCGGCGGACATGTTTGCCAACACGGTGGTCGGCACGCGCAACCTGCTGGACGCTGCAGGCGTCGCCGGCGTGCAGCGCATCGTATTGGTCAGCTCCTTCTCGGTGTATCGGACCGAGGCCCTGGCGAAGGGTGCGGTGCACGACGAATCGGTGGAGGTCGAGACGGTCGGCATCGACAAGGGCCCCTACGCGTACGCCAAGACGCGGCAGGAGCACTTGCTTGCGGAGTACCGCACGCGCCAGGGCTTCAAGACCGTGGTGCTGCGCCCCGGGGTGATCTACGGCCCCTGTGGTGGCGCGCTGTCGTCGCGCATCGGGATCCGGGCGCTCGGTTTGTTCTTCCACCTGGGACGCAAGGCCACGTTGCCGCTGACCTATGTCGACAACTGTGCGGATGCGATTGCCCGGGCCACGGTGTCCGGCGTGGATGGATGTGCCTACAACATCGTTGACGACGAGCTGCCCAGTTGCAGCCAATACCTGCGCGCCTACCAGGCCGCCGTTGGCCGGATGCGGGTGCTGCCGGTACCGTACTGGCTGTTCATGCTGGGCTCGAAGCTGCTGGTTCGCTACAACCGGGCGTCAAAAGGACAGTTGCCGGCGGTGTTCACGCCCTACGTCGTGCGCTCCATGTACCGGGACTTCCGCTATCCGAATGCGGCACTGAAACGCCTGGGCTGGGAGCAGCGGGTCACGACCGCCGACGGGTTGCAACGCAGTTTCCGCTACTTCTCGCAACGCTCCTGATGGCCTGACGCCACGGTATAGAGATCGTCGTGGCTGCGGCGCATGGCCTCTATCGAGCCGCTTTCACGAACCCAGTCCCGCGCAGCCATGCCCAGGCGGGCGCGCAACCCGGGATCGCCAAGCAGGTCTTCCATGACGACGCGCGTCGCATCGCGATCATCGGACGGCACCAGGCGCCCGGTGTGCCCGTCGGTGATGATCTCCGGGTTGCCGCCGACTTCGGTGGCAACGATGGCCAAACCGGCCGCGCAGGCTTCCAGCAGCGCAATCGACAAGCCTTCGGTCAGCGAGGGAAGCGCGAAGATATCGAACGCGGGCAGCAGTTGGGCGACGTCGTTGCGGGCGCCGGGGAAATGCACGCGGTCGCTGATCCCGAGCGTGTCCGCAAGGCCCTCCAGCTCCGCCCGCAAAGGCCCGTCGCCCACCAGTGCCAACTGGAGCGCAGGGCAGGTCGCGGCCAGTGCCGGCATCAGATCCAGTAGCAGCCGGTGGTTCTTGAGCGCGACCAGCCGGCCTACCGAGCCGATCAGCATCGCATCCGGCGCAACCCCCAGGACCGCGCGCGCCGCGGCACGTGCGGCCGGCCCGGACACGTAACGTTTCGTGGGAATGCCGTTGAGCACGACGGCGCTGCGTTCAGCGGAGACGATGCCGCGATCGACGAAGCGCTCACGCACCTGCATGCCTACCATTGCCACCCGCGCGGTACGCAACAGCGACAGGCGGTACAGCCAGCGCAGGCGTCGGTTGGCCAGTCGCGAGCCCATGTTGTGACAGGTATTGACCAGCACCGGTCGACAATGACGACGGCGATGAGGCCATATCAGCGCCAGCGCGGCGTAGTAGTTGGGGACAAAGTTATGGGTATGGACGACATCGGCGTCGCAACCGTTCACGGCGCGACGCAACGCACGCAGTACGCCGATGTCGAATGTGCGTCGCTTGCCGGCAACGATGACCCGGACTCCGGCGGCATCCAGGTCGGCCTCGAAGCTCCCGCCGGCGGCGATGCTGAGTACGACGACCCGGTGGCCATGGGCAGCCTGCTCGATGGCCAGGTCGGTAACGACCCTCTCCAGTCCGCCCAGTTCCAGTGAATCCACGACGTGGACGATACCCAGAAGGCGGCCGCTGACCGCAGAATGGGCCGGGTCTGCGCCACCGACCACTGTCGGGGTCCGGTAGGCATCAATGCTCAATACATGCTCCGCGCGGTGAGGATCTGCGAAGCATAGCCAAATGCCGTTCGACGGCAACCAGTGCGGAACCGCGTGCGGCGGCAGCTGCGTTCCTGCGGTGCCTTCACGACGGGAGCGTGGCCGGCGGGGGCGTCGCCGTGCGTTTGTCACAGTAGGCTCCGCTTGAATTGCGATCACATCCCTTGTCGCACCAGCACATAAACAAGCAGACAAACCAGCAGTTCAGCGGTCTCGCCGCAATTCGCGGTGCGATGATGGTGATGGGGTCAACGTATGTCACCTACGCACTGGGGCTGCTGGCCAGCATCATCGTTGCACGGGTGCTGGGGCCCGACGATTTTGGGCGCTACGCCTACGTCGTCTGGTTGGCCGGTCTGCTGATCATGATCGGCAACAACGGCTTGAATGCTTCGACGATCCGCTTCGTCTCCGAAAGCCTGGGGCGCCAGTCACCCGGGTCGGCACGCGCCGTCCATGGCTGGGCACGGCGCCGCCAATACGCATGCCTGATGTTGGTTGCCGTGGCCTTCGCGGCGTTGTTTCCATTCTCGATGCCGGACGGTTGGGAAGGACACGCATGGGTCTTCGTCGCACTGACATTGTGTGCAGCGATCCCGAAGGCGCTGTTCCTGTTCGACGCCTCCGTTGGCAAGGGCTACGGCCGTTACGAGGTCGAGGCGCTGTCGGCCGTGGTGATGAGCATCATCAACATCATCGCCGTGCTGGTACTCATGCAGATGGGGGCCGGGCTTATCGGTTACATGGCGCTGTTTGCGGCGACCAGCGTGGGCTACGCGGTGTCGTCACGGCTACGGCTGCGTGCACGTGGCCTGCATCCCACCCGGGCCCCGGTGCCCCCCGAGTTGCTGGCGCGGTTGCGCCCCCATCTGTTCTGGACGTTGATCCTCGCGTTGGCCTACGCATTCAACAACAAGTCCATCGAGACCTATCTGCTGAACGATCTTGTGGGCGCGGCGGCGGTCGGCTATTTCGCGATTGCCGGTGCGCTGACCAAGGGGGGCATGGAGATGTTGTCCTCCGGTTTGTCGACGGTGCTGATGCCGATGATGGCGCACGCGTATGGACAGGGACGCGACGAGCGCGCCGGGCTGATCATGGCCAGCGCGATGCGCTATTTCTCGTTCATCGGTCTATTGCTGGCCGGCATCGGCGTGTTGGTGGCGGCACCCGCGGTCACGCTCCTGTACGGAGATGCCTACGCTGGAGTGATCCTTCCCTTCCAGATCATGATTGCGGTGGCCGGGCTGACGCTCGCCGATGGCGCTCTCAACGCACTGCTTTCCACCACCGACAACCAACGCATCCGCGTCGTCTTCGTCGCCGTGTCGCTGGGCATCACCGCTGCCCTGGCTTTCTGGTTGATTCCCCGTTTTGGGCTGATGGGCGCAGTGATCGCACACGCCGGCTCACGACTCATCGTCTTCATCGCCATTGCCTGCGGAATCAGCCGGATGATGCGCATGCATGTGCCGTGGCGCGAACTGGCCCGACTGCTGCTCGCCGCCGTGGTTGCCGCGATGGTCGCTGCGGTGCCGATGATCATGGTGCCGGGGCAATGGATCGGTTGGGTGGCAAGTGTCCTGTACGCCGTTGTTTTTGTTTCCGGCAGTGTTGTTTTCGGGGCGTGGCGGGCGCCCGATGCGGCGCAACTGCTTGGGTTCCTGGCGCAGTACCCGCGTCTGCACGCCCGCCTGGCGGGGCCCATTGGGCGCTGGGCGCAGGGGTTGCCGAATGGGCATTGACGGGAGCCGGAAGCGATGAGCATCGTCTTCTGGGGCTGCGCGGCGCTGATCACGTTCACCTATGTCGGATATCCCGCGTGGGTGCATGTGCTGGCAAAACTCCGGCCCCAGCCGGTGGCGAGATCGCCCATCACCCCGACTGTCACCGCCATTGTTTGTGTGTATGACGGTGAAAAACGGGTGCGTGCCAAGCTGGAGAACCTGCTGTCGCTGGATTATCCCTCGGCATTGCTGGATGTCGTGGTGGTCTGCGATGGCTGCACGGACCGGACGGCCGATGCCTGCCGCGCCATGGACGCCCGGCGCGTGCAGGTGCTCGAGTTCAGCCGTCGCCGTGGCAAGGCGGCGTGTCTCAACGACGCCGTCGCGGCGGCGAGTGGGGACATCCTGCTGATGGTCGACGTGCGCCAACGCATCGAACTGCTGGCACTGCGGGCACTGGTGGCCTGTCTGGCCGATCCCATGGTGGGTGCCGTGGGCGGGGAGTTGCGTTTCGAGCACCCCGGCACCGGGTTTGCCGCCAGCGTGGATGCCTACTGGCGCTATGAAAAGGCCATTCGGCATGCGGAAAGCCAGGCCGGTTCGGTGGTGGGAGTGAGTGGCGCGCTGTACGCGGTGCGCAGGGAGCTTTTCGTCCCGTTGCCCGAGGGCACGGTGCTGGACGATGTGCTGGTTCCGATGCAGGTGGTCCGGCAACGCCGGCGGGTGGTGTTCGAGCCGGGCGCGCGGGCCTGGGACCACGCCTCGGACTCGGTTGCAGACGAGCGACGGCGCAAGGTCCGCACGCTCGCTGGCAACCTGCAACTGGTACAACTGGCGCCATGGCTGGCCAACCCGCTGCAGAACCCGATCTGGTTCCGTTTCAGTTGCCATAAGCTGCTGCGCCTGGTGGCGCCGTGGGCGCTGTTGTTGATGCTGGTTGCGGTTGCTGCGCTGGCTTCGCAGCATCCGTTCTATCGGGCATGCCTGGTCGCCGCGGCGCTGGTTGCGGTGGTAGTGGCGGCGGCTCCGGCGGTACCGCGACTGGCGTCGATGTGGCCGGTCAGGCTGCTGGTTGCCTTCGTTCACATGAACCTGTATTCCGCGCAGGCGACCGTGGCATTCGTTCGCCGGCGGACGCTGCATCTGTGGTGACCCCGCGCGGCAGTCGCTTGCGTTGTCCCTGCGTGTCGATGGAGGTATCGCGTGCGGCGCGGCCCGATTCGGCGCGAGCCCGTGGAGTACGGGCGGATGGTTCTGCGGGAGACGCCTGACATTGGTTCCTTTCATTTTCATCGTGGCTTACCTGGTGCTCGTGCTGGTACGTCCCCAGGAGTATCCGCAATGGGCGCAGACGGGCATTCCGTTCCTGCCGATCGCGTTGGTGACGGCGCTGCTGGCATGGCTGCCGTCCAGTGACAAGCGTTTTGACGAACCCCAGTACGTGCTGCTGGCGCTGCTGCTGGTGGTCACCAGCCTGTCGGTTGCCATCAACGGCTGGACCGGCGGCGCGGTGGAGCATTTCAACGTGTTCGCCCCGACGCTGGTCGCGTTCGTCCTGCTTGCCAACACAACCCTGACCCGCAAACGGGTGGTGTTCGTCATTGGTGTGTTTACGGCCTGCGCCGTGCTGCTGGCAATACATGGCATCAAGCAGTCCG
Source organism: Lysobacter sp. A421 (assembly GCF_054052145.1). Classification (NCBI taxonomy): domain Bacteria; kingdom Pseudomonadati; phylum Pseudomonadota; class Gammaproteobacteria; order Lysobacterales; family Lysobacteraceae; genus Lysobacter; species Lysobacter sp. A421. The sequence goes on along the minus strand of NZ_JBSVRL010000001.1, from coordinate 1,038,619 downwards.
CGACCGGGCTGGGCTGGACCGGGATGCCGCTGGTCGATGACGGCCGCATCCAGTACGTCGGTATCTTCAGCGACCCAAATGATCTGGGCATGCTGTTTGTGATCTGCATGCCCATGGCCGTCTATCTCGGCGGCCGTGGCGGATTATTGGGTTTGCGGCGACTGGTCTGGATGACGGCCGCGGGCTTGCTGCTGTACGGAATCTATCTCACCAACTCGCGTGGCTCGTTGCTCGCGCTGGTAGTGATGAGCGGGGCCTACCTGTGGCAGCGACGCGGGCCGGTCACCGCGTTGGTGCTGGCCGCGGTCTGCCTGACGCTGTTGAAACTGCTGCCGTCACGACTGGATCAGCTCGACGTTCAGGAGCAATCCGCGAGCGGTCGCGTGGAAGCGTGGTACGAAGGGATGCAGATGTTCATTGCCAACCCCGTGATCGGTGTCGGCACGGGTCGGTTTACCGATTTCAACGCGCTCACTGCACACAACTCGCTCATTCTGGTGCTGGCCGAGAATGGGTTCATCGGTTTCATCATCTGGTTTGCCTTCATGGGCTACTGCTTCTGGATGATGGTTCGGATCCTGCGTCACGTACCCGAGTTGGTAGACGATGAGGACGCGCTCGAGTGGCAGCGCGACCGCACGATTGCGATGACGTTGCTGGTGTCGCTGGTGGGGTATGCCTCCACCGCGTTCTTCCTCAGCCGCAGCTACGTCATGCTGCCGTACCTGCTGGCCGCGCTGGTCGTGGCGCATTTCACCGGGGTACGGGAGCGGTTCCCGGACATCCGGCCATTCCACCTCAGCCAGGACCTGCTTCGCTGGTTGCTGCTGGGCTGCGTCGCGGTCGTGGGGTTCTACGTGATGCTCAAGATACTGCTGGCAATGTCATGACCAGCGCACAGCCAGTGCCTGAGGCAGCGGCATCCCGCGACAAGCCGTCCACGCTTCGCATCGCCCTGGTGACGCCGATATTGCCGGTACCCCATGACAAGACCCGGGGCCGCTACATCCACGAGACCGCGCGCGCGCTGGGCCGGCTGGCCACGGTGCGGGTGTTCCTGCCACAGGTGCGCTATCTGCGCTTGCCCGGGCTGGCACCGCGCAGCTTCCTGCATGGCGAGGTTGGCGCGGACTACCAGCTCGATGGCATTGAGCTGGAACCCTATACCTACCCGGGGGTGCCCGGGCTTTCGCGAGCCACCAATGGCGTTGTCGGTGCCCATGCGCTGACCCCGCGGCTGCGTGCATTCCGGCCTGACGTGGTACTCGCCTACTGGGTATATCCCGATGGCTACGCGGCGCTCCACGCAGCGCGACGGTTGGGTGTGCCTTGCATCGTCGGCGCGCGTGGCTCGGATATCCACGTGCGATCGGGTGTCAACGCCTACCTGACACGCAAGGTGCTCGCCGGCGCGGACGCGGTGCTCACCGTCAGCCAGGCCATGCGCGCCGCTGCCATCGACACCTTTGGCGCACCGGGCTCCAAGGTGCGCACGATCGTCAACGGCATCGATACCCAGGTGTTTCATCCCCGTGACCGCAGCACCATGCGCACGCGCCTGGGAATCGAGCCTGATGCGCGGCTGGTCACCTATGTGGGGCGGTTCGTCGAATCCAAGGGCCTCATCGAGCTGTTGCAGGCATTCGCCGCCATCGCCGGGCGCGATCCGCGCGCGCGCCTGGCGCTGGTCGGCGACGGTGTGATGCGGACACAGCTGCCGGAGCTGATCCGCGGCCATGCACTGGAGTCGCGCGTGTATCTGCCGGGCAGCATGGAGCCGACCGGCGTCGCGGAGTGGATCGGCGCCTCCGACGTGCTGACGCTGCCGAGTTGGTCGGAGGGCTACCCCAACGTGGTGGTCGAAGCCATTGCGTGTGGATGCCCGGTGGTGGTGAGTGATGTCGGTGGCGCGGGGGAGATCGTCAACCCGCGCAGTGGCATCCTGGTGCCGCCCCGCGATCCGGCGGCGCTGGAACGGGCGTTGGACACGGCATTGGCAAGCGACTGGGATCGCGCGGCAATGGCAGTGTCGATGCGACGTGGCTGGGATGACGTCGCCACTGACACCCTGGCCGCTTGCGAGCAGGTACTGGCCGGCCGCGGCCCCTGAGCGACGCGCTCGAGCGGCGGCAAACCCAAACGGCTGCAAATACGAGTGTCGGCCGGTTGCCGCAGCGGATGTCGTTCTACTTTGTACCTGATGCTGCGAGCCACCGACTGCAATGGACTTCAAGAGTACGATCAAGCCCTTCATCCTCGGCAACTTCCTGTTTACCGAGGACACCAGCGCCCTTGCCGATGACACGTCACTGATCCGTGGTGGAATCGTGGATTCGACCGGGATCCTCGAGCTTATCGAGTTCATGGAGACGACCTACGGCATCCGCGTCCAGCCTGCGGAGATGGTCCCGGCAAACTTTGATTCGCTCGACACCATCAGTGCGTTCCTGTCCCGAAAGATGGCGGCGTGAGTCACACGATGCAACCGCTTGCCTCACGCTTGCTTGCCACCGCCCGATCCGACCCGCACCGGGTTGCGATCGTGGATGGCGAGCGCCGGGTGACCTACGGGGAACTGGCGGATGGTGCGAAGCGTTTCGCCGGATGGCTGCGGGCGCGCGGACTGGGCGCCGGCGAGCGTATCGCCATGGCGCTGCCCAACTGCACCGAAGCCGTCATCGCCTGCTACGGCAGTTGGTTGGGCGGCTGTGTGGCGGTGCCGCTGAATGTGCAGGCCCGAGGACACGAACTGGGCGCCTGGCTCCGTCATGCCCGGCCGAAGGTGCTGGTTCACGAGGCCGGAAACAAGGAAGTCGATGCGGCGCTGGCTGCGGTCGGCTCTGCGCCATTGCGCATCGTATTGGGCGCGGGAGAAGTACCGGCCGGCGGCATCGTTTGGCAGCAGGTGCTTGAATCTGCACCAGCGCTGTCGACCGCACACATTGTCGAACCGGTTGCGACCATCCTGTACACGTCCGGCACTACCGGCTCACCCAAGGGGGTGACCCTGACCCACGCGAACGTGGCCGCCAATACCGGCGCCATCGTCAGCTATCTGGAGCTGACCCGACGCGACAGCACGGTCACGGTACTGCCGTTCTATTACTCCTATGGCGCATCGGTGCTGCACACGCATCTGGCGGTCGGCGGTCGCGTGGTACTTGAGCCGAACCTGGTGTTCCCGGTCGTGGTCGTGGAAACCATCGAGCGTGAGCGGGTCACCGGATTTTCCGGCGTCCCATCGACATTCTCGTTGCTGCTTGAACGGGTGCCCCTTGCCGAGCACGACCTGTCCTCATTGCGGTATCTCACCCAGGCCGGCGGGGCAATGCATCCGGCGCTCATCAAGCAGGTGCGCGAGGCTATCCCGCAGGCGCGATTGTTCGTGATGTATGGCCAGACCGAGGCCACCGCACGTCTGGCATGGCTACCGCCAGAGCGTCTGGATGACAAGCCCGGATCAGCCGGCAAAGCGATCCCCGGTGTGCAGGTTGAAGTGCGTGACGACGCCGGCCGGACGCTGCCGCCGGGTGCCGCAGGTGAAGTCTGGGCGCGCGGCGACAACGTCATGGCCGGCTACTGGAACGACCCGGTCGCCACCGCACGGGTACTGCGCGACGGTTGGCTGCGCACCGGTGACATGGGGCATATCGATGACGAGGGCTATCTGTACCTGGACGGGCGACGCAGCGACATGATCAAGACCGGGGCGCACCGCGTGCACCCGCTGGATGTGGAAGAAGTCGTGTGCGAGTTGCCCGGGGTCGTTGATGCCGCGGTCGTCGGCGTCGATGAGCCAACGCTGGGACAGGTCATCAAGGCCTTCATCGTGGTCGGTGACGGCGCGCGGGTGGATGCCGACCTGGTCCGTGGCCATTGCCGCCAGCGCCTGGCGACCTACAAGGTTCCCCGGCACGTGGAGTTTGTACCGGCATTGCCAAGGACTGCTTCCGGCAAGGTCCGGCGCGCCGTACTGGTCGATCCCTCATTGGCCGAGCGGTCATGGACCGGGCCGACATCAGCTGTGTCGTCCGCCGTGCAGGAGGTTCCGTGAAACCGCTGACTTTCGATGTGCTCAAGATCGACCTGGAGCGCGAAGCGGCGCGTATCGCCGCCCGCGTGCGTGAGGTTACCGCTGGCGTGTTGCACAAACGTGGGCTGGTGGTGGCGATTTCCGGTGGCATCGACTCGTCGTGCTGCGCGGCGCTGGCGGTGCGTGCGCTTGGACCGGAACGCGTGTTTGCGTTGATCCTGCCGGAGCGTGACTCCCATGACGACAGCGCCGTCCGGGCCGGCATCCTTGCCGGGCATCTGGGCATCCGCGCATTGACGGTGGATATTGCCCCGGCGCTGGAGGCCATCGGCTGTTACGCCGAGCGCGATGCCGCGGTGCGTCGTGCACTGCCCGCCTATGCGGATGGCTGGCGCTTCAAGATCGTGATCGATGGCGGAGTCGAGGGCCGCGTCAACATCTTCAAGCTGGTCGCCGAGGCACCGGACGGGACGATACATGAGTGTGCGCTCAGCCTCTCGGAATACCTGCAGATTGTTGCGGCGACCAACTTCAAGCAACGCATCCGCAAGACCCTGGAGTACTACCACGCGGACCGGCTCAATTATGCCGTGGTCGGCACCCCCAACCATCTGGAGTACGACCAGGGCTTCTTCGTGAAAAACGGCGATGGCTCCGCGGACATCAAGCCGATTGCCCACTTGTACAAGACCCAGGTCTACGCGATGGCGCGGCATCTCGGCCTGCCAGAGCGGGTCTGCGACGTGGTGCCGACGACCGACACCTACAGCCTCGCGCAGGGACAGGACGAGTTCTATTTCGCGTTGCCCTACCGGGAAATGGATCTAGCGCTTTGGGCGCGCGACCACGGCTATCCGGCCGGTGAACTGGGGCGTGCGCTGGACATCGACGTGGCACGGGCGGAGTCGATTTACGCCGACATCGACAACAAGCGCCGCACGACCCGCTACCTGCATGAGCCGCCGGTGCTGGTTGGCGGCACGGACGTGGAGCAAGGACATGGGCGTTGAGTGCGCCGTTGCGGTCCCTGCCTACTCGATATGTGCCGCCGACAGCGCTGATGATGCCCGCAGCGCGACGATCCAGGCCTGGCGCGGCAACCTCAGTGGTTGCGACGAGCTGCAGGGGGAACGCTTTGACGCGCTGTTCGTGCGCTCGCCGTTTGGCGCGCCCGCGCTGCGCTTCATCGTTGATGGATCCAGCGGTCGCCGGGTAGGCGTGGCGGCTTTGGCGCCACGGCTGATGAGCCTGGGTGGCGACGAGGTCCGCGTAGGCGTGGTGTCCCATCTGGCCATTGATCCGGAGCACCGCTCGCTGGGCCCTGCCTTGATGCTGCTCGATGAACTGCTTGCCGCGGGAGCAGGGCGCTTCGACTTCATATATGGATTGCCGCGAAACAGTGAAGGCGCCGATGCCGCGCTGAGGCGGGCGGGGCTGAAGCCGGTCGGCGTGATGGAGCGGCATATAAAGCTGGTGCGGCATGGTTTCTATCTGGCGCGCCGGTTGCCTGCCCTGCTGGCTCCCGTGGCGCGCCTTGTCGGTTGGATCGCCGATGTGGGCGATCGGTTCCGCGGGGTGTCGCCGGGGTCGACCCACGAGACCGAATGGGTAAAGGTCGTGGACGGACGCATGGACCAGATCTGGGCGACCTCCGGGCCCGGTACGGCGCTGACGGCCACGCGCGATGCCCGGATGCTGGGCTGGCGGTTTGACCAGTCGGCCGATCCCATCACGCGTTACCTTGTGGTCAGTGATGCCGTAAGCGGCGAGGCACGCGCCTGGTTCGCCTGTGACGTGGATCCCCAGTGGCCGCATATCCTGGATGTGCAGGACTTCTGGTCGGCGGAACCCGGCGGGACGCCGACGCGGGCATTGGTGGAGTCGCTGGTTCGCCAAGCGCGGCGTGACGGATATTCGGCGATCAGTATCCATATCTGTGGCCCGGACACTTCGATCAGTTCGTGGCGATCGGTGGGGTTTGTCGAGCGCGGGCGGCAACAGATCTTTGGTTGCTGGTTGAACCAGGGCTTGCGTGCAGGTGGGCCGCCCGATCTGCATTTCACCAATATCGACCTGGATGGTTAGGAGTATCGCCAGAGCATGGACATGTTGATTGCCAGCCGTCGTGTAGCACCTGCCCGGGCAAGCGTCGCCACTGCGTCGGCGGTGCGTGGTGAATTACTCGACGTGGACCGGTATCCGGGGCTCGCCGTCGATTGGATGCGTTTGGAGTCCCAGTGCGACGCTTCCCCCTTTACCTCCTGGGCGTGGGTATCGACGTGGCTCGCGATGCTGCCAGGCACCTGCCGCCCACTGGTGTTCCGGGCCTCCGACGAGACCGGGGTGTTTGCGCTGTGCTTGTTGGTGAAGGCGCCCGAGCGCGGCGTGGGTCGCTTGTTTGGCAGCCACTCGTTGTTGCTGCAGGAGACCGGCGATGCCCAGGTTGATCAGGTCACCATCGAGTACGCCGGCCTGCTGGTGCGCGCCGGCGCCGAAGCCCTCGGGTATGCGACGCTGTTCGAGTCCATCGAGCGCCTGGGTGGGAGCTGGCGTCGGTTGAGGATCAGTGCCACCGCCCAAGCCGACGCCATCCTGTCTGCGCTGCCGGCCGGCCTGGATGCGGCAAGTGTCGACGCACGCCCATCGTACTTCGTTGACCTGGCTGCGCTGCGGGCGTCGCAGCGCAGCTATCACGCCAGTCTCGGCGCCAGTACCCGCGGGTCGCTCAACCAGACCCGGCGGGGTTACCACGCACATGGCGAGTTGTGTGCACAGGTCGCGGGGGATGCGAATACCGCCCTGGCCTGGCTCGATGAACTCGCCGATCTGCACACCCGATACTGGAAGACCCGGGGCAAGCCGGGTTCGTTCTCAAGCGCGTTCTTCTGCCAGTTCCATCGCGCCCTGGTGGGCGCTGGCACGGGCACTGGTTTCACCCGGTTGACCCGCGTCAGCGCCGGACCGCTCATCGTTGGTTATGTCTACAACCTCGCTTGGCGTGATCGGATTTATTACTACAACAGCGGCCTGAACTACGGCGCGCTGCCCAAGCACGACCGTCCCGGGCTGGCTGCATTGCACGCAACGATCGAGCAGGCGCTGGCCGAGGGATGGGATCAGTTCGACTTCCTCGCCGGTGCCCAGGAGTACAAGCGCCGCCTGGCCAGCGACGCGCGCAGGCTTCACTGGGTTGACATCCGGCGCCATGGCGCGCGGATGTCCGGTGAGCGCCTGACCGCGAGGTTGATGAAGAAAAACACATTTGGCAGGTCGCTGGCGAATGCGCGGGCGACAGATGCCGGGCAGCCGGACGCATGAATGACGCATTGGGCAAGAGCCAACAAGTTGACCAGCAGGAGATGATCATGCCGGACGGGGACAGGCAGCCGCGCGTACGCCGCGTGCTCTACCACCATCGCACCCAGGGCAAGGCCGTGGAGGGCGTGCACATTCGCGGCATCACCGATGCCTTGCGCGCGCAGGGGGTTGAAGTCGACATCATCTCGCTGCCGGGCGCCGATCCGTACTCGTCACCCAAGGCCATGTCGCCGACACGCCAGGGCAAGCCCTGGATGGGCGCGGTGACCCACTTGCCGGAGCCGTTGTTCGAGCTGGTCGAGATTGCTTACAACCTGGTGGCCGGGTGGCGGATCCGTGCGTGGCTGCGCCGCAACCCCGATGTGGACTTCATCTACGAGCGCTACTCGTTGTTCATGTTCGAGTCGATACGGATCGCCCGCAAACGCGGGATCCCGATCATCCTGGAGGTCAACGATTCGGCGACGGCGGTGCGGGTCCGTCCACTGTTTTTCCAGAAACTCGCCACCGCCGTCGAACGCTGGGTGTTGCGCAATGCATCGGGATTGGTGTTCGTATCGGGCATTTTCCGTGACCGCGCCCAGGCGGCACACGGTGAGATTGCGCCGGCCATCGTGACCCCGAATGCGGCCAACATCGACAAGTTCACCTTCACCGCGACCCAGCGGGACGAGGCGCGCAAGCGACTGGGACTGGAGGGGCACACGGTCTGCGGTTACCTGGGGGCATTCGTGCCGTGGCATGCGATCGATGCCTTCGTGCACCGTATTGCCGGCCGCCTTGCCGAGGCGCCGAGCCTGAAGCTGCTGCTGGTGGGTGATGGTGCGACCTATCCCGCGCTCAAGGAATTTGTCGATTCGCACGCGCTTGGATCGCAGGTGGTACTGACTGGCCGGGTCCCGCATGACGAGGTGCCGGGTCTGCTCGCGGCGATGGACATGGCCATCCTGCCCAGCGCTGGTGACTACACCTCGCCGGTCAAGTTGTTCGAGTTCATGGCTTGCGGCGTGCCGCCGGTAGCCCCGGACTTCGCGCCTATCCGTGAGGTGCTGGTCGAAGACAAGACGGGTTGGATGTTCAATGCGGGTGATCTCGACGCGGCCGTTGAACGGGTGCTGGTGCAGAGCCGTGACGCCGCCGGGTTGACGCGTGTCGGTGCGAATGCGCGTGCCTACGTCGCGGCCAACCGGCAGTGGCATCACAATATCTCCCAACTGCTCGACTTCCATGCCGCCCTGGCCGGCAAGGCCGTGTCCGCGTGACCGGCGCTTCCAGGAAACCCGACCCCGCGGACGAATGGCCTCGGGACAGCGCCGGGGAGCTGGTGCTTGCCGGTGGCCAGCCGCTGTCACGGGTGGTGGCAGCGGTCGGCGGAACGCCGTGCTATCTGTATGACCGGACGCGTTTGAGCGAGCGAGCAAACGGGCTGCGGGCGTTGCTGCCCCCGCAGGTGCAGCTGCACTATGCGATGAAGGCCAACCCGATGCCGGCGCTGGTGTGCCATATGGCGGGTCTGGTCGATGGTATTGATGTGGCCTCCGCCGGCGAGCTGCGGGTGGCGCTGGATTCGGGCATGTCCGCGCAGCACATCAGTTTCGCCGGGCCAGGCAAGTCCGATCGCGAGTTGTTGCAGGCGCATGCGGCCGGCATCCTGGTCAATATCGAGTCATTCCGTGAGGTCGGGATACTGGCGCGTGCCAGTGAGGCCGATGGACGACCGGCACGCGTCGCGGTGCGGGTCAACCTGCCGTTCGAGCTCAAGGCCTCCGGCATGAAGATGAGCGGCGGTGCGCGCCAGTTCGGGGTTGATGCGGAGCTGGTGCCGGAGCTGCTGGCCGAGATTGCCACCGCCGGACTGGCGTTCGAAGGTTTTCACATGTTTGCCGGCTCGCAGAACCTGCGCCAGGCGGCCATCGTCGAGGCCCAACTGCGTAGCTATGAGCAGGCTCTGGAATGGCAGGACTTGCTACCGGCACCCGTGCGCAGCCTGAACCTGGGAGGCGGCTTCGGCATTCCCTATACCGCCGGCGAATCTCCACTGGATCTGGCGCCGGTGATCGATAACCTGGCAACACTGGGTGCGCGCGCGGAAGCCGACATGCCTGGCGCTCACCTGGTCATTGAGTTGGGCCGTTACCTGGTCGGCGAAGCCGGGCTGTACGTTACCCGCGTGGTTGACCGCAAGATCTCGCGTGGCCAGGTGTTCCTGGTGGTCGATGGTGGCATGCACCACCATCTTGCGGCGTCAGGCAACTTTGGCCAGGTGTTGCGAAGGAACTATCCCGTCTCGATCAACCCCGTTTCGATCAAGGGGCAGGCTGGCGAGCGTGAAATCGCCAGCGTGGTTGGCCCGCTATGTACGCCGCTGGACCTGCTTGCCGATCGCATGGACCTCGCCGTTGCGCAGGTGGGTGATCTGGTGGTGGTGTTCCAGTCCGGCGCATACGGACGCAGTGCCAGCCCACGTGCGTTCCTGGGGCATCCCGACGTAGTAGAGGCGCTGGTCTGAGGAGCGAGTGGCAGCGTGGGTGGCGCGCTACGACGATTGCGCTGACGGCCGGCACAACGGCGCCGCTGGCGCCGCCGCACGGCCGGTAGCCGCTGTGGGCTTTGTCGGCGCGGTCGCGGGTACCAGATGCTCCCGCCCGGGCGGCGGCGCCAGCGTCGCGATGCGCCGGGCCGGATTGCCGGCGACCACCGTGTACGGGTGGATGACACCCGAGACCACCGATTGCGCCGACACGATGCTGCCCTCGCCAATCTCTGTGCCTGGCATCACCAGCACGCCGGTGCCAATCCAGACGTTGTCGTGGACCCTGATCGGCTTGACGTCGTCGAAGCTGGGCCCATCGCCGGCCTTGCGTTGACCCGGGTCGGACGGATGGCCACCGGAGTCCCGGAAGGTGACGCCGCCGGCAACCTGCACGTGTGAGCCGAGCCGGATCTCGCGGCCGACCACGAACAGGACGTCGTGTGACAGGTCGGTGTGGTCACCGATCACCAGCCGCGGCAGCTCAACGAAACTGGCTGCGAAATGGATGCCCAGCTTCCCGCTGACGTGGACATGATCGCCCAACACCAGCTCCCCGCTGCCCTGCACCCAGGGCACGAATATTCCCGCGGTGACACCCTTGCCCACGCGCGTGCAATAGGCCTTCAACAATGGCTCTGCGACAAGTACGCGTCGCAGGAAAAACACGCCGCCGCGCAGCATCAGGAACAGCCACAGATACGGTCGCACCAGCACCCGTGGAGCGGGCAGGGTGATGCGATGTGCGCGTCGACGCAGCGTCCGAAGTGTTGCCGCTGCCGGGTGTGGAGACTTCCTGACCCAGTGGCGAAACGAGGCAAGCGATTTCATGTTGTTCCATCCTGCAGGCAGCTGTGGCGTGGCATCGAGGGAGCCCACCTACCGGTTGCGGTAGATGACCCTCAGGTACCAGACGTTCTGCTCCGCGTCGGCGGTCTCCACCGGGCTATTTCGCTCGTAGCGGTAATAGCTGAGGGCCGTGCTCCAGTGCCGCGACCACTGTTTGTCCAGGGTCAGTGAAAGATGGCGGGTGTCGTCGATACGGTCGATCTGACCATAGTCGACACGCTCGAAATTCACGTAGGACGACAGCGTCAGCGTGGGGCGGAAGCGATAGTCGACGCCGATCATGACGCCGCGGTTGTCTTCGTCATAGTTCAGCGCGTCGGGGTAGGTGATTCGCTCCGCGTAGGGCTCGATGAGGAACGTGGCACGGGTGCCATCGTAGGCATAACCCAACGCGATGCGTTGTTGCCGGTAGACCGCCGCGGTAATCGTGTCACCGTTGATCAGCACACGGTCCGGAATGGTTGTCCCACCGCCGATATCACCGATGGCGGCCGTGGCGGCGTCGGTAAACTGGTCGGCGGCAAACAAGGTGAAGCTGCTGCGCTCGCTCGGGTGCCAGGTGAGTTCACCGCGAGCCAGGGGGTTGGAGCGGTGGCCGGTGTGTTGATAGTCCAGGCGTGAGTAGCCCAGGTCCAGACCCAGCTCGACGCTCGGAAAGACACGCTCATAACGGACATACAGGTCGTTTCGCCTGTGGTCCAGGGCAGCAAGGTCGTCGTCGAAGTCGACATCCTGCGTCTGGGCGTTGAATGACAACGTACTGGCCGGACCAAGGTCCTTGGCAGCGCGCAGCGCCAGGCCCCAGCGCTGTGAGTTGAACTGGGGGGTGACTTCCGCGTCGGTATCGATGTAACGCGCTTCAAGCTGGCCCCGCATCGTCGGGCCGATGTTGAACATCAGGGTCGGACCCAGCGACAGGATGTTGACTTGCTGGCGGTTGTCGGGCGCGTCGGTGGCGAAGCGGTCGATCGGCTGCAGCTCAAGGCTGTCCTCAATGGTGAAGCTCAGGCGGTCCGGGATCATCAGCCAGTTCAAGCGGCCCGCCAGTATCCCTTCCACGCTGTCGGAATAAGCATGGTCCTGGAACATGCGGTAGTCGACACGACCGTCGAGGCTCGCCTGGATCGTCGACGTATCCTCCGTGGCCCGGAAGCCGATTCCGGTGCGCCAGATTTGCTGCTCGACCGGGTTCACTGCGTCCAGGCGCACGTTGTCGTCGTGCTCGATGCCAGCGTCGATGGCGTAGTCGACGCGTGCGGCATAAGCGTTGCCAGAGATTATCGCCACCAGGGCCGCGGCGATCACCCGGATCCGCATCCTGTGCTCCCCGGCCGAGCCGTCACGGCAGATCATTGAATACAATCCCGGCGAGCTTGGCCGGGTCGAAATTTGCGGCTGCCTCCTCGATGTTGCTGATGGTGACCTTGCCGTATCCCGCGACCAGTACCACCAGGTCGGCAAGCTCGGACAGGATCCGTGCATCCGGGGAGTTCAGGACCGAAGGGCCATCCAGGATGATGTAGCGATTGGGGCCGCTGCTACGCAACGAGTCGATCAGCGTGCGTGCGCGATGGGAGGTGAAATACTCGCCTGAAATCTCGTGTGTACCGCCGTTCGGGATCAGGTGCAAACGCGGGATCCCGGTCGGGTACTGGATCTGCGACAGCTCGGTGGCGCTGTCCTGGAGGTAGTCCATCAGCCCCCCGCTGGCGGCGCTCACGCCAAGAGCGGTGTGCTGGCTCGGATGCAGAGCGTCGCAATCAACAAGAAGAGCGGTCTTGGCCTCGTCGAACGCGAATGCCAGCGCCAGGTTGCGTGCCACGAAACTGCCGCCGCTGCAGCGGCCTACAGGCACCACCAGGGTGACGAAGCTCTGGTTGCCACCCAATGTCAGCAGGCGCGTTCGCAGATCGCGGAAGGCGTCCGCCTGGACCCGGATCGAATCCTGGCGATGGATCAGCCTGCGATCTTCCAGCGACCTGACGCTGAGGGGTTGTACCTCGGCGACTCGGGTGAGCGAGTGCAACTCGTCGTCGCCATCGCGGGCAGATACGAGCTCCTCGCGTCGTTTCACAGGCAGTTCCGGAGTATCGATGAAGTTCATTGCGATCTCATCCGTTGCTCATCTTGAAGGCATAGGTGGCGACATAGGCGAGCACCACGATCAGGATCATGGTCACGCTGCCAAATTGGCCGTAGAAATCATGGCGCCGCTCGCGAGGTGTCGGGTACGCCGGGATGGCGGTCAGCAGTGGGTAACGGCTGTACTTCTCGATCAGGTGCGCGGAGCGAATGCGCGGGTCGAAGCGTGCGAGCAGAAAGACCAGACCGATGGGCAGGGCGATGGCCAGCAGCAGGCCAGCGGCGGCGATATGCATGAGCCGCATGCCTGATGGCCGCAATGGCATGATCGCCGGATCCTGGACCTTCAGGGTCAAGCCGCGGTTGGCCTCGTCCAGGCCCATGGACACGCGGGCGTTCTCACGTCGACGCAACAGATCCTGGTAGATCTCGCGGTTGACTTCGTAATCACGGGTCAGCTCGGCCAAGGCACCCTCGGAGGCGGCAATGCGACGGCTGCGGTCCAGTTCTTCGGCGAGCATGGATTGGGCCGCGGTCAGGCGTGAGCTGGCCGCGGCACCTTCGCGACGTGCCTGTGCCAACTGGCTGCGCAGTTCCTGATAAAGCGGGTTGGCCTGGGCTTCCGCGGACTCGATGCCCGGTATCGGGGGATCCACGCGCATCTGCTCGTGCTCCAGGTTGCGCCGGATGTCGTCCATCTGGTGGGTGACGCGAACGACGTCGGGATGCTGCTCGGTGAAGCTCAGCATGAGTCGATCGCGCTCGGCTTGCAGTTCAATGAACTGGCTGCGCAGCAGGTTTGCACGGGTTTGTCCGGGGGTGACGGCGGACTCGCCCGACAGTTGCGAGACCAGCGACGCCTCCAGCGACTCCTGCTCCTGCAGGGCCATACGGGTCTGTTCCAGTTGGGTGCGCAGCGAGACAATTCGCGCGTTGACGTCAGTCGCGCTGCCAGGTTGCGCGTCGACGTTCCGCGACCGGTACTGCTGCAGGTTGTCTTCCGCGCCGGTGAGCTTGGCGTGGTAGTCCTGGACCTGGTTGTTGATGAATTCGTAAGCATCCCGGCTCTCGCGCGCTTTGGTGGCGAGTGCCTCGGTAATCAGCATCGAGCCGAACGCCTCGGTTACCTCGAACGCGCGCTGTGGGTCGGAATCCTGATAGGTGACCTCGACCAGGTCGGGACGCGGGCTTCCGATCAGGGTGCGCTTGCGGATCTCCTCCATCAGGCGCTCCTGCTCTACCGGACTGGGATTGGCCTGGTTCCAGTTGCCGACATCCAGGATCTGTTCCAGGATCTTGCGGCTGAAAAGGATCTGGCGTGCCATCCCGGCACGATCCGCAACGCCGGTCGACACCGCGCGTCCCTCCAGCAGCGGTTGGATGATGTCGCTGTCCTTGGCCAGGATGGTGACCGACGCCGAATAGTTCCTGGGGATCACGAAAAGCCCGACCACCAGGGTCAGCAGCGCGACCGCGGCGAAAATGGAAACCAGCAGTAGCAGACGCTTGCGCGCCTCCTTGAGCAGGATCGGAAGCAGTTCGCCGGGCGTGAGATCGCCTGGCTTGCGTACGGTTGGCGGGCGTCCGGGCCCGGAGAGTGCGCGGGTGGTCATCAGAACACCCGCTCCGGCACGGTGATGATGTCGCCGGGGGCCACCCGGTAGTTGGTCGTCAGGTCGCCACGGTTGAGGATGCGATCAAGGTTCACGTCATAGGCGATGCTGGTGTCGTCGCTGTTGCGCCGGTACAGCTCGGCACGGTCGGAGGCGGCGAATTCGGTGGTGCCACCGGCGGCAAGCACGGCGTCCAGCACGGTCATGCCTTGACGGTAGGGAATGGAGACCGGTTGGCGCACCGCGCCAGTCACGCGTACCCGTGAAAGGTATTCGTGGCTACGCAGGTCGGTCAGGATCACCGCCACTTGCGGTGTGCGCACGTAGGCGGCGAGTTTTTCCTCGATGTCCGCCGCCACGTCCGACGGGGTCCGCCCACCAGCGCGAACGTCGCCGACCAACGGCACCGAGATCTTGCCATCCGGGCGCACCGGCGCGGTAATGCCGAGCTCGGGATTGCGCCAGACCGTGACCTGGACGATGTCATCCACGCCGATCAGATAGTCATCCACGGCGGCCTGGGTGCGGTCGGGCGGTGGAGTGGGGTTGCCGCCTCCCGAGGCGCAGGCGGACAACACCGCGACCAGCAGCAGGACAAGGAAATGTCGAACGATCTGCATGTACGTTTCCAAAAGATCCGGTTATCAAGCAACAACGCCAATCAGGCGCCGGGCAGGTCACCGGTTTTCGCGCGGCAGTCGTGTTCAGGGGCCGCTGGACTGTGGCGGCGTCGCCGGTAGCCGCTATTTCCCGGGATTCGCGTTACTCCCGATACCTGCCACTAGCTCCAGGAAGTCCAGATGCGGATCCTCGTCTGCGGCGGCGCCGGGTATATCGGAAGCCACACCTGCGCCGTCCTCATCGGTCGCGGCCACGAGTTGGTGGTCGCCGACAGTTTCATCAACAGCTCGCCCCGGGTGCTGGGACGTTTGGGCACCATCGTCGGCAGTGCTCCGGCCTGCCACCGGGTCGACCTGCGCCAACGCGAGGCCGTCGCCGGGCTGTTTGCCACCCACCGTTTCGACGCAGTCGTCCACTTTGCCGCGCTCAAGGCCGTGGGGGAGTCCTGCGAGCGGCCGCTGGATTACTTCGACAACAACATCTGCGGCACGATCCACCTGTTGCAGGCGATGCGGGATGCCGGCGTCGGCCGCCTGGTGTTCAGCTCATCGGCGACGGTCTACGGCGACCCCGAGTCGGTGCCGGTCCGTGAGGACGCGCCGCTGCGGGTGACCAACCCGTATGGCCGCAGCAAGTTGGTGATGGAGCAGTTGATCGAGGACTTGTGCGAACGCGATTCGAGCTTCCGCGCGGTCAACCTGCGCTACTTCAATCCCGTCGGAGCCCATCCCTCGGGCCTGATGGGCGAGGATCCCGGCGGCGTGCCAAACAACCTGATGCCCTATATCTCGCAGGTCGCAGTCGGTCGACGCAAGCAACTGGCGGTATACGGTGGCGACTGGCCGACCATCGATGGCACCGGCGTACGCGACTACATCCATGTCATGGACCTGGCCCGTGCCCACGCCGATGCGCTGGAATTCATGGTCCGCGAGGACCGCAGCGCGACCATCAACCTCGGCACCGGCCACGGCATCAGTGTCCTGCAGCTGGTCAAGGCATTCGAGCGTGCATCGGGCAAGCGGGTTCCTTACCAGATCGTTGATCGGCGAATCGGAGACGTGGCCGAGGTGTATGCGGATCCGGGCCTGGCTCGGCAGTTGTTGGGTTGGCGCGCCGAACTCGGCGTCGACGCGATGTGCCAGGACGCCTGGCGCTGGCAATGGATGAACCCGGACGGCTATGCGGACAGTGATGCGGTAGCCCACACGGAACGGCTCGTGGTTGCACACCCCGCAATGGGGACGCCACGTCCGGTCGAGGTGGCATCGTTGCGCTGAGTTTCCGGGGTCGGATGTGGGTCGCCACGCCGGTTGCGGGCGGACACGTCGGTCAGTCGAGCAATGCGGACGCAACCGCGCCGGGCTGCTTCATCCACTGAAAATGGTCCGCGGCAACTCCGAGCGCCTGCTCGCCAAGTTTGTCGACCGTCGCGTCGGCCTGCGGCATCTTCGACAGCAGGAAACGCAGTGACGTGCACGGGGCCAGCCAGTCGTGCGTCAACACCACCGCGCGGATTCGTGGCGTGGAGATGGCCAGTGCCGTCTCCAGGTCAATGTCCAGGCCGCAAGCAGCATAACGTCCGCTGAGTGCGGACCGCGACCAGTCTGCGATTACGCCTCGGGCTTCCAGGCCGCCAAAACCGATGCGGCGACCGGGCAGGGCACCGCACCGGTCTGCCAGCCATGGCAGGAAGCGGTAGGCCAGCGGCAACCACCAACGCGTGGGCGGCGGGAATGCCCGCCAGTACGGTGCGCCGCTGGCAACCAGCCATAGTTGGCGCTTGACGTCCGGCGTCATCGCGATCCGGCAACTGGCGAGTTGACCACCGAGGCTGTGCCCGCCGATGATCGCCGGCAACCCGGTCGCCACGAGTTTCATCAACGCAGCCTCACTGGCGGGCAGGTCGCTATCGAGCAACTCCCGATAGCCCCAATCACACTTGTTTCCGGCGCGCCGGTTGCTGCTGCCGTGGCCACGCCACTCGTGCAGGAATACCGCGATGCCGCGCGTGGCCAGGGCTTCGGCCAACGGCAGGTAATGGCGCGTGGCCACGCCCAGTGCCGGCAGCCATAACAGGCTGGCGACCGGGTCGTCGGGGATGCGCGCCAGCAGGTTCCAGCGGTGGCCATCATCGGTCTGGACTGGCAGTTCCAGCGCCTGCATCAATGTCCACCGCCAGCATCGGCGCGATTGAATACGGTCGCGGTGAAGTGATCCAGCACCACGATATCGCTGTGCCCCGGCCGGTACCCGCCGCGCAGCGCGAGATGCACGTAGTCCGATGCATCGATGCACGCCTGGACCAGGGTCTTGCCCAGGGCGAGGTTGGCGGCGATCGCAGAGGCGAGCGTGCAGCCGGTGCCATGGGCTTCGAGCGTCAGGCGCGGGTGCCGGATCGGGGTGATGGTGTCGTTGGCGGCAAGCAGGTCGATGACATCGCCGCCGTCGTCCAGATGTCCGCCCTTGAGCAATACCGCGTTTGCTCCGGTGGACAACAACTCGTCGCAGGCCGCCCGCATGGCTTCCAGGGTGGTAATCGGGTGGCCGAGCAGCAGCTCCGCCTCGGGCAGGTTTGGAGTGATCAGGCTGGCGATCGGCATCAGCCGGTTATGCAGCGCGTCCAGGGCGGCGGGCTCCAACAGACGTGCGCCGGAGGTGGCGACCATCACCGGGTCCAGCACGATGTGCCGTGGGCGGTAGTGCTCCAGCGCATCGGTGACCGCGTGGATGACTTCTGCGTTGGCCAACATTCCCAGTTTGACCACGCCGATGCGGAAGTCATCAAAGCAGGCATCGATCTGGGCACGCAGGAAGCCGGTGTCGGGGACGTGTACCGCGGTCACTCCGCGGGTGTGTTGCGCCGTCAGCGCAGCGATCGCGCTCAGGCCGTGGACGCGGTGTGCGGCGAAGGTCTTCAGGTCCGCCTGGATGCCGGCGCCGCCGCCGGAGTCGGAGCCGGCGATCGTGAGTACGCAGGTCGGGCGAAGGTCTTGGTCGATGGTCATGGCGCCATTGTCGCGGATTCTGCCGCACGCGGCCGGGTGCGGGGATGGTGCGCCTGGTCGCTACAGCGCCGCGGGGGGATGGGTATGCCGGTAGATGGCATACGCCACGCCGGTGCAACCGGTCAGGATCACCGGCAAATACAGCGCGCCATAGTCGAATCGTGCGAACAACCATGCGCCCAGCAAGCCGCCGATGAAGAAAAAGCCGATGATCAGCACGCACAACGCCAGCCGCCGTCGACCCAGCGCGAGCCCGCGAATGGCATGGCCGAGCATGATTCCCAGGTCGGTAAACATCCCGCTCAGATGACTGGTCCGGATGAGCGCGCCGCTGTAGGTAGTCGTCATCGCGTTCTGCAGGCCGCAGGCCATGGCGGCCAGCAGGGGGCCAGCCAGGTGTTGCTGGCGGAACAGCGGGATCGCCGCAAGCAACATGACCGACTCGATCGTCAACACCACGCCGTAGCGCCGCCCCAACTGCAGGGTGCTGTCCTGGACGATCAGGCCACTCAACATCGCACCCACTACATAGGCGACGATCATGCCGGCCAGGTGGGTGGTGGCCAGGGTGTCGCCGGCGACCAGTGCCGCACCCAGCAACGAGGTGTTGCCGGTGAGGTGGGTGATGGCTTGCTGCTGGTAGCCCAGGAAGCCGATCACGTTGACGATGCCCGCCACGCAGGCCAGGGCCGCCGCGCCGACCCAGACCCACGTGGCAAATCGACTTGCCACCGGGCTACATCACCTCGGAGGCATAGTCGGCCAGCCGCGAACGCTCGCCCCGGCGCAAGGTGACGTGGGCGCTGTGCGGCCAGTGCTTGAAGCGATCCACCGCGTAGGTGAGGCCTGAGGTGGTTTCGGTCAGGTAAGGCGTGTCGATCTGTTCGACGTTGCCCAGGCAGATGATCTTGGTGCCCGGGCCGGCGCGGGTGATCAGGGTCTTCATCTGCTTGGGGGTCAGGTTCTGCGCCTCATCCAGGATCAGCCACCGGCTCAGGAAAGTGCGCCCCCGCATGAAATTCAACGAGCGGATCTTGATCCGGCTGGCAAGCAGGTCGTTGGTCGCCGCACGCCCCCAGCTGCCGCCTTCCTGGTTGTGCGTGAGCACTTCGAGGTTGTCGGTCAGCGCGCCCATCCAGGGCGTCATCTTCTCCTCCTCGGTACCGGGCAGGAAGCCGATGTCATCGCCGACGCTCACCGTTGCGCGGGTCATGATGATCTCCCGGTAGCGTTGCTGGTCCATTGTCTGGGCCAGCCCGGCGGCGAGTGCGAGCAGGGTCTTGCCGGTACCGGCGGTGCCCAGCAAGGTCACGAAGTCGATCTCCGGATCCATCAGCGCGTTGAGCGCGAAGTTCTGCTCGCGGTTGCGCGCGGTGATTCCCCATACCGCGTGCTGGCCGTGGCGGAAATCATCCACGATCCGCAGCACAACCTTGTTCTCGTCGACGCCGGTGACCTTGAGTTCGGCCTCGTCGTTGCCCGGCAGATGCAGGAACTGGTTGGGATACCAGTCATCACCGTCCACCCGGGATATCTCGTAATAGGTGCGGCCGCCGTCGGTCCAGGATCGCAGATCCTTGCCGTAGCGCTTCCAGAAATCCTCCGGCAGCTCGGTTGCGCCGGTGTAAAGCAGGCTGAAGTCATCCAGCGCGCGGTCGTTCTCGTAGTCCTCCGAGATGATGCCGGCAATGGCGGACTTGATCCGCAGGTTGATGTCCTTGGAAACGAACACCACCGACGCTTCCGGCTCGGCCTCGGTCAACGCCAGGATCGCGCCGAGGATCGCGTTGTCGGGTACTACCGCGCCGAAACGTTTGCCGGCATCGAAATTATCGGTCTGGAAGCGCAGGCATCCGATGTTGCCGGCGTCACGCAGCTTCAAGCCGTGCGGCTGTACCAGCGGGATCCCGGACGCAATCCTGTCGCTGCCTTCGGCTTCGATCAACTCGTTGAGGAAGCGGCTTACCTGGCGCGCGTTGCGGCTGGCGTCGGTGGTGCCCTTCTTGCCGTTGTCGAGCTCCTCGATGACCTGCATCGGAAGGTAGACGTCGTGTTCCTCGAACTTGAACAGCGCGGTCGGGTCATGCATCAGCACGTTCGTGTCGAGCACGTAGATCCGCTTGCCTTTTGTCATCGCGAGCTCCGGGTGGGAAGTAATGACGGCACACGCCCGCGAGGCGGGGTGGCGACGTAGCATGAAGCGGGACGGGTCACCGGGTGACGGCAGCCTTGAGCTCGTCGAGTACGGCCGCGGCGTGGCCCGGTACCTTGACCGGTTGCCATGACCGGGCGATGACGCCCTCCGGGTCGATCAGGTAGGTGCTGCGCACGATCCCCATCACCTTGCGCCCGTACATGTTCTTTTCCCGGATCACGCCGAACGCGTTGCACACGGCCTCGTCCTGGTCGCTGACCAGGTCGAACGTGAAACCCTGCTTGGCACGGAAGTTCTGGTGCGACTTCACCGTATCGCGCGACACTCCGAGCACGGTCGCGCCGAGCTTGGCGAATTCCGGCAGCAGTGCGGTGAAGTCGTTGCCCTCGGTGGTGCAGCCGGGGGTGCTGTCCTTGGGGTAGAAGTACAACACCAGCCACTGGCCCTGATACTCGGCAAGGCTCACGGTCTGGTCGTTGGACAGCTTCAACGGCAGGTCGGCGGGAACGTTGTCACCGGTATCAAGCATCGATGTGACTCCTCAGGATTTCATCGGGTCAGGACTTTATTGGGTCAGAACTTCATCGGATCGAGGATCGCATCAAGGTTCAGGTGATCGCAGAACTCCAGGAAGTCATCACGCAACGCGGCAATGTGCATGCTCGCCGGCACTCCGATGGTGATCTGCGCGGAGAACATCTCGGCGCCCGTTTGCATGGCCCGGTACCGGGTGCAATGCAGGCTCTCGATGGTGATGCCCTGGCGATCGAAGAAATCCGACAGTTGGAAGGTGATGCCCGGCTTGTCGGCCGCGACCACCTCGACGATATAAGGCAACAGGTTGGTCTGTACCTGCTTCTCGTCGGTGCGATACCAGACCAGTTTGATTTTCTCCTCACGCTCCAGCCGGACCAGCATCGCTTCCAGCTTGGCCACCGCATCCCAGGAGCCCAGCGCAAGCGCGGTCACCGATACGTCGCGACCCACGGTCGACAGGCGTGCATCGATCAAGTTGCAGCCGCTGTCGTTGATCCGCCGGGAGACCGGCAACAGGGGGGATTCCGGATGTGTCGACCAGGCATTGATCAACAGGTGGTTTTCGTTCGGTGACGGCCGGGGGTTGGGGTCGGTCAAGGCATCGCCTGCAAGGAAGGTGACTGGCTTCGGCGCGACGCGCGGACTGCATCGCCCGGAGGCTGAACGGCGGACCGCAAACGGGCCGTGGCTGGAAGCAGCATACTTGCCCGTGCTTTCGCGCCGCAAGTAACATCAATTTGCGACAGCCCTTTTTGATGGCACCTCGCCACTGGCCCATGACAGGACATCGAGACTTGCGACTTTCCGGCAGCATCACCGCGTTGGCGACACCTTTTGGCGCTGATGGCGAACTTGACCTGGATGCGTGGCGACGCCTTGTCCGGACGCAGTTGGAAGCCGGGACCCAGGCGGTCGTGGTGGCTGGCTCGACCGGGGAAGCGGCCGCGTTGTATGACGCGGAGTTCGACCTCCTGTTGCGCACCGCCGTGGAAGTGGTCGCCGGGCAAGTCCCGGTCATCGCGGGCACCGGGCAGTCCAACACCGCCAAGTCGATCGAGCAGACCCGGCGCGCCGGGGCATTGGGCGCCGACCTGGCATTGGTAGTGACTCCCCCGTACGTCCGTCCGACCCAGGCCGGCCTGGTCGCCCATTACCGTGCGATTGCCGACGACGGCGCCTTGCCGGTGATGCTCTACAACGTACCGGGACGCACCGGCAGCGATATGCTGCCCGAGACCGTGGCGGCGCTGGTCGGCCATTCGCGCATCATCGGCGTCAAGGAGGCACAGCCGGAGCCGGGACGCATGACGGACTTGCTGGCCCTGCAGTCGGCGGACTTCGTGGTGTTCAGCGGCGACGACCGGACCGCTTGCCGGGCGATGCTGGCCGGTGCCGACGGCGTTGTATCGGTCGCTTCCAATGTATTGCCGCGTGCCTTCCGGCGCCTGTGTGAGCTGGCGCGCCACGACAAGCAGGCGGCGGCGCAGGCCTGGGACGAGCGGATGGCGGCGGTGTACAAGTTCCTCGGCGTGGAGTCCAACCCGATCCCGATCAAGGCCCTGCTTGCCGCGCAAGGCGTGGGTTGCGGCCTGCGCCTGCCACTGCTGTCACTATCGCCATCCCATCATGAGACTGCAGCCAGGATTGCTGCGATCATCCGCGAACTTGAACTGGCCTGCGACCCCGTCGCGGACTGACCTGGAGATTGCCCATGCGTTCCACCATTTCGTTGTCCCAAGCCGCCGTCGCCGGCATTTTGCTGGTTGGCCTGGCCGCCGGTTCCGGCTGCAGCTGGTTTTCCAAGACCGATGAGCTGTATGCCCAGCAAACCCGTCCGTTGGAAGTGCCGCCCGACCTTGACTTGCCGCGTACCGGCGCGGCGGTGGACATGCCGGTTGGCTCGGCAACGGCGTCGGACACCGTCGCGGCAGCAGCCGCCAGTCCGGGCTCGACTGCGGCACCGGCACAGACGGGCTCGGTTGGAGCCGGGTTTGTGGTTCCGGGCAGTCGTGACGAGGTTTTCGCCCAGGTCGACGCGGCGCTGGCTGAAGTCGACGGGGTGACCGTTGCCAGCCGGGCCAAGTTGCTGGGGGCGTTTGACGTGAACTACCGCGACAGCAACTTCCTGGTCCGGGTGAGTGAAACCGAAGCCGGTGCGTATGTGTCCGCGGTTGATCCGCGTGGCATGCCGGCGGTCGACGAGGCGCCGGTAGCGCTGATCACCGCGTTGAAGGCGGCGTTGGGCGGCCAGTAACCGGGGCGCAAGCGGGGGCGGCGCTTGTTGGCCGCCTCAGCGCTCAAGCAGTGGCAGTTTGCCGGTCTTGTCGTCCCATTCGGCCGCGTCGGCCGGGGCGTCCTTGCGCTGGGAGATCACCGGCCATTGCTTGGCAAGCTCGGCATTGAGCTGCACGAACCCCTCCTGCCCACCGGGGACGTCGTCCTCGGGGTAGATGGCATTGACCGGGCACTCCGGCTCACACAGGGTGCAATCGATGCATTCGTCCGGGTCGATCACCAGGAAGTTCGGCCCCTCGTGGAAGCAGTCCACCGGGCACACCTCCACACAATCGGTGTACTTGCACTTGATGCAGCTCTCGGTAACGACGAAGGGCATTGGTCGGACTCCCCGTTTGGTCGGGCTCAAGGGCGGAAAAGAAGAAAGCCCGTACATCGCTGCACGGGCTTTCGGTATTGGTGCTCCCTACGAGATTCGAACTCGTGTTTTAGCCGTGAGAGGGCCACGTCCTAGGCCTCTAGACGAAGGGAGCAAGCCCGCACCGGACTCTCACCGTTGTGCGGCCTGCTAGTATATGGCGCGCCGTAGCCATCGGCAACGGCTATTCATGAAATATTTCCCGGATCCTCCCAACTGTCCTCCCAACTGCGGCGACGCCCGCCTGATGCCAGACAAAAATCAACTTCCCGTTCCCGCCCTGCGGGTCATCCCTCGCGATCAGCACAACGTATCGCGCAAGGACATCAGCCCCAATGCCCTGCGGGTGCTTTACCGCCTGCGCGACGGTGGTTTCGCTGCCTACCTGGTCGGCGGCGCCGTGCGCGACCTGTTGGCCGGCCGCGCGCCCAAGGACTTCGACATCGCCACCGCGGCGACACCCGAACAGGTCAAACAGCTGTTCCGCAACTGCCGCCTGATCGGTCGCCGGTTCCGGCTGGCGCATGTGGTGTTTGGTCGCGAGATCATCGAGGTCGCCACCTTCCGCGCCAACACCGACGATGGCAGTGGCGACCGCGAGCAACACGAAGGTGGCCGCCTGCTGCGTGACAACGTTTACGGCACCATCGAGGACGACGCGGTCCGCCGCGACTTCACCGCCAACGCGCTGTATTACGGCATCGAGGATTTTTCGGTGCGCGATTACACCGGCGGCTTCGAGGATGTGCAGAACCGCCTGATGCGGCTGATTGGCGACCCGGAAACACGCTACCGGGAAGACCCGGTGCGGATGCTGCGCGCCGTCCGGCTGGCCGCCAAGCTGGGCTTCCAGATCGAGCCCGCCACTGCTGCGCCGATCCGGCCGCTGGCACCGCTGTTGGCCGACTCGGCACCGGCGCGCTTGTTCGAGGAGTGCTTGAAGCTGTTCTTGTCCGGCCATGCGGTCGAGAGCTTCCTGGGCCTGGAAAAACACGGCCTGCTGCCGATGCTGTTGCCCGAAAGCGCTGCCGCACTGACGGCCAACCGCAGTGGAGCGCTGCGCAAGATGGTACTCGACGGCCTGCGCGGAACCGACCAGCGTGTCGCGGATGGCGAGCCGGTGTCGCCGGCGTTCCTGTTTGCCTTGCTTCTTTGGCCGGCGTATTGCCGGACACTGATGGCATTGCAAGCGCAAGGGGTGCAGGCGATCGAGGCCCAGCGTCGCGCCGCCGACCGGGTCACCGTGCACGAGCTGGCGATGGTCGCCTTGCCGCGCCGGTTCTCGATCCCGATGCAGGAAATCTGGCTGCTGCAGTCGCGCTTCTCACTTCGGCAGGGCAAGCGGGTGTCGCGGATGCTCTCCCACCCGCGTTTTCGCGCCGCGTTCGACTTCCTCACGCTTCGGCTCGGGGTGTCGGACGAGCACGCCGAGGATGTCGATTTCTGGCTCCAGGCCCAAAAGGAGTACGGGCCGTTGTTGGCAACCCAGCACGACGGGGACGACGAACCATACGCAGGTGACTCGGCCGACGCCGGCAAACCTTCCAAGCCACGGCCACGACGGCGCAGTCGGCGCACGGCGGCTGCCGACGAATGAACCCCGGCGTCGCGGTGTTCGTTGGCCTTGGCAGCAACCTGGGCGACAGCGCCGCCATCATCGGGTCCGCCCTGGGCGCGCTGGACGCCTTGCCCGGCACCCGTGTATTGAAGGTCTCGCGCCTGTATCGCACCCCGGCGTGGGGACTGACCGCGCAGCCGGATTTCCTCAACGCAGTGGCGTTGCTGGAAACCACATCGGCCGCGCAATCACTGCTGGCGGCGATGCTGGGCATCGAACGCGACGCCGGCCGGACACGCCGCGATGATGGCCGCGACCGCTGGGGCCCGCGCACACTGGATCTCGACCTGTTGTTATATGGCGACCAGGTGATCGATCAACCCGGCCTGCAGGTTCCGCACCCGCACCTGCATGAGCGTGCGTTTGCGCTGCTGCCGCTGGTGGAGATCGCGCCCGATGCCCGGATTCCCGGCCGGGGTCTGGCGCGTGAGCTGCTCGCCGCGATGGCCACCGACGACATCGAAGCGCTACCGTATGCACTCCCGCCGCGAACTGACGCGGCTCGTTAAGCGAAGAGCGCAATCATGTATACCTCCGCCGCCGTTCCGGCTGACCGCAAGCCCTGGACCGTGCCGTTGCTGCGCGCGGCCAAGAACGATGACCGCAAACTGGTGATGCTGACCTGTTACGACGCCGGGTTTGCCCGCGTGCTGGACGCCGCAGGTATCGACCTGGTGCTCATTGGCGACTCGCTGGGGATGGTCGTACAGGGGCAAGACAGCACCCTGCCGGTGACGGTCGATGACATTGCGTACCACACCGCCTGCGTCCGACGTGGTTTGGCGACCGCCTTGCTGGTGGCCGACATGCCGTTCCAGTCCGACGCCACGCCGCTGCGTGCGCTGGATGCGGCGACCCGGTTCCTGCAGGCCGGTGCGGCCATGGTCAAGATCGAAGGCGCGGGGCCCAAGCTTGACGTGATCCGCTACCTGGTGGAGCGCGAGATACCGGTGTGTTCCCACCTCGGCCTGACCCCGCAGTCGGTGCTGCGGCTGGGCGGGTATCGGGTGCAGGGCAGGGATGACGCGGCGGCGGAGCAGTTGCTCGAGGATGCACGCGCCGTTGCTGCGGCCGGCGCGGAGTTGCTGGTGCTCGAGTGCGTGCCAACTCCGGTGGCGGCCCGCATCACCGCCGAGTTGGAAATCCCGACCATCGGCATCGGCGCCGGCCCGCAATGCGATGGCCAGGTGCTGGTGCTGCACGACATGCTCGGCCTGGCGGGTGGCTCGCGTCGGCCCAAGTTCGTCAAGGATTTTCTCGCCGAGGGTGGATCCGTCCTCGGCGCGATGCAGGCGTATGCGGCCGCGGTACGCGAAGGTCGGTTCCCCGACGCCGCGCATTCCTACGCCTGACGGGTTGGCCGACGCGATGATCGAGACCGTCACGGAACTGTCCGCGCTGCGCGAGCGCGTCGGTGAGTGGAAGCGCGCGGGCCTGCGGGTCGGCTTCGTGCCGACCATGGGCAACCTGCACCCCGGCCACCACTCGCTGGTGAAACTCGCCGGCCAGAGTGCCGACCGGGTGATCGCCAGTGTGTTCGTCAACCCGACCCAGTTCGGTCCCGACGAGGACTTCGATCGCTACCCGCGTACCGCCGATGCCGATGCGGCCGGGCTGGACGCCGCTGGCGCCGACCTGATGTGGCTGCCATCGGTCCCGACCATGTACCCGTATGGCGTCGAGGCCACCGTGCAGGTACGGGTACCCGGCGTGACCGAAGTGCTGGAGGGTGCGCGTCGCCCGGGCCATTTCGACGGTGTATCGACCGTGGTGTCGCGTCTGTTCAATCAGGTCCAGCCGGACGTGGCGGTATTCGGAAGCAAGGACTACCAGCAGTTGGCGGTGATCCGTTACCTGGTCCGTGACCTGGCATTTCCGGTCGAGCTGCTGGCGGCTCCCACCCTGCGTGAGACCGACGGGCTGGCGATGAGTTCGCGCAATCAGTACTTGTCGGCCAGTGAGCGTCCGGTCGCGGCGCAGATCCAGTCGTGCCTGCAGGCCATGCGGCACGCCAGCCAAGCCGGGCAGGCTCGGGAAACGGTGGAGTCCGATGCCGTGCATCGCCTTGCCCAAGCGGGCTTCGAGGTGGATTACGCGGTCCTCAGGCGCCCCGACCTGACCGTGCCGACGCCCACGCAGTCGGCGCAGGCACCCGGTACCGATGACCCGGATGCCCGGGTCGCG
Source organism: Lysobacter sp. A421 (assembly GCF_054052145.1). Classification (NCBI taxonomy): domain Bacteria; kingdom Pseudomonadati; phylum Pseudomonadota; class Gammaproteobacteria; order Lysobacterales; family Lysobacteraceae; genus Lysobacter; species Lysobacter sp. A421. The sequence continues at coordinate 1,011,418 of NZ_JBSVRL010000001.1, read as the reverse complement.
CTGGTTGCCGCGCGACTGGGCAGCACCCGGCTGATCGACAACCTCGAGTTCAGGCGCTGATCGCAACCGCTGTTTGGCATGCAGTGTTTGGCGCGCACTCATGTTGCGCCGCGCCATCGACTGGTAAACTTCAATGCCCTGAAACACCTGCGCGCCGCGTTGGAGTCATCGCAATGCAACTGAACCTGCTCAAGGCCAAGATCCACCGTGCCACCGTCACCCATGCCGAACTGCATTACGAAGGTTCGTGCGCGATTGACGGCCGGTTGCTGGATATTTCCGGCATCCGTGAGTACGAACAGATCCACATCTTCAACATCAACAGTGGGCATCGCTTCATCACTTATGCGATCCGTGGCGAGGAAGGCAGCGGGGTGATTTCGATCAACGGGGCGGCCGCGCATCGCGCGAAGCCCGGCGAGCTGGTGATCATCTGTGCCTATGCCGAGTTCGACGAGGCCGAAGCGGCGAAGTACAAGCCGACCCTGGTCTATGTCGACAGTGACAACCGGCTGACCCACACCAACAACTCGATTCCGCCCCAGGCGGTTGCTTGACGGGCTTGTTGCGGAGGTAGCACGCCCGTCGCCGAGTCGGTCAGTCGGGCGCCATGGTCTGCGCTCGGGCGGCATGACGCTGCAATGCCCACTGGACGTGTTCGCGGATCAGTGGATCTTCGCTGTCGCGCCGTGATTCCAGCGCGGCCAGCACCTGCGGTGTCGACGGTGCGTTGCCCAGCGCGACAGCGATATTGCGCAACCAGCGCTGGTGACCGCTGCGGCGGATTGCCGAGCCTTCGGTGCGTTGCAGGAACTCTTCCGGTGTCCACGCAAACAGCTCTGCCAGGCTGGCCTGGTCCAGATGGTTGCGGGCGCGGAAATCGGGCTCGTCGGTGCGCTTGGCGAACTTGTTCCACGGACACACCAGTTGGCAGTCGTCGCAACCGAAAATGCGGTTGCCGATCGGTTCGCGGAACTCCAGCGGGATCGACCCTTCATGCTCGATGGTCAGGTAGGAGATGCAGCGCCGCGCGTCGAGCCGGTAGGGCGCGGTGATCGCAGCGGTCGGGCAGACATCGATGCAGCGCGTGCAGGTGCCGCAATGGGCGGTGGCCGGCTCGCCGATTGGCAGCGGCAGGTCGAGGTAGATCTCGCCCAGGAAAAACCACGAGCCGCCATTCTTGTCGATCAGGCAGGTGTGCTTGCCGATCCAGCCCAGTCCGGCGTTTCGCGCCAGTGCCCGCTCCAGCACCGGGGCGGAGTCGACGAATACCCGGTGGCCGAAGGGGCCGACCAGCTCGGCGATCTGCGTTGCCAGCCGCTGCAGGCGTTGGCGCATGAGTTTGTGGTAATCGCGGCCCAGTGCGTAGCGGGCAACGTAGGCGCGCTCGCCATCGTCCAGGGTTTGCCAGGCCTCTTCGTCATCGCGACGTCCGTAGTCGAGGCCGACCGATACCACCCGCAAGGTGCCGGGAATCAGCTCGGCCGGGCGTGATCGTGCATCACCATGGCGCGCCATCCATTCCATCGATCCATACAGGCCCTGTGCGAGCCAGTCACGCAGGTGGGCCTCGTCTTCGCCCAGTTCGATGCCACTGATGCCGCAGTGTTGGAACCCGAACTCGCGGGCAAGCTCGCCGATACGCTGGGCGACTGCGGAGTAGTCGGGCGCCGGCGCAGCGTCACTGGGCGTGGCCGGGGGCAGGGCGGTGGGCGGTCGGGTATGGGTCACGGCTTGCCAAGTATAGAATCGCTGCATGCTTGCTGCCGCCGCCCTGTTTTCCGTCGCCGCCGTGCGCGAGGTCGAGGCCCGCGCGCTGGCCGGGTTGGGCGACAGTGCCGAGTTGATGCAGCGCGCCGGTCAAGGTGCATGGCGAGTGGTGCTGCAGCGTTGGCCGGCGACCCAGTCGCTGTTGGTGGTATGCGGCCCAGGCAACAACGGTGGCGACGGGTACGTGCTCGCACACCATGCCAGGCAAGCGGGCACGCAGGTCCAGGTGGTGCGGTTGCCAGGTCATTCGCCGAGGACCGATCCGGCGCGCCTCGCCAGCGCGGCCTATCTGGCCAGTGGCGGCACCGTGGTCGAGTTTGAAGACGCGCTGCCGGCGGCCGAGCTGGTGGTGGATGCGTTGTTCGGAATCGGCCTGGCACGGCCGCCCGAGCCGCTGGCGGCGGCGTTGATCAGGGCGATCAACCGGCATCCGTCGACGGTGCTTTCACTGGACGTGCCCAGCGGTGTGGATTCAGCGACCGGCGCGGTGGAGGGCGAAGCGGTTGATGCCGCATGCACGCTGGAGTTCATCGCTTCCAAGGCGGGCCTGCGCACTGGTGCGGCACGTGATCACGTCGGCAAACTGCAACGCTTCTGCCTCGGGCTGGACGACGGATTGTTCGAGGGGATCACCCCGATGGCCGAGCGCCTGCAGGCCATCGATCTGCAACGATGGCTGCCTCCGCGCCGCCGCGACAGCCACAAGGGCCGCAATGGCCGGGTGCTGTGCATCGGCGGCGAGCACGGTCATGGCGGGGCGATCATGCTCGCCGCCGAGGCGGCGCTGCGCAGTGGCGCCGGCCTGGTCGACGTGGTGACCCGCAGCGCGCATGTGGCTGCTTTACTGGCGAGGTTGCCGGAGGCCATGGTCCACGGTCATGCCGATGATGCCGACGCGCTGGACAGCCATTTTATCGCCAGTGCCGACGTGGTCATGGCGGGTCCCGGCCTGGGGCAGGGCGACTGGGCGCGTGCGTTGCTGCAGCAGGTTCTGCAATCACCCAAGCCGTTGGTGCTGGACGCCGATGCGCTGAACCTGATCGCCGAGCAGTCGCTTGCGACCCCAGCCAATACGGTGCTTACCCCGCATCCGGGTGAAGCGGCGCGCTTGCTGGATTGCGATACCGCCGATATCCAGCGGGATCGATTTGCCGCCGCCACCGCGCTGGCGACGCAGTTCGACGCCGTGGTGGTACTGAAGGGAGCCGGCAGCATCGTTGCCGCACCAAGCCGGACGCCGCGCCTGATTGATGCCGGCAATCCCGGGATGGCAGTTGGCGGCATGGGCGATGTGTTGAGCGGGGTTATCGCCGCGTTGCGCGCGCAAGGCCTGGAGGCCTTCGATGCCGCCAGTTGTGGCGCGCTGCTGCATGCCGCTGCCGGAGATGCCGCAGCCGCCCGGGACGGTGAGCGCGGACTGTTGCCGAGCGACCTGATGCCCTGGTTGCGCGAGCTTGCCAACCCCGAGCTGACAGGATGAGCCTGCTCTGGTTGCCCAACCCGGCCAGTACCGATCAGCTTGGCCGGTCGCTTGCGGCGTCCCTGCCGCCGCAAGCGGTGGTGCACCTGCGCGGAGAGCTGGGTGCCGGAAAATCCAGTCTTGCCCGTTCCCTGCTGCGGGGGCTTGGCGTGCAGGGGGCAATCCGCAGCCCCACCTACACTCTGGTTGAGCGGTATCCGTTGCCTGGCGGCGGTGAGGCCTGGCACCTGGACCTGTATCGGATTGGCGATCCCGGCGAACTGGAATACCTGGGCCTGGATGGCGAAGACCCGGTGCTATGGCTGGTGGAGTGGCCGGAACGGGGCAGCGGTCACCTGCCGTCGCCGGACCTGTTGATCGAGTTGGCGGTGCAGAAAGATGGCCGGAGCGTGCAGTTGCTGCCGCAAACGCCGGTGGGGCAGGCTTGGCTGGATCGGATGGAAAAAAGCCCATGAACCCAGATCAACTCCTGAACGTTTCCACAAGAGTATGCGGCAGGTGTCGGATTCTTAAGGGAAAAAGTACTTGCAATCGTGGGGAAGCAGTGATTGACTAGCGCCCATGCGAGTCGATGGCGCCACCTTCAAGAATTTCCTGCTGGGTTTGACGCTGGTATCGGCGTCGGCTTGGGGCATCGCGGGCGCCAGCCAGGTTCAGGGCGTGCAGTTGAGCAATGGTGCGACCGGCACCCGTGCCGAGATCGCGTTGGACAAGGCAGGTGAGTTCAACATCATCAGCCTGGCCGGCCCGGACCGGCTGGTGATCGACCTGCCAGCCTCGTCGCTGTCGGCAAACCTGCAGGTTCCGGCCGGCACCGGCGTGGTCACGGCCGTCCGTACCGGTCAGCCGGTTCCCGGCACCGTCCGGATTGTCTTTGATCTTGGCCAATCGATTACCGCGATCACGCCACGGATTGAATCGGGTCCTTCAGGCCCGCGTCTGGTAGTGCAATGGCCGGGTGACGGTGCAGCAGCGCTTGCGTCTACTCCTGCGCCGATCAACAAGCCCGGCGTCGAACCGCAGGCAGTGGTCGACAATGTTGTCGTTGCCCAGGCTGTCGCCGCTCCCGTTTCCGACGCGCCAGCGGTAGACCAGACGGCAGCATCCGCCGAGGCGACCAGTCGCTTGATATCGCAAATTGCGGCGCGCGTCGCTGCTGCCGAACCGACGACCGCAGCCGCAGCCGCGATTCCGACCACGGTTGCCACCGGTATTCCTACCCGGGTGGCCACTGGAAAACCTGCGGTCCCAGCGGCTCCCGCCCGAGCGGCGAGCGATCCGGTCAAGACCCTGGAGCAGATCATGCAGGGTCGCGGCATGCGCCCGCTGGTGATCGCGATCGATCCCGGGCACGGTGGCCAGGATCCCGGCGCGATCGGCAAGAATGGCACGCGTGAGAAGGATGTCGTGCTGGCGATCAGCAAGGAGCTGGCGCGCCAGATCGACGCCACGCCCGGCTTGAAGTCCTACCTGACCCGGGATAACGACGTGTTCATTCCGTTGAACAAGCGTGCCCGACTGGCACGCGCGGCCAAGGCCGACTTGTTCATCTCGATCCACGCCGATGCCGCGGAGAACCGCGGCGCTGACGGCTCTTCGGTCTACGTGCTGTCGCTGCGCGGTGCCTCTTCGCAGCGCGCACGCTGGTTGGCCGACAAGGAAAACTCCTCCGACCTGGTAGGCGGGGTGCGCCTTGCCCAGACCAACAATACTTTGGCTTCGGTACTGCTCGATTTAACCCAGAGTGGCCATATGAAGGCCTCCGCGGACGCCGCCGAGGAGATCCTCGATGGCCTAAAGCGGGTAGGCAACATCCACAAGCCGCACATCGAGCGCGCCAACTTCGCCGTGCTGCGGACCTCCGACATGCCGGCGATGCTGGTGGAGACCGCCTTCATCTCCAACCCGGCCGAAGAGATCCGTTTGCAGCAACCCGCGTTCCAGCGCAAATTGGCGGGCGCGGTGCTCGACGGCGTCAATACATTCTTCACCCGGCAGCCACCGCCGGGCACGATGTATGCCGCTCGGGCGGCTGTCACGACGGCTTCGGCAGGAGCCGCTGGCGGCAGTCCGTAGCGGGAGCCTGCAGTCCCCAGCCGGGAGCCCGGTTGGCGACGCCTCTCGGTTATGATCGAAGGTCTGCCAGCCCACTCACGGACCCACCGCCACAGTGCCGATCCAGCCGCTTCCAGACACACTGATCAACCAGATTGCGGCGGGCGAGGTCGTCGAGCGTCCTGCCTCGGTGGTGAAAGAGCTGGTCGAGAACGCTCTTGACGCCGGTGCCCAGCGGATCGACATCGACCTTGAGGAAGGCGGTGCCCGGCTGATCCGGGTCAGGGACGACGGTGCCGGCATTTCCGCCGCGGAGCTGCCGCTGGCCATCTCGCGTCATGCCACCAGCAAGATCGCGTCCCTTGATGACCTGGAGCGCGTGTTGACGTTGGGCTTCCGCGGCGAGGCGTTGCCATCGATCGCATCGGTCAGCCGGTTCACCCTGGTCTCCCGGACTACCGGGGCCGAACACGGCTCGATGCTGGAAGTCGACGGTGGCCGGGTTGGTGAAGTCGGCCCGAAGCCGCACCCGCAAGGCAGCACAGTCGAGGTCCGCGACCTGTTCTTCAACGTACCGGCACGGCGCAAGTTCCTGCGTGCCGAACGGACCGAGCTGTCCCATATCGAGGAGTGGCTGCGGCAACTGGCGTTGGCTCGCCCCGATGTCGAGCTGCGTGTATCACATAATGGCAAGCCGTCCCGGCGCTGGAAAGGCGACGTGGACATGCTCGACAAGGCAGGGCTGTCGGACGCACGTTTGCACGAGACCCTGGGCGAGGAATTTGCCAACAACGTCCTGCCACTGGACCATCAGGGGGCCGGTTTGCGCCTGCATGGCTGGATTGCGCAGCCGTCCTACAACCGGGCCAGTACCGACCAGCAATACCTGTACTGCAACGGTCGCGCGATCCGTGACCGCAGCATTGCCCATGCGGTCAAGCAGGGTTACGCCGATGTGCTGTTCCATGGGCGCCAACCTGCCTACGTATTGTTCCTGGAGCTCGACCCGGTCAGGGTCGATGTCAACGTGCACCCGGCCAAGCATGAGGTGCGTTTTCGCGATTCGCGACTGATCCACGATTTCGTCTACCGGACCGTGCAGACCGCCCTCGCCGGGACGCGTGCCGGTCTGGCAGGCTCGGCCATGACAGGAGCATCGGCGGGGGGCGATGGCACGGCGGCCGGTGCCCACCAAGGCCTGGGGTTTGCGCCGCGCTGGCATCCGCCGCAGGCACCGCTGGGGCTGCAGGTGGCCGAAGCTCGTGCCGGTTTCGCGACGCTTTATGGAAGCAGCGAATCAAGCGCTGCGTCGGCGTCGCCCGGTGCCCAGCTACCGGGGTCGGCATTCCCCGCCGGTGGCTCCCTGCCTGCCAGCAGTGAGGCGACGCTGCCACCACTGGGCCATGCGATCGCCCAGTTGCACGGGATCTACATCCTCGCCCAATCACGTGACGGGTTGATCGTGGTCGACATGCACGCCGCCCATGAGCGCATCGGGTACGAGCGGCTCAAGCGTGCGCACGATGGCGAAGGCCTGCGCAGCCAGCCGCTGCTGGTGCCTGCGACGCTGGCGGTATCGGGGCCCGAAGCCGATGTCGCCGAGAGCGAAGCGGCGACGCTGGACGCGCTCGGGTTTGAAGTGACCCGCGCCGGTCCGCAGTCGCTGACCTTGCGATCGGTGCCGGCGTTGCTTGCGCACGGGGATGTCGAGGCATTGTTGCGCGATGTCATCGGCGACCTGCGCGAGCACGGTGGTGCTTCGCCGCTGGGCGGGATACGGGTCGCCGCGGCGCGCGACGAATTGTTGTCGACCATGGCCTGCCACGGTGCCGTGCGCGCCAACCGGCGTCTCACCCTGCCGGAGATGGATGCGTTGCTGCGCGAGATGGAAGTCACCGAACGATCCGGCCAGTGCAATCATGGCCGGCCCACCTGGGCGGCGTTCAACCTGTCCCAGATCGATCACTGGTTCCTGCGCGGACGCTGAAATGCCAAAACTCCACCACATGTTCGTGCTGTTGTGCCTGACCACCCTGGGCGTGGCCCTGGGTGGTTGCGAGCGCAGTAATCTGTCTCCCACCAATGACGAGGTTTCGATGTCCGCCGAAGAGTTTGCCTTCAAGCAAAGCCAGCAAGCCTGGCGTCAGCAGCGTCGTGCCGGGTTGGTAGCGGCCGATGGCTGGACCAGTCTGGTGGGCCTGCACTGGATCGAACCGGGCGCGCACTACCTGGGCAGCGATGCGGACAACGGCATGCGCCTGGCAATGGGCCCGGAGCACATCGGCATGATCGAGTTGCGTGACGACCGCGTCCGCCTGGTGCCCGAGGCGGGGGTGGCATTGACGGTTGACGGTGAACCGTTGACCGGTGAGGCCTGGCTGCGCGCGGACGATGATCCTGCCGGCCCGACCACGCTGGGGTTCGACGGTGGCGATGGCCGCGCGGTGGTGATCAAGCGCAATGATCGTCTTGCGTTGCGCGTCCGCCATGCCCAGGCGCCCACAAGGACCGGGTTTGCCGGATTGGAGTATTGGCCGGCAGACCCCGAATGGGTGTTGCCGGCACGATTCGTTCCGCACCCGGCAGGACAGACGATGGAGATTGCCAACATCATCGGTGCATTCGACGAGGTGGCCAATCCGGGGCTGGTCGAGTTCGAGCGTGACGGGGTGAGCTACCAGTTGGAAGCCATCGACGAGGGCGGTGACACATTGTTCCTGGTCTTCGCCGACCGCACCAACGGGCACGGCAGCTACGGCGCCGGTCGCTTTGTATATGTCCCCAAGCCCGACGCTGACGGCCGACTGGTCGTGGACTTCAACCAGGCCTACAACCCGCCCTGCGCCTTCACCGCATTTGCCACCTGCCCGTTGCCGCCGTTGGAAAACCGGTTGGACCTGGCGGTGACCGCCGGGGAGAAATCCTATGTCGCCGGGGACGCTCCCTGAAACCCCGCCGCGCCACAAGCCGAGTAGCGACATGCAACCATTGAAGACCGTGCTGGCCGGGCTGCTGGCGGTGTGCGCCACGGTGTCGGTGGGAGCCGTCGGCACCGTCCAGGTGCTGCCGGACACCTTGCCGCCGCCGTACAGCCCGCCCGTGCCGCTGCTGTGGAAAGTCTCCGATGCCGACAACGCGATCTACCTGCTGGGATCGTTCCACCTGCTGAAGCAGGATGACTACCCGCTGTCGGGCGATATTGATGCCGCGTATGAGCTGGCGGACCGGGTTGTATTCGAGGTTGCGCCTGCCGAGCTTGATGACCCGACGACGGGGCAAAAATTCCTTGAGGCCGCCGGCTATGAGGACGGACGCGTGCTCGCCGACGTGCTGCCGCCGCGACTGCGCGAGAAGCTGCACCGATTGTTGGCCCGGCAGGGCAGCGGGCTCGAACAGGTAAACCAGTACGACCCCTGGTTCGTCAATTTGTCGCTGATGCTGGGCTTGTCGCAATCGTTGGGCTTCAGCGCCGAGTTGGGACTGGATCGTCATCTGATGGAGCGCGCGGCCACCGCCGGCAAGCCGACCTCCGGGCTCGAATCGATTGATGACCAGTTGCAGGCACTGGACGCCGCGCCGATGCAAGAGCAGCTGATCGGGCTGAAGGACTTTCTCGACCGCCCGCAGGAGATGCCCGCGATGCTGGCCGATCTGCACCAGGCCTGGCGCGACGGCGACATTGAAGCGCTGGATGCCCTGACCCGGCAGGAAATGCTGGAAAAGACCCCGCAGACGTACCGGGCCATCAACCAGGAGCGGAACCTGTCGTGGCTGCCCCAGCTACGACAGATGCTCGATGAGAATCATCATGATGATGTCATGGTGGTGGTCGGTGCCTTGCACCTGCTCGGGGACGACGGCGTCGTGGAGCTGCTGCGCGATCACGGCTACCAGGTCGAGCGTATCTGCTCGGCTTGTGAAGCCGCGCTCAGCGACCCGGTTCCGCCGCCAGAGGGGCCACAAACTCCATCGTGATGCAATCCACCGGGCAGGCAGGCACGCACAATTCGCAACCGGTGCATAACGGCTCGATCACCGTGTGCATGTACTTGGCGCCGCCCACGATCGCATCGACCGGGCAGGCCTGGATGCATTTGGTGCAGCCGATGCAGTCGTCCTCGATGACCAGCGCGACCTGGGCCGGTGTGTGCTCGCCGCGATGGCGGTCGAAGGCCTTGGGCTCGACGCCGAGCGCCCGGGCCAGCGCCAGTGCGCCGGCATCGCCGCCGGGAGGGCAGCGGTCGATATCCGCATCGCCTGCCGCCATCGCCTCGGCGTACGGCCGGCAGCCCGGATAACCGCATTGGGCGCACTGGGTTTGCGGCAACAGGCGGTCGAGTCGCTCGGTCAGGTCGGCCATGGCGTTGCCTGGAACCTTATCAACGCACCGGCATGCCAGCCTGCGCGCTGCTGTCGGCATCCAGCAAGGCCAGCGCGTCGGCGTCGAAACCGGCGGAGAGGATCATGCCCTCGCTCATCCCGAACCGCATCTTGCGCGGCGCGAGGTTGGCGATGAACACCACGTTGCGGCCGACCAGTTTGCCTGGCTCCGGGTACGACGCGCGGATGCCGGAAAAGATCTGCCGGGTGCCCAGATCGCCGCCGTCGAGCTCAAAGCGCAGCAGCTTGTTAGAGCCTTCGACCAATTCGCAGGCCAGCACCTTGCCGATGCGCAGGTCGAGCTTGGCGAAGTCGTCGATGCCGATAGTCGCGACCTGCGCGGCGGCCTGCGATGCATCGGGCGTTGCCGGCTTCGCGGCAGCGGCCGGAGCGGGCTGGGCGATGGATGTCGGCGTGACGTTCGCCGGGGTTTGCGGGGCATCGGTCGCTTTCATGGAATCCTTGCTGGCTTCGGTCATGGCATCGATCAGCTTCGGGTCAATCCGGGTAAACAACGGTGAATAGGCGTGGATGCGGTGGCCGACAAGGGGCGCGTCCAGCGTGCGCCAATCCGTTACCGGCGCATCCAGGAACGCTTCGGCTTGCGTCGTGACCCGGGGCAGCACCGGCTTGAGCGCCGTGTTGAGCATGCGGAACAGGTTCAGGCCCTGGCTGCACACCGCCTGCAACTGCGCGTCCTGACCTTCCTGCTTGGCGATCACCCACGGCTTGTGCTCGTCGATATAGCGGTTGGCCTCATCGGCCAGGGCCATCGTCATCCGCAGCGCGATGGCGGCTTCGTTGCGGTGGTAGGCGGCTGCGATCGGCGCCAGTTGCTCGACGAAACGCGCGTACATCGCCGGGTCGGGCAGGGCATCGGCGAGCTGACCGTCGAAGCGCTTGCTGATGAAGCCCGCGCAGCGGCTGGCGAGGTTGACGAACTTGCCGACCAGGTCGGCGTTTACCCGCTGGGTAAAGTCGGCCAGGTTGAGATCCAGGTCGTCCACGCCGCCGGAGGTCTTGGTTGCGAAGTAGTAGCGCAGCGCTTCCGGCTCCAGGCCGACATCGAGGTAGGTACGCGCCATCACGAAGGTGCCGCGGGACTTGGACATCTTGGCGCCATCCACGGTCAGATAGCCGTTGACGTGCAGCCGCGTGGGCGCACGGAAGCCCGCGCCGTGCAGTACCGCCGGCCAGAACAGGCCGTGGAAGTTGACGATGTCCTTGCCGATGAAGTGGTGCAGTTCCGACTGGCTGTCACGGGCGAGATAACTGAAGAAATCCAGCCCCACGCGCTCGCATAGCGCCTGGAAGCTGGCCAGGTAGCCGATCGGCGCGTCGATCCAGACATACAGGTACTTGCCCGGATGGCCGGGGATCTGGAAGCCGAAGTAGGGCGCATCGCGGGAGATGTCCCAGGCGCGCAGGCCGCCCTCGGCATCCAGCCATTCCTGCAGCTTGGCCTTGACGCCCGGATTGGCGACATCGCCGGACAGCCAGTCGCGCAGGAAGGCATCGAAATCGCCCACCTCGAAGAAGAAGTGTTCCGACTCGCGCAGCTCCGGCTCTGCGCCGCTGACCACAGAGCGCGGCTCCTTCAGCTCGGTCGGCGAGTAGGTCGCCCCGCAGTGCTCGCAGTTATCGCCGTACTGGTCGGGCGTATTGCAGTTGGGGCAGATGCCCTTGACGAAACGGTCGGGCAGGAACATGCCCTTGACCGGGTCGTACAGTTGGGCAACCGAGCGCCGCTTGATGTGGCCGTTGTTGTCGAGCTTGGTGTAGATCGCCTCGGTCAAGGCGCGGTTGCGCGGCGAGTTGGTGGAGTCGTAATGATCGAATGCCACACCAAAGTCCGCGAAGTCGCGCTCATGGCTGGCCTGGATGCCGGCGATGTAGGCCTCCGGCGTCATCCCGGCTTTCTCCGCCGCCAACATGATCGGCGTGCCGTGGGTGTCGTCGGCGCAGACGAAATGGGCGGTGTTTCCGGACAGGCGCTGCGCGCGGGTGAAGATGTCGCCCTGGATGTAGCCGACCAGATGACCCAGGTGAAGGGGGCCATTGGCATAGGGCAGGGCGCAGGTGACGAGGAGCTCGCGGGACATGGGCAGGGATGGCGGTGACGGAACCCTTATTGTCGCATGCGCCAGCGGCCGCCCCGACCGTCGACAACGGCCAGTTCGCGCCGATCAACCCGGTGGCGGTCCCAACGACGACGGCCCGCAAGAGCGGGCCGTCGATGGGTACAAAGCATGCGCGTAAACGCTTGCGATCGGCGTTACTTGCGGACCCAGGTCTGAGTGCGGCCAAGCAGCGAGAAGCCCATGAAGCCGCGGACCTCCAACTTGGCGCCGTCATCGACCGGCTGCAACTTCAACGAGTAGACCTTGCCCTTGGCCGGATCCAGGATCTTGCCGCCTTTCCAGATATCGCCGTCCCGCTTGGCATCCCACAGGATCACCATTCCCTCGATGGGCTGGTTCTTGCGTTCGCCGTCGCACTGGCTGCAAACCGGGTTGTCGCCCTGTGCGGACTGCATCACTTCGAGCACCCGGCCGGAGAGCGTGCCGTTGTCGGCCTGGTAGATTTCCACCGTCGATTTGGCCTTGCCGGTGTCATCGTCGATGGTCGTCCAGGTGCCAATCGGGGTTTGCTGGGCGAGTGCAGACATCGGCAGTACCAGCAGTAACGCGAGCAACTTCATACGCATATGGTTTCCTCCGGAAGCAAGGGACAATGTCGATCTTTATACCGCATCGGGCCGGAAACCCGCGATAAGCAGTCGCTGCGGTTCATCAAGTGTCGCGATTGATCCATGTCAGTGACTCTTGCGGTGGCGCTGCCACAATAGGCAACCAGAACATGACTCCATAACGAGGCCCGCCGTGACCGATTCACTCCAGACCCGTATCGGCGCGTTGCCGTTGCCGGGAACCGACACCACGATTGCCGCCACTGGCGCGCGCGTACGGGTGGCGCAAGCCGATGGCAGCGTCGCGGTGGCGATCGACCTCGGGGTGCCGATCGCCTGGCTGCGCGATGAGCTGGAGGCGGCGGTCAAGGCGCTGCTGGCCGAGCAAGGCGTGTCCTTGACCCGGCTGGAACTGACCCAGCGCATCAGCAGCCACGCCGTGCAGCCGAAGTTGTCGCCGTTGCAGAAGGTTCGCAACGTGATCGCGGTGGGTTCGGGCAAGGGCGGCGTGGGCAAGTCGACCACGGCGGTGAACCTGGCGCTGGCATTGGCGGCCGATGGCGCGAAGGTCGGGGTGCTGGATGCCGACGTCTACGGCCCCAGTGTGCCGATGATGCTGGGCATCAGTGGTCGCCCGGACAGCCCGGACGGCAAGTCGATCGAGCCGATGCGGGCCCATGGCGTGGAGGCAATGTCGATCGGTTTTCTGGTCGAGCAGGACACGCCGATGATCTGGCGTGGGCCGATGGCGACTTCGGCGTTGTCCCAGTTGCTCAACGAAACGCGCTGGAGCGATCTGGATTACCTGATCGTCGACTTGCCGCCGGGTACGGGCGATATCCAGTTGACCCTGGCGCAGAAGATCCCGGTGGCCGGTGCGGTCATCGTTACTACTCCGCAGGATGTGGCGACGCTGGATGCCAAGAAGGCACTGAAGATGTTCGAGAAGGTGGAGGTGCCGGTGCTGGGCCTGATCGAGAACATGGCCGTCCACGTGTGCAGCAATTGCGGTCATGCAGAACACGTGTTCGGTGAGGGCGGCGGTCAACGCATGGCCAGCCAGTACGACGTGCCGTTGTTGGGCAGCCTGCCGCTGGAGCGCTCGATACGCGAGCAGGGCGATGCCGGCGTGCCCGTCGTGCTCGCCCAGCCGGACTCGGCGGCAGCGAAGGCCTATCGCGATGCGGCCCGGCAGATTGCAGTGCGACTGGCAATGCGGCCGCGGGTTACGCCTTCGATCTCGGCTTCGTTGCTTTAACCGGGGCCGGCGGCTTCCGGGATACACAAAAAAAAGGGGCGGCGTAGGCGCCGCCCCTTTTTCCGTTGCTGCGATGGCTCAGAACTTGTACTGCACCTGCAGGAAGCCGGTACGCCCGTACCAGTCGTACTGGGTGGCAAACGCCGGCACGTTGCCGTAGCGCGACGCAACACCATCCGATACCTGCGGTGGATCCTTGTCGAGCAGGTTGCGGATACCGACGAGCACACTCCAGTTCGGTTGCTCGTAGCGCACCGACAGGGTGTGATAGAACGTGCGTTCCGCCCAGATGTCACGCCATGAATTCTCCCGACCCTGGTAGGTGTAGTTCGGCGTCAGGTCGCGGTCCTTGGTTCCATGGATGTACTCGGTGCGCCAGTTGTAGGTCCAGTCTCCACGCTTCAGCTGGGCATCAAGGTTACCAACGAGTTTTGGCCGTCCGATGAAGCCCGCGAAGTTGGACGACGTGAAGCCGCTTTCCTCGTCACTGTCGAACAGCTGCGTCACGTCTTCCATGGTGTACGTCAATTGGGTCTCGACGGAAAGCTGGCCGAACGAGTAGTCATTGTCGTAGTTCATGATCAGGTCGTAACCACGGACCTGTTGGTGGTTGATGTTGATGTACTGGTCGTAGACGGTCTCGATCCGCAGCGGATCGGTGGCTGCGCCTGCCGGATTACGATCGAACAGGTCACAGAAGTTGTTTGGATAGACTGGGGAACCGTAACAGCCACCCAAGATCGACGAGGCGTTCAACTGGGAAATCTGATCGAACACTTCGTAATTGAAGTAGTCGAACGCTACACTGAAGTTGCTACCCGTGGGGGTGAGGACGATGCCGGCGGTGAACGCTGTCGAAGTCTCGGGCGTAAGGACACCGGCACCACCGCCACTCACCACCGTTGCGGACGAGCCGCCGCTCGAAAGATCACTCGGAATCCCGGCTGCAGCACAATTGGCACGAATGCGCTCGTTGTTGCTCTCGCCCCACAGAATGCACGGATCAATGGCGAACTGGTCCACGAAGGCGGTCTGGTCGCCCAGGTACAGCTCGTAGAGACCCGGGGCCCGGAAGGAGGTGCCCTTGGTGGCGCGCAACCGCACCGTGGAGTTCAACTGCCAGTTCAGGCCCATCTTCCATACGTTGTCGCTGCCTTCGACCGAGTCGTACTCGAAGACGCGGGCCGAGGTATTGAATGACAACGATTCAAAGCCTGGTTTGCCGCTGATCAGCGGAATCTCGACTTCGGCGAAAGCTTCGCGCACGTTGTCGTCGCCCTTGGTCACCTGCGCGGATGAAGCGCCCCACAAGTCACCACCTTGCGACAGGGCGCTAGGCTGGTCGTCGATACTGTAGTTCCGGTATTCGATGCCGAACGCACCTGCAACGGCACCCGCCGGCAGGTTGAACATTTCGCCGGTAGCAACCGCGTTGAAAGTCGTCTGGTCGTAAATGGTCTTCCCGGTATGCCATTCGCCGACCTGCTCCACCAGCTTGCTCATCCCCTGTCCGCTGAGGTACTCGGAGGAGAAGTAATCCAAGACGGGTGGGTTGTCATCGTACCGATAATCGCCGGAGCGGGAGGCTACGATTCCGAGGTTGCTGTACTCACCTTCGGAGCGGCTATAGGTCGCGTTGACCTCCCAGGCCCAAGTGTCTGTCGCCTTGAACAACCCGTCGAACTTGGTACGCCCGTAGAAGTAATCAACATCCACACTGGTAGCGGTCTCGAAAGGCATGATCGGCTGAACAAGCCTCGTGCCATCCGGTGAAACCACGGCTGGGAAGAACTGGCGATAAGCGAAGTGGTCGGTCGTGCGGTTGTTGTACAACCACTGGGTCTGCCAGTTGAAGCTGTCGAAGCCGAAGTCGGTCGCAGCGTATACGCTTTTGCGCTCCTGTCGATCAACGAGGTGCGCGTTTCCGAGGAAGTCGTAGTTGAGAACATCCTCGTAGTACGCCTCGCCGTCCGTGTCGTAGCGTCCGCTGTGACGCGGTCGATACCCTGGATAGGGACCGCTGGTCACACCGTCCGGCGATGGGATGTAGCGATCGGCCCCGTCGATAATTGTGTTCGCGTAGAGGCCGTTGCAGCCTGCTAAAGCGGTGTCGCCGATGATTGAGCGATCCTCACGGTCAATGCGTTCCCCGCCCGGGCCGGAGTAGGCCAGATCTTCGGAACAACGGAAATAGTCGCGGTCGCCGACCTTCAAGGCCTCTTGCAGGTAGTACTCACCAGCCAGCACGACGCTGCCGTTGTCGAAGTCCCAGCCGGTCGCGCCGGAAAGGGTGAAGACCTCGCCGCCGCCATCGAACGGCGCGCGGGTACTGAAGGTCAGCTCCGGACGGTCGACGCTCTTGCGGGTGATCATGTTGACCACGCCTGCCACCGCGTCGGAACCGTAGATGGACGACGCGCCGTCCTTGACCACCTCAATGCGCTGCAGGATCGAGGAGGGAATCACGTTGAGGTCGAAGGCACCGACCTGGCCACGGGTACCGGCAGGACCGGGCCGCTGGCCATCCAGCAGGACCAGGGTGCGGTTGGCGCCCAGGCCACGCAGCGAGATAGTCTGCACGCCGGTACCACCTTCCACGACGAAGCCGCCGAACTGGTTGTTGATCTGGGTCGAGCCTGCCGCGACGCTGGACTTCTGCAGGAACTCACCCGGATTGACCAGGCCCAGTGCAACGTTGGTGTCAGCCGTGATGACCTGGACTGGGGAGGTCGACTCATACTCGAACCGGCGCAGCAACGAACCCGTGACTGTGATGCGATCCAGGTCAACGGCGTCCGTGCTCGCTGGTTCCTGCGTTTCGACTTGTTGTTCCTGTTCCTGCTCCTGATCGCTGGAAGTCGAGTCGCTCGTGTCCTGTGCAAAGACGGCAGTGGTGTATAGGCACGCCAAAACGGCCGCGACGAGTGGTCCACGCTTGAGGCGCTGCTTGTGGGTTGCGTGACGTGACATATCTTTCCCCTTCATTGGTTCACTTATTTGGTGTGGAGCTGCCCATCGGGCACCGTCAACTCTGTCAAATGCGTCCTTGTGATTTACCTAACTCCAATTTCTCAAAGTCCGCCTTGGCCGCATTCTGCGGCGAGGTAGTTCTCGATCAAACCCAGCGTCTGGGTCTTGTGGGATGGGTACCATGGCATGCTGTGAGGCATATCTGGTATCAGCTCAAATCGAGCTGGAACGCGTTCTCGTACGGCGTTGTAAAACCCCTTTGCGTGGAACGCAGGCGTTCGCACATCGCGATCTCCGACGAACAACATCACCGGCAAATTCGCATCAGCGGTATTGCGCATGGGGTCCATTCCCTTGACGGTGTTTGCCTGGAGGATGCGCTGGAGACGGTTCTCACTCCATGTCGTGCCCAAGCGCCCAAGATCGGTCACGGGTGCACCGGCTATGGCGCATTGGTAAGGACCATCCTTGCGAACCACTGCGGCAGCGGCGGCGAATCCGCCATAGGAGTAGCCGAAGATGGCAATCCGATCGGGAGCCGCAAAGCCTTGTTCGACTAGCCAAGCGGCACCGTCGTCATTGTCGTCCTGCATGGCCAGCCCCCATTGGGCGTCGCCAGCTATCCACAAATTGCGCCCCAGACCAGAGGAACCGCGGTATTGAGGGCGCAGCACGGCATAGCCGCGTGACGTCAGGAACGGGACCCAACCCGAGCCATCCCAACCGCCGTAGTCGCGGGCCCAGGGGCCACCGTGGGGATGCACGATTGCCGGGAGCGGCTTGTCGCCTGTTTTCCAGCCGACTGGTAGGTCGAGCACGGCCGGAATCATCTGCCCGTCGCGAGCCTTATAGGTGACCCATTTCTGCTCACCAATCTTCTCGGGATCGATCCACGGACGCTCTCCACCGATCGACACCACCTCCTTCTTGTCCACCAGTACGTGGTGGGATGGCGGGTGACGGTGGCTGCTCGCGGTGAACAGCAACCGAGAGAGGTCGTCGTTGTAGTTCCTGATGACGATGGTCTGTCCCGGGAATGCCTGCTTCAGGCCTTCCTGGATGCTCTTCATGGCCGGGTCCACGTAGACCTGCTCACGCTCCGCGCCATCGACCACGAAGCCCAATACCCGATTGAAATTGCTGGGCTGTGAACCAAGGATCAGGTTCGCAATCGAGAACGTCGGGTGGGCAGCAAGCGCCTCATCATCGAATTTACGAGTCTCCGGGTCGTACACCCGTGCCTCGACGCGATCGGAGAACAGGTCCGTGAGTACGTAGAACTTACCGCTGGCCTCGTCGATGCCGATGATCTCCACCGTGTGGCGGTCGGTCAGCTTCTGCGTCAGCGACTCATGCTCCTCGAACTCACCGGTCGCGGAGTTCAGGATCTGGATTTTCTGCAGGTACTCATCCGATCCGGCCGGGTCGATCTTCACGCGCGTCAGCAGTTCGCCGGTACGCGGATGGAACAGGCCTGGAGTGCTCGAGCCAGTGCCGCGAAACAGGAGCTCGGTCGCGTCGGTACGTAGGTTGTAGCGATAGTAATTGGCCGACAGCGTCATCTCGTTGAGCTGGGAAATGATGACGTTCTCGGGATCCAGCGGAAGCGGATGCACCAGCGAGGAGGTACCCGCGATCTCGAGACAACGCTGCATCCGCTCGCTGACGCCAAGCTTGCGGGTGTTGTCGGCAAATGCCTCGTTAAAGTCTTTCTGCGCGGAACCGGTGAGGTAGGCCTTGGTAACAAAGGTCTTGGTGGCCCCCGAGATACTGCCTTCGCCACAGCCCCCGAGTTGCCCGGTCCATTCCTGACGTCCCAGGACAAGCAACTTGTCCGCCTTGAGTGCGCTGGCGGCAATAAACTTCATGCGGTCGCCGGACGGGGTAATGATCGGACCCGATGACAGATCCTGCAGGTCCCAGGTTGCGAGCGCGGTGTCCTTGTAGTCGCTTCCGGGCGTGGCAACGATTGCAACCAGGTTCTTGCCATCGGAACTCATCGACGGCGACTGGATCGCCGGCACCCGTGCCAAGGCGTCGATCGCGATGGGTTCGCGAGCCTGCACGCCAGTGGCGAGCAGTGCGACGCAGCAGGTGTACAGCATCTGACGGATGCTTGGTTTGTTCATAAGTACGTTTCCTTACGTCACGTTTGCAATTCCGGAAATCGGCGCACGAGCCCCGCATCTCCCCCTTGAACGAGAACTTAACAAAGGGATCATCTTGTGACAAGCGTCACCTCGCATTCAGCATTAATCCATCTTTTTGAGGGAGTACTGAATCGGCAAATTATGTGGTTGGCCTAGACTTCGCGTTCCCGAATGAAACATCAGGTACTGCATGAGCATCAAATCCGACCGCTGGATCCGGCAGATGGCCGAGCAGCAGGCAATGATCGAGCCATACGAATCCGGCCAGGTGAAGCAGGTCAACGGCGAGCGCATCGTCAGCTACGGCACGTCGAGTTACGGCTACGACGTGCGCTGCTCGCGCCAGTTCAAGGTTTTCACCAACATCAATTCCACCATCGTCGACCCGAAGAACTTCGACCCACGCAGTTTCGTGGACATCGAAGCGGACGAATGCATCATCCCGCCCAACTCGTTCGCGCTGGCCAGCACGGTCGAGTATTTCCGCATCCCGCGTGACACCCTGGTGGTGTGCCTGGGCAAGAGCACCTATGCGCGTTGCGGGATCATCGTCAACGTGACCCCGCTGGAGCCGGAGTGGGAAGGCCACGTGACCCTGGAATTTTCCAACACCACCCCGTTGCCGGCTCGCATTTATGCCAACGAGGGCGTCGCGCAGATGCTGTTTTTCCAGGCCGACCCCGACGACGTCTGCGAGACCTCGTACAAGGACCGTGGCGGCAAGTACCAGGGCCAGCGCGGAGTCACCCTACCGCGCACCTGAGGGCTCGGCCGCGGTCAGTCCGGCAGGACGGCCTGCAATTGCCGGATTCGGGCAACCAGCTTTTCTGGCGAGTAGGGCTTTGCGCTGACCGTTCCCCACACCGGCCGTGGCCACGCGATGTCGCTTTCAAAGCGTGCGACCACATGCACGTGCAATTGCGAGACCTGGTTGCCGAGGGCGGCGACGTTGAGCTTGTGGGGCCGGAAGGCCTGCTGCAGCGCCCGGCTGGCGAGGTCGATTTCGCGGGTCAGTTGGGCTTGCTGGTCGGGGTCCAGGTCGATCCACTCCACCATGTGTTCGATCCGTGGCACCAGGATCAGCCAGGGGTGGTTGGCATCGTCCATCAGGCGCAACTCGCTCAGCTCCAGCATCGCGACGGGATGGGTGTCATCGGCCAGCCGTGGGTCGAGCTGCCAGCCGTGGTCTTGTCGGTGGCTCATCGCAGGTTCTCCGCGAAAAATTCCGTGGTGCGTTGCCAGGCCAGGGTTGCGCTGGCAGGCTCGTGGTCATCGCGCATCTCGCAGTTGAAGCCGTGTCCGGCCGGGTAGACGTGGACCGTTGCGCCGGGATGCTTGTCACGGTGCAACTGCACGTCAGCGGCGGAGATGTTGCGGTCGCGCTGGCCGAAGTGGAACTGCATGGGCGCGCGTAGCGGCTCATCGAGGAACGGCACGTTGCGGGCCCCGTAGTAGCTGACCGCAGGCAGCCCGAGGCGGGTATTGGCGAGCAGGGCGACGGTGCCACCCCAGCAAAATCCCACCGCGCCGGTACGCAAACCCTCGCTCTGCAATTGGTTGGCGGCGGCGGCGACCATTTCGACTGCCGTCTCCATACCCACGGCATTGACCAGCTTTCGGCCACGGGCGATGCCCGCCGCGTCGTAATCCAGTTCCACCGATTTCTCGACCGGATCGAACAGCGCGGGGGCCACGGCGATGAACCCGGCCTGCGCTATTTGCTCGGCAACATGACGGATATGGCGGTTGACACCAAAGATCTCCTGAATCACCACCACCGCGCCGCGTGACGGTCCGGCAGGCTCGCAGCGCCAGGCACGTACGGGACCGTGGGTGGTTTCCAGATCAATCCAGCGGTTCATGTCGGCTCCGTTCAGCTTGGCTGGGTGGTCTTCCGGGTTGATTCTAACGCCAAGGTTATAATTCGCATCGGAAAACCCTCCCTACCTGGTCGCAACATGCCCCTGCAAGACACGCTGTCCAAAACCCCGAAAGTCGGCTTCATCAGCCTTGGTTGCCCCAAGGCGCTGGTCGATTCCGAGCGCATCCTCACCCAGTTGCGGGTGGAGGGTTACGATCTGGTGCCCAGTTATGACGATGCCGACGTGGTGGTGGTCAACACCTGCGGCTTCATCGATTCGGCCGTGGCCGAGTCGCTGGACGCGATTGGCGAGGCGATGGCCGAGAACGGCAAGGTGATCGTGACCGGCTGCCTGGGCAAGCGCGCCGAGGTGATCCGCGAGGCGCACCCGGGCGTGTTGTCGATCAGCGGCCCGCAGGATTACGACAGCGTGCTGACCGCGGTGCATGCCGTCGTGCCGCCACGTCACGACCCGTTCATCAGCCTGGTGCCGGACACCGGCATCAAGCTGACGCCGAAGCATTACGCCTACCTGAAGATTTCCGAGGGCTGCAACCACCGTTGCAGCTTCTGCATCATTCCCTCGATGCGCGGCAACCTGGTGTCGCGGCCGATCGACCAGGTGCTGCGCGAGGCCGAGAAGCTCGCGATGGGCGGGGTCAAGGAACTGCTGGTGATCTCGCAGGACACCTCGGCCTATGGCGTGGACGTGCGCTATGCCGAGCACGAGTGGCGCGGCAAGCGCTACCAGACCCGGATGAAAGCGCTGTGCGAAGGGCTGGGTGAGCTGGGGCTGTGGACGCGACTGCACTACGTGTACCCGTATCCGCACGTGGACGAGATCATTCCGCTGATGGCAGAGGGCAAGATCCTGCCGTACCTGGATATCCCGTTCCAGCACGCCAGTCCGCGGGTGCTGAAGCTGATGAAGCGTCCGGGAGCAATCGACAAGACCCTGGCGCGCATCCAGAACTGGCGCGAGGTTTGCCCCGAACTGACCATCCGCTCGACCTTCATCGTTGGCTTCCCCGGCGAGACCGAGGCGGAGTTCGAGGAGTTGCTGGACTTCCTCGACGAGGCGCAGCTTGATCGCGTTGGTGCGTTTGCCTATTCGCCGGTCACCGGGGCCAAGGCGAACGAACTGCCGGACCCGGTCGACGAGGACGTGAAGCAGGAGCGACTGGCGCGTTTCATGCAGCGCCAGGCCGGGATCTCCGCGCAGAAGCTGGAAGCCAAGGTCGGCAGCGTGCAGCGGTGCATCGTTGATGCGGTCGATGGCGAACTGGCCATTGCCCGCTCGATGGCCGATGCGCCGGAAATCGACGGCGTGGTGCAGATCCAGAACGGCTACTTCGCAGGCCTGAAGCCGGGCGATTTTGCCGATGTGGAGATCATGGGCAGCGACGAGCACGACTTGTTCGGCGAGGTTTCCTTCGAGGATTGAGCTACCGGTGGCCTGACACCGGCGCACACCGCGTATCTGCTTATGTAGGGTCGACAATGCACGCACCGGGCCACGGCCGGGCGCGTGCGGACCGCATGCCGTGGAGGCAGCATGAAGTGGTTGCTGGTGCCCTGTGTGGCCTGCTGTGCCGGTCTGCTGTGGCCGGCGCTGGCGTACGGCGCGGCGGCCATCGGCGATGAGGACCTTCGGGTTTACCTGGGCGCGTTGGAGCTGGGGGCGCGGCTGGACGTGGACCTCACTGGCGATGGGCGGGCGGAGCTGGTCTATGTCGCCACCGACAGCAACGAGCGGGTGCTGGGCGTCATCGATGGTCGCGGGGATCCCGCACGCCTGGGTGCGCACTTGCTGGGTGAGGCCCCGCTGGCGGCCACGCCACAATCCCCGGTGTCGCTCAGTGTCGATAACGGGCAGCTGCTGGTGGAGCAGTTCGCCGGTGAGGGCACCGTCAGCGTGAGCAGCTACCGCTATCGCTATGACGCTGCCGTGCAAAAGCTGCAGCTGGTCGAGCTGGCCGTCGAGCAGTACGACGATGCAGCCGGCCAGGGAACCCTGCGTATCAGCTGGGACCTGGACGCCGGCGAGCAGGTGGTGGTGCACAGCGAGCCGGCGACGCTCGACAATGGCCAACAGGTCTATGTCTACGGCCCCGAATTGCGCTCTATCCGTCTGGCTGCGCCGATATATCTGTCCGGTACGCCGGACCCGCTGGCGCTATTCGAGTTTGAGGGCCGGCGGGAAATGCTCGTGTCGAGCGACCGTAAGCATTGATGCGTGAAACACGCACGATGGTGCACGACGGGTAGCCTCCAGGCCGTGGGGGGGAGCCGCTGCGGTCAGTCCGGGTACTGCACCCGTACGATCACCAGATGCTGCGGCCCCGCCGGCAGTTGCACCTGGATTTCGTCGTCCGGGCACTTCTTCAGCATTGCCCGGGCGAGCGGTGAATCGATGCTGATCCATCCGCGCTTCGCATCGGTTTCGTCGGGACCGACGACGCGGTAACGGAAGCTCTCGCCGCTGTCGGCGTCTTCGACATCGACCGTGGCGCCAAAGTACACCGCGTCCGGGTTGGATGGCGTGGATTCCACCACCCGCAGTGCCGGCAGTCGCTTGCTGAGGTAGCGGACGCGCCGGTCGATCTCGCCGAGCTGCTTCTTGCGGTAGGTGTACTCCGCATTCTCCGAGCGATCACCCTCGGCAGCGGCGGCCGCGAGCGCCCTGACCACCTCCGGGCGCTGGAATCGCCACAGCTGCTCCAGCTCGGCCTTGAGCCGATCATGGCCCTGGCGGGTGATCAGGGCAGTACTGCTTGCTGCGGGAGGACGCCAACGGCCCATCAGGACTCCATGCGGTCGGTGAAGAAGGTTGCAGGGCGGACGACCATCCCGGCGCGGTGGCTTGCGCTTTGACGGTTGAATCGCGGAATCTTGCGTCCTGCCCGGCCATTGTCGTCTTTCATGCTGATCCTGCCACTCCATCGCCCGCTCACCCGCGCCACGTTCCCGTTCGTGACAGTGGTGTTGATCGCGATCAATGTGCTGGTGTTCCTTGGCTGGCAAGTCGGCGACAACGCCACGATGCTGCGCGCGCAGCAACATTACCTGGATGCGGATCTCGGACGTTACGAAGTCCCGGCCTACGAGCGCCATTTACTCGCGACCAGCCAGGCGGATGCGCTGGCGGAATTCGAGCGGGTGTCGACATTGGCGCGACCGGCCTACGTGGCCAGGATCACGCTGCCCGACGTCGCATTTGTCGCCATGCTGCAGTCGGGCGAGGGCTTCGACCAGGTTGCCGACTTCCAGGCGTGGCAGCCGCTGCGGGTGGAGTACGACGCGTTGCTGGGCGAGGTATTCACCCTGCGCCACCTGCTGCGCAGTTCCGAGGTCGACCCGTGGCGGATGTTGAGTTCGGCGTTCCTGCACGGCGGGCTGATGCATCTGGTTGGAAACATGCTGTTCCTGCTTGCACTGGGATTGTTGGTCGAAGGTGCGATTGGCTCGGGTCGTTTCCTGGGTGTGTACCTGCTTGGCGCGCTCGCCTCCAGTGCAGTGTCGCTGTTGTGGCGCTGGGGCGAAGCCAGTGGCGGACTGGGTGCATCGGGCGCGGTGGCGGCATTGATGGGCGCGTTCTGCGTGGTCTGGGGCCGCCAGCCGGTGCGCTTCTTCTACTGGTTCGGGGTGGTATTCGACTACGTGCGCGCGCCGGCAATCTGGTTGCTGCCGCTGTGGCTGGGCTGGGAGGTCTACAACCTGCTGGTCAATGAAGATCTTGGGGTCGGGTTCGACGCCCACGCGGGCGGGATCATCAGCGGCGCATTGATGGGGGTGGTGCTGGTGGGCCTGGGTCAGGTGCGCAACGGGTTCATCGGCAAGGATGATGCGGCCGCACTACCTGATGATCGCTGGGAGCGCGCGCAAGCCGATCTTGGCCGTATGCGATTGCTGCAGGCCGAAACGCTGCTGCTGGAGTTGACGCGGGAACAACCCGAACGGTTCGAGGTGCGGCTGGCGCTTTATCGAGTCGCGTGCAATGGCAAGCAAGCCGGGGCGGTGGCGCAACGGGCGACCGGGCTGCTCCAGCTCCCTGTTGTCGATGCCGATGAAGTCGCGGCGCAGCGCACCGTGCTGCTGGAATTGGACAGTGCCGGGATTGTCCTGGAGCAGGGTTTGCGCATGACGCTCGTGCGGCGCTGGCTGGAGGCCGGTGAACTCGACGCCGCCGAGGCGGGGCTGGCGCCCGTCGGCGTGGCCGAGGAGGCACCGGAGCACGCGCGGTTGTGGTTCCAGCTGGCACTGGCCCGGCGCGATGAGCATCAGGCCGAGGCCTATGTCCGGGCGTTGCAGGTGCTGGTGAAGCGTTACCCGCAACAGCCGCAGGCAACCAAGGCGCAGTTCCTGCTGGCCGGCTTGGCGGCGGGCAGTGGAGATGGGGCGTTCACGACATGACTGCGGAGCTGCCTTGACTGTTTGCAGGCACCTGCAAGGCGGTCAGCGCGGCCTCGATCCTGGTCAGCAACTCGTCGTCCCCGCTGTCCTGGCAGCGCTCGCGCGCCTGCTGCAGCAATGCGCGTGCCTCTTCGTCGCGGTCCATCCTGTCAACCATCAGCAGCGCCGAGTCCAGGCCCCAGCGCGGTGCAGCCTGGTGCCGTGGATGGGCACGTAGCAGCGACTGCAGACAATCGAGCGCAAGCTGATTCTGGCCGGCGAGGCGGGCACGCTCAATCAGGTGCTCGGCATGTTCGACCTGCGTCGGCACGAAATCGGGATTGGCGTCGAGCGACTCGCGCAACAAGCCCAGTGCGCGCCGATCCTGTTTCTCCAGCAACAGCACATTGAGGTACTCGCGCGCATGCTCCGATACTGCGGCAGCATCGCCGTTGCCGAGCAGCAGGCGACGGTACAGATCGTGGGTTTCAATACTGACCGCACGGCTGCGAATCTCGCCACGCAACAGTTCCAGCGCGGTGTCGAGTTGGCCGTCCTGCACGTAGCCTTCGGCCTCGGCCAGAAGGTCGGCGTCAGGGGTGTGGCGACCCGGCAGCGCCTGTGGGCCAACTGGCTGGTAGCCCAGTACTTCGTGGTACTGGTAGACCAGATAACCCATCAGGTGGAAGGCGGCGAACAGACCCCAGAACGCGACCGCAGTCGTCGCCAGGTCGACCAGCACCGGCGGCATTACTTTGGCGAGCCAGACGGTCGCGGTGAATTTGCTGGCCTGGATCACGAACAGCAAGCCGACCACCGCCAGGTATGGCCAGCCGATCCGCTGGACCAGGCGCAAGGGAGTCGCCGGGTTGAGTGCATGAGGCAGGCTGCCGTCGATGGCCAATGACATCACGCAACCGGGTTGCAGGAACGCGATGAAGGCGATCGTTGCCAGGCCGATGCCCGGGCCGCCAACCTCCATCGCGATCACGATTACCAGCAGGAAGACGAGGTGCATGAGCAGCAGTCGCAGGACGACGCCGTTGTCGACCCCGAGCATCCCCTCGGGCGCTTCCATGCGTCCGTCGGCAGTGGCCTGCAGGATCTCGAACGCGTACTTGTAGGCTCCAACCCAGACCAGGATCAGGACCACCCAGCCGATCACTGGGATCAATCCGAGCAAGCTGGCAAAGGTCAATGCCAGCAGGCTGTATAACGCGGCTCCGCGCACCGGGTACGAGCTGATTTCGCGCAGGCGATGCCAGAAGGGTACCGCGGGCGCGGGAGGGACGGGAGCAGGTTGCACGGGTTTTACTCCTTGGCAGGCGCTGGCATCAGCTGGTGTGGAAACACCCAGTCGCCGTCAGTTTGCGGCCTGGCGGTCGAGGCTGTAATCCAGTCCGCTTTCCGCCAGGTTGCCCGACGCATCAAGCAAGGTGATCTCCTGCTGCGAGGTGATCGCAAACAGCCGGTCCGGCTCGGACTTGCTGTTGGGATCCAGGCGGATCTGCTCGGCCAGGACCGTCCAGGTGCCATCCGTACTGACCGGTGCGCCGTCCTCGTCCTGGTAGGTCTCGCTCAACTCGTAGCTGCCGTCGGCGTTGAGCACCAGAGTGGTTTCGATGCCCGGGCAGCTGGCGCACGGCAGGGTGGCACTGAACGTGCCGGCAAAACCGCGCATGTCGAAGTTGGCGTTGTCGGAGGGCTGGTTGTCGGAGGGCATGTTGTCGGAGGGCATGTTGTCGCCGGTGGAAACGACATCGACTGCGGCCGGCGTGGTTTCGGTGACGGCGGGCGTGTCCGCGGCCGGCTCGGCCGACGGGGGTTTGCAGGCGGCGACAGTGAGCACGGTCAGGCAGGCGAGGGCAAGCAGCGACTTGGTCATGTAGTGACTCCTTTCGGTGGGAACTTGGTGCGGGTGAACGTACTTGCGCGTAAGTGAATCAAACGCCGACGTCAGCGGCGGCCGCCGAAGATGCCGCCGAGCAGGCCACGCAGGATCTTGCGGCCGATCTGGTTGCCGACCGTGCGCGCGGTCTGCTTGGCCATGGTCTCGACCATGCCCTGGCGACGCTTGGTGCCGAACACGGCGTTGCGGATGGCCGTGCCGAAACCGCCTTCATCATCCTCGACCGCCTTGGCCGGCGGCGCCTCGGCTTGCTCGGTCGCCGCTTCCGCCTTGTCGGCCAGTATTTCCATCGCCGATTCGCGATCGACGCGCTGGTCGTACTTCGCGCCGACCGGGCTGCCGGCACGGACCTGGGTGCGTTCCAGTTCGCTGATCGCCCCCATGCGGCAGCGGGGGGGCGCGATCAACGTGCGTTCCACCGGCATTGGGATGCCCTTGTCCTGCAGCGTCGATACCAGTGCCTCGCCGGTGCCCAACTGGCCAATCGCCTCGGCGACGTCCAGCGCCGGGTTGCTGACGAAGGTCTGCGCCGCGGTCCGCACCGCCTTCTGGTCGCGCGGGGTGAAGGCGCGCAGGGCATGCTGCACCCGATTGCCGAGCTGGCCGAGGATGTCGTCCGGCACGTCGTCGGGGAACTGCGAGCAGAAGTACACGCCCACTCCCTTGGAACGGATGATCCGTACCACTTGCTCGACCCGCTGCTGCAGCGCCTTGGGCGCATCCTCGAACAACAGGTGTGCCTCGTCGAACACGAACACCAGCTTGGGCTTGTCCATGTCGCCGACTTCGGGCAACTGCTCGAACAGCTCCGACAACAGCCACAGCAGGAAGCTGGAGTACAGCCGGGGTTTCAGGATCAGGGTCTCGGCACACAGGATGTTGATCACCCCGCGACCGTCGGTGGTGGTGCGCATCAGGTCGCTCAGCTCCAGCGCCGGTTCGCCGAAGAACATCTCACCGCCGTCGGACTCCAGTCGCAGCAGCGCGCGCATGATCGCGCCAATCGACGCGGTGTTGACCAGCCCGTACTCGGTCGAGATGGCCTTGCGCTGCTCGGACACCAGGTTGAGCAGCGCACGCAGGTCGGGCAGGTCGAGCAGCAACAGCCCGCGGTCGTCGGCCAGCTTGAAGGTGATGTCGAGCACGCCTGACTGGGTGTCGTTCAGTTCGAGCATGCGCGACAACAGGGTTGGGCCGATCTCGCTCACGGTTGCCCGGACCGGATGGCCGGACTTGCCGAACAGGTCCCAGAGCACCGTCGGGTTGCCTTCGTTGACGTAACCGTCGATACCGATCTGGTCGAGCCGGGCCTGCAGCTTGTCGCTGGTCGTGCCGGGCATGGAAAGCCCGGCCACGTCACCCTTGACGTCGGCCATGAACACCGGCACCCCGATCCGCGAAAATCCCTCGGCCAGTGTCATCAGCGTCACGGTCTTGCCGGTGCCGGTCGCGCCGGCGACCAGGCCATGGCGGTTGGCGAGCCGTGGCTGCAGGAATACCTGGCCACGGCTTTCGGGCAATGAATCGGGCGTGGTGACGGCTTTGCCGACCAGGATCGGCGCGGGGATGGGTGGCATATCGACTTCCTTGGTGGATTGCGGGTGATTCTATGGCTTGCGGCGGGTCACCGGAATTGCTGTGTCCCTGCAATTGCGGCATCCCATCGGCCCGACTACTCTGAAGCACGAATCCCTCTTGTTGCCATCCATGTCCGTGAATGCCTGTTTTCCGCGCGCTGCGGCGCTGCTTGTCGTCTCCTTGTTGGTGTTGGTCCCGTTGGATGCAGGCGCGATTTCCAGTCGGGACCAGGCGGCCGTTGATGACATCCATCAGCGCATGCAAGTGGCGGAGTCCGGCTACCGTGACGCGCTGGTCAAGATCGGCAACGCCGACCCGGCGGGTCCTGCACAGGCCAATACGGCGCTGGAAGACATGGAGGACGTGGTTGTGGCCTGCGCGGCGCAGCGGGGATGCTCGGTGCCGTCGCTGCTGACGTCCTACGAGCGCCTGCTCAAGCTCAACGCCGACCTGGAAGCCGATGAGGACTTGCTGGCCGAGGAGTCTCTGGCGCAGCGGGAGATCGGGTACCACATCGATCCGTCGATTCTGCCCACCGCCCCGGGCACGGTGTCGGGCGACGTGCCGGAAGCCGCCCGCGCCGCCAGCCTGCTGGGGGCCGACAATGGCCACCACTTCGACCAGATGGTCCAGTACAACCCGGCAGTGCAGGAGGGGATCCGACGCTGGTTGACCGACATGCGCGGCGCGTTCCTGACCAGTTTTGAGAATTACCAGTACATGCGCCACCTGATGTGGCCGCAGTACCAGCGTGCCGGGCTGCCGGAGGCGTTGTTGTTCGGCATCCTGGCCAAGGAGTCCAACGGCCGCGTGCATTCCACCTCGCGCGCTGGCGCGGCCGGGCCGATGCAGTTCATGTACGCCACCGGCCAGCGTTTTGGCCTGGGCGACGACGGCACCGGCTTCGATACCCGCTACGACCCGTATGCGGCCTCCGAGGCCAGCGTCGCCTATCTCAACGAGCGGATGGGTGAGCTCAATCGTGATATCGAACTGGCGCTGGCGGCGTATAACGGCGGCGAAGGGCGGGCGCGGCGAATCCACCAGGCCAACCCCGGCAAAAGCTTCTGGCACGAGGATGTCTACCATCAGTTTCCGCCGGAGACACGGGACTACGTGCCGATGGTGATTGCGGCCGCCTGGCTGTTCCTGCATCCAAGGGAGTACGGGTTGACCTTGCCGAAGCTTGACCCGGAGCCGGCACGACTGCGGCTGGAACAGTCCGCGTCGATCTACCAGTTGACCATTTGCCTGGGCAATCGGCGCGCGCGCGAGGGCTACATGCGGGTATTGCGCAACCTCAATCCCCGTTATCGCGCCGATGACTGGCTGCCCGCCGGCACCGTCCTGGAGGCCACCAACCGGATCGTTGGTTTGTACAAGCGCCAGTGCGTGGATGGCCGGCTTGCGGACATGGCGCGCGAACTGGTGGCCAGTGACCCGGCAATGGCCATCGTGAGCGGGCAGGTTGCGCCTGCGGCCCAGGTGGGACCGTTGGTGCCTGCTGCGGTTTCGTCAGCGCTCCCGGTAGCGGCGGACGCGCCACGGCACTACCAGGTCCAGCGCGGCGAGACAGTGGCCTCGATCGCGAAGAAGTTCCAGTGTGACGTGGGTGAACTGGTGCGGGCCAACGACATCAAGGGTCCGCAACATCGGCTTCGTCCCGGGCAATCGCTCGCCCTTGCCGGTTGTCGCGGCTGACAGAAACTCAGCCGCGCAGGGTCGCCAGCCGCTGGCCAAGTCGTACCGGCGACTCCGCCAACAGCCCCGGCGCCAGTTCGGCGACACCGGGCGGCAGCAACACGATCACCGTTGAGCCGTAGTTGAACCGGGCCATTTCCTCGAAGCGCGCCACGGTGATGTTCTCGCCGCGGTAGTCCTTGTGCTTGATGGCGCGGCCGTAAGCCGGGATCTCTTCGCCGCTCCACACGGTCTCCACCCCCGACACCAGCATCGCGCCGACCATCACCATGGCCATCGGGCCGAACTCGGTGTCGAAATGGCAGGCCAGCCGCTCATTGCGGGCAAACAGGCGCGGCACGTGTTGCACTGCGGCCGGACCGACGCTGAACAACCGTCCCGGTACGTGCACGGTCTCGCGCAACTGCCCGCTCCATGGCATGTGCACGCGGTGGTAGTCCTTCGGCGACAGGTACACGGTCGCAAACAGGCCGCCGTCGTATGCCCGCGCCGCCTGCTCGTCACCCAGCAGCTCCGCGGCAGTGAAGGACTGGCCCTTGGCCTGGAAGATCCTGCCGGCATCCTCACCCGCGCTGCCGATTGGCCCGCATTGGCTGATGCGCCCGTCCGCCGGCATCAGCAACGCGCGCGGATCGGGATCGGCCACGCGGACCCCCGGCTTCAGGGCGCGGGTAAAGAATGCATTGAAGGTCGGGTAGGCACTCGGATCCGACTGCAGCGCCTCATCGAGATTGACCCCGAACCTGCGCGTTACCGTGTCGATCAGCCACTGCTTGGTGCGTGGATGGTCGGAGTAGGCGATCCGTCGTGCCAGCCCGGAAAGCAGGCGATGCGGCAGCAGGTGGGTGACGCGGGTGGCCAGGCTCATCGCTCAGGGTGCCGCGGCGCTGGTGAGCGCGGCCATGTCGGCGGCGATCGCATTGGGTTCGAAGGGTGGTTGCAGTACACCGGCCATGCGTCCCTGGGGATCCAGCACCGCCATCGTGGCGCTGTGGTCGACCGAGTACTGGTTGGCGGGCGCGCCATCTTCCGGTGGCACCTTGGCGAACACCAGGCTCAACGAGCGGGCGAAGTTCTCCAGCGCCGGGATGTCGGCAGTGGCGGCAAGCGTGTCGCGGTGGAACGCATTGGCGTACTCGCCAATCCGGTCCGGGGTATCGCGCTCGGGATCGACCGAGATAAACAGCACCCGCGGGCGGATCGCGTCGGGGATCGACTCCCATTGCTGCTGGGCCTGCGCCATCTGGGTCAGGGTCAGCGGGCAGACGTCCGGGCAGTGGGTGAAACCCAGGAATACCAGGGTCCAGTGGCCCTTCAGTTCGCCGGGCACCAGCTGGGTGCCGTCGGACTGGCGCAGGCTGAAGTCGGGCAGGGTGCGTGGCGGATCGAACAGGCTCACCGCCCGGGTCTCCGGCCAGGACGGAGAACCCGACTGGCTGAAATAGCTTTGCGAGGCCCACAAGCCCAGCCCCATGGCGACTGCGATGACGAGGATGATGATGGTGTTGCGGTTGAACATGGTTGACCGTCTTGAGGCGAAGGCAACGCCCATGATAGCGGGCCGTAGCGGCTATAATTGCCCCCCATCCGTCGAACCCCTCGCCATGACCGTCGAACGCGCCGATTTCGGCTCCGCCTGCTTCGAGCAAGTCTCGATCATCGACCTGATCCGTTTTGGCGGTAGCCGCTTCGGCCACGCCGGCCTCGCGTTCGGCCACAGCTACGACAACGCCCTGGATGAGGCGACCCAACTGGTACTGCACGCGCTGCGGATGCCGCACGACCTGAGCCCGGTGTATGGCGCCTCGCGGGTGACCAGCGACGAGAAGCGCGAGGTGCTGGCGCTGTTCGAGCGTCGCATCAACGAGCGTATCCCGGCGGCCTACCTGACCGGTGAGGCGTGGTTTGCCGGGCTGAGTTTCAAGAGCGATCCGCGCGCGCTGGTACCGCGTTCGCCAATTGCCGAACTGATCGAGGCCAGCTACGAGCCCTGGTTGGGTGGGCGCGAGATCCATCGGGTCCTGGATCTGTGCACCGGCTCGGGCTGCATCGCCATTGCAACGGCCCACTACCATCCGCAGTGGCACGTCGACGGGGTCGACATCGACGACGACGCGCTGGCACTGGCGACCGAGAACAAGGCGCGCCTGCTGGCCGACAATGTCACCTTGCGCAAGTCGGACCTGTTCCGTGACCTGGACGGCGAGGTCTATGACCTGATCGTGACCAACCCTCCCTACGTGACCAACGACGAGACCGACGCGCTGCCGGCCGAGTACGTCCACGAACCCGAGCTGGGCCTGCGGGCCGGCGACGATGGCCTGGACCTGGTGCTGGAGATCCTGTGCGATGCGCCCAGACATCTTTCCGAAGCTGGCGTACTGGTGTGCGAGGTGGGGGAAGCGGAGCATGCCCTGGTGGCGCTGCTGCCGGAGTTGCCGCTGGCGTGGGTCGAGTTCAAGGTGGGCCAGATGGGCATCTTCGTGGCCGAGCGCGCGGATCTGCTCGCCCACCATGCGAGGATCAAGGCCTTGGCCCATGTCCGGCGTCGGGTCAGCGCGGAGTAGCCATTGGCCAGCAACACCTTCGGGAAATTATTCGCGGTCACCACCTTCGGCGAGAGCCACGGGCCGGCCATCGGCTGCGTGATCGATGGGTGCCCGCCCGGCATCGCGATTGCCGCGGACGACTTCCGTCACGATCTCGCCCGTCGCGCCACCGGCAAGAGCCGCCATACCTCCGCCCGGCAGGAAACCGACGAGATCGAGATCCTCTCGGGCGTGCATGAAGGGGTCACCACCGGGACCCCGATCGCGCTGTTGATCCGCAACACCGATGCGCGCAGCAAGGATTACGCGAAGATCGCCGAGCAGTTCCGTCCCGGTCACGCCGACTACACCTACTGGCAGAAATACGGCATCCGCGACCCGCGCGGTGGCGGTCGCTCGTCCGCGCGTGAGACCACCATGCGGGTCGCCGCCGGGGTGATCGCCAAGAAGTGGCTGGCTGATCGATACGGCGTGCGGGTGCAGGGACTGCTGTCGCAGATCGGTGATATCACGCCCGACGCCATTGACTTGTCGGTAGTCGAAGACAACCCGTTCTTCTGGCCGGATGCCGCGCAGGTGCCGGCGCTTGAGGCGTACATGGACGCGCTGCGCAAGTCCGGTGATTCGGTCGGTGCGCGGATAGACGTCATCGCCGACGGGTTGCCACCGGGGTGGGGCGAGCCGATCTACGGCAAGCTCGACGGCGAGTTGGCCGGCGCGTTGATGAGCATCAATGCGGTCAAGGGCGTGGAGATTGGCGACGGGTTCGCCTGCATCGGGCAGAAGGGCACCGAGCATCGCGACGCCATCCGCCAGTCGGGGTTCGAATCCAACCACGCCGGCGGAATCCTTGGCGGCATCAGCACCGGCCAGCGCCTGCGGTGTTCGGTCGCGTTCAAGCCCACGTCCAGCCTGCGCCTGCCGGTGGACAGCGTGGACGTGCATGGCGACCCGGTGGAGGTGGTCACTACCGGCCGCCACGACCCCTGCGTCGGCATCCGTGCCACGCCGATCTGCGAGGCGATGGTCGCGCTGGTGCTGATCGACCAGGCGCTGCGTCACCGTGCGCAATGCGGCGATGTCGGTGACGTTTCACCGCGTATCCCGGGCGCCGCGTCCGAATGATGTTACTTCCTACTTCCCAGGTAATTCGATGAGCAAGACCGTGAACGTAGCTGTCGTTGGCGCCACCGGCGCTGTCGGCACCGCGATGCTGAAGATCCTTGCCGAGCGTCAGTTCCCGGTCGGTCAGCTGCATGCATTGGCCAGTGAGCGCTCCGCCGGCGAGAAGCTCGAGTACGGCGCCCGCCAACTGGTCGTGCAGGATCTGGCCACGTTCGATCCGGCCGGGGTGGATATTGCCCTGTTCTCCGCCGGCGGCGAGGTGTCGAAGCTCCATGCGCCCAGATTCGTCGCTGCCGGCGCGGTGGTGATCGACAACTCATCGGCATTCCGCCAGGACGACGACGTGCCGCTGGTGGTGTTCGAGGTGAATCCGCAGGCCGCGCGCAGCCGGCCACGCGGGATCATCGCCAATCCGAACTGCTCGACCATGCAGATGCTGGTGGCCCTGGCGCCGATCCACCGTGCCGTGGGCATCGAGCGCATCAACGTGGCGACCTACCAGTCGGTGTCGGGCACCGGCCAACATGCGCTGGAAGAGTTGGGCCGGCAAACCGCCGGGATGCTCAATTTTCGCGAGGTCGAGGCGAAGGTCTATCCGGTGCAGATCGCGTTCAACGTGATTCCACAGGGTGGCGAGTTCACTGACAACGGCTACACCACCGAAGAGATGAAGCTGGTCTGGGAAACCCGCAAGATCCTCGACGATGACTCGATCGGGGTGAACGCGACCGTGGCCCGGGTACCGGTCTTCTTCGGCCACTCCGAGGCCTTGCATATCGAGACCGGTTCGAAGCTGACGGCGGCAGATGCGCGCAAGCTGCTGCAAGACGCGCCCGGGATCGAGGTGGTCGACGAGCCGGTGGATGGCGGTTACCCGACGGCGGTGACCCACGCCTCCGGCACCGATCCGGTGTATGTCGGTCGCATCCGCGAGGACATGTCCCATCCGCGCGGGCTTTGCCTGTGGGTGGTGGCGGACAATATCCGCAAGGGTGCGGCGCTCAATGCCGTCCAGCTGGCCGAGTTGGTCATGGCCGAGTTGGCATCGGGCGAGCTGGCACAAGGTGAATAAGTTGGTGATCACGCGGCCATGCGCATTGCCGGCAGTGCGCGCGGCCGTTAGAGTCGCGATCAGCGGTTAGTCGGGGGGTGACGGTGAAGCGATTCATGCGTGTGGTACTGGTAATGATGCTGGCGCTGGCCAGCAGCTCGGTGGCTGCGCTGGGCCTGGGCCAGATCGAGGTGAAGTCCAAGCTGGGCGAGCCGTTGCTGGCGGAGATTTCAATCATCTCCAACGATCCGGGCGAACTGGAGCAGTTGCGGGTCGGGTTGGCGTCGCCGGAAACGTTTGCACGCGTGGGGCTCAGCCCGCCCGAAGGGGTGGTTGCGGGACTGCAGTTCGTGTCCGCGCTGGATGCTGCCGGCAACCCGGTGATCCGGGTGACCAGTACCCAGCCGATCACCGAATCGCTGCTGACTTTCCTGGTCGAGGTCGACTGGGGCCAGGGCCGGATGGTCCGCGAGTACTCGACGCTGCTGGACGCGCCGCGCACCGTGTCGGCACCGTTGCAGCCACAGGTCAACGCACCGGTGGTGACGCCGTCCAACACGATCTTGCGTCCGTCCGAATCCGCGGCACAGGGCGAGGCTCCGGATGCCGCCGCCAATGCGAATGCCACGGCCGCGGAGCCGGCAGAGCCGGCCAATGCGATCGCAACGACGCCCACGTCTGTCGCGACCACGGCCGTGCCCGCTGCGCCTGCGGCCAGACGCAACCCCGCCGAGGTCCGGGCCGGAGATACGTTGTCGGAGATCGCAGAGCAGCTGGATCTTGGCGGCAATCTCAACCAGACCATGATCGCGCTGTTACGGTCCAATCCGGAGGCCTTCATCGGCGGCAACATCAACCTGCTCAAACAAGGCGTGGTGTTGCGGATCCCCGATGCCGCCGAGGTGTTGGACATCGACGCTGCCCAGGCGATGGCGAAGGTCCGCGAACAGACCCGGGCCTGGCGGATGGCCAGCCAGCCGGTGCCACAACCGACCCTGGTCGATGGTGAAGGCGAACCCGACCCGGCCTCCGCCGCGGAGGCAACGACGACGTCGGCCGCAGCCAGCGGTGCGCGGCTGCAAATCGTTCCGCCGGGCGCCAGTGACGCGACCCGGACGGGGCCACAATCGGGCATCAGTGCCGGAGGCGAAGGCGACATGGTGCGACAACAACTGCAACAGACAACCGAGACGCTGGCCGCACGCGATGCGCAGCTGGCAGACATGGAGAGCCGGATCGCTGAACTCGAACAGCTTCAGGTCGACCAGCAGAACTTGCTGACCATGAAGGACAGCGAGTTGACCGCGGTGCAGCAGCAGCTTGCACAGGCCCAGGCGGCCGAGGCTGGCGGTGCGGTTTCCGGGTTGCCCTGGATCCTGGCCGGCATTGGGTTGCTGGTGCTGGTGTTGCTGGGTGCCTGGTGGTCGCGTCGGCGTGCCGTCGCGGTACCGAAGTTCCGTGTGCCTTCGACCACGGCCCAGGCGCCATCGACTTTGGCCAGCGGTTTCCCCGATAGCCGGAGTCCATCCCGGTCCGATAGTGCGCCGGACGAGCCGAAACCGCTGAACCACAATGCGGTCGCCGGTTCCCAGCCGTCGCCGCCAAAGGTGCCGGTGGGTTCAACTGACTCGTCATCGGTGGCCGGGGCCGCGGCAGTGCCGGTCTGGCATGCGGGGTCGGGTGATCAAAAACTGAATCGTCCTTCATCCGCGCCCGCTACCGACACGGATTTCGATGTCGATGCGCCCGGGTTGGAACGACTGGAGCTGGCTCGTGCCTACCTTGAGCTGGGTGACCGCGACAGCGCCCGCCAACTGCTGGACGAGCTGGTGCTCAGCGGTGACGAGGCTACCCGCCAGCAGGCGGCGCAACTGCTGCGCGAGATCGGCCAGGAGCGGTGATTCCGGAACCGTTACCGACCTCGTTGCAACGTTGGGCGCTGGGTCTCGAGTACGACGGTGGCGGGTTTTCCGGCTGGCAGCGGTTGAACAAGCCCGGCCAGCCCGAGCGACGTAGCGAGCCGACCATCCAGGCCGCGCTGGAGAAGGCCTTGTCGTTTGTCGCCGACGTGCCGATCACGGCGGTCTGCGCGGGCCGGACCGACGCCGGGGTGCACGCGTCCGCCCAGGTGGTCCACTTTGATGGTCCCGCGCAGCGCGAGCCCCGTAGCTGGGTGCTGGGCACCAGCAGCCGGCTCCCGCCCTCGGTCTGCGTACGCTGGTGCGTGCCGGTTCCGTTCGAGTTCCATGCCCGCTACTGTGCCCGCGCCCGGCGCTACCAATACCGGATACTCAACCGCACGATGCGGCCCGCCCTGCATCGCCAATACCTGAGTTGGGAGCGCCTGCCGCTGGACGCCGGGGCGATGCATGAGGCGGCCCAGGCACTGCGGGGCATGCATGATTTTTCTGCGTTCCGGACCGTGCACTGCCAAGCCCCGCATCCGCGACGTGATTTGCAGGACATCAGCGTCACCCGACACGGCGACATCGTGACGATCGAGGTGCAGGCGAATGGATTTCTGCACCATATGGTCCGCAATATCGTTGGCAGCCTGTTGCCGGTAGGCCGTGGCGAGCGGCCGGGAGAATGGATCGCGCAATTGCTGGCCGGCCGCGATCGCGCGCTGGCCGGCCCGACGGCCCCTTCCGCCGGGTTGGTTTTTCTCGGGCCACGCTACCCTGCACAATGGTTGCTTCCTGCCGAAGTCACATTGTGAGGGCCGTATCGTGAGCCGCATCCTGTTCCGCACCCGCGTGAAGTTCTGTGGCCTCACCCGCCCCGGTGACGTGCGGTTGGCGTGCGAGCTGGGTGCCGATGCGATCGGGTTCGTGTTTGCCAGCCAAAGCACGCGTCGGGTTGCGCCGCAGCAGGCGCGCGCGATGCGGCAGGCGCTGGCGCCGCTGGTCGATGCGGTCGCGTTGTTCAGTGACAACCCGGCCGATGAAATCCGCCAGGTCGTGCGCCAGGTCCGCCCGAGCCTGCTGCAATTTCACGGCAGCGAGGACGACGTCTTCTGCAGCGCCTTTGGCGTCCCGTACCTGAAGGCGATCCCGATGGGCAGTCCGATTGCGCGGGAGCATCCGGTGATGCTGCATCGCAGCTATCCCTCTGCCGCCGGCTTCCTGTTCGACAGCCACGACGTCGGCGGCGCCGGTGGCAGCGGCAAGGTATTTGACTGGCGGCGGATTCCGGCCGGTGTGCAGAAGCCATTCGTGCTCGCCGGCGGGTTGTCGGCCGACAACGTATTCGACGCGATCCAGGCCGCCTTGCCGTGGGGCGTGGACGTGTCCAGCGGCATCGAGAGCGCGCCGGGTGTGAAAGATGGCGACAAGATGCGACATTTCGTGGAACAGGTCCGGCGTGCTGACTGTTTCCAACCAGAGTGACCCAGCCAGAGTGACCAGCCAGGCTGATACCAGCCAGACTGACCTGCGCCAGCTGGCGCGGTGACCGATTACCCTCCCGGCGATGACGCCGGGCCTAAAGACGAGCGATAAATGCCCCTCCAATCTCCCCCAGGCCGGTTCGCTGCCATCGCGGCGATAAACCCTTCCAGCCCCACCTCTGCGGCGCCCCCTGACGCCGTTGATTACCACGCCTTTCCTGACGCATCCGGACATTTCGGCCGCTTCGGCGGGCGCTTCGTGGCCGAGACCCTGGTCGGTCCCTTGCAGGAGCTGGCAGCCGCCTATGACGCCGCCCGCATCGACCCGGATTTCGTGGCCGAGTTCGAGCGCGACCTGGCCCATTATGTTGGCCGGCCCAGCCCAATCTACCACGCACAGCGGCTGAGCCGCGAGGTCGGCGGTGCGCGCATCCTGCTCAAGCGCGAGGACCTGAACCACACCGGCGCGCACAAGATCAACAACACCATCGGCCAGGCACTGCTGGCCAGCCGCATGGGCAAGACCCGGATCATCGCCGAGACCGGTGCCGGCCAGCACGGCGTTGCATCGGCCACCGTGGCGGCCCGTCTGGGGCTTGAATGCGTGGTCTACATGGGCGCGACCGACATCGAGCGGCAGAAGATCAATGTCTACCGGATGCAGTTGCTTGGCGCGACAGTGGTGCCGGTGAGCAGCGGTTCGGCGACCTTGAAGGACGCCCTCAACGAGGCCATGCGCGACTGGGTCACCAACGTCGCCGACACGTTCTACATCATCGGCACCGTCGCCGGACCCGACCCGTACCCACGCATGGTGCGCGACTTCAACGCCGTGGTCGGGCGCGAGGCGCGCGAGCAGATGCTGGCCGAGTACGGTCGCCTGCCGGATGCCATCACCGCCTGCGTCGGCGGAGGCAGCAACGCCATCGGGATTTTCCATGCATTCCTGAATGACCCGGGGGTGCGGATCGTCGGTGCCGAGGCGGCGGGCGAGGGCATGGATACCGGTCGCCATGCCGCGTCCCTGGCGGCGGGACGGCCGGGGGTGCTGCACGGCAACCGCACGTATCTGTTGTGCGATGACGATGGCCAGATCATCCCCACCCATTCGATCTCGGCCGGCCTGGACTACCCGGGCGTCGGCCCGGAGCACGCGTTCCTGAAGGAAACCGGGCGCGCCGACTATATCGGCGTCACCGATGACGAGGCGCTGCAGGCCTTCCACCAGTTGATCCGTACCGAAGGCATCCTGCCGGCGCTGGAGTCCAGCCATGCGGTCGCCCAGGCGGTGAAGCTGGCGCGGGAGCTGCCCAAGGACGCGATCGTGCTGTGCAACCTGTCCGGTCGCGGCGACAAGGACGTGCACACCATCGCGGCGCGCGAGGGGATGGTGCTATGAGCCGTATTGCAAGCCGTTTTGCCAAGTTGAAATCCGACGCCCGTAAAGCGCTGGTGCCCTTCATCACCGCCGGTGATCCGTCGCTGGAGGCGACCTTGCCGGTGATGCACGCCCTGGTGGCCGCCGGGGCCGACGTGATCGAGATCGGCGTTCCATTTTCCGACCCGATGGCTGATGGACCGACCATCCAGCACAGCTCCGAGCGTGCGCTTACGCGTGGCGCCGGGATGGATTATGTCTTCGAGACGGTGCGGCGGTTCCGCGAAACCGATGATGAGACGCCGGTGGTGTTGATGGGCTACCTCAACCCGGTCGAGGTCCGTGGGCCCGAGCGCTACGCCGCCCAGGCTGTGAGCGCCGGCATCGACGGTGCGTTGCTGGTTGACCTGCCGCCCGAGGAGGCCGCCGAGTACCGGCTCGCGTTTGCGGCGTGCGGACTGGACATGATCCTGCTGGCGGCGCCCACGACCTCGCCGGCACGCATGGATCAACTGTGCGAGCTGGCGACCGGGTATCTCTACTACGTCAGTTATGCCGGCGTCACCGGGGCCGACCATCTGGATTCGGGCGCGGCCAGTGAACGCCTGGGTGCCATCCGGGCACGCGGCACGGTGCCGGTAGTGGCCGGCTTCGGCATCAAGGATGCGGCCAGCGCTGCGGCAATGGCGAGCCAGGCCGACGGTGTCGTGGTCGGCAGCGCACTGGTCGCGGCGATGTCAGGGGCGGACGACCCGGCCGACGCGGCGCGGCGCGCGGGCGCCTTCCTGGCGCCGTTGCGGCAGGCTATCGATGGATCGGGTCCGGCCTGAGGGCGCGCTGCGCTAAACTCGCATGTTGGCCGGCGACCCCGGCTCCCGCCACCCGCTACAGGAAATCTCGTAAACGCATGTCCTGGCTCAAGAAATTAATGCCGTCCGGCATCCGGACCGATGCCGCTGCTGCCAAGCGTCGCAGCGTGCCCGAAGGCTTGTGGGAAAAGTGCGACCGGTGCGGCGCGGTGCTGTACCGGCCGGAACTGGAGGAGAACCTGGAGGTCTGCCCAAAGTGCAACCATCACCGGGCGATCCGTGCCCGGGTACGGCTCAAGGCCTTGTTCGAC
This sequence comes from Lysobacter sp. A421, assembly GCF_054052145.1. Classification (NCBI taxonomy): domain Bacteria; kingdom Pseudomonadati; phylum Pseudomonadota; class Gammaproteobacteria; order Lysobacterales; family Lysobacteraceae; genus Lysobacter; species Lysobacter sp. A421. The sequence continues at coordinate 970,614 of NZ_JBSVRL010000001.1, read as the reverse complement.
CCTGGCAGCACCAGCGAGATCGCCGCCGAGCTTGCGCCGGTCGATGTGCTCAAGTTCAGGGATCAAAAGAGGTACTCGGACCGGCTCAAGGCCGCACACAAGTCCACCGGCGAACGCGACGCGCTGGTGGCCTTGCGCGGCACGCTCAAGCAGCGTCCGCTGGTCGCCTGCGCGATGGACTTCGCCTTTATGGGCGGCTCGATGGGCTCGGTCGGCGGTGAGCGCTTCGCCCGCGCCGCCGAGCAGGCGCTGGCCGATGGCTCGCCCCTGGTGTGTTTTTCCTCCAGTGGCGGCATGCGCATGCAGGAAGGCCTGTTCTCGTTGATGCAGATGGCCAAGACCTCCGCGGCGCTGGGGCGCTTGCGTGAAGCCGGGCTGCCCTACATCTCGGTGATGACCAATCCCAGCTTCGGCGGCGTGTCGGCGTCGTTCGCGATGCTTGGCGACATCAACATGGCCGAGCCGGAGGCGTTGATCGGTTTCGCCGGCCCGCGCGTGATCGAGCAAACCGTGCGCGAGACGCTGCCTGAGGGCTTCCAGCGCGCCGAGTTCCTGCTTGAGCACGGTGCGATCGACCAGATCTGCGACCGTCGCGAGATGCGCGACCGGCTTGCCGACTTGTTGGCGATGATGATGAAACAACCCCAGCCGCAGGACGATGCCGAAGTCGTGGCATGACGTCACATGGCATGACGTGAGTGAAATCTGATGAGTCGTAAATATTTTGGTACCGACGGCATCCGTGGCCGGGTCGGCGAGGGCGCTATTTCCGCCGACTTCGTACTGCGGCTGGGCAACGCTTACGGGTTTGCGCTCAAGCGCGCGGCGCAGGGCGAGCGCGCGTGGCGCAAGCCGGTGGTGATCATCGGCAAGGACACCCGGATCTCGAACTACATGTTCGAGGCCGCGCTGGAGGCGGGTCTGGTCGCGGCCGGCGTCGATGTGCAGTTGATGGGGCCGATGCCGACCCCGGCGGTCGCCCACCTGACCCGCTCGATGCGCGCTGACGGCGGGATCGTGATCTCCGCGTCGCACAACCCGCATTTTGACAATGGCATCAAGTTTTTCTCCGCACATGGCGAGAAGCTGGACGACGCGACCGAGTTGGCGATCGAGGCCTCGCTGGAGGAGCCCTTCAGTACCGTGCCCTCGGAGGAACTGGGCAAGACCGAGCGCACCCGCGACGCGATCGGTCGCTACGTGGAGGCCTGCAAGAACTCCGTGCCCAAGGGTTTCGACCTGGGCGGCATGCGCATCGTGGTGGATTGTGCCAACGGTGCGACCTACCAGCTGGCCCCGTTGGTGTTGCGTGAGCTGGGTGCCCAGGTTGACGCAATCGGGGTCGAGCCCAACGGCCTGAACATCAATGACGGGGTCGGTTCGACCCACCCGCAGGCGCTGGCCCGACGGGTGCGCGAGACCGGCGCGGTGCTGGGCATTGCGTTTGATGGTGACGGTGACCGGGTGATGTTCGTCGACCGCCAGGGCGAGGTTTGCGATGGTGACGACCTGCTCTACGTGTTGGCCAATGACTGGCGCCAGAGCGGTCGCCTGCGCGGCCCGGTGGTCGGTACGGTGATGACCAATTACGGACTGGAGCGCGCGTTCGAGAGTGAAGGGATTGGTTTTGTCCGGGCCAAGGTCGGCGATCGCCACGTACACCAGCAACTGGTCGCGCATGGCGGGGTGCTGGGCGGGGAAGCTTCGGGCCACCTGCTGTGCCTGGACCAGAGCGGTACCGGCGATGGCATCGTCAGCGCGTTGCAGGTGCTGGAGGTGCTGCATCGTCGTGGTGTCGAGCTGGCCCAAGCGTTGGCCGGGCTGGAAAAGGTGCCCCAGCGGACCGTCAATGTCCGCTTCAGCAATGGCACCCGTCCTGCCGAGGCGCCATCGGTGCAGGCGGCATTGGCCGACGCGCAGCTGGCGGTAAAAGGGCGCGGACGTGCATTCCTGCGGCCCTCGGGCACCGAGCCGGTGGTTCGGGTCACCGTCGAGGCCGATGGTGCCGAACTCGTGCAATCCACGCTCGACCGCCTGGCCGAGGCCGTGCGCCAGGCCGCGAAGCAGGGCAGCCCCCAGGAAAAGTAGTTCGCGCTGCGTTCCACACAGCGCTTCATTGCAATGGACAGGACATGAGCCAGACCCGCATCCCCGTTTTCGACATCCGACGCTTCGATGATCCGGCGCAACGTGACGGATTCGTCGCGCAGCTCGGCGATGCCTACCGCGAATGGGGTTTTGCCGGGATTCGCGGCCATGGCATCCCGGCTGACCGGATCGCCGAAAGCTACGACGTGTTCCAGCGCCTGTTTGCGCTGCCCGACGACGTCAAACGCGGGTATCACGTCGCGGGCGGCGGCGGCGCGCGTGGCTACACGCCGTTCGGCGTCGAGACCGCAAAGGGCGCCGTCCATCATGACCTGAAGGAGTTCTGGCATATCGGTCGCGAGATCCCGCGCGACTCCAGGTACGCAGGCGTCATGCCGCCCAATATCTGGCCGTCGGAGATTCCCGAGCTGCATCGGATCGCCTATGGCCTGTATCAGTCGCTTGACCGGCTGGGCGCGAAGGTGCTCAGCGCGTTGGCGTTGCATATCGACCTTCCGGCGGATTGGTTCGACGACAAGATCGACTCCGGCAATTCGATCCTGCGGCCGATCCACTACCCCCCGATCACCTCTGTCCAGGTGCCCAACGTGCGCGCGGGTGCGCACGAAGACATCAACCTGATCACGTTGCTGGTGGGTGCCAGCGCCGCAGGCCTGGAGGTGCTCTCACGCAGCGGGCAATGGGTGCCGTTCACCGCTGAGGCCGACACCATCGTGGTCAACATTGGCGACATGCTGCAGCGTTTGACCAACCACGTGTATCCCTCGACCACCCATCGGGTGGTGAACCCCATGGGAGAGGCGGCGCGCCAGCCACGCTACTCGGTTCCATTCTTCCTGCACCCGAATCCCGACTTCCTGATCGACGTGTTGCCCGGCACGATCAACGCCGACAACCCCAGCCGTTATTCCGAGCCGATCAGCGCGCAGGGTTACCTGGACCAGCGTTTGCGTGAAATCAATTTGAAGTAGTCCCGTCGCTGGCTGGTCCCGCAACCGGCGCAGTGGGTACTGGGGTAGAATCGCGTTCTTCAAAACCGCGGTTTTTACAATCGCGGCTTTCAACATCGGAGTTGGCATGGCTCGTCGCAAGATCGTTGCAGGGAACTGGAAGTTGCACGGTGATCGTCATTTCGCCGCGGAATTGCTGGATGCCATCAGCGCTGCGAGCGTGCTGCCCGGGGTCGAGCGGATCATCCTGCCGCCCATGCCTTATCTGGGTGAACTGGTGACTCGCTATGCAAGCCGCGGATTGGCATTTGGCGCACAGGACGTCAGTCGCAACCAGAAAGGTGCGTACACCGGTGAGGTTTCCGCGGCAATGCTGGTCGATGTCGGCGCGCGCTATGGCCTGGTGGGTCATTCGGAACGGCGCCAGTACCACAACGAAACCAGCGAGCTGGTCGCCGAAAAGTTCCTTGCGGCCAAGGCTGCCGGGCTTGCTCCGATCCTCTGCATCGGCGAGAGCCTGAGTGAGCGGGAGGATGGGCAGACCGAGTGGCGGCTGCAAGAACAGCTGGCCCCGTTGCTCACCGACGGTGCCGGTGCGTTCGATGGCGCGATCGTGGCCTACGAGCCGGTATGGGCCATTGGTACCGGCAAGACCGCGACTCCGGAGCAGGTGCAGGCGGTTCATGCATTCATCCGTAGCGAAGTCGCTGCCCACGATGTTAGAATCGCTGACTCGCTGCCGATCCTGTACGGCGGCAGCGTGAAGGCCGACAATGCCGCCGCACTGTTTTTACAGGCGGACGTCGATGGCGGCCTTATTGGCGGCGCCGCACTGGCAGCTGCCGACTTCAACGCCATCGCGGCTGCGTTGGTGCCCTGACCGGTTCCGGTTCACCCCGGACGATTGACTGAAGAGCTTTCCGATGCTGTTGTTCCTCAACGTCATCTATTTGATTATCGCGATCGCCATGATCGCCATGATCCTGATGCAACGCGGCGCAGGTGCGCAAGCGGGCGCAGGGTTTGGCGGCGGTGCGTCGGCGACCGTGTTCGGCGCGCGCGGTGCATCGAGTTTCCTGTCCAAGTCGACCAAATGGCTGGCCATCACGTTTTTCTGCATCAGCATGTTCATGGCGTGGCAGGCTACCAAGGTGCTCGGCCCGGCCGCGGCAAGTCAGGATCTTGGCGTGATGTCGCAGGTGCCGGTTGCGCCCGCACTGCCCCAGGAGAATGCGGCCGTTCCCGCGCCCATTCCCGCAGCGCCGGAGCAGGCGACACCCGTGCCCGTGCAGGCCCCGATCGATGCCGACGGCGTGCCAGCAGTCCCCGCCGACGCAGAGACACCGAAACCCGTCGGCAACTGAGGCAGCGCGATACAATTGGAGCAAAGTGACGTCCGGCATGGAGCGCCGGGTGTCCGGTCATGATGACCAAAAACCGTCGTTGCCCAGTGATGGGGCGCGGAGTCAGGGATGAAGGAGGTTTTGGAGATTGTGCCCAGGTGGCGGAATTGGTAGACGCACTACCTTGAGGTGGTAGCGGCTTAGGTCGTGGGGGTTCGAGTCCCCCCTTGGGCACCACTCCAGTTTGCATTAGTCAACGGTACCTACGCAGTCTGGTGCCGCCGAGCCAAGTCCGCGTTCGCGCGGCGTAGCCGAGAGAGAACGGAAGTGCTGGGCGAATATCTGCCGACCCTGTTGTTCCTTATTGTCGCCACCGGTATTGGCGTGGTGCTGTTGGTCGCCGGCTACGTGCTCGGCCCCAGGCGCCCGAGTCTGGCCAAACTGTCTCCTTATGAATGCGGATTCGAAGCATTCGAAGATGCGCGCATGCAGTTCGACGTGCGCTACTACCTGATCGCGATCCAGTTCATCATCTTCGACCTGGAGATCATCTTCATCGTGCCGTGGGCAACGGTATTCCGGGATCTTGGCCTGGTCGGCCTGGTCGAGATGGCGATCTTTGTCAGCATGTTGCTGTTGAGCTTCATCTATGTTTGGAAGAAAGGGGCGCTGGAATGGGAGTGAGTGAGACCATCTCGGGTCTGATGCACAATCCGGTACCGGTAGGGCGCCTGGATGACATCCTGCTCCCCGAGGCTGACAACCCGTTGATGCAGCAGGGTTTCGTCACCACCAACCTGGATGCGCTGTGGAACTGGGCGCGAACCGGGTCGATGTGGCCGGTGTCGTTCGGCCTGGCCTGTTGCGCGGTGGAAATGATGCACGCCGGCGCGGCGCGCCTGGACCTGGACCGTTACGGCGTGATCTTCCGCCCGTCACCGCGCCAGTCCGACGTGATGATCGTGGCCGGCACGCTGGTCAACAAGATGGCCCCGGCGCTGCGCAAGGTCTACGACCAGATGCCCGACCCCAAGTGGGTGATCTCGATGGGCAGCTGCGCCAACGGCGGCGGCTACTACCACTATTCCTACTCCGTCGTGCGCGGGTGCGACCGTATCGTGCCGGTGGACATCTACGTGCCGGGTTGCCCGCCAACGGCCGAGGCGCTGGTGTACGGCATCCTGCAACTGCAGAAGAAGATCCGTCGTGGCACCAACTTTGGTGGGGCCAAGCAGGGTGTGCGGGATGAATGAGTCCGTTGCAGCCTATGCCGATCGCTTGCGCGAGCGTTTCGCCGATGGCCTGGTGACGGTGGCGGAGCCGCGTGGCGAGATCACCCTGGATGTCGATCCGACCCAGTGGCTGGCGGCGGCGCTGGCGTTGCGCGACGAGTTCGGTTTCGAGCAGTTGACCGATGTCAGCGGCGTCGACTACCTGAGCTACGGCAGCGATGAGTGGAATACCGAAGCCACGTTCGAGGGATTCTCGCGCGGCGTCGAAGGCAAAGGCCCGGGGCGCTTTGTCTGGGGCGAGTCGCCCAACGGTGCGGCCGACGCGCCGGATCGCCGGTTTGCCGCGGTCGCCCACCTGTTGTCCTACCAGCACAACCGACGGCTCCGCCTGCGCACCTTTGCCGCGGACGACGCGATGCCGGTCGTGGACTCGCTGACCTCGGTCTGGGCGGGCGCGAACTGGTTCGAGCGTGAGGCGTTCGATCTGTTCGGCATCATTTTCGAGGGCCACCCGGACTTGCGCCGGATCCTTACCGATTACGGCTTCATCGGTCACCCGTTCCGGAAGGACTTCCCGCTGATCGGCAACGTCGAGGTCCGCTACGACGCGGAGAAGAAGCGCGTGATCTACGAACCGGTATCGATCGAGCCGCGGGTATTGGTGCCGCGGGTGATCCGCGACGACTCGCGCTACCAGACCGCTGTCAGTGAATCGGCGGCCCGTCGCGAGGTCAAGCCATGAGCACGCCCACCCACCAGATGCCGCTGGTCAACCAGACCCGACTCGACCCCAGCCCCATTTCCGGGTTGAAAGGCAGCCCGGAGATCCGCAACTACACCATGAACTTCGGCCCGCAGCATCCGGCCGCCCATGGTGTACTGCGCCTGATCATGGAAATGGACGGCGAGGTCGTGCAGCGTGTCGACCCGCATGTGGGCTTGCTGCATCGCGGTACCGAGAAGCTCGCCGAGTCCAAGCCGTTCAACCAGTCCATCGGTTACATGGACCGGCTCGACTACGTGTCGATGATGTGCAACGAGCACGCCTATGTGCGGGCGATCGAAACCCTGCTGGACATCGAGGTGCCGGAGCGCGCGCAGTACATCCGCACCATGTTCGACGAGATCACCCGGCTGCTGAACCACCTGATGTGGCTGGGCTCCAACGCCCTCGATCTGGGTGCGATGGCGGTGATGCTGTACGCGTTCCGCGAGCGCGAGGAGCTGATGGATTGCTACGAGGCGGTGTCCGGGGCGCGCATGCATGCGACCTACTACCGCCCCGGCGGTGTCTTTCGCGACCTTCCGGGGCAGATGCCGCGTTACAAGGAGTCGCCGTGGCGCAAGGGCGCCAAGCTCAAGCGCTTCAATGACTGGCGCGAAGGCTCGATGCTCGATTACCTGGAAGCGTTCTGCAACGACTTCCCGCATCGCGTGGACGAGTATGAAACCCTGCTGACCGACAACCGGATCTGGAAGCAGCGCACGGTCGGAATCGGCGTGATCAGCCCGGAGCTGGCCAAGGCCTGGGGCATGACCGGCGTGATGTTGCGCGGCTCGGGTGTTGCCTGGGACCTGCGCAAGAAGCAGCCGTACGCGAAGTATGCGGAGATGGATTTTGATATCCCGCTGGGCACCGAAGGTGATTGCTACGACCGTTACCTGGTCCGTATCGCCGAGATGCGTCAATCGACCCGGATCATTCAGCAGTGCGTCAAATGGCTGCGGGTGAATCCCGGCCCGGTGATGGTCGACAACTACAAGGTGCGGCCGCCAGAACGCGAGGAAATGAAGGAGTCGATGGAAGCGTTGATCCATCACTTCAAGTTCTTCACCGAGGGTTACTGCGTGCCCGCTGGCGAGACCTACTGCGCAGTGGAGGCACCCAAGGGCGAGTTTGGCTGCTACCTGGTATCGGATGGCGCCAACAAGCCTTTCCGGGTCAAGTTGCGCGCGCCTGGTTTCGCGCATCTGTCGTCAATGGACACGGTCGTCCGGGGCCATATGCTGGCCGACGCCGTGGCGATGATTGGTACCTATGACCTCGTGTTCGGCGAGGTGGATCGCTGACCGTGGCGATCGCTGAGGATTTGAAAGCATGAAAGCGACTGGAAATTTCGAGGCGTGCAAGAACGTCGACCCGATGGTTGCGTTGTCGGATGACACCCGCGCGCACATCGATCACTGGGTGGCCAAGTTCCCGCCCGAGCGCAAGCGTTCGGCCGTGATCCAGGGGTTGTTCGCCACCCAGGAGCAGAACCGCGGCTGGCTGAGCGACGAGCTGATCTGCGCGGTGGCCAAGTACCTGGGCCTGCCGCCGGTGCATGCCTACGAAGTGGCCAGCTTCTACTCGATGTTTGCCCTGGAGCCGGTGGGCCGCAACAACGTCGCCATCTGCACCAACATCAGTTGCTGGCTCAACGGCGCCGAGGACCTGGTTGCCCACGCAGAGAAGAAGCTGGGCTGCAAACTGGGCGAATCCACTGCCGACGGCCGCGTCTTCCTCAAGCGCGAGGAAGAGTGCGTCGCCGCGTGCTGTGGCGCACCGGTGATGCTGGTCAACGGCCATTACCACGAGAAGCTCGACGCGGAGCGCCTCGACGCACTGCTTGACGGGCTGGAGTGAGAGGCGGCATGGCACATCACGATTATTCCAAGGGCTACGGTCCGGTCGGTCCTGCTCCGCAGGAGCACAGTGTCGTTTACACGACGCTTCACTACGACACGCCGTGGTCGTATGACAACTACCTCAAGACTGGCGGTTACAGCGCCTGGCGGAAGATCCTCGATGAGAAGATCGCGCCGGCCGACGTGGTCGAGATGGTCAAGCAGTCCGGTCTGCGGGGACGCGGCGGCGCGGGCTTTCCGACCGGCCTGAAGTGGAGCTTCATGCCCAAGGGCGACGAGGTCCAGAAATATATCCTGTGCAATTCCGATGAATCCGAGCCGGGCACCTGCAAGGATCGCGACATCCTGCGTTTCAACCCGCATTCGGTGATCGAGGGCATGGCGATCGCCTGCTATGCGACCGGCTCGACGGTGGCCTACAACTACCTGCGCGGCGAGTTCCACCATGAGCCGTTCGAGCGTATCGAGCAGGCGCTGAAGGACGCCTACGACAACGGCTGGCTGGGCAAGGACATTCTTGGCTCGGGCATCGATATCGACATCCATAATGCCTTGGGTGCGGGTGCCTATATCTGTGGTGAAGAAACCGCATTGATGGAGTCGCTGGAAGGCAAGAAGGGCATGCCGCGCTTCAAGCCGCCATTCCCGGCCAACTTCGGCCTGTACGGCAAGCCGACCACGATCAACAACACCGAGACCTACGCCTCGGTGCCGACCATCATCCGCAACGGTCCGGAATGGTTCCTCAACCTGGGCAAGCCGAACAATGGCGGCGCCAAGGTGTTCTCGGTGTCCGGCCACGTCGCCAAACCGGGCAACTACGAGATCCGCCTGGGTACACCGTTCTCCGAGTTGCTGGAGATGGCCGGGGGCATTCGTCCAGGCCACAAGATCAAGGCGGTGATCCCCGGTGGCTCCTCGATGCCGGTACTGCCGGGCGAGACCATGATGGGTGTGACCATGGATTACGACGCGTTGCAGAAGGCCGGCTCCGGCCTGGGCTCCGGCGCGGTGATCGTGATGGACGAGACCGCCTGCATGGTGCGCGCCTGCCAACGCATCGCGCGGTTCTATTACAAGGAAAGCTGCGGTCAATGCACGCCATGTCGCGAAGGCACCGGCTGGATGTACCGCATGATCAGCCGCGTCGTCGACATGCGCGCGACCGTGGAGGATCTCCAGGTGCTGCGCGAATCCGCCGGACAGATCGAGGGGCACACCATCTGTGCATTCGGTGAAGCCGCTGCATGGCCGGTGCAGGGGTTCCTGCGCCATTACTGGGCGGAGTTCGAGTACGCCATCGTGAACAAGCGTTTCCTGGTGGATGACCAGCGCGACGGGCGCGTGGAGAAGGTGGCATGAGCGCCGAAGCGGAAAACACCAGCGTCGCCCCGGTAGTGCCGGAAGGGCATGTCGCGATCGAGATCGATGGCGTCGCGACCACCGCGCCGAAGGGTTCGATGATCATCCAGGCCGCGGACAAGATCGGCATTCCGATCCCGCGGTTCTGCTACCACGACAAACTGTCGATCGCGGCGAACTGCCGGATGTGCCTGGTGGACGTGGAGAAGATGGGCAAGCCCGCGCCGGCCTGCGCCACGCCGGTCATGGATGGCATGAAGGTCCGCACCCGCAGCGAGAAGGCGTTGAAATCGCAGCGCAACGTGATGGAGTTCCTGCTGATCAACCATCCGCTGGACTGCCCGATCTGCGACCAGGGTGGCGAATGCGAGTTGCAGGACCTGTCGCTCGGTTACGGCCGCTCGGTGAGTCGTTTTGCGGAACGCAAACGCGTGGTCGCCGATGAGGACATCGGGCCGCTGGTGGCGACCGAGATGACCCGTTGCATCCATTGCACCCGGTGCGTCCGATTTACCGCCGAGATTGCGGGGACCTACGAGTTGGGTGGCATGTATCGCGGCGAGGACCTGCAGATCGGGACCTACGATGGCAAGCCGCTGACCACCGAGTTGTCCGGCAACGTCATCGACGTGTGTCCGGTCGGTGCGTTGACCAACAAGCCGTTCCAGTTCCGCGCCCGCGCCTGGGAGATGCAGGCGCGCGAGTCGCTGGGTTACCACGACGCGCTGGGCAGCAACTTGTTCCTGCACGTGCGCCGTAGCGAGGTGATGCGCAGCGTGCCGCGCGACAACGACATGGTCAACGAGTGCTGGCTGTCGGATCGCGATCGCTATTCACATCAGGGCCTGTACGCGAGTGACCGCGCACTGGAACCGATGATCAAGGACGGTGGCCAGTGGCGTGATGCCACATGGGAGGAGGCGCTGGCGAAAGCCGCGACCATCCTGCGTGACAACGCGGCCGACCAGTTGGGGATGCTGGTGCACCCTGCGACCACCAATGAGGAGGGCGCTTTGCTGGCCCGTCTTGGCGACTTGCTCGGGACGGGCAATATCGATCACCGCCTCAGTCAACGCGACCTGTCCGACGCCGCGATCGCCGATGTCTTCCAGATGCAGGTCGCCGATGTCGAACAGGCCGACCTGGTGGTTATCGTCGGCGCCAACCTGCGGCACGAACTGCCGTTGGTGAACGCACGGGTTCGCAAGGCGTGGCAGAACGGCGCCAAGGTCCACGTGGTCAACCCGGTTGATTTCGACCAGACCTTCGACCTTGCCGGCAAGCAGATCGTGGCACCGTCCAGGCTGGCTGCAGCGCTTGCCGATACCGGGCTGCGCGATGTGGCCAAGGCGGCTTCGCGTGCGGTGGTGTTTATTGGCGCGCTGGCCGAGAACAGCCAGTACGCCTCCGCGATCCGGGCCGCCGCAGCCGATTTTGCGGCAGCGACCGGTGCGCGCCTGTGCCGGATTCCGCAGGGTGCCAATGCCGTCGGGCTGGCCGATCACGGCGTGTTGCCGACCGCACGCGACGCCGGCGCCATGCTGCGCGAGCCGCGTACCGCCTACCTGCTGTACGGGGTTGAGCCGGGCCTGGATTTTGCCGATACCGCCGCCGCCTTGAAGGCGTTGGGAAGCGCGCAGGTCGTCGCGTTCAGCCATTTTGCGTGCGAGTCGACCCGTGCGGTCGCCGACGTGATCCTGCCGATCGGTCTGTTGCCCGAAATCGACGCCACCCTGACCAACGTCGATGGCCGTGAACAAGCGGCGGTAGCGGCTGGCAAGCTCCCGGGCCAGGCGCGTGCCGGCTGGCGCGTGTTGCGTGCCCTGGGCGGTCAACTTGGCGGGGACTCGGTTGCGCAAGGCTTTGAATTCACTGATCTGGCTGGCTTGCGCGCGAGCATGGTCAAACGCGAGGTCAAGCCGGTTGCCGGCCAGGGCCTGTCCGTCGATGCTTCCGGTGAGGGTCTGGAGATTGCCACCAGTGTGGCGATCTATCGCTGCGATGCGGTCGTGCGCCGCGCTTCCGCGCTGCAGGCCCATCCGCTTAATGTGGGTCCGCGAGCGATGATCCATCCTTCCGACGCCGGGCAACTGGGACTGGAAGACGGTGCCACCGGCAAGTTCAACACCAATGCGGGCACGGCCACCTTGCCTGTGCTGGTCAGCGACCAGGTCGCGGCCGGCACGGTGTGGATTGAAAGCGGTTACGGCGCCACCGCACCCATGGGCGCCGGGCGCGCCAAGGTACGGGGAGCGTGAGCGTGATGAATGACCTGATCACTCCGTTCCACGGCTGGCTGAGTTCCTTCGGGGCGGTAGGGACCGTCGCCTGGCTGGTATTGATGATCCTGGCCATCACGGTGCCACTGATCATTGCGGTGGCGTTCTATGTGCTCTGGGAGCGCAAGCTGATCGGCTGGATGCATGTCCGTATCGGGCCCAAGTACGTCGGTTTCGGCGGTCTGTTGCAGACGTTCGCCGACGTGTTCAAGCTGCTGTTCAAGGAGTTGTTGCAGCCGTCAGCGGCCTCGCCGTTCCTGTACAAGTTGGCGCCGATGCTGGCGCTGATTCCGGCGCTGGCGGCGTGGGCGGTAATCCCGTTTGACGCCCAGGTCGTGCTGTCCAACGCCAACGCGGGCCTGCTGTACCTGTTGGCGATGACCTCGATGGGGGTCTACGGCGTGATTCTTGCCGGCTGGGCGACCAACTCGAAGTACGCGCTGTTGGGTGCGATGCGCGGCGCGGCGCAGATGGTCGCCTACGAGATCGCAATGGGCTTCGCGCTGGTCGGGGTGATGGTGGCCGCCGGGAGCTTGAACCTGACCGAAATCGTGATGGCGCAGTCCGGTAGTGCGGGCCTGTTCGAGTGGTTCTGGTTGCCGTTGCTGCCGTTGTTCGTGATTTATTTCGTGTCCGGCGTGGCCGAGACCAACCGGCTGCCGTTCGACATGGTCGAGGGCGAGTCGGAAATCACCGGCGGCCACCTGGTCGAATACTCCGGCGCCGGTTTCGCGCTGTTCTTTCTGGCCGAATACGCGAACATGATCCTGATCAGCTTCCTGGTCTCGATCTTCTTCGTTGGTGGCTGGCTGAGCCCGCTGCAGGGTCTGGGCATTCCGCTGTTGTCGGTGGATGGCTGGTGGTGGCTGTTTGCGAAGGTGTTCTTCTTTGCCAGCTGCTTCATCTGGTTCCGCGCCTCGTTCCCGCGCTATCGCTACGACCAGATCATGCGCCTGGGCTGGAAGGTATTCGTTCCGCTGGCGATCTTCTGGATCGTCGTGGTCGCGCTGATGGCGTATTTCGGCGTGTTCGTGCCGGGGCAATAAGGTAGAGCCATGACTCGCATCGTTTCCTTCTTCAAAAGCCTGCTGCTCATCGAGCTGTTACGTGGCATGGGATTGACCCTCAAGTACGCGTTCAAGACCAAGTACACGTTGATGTATCCGATGGAAAAGACGCCGCAGTCGCCGCGTTTCCGGGGCATCCATGCACTGCGCCGGTATCCCAACGGCGAGGAGCGTTGCATCGCCTGCAAATTGTGCGAGGCGGTATGCCCGGCACTGGCGATCACGATCGATTCGGAGAAGCGCGAAGACGGCAGCCGCCGCACCACGCGCTATGAGATCGACCTGTTCAAATGCATCTATTGCGGCTTCTGCGAGGAGTCCTGCCCGGTGGATTCGATCGTGGAAACCCATATCCACGAATACCACTTCGACCAGCGCGGCCAGAACGTCCTCACCAAACCGCAGCTGTTGGCCATCGGCGACCGGCTTGAAGCCGAAATCGCAGAACGTCGTGCCACCGACGCACCCTTCCGCTGAGTGCCCCCATGGATTTTGTCTTCATAGCCTTCATTGTTTTTTCCCTTGCGGCGATCGCGGCGGCAACCGCCGTCATCAGTGTCCGCAATCCGGTGCATTCCGCGCTGTCGCTGGTACTGACATTCTTCTCGGTGGCTTGCGTGTGGATCATCGGCGACGCCGAGTTCCTCGGTGTGGCGCTGGTGCTGATCTATGTCGGCGCGGTGATGGTGCTGTTCCTGTTCGTGGTGATGATGCTGGACATCGACATCATCCCGCTGCGCGAGGGGTACGTGCGCTATCTGCCGGTCGGGTTGCTGGTTGCGGTAGTGATGCTGGTGGAGATGCTGGTACTGATCGGTGCGAAAGCGCTGATGGACACGCCGTTCCCGGTCGATGGCGCGGCCGCCGCCGGCCTGCCCAATACCGAATGGCTGGCGCACGCGTTGTTCACCGAATTCCTGCTGCCGTTCGAAACCGCGGCGGTGATCCTGACCGTGGCGGTGATCGCGGCGGTAACGCTGACGCTGCGCCCGCCCCGTGAAGGCGGCAAGAAGCAGAACCCCGGCGACCAGGTGCGGGTGCGGGTTGCCGACCGGCTGCGCGTGGTCAAGATGGACGCGGTCAAACCGCGACCGCTGGATGACGTCGATAGCACGGGCAATCCCGGGGAGGGCAAGTAATGGATATGTTCGCTTCAGGCTTGGCGCTGGGCCACTTCCTCACTCTGGGAACCGTGCTGTTCTGCATCTCCGTGGCCGGGATATTCCTCAACCGCAAGAACGTCATCGTGTTGCTGATGTGCATCGAGCTGATGCTGCTTTCGGTCAACATCAACTTCGTGGGGTTCTCACGTGAGCTCGGTGACCCGTCTGGCCAGGTGTTCGTGTTCTTCATCCTGACCGTGGCCGCGGCAGAGGCCGCCATCGGCCTGGCGATCCTCGTCACGCTGTTCCGTAACCGGCGCACGATCAATGTCGCCGAAATTGACTCGTTGAAGGGCTGATCGGATGTCGGGTATGGAGTTCGCCATTTCCAAGTGGGTGCTGCTGGCCATCGCGCTGGCACCGCTGTTGGGCACGATCATCGCGGGCTTCTTTGGCCGCAGGATCGGTCGCACCGGTGCACACAGCGTCACCATTGCCGGGCTGGCGGTGAGTTGTGCGCTGTCGGGGTGGGTGCTGTGGCAACTGGTCGGGCAGGGCGCGGCGCCGTTCAACGAGAACCTCTACACCTGGTTCAAGGTCGGCGGGTTCGAGGCACACATCGGCTTCATGGTCGACACGCTGACCGCGATGATGCTGGTGGTGGTGACCTCGGTATCGCTGCTGGTGCATATCTACAGCATCGGCTACATGGCCGGCGACGACGGTTATCAGCGCTTCTTCAGCTACATCAGCCTGTTCACCTTCTCGATGCTGATGCTGGTGATGAGCAACAACTTCCTGCAGCTGTTTTTTGGCTGGGAAGCGGTGGGCCTGGTGTCATACCTGCTGATCGGCTTCTGGTTCAAGCGTCCCAGTGCGGTGTTCGCCAACCTCAAGGCGTTCATGGTCAACCGGGTGGGTGATTTCGGCTTCATCCTGGGTATTGCCGCGGTGGCGTGGCATTTCGATTCGCTCGATTACGCGACCGTGTTTGCCAACGCGCCAAGCCTGGTAGGGGAGTCCATTGCGGTCTTCGCCGGCCATGAGTGGTCGATCGCGACGGTGATCTGCATCTGCCTGTTTATCGGCGCGATGGGGAAATCGGCGCAGGTTCCGTTGCATGTGTGGCTGCCGGACTCGATGGAAGGCCCGACCCCGATCTCGGCGCTGATCCACGCCGCGACGATGGTCACCGCGGGCATCTTCATGGTGGCCCGGATGTCGCCGCTGTTCGAGTTGTCCGATACCGCGTTGCAGCTGGTCCTGTTCCTGGGCGCGACGACCGCGTTTTTCACCGGCCTGATCGGCATCGTGCAGAACGACATCAAGCGCGTCATCGCCTATTCGACGCTGTCGCAGCTGGGCTACATGACGGTTGCGCTGGGCGTGTCCGCCTACAGCGCGGCGGTGTTCCACCTGATGACCCATGCGTTCTTCAAGGCGCTGCTGTTCCTGGCGGCCGGTTCGGTGATCATCGGCATGCACCATCAGCAGGACATGCGCCGGATGGGCGGGCTGAAGAAGTACATGCCGATCACCTACTGGACCATGTTGCTGGGGACGTTGGCGCTGGTCGGTACGCCGTTCTTCAGCGGCTTCTACTCCAAGGACACCATCATCGAGGCGGCGCACCACGCCAGCCAGCATGGTGGATGGATTGCCCAGTACGCCTATTGGGCCGTGCTTGCGGGCGCATTCGTGACCGCGTTCTACAGCTTCCGTCTGCTGTACCTGACCTTCCATGGCGAGGAGCGGTTCCGTAATGCGCCTCCGGCGCACGAGGCCGGGCATGATGACCATGGCGAGGAGCACGGCAGCCACGAACCACACGAGTCACCGTGGACGGTGACCGTGCCGCTGATCGCGCTGGCGGTTCCTTCGGTGGTGATCGGATTCTTCACCGCGGGTCCGGTGTTGTTCGGGACCAATTGGAATGGGGATATCGGGCAGCTTCCATTCTTCCTCGGCTCGATCGACGTGGCGGCGGCGCGTGACGTGGTGGCAACGCTTGCCAGCCAGGTCTGGCACGGCCCGGTTGCATTCGCGCTGCACGGGTTCATGGCGCCGACGTTCTGGCTCGCGTTTGCCGGTTTCGCGCTGGCTACGGTGATGTATCTGTGGAAGCCCGAGCTGCACGCCAAGGCACGCAGGGTCTTTGCGTGGCCGGTCCGGGTATTGGAAAACAAATACGGTTTCGACACGCTGTGGATCAAGGGACTTGCCGGTGGAAGCGTCCAGTTGGGCAAGGCGTCACGAATGATCGACAGCCGGTTGATCGATGGCGTTGCCGTCAATGGCAGTGTTCGCGTAGTCGAGCTGATCGCCAACCTGAGCCGCCGGATCCAGTCCGGCTTCCTGTACCACTACGCTTTTGTGATGATTATCGGCTTGATCGTGTTGCTGGCCGCACTCATCCGCAACCTGATCTGAGAAGGACCGCGACGTGACCCCAGAGCCTTTACACAGCGCGCTGCCTTTGCTGAGCATGATTGTCTGGTTGCCGATCATCGGCGGCCTGCTGACCCTCGCATTGGGCAATGAACGCGCCAACGCCGCGCGCTGGTTTGCCACCGCGGTGGCGACCGTCACCCTGGCGTTGAGCGTGTTGCTGTTCACCGGGTTTGATGCTGGCACCGCTGCGATGCAATTCGTGGAGAACAACGCCTGGATCCCGGCTTTTGATGTGCGCTACCACCTCGGGGTTGACGGATTCTCGGTCCCGCTGATCGGATTGACCGCCCTGACATCGATGCTGGTGCTGGTCTATGCCTGGAGCGTGGACAAGCGCGTCAGCCAGTACTACGCATCGTTCCTGATCCTGGAAGGCTTGATGATCGGGGTGTTCAGCGCGCTGGACTCGATGCTGTTCTACGTGTTCTTCGAGTGCATGCTGATCCCGATGTTCATCATCATCGGCGTCTGGGGCGGGCCGCGCCGCGTCTACGCCGCGATGAAGTTCTTCCTGTACACGTTCCTCGGCTCGCTGTTCATGCTGATCGCGCTGATCTACCTGTACATGAAGGGTGGCAGCTGGCAGATCGCCGACATGGTCCAGTTGCAGCTGTCGGCGGGCGAACAGACCTGGATTTTCTTCGGTTTCCTGCTCGGGTTTGCGATCAAGATCCCGATGTTCCCGGTCCATACCTGGCTGCCCGACGCCCACGTCGAGGCGCCGACCGCCGGCTCGGTGATCCTGGCCGCGATCATGTTGAAGATCGGTGGCTATGGCTTCCTGCGTTTTGCCTTGCCGATCGTGCCCGACGCCGGCGCCGAGTGGGCCTGGCTGATGATCGCCTTGAGTCTGATCGCGGTAATTTATGTCGGACTGGTCGCCCTGGTCCAGGAGGACATGAAGCGGCTGGTGGCGTACTCGTCGGTCGCGCACATGGGCTTCGTGACCCTGGGTACCTTCATTGCCTTCGGACTTGTCCGCGACTTCGGCGACATGGACGCCGCGCGGCTGGGCCTGCAGGGCGCGATGGTGCAGATGGTCAGTCATGGCTTCATCTCGGCGGCCCTGTTTACCTGCATCGGCGTGCTGTACGACCGCCTGCACACGCGCAGCATCAAGGATTACGGCGGCGTCGCGGTGATGATGCCGATGTTTGCGGTGTTCTATGTGCTGTTCGCGATGGCCAACTCCGGCTTGCCCGGGACGTCGGCGTTCGTGGGCGAGTTCATGGTCATCCTGGCCAGCTTCCAGAGCAATCCGTTGATCGCGCTGGGAGCAGCACTGACGTTGATCATCAGCGCCGGCTACAGCCTGTGGCTGGTCAAGCGCGTGCTGTGGGGACCGGTGGTCAACGAGCCGGTCAAGACCATGAAGGACATCGGCGCCCGCGAGTTGTTCGTGCTGGGCGTGTTCGCGGCCGGAACCTTGTTTATTGGCGTATGGCCGAAGCCGTTGACCGACATGATGGAACCGTCCATCGCCAACCTGGCGATGCAGATCGCTGCCTCCAAACTGTAGACACGCCCAGTCGGGCGCTCGTGCCATAAGCACCGACCTATCAGAGATTGCCAATGATCCACGTACGCTCCGCCGCCGAATTGATGCCGTTGTTGCCGGAACTGGTGCTGGTCGGCGGCGCTTTCGCGCTGCTGATGCTCGACCTGTTCCTGTCCGACCGCCGCCGGGTGATGGTTCATGTCCTGGCGATGGTGTTGTTGCTGGTCACCGCTGGCCTGATCGCCTGCGGCGTCGGCGGCCACGCCACGGTGTTCAGTGGCATGTTCGTGCGCGACACCATGGCCGATGTACTGAAGGTCGGCATCGCCATTGCGACCGCGTTGTCGATGGTCTATCTGTGGCCCTACATGCGCGATCGCGGCATCTACAAGGGCGAGATGTCGGTGCTGATGCTGTTTGCAGCGCTGGGCATGATGCTGCTGGTCTCCGCCGGCAGCCTGGTGATGATCTACGTCGGGCTGGAAATGCTGGCGTTGTGCTCGTACGCGCTGGTGGCGATCGACCGCGACAACCCGCTGGCCTCGGAGGCGGGAATCAAGTACTTCGTGCTGGGTTCGCTGGCATCGGGCCTGCTGCTGTACGGCCTGTCGTTGATCTACGGCGCCACCGGCACGCTGGACCTGGATGCCATCGCGCTTGCCGCGCAGACCACCTCGTCGCAGACAATGCTGGTGACCGGCGTGGTGTTCGCGGTAGTCGGCATCGGTTTCAAGTTTGGCGCTGCTCCGTTCCACATGTGGCTGCCCGACGTCTACCACGGTGCGCCCACCCCGATCACCCTGTTCATCGGCTCGGCGCCCAAGCTGGCGGCGTTCGGGATGACCTTCCGCCTGCTGGAGCAGGGGCTTGGACCGGCAGATGACCACTGGCGGATCATGCTGGCCGCGCTGGTGGTGCTGTCGCTGGCGATCGGCAACCTCGGCGCGCTGATGCAGAGCAATTTCAAGCGCATGCTCGCTTACTCGACCGTCTCCCACGTCGGCTTCCTGCTGATGGGCTTTGCCGGGGCAGGGGCGATTGGCTTTGCCGCGGCGATGTTCTACGCGATCAGCTACGCGCTGATGGCCGCGGCGGCCTTCGGTGCGATCGTGGTGCTGTCCAGCCGTGGTTTTGAAGCCGATGAACTGGCGGACTACAAGGGGCTCAATGCCCGCAATCCGTGGATGGCCGGGATGGTCCTGCTGGTGATGTTCTCGTTGGCCGGCGTGCCGCCCTTCATTGGCTTCTGGGCGAAGCTGGCGGTGTTGCAGGCGGCGATCCAGGGCGACATGTTCTGGCTGGCCATCGTCGGCATCGTGTTTGCGGTGATCGGCGCGTTCTACTACTTGCACGTGGTCAAGATGATGTACTTCGATGAGCCGGTCGGCGAGATGCCGCCGCCGTCGCAGAACCGTCCGTTGCGGATCGTGTTTGGCGTCAATGCGGTCGCGCTGTTGGTGCTTGGCCTGGCTTGGAGCCCGATCATGGAGTGGTGCCAGCGCTCATTCGGGCCCTGATTGCCGGGGTTTGGCCGCGTTTCCGCACTTGCGGGACGCGCTTGTGCGACAAGTTTTGCAACAAGTGCGTGGGTCGGTTAAGCTCTGCCTCCCCCAACCGGGGCGAGGCCATGAAATGGGGCCCCGGGTTGGATCGGCGCTAGTAGTGTCGAGCAAAGAAAAAGCCTGATCGGGCTTGCGAAGTTCAAAGTCCGCCGCTATCATGGGCGGCCTGATGCGGGGTGGAGCAGTCTGGCAGCTCGTCGGGCTCATAACCCGAAGGTCGCAGGTTCAAATCCTGCCCCCGCTACCAGCTTCGGCCGGGACTGCAGTGTTTGGGCAGTTCGCTGAAAGCCTCGTTTAGAGGCTTTCTTTTTTGGCCAACAGCTCGGGCTTGGTGACGCGTTCTGCTCGCGCGTCACACCGACATCCAGCGGTACGGACAAGGGGCCCAATGGGCCCTTTGTTGCATTTGCAGTATTGACTCGCGGATCGACGCGCCAGTTGCCAATCGCAGGAGTAGGAACGCGTGACGGACAAAGCGGCCGAAATCTCTCAATTGCTGGCCCCCACGGTTGCTTCGTTGGGTGTCGAGCTATTGGGCATCGAGTACCTCCCGTCCCCGGGTGGGGCGGTTGTCCGGCTGTATATCGATTTGCCCGCGAGCGAGCTGGCCAGCGGTGACGCCCAAGCGGGTGACGATGGCACCGATGACGGTGCGCCACGAGCGGTCTCCATCGAAGACTGTGAGGCCGTCAGCCGCGAGGTTTCCGCCCAGCTCGACGTGGAAGATCCGATCAGCGGCAACTACACCCTGGAAGTGTCTTCCCCCGGGCTTGACCGGCCGTTGTTCACCGCCGCGCATTTCACCCGCTTTATCGGTGAAACTGCGAAGGTTACGTTGCGGCTGCCGCAAGACGGTCGTCGTCGCCTGACCGGTGTGATTTCACAGGTCACCGACGACGACATGACCTTCCTGGTCGACGGCGCGCCGCTGGTGATCCAGCAGGACAATGTCGACAAGGCTCGTCTGGTCCCGGACTGGGCGGCGTTGGGACTCGAGCCCAGCAAGCCCGGCTCCAAACCGGGACAGCGCAAGAATCCAACCAACACACCAACCAACAAGCCGGCGGCAAAGCCGTCCTCGGCGGAGTAAGCAGATGAGCAAGGAACTGTTGCTGGTCGTTGATGCGGTAGCCCATGAAAAGGGCGTGCCGGAATCGGTGATCCTCGAAGCGATCGAGGCGGCACTGGCGTCTGCGGCGAAGAAGCGTTACCACGATGAAGACGTGCTGGTCCGGGTCAAGATCAATCCCGAGGACGGCAGTTACGAAACCTTCCGCCGGATGGAGGTGGTTGCCGACGACGTGGTGATGGAGTCGCCTGACCGCCAGCTGCGCCTGATGGACGCCATCGACGAGGTCGAAGGGGTCGAGGTTGGCGACTACATCGACGAGCAGATCGAGAACCCCGGCTTCGGCCGCATTGCAGCCCAGGCCGCGAAGCAGGTCATCGTGCAGCGGGTGCGTGACGCCGAGCGCGCACAGGTCATCGATGCATGGAAGGATCGTGTCGGCGAGCTGGTGACCGGCATCGTCAAGCGGGTCGAGCGCGGCAATATCTATGTCGACCTTGGCGGCAACGCCGAGGCGATCATTCCCAAGGACAAGGGTATCCCGCGTGATGTGCTGCGCGCCGGCGACCGCGTTCGTGGCTACCTGTATGACGTGCGCCCCGAGCCACGTGGGCCGCAGTTGTTCATCAGCCGCGCGGCCCCGGAATTCATGATGGAGCTGTTCCAGCTGGAGGTTCCGGAAGTCGGCCAGGGCCTGGTGTCGATCATGGGTTGCGCGCGTGATCCAGGCGATCGCGCCAAGATCGCGGTACTCGCCCATGACAACCGCACCGATCCGATCGGCGCGTGCATCGGCATGCGCGGTTCACGCGTGCAGGCGGTGACCAACGAGCTCAACGGCGAGCGGGTCGATATCGTGCTGTGGTCGGACAACCCGGCACAGTTCGTGATCAACGCCATGGCGCCGGCTGAGGTGCAGTCCATTATCGTTGATGAGGACAAGCACTCGATGGACCTGGCGGTAGCCGAGGATCGTCTCGCCCAGGCGATCGGCAAGGGCGGCCAGAACGTACGCCTGGCCAGCCGCCTGGCGGGTTGGCAGCTCAACGTGATGACCCAGGACCAGGTCACCGAGAAGACCGAGACCGAGCAGGCTGTCGCGCGGCAGTTGTTCCAGAGCCGGCTGGAGGTCGACGAGGAAATCGCCGCGATCCTGGTCAGCGAGGGGTTCAACACGGTGGAGGAAATCGCCTATGTCCCGGTCGGGGAGTTGTTGGCAGTGGAGGGTTTCGACGAAAACATCGTCGAGGAGCTCCGCGCCCGCGCCCGCGATGCGTTGCTGAACGAGGCATTGGCGGCCGAGGAAGTGCTGGACGAGCATCATCCGGCCGAAGACTTGCTGTCGCTGGAAGGCATGGACGACGAGTTGGCGTTCGCGTTGGCGGCGCAGGGCGTGGTCACGCGCGATGATCTGGCCGATCTGGCGACCGATGAGCTGGCCGAACTGGAAAACGTGGACGAGGCCCGGGCCGCGGCACTGATCATGGAAGCGCGCAAACATTGGTTTGAGTAGGACGGCCGAACAAGGCCGCCGAGTAGAACGGTAAAGGTTGTTGAACGGGTTCCAGAAACCCAGCCGTTAGAATGCATCATTACGCACGGGCATTGGTCCGTGCCACAGGACACGGAAACCGAATGTCGCAGGAAACCACTATCCGCAAGTTGGCCGCACTGGTGAACACGCCGGTCGAGAAGCTGCTGGAGCAGTTGGCCGAGGCTGGCATGCCCTTCGACGGGCCTGACCAGGCGGTCACCAGTGCCGAGAAGGGCAAGCTGCTCGGCTTCCTGCGCAGCGCCCATGGCAAGGGCAATGCGCCCCTCGCCGTTGGCGGCCCTGCCAAGAAGATCACTCTCAGCCGGAGCCGCAAGCAGGAGCTTACGGTCGGAGGCGGGAAAAGCCGTGCCACGGTTGACGTGGTGGTACGGAAGAAGGTCACCGTGATCCGCCCCGACGAGAAGCAGGGTGAGCCAACCGACGAGCGCGCCGAGATCCTGCGCAAGCTGGAAGCTTCCAGGCAGCGCAACCTCGCCGAGCAAAAGGCACTGGCAGAGGCCGACAAGCGCCGCGCCGACGAAGCCGAGCGGGTGAAGCGTGAAGCCGAGCAGGCCGCACAACTGAAGCTTGAGCAGGCTGCTGCGGCGGCGGCTCCCGCGGCTCCGGCAGCCGTGGAGGGCGAGCCCAAGCCCGCTGTGACCCATGGTCATGGCCATCCGAAGCCCGCCGCGCCGCGGGCTGGCGACGAGCGCGGGACTTCACGCCACAAGCGTGGTTCCAATGCCGCTCCCGCCAGCGCCGACGACGATGGAGGCAACAAGCGTTTCGCCGGGCAGATGCACTTGAGTGCGTCCGACCGTGCGCGTCGCAGCACCAACGCCCGTGGGCGCCCGGCGCCGCGGCGCCAGGGCAACCAGGCACGCAGCGGTACCGGGTTCAGCAAGCCGACCGCGCCCATCGTGCGCGATGTTGCGATTGGCGAGACCATCACGGTTGCCGACCTCGCCCAGAAGATGTCGTTGAAGGGTGGGGAGGTGGTCAAGGCGCTGTTCAAGATGGGCGTGATGGCCACCATCACCCAGAGCATCGACCATGACACCGCGGCACTGGTGACCGAGGAGCTTGGCCACAACGTCGTCCGCGCCGATGCAGCCGACGTTGAAAACGTCCTGTTGGCGCACGTGGAAAACAACGATGGCGAGCAGGTGGCCCGTCCACCGGTAGTGACCATCATGGGCCATGTCGACCACGGCAAGACCTCGTTGCTGGATCAGATCCGTCGCACCAAGATCGCCACCGGCGAGGCTGGCGGCATTACCCAGCATATCGGCGCGTACCACGTGCAGACCGACAAGGGCATCATCAGCTTCCTGGATACGCCGGGTCACGCGGCGTTCTCCTCGATGCGTGCACGAGGCGCGCAGCTCACCGATATCGTGGTGCTGGTGGTGGCCGCCGATGATGGTGTCAAGCCCCAGACCATCGAAGCGGTGCAACATGCCCGCGCTGCCAACGTGCCGTTGATCGTGGCGATCAACAAAGTCGACAAGCCCAGCGCCGATCCGTTGCGGGTAAAGAACGAGCTGCTGGAACAACAAGTCGTTGCCGAGGAATTCGGTGGCGAAACCCAGTTCGTCGAGTTGTCTGCCAAGACCGGCCAGAACATCGACGGATTGCTGGACGCGATTTCACTGCAGGCGGAATTCCTGGAGCTTCGCGCCGTCGCCGAAGGCCGCGCCAACGGTGTGGTGATCGAGTCCGCGCTCGACAAGGGTCGCGGCCCGGTGGCCACCGTGCTGGTCCAGCAGGGCGCGCTGAAGAAGGGCGATTACCTGGTCTGCGGCGTGCAGTACGGCCGCGTGCGGGCGTTGTTTGACGAGACGGGTGCCCAGGTCGATTCGGCCGGCCCCTCGATTCCGGTGCAGGTACTGGGCTTGTCGGGTGTTCCCGATGCCGGTGACGATTTCGTCGTGGTCGAGGACGAGCGCCTGGCCAAGGATGTGGCCGGCCAACGTGACGCCCAGCGTCGCGAGTCGCGCCTGGTTGCCCAGAGTGGCACCCGGATGGAAGACATCATGGCCCAGCTGGGCCAGGGTGGAGACCAGCTCAGCCTGCCGCTGATCATCAAGGCCGACGTGCAAGGCTCGGTGCAGGCACTGCGCGAGGCGCTGACCGCGCTGTCCACCAGCGAGATCCGCATCAACGTCATCGGCTCCGGCGTCGGCGGTATCAACGAGTCCGATGCGCAACTGGCATCGACCTCCAAGGCCACCATCATCGGATTCAACGTGCGCGCCGACGCGTCCGCCCGCAAGGTCATCGAGACCAACGGCGTGGACCTGCGTTATTTCTCGATCATCTATGACGTGATCGACCAGGTGAAGCAGGTTGCCTCGGGCATCCTGGGTGTGGAGATCCGCGAGGAAATCATCGGCAATGCCGAGGTTCGCGATGTGTTCCGCAGCTCCAAGTTCGGCGCCGTCGCCGGCTGCATGGTGGTGGAGGGCGTGGTCAAGCGGACCAAACCGATCCGCGTGCTGCGCGACAGCGTCGTGATCTTCGAGGGCGAGCTGGAATCGCTGCGCCGCTTCAAGGAGAACGTCGACGAGGTCCGGGTCAACACCGAGTGCGGTATCGGCGTGAAGCAGTACAACGACGTCAAGCCGGGCGACATGATCGAATGTTTCGAGCGCATCGAGGTCCAGCGCACGCTGTGATGCCATGAAGACTTTCCATCGTACCGATCGCGTTTCCGCCCAGCTCCGACGTGAGCTGGGCACCCTCGTGCACGAGGCCGTTCGCGAGCATGGCCTGCCGTCGGTGAGTGTGTCCGACGTTGAAGTCACCCGCGACCTGGCGCATGCCAAGGTATTCGTGACGGCATTGCAGCCAGAGCGTGCGCAAGAGGCGATGGAAGGGCTGAAAGAGCTGACCAAGCCACTGCGTTACGGACTCGGGCGCGCCATGCAGTTGCGCCACGTGCCGGAACTGCATTTCCATTACGACGACTCGGTGGATCGTGGTGAGCGCATCGAGAACCTGCTGCGCGAGAATCCGCCGGTGGGCGACACCGAAGACCCTGCCTGATTGATCCAGATGGATCGGAGCGGATCGGATCGATGAGCAAGCGTCGCCGTGCCAACTTCCGCCCGGTCGACGGGCTGTTGTTGCTCGACAAGCCCGCCGGACTGAGTTCCAACCAGGCCTTGCAACAGGTTCGCCGGTTGTTCCATGCCCGCAAGGCTGGCCACGCCGGCAGCCTGGACCCGCTCGCCACCGGCCTGCTGCCGATCTGTTTTGGCGAAGCTACCAAGATCGCGGGGTTGTTGCTGGGCTCACGCAAGGCCTACCAGACCACCGCGGTTCTGGGTTCCACCACCGACACTGACGACGCCGATGGCCAGGTGCTGCAACAGCGACCGGTGCCGTCATTGCACGCCGCCGATATCGAAGCGGCTTTGGCGCCGCTGCGTGGCGACATCCGCCAACGTGCACCCATCTATTCCGCCCTGAAGCAGGGCGGTGAGCCGCTGTATGCCAAGGCCCGACGTGGCGAGCCGATCGACGCGCCAGTCCGCGATGTCGAGGTACACCGCCTTGAACTGCTGGAGCACGACGGGCCGCGGCTGGTGCTGTCGATCGAATGCGGCTCGGGAACCTATGTGCGCAGCCTGGTTCGGGAGATCGGCGAATCGCTGGGGTGCGGTGCCCACGTGGAGGTCCTGCGGCGGCTCTGGGTTGAGCCGTTCACCGATCCCGGGATGTATTCACTCCCCGAGCTGGAAGCATTGGCAGGGCAGGGCGCGGACGTTCTTGATGCCTGTTTGTTGCCGATCGAGGCGGGGCTGGCCGCTTATCCCCGGATCACCCTGGACCCGGAACAAGCGCAATCCCTGGGCCATGGCCAGCCAGTCCGCCCGGACGTCACGCTGCCGGGCCCGGTGGTCGTCGCGGTTCACGATCAGGACGACCGGGTGCTGGGCCTGGGCCGAGTCGACGAGACCGGATTGCTGCATCCGCAGCGATTGTTCGCATGGGCCACGCCGGCGGCGTGCTGATTGCAACGGAAGCGCTGACGCGCCTTGTTGTCCCGGGGACAGAGGGCTACAATTTGCAGGCTTTCCCAAGCAAACCCACGTTTCATCATCCAATTCTGTAAACAAGCGGCGGACCAGGCGGTGCGCCGGTGCTGGCATTGCCCGGCATCGGACGCGTTCTGCGGGTCGCGCATCAACGAGGCAAACCCATGTCCATTGACACCAGCAAGATCATTGAAGACAACAAGCGCGGCGAGAACGACACCGGCTCCCCGGAAGTCCAGGTCGCCCTGCTCACCGGTCGCATCGAGCAGCTCCAGGGCCACTTCAAGGAGCACAAGCAGGATCACCACAGCCGTCGCGGCCTGCTGATGATGGTCAACCGTCGTCGCCGCCTGCTCGACTACCTGAAGCGCAAGGACAGCACGCGTTACAAGGCATTGATCGCGAAGCTCGGTCTGCGCCGCTGATCGAAGTATTCCCTCGCGGCGCAGTGATGCGCCGCGACTGTTTTCGGGGTCGCAAGACCCACCAGGTCGCGAGCCGGCGACCGACCGGGCAAGGCAAGGGCCATGACCGGATCGCACAGCACCGATAGGAAACCAACGTGGCGAAAATTACCAAGACCTTTCAGTACGGCAATCACCAGGTAACCCTGGAAACCGGTGAGATCGCGCGCCAGGCAGGCGGCGCCGTGATCGTTCGCATCGAGGACACCGTGCTGCTGGTCAGCGCCGTCGCCAACAAGACTGCGCGCGAGGGTCAGGATTTCTTCCCCCTGACCGTCGACTACCAGGAGAAGTTCTACGCCGGTGGCCGTATCCCGGGTGGCTTCTTCAAGCGTGAGGGCCGTCAGACTGAAAAAGAGACCTTGATCTCGCGTCTGATCGATCGCCCGATCCGCCCGCTGTTCCCGGACGGCTTCCGCAACGAAGTCCAGATCATTGCCACCGTGATGTCGATGAACCCGGAAATCGACGGCGACATCCCGGCGCTGCTGGGTGCGTCTGCCGCACTGGCGTTGTCGGGCGCCCCGTTTGATGGCCCGATTGCCGCCGCCAAGGTCGGTTACAAGGACGGCCAGTATTTGCTCAATCCGACCAAGACCGAGCTGGAGGATTCCCAGCTGGAGCTGGTCGTCGCCGGTACCGCCGACGCGGTGCTGATGGTTGAATCCGAAGCCGACGTGCTGTCGGAAGAGGTGATGCTCGGCGCGGTGATGTTCGGCCACAGGGAAATGCAGGTCGCGATCAACGCGATCAACGAGCTGGTCGCCGAAGCCGGCAAGCCGAAGTGGACCTGGGCCGCACCGGCCGCTGATCCGGCCCTGGTTGATGCGCTCAAGACCGCCATTGGCGATCGCCTGACCCAGGCGTTCGCGGTCAGCGACAAGCTGGAGCGCAAGGACGCCATCTCGGCGTTGAAGAAAGACGTGATTGCGTCACTGGCGCCGCAGGCGGAAGCCAACGATTGGAAGGCCTCCGACCTGTCCAAGCAGTTCAGCGTGTTCGAGTACGGCACCATGCGGGGCTCGGTGCTGAGCAGCAAGGTCCGTATCGACGGCCGTGCGCTGGACACCGTGCGCCCGATTTCCTCGCGGGTCGGCATCCTGCCCCGCGTGCACGGCTCGGCGTTGTTTACCCGCGGCGAGACCCAGGCCATCGTTGCGGTCACCCTTGGCACTGCGCGTGATGGTCAGGTCATCGACGCCGTCGCCGGCGAGTACAAGGACCACTTCCTGTTCCATTACAACTTCCCTCCCTACTCGGTGGGTGAAGCCGGCCGCATGATGGGCCCGAAGCGTCGCGAGATCGGCCACGGTCGCCTTGCCAAGCGCGGCGTGCTGGCAGTGATGCCGACGATGGAAGCGTTCCCGTACACCATCCGCGTGGTTTCGGAGATCACCGAGTCCAACGGCTCGTCCTCGATGGCCTCGGTCTGCGGTTCGTCGCTCGCGCTGATGGACGCCGGCGTGCCGATCAAGGCGCCGGTCGCCGGTATCGCGATGGGCCTGGTGAAGGAAGGCAACGACTTCGTCGTGTTGTCCGACATCCTGGGTGACGAGGATCACCTCGGCGACATGGACTTCAAGGTCGCCGGTACCAGCGAGGGCATCTCCGCCCTGCAGATGGACATCAAGATCCAGGGCATCACCGAAGAGATCATGAAAGCCGCGCTGGCCCAGGCCAAGCAAGGCCGCCTGCACATCCTTGGCGAGATGGAAAGCGCACTGACCGCCCCGCGTGGCGAGCTCAGCGAATTCGCGCCGCGCCTGATCACGATCAAGATCCACCCCGACAAGATCCGCGAAGTGATCGGCAAGGGCGGCTCGGTGATCCAGGCGATCACCAAGGAGACCGGCACCCAGATCGACATCCAGGACGATGGCACGATCACCGTTGCCTCCGTCAATGCGGCTGCCGGTCAGGCGGCCAAGGACCGGATCGAGCAGATCACTTCCGACGTCGAGCCGGGCCGTATCTACGAAGGCAAGGTCGCCAAGATCATGGACTTCGGCGCGTTCGTCACCATCTCCCCCGGAAAGGACGGACTGGTGCACGTCTCGCAGATCTCCAATGATCGCGTCGAGAAGGTCAGCGACGTGCTCAAGGAAGGCGACGTGGTCAAGGTCAAGGTGCTGGAAGTCGACAAACAGGGCCGTATCCGCCTGTCGATGAAGGCGGTCAACGACGGCGAGGGCACGCCGGCCGAGTAAGCCGCGCACGCATCAATCGTCATGAAAAAGCGGGCTTCGGCCCGCTTTTTCGTTGTGTGGAGCGTCTGCTTATGCGCTGAGACGGACCTGCGCATCCGGTAATACCTCTCGCCATTCGGCCGGCATGCCGGATCCGGTATCGGGTCAATGGAAATCGCGGGAGCGGGTGTCGAGGTCGCCGAGCAGGCCGCTCAGGTTCTGCAGCCGTTTCGCGACCAGGTGTTGCACGCCGTCCTTGCACTCCAGCCGGCCTTCGACCGCGAGCAGTCGCGATTCCAGCAACTCGCGGCGCTGGCGTTCGGCGAGGTCGCGCCAGACCACTACGTTGGTCATGCCGTCCTCGTCCTCCAGGGTCATGAAGATCACGCCGCTGGCGGTCTGCGGGCGCTGGCGCAGGGTGACCAGGCCGGCAATGCGGACGTGGCGGCCGTGCGGCATCGCCGCGACCTCGCCGGAACGACGGTAGCGGCGCGCCGACAGTTGCTTGCGGATCATCGCCAGCGGATGCCGGCCAAGGGTCGTGCCGGTCATCGCGTAGTCGGCGCGCATGTCCTCGTCGGCGCTGGGCAGCGGCAACACGATCGTCTCGCTTTCCCGCGTCGCCGGGGTGTCAGCGAACAACGGCAACTGCGGCTCGATCCCGGTGATCGCCCAACGGGCGCGATGGCGATGACCGGCGAGGCCGCGCAGGGCTCCGGCATCGGCGAGCAACGATTGCGTGCGGCGGTCGAGCGCAGCACGCGCGCACAGATCGGCGACATCGGTGAACGGACGCTGCTTGCGTGCGACCTCGATCCGTTGCGCCGCGTCGGGCTGGAAGCCACGGATCATCCGCAGGCCGAGGCGGATCGCGGGTTGTCGCGCGTCATCCCCGCGGAAGCGGGGATCCAGTGACTTTGGCGTATCTGGTGGACCCGCGGTATCCAAGTCGCTGGGTTCCCGCTTTCGCGGGAATGACGGTGCCGGGAATGACGGTGCCAATGACGGTGCCGGGGATGACGGTGTCGGGAGCGACGGTGACGGGAATGGCGGCATCGGGGGCTTGGAGATACCTTCCAGACTGCAATCCCGATCGCTGTGGCGCACGTCCACTGGCAACGTGCGGATGCCGTGCCGGCGAGCGTCCTGCAGTAACTGGTCGGGCGAGTAGAAGCCCATCGGCCAGGAGTTGATCAGCGCGCAGGCGAACGCCGCCGGTTCGTGGCACTTGAGCCAACTGCTGGCGTAGGCGATCAGGGCGAAGCTGGCCGCGTGTGACTCGGGGAAACCGTAGTCGCCGAAGCCCTTGATCTGCTCGAAGATACGCTCGGCGTACTCGCGGCTGTAGCCGTTGCGAAGCATGCCGGTCATCAAGCGCTCGCGGTGGGGCTCCAGTCCGCCGCGGCGCTTCCAGGCCGCCATCGAGCGGCGTAGCTGGTCGGCTTCACCAGGAGTGTAGTCGGCCGCGGCCATCGCGATCTGCATCACCTGTTCCTGGAACAGCGGCACGCCGAGGGTGCGTTCCAGCACGGCTTTCAGCTTTGCGGAGGGGTATTCGACCGGTTCCTGGCCGGTGCGGCGCAGCAGGTAGGGGTTGACCATGTCGCCCTGGATCGGGCCGGGGCGGACGATCGCGACCTGGATCACCAGGTCGTAGAACGTCTTCGGGCGCAGTCGCGGAAGCATCGCCATTTGCGCGCGCGATTCGATCTGGAACACGCCGATGGTGTCGGCGCGGCTGATCATCTCGTAGGTCTGCGGGTCTTCGGCCGGGATGTCGGCCAGCGCGGCGATGTCGCGGCGGCCGGTGTCGCGCAGCAGGTCGAGGGTCTTGCGCACCGCGGTCAGCATGCCCAGCGCCAGGCAGTCGACCTTCATCAGCCCGATCTCGTCGAGGTCATCCTTGTCCCACTGGATCACGGTGCGGTCGTCCATCGCCGCGTTCTCCACCGGCACCAAGGTGTGCAAGGGGTACTCGGAGATCACGAAGCCGCCGGGATGCTGCGACAGGTGGCGGGGCATGCCGATCAACTCGGCGGTCAATGCGATTACCTGGCGCAGCACCGGTGAGTCAGGGTCGAAGCCGCGTTCGCGCAGATGCTCGGCGAGGGGTGCGTGGCCGCCCCAGCGGTCCATCGTCGATGCCAGCTCGCCGACCACGTCGGTCGGCAGGCCGAGCGCGCGGCCGACATCGCGCACCGCGCCGCGGCCGCGGTACTGGGTGGCTACCGCGGTCAGTGCGGCGCGTTCGCGACCGTAGCGGTTGAACACGTATTGCAGGACTTCCTCGCGGCGCTCGTGCTCGAAGTCGATGTCGATGTCCGGCGGTTCGTCGCGCTCCTTCGACAGGAAACGCTCGAACAACATGTTCATGCGGACGGGATCGATCTCGGTCACGCCCAGCGTGTAGCAGATCACCGAGTTGGCGGCCGACCCGCGACCCTGGCAGAGGATGCCCTGCGAACGGGCAAAGCGGACGATGTCGTGCACGGTCAGGAAGTAGGACTCGTAGCGCTTCTCGGCGACGAGGGCGAGTTCCTTGTCGATCAATGCGCGGGCCTTGTCGTCCACACCGTCGGGCCAGCGCCAGCGCGCACCTTGCTCGACCAGGTGGCGCAACCAACTGCTGGCGTCGTGGCTGGACGGGACGAGTTCGTGCGGGTACTGGTATTGCAGGTCGTTGCGCAGGCTGAAACGGCAGCGATCGGCGATGTGCAGGGTTTCGGCGAGCAGGTCGGCTTGATCGTCGGGTCCGTAGATTGCGGCCAGCGCGCGACGGCTGCGCAAATGACGTTCGCCGTTCGGGAACAGGCGGTGGCCGGCTTCGGCGACGGTGACGTGGTGACGGATCGCGGTTATCGTGTCCTGCAACGCGCGACGGCCGCGCACGTGCATGTGGACGTCGCCGGCTGCGACCAGCGGCAGGCCGAGGCGGGCGCCGGCTTGCCTTAGCTGCGTTGACCGCGTCTCGTCGTCAGGGCCGCGGTGCAGCTCGACCGCGAGCCAGGCGCGGTCGTGGAAGGTGGTCTTTATCCAGTCTACGTGCGCCTTGTCGGGCTGCTCGCCGGGCAGCCAGAGCGCAAGCAGGCCGTCGGTGTCGACGAAGTCCTCGCGCAGCAATCGATACTCGCCCTTGCGCGCGCGGCGGCGGGCGCGGGTGATCAGGCGGCACAGCGCGGTGTAACCGGTGGCGTTCTCGACCAGCAGCACCAATTTGGGACCGTCCTCGATCTGCATTTCGCTGCCGACGATCAGCTTCACGCCGAACCGTTCGGAAGCTTCCAGCGCACGCACGATGCCGGCCAGCGTGCACTCGTCGGTGATCGCCAGCGCGGTGTAGCCCTGCTGTTTGGCGCGCTCGAACAGCTCGGGCGCGGTCGAGGCGCCGCGCTGGAAGCTGAAGGCGGACAGACAGTGCAGTTCGGCGTAGGCAGGTAAGGGGATCATGTGCGTGCGGACCCCCGTCGTTCCCGCGCTCCCCGTCGTTCCCGCGAAGGCGGGAACCCAGCGACGTTGGCCCTGCCGGCAACCGAGGCACTGGATCCCCGCGTTCGCGGGGATGACGTGGAAAGAATGGATCCCCGCCTTCGTGAGGATGACGGAGTCGCTCTCATCCGAACCACCCGTGCAGCATGAAGCCATCGGCGCGTCCGTCACTGGCGGCATCGCCGGCCTGCCGGAACGCCCAGGCGCGCTGGCCGTGGCTGGTCTCGACCTGGTAGTAATCACGGCGCACGTCGCCATTCCACCAGCCAGTCTCGATCCGCTCGGGGCCGGCGACGATGCGGACATGGCGGTCTCGCAGCGGTAGTGGTTTCGGCAGCAGCCAACCGGGGCGTGGCGTGGTGGGGGCATCAATCACGCGTGCCGACTCGGCCTGCCATGAGCGTTCCGGGCGGTGGTCGGCGCGCATGCCAAGGCCATGCACCGCCTCGTCGCCGAGGCGCGCACGCAGGCGTTCGCGCAGTTGCTCCCACGGCACCGCCTGCTGCGGCCGGGTGTCAAACAGATCCCGGCCGGCGGGCACGAACGGCGGCAGCTCGGATGCAACCAGTTGCAAGCCACGTACCGGGGCGGGCACCCGCATCTGCTCGAGCCGGCTGCGGGCCAGTTCAAACAGCATCGCCGGGTTGCGCTCGGGCGCGAGCAGGCCAACCACCAGCTCGCTGTCGGCGCAGCGTTCGTGTTCCAGCACCAGGGTGAAATGCTGCACGCCGCCGTCGCGACCGGCGAGGTAGGCGGCCAGGTCGCCGGTCAGCCGGCGCAGCGGGAACAGCAGCGCCTGGCTGGATTCGACGTCGTAGTTGAGCTCGATCCGTGAAGTGAACGAGTCCGGTGGCTGGTAGTAGCGCAACGGCGTCGGCAGCGCGCCGGTCAGCCGGTCCAGGTGCGCCAGTGCCTCCTTGCCGACCCGTTTGCCGAGCGCGGCGCGGGGCAGGGCGAGGACTTGCCGCAGCTTGCGCAGGCCCATGCGGGCGAGGCTGGTCGCCACTTCCGGGGCCAGTCCACTGCGTTCGACCGGCAACTGGCCCAGCGCGTTGTGCAGCGGCATGTCGTGGGCAATCGCCAGGCCGTCGTGCACGTTGGCCAGTGCGCGGGCGGCGTACGGATTGGGCGCCAGGGTGATGCGGTGGCGGAAGCCGAGTTCGGTCAGGTCCGCGCGCAGCTGGGTCTCGAACCGTGGCCACGGGCCGAACAGCTTGAAGCTGGCTTCGACCTCCAGCAGCAGCGCCGAGGGCATGGTGCGGTTGACCAGCGAGCTGTAGCGGTACGCCCAGGCGGCCAGGAAGTCATGCCAGCGCTCGACCTCGGCCGGATCATGCTCGGCGGCGGTGAATCGGCTGCAGAGTGCTTGCGCCGCGCCCAACGATTGGCCGGCGCGCAGACCGGCGGTTTTCGCCGCGGCGTTGACTGCGCGCAGCACGCGGCGTTGCGCCGGCCCGGTCACCAATACCAGCGGGGTGTCGGGGTCGGGGTGGCGGCGCAGGACGCCGTCGAGCGCCAGTTGCGGCAGGAGGATGCAGGCCCAGAGCATCGGCCTTGCTCACTGCGCCTGCGTCGGGAGGGCGCGGGGGCGGAAGGGAATGGGGGCCGGCATGGCTTGGTCGGGCAGGGGGCGGCCGGCGGGGATATTGCTCCGGCCCTTCGTCAGGTCCGCTCCGCGGTCCGGCCCGGCGCAGCGCGCCGGGCGTTCGCGCAAGCCGCGCGGCAGTGCCGCGCAAGCAGGCCTGCACTCACCCTGCCCTGAGGCGGGCCGCCGGCCATCCTTGGCCGGCTTCTGCGCAATACCCCCACCGGCCGCCCCCTGTCCGATTTTCGATGGCGACCGGACGGATAAAGCCGTGCTTGCCGCAAACGGGATGGCTCGCGTGGGCGGGTTGCCGCCGCGGCACTTGAGTACGCGCAGTTGCGACGGGTCGACGTCAATGGCGATCCGCAGTGCGGCTGGCGACGGGTTGGCAGCCGTCTTCATCGGTCGCATCGCGAAGCCTAGGCACTGGCCGGTTTCCGCGGCGACCTGCAGGCGGCGCAGGGCGCGGTCGTTGGCGTGTTGTGGCCAGCACAGCACGGCCGAGCAGGCGGCCGAGCGCAGGCATTGTTCGGCGGCCCACAGGGCGTTGCGCGGGTCGGTGCGGATTATTTGCAAGCGGTTGAGTTGCACGCCGGCGCTTGCCCAGGCGGCGGCAAACGGCAAGTACGGTGGTGCGATCAGGGCGACCATGCCGTCGGCGCGCGACAGCCGGGCGAGAGTGGGCCACAGCAGGCGTAACTCGCCGACGCCGTCGGCCGGCAGCAGCAGCTCGGTCAATGCGGTTTCGGGCCAGCCGCCGTCGGGCAGGACGTCGTCCAGCAGCGCGAAGCCGGTGGGATGTCGCGACGGTGCGCGCGGCGCTGGCTGGCCACGCCAGACCTGGCGCGATTTCAGCAAGGCATCAAGGGCGACCACGGCGCTCATCAGCTTGGCCTCACCAATCCGGCAAACAAGCCTTCGATCGCGAAATCGGTGACGCTCGCATCGATCTCGATCGGTGCATAGGCCGGATTGCGCGGCAGCAGGCGCAGGTGCCTGGCGCCGATCTCGGAGCCGCCGTTGTCCAGCCGTTTCACCGTCAGTTCGCCCTCGACCCGCGCGACCACGGTCTGGCCGTTGCTTGCCTGAATAATGCGATGCACCCCGATCAGGTCACCGGGCAGGATGCCGTCGAGCAGCATCGACTCGCCCTCGACCTCCAGCAGGTAGTCCGGGCGCAGGCGGAACAGCGACGGGTCGAGGGTGACTTCGCGCCGTACCTCGGGGTCCGAGCCGATCGGCGTACCTGCGGCGACCCGGCCGAGCAAAGGTACCTGCAGCAAGTCGGCGTTGAGGGAAGTGCGACGCGGCGATGTGAGCCGGATGCCGCGTGCAAGCCCGGCCGACAGTTCGATCAATCCCGCCTGGGCCAGTGCCTCCAGGTGATAGCGCGCCGAACGGTTCTGGCGGAACCCGAATGCCCGGGCGATGTCCATCTGCGACGGCGGATAGCCGTGCTCGGCGATGTGCTCGCGGAGGAAGTCGAGCAGGCGGCGTTGGGTGTCGGTCAAGTGCATGGTACTAATTCTAGTAACAATCGGGCGATAGAAGTAGGAGTTATTAAAATCAATTAGTTACATATTAAAGTTAATGGAAATTCTGAACAGCGGCCATCATCCCCGCGAACGGGCTCTGGATTCCCGCCTTCGCGGGAATGACGGGAAAACTTCGCGGGAACGGACAACATCGCGGGAACGGGCAAACATCGCGGGAATGACGGGCAAAAGCCGAATGGTCCAGACGTTCCCGGTAGAAGCCGAAGACAGTTGCCTCCGCCAGTCCAGTATTTCCGTCGACCGTCCCAGTGCATGAGACTGCCGGGAATCGTCGTGCGCCACCAAAAACGGCGAAGACGAAAAACAGCGAACGGAGGAAGTCAGTCGTGCTCGAAAAGATCCGACTGGACGCGCACATCGTCCTGGTCGACGAAACCGGACAGTCCTACCCCCACCAGTCGATAGCGCGTACCCGCCGGCAATTCCACCCGCGTGCGCAACTCACAGGCGATGTCGGCCAGCGCTTCCAGTGTCGCCGGTTGCATGGCGGGGGTCAGGCTGCGGGTGAAGGTGCGGAAATCATGGGTCTTGAGCTTGAGCACCACGGTGCGGGCAAGCCGGCCTTGGTGCTGGGTGCGTTCGCGCTGGTAACCCGCCCAGGTCTTCTCGGCGAGGCGTCGGATGTGCGGTTCCAGTGCATCCAGCAGCAGGTCGTGCTCGAAGGTGTCTTCTGACGAGATCTGCATGGTCGGGCGCTCGGAGCGCACCGGGTTGTCATCGATGCCGAGCGACAGTTCGTGCAGGCGTCGCCCCCAGCGGCCGAAACGTAACTCCAGTTCGGCCGCCGGAAGCGAGCGCAACTGACCGACCGTGACGATACCCAGTTCGGCCAGCTTGCCCTGCATTACCTTGCCGACTCCCGGCAAGCGACCGACGGCCAGCGGCAACAGGAATGCATCGATCTGCCGCGGGCGCACCACGCAGATGCCATCGGGTTTGTTCCAGTCCGAGGCGATCTTGGCCAGGAACTTGTTCGGCGCAACCCCGGCCGAGGCGGTCAACCCGGTCTCATCAAAAATTGCGGCACGGATCGCCTCGGCGGTCGCGGTGGCCGACGGCAGACCGGTCTTGGCAGCCGTGACGTCGAGGTAAGCCTCGTCCAGTGATAGCGGTTCGATGAGGTCGGTGTGGCGGGCGAAGATCTCGCGCACCTGCCTTGATGCCGCCTTGTAGCGCGCGAAGTCCGGCGGTACGAATACCGCCTGCGGGCATAGCCGCTCGGCGCGGATCGCGGGCATCG
The DNA here is from genome assembly GCF_054052145.1 of Lysobacter sp. A421. Classification (NCBI taxonomy): domain Bacteria; kingdom Pseudomonadati; phylum Pseudomonadota; class Gammaproteobacteria; order Lysobacterales; family Lysobacteraceae; genus Lysobacter; species Lysobacter sp. A421. Next base: position 933,867 of record NZ_JBSVRL010000001.1, on the reverse strand, counting down.
CCGAATGCACCCCGAACTTGCGCGCCTCGTAGCTGGCCGCGCACACCACCGAGCGCGCGCCGCGCCAGGCGACCACCACCGGCCGGCCGCGTAACGACGGCTCGTCGCGCTGCTCGACCGACGCGTAGAACGCGTCCATGTCGACATGCAGGATTTTGCGGGGTGGGGCCATCGCGATACTGTTTCCGGGTAGCGTCCTTCGGAACCTATTGTAGGAGCGGCTTCAGCCGCGATCGGATGGTGGATCGCGCGCACCGACTCCGCGATCGCGGCTGAAGTCGCTCCCGCAACGCTCGGGCCATACGGGTGGAGTGAGGGGATGCTTTTGCTTTCACTCGCCATTTGGCAGGCTGGACGCCTCGGTTTGCGCGATGATGGCGAACCACACGGGAGTCAGTGAATGCAGCAACGCCGCCATTTCTCGATGCTTCGCGAGTTCGCCCTCGCGGACTGGTTCACCCTCGGCAACGCCTTCTGCGGCACCGGGGCGGTTTTTGCCGCGATGCGCTTCCTCCAGGAAGGGATCGTGTTCGACTTGATGATCGGCATGGCGCTGATCCCGCTGGCTTTCATATTCGATGCGCTTGACGGTCGTATCGCGCGTTGGCGCAAGTCGGCCTCCACCCTGGGCCGGGAGCTGGACTCGCTGGCCGATGTGATCTCGTTCGGGGTCGCCCCCGCCGCGCTGGCTTACGCCTGTGGCCTGCAGGGTGGCTGGGACTGGGTGGTGCTGAGTTACTTCGTCGGTTGCGGGGTCAGCCGGCTGGCGCGCTACAACGTCACCGCCGAGCAGCTGTCCGGCGCCGAGGGCAAGGTCAAGTTCTTCGAGGGCACGCCGATCCCGACCAGCCTGGCGTTGGTGGTGGTGCTGTGGATCGCGGCCGGGCAGGGCGCAATCGGCGCCGACCTGTGGCTGGGCGTGGTCAAGCTGGGGCCGTGGCAGTTCCATCCACTGGTGTTGATGTTCGCTTTGTCGGGCACTTTGATGATCAGCAAGACGGTGCGCATTCCGAAGCCTTAGGCATCCACCACGCATCCAGATGTCGCGTTGTTATGATCGAGCTCACGCTTGGAGGATGAAATGGCCAATCACGGGTTCGGTACGGGTGGCTTTCCGCCCGGGGGTTTTGGCAGTGGTGCCGGCGGCGGTTCCGGCAATGACGACTTCGAGTCGCTGGCGCGGCAGTATTGGAGTCGCTGGGGCGAGATGTTGCGTGCCGTGCCCGCGACGACGCCGTCGATGCCAGGAGTCTCGGCCGCCGGGTTTCCAGGCGGAGGCTTCCCGGGTGCCGGTTTCGCAGGCGCGGCGTCTCCGGGTGCGGCAGCCGCAATGCCGGGCTGGGAGGAGGCAACCGCATGGTGGTCGCAACTGGCCAGTGGCGGCAAGGGTCCGGCCGATGCGGCAGTCGAGCGTTTTACCGACCAGACACGCGGCTGGTTCGCGCAGATGCAGCAGTTGGCCGCCCGGTTCGCAGGTCAGGATGCGGGCGCGACGGAGATCGCGGAGGCCTGGAAAAGTATCCTCGGCGGCGCCGGTGGCAACCCGTTTGCCGATGCGTTGCGTGACATGCACGGACCGGGTCAGCAAGGCTTCGAGCAATGGTTCGAGCAGGTGACTCCGTGGCTGGAGAAAATGCAGGCCGGTGGGCAAACCTGGCTGGGTACGCCCGCAGTGGGTTTCACCCGCGAGCACCAGCAGCGCTGGCAGCAGCTTGCCCAGGCGCAGCAAGACCACCAGCAGCAGGGTCGGGCGTACCAGGCATTGATGGCGCAGGCGTTGCAGGACGCATTCAAGCGTTTCGAAGAGAAACTGACCGAGTGCAGCGAGCCCGGCAAGAAGCTTGAATCCGCGCGGGCACTGTTTGACCTGTGGATTGATGCCGCCGAGGAGACGTACTCGGAAATCGCGTTGTCGCCGCGCTTCCGTGAGGCCTACGGCGCGATGGTGAACGCGCAGATGCGGTTGCGCACAGCGGTGCAACGCGAGATCGAACAAGTCGGCGAGGCGATGGGCGTGCCCACCCGCAGCGAGGTGGATGCGGTGCATCGCAAGATCGTCCAGCTGGAGCGCGAGCTGCGTCGCTTGCGCGATCAGCTGGCTTCCGGCGCAAGCGAGGCGCCACCGACAAGGCCCAGCCCCAATAGCGGGCTTGCGGCTCCGAAGGCGGCCACGAGCAAGGCCGCAAAAGCGAAGCCGGTAAAGAAGGTCGCGAAGAAGGCAGTAAAGAAGGTCGCGAAGAAAGCGGTGAAGGCACCGGCGAAGAAAGTCACGAAGGCACCGGCAAAGAAATCCACGGCCAGGAAACCGGCCGCGAAAAAACCGGCTGCGAAGAAAACGAAATCCACAACCGGCAAGCCTGCGTCCGCATCACGACGCGGGGTAGCCAAGTCCGCCGCAAAGGCACGCTGACATGGACAAGCCCACTATGTTCAACACCGGCCCGCTCGACTTCAGCCCCGAAACGATGGCGAAGGACGCGATCCAGATGCAGGCCAAGCTGCGCGCCGGTCTCGACACGCTGCATGAAGTGGGCGATATCAGCTATGGCGCAACGCCCAGGCAAGAGGTCTGGCGCGACGGCAAGGTGGTGTTGTACCGCTATCAGGGTGCCACGCTGGAGGGCGGGCGCGCGCCGACGGCAAAGGTGCCATTGCTGATCGCCTACGCGTTGGTCAATCGTCCCTACATGGTCGACTTGCAGGCCAACAAATCGATCGTGCGCGGGCTGCTTGAGCGCGGCGAGGACGTCTACATCCTCGACTGGGGTTATCCGGACCGCTCCGACCGCTACCTGGAGCTGGAGGACTACATCCAGCGCTATCTCGGTGGCGCGGTCGACCATCTGCGCGCTGCGCACCAACTGGATGCCATCAACCTGCTCGGCATCTGCCAGGGTGGCGCGTTCTCGTTGTGTTACGCGGCATTGAACCCGGGGAAAGTGCACAACCTGGTCACCATGGTCACCCCGGTCGATTTCCACACCGACGACAACATGCTCGCCAACTGGGTGCGCGGGATCGACGTCGACGCGATGGTCGACGCGCTGGGCAACATCCCGGCCGACATGATGAATTCCACCTACCTGACGCTCAAGCCGTGGCGGCTGTTCGTGCAGAAGTACGTCGGGTTGGTCGACATCCTCGATGACAGGGATGCGCTGGAGGATTTCCTGCGCATGGAGAACTGGATCTTCGATTCGCCTGACCAGGCCGGTGAGGCATTCCGCCAGTTCGCCAAGCAGTTCTATCAGGCCAACGGGTTCCTCAATGGGGGGATCGAGATCGGCGGAAAGGCGGTCGACCTGGCCGACGTCGATATGCCAGTGTTGAATGTCTTCGCCCAGCACGACCATCTGGTTCCACCGTCGTCCTCGCAGGCGCTGGGTGGCCTGGTCGGCGGCGACGATTACAGCGAGTTGTCATTCCGCGGCGGCCATATCGGCATCTACGTCTCCAGCCGGGCCCAGCGCGAGGTCCCGCAATCGATCCACGACTGGCTGGCGTCGCGTTCGTGACGGGGTGGAGTAGTGAACGATTCTCCGGCGCGACGCGGTCGTCACCTTGCCGCGCTAGACTGGTTTTACTCTTCCACTGACCCCGAAATCGCATGGAATCTTCATCCCGTCCGTTCACCCGATCGCGTAACGACCGCATGCTGGCCGGCGTCATGGGTGGCATTGCCCAGCGCTTCGGCTGGAGCTCGACATTGGTGCGGGTCGTTTTCGTGATCGTCTCGATCGCCTCCGCGGCGTTCCCCGGCATCCTGGCGTACCTGATCCTGTGGCTGCTGATGCCCGAAGAGGCTGGCTGACGGAAGTGTCATGGCGGCGGGTGGCGCTGGTCCTGGGCATGGCGTGGACGTCGCCCAACACGCTGGTCGGATTACTGCTTGGTGTTGCGGGCATGCCGTTTGGCGCGCATGCGCATTGGCAACCTGCTGAGCTGGCGCTGGTATTCCATGGCTGGCGTTGGGGGCCGGGTGGCGCGCTCACGCTGGGCAATGTGATCATCCATACCGGCGGCAACCTCGACAGCACTTGTCGAACCTACGCCCATCGAGCCGGGTTGTGTGAAGACCCGCCGGTGCGTCTGGGCGATCACGAACGCGCCCACGTCTACCAGTACATGGCGCTGGGCGTGCTGTTCCTGCCGTTATACCTGTTGTGTGGCGCAGTAAGCGTGCGCAACCGGTTTGAGCGGGCGGCGGATCGCTACGCCATGAGCGGGCAGGGTTGGTGGCCCTGGCCGGCACCACCGCTGCCGCCGCATCGGACATAGATCTTGGACGCGGTGCGGCAAAAAGCTGGAGTGTGTCCCCATGCGTCCGTTATACTTCCGAGCTGGCCGAAGTGGCGGAATCGGTAGACGCAGCGGACTCAAAATCCGCCGCCTTTAAAAGCGTGGGGGTTCGAGTCCCCCCTTCGGCACCATTAGCTAAAAATCCTTGTTAATCAGTAACTTGCAAGGGTGTACTAGAGCCAGTCTAGTACAGGTTTCTAGTACATGTTTGGGCCCCTGGGGAGACCTTGGGGCCCTTCTTGCTTCTATGCCTCACATCCGTATCCCGAGCGCCAAAGCTACGACTGAGGCCACGATGAGCCCCATCTGTGCCAAGGCAAAGAGGGACTGGAGCTGGGACATTTGGGCCACCGTCCGAGCCATGAGTGGTGGGGCGCCTTTGTTCTGTTTGTGGAACGCACGCCAAATAGAGCGACTAACCCACCATCGAGAGTTAGTAGCGAAGAACCAGACGAAAGCCCGACTACTAAAGCGGGGGTGCTCTACACCTGCAGCGCGTTGCTTGATTAATTCAAGGACGGCCAGTTGACTCACAACCGAGGTGGCCATCCAGCGAGAAATCAGACCCGCCAACAGCGAGGCGGCGAAGAACAGCAGTGCGCATTTGAAGGCGGCACCGCTCAGGCGCGGCGTCAACTTGTCAATGTTGATGATGAACAACGAGAACGCGGCTCCGGAGCCCGCCATCAACCAGGCAGAGAACGACGCAAGGCCCCCCGTGATGGCGCCCGAGGCGACCACCAAAGCGTGCTCGGCGGCTTCCCGCTCTGCGCTGAAATAGTCATGGAAACTCATACTCCCTCCTTCCCCTTGCACGAGTGACAAGCGTACTTGAGGAGGGCGCGCCGTTTTGGTGCAAATCACCTCACGGACCTCATAGAGCTAGCGCGACCCCCATTCCCCCCGTGGGGGGTGCCCCAAGCCTCCCTCAGGCCAGCGAGCTAAAGCGTAAGGGATGAAGGCCGGCGGGACGCTGTCCATGCGCCCTAACGTGCGGTGGACTGCCAACGGCCCGCACGTTTGCCGACCAGGTAACAGCCTGGCAGTTCGCAAGCCAGGAGACAGCCGGCCCACGCCGCGCCCTGGTGTAGGAAAACCCTTAATTGCCGGTGTACCGAAAGGGTCCCGAGCCGGGCCCGCTGAAACCCTTACGCCACCTGGGGCGAATCGGGCTGGTTTGCATGTACCGAAACGGGATGCTACGGTACAACCTCACCACTGCCCAGGAGACCAGGTCATGACTACCGCCAAAGCACGCAAGCGCGTTGCCATCTATGTGCGCGTGTCGACCACCGATCAGACGACCGAGAACCAACGCCGGGAGCTCCTGGAGGTTGCAGAGCGGGCGGGGTGGGACGTGGTCGGGGTGTATGCCGATGAAGGTATATCGGGGGCTAAGGGACGCGACAAGCGGCCCGCCTTCGACACGGTCCTGAAGCTGGTCACTCAGCGCAAGGTGGACATGGTCGCGGCCTGGTCAGTGGATCGCCTGGGGCGGTCCCTTCAACACCTGGTGGAGACCCTGGGGGACCTGAGGGGCGCGGGGGCGGATCTGTACTTGCACAAGCAAGCCCTGGACACGTCGACATCATCGGGACGGGCCATGTTCGGAATGCTGGGAGTGTTCGCTGAGTTTGAGCGGGACATTATCCGGGAGCGGGTGGCTGCGGGCATGGCGACCGCCAAGGCCAGGGGGAAGACCATAGGGAGGCCAAGGGCGAGTGATGCGACCGTGGCGAAGGTGCGGGAGCTCAGGGCTCAGGGAGTGGGGATCAGGAAGACCGCCAGGGAGGCGGGGTGCGGCGTGTCGCTGGTGCAACGGCTGGAGGCGGCCGGTTGAGCGATTGGGGGGAGTACTCGCTAGAGTGGCTGCGGACCGTTACTGGACGTACTAGATACAGGCGGCCCACCGATTGCCGGACACACTAGAAGCACACCAGGGCGTCAATTGCCCCTGCTACTAGATACACGCCGGCCCGCCGATCACCGGGCGGCGCGGGATTGTTCCACCCACCCGCATAACCCCATCCCACGCCTACTAGATACCGTTGGCGCCGGGTCCCCGCTCGCGCCCCGTTACTGACGGTCTCCAGGCTCCAGGTGACCCCCGATTCAGGGGCGCCCCCACGCTGAACACGTTAGCGGCATGATCGCCGACGTTCAATTCATACGCCCATCTAAAGAGACAGTACCCGAGTTTCGGCGAAGTTTTAGCGACACGCCCCAGGCGATGAGGGCCAGTACTCGCTAGACGACGACCAAACCCGCCTTTCTGACGGGTACCCGTTCCAGCGTTTTTTCACCCTTGCGGGACCCCTAGGGACCGTGAGGCAAACCCGTGTCTGACCTTCAGACGCATCAACCCAAAGAGTAGGAGAAATGAACACGAAGACTCTAACTGCCGTGCCCCTCCACAACGACGATCAATGTGCCGTCGACGGATGCACGCGGCCACCCCGCACCTGGTCGCGGCAATGCAGCACGCACGCCAAGCAGCGATACCGAACGGGTGACCCGAACGGTCGCATCCTGAAGCCAGGAGAGCTGGAGCCGCACCGGAAGTTGGCCACGATCTTCCTGGAGAGGCGCAAGGATCACCCTGCGGTCATTGCGGCGGAGGAATGGGCAGAGGCTCTGCTAGCCGATCGCGTGCGAATGCCCAAGCGGGTCATGGATCACCTAGACAGACTTCGCGACTTTGAGGTCACCCCAAGGGACCTTCTGATTGCCGTTCTGTCTGTCTTTGGAGTCACCGCGGCCTACCCTAACGCCTGGGTTAGCACCATGACCCGAGATGCCAACATTGGCAGGGCAGTAATGAAGCTGGCGCCGCTGCCCCAGGCCACCAGTAAGAAGACAGGCAGGCGGTATTCACAGACGCCACCGGCGACCGTTGCCGCTGCCCTGGGTGAAGTCATCGCTGCTGAGGCTGGACTGTGGGCGACGTCCTTCTGGCGAAGCGTAAATGTTGCTCTGAGATCACCTCGGGATCGAGCCGGAAAGCTGAAGGTGGCCGCCGAACAGCTGAGCCTGGAGACCAGCGAGGCTGAGGCCAAGCTGAGTAGTCCCGATGCCTGGAAACTGACGATCCAGGGAGCGGCGAAGTGGGCCGCCATGAACCAGGACCAGGACGTCGACCAGGACGACCAGGACCAGGGAGGCAGCGATGAATAGTTCTGACTTCCGCCTGGAGCGTCTGACGGCTGCCCTGCTGAGTCGCCAGTCGACGCTGAAGACGCTGCTGGAGATGAAGGATGCCACGCTGCCCTTCAACCAGAACCAGGGCTTCTGCTATCACCTCAGGGGAGCGGAGCGCGGGCGTGTAGCGGATGAGCTCAGGTCGGTCCTGGCCTTGCTTGATACGGCAATGCCTGCCGAGTAGCACCACCCCCCCACCACCCAACACCAACACCGCGGCGAAAGCCGCAAGCCGTCCCCCATCCGCGCAGGGGGCTGGCGGATTAACTGTGCGCGACTGAAATAGGAAACCAAACGATGTCAACTGAAGAGAACCCAAGCGGCAACGGTCATAGCACTTTGCCCATTACCCGCACCATTGAAACAGGTATAAATCCTGTGACGGGCAAGCCGTCGATCCTCACCGTGCGGACAGCCGGGAAGAAGCTGGGCAACCCAGACGGGACCGACATTGCCGATACCGCAGGCATTTCAGAACGAACCCTGACCGATCCAATCGTGAAGAGGATTCGCGATCTAGAATCCAAGCTTGATGAGGAGTCGAATCAGCTTGACCCGGTGACCCGCAGGCCAGCAAAGAAACTCACCGACAAGGACCAGAGGAACAGGCTGGCCAGGGAGCTGCTTCATCTGACGCAGAGCGAGTTGCCTTACGCCCGCCTCAAATGGAAGGAGATCGAGGCGCGGAATGCCGATGCGCCGACCGTCCGTGACCAGCTCCAGGGCGAGCTAGACCGCAAGGCCCGCATTCAAGCGCGTGCGGTGGCGATCGCTGAGGAAATGGAAGCCCAGGAGGCCGCGCTGAAGGTGCCGGCTCAGCGCCGTAGCAGTGGCCAGGGCGGCAATCCGATCCGGTAAGCACACCAGGTAATCCCTGGGGGCCGAAAGGTCCCTAGGTACCCCTGCCGTCCTCCTGCCCATTCCCATCGGCGCCTACGGGCGTCGGTGAAAACGTGGCTAACAGGGGGGCGGCGGTGGGTTTTGTATCCCGACTATCAGAGAGAGAAATGATGAAAGATCAGCGAGAGCAGGGCGCCGAGCGTGCCCCGTATATCTATCGGCATGTGTCATTTGAGTTCGAGGCCTTCAACAAACTGAAGGAGTACCAAAGGAAGCTGGAGATTGCTGAGGGGCGAACGATGACCAACGGGGAAGCGTTGTCGAAGTTCATCCTCAATAGCCCCCTGAAGTAGGAGGGAGCGCAATGAAGGAAGTGAAGCAGACCCCCGATGCGGAGATGGTCGAGCGGACCAGGATTAAGACGCACCCCGCGTTGCAAGTGAGAGACCCCGCGTTGCTGAAGCTGAGGGAGAGGACACGGCAGGAGGATCAATCAGAGATGCACGTACATGACATGGCGTTGCTGCTGAAGGCAGACCCCAAAGCGGAGCTGGTGCCCTTGCACCTGGCTGACGTAGGAGGGGAGTTATTCGTGGTGGATGGTCACCACCGGCTGAGGTCTTACACGCGGGCCAAGCGGGACCAGGTGCCGGCCCAGGTGAGGGCAATGACGATGGTCCAGGCCAGTCATGCGTCGAAGCTGGCGAACGTGGCAGGGGCCAAGCTGGAGATGCGGCCAACGCAGAAGCGGAATGCCTTGTGGCATCACCTGGCGGTCATTACGGACCGAGGGACCGATGGGCTCCCCAAAGGGGTTTCCCTTAGGACCCTTGGGGGGCGCTTTGCGGTATCCCCGGAGACCGTGCGGAGCATGTTGAAGCGGCTCCCAGAAGTGGACCCGACGACGTTTCCCCCTGAGCACCTGGACGCAATCACCGGGTGGCCCCATTGGCCCCGCGTGTGCGCCACGGTACGCAATGGCATGTATCAGGAGATGAGCCCGGACGTTCGCACCAGGTATCGCGAAGACAAGCTGTTAGGGAAGCTGGCCCGGGTGATGGACCGAGAGGAACCTGAGATTGTCCGCGGGGCCCTTAGAAGGTACGTCGAAGAGGCCAGGGGAGATGAAGGGGACCTGGAGACCAGGAGGGACCTGGAGAGGACCGGATGGCTGCTGACGGATGAGGGCCAGGAATCGGACTTCTGAGCCTCTGCTGTCCAGAACAGAGACCTTACATGCTGGACAGAAGTGTCCAGTCTGGACACCCCGACCACCACCCACCACCACCTTAGGAACACCATGAACGATTACCCAAGCAGTACCGGCCCGCCGCACGCCCTTATGACCCCAGAGCAAGAGGCTAGACGGGAGGAAACCCAGGCCATATTTACCGAGCTCTATGCTCGCCTGGAGCGGCCACCCAAGGCCAAGCCACGCACCCAGGTACAGAACCAGGCCTGGAGGGACCGAGCGAACACCCAGAGGCGCCTGAGGGACCTGAGGGCCCGTCTGGACACCGTGGCGGCCAAGCTAGAGACGATGCACACAGAAGGCGTTGGCCCCTGGGGAGAGGAAGGCCGGTTGCCGCTATGCGCTGACCTTTGGGACGGGCGAGCCCGTTCGCCTGGGATGGTCGAGCGGATGGACCGGGTGAGGCTAGAGGCGGCTGAGGGGTGCGAGTTGTCCGCCGGGTTCCTGGGGGAATGGGAGCCGATGTTTCTGCTCTGCCAGGAGCTCAGACAGGAGGCGCCCCCAGTCCGCACGGCTGAGGAAGAGCAAGCGCGGAACCGGGCCCGTCTGAGTCCCCAGACGCAACAGAGGCTAGAGGACCTGAGGCGGCGCGGATGGCGTGGGTTTGATGATGTCGATGATGAGGCGCTGGCCGAACAGGACCAGTTCAACGCATGACCCGTGAGACGTGCGCGAGACCGTAAGACGGTCAGCGACCTCACCAGGAAACAGGGATTCGACAGCGGTGGAGACCTTCAAGGCAGTCACTCCGAAAGGGGCGAGGCGAAGCGCCAAGCCCTGGGGAGAACCTAGACCAGATCCCCTGGCAGGTGGTCCCCTGTAGTGGACGGTTCCCTGGGAGTAGTCCCCTGTAGTGGACGGTCCCCTAGAGGCTCAGCGGAGAGCCAGGAACGGCACGGCCTGGAGCTGATTGAATGCGCTCTAAACAGGAATTGCCTTGGCCACCTTGCGGGCCTTCGCGGATGGACTCACGACCACCTTTCCCCCGGCCTTTGCCACGAAGGAATCGAGGGCCTTTCCATAGGACACTGCGCGGATCGCTTTGCGCTTCGTGTCGTCCCCGACACCATCCGAGTAGACCCCAAAGGTCATGCCCTGGCGCTTGTGCCCCACGATCAATTGAATGGTTGATTCAGGGATGCCGGCGCCTTCCATCTGGGTGATGACAGTCCCCCGGAAGGCGTGGAAGTCTAGGGCGCGGTCGGTAACTCCTAGCCTGCGGATCAGTTGGCCAAAGCGCTTGCCCACGTACCAGGCGCGCTTCGCGTCGGAACCCCCGCGCAACAGTCCAGGAATCAGGAAACCATCGGTGGAAGTGGCGGCGAGTTGTGCCACTAGCGGAGCGATGGCCGGGTGGATTGGGACGCGGCGGATTGCTGAGCGTGTCTTTCCCTGGGTGATGCGTAGACCGTCGCCGTCGATGTCCGACACCTCCAGTTCCCCGACTTCCTCACGGCGCATCCCGGTATAGGCGCCGATGACCGCCAGGGACCATACGGGATCGCTAGGGCTGACCCCATGCAAGACCGTTGCGAGTTCCTCAGGGGACCAGGGACGGCGCCGGGGGGCCTTGCCGCGGGAGGACTCGCGGACCGTGGCAGAGAGACGGTCGAAGGGGTTAACGTCGATTGAGCCGCGTGCGGAGAGCCAGCCAAAGAAGGCGCGCAAGTTGCCGACTTCCTTCTGGCGAGCGGAGGCCGACAGGGACACCGGGGCGCCCTTGGGACCACCCTTGCGGGTGCGCTTCTGGACCACGTCGGCGACATAGGACCCGGCGACCTTGCGGGTGACTTCCTGGGGCTCGCGATCACTTCCGAACCAGTCCAGGAAGGCGGCCAGGTGGCGGCGCTTTTCGTGGACCGTCTGAGCCGTTAGGTGCCCTGCGGATTCCTCCAGGTAGGCAGCGGAGCGCTTGGACAAGGTGCGCGACAGGGAGCCGCTGAGGGCCTTGTATCCCCTGCGGACCTTGGCGAGGGCGTCGGGTGGCAAGCGGGGATTGCCTTCATCGTCGCGACCCAGGTGCGCGGCCTGGTCATCCAGGAAGTCTTCAACGACAGCGTCAAAGCCGGCTTCCGCCTGGTCGGGGGTTTCGGTGCCCGCTTCGATGCCCTCACGGGTGCGCGTGGCGAGCTCCAGGAGACCTTCGGGCGTGTCGGTGCGTGAGGGACCCGGGGCCTGTGCGATGGCCTTAGCGATGAGTTCCTGGAGCTCAGCGATGGCGGCATGTTTGCGGCGGCCAGCTTCGACGCGGTCCCGAGTCTGGAGGGATCTGACCAGGACCTTCTGACCGACAGCGGCCTGGTGTTCGCGGGGGACTGGGAGCTGGACATACCATCCCTGGCCACGCTGTTTGAGGTAGGACGGGGAACGGGTTTTGGATGCCATGGGGGACCACCTCCAGGGCTGAGTTTAGTACATGAGTTTAGTACATGCACCCATGCTGAGAGCTAATAACCCCAAGGGCTGTGGGTTTGAGCAGGGCCCGGATTCGAGTCCCCCCTTCGGCACCAGAGACAAACAAGAAAGGCCTGCGATCGTTCGCAGGCCTTTCTTGTTTGTCAGGCGGTAGCGCCGTGTTGGGTCTCAGCCGGCCTCGTCGGTTTCCAGTGCCTTGGCGGCGCGGGTGAACCACTCGCCTTGATCGGGCACGAACATCGAGCAAGCTTCCATCGGCGCCTTGTAAATGTGCACCGAGATCGCGACCTTGTCGTTGCTGGTATTGCGGATGGAATGGTATTCGTGGGGCGGGATCAGGCTGCCGGCGCTGCCGGGCCCGGCGACCATACCGCCGGCGCCACGGAAGCGGAAGCGGTCGCCATCGCGCTCGAGCAGCTCGTACTGGGTGATCTCCAGCCCGCCATCCCAGACACCCTCCACGCACCACAGGCCGCAGTGGTCGTGTACCGGCGTGCCCTGGCCGGGCCCCCAGGTCATCGCCACGACGCTGTAGCCATGCACCGCGCTGCGATAGATCTCGCGGCGGGCATAGTGGGACTCGATCGGTTCGAAGACGCATTCAGGCAGCTGGATATCGCGATCGCGGATCATCCGGCACAAGGTGTTGCGCAGTGCGGCGGTGATCTCGTGCTCGTCGCCGTGGGCCACGGCGGCGTCCAGGGCGGTAACGAGTTTGGCGCGGCCGGTGAAGGCGACGTCGGGCAGGGCTTGGCTGGTCATGGCATTGATTCTACGCAAGACAGGCGCGCGTGACAGGCGATGGCTGAATGGCCCTACAGGCTGTCGAGAAAATCGCGCACGGCGGGGCCATAACGGTCGAAGTCGACCAGGAAGGCATCGTGTCCCTGGGGCGAAGGCATCGGCAGGCAGCGCGCGTCGGCGCCACCGTCGGCCAGGCCGTCGGCGATCTCCTGCTGTTGTTGCAGGGGGAACAGGATGTCGCTCTCGGCGCCGATCGACAGCGCCTTGTCGATCCGGATCGCGGCCAGGCCGGCACGCGTGCGCGCCCGGTTGTCGCCGCTGGCGTGCGGGCAATGGTCGCCCAGGTCGAACCAGTCCATCGAACGGCTGAGGTACAGATAGCAATTGGGGTCGAAGTGGCGCACGAAGCGACGGGCGTGTGCCTCCAGGTAGCTCTCGACCTGGAACTCGAGCCCGAACGGTTCGTCGCCGGTGTCATCGGAGTCCAGCCGCACGCGGCCGAACCGGCCATCCCATTCCAGCGCGGAACGGTAGGTGATCACGCCAAGTTTGCGCGCCATCCGCATGCCCGACTCGGGGTAGTGCTCATCGTCGTATGTGCCAAGGTTGAAGTTCGGATCCAGCCGGATGGCCTCGCGTTGCAGCGAGCGGATCGCGATCGACCAGGGCAGCGCACGCGCAGCGCCTGAAATATTCAGGTGGGTACGGGCGATGCCCGGTTGCAGGGCAAGCATCGCCAGTGCGGCCATCCCGCCCATCGAGTTGCCGACCAGGCAGGCCAGTTGCTCGATGCCGAGTTGGCGAACCACGTGGGCCGCCGCCTGTGCGCCATCCTCGATCGACAACTCCGGGAAGTCGAACCGGTAAGGTTCGCCGTTGTCCGGGTTGATCGACGCTGGCCCGGTCGAGCCCTTGCAGCTGCCCAGCGAATTGGTGCAGATCACGAACCAGCGATCACTGTCGATGGGTTTGCCCGGACCGACCATCGGCTCCCACCAGCCCGGCTCCGGGTTGGCCGGGTTGGCCGCGGCGTGCGCGTTGGGGGACAGCCCGGGGACGATCAACACCGCATTGTCGCGTGCCGCGTTGAGCGTCCCCCAGGTCTCGTAGGCCATGCGCGCGCCGTGCAGCTCACCGCCACGCTTCATCGGAAACGGTGAGGGCAGGTCGATCCAGCGGGTACCTGGTGGGATGAACTCGGTCACGTCGGATTGCCTTCCCTGGTTATTTCACGACCTGGTCGATCAACAGTGCTGCAGCGGCTTCCGGCCCGGTATCGATGGTCACCGGGGCCGATTCGAAGTCGCCCGGCTGCGCGCTGGCATCGCCGCTGGCGGAGATCCGCGCGCTGAGCTGGACCTGGTCGAGCTGCGACAGCTTCATCGTTGGCATCAGGCTGTCGTTGTCGTCAAGGACGATGGTGAACGGGAACTGCGTCGCCTGCAGTTTCTCCACCGCGACCGGCATTGGCGCGCCGCTGGCCTGGCGGGCGATCACGAACACGCTGGCACCCTGCGGATACTGCATTGCCAATGCCGGATCCAGCGACACGCTGATGGTGATCCGGACTGGCGACGCGTCCGCCACGGCCACCTCTGGCAGAGGGTCAAGTCCGGCATCGACCCGTGCCTGGTTGATCTGCGGTCGCAGGGTCGCTGCGGTCGCCGGGTCGACCTGGGTCAGCAATGGCGTCCAGGTCTTGACTGCCCCCGCCGCATCCCCGGCCTGGCGCTGGGAGATCCCCAGGAACCATCGCGCCCGTTGGTGGTTTGGTTGCAAGGACAGGGCACGGCGCAGCATCGATACCGCCTGCTGGTCGAAGCTGCGTTCATCGGTGGCCAATGCGCGCGCCTCCGCGGCCTCGGTCAGGATGTCCGGATCATCCGGTGCGAGTTTCAGGGCGCGGCCGAAGGCATCGCCGGCTTCGGTCATGTCGCCCTGGGCCAGGTAGGCCCGGGCCAACAATCGCCAGCCCTCGACCTGGTTGGGGTCGCGGTCCAGTTCGGCCTGCAACTGGGTTATCGCATCGGCCAGGGTCTCCGGTATCGCCCGTTGTGCCGGGTCCAGCGCCCGCGGCGTGCCGACCACGGTGTACAGCAGGCCGACGCTGATGCCGATCAGCACGATCGCGCCGATACCGGCCACGGGCCGGTCCCGCCAGATGGGTTGCAGGACATAGCCCAGTACCAGCAATACCAGAACCACGCTGGCGATCACGAACACGGTGGTCACCATTCCTGGTCCTCGTTGATTGCCTCATTGGCGGCCTTGTTGCTGCCACTGCGTTTGCGCACCACGTTGGCGACCACCAGGCCGCCCAACAGCAGCAGTACCGCTGGGCCGAACCACAACAACCAGGTGCTGGCATCTACCTGGGGGCGGTAGAGCACGAACTCGCCATAACGGGCGACCAGGTACTGCTTGACCTCGCCGTCGGTCTTGTCCTGGCGCATCAATGTCAGCACTTCGTGGCGCAGATCGTGGGCGATCGGTGCATCGGAGTCCGCCAGCGACTGGTTCTGGCACTTCACGCATCGCAGTTCTTTGGTCAGCGCGTGGAAGCGGTCGGCCTCGGCCTGGTCGCTGAACTCCAGCGGCGCCCGGTCCCCGGTGGCCTGGGCGAGTGCCAAGGCCGGCAGCAGCGCAAGCAGGACCGGCAGGACGATCATCACCAGGTAGCGGTTCATTGTTCCGCCTCGATCCGGGCCAACAGCGGCACGATCTCGT
Source organism: Lysobacter sp. A421 (assembly GCF_054052145.1). Classification (NCBI taxonomy): domain Bacteria; kingdom Pseudomonadati; phylum Pseudomonadota; class Gammaproteobacteria; order Lysobacterales; family Lysobacteraceae; genus Lysobacter; species Lysobacter sp. A421. Next base: position 918,392 of record NZ_JBSVRL010000001.1, on the reverse strand, counting down.
CCTGGATGATCTCCTCGCTGACCGCGCCGACATGCTTCCAGCGCACGATGCCTTCGCCGTCGACCAGGAACGTCTCCGGCGCGCCGTAAATGCCCCAGTCGATCGCCTTCTCGCCGGTGTAGTCGGTCAGTACCAGCCAGTACGGGTTGCCGTACTGCTCCAGCCAGCGCAGCGCGTCGGCGTGTTCGTCCTTCAGGTTGTAGCCGATCACCCGCACCTGCTTGGTCTCGGAGAAGCGGGTCAGGATCGGGTGTTCGACCCGGCATTCCGGACACCAACTGCCCCATACGTTCATCAGGTAGGGCTCGCCGCTTAGTTCTTCGGACGATACCAACCGGCCTGGCTCATGCAGTACCGGCAGTTCGAAGGTTGGCGCAGGCTTGCCGATCAACGCAGACGGCAGGGCGTCGCGGTTCTGGTTGCGGCTCATCTTCACCCCGGCCGCCAGCAGCGCGGCCAGCAGCGCGAATACCAACAGCGGCAGCCAGCGCATCGCCGATTTTTGCGTGCGCTTCGTTGCCGGGCTCATATGCCAGCCTCCGGTCCCGTGCGTTTCTCCGACGGCGGATTGGAGATGCGGCGGAAGCGTTTGTCGCCCGCCGTCACCAGCCCCCCAAGCATCATCAGGATGGCGCCGGCCCAGACCCAGCGGATAAATGGTTTTACCTGCACCCGCAGCGCCCAGTTACCACCGCCCAACGGCTCGCCGATGGCGACAAAGACATCGCGGGTGACGCCGGCAATGATCGCCGCCTCGGTCATCACCTGGCCGCCGAGATAGGTGCGTTTTTCGGGGTGCAGCAGGGCCAGCGGCTTGTCGTCGACGAATACCTGCACGGTGGCGTAGCTGGCCTGAAAGTTGGGGCCATTGCGCTCTTCCACGCCATCGAAGCGGAACGAGTACTTATCCAGCTCGATGGTCTGGCCCGGCTTCACCGCAGTCTCGTGTTGCTGTTCCAGCCCTTCCACAAGCAAGGTGCCAACCAGGAATACCGCGACGCCAAGGTGGGCGAGCGTCATGCCCAACATCTCCGCGGTCATCCGCGTGCCGCTGCCTTTCAGCCGCGTCCACACGAAGCGCAACGTGCCCAGGGCCACCCAAGTGGCACCCACCACGCCGGCAACGACTTTCCAGCCACCTTGTGGGGCGAGGAAGAACGCGCCCACGCCCATGACCACGGCAACACCGGCCCACGGTGCCAGCATCGCCAGTGGCCGGGAGGCCTGGTCGCGTTGCCAGCGCGTCAGTGGACCGAAAGGCAGCAGCAGCACCAGCGGCGCCATCAGCAACGTGAACAACAAGGAGAAGTAGGGCGGGCCGACCGAGATCTTGCCCAGCTCCAGCGCATCGGCCAGCAATGGGTACAGGGTGCCCAGCAGCACCATCGCGCATGCGATCGACAACAGCAGGTTGTTGCCCAGCAGCAGGGTCTCGCGCGAGCACACCGCAAACGGCTTGCCATCGGCCTCGCTCGGGGCCCGCAGTGCGTAAAGCACCAGCGAGCCACCAATCACGATGCCCAGGAAGATCAGGATGAACAAGCCGCGGGTCGGGTCGGCGGCAAAGGCGTGCACGCTGGTCAAGACACCCGAGCGGACCAGGAAAGTGCCCAGCAACGACAGCGAGAAGGTCGCGATGGCGAGCAACAAGGTCCAACCGCGGAAACTGCCGCGCTTCTCGGTCACCGCCTGCGAGTGCAGCAGCGCGGTGCCGGCCAGCCAAGGCATGAAGCTCGCGTTCTCGACCGGGTCCCAGAACCACCAGCCACCCCAGCCCAGCTCGTAATACGCCCACCAGCTGCCCAGTGCGATGCCGAAGGTCAGGAACGCCCAGGCCACGTTGGTCCACGGCCGGACCCAGCGTAGCCAGCGCGTATCGATCTGGCCGTCCAGCAGCGCGGCAATCGCGAAGGCGAACGGCACCGAGAAACCGACGTAGCCGAAGTACAGCATCGGCGGGTGGATCACCATGCCCGGATCCTGCAATAGCGGGTTGAGGTCGCGACCCTCGACGACCGCCGGCAACAGGCGCTCGAACGGGTTGCTGGTGAAGATCAGGAACGCCAGGAAGCCGATGCTGACAATGCCCATGACGCCGAGCACGCGGGCGATCACCGGGGTCGGCAAGCGCTGCGAAAACAGCGCGACTGCACCGCTCCACAATGCCAACACCGTCGCCCACAACAGCAGCGAACCCTCGTGCGCGCCCCACACCGCGGTATAGCGATACCCCACCGGCAACATTGAATTGGAGTTCTCGGCGACATAGCGCAGCGAGAAATCCTGGTTGACGAAGCCCAGGGTCAGGATCACGAACGCCAACCCGACCAGTAGCAACTGGGCGTAGGCCGCCGGACGCGCAACGGCCATCCAGCTGCCAATGTCGCGATGGGCGCCGACCAGCGGCAGTGCCGTCTGCACCATCGCGACCAGCAGCGCCAGGAGCAGGGCGACCTGGCCGAGTTCAGGCAGCATCGTTATAGCCCCGCCGCGGGTGCGTCGACTTCGTGCTTGTCAACGTCAGGCTTGTCAACGTCATGCTTCTGGTGGGCGATGCCCATCTTGTCGGCAACCTCCTTGGGCATGTAGCTCTCGTCGTGCTTGGCCAGCACTTCCTCGGCGACGAAGCGGTTGCCGTCCATGCGGCCGGTCGCGATGACCGCCTGGTTCTCACGGAACAGGTCGGGCAGGATGCCGGTGTAGGTCACCGGCATCTGCGCATCGCCGTCGGTAACGGCAAAGTGCGATTCAAGCGTTCCTTCCTGGCGTTGCAGGGATCCCTCCGCGACCATCCCGCCCAGGCGGAACCGGGCTTGGCCAGAGGCGACGTCGGCACCGGCCTCACCGGTGATTATCTCGTTGGGCGTGTACAGGTAGGCCACGTTGCGCTGCAGTGCCATGGCGACCAGCGCGGTCGCAACGGCAGCCGCTGCCACCAGGGCCAGTATCCACATCAGGCGGCGTCGTCTAATCGGATTCATCGGATCAACTCATTGGAAATGGGGGATTGGCTGGTGGCTTGATCGTCGGGTCTTGCCGCCTGTCTGGCCGCGCGGCGATGGGCGTTGCGCAGCTCCCGTCGCAGTTGCCACGCGCTGGCGAGAAAATCCCAGCCAAGCACAAGCACGAACACCGCATAACCGGCAATGACGTAATTCAGGTAACTCACGATCCGGCTCCGCGCCTTATGGAAGGTTTTCCGGTGGCCAGCGCGGCTACCCAGGCCTTGCCGGATTCGCGGCGCAGATTGTCCGCCCGCGCCCGCACCAGCAGCGCGCCGACAAACCACAGTTTGGTCCCGACCAGCATCCAGATCAGCGGCTGGATCATGCTCGCGTCCATCGTCGACTCGCCAAACAGGCGGATCGTCTGGCCCTGGTGCAGCGAGTTCCACCACACCACCGAGTAACGGATCACCGGCAGCAACACCACCCCGACAATCGCCAGCAGGCCGGCGGCGCGGGCGGCGGCGCGGCGGTCGTCAATCGCGTTGTAAAGACCGATGACGCCCAGGTAGAGGAACAGCAGGATCAGCTCGGTGGTCAGGCGCGGGTCCCAATCCCACCACGTACCCCACATCGGCTTGCCCCAGATCGCGCCGGTCAACAGGGTGATCAGGGTGAACCCGGCGCCGATCGGCGCGCAGGCCATGGCCAGGATTTCGCACAGCTTGATCCGCCAGATCAGTGCTATCGCCGAATAAATCGCCATCAGCCCGAATACCGCCAGGCTCATCCAGGCACTGGGCACGTGGATGTAGAGGATGCGGAAGCTGTCGCCTTGCTGGTAATCGGCGGGGACCACGAACAGCGCGCCGTACATGCCCCAGGCCATGACCGCCAGGCCGAGCGCATACGCCCATGGCGCCCAGCGCGCGGCGAACCGGTCGAAATTGGGTGGCGAGCCCAGTTTGTGGAACCACAGGATGATTGGATTCATATGCCTCAATTCAGAGCGATCCGGATCGCGGCTGCGGCGGTCAACGGCGCCAGTACCAACGCGACAACCAGTCCGGCGCCCAACAACAGTAGTGCGCCGACCGGATCCAATCCCTGGGTTGATGCGGCCACGCTGCCTGCGCCAAACACCAATACCGGCACATACAAGGGCAGTGCCAGCAGCGCAACCAGTATACCGGAGCGCCTCATGCCGACGGTCAGCGCGGCGACTACGGCGCCCAGCAGGCTCAACAGTGGCGTGCCCAATGCCAGCGAGGCCATCAGCACCGGCAATTGCTGGTGTGGCAAATGCATCAGTTCGGCCAGGAACGGCGTGGCCAGCAGCAGTGGCAACGCGGTGGTGGCCCAATGGGTGAAGGTGCGTACCGCGACCAACCAGCCCAGCGGCACCGGTGCCAGCATCCATTGCTCCAGCGAGCCGTCCTCGGCATCGCCGCGGAACAGGGTGTCCAGCGACAACAGGCCGGCCAGCAACACCGCGACCCAAAGCACCGCGGCGGCGACCCTGGACAAGGTCTCCGCCTCACCGCCCAACGCCAGTGCAAACAGCACCACCACCAACAGCGCGAACAGCGCCGGCTGCAGCGCATCGCCCCGGCGCCGCCACAGCAGTCGCAGGTCACGCAGCAACAAGGCCTTGGCCGAACCGACCAGACCGGGAGTCGCGATGCTCATGCCGCGTACTCCGCAACCGGCTTCAGCATGGTCAGCATCCGGGTGCGGACCGGCGGTGCCGCGTAGGCGCCGTGGGTGGTGACCAGCGCCGCGCCACCACCGCGCAGATGGGCCTGGACCATGCGGTTGACCAGTTCGATACCCTGCAAGTCCAGGTTGGCGTAAGGCTCATCAAGCAGCCACAGCGGTGCCGGCGATAACCACAGCCGTGCCAGCGAAAGCCGTCGCTTCTGGCCCGCTGACAGTTGCCGGGCCAGCGCATCCTCGTAACCTGACAAGCCGACGATGCCCAACGCGTTGACCGGGTTCTGGTTACGACGCCGGCCTTGCAAACCGCACAGGAACTCCAGGTTCTCCAGCGTACTCAGGTCGGCCTTGAAGCCGGGCAGATGGCCCATGTAGGCGATCGCCCGGGCACGTCGCGACACGCGTGCGCGTTGTCCGTCGATATCCACCTCGCCGGCATCGGCGCGCAACAGGCCCGAAAGTACCCGCAGCAGGGTGGTCTTGCCGGCGCCATTGTCACCTTGCACCAGCAACGCCTCGCCGGCGTCGACCGAGAAATCCAGCGGCCCGAAAACCGGTTCGTCATTGCGGGCAAAGGACAACCCGCGGGCTGCGAGCAGCGGCGGGGCGGATCGATCAGGAGGACTCATCGACAGGTGCAGGGACCAACGGGATGCCAAATGCCCATGTTACGCGGTCACCGCGCCATTCACCCGTTCGCCCATCCAGTCAATACACGAGTCGATCGCGTCCTTGGGGGCGTGGCCATCGGGGCGTTCGATCGACATCCGCAAGCGCACCGGTTCGCCGCGGCACCAGGCCAGTACGCCGGCCTGGCCGAACTCGCTGGCCAGGCGGTCGGCCATGGGGTCGTCGATATCGGCCAACACCCAGCCCGGCTCTTGCCAGCGACCGTCCGGCGCCTCGGCCCAGGCGCGCTGGCGGGCGGCGCCGATAGCGTCAAGCCGAGCTTCCAGTACGGCGTCGGCAGCGGCATTGGCCGTGTCCGAGCGTGGCTCCGAGGCGGGATTCCAGGCCGTGATGAACAGGTAGCGCGTTGCGGGCCAATACGCTTCCAGGTCGGTCGCGGGCTGACCCACCTGCAGCGGCAGGCTATCGCCGTCCAGCTTGACCGTGTAACGCGCGGAAGCGTAGGCGATGGACAATTGGATGGCGTTGACGACGGCACGTTCCTGCATTTGTGCAGTGTCTGGCGCAGGCGGCCCGGATGCAAGTGTGGAGTCTTGTTTTTCCCTTGTATTTCAATGCCTGCGGTGAGCTGGAAGGCTCGCCGGAAGTCGGAATCCCCGGCGGCCGGGATTTCGTAGACTAGTGGGCCCACTCCACGGATCGAGTACCCATGACAGCTGATACCGCAACGCCACACCTGCAGACCAAGCTGCCGAAGGTCGGCACCACCATCTTTACGGTGATGTCGCAGCTCGCCACCGAACACGACGCGGTCAACCTCGGCCAGGGGTTCCCTGATTTTGATCCGCCGGAGCGCCTGACGTCGGCGTTGACCCAGGCCATGCGCGATGGCCGCAACCAGTATTCGCCGATGACCGGCATCCCGGCGTTGCGCGAGGCGATCGCGACCAAGACCGAGCGCTGCTACGGCTATCGCCCCGACGTGGAGGCTGAGATTACCGTCACCTCGGGTGGCAGCGAGGCGATCCTGGATGCGGTGCATGCGGTGGTGCGGCCGGGCGAGGAAGTGATCGTGCTCGACCCGTGTTACGACTGCTACGAGCCGGCGATCGAGCTGGCCGGTGGCATCGCGGTGCACGTGCCGCTGGACCCGCGAACTTTCGCCCCCGACTGGGATCTGGTTCGCGGCGCGATCACGCCGAAGACGCGGATGCTGATGATCAACAGCCCGCACAATCCTTCCGGGGCTACGTTCAGCGCCGATGACATCCGCCAGCTGACCGAGCTGCTACGCGACACCAGCATCATCCTGCTGTCGGACGAGGTCTACGAGCATATCGTCTACGACGGCGCCCGCCACGAGTCGGTGTTGCGGTATCCGGAGTTGCGTGAGCGTGCATTCGTGGTCTCCAGTTTCGGCAAGACCTACCACTGCACCGGCTGGAAGGCCGGCTACTGCATTGCACCGCCGGCCTTGAGCGTCGAGTTCCGCAAGGTCCACCAGTACAACACCTTCTGCACCTTCACCCCGGCGCAGTTTGCGTTTGCCGAGATGATCCGGGACGAGCCGGAGCATTACGAGGAGTTGGGCGCGTTCTACCAGCCGATGCGTGACCGTTTCCGCGAGCAACTGCTGACCACACGGTTCAAACCATTGCCGGTGCCGGGCGGGTATTTCCAGCTGGTCGACTACTCCGCCGTCAGCGATCTGGACGATGCCGAGTTCTGCCGTTGGCTGGCGCTGGAGCATGGCGTGGCTGCGATCCCGCTGTCGCCGTTCTACGGCACGCCGCCCAAGGGACAGCGTCTGGTCCGGCTGTGTTTCGCCAAGAACGAAGCGACCCGGGATGCCGCGATCGAGCGGCTGCGGCAGCTGTAAATTTTCTTGCGTCGCTCCTGCGGTAGTGCGGTGTCGCATCCGGAATATCGTCTCGTGGTTCCGTGACGATGGTTCAGTCCGGATCGGCACATGCTCCACGGCCCATTCGCCATTACCGTGAGACGTGACACCAATCGCAAGGAGCCTCCCTGATGAACTCCCGTCTCTTCACGCTGGCCATCGCTGTCCTCGCCTTGGCATGGGCGAGCCCCGCGCCCGCGGCCGACCTCCCTTCCGCTGCTGCTGAATCGGCTTTGCAACGCATCCTCGACGGTGGCCGCGACAGCCACAGCGATTCGGTACTGGTTCTCGCGGACGGGGTGGAACTCGGCCACTACTACCGCGACGACAAGGCTCCCGGGCCGATCGAGTTGATGTCGGCCACCAAGTCGGTGGTAGCGCTCGGCATCGGCCAACTGATCGGGCAGGAGCGGATTGAATCGCTGGATCAGCCGGTGGCCGATTTCTACCCCGAATGGAAGCAGGGGAAGAAACGCGATATCACCGTACGCATGCTGCTCAACCACACGTCCGGCCTGCAGAACGTGGCAAGGGCACCCGCCGAGATCTATCCCGCTCCGGATGTCGTCCAGCTTGCGCTGGCGGCGGAGCTCAGTGGCGCGCCGGGCGCGGGGTTTTCCTACAACAACAAGGCGACCAACCTGTTGGCCGGCATCATCGAGAAGGCATCCGGGCAGCCGATGGATGTGTTCTTCCGCGAAGGTCTGTTCGCCGAGCTCGACGTGACCCCCGGCGAATGGGGGAAGGACAAGGCGGGCAATCCCTATGTGATGGCCGGCTTGCCGCTCGACGCCACCGACGCGGCGAAGATCGGGCAGTTGGTGCTCGCGCGTGGCAAATGGCACGGCAAGCAACTGGTACCCGCCGGCTACATGGACGCCATGCTCTCTCCGGGGCAATCGCTGGAGCCGTCCTGCGGCTTGCTGTGGTGGCTACGTCCGGCCTGGATGCATTTCCATTTCGACCCCGACAGCCTGGCGATGTTACGGGAGAAGGGCGTGGCGGAGGACCTGATACAAACGCTTGAACAGGCACTGACGGGCGCTCGGTTCGATGGGTCGGGAGCGATGATGACGGGCTTGTACGAACGGTTGGGCGAAGACGTCAGCAGGGTCCGGGAAGAGCTGGTCGGCAAGCACGGTATCGGTCCGTCTCGACTGTTCACCATCGAGCAAGGCCCTGTCGCCGCCTACGAGGCCCAAGGTTATCTGGGGCAGTACATCGTGGTCGTGCCGTCGGCCAGGCTGGTTGCGGTGCGCCAGGTCGCGTCGCCGGCCGGCGACGAAACGCCGCCGGTGACTGATGGCTACGGCGACTTCACCCAGCGGGTGCTTGACCTGGCTCGCGCGATGGGCCGGCTGCCTCCCGAGCCGACAATGGCCGGGGTTTCGGGCACCATGAAGCCAAACACCGTGAGCCTATCGCCATGAGCGCAACCCCCTCCGTACCAATGAGCAACCTGCGTATCTCTCTTATCCAGGGTTCCACCCTGTGGCACGACCCGGCGGGCAATCGCGACTATTACGGCGCTCTGGCGGCGCCGTTGCGCGGACTGACTGACCTGGTCCTGTTGCCGGAGACCTTCACCAGCGGCTTCTCCAACGATGCGATCGGGGACGCCGAGACCATGGATGGCCCGACGGTCGCCTGGATCCGCGAGCAGGCCGCGAGCCTGGATGCCGCCGTAACCGGCAGCGTGCAGATCCGCGAAGGCGACCAGGTGTTCAACCGGATGCTGTTTGCCAAGCCCGACGGGCAATTGCACACCTATGACAAGCGTCACCTGTTCCGCTACGCCGACGAGCACAAACGTTACGCGCCCGGGCGCGACCGGATCACGGTGCAATGGAAGGGTTGGAGCATCTGTCCGCTGGTCTGTTACGACCTGCGCTTCCCAGTGTTCTCGCGCAACCGTTTCGATGTCGAGCGTCCCGGCCTGCCGGATTACGATCTGGTGTTGTATGTCGCCAACTGGCCCGCTGCCCGCGCCTACGCCTGGAAGACGCTGTTGCGGGCACGCGCGATCGAAAACCTGAGCTATGTCGCCGGCCTCAACCGTGTTGGCACCGATGGCAACGGCATTGCGTATGCGGGTGACAGCTCGGTGATTGATTTTGTCGGTGACGCGCTGAGCGAATGCACCGACTCGGAAATGACCACCACCACCACCTTGCTGGCCTCCGAGCTGCGGGCCCACCGCGAGCGATTCCCGGCAATGCTGGACGGGGACGCGTTCGAGATCACCTGAGCCGGGGCTTACGCAATACCGGTGCGTCTCGGCATGGCGCAATGCGCTGCGCTCTATTGCGCCCGACGACTTGACTCGGGTGATCAGCGTCTCTGCATTCACGGCGTTGTCACGACCCTAACGTCTGGCAGTGTCTACTCGGGTCATGGGCGGAGTCGCGCCGCGGTTCGGGGGCGTCATGAGCTTGATCGCACGAGCGTTCTGGTTATTGATCTTCAGTGTTGGGCTGGCAGTCTCGCTGCCGGCATTGGCCGGAGCGTCCCAGTCGGCGGAGCCGACGCCTGCGCTCGATCCGGGCAACACGACACGCGCCGGGGTGGTGTTGCTGGAGATCCAGGGCGGCATTGGCCCGGCCACGCGCGACTACGTGAAGCGCGGTCTGGATCGCGCCGCCGAGCAGAACGCCGTCGCCGTGGTGCTGCGGATCGACACGCCAGGCGGGTTGGACCTGTCCACCCGCGACATCAACCAGGCGATCCTGGCGTCCGCGGTGCCGGTGATCGGCTGGGTCGCGCCCCAGGGCGCACGTGCCGCCAGTGCCGGCACCTACATCCTGTATGCCTGTCATCTGGCGGCGATGGCTCCGGCGACTGCGTTGGGTGCCGCCACGCCGGTATCGATGGGCGGTGGTGGGCCGGACATCGTTCCCGGGGACAGAAACGGGCAATCCGAAGACGAACCGTCAGCAGGCGCCGCCGGAAGCGAGTCGAGCCGGGAGAGTCCCGACCAGGATAATCCGACGCAAGACAATCCGGTCCAAGGCGATCCGCTGCAAGACAACCCGGTCGACGGCGCCCCAGCCTCCGCTAAACCCGCCCCAGGCGCCGGCGGTGCGATGGCGCACAAGGTCATCAATGATGCCGCCGCCTACCTGCGCAGCCTGGCCGAGTTGCGCGGCCGCAATGCCGACTTTGCCGAGCGTGCCGTGCGTGAAGCGGCCACCCTGACCGCCGAGCAGGCCCTGCAACGCAACGTGATCGAAATTGTCGCCAACGACCTGGACAGCCTGCTGGCCCAGGCCGACGGGCGCCAGGTCAAACTGCACCACGCCGCCGTCACCCTGGACACCGCCGGCCAGCCGGTTACCAGCATCGAGCCCGACTGGCGCTTCAAGTTGCTCTCGGTGCTGACCAACCCGACGGTGGCCTACATGCTGTTGCTGGCCGGGATGTACGGCCTGCTGCTGGAAGGCTACAGCCCGGGCGCGGTGCTGCCAGGCGTGGTCGGTGCGATCTGCCTGCTGCTTGCCCTGTATGCGATGCAGGTGCTGCCGGTGAACTACGCCGGGGTGGGATTGATCGTGCTCGGTATCGTCTTGATGGGCCTGGAGTTCGCGATGCCGAGCTTCGGCGCGCTTGGCATAGGAGGCTTGATTGCGTTGATGATTGGCTCGCTGATCATGTTCGATACCGACGTGCCCGGGTTCGGCGTGCCCGGGCAGCTGATCGCCGCGATTGGCGTCACCAGCGGGCTGGGCTTCATGGGCCTGATCTGGTTTGCGATGCGCGCACGCGCCAAACCGGTGACCACCGGCGCCGATGAGATGGTCGGCCACCACGCAACCGCGATCGCGGACTTTCACGACCAGGGCCACGTGCGGATTCGCGGAGAGATCTGGCAGGCCGTATCAACCACGCCCGTCACCCGCGGCCAAACGCTGCAGGTACTCGCCCTTGATGGCCTGGTCCTGCAGGTCGCCCCGGTTGTCGAATCGCCTGCCGTGCACACCCCAGAACCCGGAGTTCGTCCATGAACATGCTCGTGTTTCTCCCGATCCTGATCGTCATCGCGCTGTTTTTTTTCAGTGCCATCAAGATATTGCGTGAGTACGAACGCGGCGTCGTGTTCCAGTTGGGACGCTTCTGGAAGGTCAAGGGGCCGGGGTTGATCTTCCTGATCCCGATCGTCCAGCAGATGGTCCGGGTCGACCTGCGGACCATCGTCATGGACGTGCCATCGCAAGACCTGATCACCCGCGACAACGTCTCCGTGCAGGTCAACGCGGTGGTGTACTTCCGCGTGGTCGATCCGGAGAAAGCCATCATCGCGGTTGAACACTTCTACGACGCCACCAGCCAACTCGCACAGACGACCCTGCGCTCGGTGCTCGGCCAGCACGAGCTGGACCAGTTGCTGGCCGAACGCGACAAGCTCAACCACGACGTGCGCACCATCCTCGACAGCCAGACCGATGCCTGGGGCATCAAGGTCGCCAACGTCGAGATCAAGCACGTCGATATCAACGAGACCATGGTCCGCGCGATTGCCCGCCAGGCCGAAGCCGAGCGCGTGCGCCGGGCCAAGATCATCCACGCAGAGGGCGAGCAGCAGGCCGCCGAGAAGCTGGTCGAGGCCGCCAAGTTGCTGGGTGCCGACCCGCGCGCGATCCAGTTGCGCTACCTGCAGACCCTGACCGAGATCGCCGGCGACAAGAGCTCGACGATTGTCTTCCCGCTGCCATTGGACCTGGTGGAACCGATGCTGGCACGCCTGAAAGCGCCACCGCGCGAATGAGAGCCAACCAACCTTGAACCGGAGTCCCAACATGAGCCCGAGAACCGTCACAGCCCTCAGCCTTGCCGTCGCCGCGTGTCTGCTGTCTGCGTGCAGCCAGCAACCGGAAGCGCCCGCCAGTGCCAGTCCGTCCAGCAGCCCGTCCGCCAGCGAGCCCGTGAACCCTCCCACAAGCCCGCCAGACGATTTGACCAGCGCCAACTATGTCGCCAGCCTGCAGCCGATGAACTCCGGTGTGACCGGTGACCAGGCGACTGCGGAGGCAACTTTCACGGTGGATGGCGACAACATGGTCATCAGCATCGATGCCAAGGGATTGCCACCGGATATCGAGCACTGGCAGCATTTTCACGGTTTCACCGATGACAAGGTCGCGGGCTGTCCCACCAGTGCCGACGACACCAACGGCGACGGCATCATCGACCTGATCGAAACCGAAGCGGTCGCCGGCACCACGATGGTCCCGTTCGACACCGACCCGGTCGCGATGGATGTCGCCGAGGGCGAATACCCGCATGCCGACGTCGACGGCAGCTTCAGCTATCGCCAGAGCGTGTCGATGCCGGCGCTCAATGCCGCCTTCGCCGAAGCGTTCGCCGGCCAGGCACCCGACCTCGACCGACGGGTGATCTTCATCCACGGCGTGGTCACCGACACCGAATTGCCCGAGTCGGTCGCATCACTCGGCCCGATCCCCGCCTACGTCACCTTGCCAATTGCCTGTGGGGTGATTGAACGCGTGCGGGAGTAGCCACCAGTCCGCGGCTGCAACACCCGCGAGCCAAACCCGCGACAACGGAGTCAACCATGGTGATGCAACACGATTACGCTTCCACCGCGCCCACCCGCGCCGATATCGACGCCATGCCCGGAGCCAGCGTCATCGAGTTCGGTACGGGCTGGTGCGGCCATTGCACTACCGCCCAGCCGCTGATCGCCACTGCATTTGAGGGCCATCCCGACCTGCGTCACTTCAAGGTCGAAGACGGCCCCGGTCGCCGTCTGGGCCGCTCCTTCCACGTCAAACTCTGGCCGACCCTGGTGTTCCTGCGCGATGGCGAGGAGGTCGCCCGGCTGGTGCGGCCGAGCGACGGCGCAGCAATAAAGCAGGCGATGGAAGCGATCGATGCGGAGTGATCCCAACAATTGCCGCCTTGCGCGGCGCTGCCAGCGATTTGCAAGGTCCTCCATCACGCTTCGTGACGACAAGGTGGCGTCGGTGCTTTCCGTTCACCTGACGCAAAGAGTCACCCGGCTAGCTTCGGTTCCGGCGCCATCCCCCGATTAGCGCGCGCAGTTCGCGCCAGGGCGCCACACCGAACCCAGGAGATTCAGATCATGGCCACTTCCCTGTCCCGTAAAGCCGTCCTTGCCGTCGCATTGGCAAGCGTGACCCTTGCCAGTTGCAGCAGCTTCATCAAACGCGATGAATTCGATGCCACCATCGCCGATCTTCGTGCCACCGATGCCCGGCTGGAGTCGCAGATCCAGACCCTTGGCCAGAAGTACGACGCCCTGGTGACCCAACTGGCCGGCCGTACCCGCGTGGATACCGCTGCCTACTTCGCCGTCGGTGATGCGACTCTCGGCGCACAGGCCGAGCCGTTGCTGAATGACTTTGCGCGTGCGATCAGCAGCAGTCATACCGATGCGTTGATCACCGTGGAGGGCTTCGCCGATCCGTCCGGCTCGACCGCGCTCAACAAGCGTCTCGGCCAAAGCCGTGCCGACGCCGTGCGTGACTACCTGGTCACCGCCGGCTTGCCTGCGGAACAGGTCCGTGCCGTGAGCTATGGCGAAGACAAGAACCGCCAGGTGCGCCCGGGTGCGACCGGTGATGCCGGCCAGGACAACCGCCGCGTCGCGCTGGTGGTTGACTACGCTGGTCCGAAGACCGCCTCGACGATGTAATCGGCGCGGCTTGGTGATACCGGAAAGGACGCCCAATGGCGTCCTTTCTTTTCGCTCGTTTTCCGTCGCTGGCAGTCGATCCGGAAACGGTTGGGATATCGTGGCTTCCCGCAGGGTGGCGTATTCCGACGCCCGTTTGCTTTCATCGTTGAGCAACGACTGATGCCGCTTCTGCAGACCCTCGGCCTGTTCACCCTGACCGCCGTCGCCGAGATCGTCGGTTGCTGGCTGGTGCTGATGTGGCGCAAGCCGGAAGGTGCGGCGTGGCTTCTGGTGCCCGCAGCGCTCAGCTTGGCGGCGTTCGCGTGGTTGTTGACCTTGCACCCGGCGGCCTCGGGTCGGGTGTATGCGGCGTATGGCGGGGTGTATGTCGCCACCGCGCTGGTGTGGCTGTGGGCGGTGGATGGCGTGCGGCCGGGCGTGTTCGACCTGCTTGGCGGCGGGCTGATCCTTGCGGGAGCCGTGGTGATCATCAGCGGTCACTGGGTCTCGACCGCGTCTTAACGCGGGCCCGTCTATCACTCGATGCAACGACCGCAGTGTCGGTTGCAAGGCGGACGCAGGTCCGCGCAAGGAGATGTCGTGACGATTTCACGCAAGGTGGACTGGGCCCGGGTGGGTCCGGCCGCGATGGCCGCATGGTTGAGCGTCGCGCTGGCCATCGGTCTGGCCGGTTGCAACGAGCCCGGCGAAGGCAACTCGTTGGGGGATCCGTCGCCCGCACAGGCAACCGATGAAACCCCATCAATCGTGGGCGAGGGCGGCACCCTGGTGACCGATGCCGCGTCGGCCGCCGGCAGCTTGACGGTGATGTCCGTCGGTGGGCCGGCCGATTACGTGGCCGACGACAGCCGTCGCGCGGTCTACCTGCTGGAAGGCGATACCGATGGCAACCAGTGCGTCGATGCCTGCCTGCGCCAGTGGGCGCCGTTGTTCCCGCCGACTACCGCGCCGACCGTCAGCGGCAACCCCGCATCGGTACTGGTCGGTACGATCGATCGCGCCGACGGGTCCAAACAGATCACCTACAACGGCCACCCGCTGTATCACTACGTGGGAGACACGCGGCCCGGCAGCACGCTGGGGCATGAGCGCGATGATGAGTGGGGCGAGTGGTATCTGGTCACGCCGCAGGGCAACGCGTTGGGCGAGGAGGTCGGCAAGCTGGATTGATCTTGCTAGAGCACCGTGTCCAGTCCCTTCCGATCGATCAGGCTGAGCAATTTCAGTGATGGCCCGCTGGGCTTCTTGTCGCCGATTTCCCACTTCGTATTCGGAAAGAGGGCGAGGTCGCGTCGCGCAGGACGGTTGCTACGTCAGCCTTGCTTTATGAGGTTCTGAAGAATCAACGGGCCGCTCATGTCAGGCTTTGATGGCCGCGATGTCTTCCAGGGCGCGTGCGACGGCGGCATCCCTGGCCTCCGGCCCGAACGCGATGCCTTCGGCGCGTACGACCTGCACGTCCGTCACGCCGAGAAAAGCCAGTACGCCGATGAGGTAGGTCTCCTGATGGTCGAATGCCGCCGTAGGGCTCCCCGCCGAGTACACGCCGCCCCGCGCCGACGCGATGAAGGCCCTTTTGTTCTTCAACAGACCCTCTGATCCGGTCGCGGTGTATTGGAAGGTCTTGCCGGCCACGGCGATGCGGTCAATCCACGCTTTGAGCGGCGTCGGAATTGAAAAGTTGTACATGGGCGCCCCGATGACCAGGATGTCCGACGCGAACAGTTCGTCCATGTAGGCGTTGCCCTTGACCAGGTCGGAGTTGATGATCGCGTCCTCGCTGGCGGCGCCCTGAAAAGCAGCCAAGTGAGCGCCGGACAGGTGCAATGCCGGATCGACAGCCAGGTCGCGGGAGACGACGCGGACACCCGGGTGCAGAACTTGCTGCCGTGCGACGAGCTCGGCGGAGAGCTGGCGGCTTACGGAATCGGTACCGAGCACGCTGGAGTCCAGATGAAGGAGTTGCATGGTCAACCTCAAGGTTGTTGGGGAGGTGAGCCACCGGCGGCTTTCTACGGGCAGGTGGCTGCGTGGGTACGAATGGTGGTCGCCGGCGCGCCATCTGAGAAGACGGTATATTGCGATGCGAACCATCTGGTTTTGAGATGGAAGGACACTCGAATGCTCGACGGCGTCTCCCTGGATCAGCTCAGAACCTTCATCGCAGCCGTGGATGAAGGCAGCTTTTCGGCCGCGGCCAGGAAGCTCAACCGTGTTCAGTCGGCGGTGAGCGGCTGGGTCGCCGGGCTGGAGGCCCAAATCGGCGTCGTGCTGTTTGATCGTTCGGGCCGGTTCCCGAAACTCACGCCAGAGGGAGTGCTGTTGCTCGCGGATGCCCGCCATGTCGTGGCGGGGGTGGACACGATGAAGGCCCGCGCGAAGTTGATGGCAGCAGGCCTGGAGACGGAACTCCCGGTGGTGGTCGACGTGTTTTTTCCGACCGCTGCCGTCAGCGCGACCGCGAAGGCATTCGCGAGTCGGTTTCCGTTGACGCCATTGCGCCTCTTCGTTGAAGGCCTGGGCGCGGCTTATCAACCCATCCTGGACGGTCGATGCAGCTTGGGCATCCTGGCGACCTTGCCGTTGGCATTTCCGTCACTGGTCAATGAGCGACTGGGCGAAGTACCGCTGGTCGCGGTCGCTGCAGCAAGTCACCCCCTCGCGAACATTGGTCATCGGATACCGAAGCGCGAGCTGGTGAAACACGTGCAACTCGTGCTCACCGACAGGTCAGACCTCATGGCCGGTCGGGACTACGGCGTCGTGTCCGCGTCAACGTGGCGCCTGGCGGACCTCTCGACCAAGTACGCGTTCCTCATCGATTGCGTTGGGTGGGGTCGCATGCCCCTGCACATGGTCGAGAAGGACATCGCTTCCGGCGCTTTGGTCGTCCTCGATGTCGATGACCTGCCGCCGAGTGGCCTCAGTTTGACCATGTCGGCGTGTCACCAGGCTTCCGAACCGCCTGGCCCTGCGGGAAGATGGTTCATCGACCACTTGAAGGATTCATGGGGACGTCCGTCGGACGTCAAGCGCGAACTGTGAAATGGTCGGCGCGTGGACCTGTGGGTTTTCGTTCGTGATCGCGCGCCGCCCCGTTTTCACGAGGATTCGGTAACAGCTGCTTGCCTGGTCAACTCGCGCGCTGCGGCCGCGCCCTTGCGCTCGCTGTAACGATCCACCAGATAGTCGCTTCGCCCGCGCACCAGCAGGGTGAACTTGAGCAGCTCCTCCATCACGTCGACCACGCGGTCGTAGTACGGCGAGGGCTTCATGCGGCCATCGTCGTCGAACTCCTGCCAGGCCTTGGCCACCGACGACTGGTTGGGGATCGTCACCATCCGCATCCAGCGACCCAGCAGGCGCAGGCTGTTGACGACGTTGAACGACTGCGAGCCGCCGCAGACCTGCATCACCGCGAGGGTGCGGCCCTGGGTCGGGCGCACGCTGCCGTCTTCCAGCGGCAGCCAGTCGATCTGGTTCTTGAACACGCCGGTGACCGCGCCGTGGCGCTCGGGGCTGACCCAGACCTGGCCCTCGGACCATAGGGAGAGTTCGCGCAGTTCGCGGACCTTGGGGTGGTGCTTGTCGACGCTGTCGAGCAGCGGCAGGTCATTCGGGTCGAACACGCGGGTCTCGGCGCCGAAGCGTTGCAGGATGCGCTCGGCCTCCAGCGCCAGCTTGCGACTGTAGGCTTGCGGCCGCAGCGAGCCGTACAGGATCAGGATGCGTGGGGCGTGGTCGGCTTCGGTGGGCAGGCCGAGCTTGTCCAGCCCGGGCAGATCAATCGCATCGGGGGTGATATTGGGGAGGTCTTCGAAGGTCATTGGGACTTGCTTGTCGTTATTTGATTTGATTATTCTATAAGAATGGAAATGAACAACGCAATCCGTGCCCTGACGGCGCTTGGACACAACACCCGGCTGTCGGTATTCCGCCTGCTGGTGGAGGCCGGGCCGGCCGGGCGCATGGCCGGCGACATCGCCGAGGCGCTGGCGGTGCCGGCGGCGACGCTGTCGTTCCACCTCAAGGAGCTGTCGGCCGCGGGGCTGGTGCATGGCGAGCCGCAGGGCCGCTATGTCTGCTACCGCGCCGACTTCGGGGCGATGAACGCGCTGATCGGCTTCCTGACCCATAACTGCTGCGCGGGGTCGGGATCGGCCGACTGCGGGCCTCCCATTGCATCCACCCAGGGAAAATCCCCATGAGCCATCGCGTGTTGTTCCTGTGTACCGGCAACTCCGCCCGCAGCGTGCTCGCCGAAGCGACCCTGCGTGCCTGGGGCGGCGGACGTTTCGAGGCCTTCAGTGCCGGCAGCCAGCCGACCGGCAAGATCAACCCGTTCGCGCTTGAACAGTTGGCGGTCGAGGGCATCCCGACATCGGGTTTGCGCAGCAAGTCGTGGGACGAGTTCTCCGGTGACGACGCACCGTCAATCGAGGTGGTGGTGACGGTCTGCGACAGCGCCGCGACGGAGACCTGCCCGGTATTTTTCGGTGACTTCGTGCGCACCCACTGGGGCCTGCCGGATCCGGCGGCGGTGGAGGGCAGCGATGAGGACAAGCGTGCGGCCTTCGCGGAGGCGCATGCAGTGATCCGGAAGCGACTGACGGCGTTCCTGACCCTTGCGCCGGAAAAGTGGAGCGACCGCGAGGCGCTGAAACAGGCGCTGGACCGGATCGGGTTCATCGAGTCGACGGATGGCGAAGATGTCTGATGCATCCGCCTGCGACATGCCGGCGCCGGCGCCGTCGCGTCCCGGTATCGGTTTCTTCGAGCGCTACCTGACCCTGTGGGTGGCGCTGTGCATCGTGGTCGGCACCGCGCTTGGCCACTTCCTGCCCGGCAGCTTCGCCGCGCTTGGCGCGATGGAGGTGGCCAAGGTCAACCTGCCGGTCGCGGTGCTGATCTGGCTGATGATCATCCCGATGCTGCTGAAGATCGACTTCGCCGCGATGCGGCAGGTCGGGCGGCACTGGAAGGGCATGGGCGTGACCCTGTTCATCAACTGGGCGGTCAAGCCATTCTCGATGGCGCTGCTGGCTTGGTTCTTCCTGCGCCACGTATTCGCGCCTTGGCTGCCGGCCGGACAGGTGGATTCCTACATCGCCGGGCTGATCCTGCTGGCGGCGGCGCCGTGCACGGCGATGGTGTTCGTGTGGAGCAACCTGTGCGATGGCGAGCCGAACTTCACCCTCAGCCAGGTGGCGATCAACGACGCGATCATGGTGTTCGCGTTTGCGCCGCTGGTAGCGCTGCTGCTCGGGATATCGGCGATCACCGTTCCGTGGGACACGCTGATGTTGTCGGTCGGGCTGTACATCGTGGTGCCGGTGGTCATTGCAGTGGTCGCGCGCAAGCTGATCATCGCGCGTGGCGGGCCGACGCTGTTGGACCGCTGGCTGGCACGGCTTGGGCCGCTGTCGCTGGCCGCGCTGCTGCTGACGCTGGTGCTGCTGTTCGGCTTCCAGGGGCGGCAGATCATCGAGCAACCGCTGGTGATCGCGATGCTGGCGGTACCGATCCTGATCCAGGTCTATTTCAATTCCGGACTGGCCTACCTGCTCAACCGTCGGTTCGGCGTGGCGCACTGCGTGGCCGGGCCGTCGGCGTTGATCGGAGCCAGCAACTTCTTCGAGTTGGCAGTCGCTGCGGCGGTGAGCCTGTTCGGCGTGCATTCCGGCGCCGCGCTGGCGACGGTGGTGGGAGTGTTGATCGAGGTGCCGGTGATGCTGTCGGTGGTGCGCATCGTGAACTCGAGCAAGGCCTGGTACGAAAGAAGCGCTCCTTGACGCGAGCGACACCGGGGTCGGGTCTCCGGCCGTGGCGTCATCTTGTCCTCTGGTTAATGCTCAGCTGATTGATTTGCGACACCATGGGCGGATGCTTAGTGTTGGTCCATTCCCCATATCGCTGGTCGTGTTGCTGGTTTCGCTGGTGGCAGCCGTACTGTCTGCGCGCTGGTTGCACTGCCGCACCGTCGATGGTGGCGAAGCGGCCGGTTCCGGATCAGCCGGCTCCGCATCAGCACGCCCAGGTTCGATCATCGTGGACATGGCCTTCATCGGGGTCGTCGTGGCCCGGGTCGCCTTCATCGTCCAGTGGTTGCCGCAATACCTGGAAGATCCGTGGTCGATGGTACGGATCGGCGATGGCGGTTTTACCCTCTGGGCCGGTATTGTCGCAGCGATCGGATGGGGTGTCTGGCGCATTCGAAAGCTGCCGTCACTGCGTCGTCCGCTGGCGGCCGGTGTGGTGGCGGGCCTGCTGTCATGGGCGTTCCTCGGCGGCGCCCTGACGCTGCTCCAGAATTCATCCGCCGCGCTGCCAACGACGGCGCTCTCTACCCTGGATGGTGAGCCGACCAGCCTGGAGGCGATGTCCGGCCAGCCGATCGTGCTGAACCTGTGGGCAACCTGGTGCCCGCCGTGTCGCCGCGAAATGCCGGTGTTGGCGCAGGCACAGCAGCAACACGCCGATGTCAGCATCATCCTGGTCAATCAGGGCGAAGGGCCCGACGAGATCCGGGACTATCTGAGCTCTGAAGGCCTGCTGCTGGATAACGTGTTGCTGGATCCTTTTTCATCGGTGATGCAGGAAGTGGGTTCGCGCGGATTGCCGACCACCCTGTTCTTCGATGCCAAAGGCGCCTTGGTCGATACCCACATGGGTGAGTTGTCCGCGGCGAGCCTTTCGCAAAAGCTCCAGCGTTTCGATCTTGCCCCGGCTGTCACCGGGTCACCCGCCACTGGTTCAACCACATCCACGGAGATGCCGTAATGGCTCGAATTACCCCACACTGGCTGTTGCTGTCTTCGGCCTTGTTGATGGCCACCGGTTGCAGTCAGGCGCAGGAGCGGCCGGCGCCGATCCAGGCGCTGGAGGCCCAGGGGCTCGAGGTCATCGGTGAATTCGACGCACCATCCGGGCTGAGCGGCTATGCGGGCCTGGCTGGCCAGAATCCCATCGCCGTCTACGTGACCGAAGATGGCCAGCACGCGCTGGTCGGCTCTCTGGTCAATGCCAAGGGTGAGGATGTCGGTGCGCAAGCGGTGAAGGAACTGGTGATGAAGCCGATGACCGAGCGCGCCTGGGACAAGCTGGAAGCCTCCACCTGGATCGCCGACGGCAAGGCGACGGCGCCGCGCGTGGTTTACACCTTCAGCGACCCGAACTGCCCCTACTGCAACCGTTTCTGGGAAGCCGCCCGGCCGTGGGTGGACTCCGGCAAGGTGCAACTGCGCCACGTCATGGTCGGCGTTATCCGCCAGGACAGTGCCAACAAGGTGGCCGCGATACTTGCCGCGCCTTCACCCGAAGCGGCATTGGTCAAGAACGAGCGCGCGTTCGCGAACGGTGGCATCGCGCCGGCCGCAACGGTGCCGGCAGCCGTACGCAAGAAGCTCGACTCCAACCAGCTGTTGATGCTTGAGATGGGTTTCCAGGGAACACCCGGCATCCTGTTCCTCGATGCCGAAGGGCTGCTGCAGCGCCGCGCCGGGATGCCACGCCCGGAAGACCTGGCCACCGTCCTGGGCCCGCGTTGATGAGTTGATATCACGTCGCTGGTACTTGCCAACAGCTCAAGTCCTGACTCTCAGATTGGCGCCGCTCAGACAATCCCGGTCGCATAGAACACGCCGATGATCACCATCACCGCCAGCGTCTTGATGATCGTGATCGCGAAGATGTCCTTGTAAGCCTGCCGGTGGGTCAGGCCGGTCACCGCGAGCAGGGTGATCACCGCGCCGTTGTGGGGCAGGGTGTCCATGCCGCCGGACGCCATCGCGGCGACGCGATGCAGCACTTCCATCGGGATGCCGGCGGAACTGGCATTGGCGATGAAGGTGTCGGCCATCGCCGCCAGGGCGATGCCCATGCCGCCCGATGCGGAGCCGGTGATGCCGGCCAGCGCCGTCACGGTAACCGCCTCGTTGATCAGCGGGTCGTCGATCGTGCTGAGCGCATTGGCGACGACCAGGAAGCCGGGCAGGGCGGCAATCACGGCGCCGAATCCATACTCCGAAGCGGTGTTCATCCCGGCCAGCAAGGCGCCGCCGATCGCATCCTTGGTGCCGGTCGCGAAGCTGGTAATGACCGGCTTCCAGGCGAAGGCGATCACGCTGATGATGCCGACCAGCAGGGCACCCTCGACCGCCCAGATCGCGGTCACCGAAGCGATGGTCTGCACGATGGATGCGGCGTCGCCGATTACTGCCGGGTCGAACGAATGGCTCTCGCCATAGAACCGCGGGATCCAGATCGTGAACAGCTTGTTGGCGACACCGACCAGCACCAGCGGCAGGATCGCGATGAACGGATTGGCGAGGTGGCCGCCGGTGAAGGGAACCGGCTCGTTGACCAGCACCGCATCACCCGCGTAGCCCTCGCCGGCCTTGAGCGCGACGCGCCGGCGCCAGTCGAGGTAGACCAGCCCGACGGCAAGGATGAACACGCCGCCGATGGTACCCAGCCACGGTGCGGCCCAGGTGTTGGTGCCGAAGAAGGTGGTCGGGATGATGTTCTGGATCTGCGGCGTGCCGGGCAGGGCGTCCATGGTGAAGGTGAACGCACCCAGCGCGATGGTGCCGGGGATCAGCCGTTTCGGGATGTCGCTCTGGCGGAACAGTTCCGCGGCGAACGGGTACACCGCGAACACCACCACGAACAACGACACGCCGCCGTAGGTCAGCACCGCGCAGACGACCACGATCGACAGGATCGCCCGGCCCGCGCCAAACATTCGGATGGTTGCCGCCACGATCGCCTTGGAGAAACCCGACAGCTCGATCACCTTGCCGAAGATCGCGCCGAGCAGGAACACCGGGAAATACAGTTGCAGGAAGCCGACCATCTTGGCCATGAACAGGCCAGTGAACATCGGCGCGACCAGGCTTGGCTCGGTCAGCAGTACTGCCCCCAGCGCCGCCACCGGGGCGAACAGGATCACGCTGTAACCGCGGTAGGCCACGAACATCAGGAACGCCAGTGCGCCCAGCACGATCAGGAAATCCATACGCCACACCCCAAGCCAGACCAATGGGGATGGAGTGTCCGCGTCGGGCCTCCATTGGGGCATTGTCCGAAGGTACAACTGTTCCGTCGGGCGTCCTCTCCTAATCTTGCTGCCATGACGGCATGGGTCCGTCACGCAATCCGTATCCGACAGTTTCCAGGGGAGACACCGCATGTACCGCAAGCAATTGACCGTCGCCATCGTTGCCGCATTGCTCGCGCCATGTGCCTGGGCGCAGTCGTCCACAAGCCCGGCGAGCGAGGATGCCGCACCGGACAACCAGGCGTTGACGCTGGACAAGGTTACGGTGACCGCGCGCCGGCGGGCCGAGTCGCTCCAGGACGTGCCGGTGGCCGTCACCGCCTTCACCGAGGATGCGCTGAAGGATCTGCAGGCCAGTGATGTGACCGGCCTGCAGGGAGCGGTGCCCAACCTCAATATCGTCCAGGGCCGCGGCTCGGCCAACAGCACCAACGTGTTCATCCGTGGCATCGGCCAGCCCGACGCGCTGCAGACCTTCGACCCGGGTGTCGGCATGTATGTCGACGACATCTACTACTCGCGCATCAACGGCTCGATGTTCTCGCTGTTCGATATCGCCCAGATCGAAGTGTTGCGCGGTCCGCAGGGCACGCTTTACGGCAAGAACTCCACCGGCGGCGCAATCAAGGTCACCACCAAGGATCCGTTCGACTACACCGGCGGCTCGGTCGAGCTGACGGCCGGTGACTACGGTCGCCTGGAAAGCCGCTTCTATGTCGCCCACCAGCTGAGCGATACGGTCGCCGCCAGTCTTGCCGGCGCCTTCGTCCGCAACGACGGCTACGTCCGCGACCCCGATACCGGCCGCGACTTCAACAACGATGACACCCAGTCGCTGCGCGCGAAGTTCGCCTTCCGTCCGAGTGACGGGTTCCGCGCCACGTTGTCACTGGACCACAGCAAGCAGGACGTTGCGCCGACCCTCGGCCGGCCGATGGCGCCGCTGATGCAGACTGACCTGGCGTTTGGCCCGGTCGTGCTGCGCCCGGCGGAGACGGATGAGTGGGACTACCGCTCCCGCACCTCGTTTGCCCCGCCGGGACACGGCCAGTCCCTCGAGCACTCCGGTGCGTCGCTGGCGATGGAGTGGGACCTGAACTCGCAGTGGCTGTTCAAGAGCATCAGCGCCTACCGCGAACTGTCGACCCATTCGTTCATCGATATCGACGCCTCCGAGTTCGAGCTCGGCGATGTACTGGTGGCGCTGGACCAGGACCAGGCCAGCCAGGAATTCCAGTTGCAGTACGACAACGGTGACAACCTGCAGGCCACTTTCGGCGCCTACTACATGCGCGAGAACGTGCCGTCGCACCAGGAGGCCTATGCCAATGACCTGTTTGCGCTGGCGGGCATGCCGATCAGCTTCCTGCGCACGATCGACGACGACCTGACCAGCACCAGCGTGGCTGCGTTCGCCCATGCCAGCTGGGAGTTTGTCCCGACCTGGTCGCTCGCCGCCGGGGTGCGCTGGACCCGTGACAACAAGGAATATGACCGCACCACCAGCACCTTCTGGGGCGCGCCGTTCCAGGCGCTCGATGAGACCGTTGCTTTCAGCGCGGAGGCGGACTGGACTGCGGTGACGCCGTCGCTGAGCCTGCAAAAGGCCTTCAGCGACAATGTCATGGGCTACGTATCGGCCAACCGCGGCTTCAAGTCGGGCGGCTTTAACGGCCGCGCCAACACCGTCTATGACACCTTGAACGCCGAATACGATCCCGAGTACGTCTGGACTTACGAGGTCGGGTTGAAGGCGAGTTCGGCCGACAACCGGTTGCGCGGCAGCGTGGCGGCATTCAAGAGTGATTACAGCGACTTCCAGGCGCGGGTCTCGCAGGACGTCGGCACCTTCCCGGTACTCAACGCCGCCGAGCTCGACATCAGCGGTATCGAGTTCGAGGGCATCGCGTTGCTGGGCGAGTCGACTACCCTCAGCGCGCAGCTGGGCTGGCTGGACGCGAAGTACGCACGCTTCGATGACTTCCGCCTGGATCCCACGTACCTCGGCTACGACCCGGCGCTGAACCATGACCACGTGCCGTTCTCGCCGGAGTTCACCGGGCGCGTCGCGTTGCAACATGGCTTCCAACTGGATGGCGCGGGCATGCTGACCCTGGGCGCGGACATCTCGTACCGCGCCGACACCTGGCTGTCGGTGGACAACCGCGACGTGCTCAAGCAGGACGCCTACACCGTGGCCGGCGCCTATGGCGTCTGGGATTCTCCGGCCTACGTGTGGCAGGTCCGTGCCGGCGTGCGCAACCTGACCGACGAGGTCTACATGACCGAGGGCCAGGAGTTCGCCAGCGTCGGCAACATCCAGACGGCCTACTACGGCCTGCCACGGAACTACTACCTGTCGGTGCGCTACAACTTCTGAGTTGCAACCCATCAGGCAACCCCGCTTCCGGCTGACCCCCGGTCCGGCGGCGGCGGGCTTCGGCTCGTCGTCGCTGTTTTGTTTTTGGGTATCCTCGCCGCATGCTGAGTCTGACCACTGTCGCACTGGCAAGCCTGGCCTGGCTTGCATTGATGTTCGGCGCCGCGCTGTACGGCGAGCGCCGTCCGGCCGTGTTCGCGCGGCACTGGCGGCATATCTACGCGTTGTCGCTGGCGGTGCACTGCACCTCGTGGACGTTCTACGGCACCGTTACCCAGGCCGCGCGCTACGGTTGGCCGCTGCCACCGACGTTCCTGGGCGCGATCGTGCTGTACGCGCTGGCGGTCGGTTTCATGATCAAGCTGGTGCGGCTGGCGCGCGAGACCAACGCCACCTCGATCGCCGACTTGATCGCCACCCGACTGGGCAAGGATGCATGGCTGGCAGCGACGGTCACCCTGGTGGCCGCGCTGGGCCTGATTCCCTACATCGCGCTGCAGTTGAAGGCGGTGGCGATGAGTTTTGCCTTGCTGACCACCAGCGATGCCGGCAGCACTGCGGCGGCCTGGCAGGACAGTGCGTTGTACGTCGCCTTGGCGATGGCGGTGTTCGCGATGCTGTTTGGTACCCGGCGCGCGAGCGCGACCGAGCACAATCGCGGGCTGGTGCTGGCGATCGCGTTCGAGTCGTTGTTCAAGCTGGCCGCGATGCTGGCCATTGGGGTATTCGTCTGGTTCGGCCTGGATATCGGCTCCGCGGCGGACCTGGAGCAATTGCAGGGTCAGCTACCTGCGGCGACCCCGGCCGAGCCATCCGGCGGCTTCGTGCCGCTGGTACTGCTGGGTGCATTGGCGATGTTCATCCTGCCGCACCAGTTCCATATCGGCGTGGTCGAATGCCGCGACGAGGACGACGTGCGCACCGCACGCTGGCAGTTCCCCTTGTACCTGGTGTTGATCGCTCTGCCGGTACTGCCATTGGCGACCGCCGGTGCGGCGCTGCTGGGCGATAGCGTGCCATCGGACATGTACGTGCTCGCGTTGCCGTTGTCGCAAGGCCACGAAGGCCTGGCGCTGTTCGCATTCCTGGGGGGGCTGAGCGCCGCCACGGGGATGGTTGTGGTCAGCACCCTGACCCTGGGCCTGATGATTGGCAACCACTGGTTCGCGCCGGGCTTGTTGCGTGGAGCGTGGTCGCGCAACGACGGCAGCGACCTGCGCGGCAGCGTGTTGCTGCTGCGTCGCGGCGGCATCATGGTGATCATGCTGCTGGCGTGGGGCTACAGCCGCCTGGTCAGTGGCAGCGAGGCGTTGGCGGACGTCGGTGCGGTGTCGTTCTCGGCGCTGGCGACGCTGGCGCCGGCGTTGGGGTTCGCGGTGTGGCGACCGCAGACGCCGCCGCGCGCCGCCGTGATCGGAGTGGCGGTCGGGTTTGCGGCGTGGGCCTGGGTGCTGCTGTTGCCGACGATGTTCGAGCTGGGCGGCAGGCCACCGGCGTGGATCGAGTCCGGACCTTTTGGCGTCGCCCTGCTGTCGCCCGATGGACTGTTTGGATTGACCGGCTGGAGCCGGCTGGGACGAGCCGTGGGGGCGAGCCTGTTCCTGGGAACGATCGCCACGGTGTTGGGCTGGATCTGGCGACGCGATACACCGCGTCAAAGCTATCGTGGGCTGGACGCGAAGACGCTCCGGGATGCGGGCATGCGTTTCCTGCCACGGGAAAGGGTGCTGCAGTTGTTGCATGGCGTGCCGGCGGTTGGCTCGGTGCCAGTGCCGATCGAGGCCGGGATCGAACGTGAGCTGGCGGCGGTGTTGGGTTCGGCATCGGCGCGGGTGTTGCTGGATGCGGCCCGCAGTGAGGGCGGCCGCGGCCTGGATACCGTCGCCGCGATCGTCGGCGAGGCTTCGGCCGACCTGCGCTTCAACCAGCGGGTCCTGGAGGCCGCCTTGCAGAACATGAGCCAGGGCATCAGCGTGGTCGACGCGCAGTTGCGTCTGGTGGCATGGAACCGGCGCTACGCCGAGCTGTTCCAGTATCCCGCCGAGCTGCTGCAGGTGGGCCGGCCAATCGCTGACCTGTCGCGTTGGGCGCTGGGAAAACTGCCTCCCAAGGGCGATCTCGAGCGGGCGCTTGAACGCCGCCTGGCGTTCATGCGCGCCCGTACCCCACACCTGAGCGAACGCGTACTGCCCGACGGCAACATCATCGAGATCCGCGGCAACCCGATGCCCGGCGGCGGATTCGTCGCGACCTTCACCGATGTCACTGATTTTCGCCATGCCGAGAGGGGCCTGTTGCAAGCCAACGAAACCCTGGAGCAGCGCGTGGCCGAGCGAACCGCCGACCTCCAGGTAGCCACCCGCGAGGCCGAGCGCGCCAACGATGCCAAGAGCCGCTTCCTCGCCGCCATCGGCCACGACCTGATGCAGCCCTTGCACGCCGCGCAGTTGTTCACCGACGCGCTGGACACCCAACTGGCCGGGCAAACCCAGCGTGAGGTGCTGGCGCAGATCGGCGGTGCGCTGGATTCCACCAGTGACCTGCTGACCGGCCTGCTCGACATGTCGCGGCTGGAGGCGGGTGGGCTGGTACCCGAGCTACGGGATTTCCCGTTGGCCGAGGTGCTCGAACCGCTGGCGTCGGAGTTCAGCGCGATTGCGGCGGCGCGGGGACTGCGGTTTTGCTTCGTGCGCACCAGTGCCTGGGTCCGCAGTGATCCACAATTGCTGCGCCGCGCGCTGCAGAACTTCCTTGCCAACGCGGTTCGCTATACCGACGTCGGTGGCATCCTGCTCGGCGTTCGCCGCGACCACGCCGGCCTGCGGATCGAGGTGCATGACACCGGGTCCGGTATCGACCCGGCGCTGCAGGATGCGATCTTCGAGGAGTTCCGGCGTGGCGAGAATGCCCCGGGGCAGGGTCTCGGCCTGGGGTTGTCGATCGCCGATCGGATCGCCCAGTTGCTGCATGCTCCGTTGACGTTGCGCAGTACGTTGGGCCGGGGCACGGTGTTCGCGATGCGGGTGGTGCAGGCCCCGACGCCGGCTGCGGTCGTCGCGCCCCGTGCCGCGCGCAGTCTCGCCAGCCTGCGGGTGTTGCTGGTCGACAACGACCCCCAGGCGCTGGATGCACTTGCCGGGGTGTTGCGCGGCTGGGGCTGTGAGGTGGCGGCGGCGGTGGATCGCGAGAGTGCGGAGCAGCGGATGGAGGAGGCTCCCGCGTCGCTGTGGTTGTTCGACTATCACCTGGACCACGGCGATACCGGTATCGCGCTGGCTGCCTACCTCGGTGAACGGCACGGTCCGCGTCCGACCCTGTTGCTCAGCGCCGATGGTACCCACGCGGTGCGCCGGGCCGTGCTGGAGGCCGGCTATTCGCTGCTGGCCAAGCCGCTCAAACCGTTGGCGCTGAAGTCGGTGCTGGACAGGCTGATTGCCGCCTCCGAGATACGACCCGCAACCGCCCCGCTGTTGTAGCCCGCAGGCCCGCGGATTCGTCGGGTTGGGGTGTCAGTCCGCGATTCGCCGCGACGGGTCGGTCAGCTCCAACTCGCGCAGCACCACGCCAGCCTGGGTCCGGTTGCGCACCCCGAGGCGTTCGAAAATGGCCGACAGATGCGCCTTCACCGTGCGTTCCTGTACGTCCAGCCGATCGGCGATCTGCTTGTTCAGCAAGCCCTGGGCGACCAGGGTCAGCACCCGGAACTGCTGCGGCGACAGGCTCGCCAGCCGCGCGGCGAGGTCGGCGTCGTCCCGGGAGCTTTGCGTCCGCGAGACAGCGGCCCGCAATGATGGCGGCAGCCATTGCTCACAGCCGAGCACGGCGCGGATCGCGTCGCGCAGTTCGTCCAGCCCGGAACTCTTTGGCAGGTAGCCCGCGGCGCCATGGTCGAGCGCGCGACGCACCACCCGTGGATCATCGTTGGCCGACACCACCACGACGGCGACGCCCGGGTACTGCGCACGAATCGCGGCAAGGCCGGCCAACCCGTGGTTGCCGGGCATATGCAGGTCGAGCAGGACCAGATCCACATCGGCTTGCGCTTCCAGCACGGCCAGCACGCCATCCAGCGATTCGGCTTCGTGTACCGTGATATCCGCGACGGCATCCACTGCCGCGCCGCGCAGTGCGGCCCGGAACAGCGGATGGTCGTCGGCAATGAGCAAGGTGGGCATCGGACGATTTGTCGGACAGGTAGTAGCCCAGCCTAGCAAGCGGCCGGGAATTGCGGACGGTACGAAAGTACGATGGCGGCGAGCATCGGTCTTGCTAAGGTCGGCAAATGAACCTTTCCATGCTTGAGTTATCCGTGGTTGCCGCCTTGGCCGTGTTGGCCGGTTGCGCGACACCTGCCCATCACACCGGGAGCACGCCAGTCGACGTCAGTTCCGCCAACCAGTCCGACGCGACGGCATTCGGACCGATACGGGTCAGCGAGCATCGTGGCCCCGATGATGATCTGCTGACCGCAGGACTCGGCCTGGACGGCTTGCGCGCGATGACCCCACCGGCATTCGCCGACCCGGCCGCGCCAACGGTCGAGGAAGTGCGCCGTCGTGCCACGTGGAGCAACTGGCGTGGCATCGCCGACCTGGCGCCGGGCGGCGGCTATGGCGAGCTTTACGGCAGTGTCGCGTCGGTACCGGGTCGCGAGTACCAGGCATTCGCACGGGTCGCCGGCGCGAGCCAGCCGCATCGCGTGCTGGTGCAGGTACCCGACAATTTCGACCACGAAGCCCGCTGCATCGTGGTGGCGCCGGCGTCGGGATCGCGCGGAGTGCTGGGCGCGATCGCGATTGCGGGGCCGTGGGCGTTGCCGAAGGGTTGCGCGGTCGCCTATACCGACAAGGGTGCCGGCACCGACTACTTCGATCTCGACGCGGGACTGGGCGCGCGTCTGGACGGCACCATGGGTGCACCGTCGGCGGACGAGCCACTGGCCTTCGTGCCGGAGCCGGCGACCGGCCACGGCGTCGCGGTCAAGCACGCGCACTCGCGTGACAACCCCGAGGCGGACTGGGGCCGGCACGTCAAGCAGGCCGCCGAGTTCGCCCTGCTGGCGTTGGACCGCGCATTCCCGGACTCGCCGGCGTTCCAGTTCGACAACACCAGGGTGATCGCGGTCGGCATCTCCAACGGCGGCGGGGCGGTGTTGCGTGCCGCCGAGCTGGACGGTGACTGGCTGGATGCGGTCGTTGCCGGTGAGCCGAACGTGCAGGTGGCAGGTGCGCGCCCGTTGTATGACTACACCACCGAGGCGGCGTTGCTGATGCCCTGTGCGTTGCCAGTGCTGGGCATCCCGCCGATGCCGACGGCCGCGGCCCAGTGCGCGGCGTTGGCCGAAGCCGGTCTGGTGACGGGCGCGACCATCGAAGAGCAGCAGAAGTCTGCTTACGACACCCTGCACGCGAACGGCTGGACCGACGCGGCATTGCGGGCCGGCTCAATCAGCGTGGCGTTCGATTTGTGGCGCTCGGTGGCGGTGACATACGCCTCCACTTATGGCCGCTACGGCGTGGCCGAGCATCCGTGTGGATATTCGTTTGCCGCGCAGACCCAGGCAGGCACGCCACGCCCCGCGACGGCTGTCGACCGCGCCGCCTGGTCGGCGGATGGTGGGGGTATCCCGCCCGGAGCCGGTGTCGCCATCATCGCGCCGGCGCTCGATCCCGACGCCCCGTTGGCCCAACTGCAATGCCTGCGCGGGTTGTGGGATGGCGAAGGTGCGGACGCCGAACGCGTACGCGAAGGCATCGCTGCCGTGCGCGCCAGCCTGCCGCGTACGGACCTGCCGATCATGGTGATCCACGGACTCGATGACGGCCTGATCCCACCGGCGTTCAGCAGCGCGCCGTATGTCGCCGCCGCGCAGGCCGCTGGCCGCGACGTGCACTACTGGCAGGTGCGCAACGCACAGCATTTCGATGGGTTCCTCGGCCTGCCGGTCTACGGCGCGCAGTACCTGCCGTTGCTGCCGTATGTCCATGAGGCGCTGGATCGGACCTGGGCGCACTTGCAAGCAGGTGCGCCGATGCCGGCAGACGCCGTGATCGAGACCATCCCGCGCGGCGCGGGGAATCGGCTGGAAGCACGCCACCTGGCGATTCCACGCTGATCACGCCGTTATCTCTCCCTGATCGAATACCGCCGTGCGGCATTCGATCAGGGATTACTGCGTATCAGGCGCCGCGCGAACCCCCGCGTCCGCCGCTACCTGGGCGTCCGCCACTGCGCGGACCGCCCTGACGCGGACCGCCTGGGCCGCCCGGGCCGCCGGAACGATTGCCACCGGGTTTATTGGCCGGTCGACCGCCGGGAGCGCGCGTGCTGCGTGACTTGTCGCCGTAGGGATTGAACCCGCCCGGATTGGCATGGTCGGACGGAAAGCTGGGCGAGCTGGCTGGACCGCGATCGTTGCGTCCCTGGCCACCACCCGGACGGCCAGCGCCCGGACGACCCGCGCCGCCCGGACGCCCGTGACCGCCACCCGGCTTGCCATACGGCTTCGGGGTGCGGCCATCCGCGTTGCGGTGACCGGTGGGGCCGGTATTCACGCCGTCAGGCACGTACCAGCTGCGGAATGCGGCGGGGTTGCCGTCCGGTAATGGCTGCTGGCCCTTCGGGGCGCGCTGCTTGAACGGCTTTTGCGACTGCTTGGCGGCGGCTTCACCGCTGACGGTCAGTCCGCCATGCCGCTTGGGCGCACCACGGCCGCGACCACGGTCCTCCCGAACATTGTCGAAACGGCGCAACTCGCGGCCCTCGTCGGCCGAAGTGACATGGCCACCGACGTAGCCGGGACTCTGTGCCCTGCCAGTGAGGTTGATGGTCGAACGGGCCGCCTTGCGTTGGCCAATCACCGGCTGCAGGGTCAGCGCCGACGGTGCGCCATCTTCCAGTCCCAGGCCCTTGCGCAGACTCTCGACACGCTCGGTCGTCAGCTCCTGCGACTGGCCGCGCAGCAATTCGCGGGGCAGGTCGACCGAGCCGTATTTGATCCGCTTCAGGCGGCTGACCTGACAGCCTTGTGATTCCCACAGGCGACGGACTTCGCGGTTGCGTCCTTCCTTCACCACGACCCGGAACCAGTCGTGCGAGTCCGCACCGCCGATGCGCTCGACCTCATCGAACTTCGCCGGGCCGTCCTCCAGTGTGACGCCGCGTTTGAGGCGGTCGGCAATGGCATCTTCCACGTGGTCCTGGCCTTCGGGCGCACGCACCCGGCAGACGTACTCGCGCGACACCTCGAAGGAGGGGTGCATCAAGGTATTGGCCAACTCACCATCGGTGGTCAGCATCAGCAGGCCGGTGGTGTTGATGTCCAGCCGGCCGATCGCGATCCAGCGCGCGCCCTTCAGCGCCGGCAGGGCGTCGAAGATGGTCGGGCGACCTTCGGGGTCCTCGCGCGTGGTGACCTCGCCTTCGGGCTTGTTGTACATCAACACCCGGGACGCTTCGGTCAGCGCGCTGGCGATGAAGTGGCGGCCGTCGATCTCGACCTTGTCGCCACTGCCGATGGATACGCCGACCTGGGCGACCTCGCCATTGACCTTGATCAGGCCATCGGCGATGCGTTGTTCCAGTGCCCGGCGCGAGCCGAGACCAGCCTGCGCGAGCACTTTGTGCAGGCGTTCCTGCATGCGCACAGCGGGGTTGTCACCGGCGTCGTTGCCGTGCTTGAGGGAAAGCTTGCCGCGGGTTTCTTCAGTCATTTCTGTTGCTCCGACGAGACCAGCGAGGCGTCGTCTTCTTCGAGTGGTGCGGTTCCCGGCATCGCGTCGATGGCCGGGTTGGCGGTGGTGGGTTCGTCTGCATCGACACCGATGCTTCCGGCGTCGATGGTCTGGGGTGGATCGGGCGCGTCCTTGTCGTTGAAGCGCAGTTGTGGCTCCAGCTCGCCGATTTCCTTCAGCTCCGACAGCGGCGGCAACTCGTCCAGCCGCTTGAGTCCGAAGTAGTCCAGGAAGCCCCGGGTGGTGCCAAACAAGGCCGGCCGACCGGGGACATCCCGATGGCCGACGACGCGGATCCATTCGCGTTCTTCCAGCGCACGGATGATGTTGCTGCTGACCGCCACGCCGCGCACCTGCTCGATCTCCCCGCGGGTGACCGGTTGCCGGTAGGCGATCAACGCCAGCGTTTCCAGCGTGGCGCGGGTGTAGCGGGTCTGGCGCTCGGTCCACAGGCGCGCGACCCAGGGGTGGACGTCGGCCTTGACCTGGTAGCGGAATCCCGACGCCAGCTCCACCAGTTCGACGCCCCGATCGGCGCAGTCGCCCTGCAGTGTTTCCAGTGCCTGGGCGACGCCGCCGGTCGGTGACGGTTCGCCGCTGGCGACGTCGGCGGCAAACAACTCGTTGAGCTGGGCCACCGTCAGCGGCTGGCTGGCGGCGAGCAACGCGGCCTCGACGATTCGGGTAATCAGGATTTGGTCCATGGATGATTCTATGGCGATGATTCTGTGGTGAAAAATAGCTTTGGGGCCGTGCGCGGGCGTTGCCGCTCAGGGTGTGGCGTCGTCGTTGGCCGCCTGGTCGAACTCGTCGCTGAGTTGGATCTCCGACGGGTCGGTACCAAGCGCCAGTGACTTGACATAAATGGGCGCCAATGCGGCTTCCTGGACGATGTCGACCAGTTGTTCCTTGGCCAGGGTGAGCAGGCCGAGAAACGTGACCACCACGCCGAGCCGGCCTTCGTGCACTTCAAACAGGCTCTCGAAACGGTGAAACGCGCCATCTTCCAGTCGCGCCAGAAGCTCCGCCATCCGCTGGCGCACGCTCAGCGCATCGCGCTTGATGGCATGTTCGGTGTACAGCTCGGCGCGTTTGAACACGTCGTGCAGGGCCAACAACATCTCGCGCAGGTCGACCTCCGGCGGTAGCTTGATTGATGCCCGATCCGGAACGAACGCGTTCGCAGGAGCGGTATCGCGATCCTGCCGGGGCAGGGCATCGATGTCTTCGGCCGCCTTCTTGAAACGTTCGTACTCCTGCAGCCGGCGTACCAGCTCGGCGCGGGGGTCGTCTTCCAGGTCCTCCTCGGCCATGGCGCGCGGTAGCAACATCCGCGACTTGATCTCGGCCAGGATCGCGGCCATCACCAGGTATTCGGCGGCCAGCTCGAAGCGCAAATGGTGCATGGCCTGGATGTAGTCGACGTACTGGCGGGTGATCTCGGCCACCGGGATGTCGAGGATCTCAAGATTCTGCCGGCGGATCAGGTACAGCAACAGGTCCAGCGGTCCTTCAAATGCGTCGAGGATGACTTCCAGCGCGTCCGGAGGAATGTACAGGTCCTGCGGAATCTGCAGTACCGGCTGGCCGTGCACCATGGCGAGCGGCATTTCCTGCTGGCGCGGTGGCGCCAACCGTGAGGCGTCCCCATCCTGGACCAGCGTCAAATTTTGCATGCTCGCGTCGGGCGCGGGATCGTTTGTCATGCGGGGCCGACCCCCTCTGGGTCGTGGCGCTGCAATATCGGAAGAACGGAACACGGCCGGGGAAATCGTTCCAGCGACCCCGGTAGTCGCACCACGTGGCAGCGTGGCGGCAACGCGTGGCGGCAAACGGTTTCAGAAATTCCAGGCTTGGAGTGTCGCGCTGTGGCGTTGAACGTGGACCGTGGAAGACGTAGTGCCATGCAGGGCGCTCGGACGTCTTCGGCAAACGGCTCAGTGGCCTCAGGTTGTTCGTAGGGTACGGGCTGGCGAAACCGCTGTCCAGCGGCTTCTGCGGGAGTGTGACCTACAATTCAGCGACATCCAGGAGGAATACAAGCCATGTGGTACGTGATCGAGGGGTATGACGGCGACGATGTGCTGGCGCGACGGAAGAAGGCGCGGGCGGAACACCTCGCCCGGCTGACGGCGCTGCGCGATGCGGGTCGATTGCTGCTGGCCGGCCCGTGTCCGGCGATTGATGCACAAGACCCCGGTCCGGCGGGCTTCAGCGGCAGCGTGGTGGTGGCCGAATTTGAATCCCTGGAGGCCGCCCGTGACTGGGCGCAAGCCGATCCCTACGTTGACGCGAAGGTCTACGTGCGCACCGAGGTGCGACCGTTCAACCCGGTATTGCCCTGACTCCGGGCGTGCCGATGGGATCGGTATTGCGCCGCATCGGGCGAAAACATCGGGTGTAAAACGGGTAGAGTCGATTGAACGCTGGATCGAGGAACTGCTAATGAAGCCGTGTCCGCATCGTCTCCGCCGTCCGACCCCGAGGCTGCTCGCCTGTGCATTGGCCTGTTGCCTCGCGTTCGCCGCCCCCACCGTACTTGCGCAGAGCACCGCCGCCACGATCCGTGGCCAGGTCACCCTTGATGCGGCGCCGGCCGACAATGCCCAGGTGACGGCGACCAACTTGGCCAGCGGACTGACCCGCAGCGTCCAGTCTTCTGCCGACGGCCGCTATTCGCTGGCAGGACTGCCACCGGGGAACTACCGGGTCGAAGTCACCGCCGGTGACCGCAGCAATTCCCAGGTGGTGACCGTGAGGGTTGGCCAGACGGCGACACTGGACCTGGCGGCAGGTGGGATGGCCGAGACCGGCCCGGTGGGCGAGGCTACTGAAATGGCGACGGTGCAGGTCACGGCGCACGCGCTGGTGGAGACCAAGACCTCGGAGGTGGCGACCTACGTCAGTCAGAAACAGATCGAGGCGCTGCCGCAGGTATCGCGCAACTTCCTGGCCTTCGCCGACACGGTCCCGGGCATGCAGTTCTCGGGCTCCGGGGAGAGTGGTTACACCAGTCTGCGCAGCGGCGCCCAGTCGTCCAACGGCATCAATGTATTCATCGATGGCGTCGGCCAGAAGAACTACGTGCTCAAGGGCGGCATCAGCGGGCAGGACAGCAGCCGGGGCAACCCGTTCCCGCAACTGGCGATCGGCGAGTACAAGGTCATCACCTCCAACTACAAGGCCGAATACGACCAGATCAGCAGCGCCGCGGTGACGGCGGTCACCAAGTCCGGCGGCAACCAGTTCGACGGCAGTTTCTTCTGGGACCGCACCTCGGACCAGTGGCGCGCGCCGACCGTGCGCGAGGACAAGGCCGGCGAGAAGGTACCCTCGAGCGAGGAGCAATACGGATTTGCCCTGGGCGGCCCCATCATCCAGGACAAGCTGCATTTCTTTGTCACCTACGAGGCCAAGGATTACTCCCAGCCGCGTGAAGTGCGTATCGGTGAGAACTTCACCGTGGACCAGTTGCCCGCGCACCTGCGCCCGCTGATTGGCAACAACCAGGCCACCTTCAACGAGGACCTGTACTTCGGCAAATTGAGCTGGCAGGCCAGTGACAGCCAACTGGTCGAGTTGACCGCCAAGCACCGGGTCGAGGAGGGCCTGCTGCTCGATAGCGGCGTCAATACCGCCAGCCGCGCCAAGACCGACAACAACGAGGAGACGCGGATCGACCTGCGCCACCAGTTCAACGCCGAGGACTGGCTCAATGACGTCCATCTCACCTATGAGGAAAGCTACTGGAGTCCACGCTCGAACGTGATCGCGCCCGGTTACCAGCTCTACACCTGGCCACTGGACGACGAGGGCAATCCACAGGAGCGGCTGGTGCTGGCCTCCGGCGGTGGCGCCGACTACCAGGACAAGGGCCAGGAAGGTTACGGGCTGCAAGACGATTTCACGTTCTTTGGCTGGGCCGGGCACACGGTCAAGGCCGGCATCAAGTTCAAGAGCGTCAAGGTCAGCTCCTTCGAGCAACAGCCGTACAACCCGCAGTTCCGTTACGACATCGCCGGCGACCCGATGCTGCCGTACCAGGTCAACTTCAATGCCAGCACCATTACCGGCGACCGCGCGATCAGTTCCCGCAACAAGCAGTTTGGTATCTATGTGCAGGACGATTGGGAGGTCAATGAGCACCTGATCCTGAACCTCGGCCTGCGCTGGGATTACGAGCAGACGCCGGGGTTCCTGGATTACCAGACCGATCCGGGCATCGCCGCGGCGCTGCGCGACTGGGCCAACCTCGACGGCGCCAACTACGACATCGAGAATTTCATCTCCACCGGCAGCAACCGCGAGGCGTTCAAAAATGCCTGGCAGCCACGGTTGGGGTTTTCCTACGACCTCAACGCCGACAGCCGTCATGTGATCTTCGGTGGCGCCGGCCGCTCCTACGACCGCAACCTGTTTGATTACCTGGCGCTGGAGCAAGCCAAGCACACCTTCCCCAGCTACCAGTACCGGTTCGACACTGCGCAACACGCCTGCGAGGTTGGCGTCGACAACTGCCTGGCGTGGGACCCGGCGTACCTGGATCCGGACCGGTTGGCGCAACTGGTGGCGGGAAATCCCAACCAGGGGGTGGAAATCAACTTGATCGACAACGACCTGAAGACGCCCTATTCGGATCAGTACAGCCTGGGCATGCGCAACATGATCACCCTGGGCGGCCACGACTGGGACAGCTCGGTCACCCTGGCCCATATCCGCAGCTACGACGGCATCTACTTCGCGCTGGGCAACCGGTATCCGAACGGTGACTTCCGCGACCCGGCCAAGCCCGACGCCACCTGGGGAAACAACCCGGAGAACAACCTGATCCCGGGTTACGGCAAACTGCTGATTGCCCGCAATGGTATCGAGACCAAGCTCAACAGCCTGCTGCTATCGATGAACAAGCCCTACACCCAGGACTCGGGCTGGGGGGTGACCATCGCCTATACCTACAGTGACGCCAAGGAGAACCGCCTCAACGCGGCCAATGCCGACGAGCATTATCTGTTCGACTACGGCGACCTGGTGGGGCAGCCATTCCTGCGCTCGGTGGGGATCGCCAAGCACCGCCTGGTGACCACCGGCATCTACGATGCACCGTGGGGGATCACCGTATCGGCGAAGCTGAGTCTGGCCAGTCCGGTCGCTCGCGATGCCACCAACTGTTACGCGGCGGCGACCTTCGACAATTGCTATTTCGATCCCTTCATCCCTGATGAGTCGATCGGGTTCAAGCAGTTCGACCTGGCGTTGCAGAAGGAATGGGATACCGGCAGCGAGCTGCGTTTGTGGGCGCGCGCCGACCTGATCAACGCCTTCAACTGGCGCAACTGGACCGACTACGACAACTGGCGTGGCGGGCCCGATGATCCCAACCTGACATTCGCTGAGCGCAATGGCGATGGGATTTTGTTGCCCACGCGCACCTTCAAACTGTCGTTTGGCCTGGACTGGTAACGCATGACGGTATCGCCCGTTTCGCCGCCGAGTGCCATAGAGCCACGTCGTGGCGGTGCGGGCCGGCTGGTTGCAGTGTTGCTGTGTTCGTTGTTGCTGTTTGCGTGTAAACCAGCGGAGCCGCCGAAGACCTCGGTCGAGGCGCGCCAGGAGCAGATCCAGCAGGCACAACAGACACAACAGGTACAGGTCACGCCGCCGGCCGAGCCGGTGGTGGAGGCGGTGCCGGAAAAGCCGGTGCTGCCCGAGCTGTTCGACGATATCGAGCGGCGTACGTTCCAGTTTTTCTGGGACACCACCAACGAGCGCAACGGCCTGACCCCGGACCGCTACCCGTCGCGCCCGTTTTCCAGTGTTGCCGCCATCGGGTTCGCGCTGACCGCCTACCCGATCGGGATCGAGAATGGCTGGATCAGCCGTACCCAGGCGCTCGACCGTACCCTGACCACGCTGAAGTTCCTGCGAGACATTCCCAGCGGCAAGGAGGCGACGGGCGACGGCGCATGGCACGGTTTCTTCTATCACTTCCTGGATATCGACAGCGGTGAGCGTTATTCCAGCTGGGTCGAGCTGTCCAGCGTCGATACCGGCCTGCTGATGATGGGCGTGCTGTTTGCACAGTCGTACTACGAGGGCGACGATCCGCGCGCGGTGGAGATCCGCGAGATCGCCGATGAGCTGTACCGCCGCGTCGAGTGGACCTGGCTGCAGCGCAACCCGCCGTTGATATCAATGGGCTGGTATCCCGAGAGCGGCTTCATCGAGTACGACTGGAAGGGCTACGACGAGGCGATGCTGTTGTACGTGCTGGCGTTGGGCTCGCCCACCCACCCGGTGGAGCCGGAGGCATGGACGGTCTGGACGCGGACCTACAATAACGTCTGGGGGGTTTACCAAGGCGAGGAATACCTGTCATTCGGGCCGTTGTTCGGCCATCAGTTCAGCCATGTCTGGATCGACTTTCGCGGCATCCGGGACGAGTACATGCGTGAGCGCGGGATCGACTATTTCGAGAACAGCCGCCGCGCCGCCTACGCCCACCGCGCTTACGCCATTGCCAACCCGATGGGCTGGAAAGGGTATGGCGAGAATGTCTGGGGACTGACTGCCAGTGACGGTCCGCAGAACACCTTGCAGGAGTATGCCGGTGAGCAGCGCCAGTTCCACCATTACACCGCCCGTGGCGCGGGGTTGAGCATCAACTTCGACGACGGCACGATTGCGCCGACGGCGGCGATTGCGTCGCTGCCGTTCGCGCCCGAGATCGTGATCCCGGCAACGGTGGAGATGCACAAGCGCTACGGGAGTTTCCTGTACTCCAGCTATGGGTTCCTGGATGCCTTCAACCCCAGCTTCAATTACGACATCCCGCTGAAGAACGGGCGCATCGTGCCGGGCAAGGGCTGGGTGTCCAGCGACTACATCGGGATCGATCAGGGGCCGATCCTGACCATGATCGCGAACTACCGCAATGATTTCGTCTGGGATGTCATGAAACGCAACAAGTACATCCGTGCCGGCCTGGAGCGCGCCGGGTTTACCGGTGGCTGGCTGGCACCGGAGCCGCAGCCGGAGTCGGAGTCGGAGTCGGAGTCGGAGTCGGAGGAAGGACAGGCGGAGGGGCAAGGCAAGAATCCTGCCCCGGCGCCAGCCGACCCGGAAGCCGCCGCTGCCCGTGCGATGGGGCAGGCCGAGGCACGTTCGCGGCAGCCACCCGCGGAACCCGCCCCGGTGCTGTTGCCGGTGCCGTGAGCGGCATGAAGATGCCAAGGTGAGCATGAAGCGGTGGATATCGGATACGGCCTGCGTCGGTGGCATTCTCTCGCTGGCCCTGTGCCTGTTGTTGCTGGCCGGCTGCTCGCGCGAGGACGACGGCAGTACCGTGGTCGAGTTCTGGGCGATGGGTTATGAAGGCGAAGTTGTCGCCGAGCTGGTGCCCCAGTTCGAGCGCGAACACCCGCACATCCGCATTGCGTTGCAGCAGCTGCCCTGGACCGCCGCCCATGAGAAGCTGCTGACCGCCTACGCGGGCGATTCCTTGCCGGACGTTTGCGCCATCGGCAATACGTGGATTCCCGAGTTCGCACTGCTGGGAGCGTTGACGGAGCTGGAACCGCACATCGCGGCGACCCCACAACTCGACCCGCAAGACTACTTTCCCGGCGCCTGGGACAGCGGCGTGGTGGACGGCCATACCTATGCGGTGCCGTGGTACGTGGAAACCCGCCTGCCGTTCTATCGGCGCGACTTGCTGCGCCAAGCCGGGTTCGACCAGCCGCCGACCACATGGGACGAATGGCGTACCGCGATGGCCGCGATCAAGCAGATGGTTGGCCCCGACCGGTACGCGATCCTGCTGCCGCTGAACGAGTTCGAGCCGCTGCTCAATTTGGCCATGCAACAGCCCGAGCCGCTGCTGCGCGACGGTGGCCGTTACGGCAACTTCCGCAGCCCGGGGTTCAAGCGTGCGCTGGCGTTCTACAAGGAGATGTTCGACAAGGGTTGGGCGCCGCAGGTCGCCAATACCCAGATCTCCAACGTCTGGGATGAGTTCGGGCGTGGCTTTTTCTCGTTCTACCTCAGCGGGCCGTGGAATATCGCCGAGTTCCGCAAGCGCCTGCCGGCCGAGCTGTCGGAGGCGTGGATGACCATGCCGCTGCCCGGCCCCGACGGCCCCGGTGCATCGGTGGCCGGCGGAACGAGCTTCGTAATCTTCAGCGACTCCCCGCACAAGGACGCGGCATGGGAGTGGATCAGTTTTTTGTCGCGCCCTGAGATCCAGGCCCGTTTCCATGCCCGCACCGGTGACCTGCCACCGCGACGCAGCGCATGGCAAAGCGATGCGCTGGTCGAGGATGTCTACGCGCGTGCCTTCCGCGACCAGCTGGAGCGCGCCAAACCCACGCCGAAGGTGCCCGAATGGGAGCGCATCGCCAACGAGATGCTGGTGGTCAGCGAACGCATGGTCGCCGGCCGGCTGAGCGTGGACGAAGCGGCCGCAGAGCTTGACCGTCGCACCGACGCGATACTGGAGAAGCGCCGCTGGATGCTGGACCGCGAAAGTGATCGCGACAACGACAGCGGCCGCGAAGTCGAGCCCGACAGCGACCCGGGGCAGGTTGCGCCATGAAGTCCTCAACCGCCGGCTGGATCTTCGCCGCGCCCGCACTCATCGTCATCGGCCTGTTTTTCGGGGTGCCGGTGTTCGCCGCATTTGCACTGAGCCTGACCGACTTCGACATCTACGCCCTGGCCGACATCGGCAACCTGCGTTTCGTGGGCCTGGGCAACTACATCGAATTGCTGCAAACGCCGCTGTTCTGGAAGGCGCTGGGCAATACGCTGTACTTCGTGGTGGTCGGGGTGCCGCTGTCGATCGCGGTGTCGCTGGGCGCCGCCTTGCTGCTGCACTCGAAGCTCGGGCTGCTGAAGCCGCTGTTCCGCACGGCATTTTTCGCGCCGGTGGTAACCACCGTGGTGGCGGTGGCGGTGATCTGGCGGTACCTGTTCCACACCCGCTACGGACTGGTGAACTGGGCGCTGTCGGGAGTCGGCGTCAACCCGGTCGACTGGCTCGGCGACCCGCACTGGGCGATGCCGACCATCATCGCGTTCGCGGTGTGGAAGAACTTCGGCTACAACATGATCATCTTCATCGCCGGCCTGCAGGCGGTCCCGGAGGATCTGTACGAAGCCGCGCGCATCGATGGCGCCTCGCGCTGGCGGCAGTTCTGGCATATCACCCTGCCGATGCTGGGGCCGGTGATGTTGCTGGTCACCATCCTGACCCTGGCCGGCTACTTTCAACTGTTTGCCGAGCCCTACGTGATGACCCAGGGCGGGCCGCTGCAGAGCACCGTCAGCGTGCTGTACCTGATGTACGAGGAGGGCTTCAAGTGGTGGAACCTGGGCAACGCATCGGCGGTCGCGTTTCTGTTGTTCGTGCTGATGACCACCATCACCAGCGCGTTGTTGTGGTTCGCGCGACGCAAGGGAGCCGAATGATGCGGGCCGGGGAGGGCGCATGAGCCCGCGCATCGCCCAGAGCATCGTCAACGGCCTGATGCTCGCGTTGGGCGTTTTGAGCCTGGCGCCGTTGCTGTGGATGGCGTCGGTGTCATTCATGCAGCCCGGGGAGGCCAGCAGCTTCCCACCGCCGTTGTTGCCGTCCGCGGCGACGTGGGGCAACTACCACGAGCTGTTCGCCAAGGCCGGGATGGGCCGCTACCTGTTCAACAGCTTCCTGGTGGCGACGTTGACCACACTGATCGCCGTGTTGCTCAACACCCTGGCTGGTTACGCCTTTGCGAAGCTGCGCTTTGCCGGTCGCGAGCCGGTATTCCGGGTGCTGCTGGCGGCGCTGGTGATCCCGGCGCAGGTGGCGATGATGCCGTTGTTCCTGATGCTCAAGCAGGTCGGGCTGGTGAATACCTATGCCGCGGCGATCGTGCCCGGCATGGCGGGTATTTTCGGCATCTTCCTGGTCCGCCAGTACGCGCGCTCGATCCCGGATGAACTTCTGGAGGCCGCGAGGATCGATGGCGCCGGCGAGTTCCGGATCTTCTTCCAGATCGTGCTGCCGGCGCTCAAGCCGATCCTGGTGACGCTCGCGATTTTCAGCTTTCTGGCCGCCTGGAACGACTTCATGTGGCCATTGATCGTGCTCAGTGATGCCGACCTGTACACGCTGCCGGTGGCGCTGGCGTCGCTGTCGCGCGAGCACGTGCAGGACAACGAACTGATGATGGCCGGCTCGGTGGTCACCGTGCTGCCGGTACTGGTGTTGTTCCTGGTGCTGCAGCGCTATTACATGCAGGGTTTGCTGGTGGGCAGCGTCAAGGGCTGAAGGAGGCACGATCAATGTATGCGTCCAGTCGTGTTGACCCGGAATTGACCGGCGGGAAGACCCGCGGTCGGGTCCTGCTTGCGTTCGGCTTGTTGCTGGTATCGGCGCAGTCGGTGCCGGTGCTTGCCCACGGCCAGGCGCGCACGCTGGATGGCTTCGACCATGCCGCCGACTGGAGCGTCGTCACCTCCGACCAGGTCAGCGGCAGCTTGCGCGAAGTCGATGGCATCCAGGGTCGCGCACTGTGTCTGGACTACGATTTCAATGGCGTCTCCGGTTACGTCGGCCTGCAACGTAAGCTGCCGATGGAATACCCCGCGGATTATCAGTTCTCGTTCCAGTTGCGCGGCGATGCACCGGTCAATGACCTGCAGTTCAAACTGGTGGATGCCA
Source organism: Lysobacter sp. A421 (assembly GCF_054052145.1). NCBI lineage: Bacteria > Pseudomonadati > Pseudomonadota > Gammaproteobacteria > Lysobacterales > Lysobacteraceae > Lysobacter > Lysobacter sp. A421. Next base: position 874,655 of record NZ_JBSVRL010000001.1, on the reverse strand, counting down.
GCGGCGACAACGTGTGGTGGGTCAACCGGCCCAAGGTCGAGCTGCCGGCGCAGTGGACACCGGTGGTCTACAAGAAGCGCCACATCAGTCGGGCGTGGGGGCCGTCCCCCGATCCGGCAATGCACCGCAGCGCCAGCGTCGAGTTCACGGTCTACAGCAGCGCCGGCGGCGCCGGGGCCGTTTGTTTCGACAGCCTGGTGTTCCGGGAGCGGACGCCGGACGATGGCTCACCGTTGACTGCTACGGCGAGCGTCGAGGCGGGCGAGGGCGTGGGCGACGTCGAGGGCAAGGCTTCGGTCGACGCCGTTGCCGTGAGCGCCGTCACCGACGGTGACCCGGAAACCGTGTGGCGGGCGCGTTTCCAGGACGGCGCCGACCTGGTGCTGGACCTGGGCCGCCTGCGTGAATTTGGCGGACTGAGCCTGCAATGGGGTGACCGGCACGCCAGCGATTACGCCATCGCCTTGTCGAATGATCGCAGGCTATGGCGCGACGTCCGCCGGGTGACCGACGGCAACGGAGGTCGGGACTGGATCGCCTTGCCGGAGTCCGAGGCGCGCTACCTGCGTTTGCGACCGATGGGCGGCACGGACGCGGAGTTTGCGCTGGCCGGGATCACCATCGAACCACTCGGGTTTGCATCGACCCCGAACGACTTCATCCGCGCCATCGCCGCGACCGCGCCACGTGGCCATTACCCGCGTGGCTTCGTTGGCGTGCAGCCGTACTGGACCGTGGTCGGGACCGACGGCGGCGCCGAGCAGGGCTTGATCGGCGAGGACGGCGCGGTGGAAGTGGCACGCGGCGGCATCCGCATCGAACCGTTCGTGATCAGCGATGGCGAGCTGGTCAGCTGGGCGGACGTGGAGGCCAGCCAGTCGCTGCTCGATGGCTATCTGCCGATCCCGACCGTCGGCTGGCGTCATCCGCAGTTCGATCTGGCGATCACCCCCTTCGCCGAAGGCCGGCCCGGGCAATCGCAGCTGAGTGCCCGTTACGTGCTTACCAATACCAGCGGGCAATCCCGCGACTACACCCTGGCGTTGGCGCTGCGGCCGCTGCAGGTCAATCCGCCGTCCCAGTTCCTGAGCACGCCCGGCGGCGTCAGCCCGATCAACCGCTTGGCATTCGATGCTTCGGGAGGCTCGTTGTCGGCGCAGGCGGGCGTCTGGACCGTCAATGGCGAACGCAAGATTGCACCGTCACAAGTGCCCGATGCGACCATCGCCTCCACCTTCGATGCCGGCACGGTCGTCGAGCGACTCGCGGCAAGGGCGGCGACCGGATTCCAGGCCGATCCCGAGCCGCCCGACGATTTGGTCAAGGCCGGCATCCGTGCCCGGGTCGAGCACGACCCCACCGGCCTGGCGTCGGGCGCGATGTTGTACCGGGTCCGGCTGGCAGCGGGCGAGAGCCGCAGCTTCGACTGGCGCGCACCACTGACAGGCGATCTTGCGGTCGACGGCGTTCTGGCCGGCGATGCGGCGGCCCGGCAGGCCCGCGCAGCCATCGACTGGCACGACAAACTGGATCGGGTGACCCTGGAGGTGCCCGCTGCCGGCCAGCACGTGGTCGATACCCTGCGCACCGGATTGGCCCACATGCTGATCAGCCGCAATGGCCCGCAGCTGCGGCCGGGCACCCGCTCCTACGCCCGGACCTGGATCCGCGATGGCGCGATGATTTCCGAGGGCCTGTTGCGGCTGGGCCGCGGGGATGTCGCCGAAGCATTCGTGCGCTGGCACGCGCCGTATCAGTTCGATAGCGGCAAAGTCCCGTGTTGCGTCGACGACCGCGGCAGCGATCCGGTGCCGGAGAACGACAGCCACGGCGAGCTGATATTCACCATCGCCGAGGTCTACCGCCATCGCCGCGACCGGCAAGTGCTCGAAGACCTGTGGCCCCACGTGGCGGCTGCGGTGGGCTACATGGACCAGTTGCGCCTGAGCGAGCGCACCGCGGCCAACCGCGCCATCAACCCGGCGTTCTACGGCATGATGCCGGCCTCGATCAGTCACGAGGGCTACTCGGCCAAGCCGATGCACTCGTACTGGGACAACTTCTGGACGCTGCGCGGCTACAAGGACGCGGTGCTGATCGCGCAATGGCTGGGCCGTGATGCCGATGCCGAGCGGTTCGCGGCGTCGCGCGACCAGTTCCGCGCCGACCTGTACGCCTCCATCGAGGCGGCGACCGGGCAACACGATATCGACTACATCCCCGGCGCGGCCGAGCTCGGCGATTTTGACGCGACCTCGACCACCATCGCGCTGGCGCCGGGTGGCGAGCAGGGCCGGATGCCAACAGAGCTGTTGCACAACACCTTCGAGCGTTACTGGCGCGAGTTTGTCGGTCGTCGTGACGGCACCCGGGACTGGAAGGACTACACCCCGTACGAGCTGCGGACCGTCGGTACCTTCGTGCGCCTGGGCTGGCGCGAGCGTGCCCACGAAGCGCTGGCGTTCTTCTTCGCCGACCAGCAGCCGCCAGGCTGGAACCAGTGGGCCGAAGTGGTCTCGCGCACGCCGCGCAAACCGTTTTTCCTCGGTGACCTGCCACACGCCTGGGTGGCATCGGACTACGTGCGCTCCGCGCTGGACCTGTTTGCCTACAGCCGCGAGATCGACCAATCGCTGGTGATCGCCGCCGGCATCCCGGCCAGTTGGCTGGACGGGCAGGGAATTGTCATTGACGGTCTGCGCACGCCGTATGGCGAGTTGGGCTACACCTTGCATCGCGATGGCGACACGGTCCGGCTCAAGCTGCACCCCGGCATCCGGCTGCCGCCCGGCGGCGTGGTGCTGCGGTTGCCCAAGCCGATGACCGGCGGCAATGCACGCATCGATGGCGAGCCGCGTCCGTGGCAGGGGAGCGAGCTGCGAATCGACCGGTTGCAAGCCGACGTGGAGGTTGGGGTGTCGCCGTAACCCACGACCCGGAAGCCGCGGGGCTTCCTGATTGATAACTGTGCGCAGGTATAGTTGCCCGCAGCATGGCGGGTACAGTACCCGGTCACGAATCAGGGAGAGTTGGCATGGGGCTTGTTCAAGCAGTAGTGGGTTCGGTCAGTGGTGCGCTCGCCGACCAATGGAAGGACTTCTACACGGTGCCGGAGGGTTTGCCGTCGACCGCGGCGTTGTTCGCGGCGGTGCCGCATGGCACCAATGCAGGGCGCGGCTCCAATACCAAGGCGTCCTCGAACATCATCACCAACGGTTCGAAGATCATCGTGCCCGAAGGTTACGGGTTGCTGCTGTTCCAGGATGGCGCGATCACCGGTTTCGCGGCCGAGCCGGGCGGTTATGAATGGCGATCGGACGACCTCAACTCGAAGTCGGTTTTCGCAGGCGACGGACTTGTCTCTTCGCTGATCAAGCAGAGCTGGGAGCGCTTCAAGTTCGGCGGCCAGCCCGGTTCGCAGCAAGCCGCTTTCTTCGTGTCGCTGAAGGAACTGCCGAACAACCGCTTCGGCACGCAATCTGAAATCTATTGGGACGATGGCTTCCTGGGCACGCAGGTGGGCGCGGTGACGCGTGGTACCTACACGCTGAAGATCGTCGATCCGATCCTGTTCGTGAAGAATTTCGTACCGGCAGCGTATCTCCAGCCGGGCCAGGTCTTCGATTTCACCGACATCGACAATGCCGCCGCCAGCCAGCTGTTCAACGAAGTGGTGGGTTCGCTTGCGCCGGCCTTCAGTCTGTATACGAATGATCCGAGCAAGGGCAATCGCATCACCAAGCTGCAGCAGGATTCGATTGGCTTTGCCAAGAGCCTGTCCGACGCGGTGGAAAACGCCTATCAGTGGAAATCCGACCGTGGCCTGGCCATCTTCAAGACCGCCATCATTTCCATTGAATACGACCCCAATACGCGGGAACTGCTCAAGACCGTGCAACGCGCCGACGCACTGGCCGGTGCACGCGGCAATTCCAACCTGCAGGCCAGCGTCGCGCAGGGTATCCAGTCGGCGGGTGAGACCAGTGGCGCCGCAGGTGTCATGGGCATCGGGATGGCGAGCGGCATGATGGGTGGCCTGGGTAACTTGCAGCAACCGGTGGCACCAGCCGCACCCGCCGCGGCTGACCCGATTGCGAAATTGACCAAGGCGAAGGAAATGCTTGATCTCGGCCTGATTACCCAGGCTGACTACGACGCGGCCAAGGCCAAGGTACTGGGCCTGTAAGGCGGAGTCGCAGAACCATGCCGGATACCACTACGCCGCCGCGGGTGCCGCCTTACACCGGTCCCGGCTCGCCGCAGGATGTGCCGCCGCGACCGGGTAGTTTTCCTGTCGACCCGGACACGCTGCCCGAACCGATCCGCGACGAATTGCTGGCGCCCGATCCGGTCGCCATCGACACTTCTGCCACCGAGCTTCAGGACGGCCTCAACCGCTGCCCCAAATGCGGTGCCAGCGAGGTCCGGCAAAAGGCCGGCAGCGACCTGTTGGTCTGCCTCTTTTGCCGCCACCAATGGCAAGCCGAGCGGGTCGAGGAGGAATTCGGGCTCGGCGAAGGCCTTGACGAGCTCACCGGCACGGTGATCGCTTCGGGTGCGCGGGACATAGAGGCCGACGCCGCCAGCCTGATGAGCTTCAAGTGCACCGGCTGCGGCGCCGAGGTGACGATCAATACCGAAAATGCGATGACCGCGCGCTGTCATTGGTGCCGCCACGTTTTCGGCGTCAACGAGCAGGTGGCCAACGGCGCGGTGCCCGACGCGGTGCTGCCGTTCCACATCGGCAAGGACGACGCGGTCGCGCGTATCCGCCAGTTCGTGAACAAGCGACGCATGTTCGCGTTGAAGGAATTCAAGGAGCAGTTCACGCCCGAGAACGTTATCGGCGTCTACCTGCCGTACATGATCGTCGATGGCAACGCGAGCGCCGACGTCACCGGCCATGGCGAGATCCAGACGCGGCGTTACACGCGCGGCAGCGGCGACAAAAAAGAGACCTACTACGACGCCGACGTGTACCAGGTCGGCCGGCACGTGGACTTCACCGTGGACGACCTGCCAATGGAATCCTCCACTGAGCGCGGCAACCTCGACACGGGCAGCAACACCAACAACATCATCAACACGATCCTGCCGTTCGACACGAAGAACGCGGTGAAGTGGAACGCTTCCTTCCTGGCCGGCTTCAGCACGGAGAAGCGCGACCAGGATGTGGAGCACCTGCGCCCACGTCTGGAAGACCAACTGCTGTCGATCGCCCGCTCCCAGGTCGAAAAATCGGTGGACCGTTACGATCGCGGCGTGCGCTGGGAGCAGGAAGGCCTCACCGTTCACGGCACCCGCTGGGTGTCGATGTACCTGCCCGTATGGCTGTACTCGTACCACCAGCCGGGCAGCAACGGCGGCATGCTGCACTACATCGCGGTGAATGGTCGCACCGGCGAGACCATGGGCAGCGTGCCGGTGCAGCAATGGAAGCTCCTGCTGGCCGCGCTAACTGCCGGCAGCGTTCTCGAAGGCATTGCACTCATGATCATGATGGGGAATTAGTGATGGGCGACGACGGTGGTCTATGGCTGCTCCTGCTCGGTCCGGCAGGCGCCACCGGCCTGTACTGGGCCCTGTACCGGTATTACCGCAACACCGATAAATCCCATGCCTTCGAACGCGATACCGTCGTCGAAGCCAAGCAGGTGACCGGCACGGACCAGAAGGTCGACACGCTGAAAGGCACGCAGAGGAAGCGCATTGGTGGCGACAACGTCGCTGAGTACCGTAGGCGCGTGCAGCGTGTCGAGGACATTACCGAACAAGGGGAATAAGCATCCGGACGAGCGTTACGGCAACGGCTCATCCAGGTGCCGGCCGTGGCTGGCGATGACCTTGGCATACCAGCGCGCGCTGTCCTTCGGTGTGCGCTGCTGGGTGGCGTAGTTCACGTGCACCATGCCAAAGCGCTTGGTGTAGCCCAGTGACCATTCCAGGTTGTCCATCAGCGACCACAGCATGTAGCCGCGGATGTCGCAGCCGGCCGCTATCGCCTGGTGCACGGCGCCGATGTGCTTCCGCAGGTAATCGGTCCGCAACGGGTCGCGCACACGGCCATCCTCGGCGACCGGCGGGTCAAAGAACGCGGCGCCATTTTCGGTGATGTAGGTGGGGATATTGCCGTAGCGGTCCCTGGCCCAGGACAGCAGGTCGACCAGGCCCTGCGGGAACACTTCCCAGCCGGTCTCGCTGTAGGTGCCCAGCGGTTGCCGCACGGCGCCGGCGTTCAACGGGTAGCTGTCGTCGGCCCGGGTGACGCTGCGGGTGTAGTAGTTGATGCCGATGAAGTCGAGTTTCTGTTGGATCAGCTCGAGGTCCTGCGCCGGCCAATCCGGCCATGCGTCGCCGAATATTTCCTTCATCTCGGGCGGGTAATGACCGAGCAGGGCGGGGTCCAGGTACTGGCCATTCATATAGGCATGCGCGCGGGCGACGGCGGCATGGTCGTCGGGTGAGTCGCTCGCGGGGTACTTCGGCTCGATGTTCACCACCAGGCCGATCTCGTGTTGGCCGATGTCGCGGTAGGCCTTTACCGCCGCGCCATGGGCCCGCATCAGGTTGTGGCTGGCAATCGGTGCCTCGTAGCGGCTGCGGTGGCCGGGGGCGAGGGCACCGTGCAGGTAGCCGCCATCGGTGATCACCCACGGCTCGTTGAGGGTGACCCACTTCTTCACTCGGCCGTCGAGGGCGCGATACATGACGCTGGCGTACTCGGCGAACCAGTCGGCGCTGTCCGGGTTGAGCCAGCCCCCGCGGTCGTCCAGCGCCGCCGGCAGGTCCCAGTGGTAAAGCGTCAGCATCGGCTCGATGCCGTTGGCCAGCAGCTCGTCGACCAGGTTGGAGTAGAAGTCCAGCCCGGCCTGGTTTACCCGGCCGGTGCCGTCCGGCAGGATCCGCGACCACGACACGCTGAAGCGGTAGGCCGTCAGGCCCAGTTCGCGCATCAAGGCCACGTCGTCCTTCCAGCGCCGGTAATGATCGCAGGCAACATCGCCGGTGGCGCCGTCGACCGTCATGCCGGGGGTGTGGGCGAAGCGGGTCCAGATGCTTGCGCCGGCACCATCGGCCAGCGGCGAGCCTTCGATCTGGTGGGCGGCCGTGGCGGCGCCCCACAGGAAGCCGTCCGGGAAAACGCGTGCATCGCTCATGAATACTGGGTCTCTGGGAATTGACGGCCCGGCGACGGGGTCGACGGGTGGCGTGAGGGTGGTTGCGTGGCAGGATAGCCGAGGCAGGCGGGCCGCCGGCCGACCCATCGCGGTAACCTTGGGTCACAACCGCAGGAGAGTGCATGGCCAAGGTCAGCCTGGAGCGTGTGCGCAAGGTCTACCCGAATGGTCACGTTGGCGTTGCCGAGGCCAGCTTCGTGGTCGCCGATGGTGAATTGCTGGTGCTGGTGGGGCCGTCGGGCTGTGGCAAGTCAACGCTGCTGCGGATGATCGCCGGGCTGGAAACCGTGACCGCCGGACAATTGCGGATCGGCGAGCGCGTGGTCAACGACCTGCCACCCAAGGATCGCGACATCGCGATGGTGTTCCAGAGCTACGCGTTGTATCCGCACATGACGGTGGCGGAGAACCTGGGCTTCGGGCTCAAGCTGCGCGGGATGGCCAAGGCCGAGATCCGCGCCCGGGTCGGTGAGGCAGCCACGATGCTGCAGCTGGACGAGTTGCTGGAGCGCAAGCCGGCCGTGCTGTCGGGTGGCCAGCGCCAGCGGGTGGCGCTGGGACGGGCGCTGGTCCGGCAACCGCAGGTGTTCCTGCTGGATGAACCCTTGTCCAACCTGGACGCCAAGCTGCGCGCCGGGATGCGGGTGGAAATCGCGCGTCTGCATCGCCAGTTGGGTGCGACGATGGTGTACGTAACCCATGACCAGATCGAGGCGATGACGCTGGGGCAGCGGATCGTGGTGCTCAACGATGGCCTGATCCAGCAGATAGACACTCCGATGAACCTGTACGCCAAGCCGGCGAACCTGTTTGTCGCCACGTTCCTGGGCAGCCCGGCAATGAATGTGTTGCACGGCCGGCTGCAGCGTGACGACGACGGGTTGTCGCTGCACACCGCCGAAGGTGATCGCATCGGTCTGGACGGGGCTGTCAGTGAAGTCCCGGTGCCATGGCTGCAGCGCGAGGTGACGATCGGCTTCCGGCCCGAGCACCTGCAGCCGGCGACCGATGGAGCCAGCCCGAGTTTCGTGGCCGGGATCGAGATGCTCGAACCGGTCGGCAACGAGATCTTCGTCAACCTGCGCCATGGTTCCGACGCGCTGGTTGCGCGCTGTCCGCCCCAGGAGCTGCCCGGGGTGGGGGCGAAGCTGCCCTTGTCGCTTGCGGCGGGCAGCGTCCACTTCTTTGATCCCGACAGCGGCGAGCGCCTGGACGGTGATGGATGAACGTTCCTGGGGTCAGCGGCTTGAAGTCCATGGATCCCCGCCTTCGCGGGGATGACGGCTTGGTGTGGGGTGATGGCTTGTTGTGGGGTGACGGTTTGTTATGGGGTGACGGTTTGGTGTGGGGTGACGGTTTGGTGTGGGGTGATGGTTTGTTATGGGGTGACGGTTAATTGTTCAGACCTTCCCCGGGTGATCCGGCAGTCCGCCTTGGCCCGTTATACTTGCCGATGGGCACAGGCTTCTTCAGGGTCTTGTTTCATAGGATTCAACAGCTTGGGCGATATAGTTAAACTCATTTGGCATTAATGGAAGCGCCCGTGTGGCGCTCAAGAGGTTCCCGCGACGCATGCGTCTGTCCACGATCAAGCTGTCCGGCTTCAAGTCCTTCGTCGATCCGACCACCCTGCACCTGCCGTCGAACCTGACTGCAGTGGTCGGGCCGAACGGCTGCGGCAAGTCCAACATCATCGACGCGGTGCGTTGGGTGATGGGCGAAAGCTCGGCCAGCCGGCTGCGCGGGGATTCGTTGACCGACGTGATTTTCGCGGGCTCCTCGGCGCGCAAGCCGGTGTCGCAGGCCACCGTTGAGCTGGTGTTCGACAACTCCGACCACACCATCACCGGTGAGTACGGCGCCTTCGATGAGATATCGGTCAAGCGCCTGGTCAGCCGTGATGGGGGCAGCCAGTACTACCTCAATGGCAGCAAGTGCCGCCGACGCGACATTACCGATCTGTTCCTGGGGACCGGACTGGGTCCGCGCAGTTATTCGATCATCGAGCAGGGAATGATCAGCCAGATCATCGAGGCCCGGCCCGAGGATCTGCGCGTGTACCTGGAAGAGGCAGCCGGCATCTCCAAGTACAAGGAGCGTCGCAAGGAGACCGAGACCCGCATCCGGCACACCCGGGAGAACCTCGACCGGCTCAGCGACCTGCGCGAGGAGGTCGGCAAGCAGCTGGAGCATCTTGCCCGCCAGGCCCGCCAGGCCGAGCAATACCAAGCCATCCAGGCCGACCGGAGAATCCGGGACGCGGAATGGAAGGCGCTCGAACATCGTGCGCTGGACCGCAAGCTGCAGGGACAACGCGAAAAACTGGCCCAGCAGGAGACCCGCCTGCAGCAGTTGATCGCGGAGCAGCGCGAGGCCGAGCGGGAAATCGAGACCGGCCGGGTACGACGGGAAGAAGCCGCCGAGGCGCTGAGCAAGGCGCAGGCGAACAGTTACGAGGTCGGCGGCGCGCTGGCCCGGATCGAGCAGCAGATCCAGCACCAACGCGAGATGTCGACCCGGCTGCAGAAAGCGCGCGACGAGGCGCAGACCCAACTGGCGCAGATCGCCGAGCATATCGGCAGCGATCAATCCCGCCTGGATGTGTTGGCTGCGGCAATCGAGAGTGATGAGCCACGGTTGGAGCAGATGCGCGAGGAGGATGTCGCCCGCCAGGACGTCCTGCGCGATGCCGAGACCGCGCTGGCAGCCTGGCAGCAGCGTTGGGATGAGCACACCCGTGCCCAGTCCGAGGCGACCCGTGCCGCCGATGTCGAACGTACCCGGATCGAGCATCTGGACCGCCAGGCGCTGGAGGCGGACCGCCGTCGCGAGGCGTTGACCGCCGAACGCGCCGGTCTGGACCTGAGCACGCTGGCCGCGACGTTTGCCGAGCTGGAAGAGCAACACGAGACCCACAAACTGTCGCTGGACAGCCTGACCGACGCTGTGGAGGGCCGGAAATCCAGCGTCGACGGATTGCAGGAGCAACAACGCGCCACCCAGTCCGGGCTGGCCGACGTGCGCAAACAGGCACAGGCGGCGCGTGGTCGCCTGTCGTCCCTGGAGGCGCTACAGAATGCCGCGCTGGGCCAGGAACAGGGCGCTGCGACGGCCTGGTTGCAGGCACGTGGACTGGACTCGGCAACCCGGGTCGGCGAAGCGCTGGCGGTCGATGCGGGCTGGGAAAACGCCGTGGAAGACGCGCTTGGCCAGCTGATCGAAGGGGTATTGGTCGAATCTCCCGAGGCGTTGGTGGCGGCGATTGGCGAGCTGGGCGAGGGTCGTCTTGCGCTGGTGTCATCCCAAGCCGACCCGCTTGATGTCGCGCCGACTTCGCTGGCGTCCAAGGTGCGTGGCCCGGTGGCGATCCGCCGCCTCTTGTCCCGATTGCATGTGGCCGAGGACCTGCAAGCCGCGCGTGCGCTGCTGCCTGGACTGGCTGCAGGCGAGTCGGTCATCACCCGTAATGGTGAGCGCCTGGGCGCCGGCTGGATGCAGGTGTTGCGCTCGGGCGCGGCCCAGCAGGGCGCGTTGCTCCGGGAGAAGGAGATCCAGTCGCTGCGTGAACAGATCGAGGTCTTGCAGGAGCGCGAGCGCGAGTTGGACTCCGGCCTGAGCCAGTTGCGTGATCGCCTGCTGGCGGCCGAGCAGCAGCGCGAAGACGCCCAGCGCAGCCTGTACACGGCCCATCGCAGCGTCTCGGAGATGGCGGGCCGGTTGCAGAGCCAGCAGGGCCGCCTGGATTCGGCGCGCGGCCGGATCGAGAAGATCGAGCTTGAACTGACCCAGTTGGTCGGATCCCTGGACGACGCACACGAGCAGGGTCGCGAGTCGCGCTTCCGCCAGGAAGAGGCGGTCATGCGGATGACCGAGCTGGAGGATGCGCGGCTGGTGCTGGATGGCGAGCGCCGCCACCTGATGGAAGCCCGCGACCAGGCCCGCAACCTGGCCCATGAGTCGCGCGACGCCAGCCATGCGCTGGCACTGACCCTGGAGTCGCAACGCGCCCAGGTCACCTCGCTGGCCCAGGCGCTGGACCGGATGGGCGGCCAACGCGGCGTGCTCGACCTGCGCCTGGGTGAACTGGCCAGCCAGCTGGTCGCAGGTGACGACCCGGTGCTGGAGCTTGAGCAGCAGCGACAAGCCACCCTGGAGCAGCGGGTTCAGGTCGAGCACAAGCTCACCGCGGCGCGTACTGCCGTGGACGGTATCGACAATGATCTGCGCCGGTTCGAGCAGACCCGCCAGCAGCGCGACGAGCAGGCATTGGCGCAGCGCGAGGCGATCGGCCAGCGTCGGCTGGACCAGCAAGCGATCGTGCTGAAGGCCGAATCCCTGGCCGAGGACGTGGTTGAGACCGGTTTCGTGCTTGAGGATGTCGCCAATACCCTGACCGACGAGATGGAGCCTGCGGCATGGTCGAAGACGGTCAGCGAACTGGACGCCAAACTGCGCCGTCTGGAGCCGGTCAACCTGGCCGCGATCGCCGAGCATGCCGAAGCCGCCCAGCGCAAGGACTACCTGGATGCCCAGGACACCGATCTGACCACGGCGCTGGAGACCCTGGAAGAGGCGATCCGGAAGATCGACCGGGAAACCCGGGGCCGCTTCAAGGACACCTTCGACCGTGTCAATGCCGGCGTCCAGCAGCTGTATCCGCGCCTGTTTGGTGGCGGGCACGCCTACCTGGAGCTCACCGGCGAGGATCTGCTCGATGCCGGCGTGGCGATCATGGCCCGGCCGCCCGGAAAACGGGTGTCGAATATCTCGCTGCTGTCTGGCGGCGAGAAGGCGATGACCGCGGTGGCGTTGGTGTTTGCGATCTTCCAGCTCAATCCGGCGCCGTTCTGCCTGCTCGACGAGGTGGATGCGCCATTGGATGAAGCCAATGTCGGACGATTGGCGGCGATGGTCAGCGAGATGAGTGAACAGGTACAGTTCTTGTTCGTCAGCCACAACAAGGCGACCATGGAAGCAGCGCATCAGCTGGCTGGCGTCACCATGCGCGAGCCCGGTGTCAGCCGTCTGGTATCGGTGGACCTGGCCGAGGCCACCCGTCTGGCCGGTGCCGCCTGATGGGCGAGGCACCATTGCCCTACAACCGCACCAGCAAGGAGTAGCGAAACAATGTCGGACATGACCCTGCTGCGGATCGGAATCCTGATCGCCGGCCTGATCCTGATTGGCGCGATCGTATTCTTCGGTCGTCCACGCAAACCCGGACAGGGCAGGCGGGTTCCCCGCGATGCCAAAACGACGGGCGAGCGTCGCGAGCCCACCTTGGGCGAGCAACTGGAGGATGAGCTGGCTGGTGAGCCGCCCGCCACCGGTGATGCCACCAGCCAGGCCGAACTGGAGCTGTTTGAGCGCAGCCTGGACGGCACGGCCGATATCGCCAGCGCCGAGCTGGGGCGCCGTGTCAGCGACGAGTTCGACAAGATCGTGACCGTTTACCTGGCGGCCCGCGCCGGCCACAAGCTCCGTGGTCCCGACATCGTGGTGGCGGCCGAGAAGGCCGGCCTGGTGTACGGCCACATGAGCGTGTTCCACCGGCTGCTTGATCAACGACCCGAGCGCGGGCCGGTGTTCAGCGTTGCCAATATCACCAAGTCCGGCAACTTCGACATGGCGAACATCCAGGAGCTGGAAACTCCGGCGATCGCGTTTTTCCTGACCCTGCCGGCACCGATTGCCGCGCTGGACGCCTGGGAGACCATGCTGCCGACCGCGGAGCGCATGGCCGAGTTGCTCGACGGCATCGTGCTGGATGAGCAACGCAACAACCTCGGGCGCCAGCGTATCGGCCATATCCGCGACGAGTTGCGCGCCTACGATCGCCAGCGCGAAGCCCCGCCATTGAGCAAGCCGACGCGCTGGTAAGCCGTGTCCCGGCACCGCCGTCCCGTGCATGAAAGTCATGTCCGCAGCCGCCACCGCTGAAGCCCGAAGCCGCGTCGACGAACTGCGCCGTCAGCTCGATGACGCCAATTTCCGCTACCACGTGCTTGACGATGCGGTGCTGGCGGATGCGCAGTACGACCGGCTGCTGCGCGAGCTGGAGGCATTGGAAGCGGAGTTTCCGGCGCTGGCGAGCGAGGATTCGCCCACCCAGCGTGTCGGGGCGGCACCGTCAGGCGCCTTTGCGCCGGTACGACACGCCGTGCCGATGTTGTCGCTGGCCAATGCCTTTACCGAACAGGAAGTGGCGGACTTCGTGCGCCGGATCGAGCACAAGACCGGCCGGGACAATCCGCTGTTTTCGGTCGAGCCAAAGCTCGATGGCCTGGCAATCAGCTTGCGCTACGAGCACGGCCGCTTCGTCCAGGGCGCGACCCGCGGCGACGGTGCCACCGGCGAGGATGTCACCGCCAACCTGCGCACGGTGAAGGCGATCGCGTTGCAGCTGCGTGGCGCGGGCTGGCCCGACGTGCTGGAAGTGCGCGGTGAGGTCTACATGCCACTGGAAGGCTTCAAGCGCTACAACGAACGCGCACTGGCAGAGGGCGGCAAGGTGCTCGCCAACCCGCGCAATGGCGCTGCCGGCTCGCTGCGCCAGCTGGATCCACGCATCACGGCGCGCCGCCCGCTGGCGTTCTATGCCTATGCGGTGGGCGTGGTGGAAGGCGGCGAACTGCCCGAAACCCACTCGGCGACACTGCAACGATTGCGCGAATGGGGCCTGCCGGTCAGTGCTGAAAGCGCGGTGGTGGCCGGCACCAGCGGCTTGCTCGACTACTACCAGCGACTGGGTGAGCGTCGTGCCGGATTGCCGTTCGATATCGACGGAGTGGTCTACAAACTCGACGATTACGCGGGACAGCGCGAGTTGGGCTTTGTCTCGCGCGCACCACGTTGGGCGATCGCGCACAAGTTCCCCGCCCAGGAGCAGTCGACCGTGCTTGAGGCGATCGATATCAATATCGGCCGCACCGGTGCGGCTACGCCACTGGCGCGCTTGCGGCCGGTGCAGGTCGCCGGCGTGGTGGTCAGCAAGGCGACCTTGCATAACGCCGACCAGATCGCGCGACTGGACGTGCGCATCGGCGATACGGTGATCGTGCGCCGCGCCGGTGATGTGATCCCGGAGATCGTCCGGGTCGTGCCTGACCAGCGCGCGCCCGGTGCGCCGGTATGGGTGATGCCAACCGAGTGCCCGGTCTGCGGCTCGCGGATCGTCCGCGAGGAGGGCGGTGTGGTTTGGCGCTGCTCGGGCGAGTTGACCTGCGCGGCCCAGCGCAAGGAAGCCATCGGGCATTTCGCCTCGCGCCGGGCGATGGACATCGATGGTCTCGGCGAGCGCTACATCGAGTATCTGTCGGATCTGGATTACGTCACGACCGTCGCCGATCTGTACAAGTTGACCCTCGATGACCTGCTGGAGATGAAAAGCCGCGGTGATGCCGCGCAGGACGCGCTGCCGGAAGCGCCGGCGGATGTGTCCGCGGCAAGCAACGGCAAGCCGGCCAAGGTCGCGACCAAATGGGCCGAGAACCTGATCGAGGCGATTGACCGCAGCCGCGACACCACGCTGGAGCGTTTTCTGTTCGGCCTGGGTATCCAGCATGTCGGCGAGAGCACCGCGAAGGCGTTGGCGACCTGGTTCGGCGACCTGGAAATAATCCGTCACTTGCCGTGGCCGTTATTCAAGCGGGTGCCTGATATCGGCGGGGAAGTCGCCCGCTCCATCGGGAACTTCATGGACCAGCCGGGCAACCAGCAGGTCATCGACGAGTTGCTGGCGCGCGGCGTCACCATCAACGATGCCCATGACCCGTCGCCGAAGCTGCGCGATGACCTGGGTTTGGCGACCCTGCTGGTCGACCTGGATATCCCGAAGATCACCCGCATTCGCGCCGAACAGGTGGCAGCGGCATTTCCGCTCGCGGATCAGCCCGCCGCTGCGGTGGCGCGTCTGCTGAAGGCGCCGCAACATGATTTTGTTACCGCCGGTTTGCCGAACGATACCGCGACGGCGCTGTTCGACTGGTTGCAGGATGTCGGCAACGCCGGGCTGCTGTCCGCGTCGGCTGCTGCGGTGGAACGATTGGAGGCGCGGGTTCCGCAGGACGAGACACGCGTTGCCGGTGCGCTGGACGGCCAGACCGTGGTGCTGACGGGGACCTTGTCGTCGATGACCCGCGATGAGGCCAAGGCCCGGCTGGAAGCCCTGGGCGCAAAGTCCGCTGGCAGCGTGTCGAAGAAAACCGGCTTTGTCGTCGCCGGCGAGGCTGCCGGCTCCAAGCTTGCCAAGGCCGAGGAGCTGGGCGTCGCAATCTGGGACGAGGCGAAGCTCATCGCCTTCCTGGCTGCACACGAATGAGATCGACATGACGTCGGACTGGCAGCCGACGGCGAGCTTCGATGCGCTGCGCCTGCGCGCCGCCCTCAACGCCTGCATCCGAACGTTCTTCGCCGAGCGTGACGTCACCGAGGTCGAGACGCCGATGATGTCGGTGGCCGGCAACACCGAGCCCAATATCGCCTCGTTCTCGCTGCAGTTCAGCGGACGCACCGATGGCGCGCCGCGAACGCGATGGTTGCGTACGTCCCCCGAGTACCCGCTCAAGCGCCTGTTGGCGGCCGGCTTTGGTGATTGCTACGAACTGGGCCGGGTGTTTCGCGATGGAGAGGCCGGTGTTCGCCACAATCCGGAATTCACCATGCTGGAGTGGTATCGCCTGGGCTGGGGCCATCGTGCGCTGATTGTGGAAACCGCCGAGGTGATCAATGCCGCACTCGCGCTGGTCGGCCGACAGGTTCCACTGGTCCAGGTTCGCTACCGTGACCTCTACCGCGACCGGCTGGGCCTGGACCCGATGACCGCCAGCGAAGACGAGCTGCGCCAAGCGCTGGGTGAGGCTGTTGTCGATCCGCGCGGGCTGGTGCGTGACGATTGGCTGGACCTGTTGATGACCCACCGGTTGCAGCCGGATTTCCGCGACGACCAGATGCTGGCGATCCACGACTACCCGGCCAGCCAATGCGCGTTGGCGCGGCTGCGCGATGATGGCACTGGCGAGCCACCGGTCGCCGAACGTTTCGAGTTGTATCTGGGGCCGCTGGAGCTTGCCAATGGCTATCACGAGCTGGCCGATGCGGTGGAGCAGACGGCGCGTTTCCAGCGCGACCGGCAGGTGCGTGCGAGTCGTGGGGATATCCTGCCGCAACTGGACCAGCGCTTCCTTGCATCGTTGGCCGCCGGCTTTCCACATTGCGCCGGGGTCGCCCTCGGTGTCGACCGGCTGATGATGGCGATACTGGGCACCGACCGGATCGCCGACGTGCTGGCATTTGACTTCTTCCGAGCTTGAGAACGCCATGACCGATACCCTCGATTTCGACCGTTATGACCGGGTCCGGCCCATCCGCTGGACCAGTGACGCGCTGGAGCTGCTGGACCAGCGCAAGCTTCCCTTCCAGGTGGAATACGTCACCTGCCGCACCAGTGACGAGGTGTTCGACGCGATCCGAACGCTGGTCGTTCGTGGTGCTCCTGCCATTGGAATCGCCGCCGCCTGGGGCCTGGTGCTGGCGGCCCGTGAGATCACCGCGGCCGATGGCTCCGAGGCGGCCGCCAAGCTCACTCCGACCATCGCCCACCTCAATGCGGCCAGGCCCACGGCGGTCAACCTTGCCTGGGCATTGGCGCGGATGCGGCGCGTCCTCACCGGTGCCGGTGAGCAGTGGCGCGGGGCCCTCGCCGCCGAGGCCGAGGCAATCACCCGCGAGGATCTGGCGGCCAATCGCCAGATGGGCGTGCTTGGTGCGGCCCTGATCGCACCCGGCAGCAGTGTCTTGACCCATTGCAACACCGGCTCGCTGGCAACCGCCGGTTTTGGTACCGCGCTGGGGGTGATTCGCGCCGGCGTCGCCCAGGGGCGGGTCGAGCAGGTGTATGCGGGCGAGACCCGTCCGTGGCTGCAAGGCGCACGACTGACTGCGTGGGAGCTGCAGCAGGACGGTATTGCCCCGACCCTGATCGCCGACGCGGCGGCCGCGCACCTGATGAAAACCGGCAAGGTGCAATGGGTCGTGGTGGGGGCGGACCGCATCTGCGCCAACGGCGATGTCGCCAACAAGATCGGTACCTGCCAGCTCGCTATCTCGGCATGGCATTACGGAGTCGGGTTCATGGTGGTGGCACCGTCATCGACAGTGGATATGGACACGGCGTCGGGCGATTTCATCCATATCGAGGAGCGCGACCCCGAAGAGTTGTTCGGCGTCGCCGGGACCCGTACGGCGGCCGATGGTATCCGTGCCTGGAACCCGGTCTTCGACGTCACGGCGCATGATCTGATCACCGCCATCGTTACCGAGCGTGGGGTGATCGAGCGTCCAGACGAGGCCGCGATGCGGCTCGCATTTCCCGATTGAGAGGCGCGAGTCTCCGTCAGCGTCCGATTCGACCGTAAAACCGCGCTAAGTCATTGTTTCCGGGGAAAATAGCGGGGCGTCAGAGCGCGTTTTGTGCTATGATTCAGTGTCTTTTTCATCTGCTTGTCGCGGATCGAGAAATCGCCGCGCAGGAAGAATTGCCTGGGTGGTTTCCGATAGGCGCGGGCAGCGATCGATATCGCTCTAACCCCTGTCAAAACACGGAAACCCGATGGCCGAATTTGCCAAGGAAATCATCCCGGTAAACCTCGAAGACGAGATGCGTCGCAGCTACCTCGATTACGCCATGAGCGTGATCGTCGGACGCGCGCTTCCGGACGTTCGGGACGGGCTCAAGCCGGTGCACCGACGCGTTCTGTACGCGATGAGCGTGTTGGGTGCCCACTCCAACAAGCCGTACTTCAAGTCGGCGCGAATCGTCGGTGACGTGATCGGTAAATACCATCCGCACGGCGACCAGTCGGTCTACGACACGCTGGTGCGCATGGCGCAGCCGTTCTCGCTGCGCTACATGCTGGTGGATGGCCAGGGCAACTTCGGTTCAGTGGATGGCGACTCCGCCGCGGCGATGCGCTACACCGAAGCGCGCATGTCCAAACTCACCCATGAGTTGATGGCGGACATCGAGAAAGACACCGTCGACTTCCAGCCGAACTATGACGAGAAGGAATTCGAGCCGACGGTCATGCCGACCCGGGTCCCGAACCTGCTCATCAATGGTTCGGCCGGTATCGCGGTTGGCATGGCGACCAACATCCCGCCGCACAACCTGTCGGAAATCATCGACGCGACGATCGCGTTGATCGAGAACCCCGAGATCGACATCGATGGGCTGATGGTGCACGTGCCCGGTCCGGATTTCCCGACTGCCGGCATCATCAATGGCACCTCCGGCATCATCAACGCGTACCACACCGGTCGCGGTCGCGTGCGCATGCGCGCGAAGGCGGATATCGAGGTGGCCGACAACGGTCGCGAAGCGATCGCTGTCACCGAAATTCCGTACCAGGTCAACAAGGCGCGGCTGATCGAGAAGATCGCCGAGCTGGTCAAGGAAAAGAAGCTCGAAGGCATCAGCGAGTTGCGAGACGAGTCCGACAAGGACGGCATGCGCATCTACATCGAGATCAAGCGTGGCGACTCGGCCGATGTGGTGCTCAACAACCTCTACCAGCAGACCCAGCTGGAGTCGTCGTTCAGCATCAACATGGTGGCGCTGGTCGATGGCCGGCCGCAGCTGCTGAACCTCAAGCAGATCCTGCAGTCGTTCGTTCGCCATCGCCGCGAAGTGGTGACCCGTCGCACCATCTTCGAGCTGCGCAAGGCTCGCGCACGCGCACATATATTGGAAGGCCTGACTGTCGCGCTGGCCAACATCGACGAGATGATCGAGCTGATCAAGACCTCGGCCAATCCCAACGAAGCCCGCGAGCGCATGCTGGCCAAGACGTGGGAGCCGGGGCTGGTCGGTGCGCTGCTGGGCGCGGTCGGGGCGGAAGACTCGCGTCCGGACGACTTGCCCAAGGGCGTCGGCCTGGTTGACGGCCGATACCAGCTGACTGAAATCCAGGCCCAGCAGATCCTGGAGATGCGCCTGCACCGCCTGACCGGGCTGGAGCAGGAGAAGCTGACCGACGAGTACAAGCTGCTGCTGGAGGCCATCCGTGGCCTGATCGAGATCCTGGTAGACCCCAACGTGCTGCTGGCGGTGATCCGCACCGAGCTGGACAACGTCAAGGTCGAGTTCGGCGATGAGCGCCGCACCGAGATCCGCGAGAGTGAGGAAGACCTCGATATCCTCGACCTGATCGCACCGGAGGACGTGGTAGTGACGCTGTCCCATTCGGGCTATGCCAAGCGCCAGCCGGTCAGCAGTTACCGCGCGCAGAAGCGCGGTGGCCGGGGGCGCAACGCGGCGGCGACCAAGGATGAGGACTTCATCGACAGCCTGTGGCTGGTGAACACCCACGACACCTTGCTGACGTTCACCAGTGCCGGCCGGGTGTTCTGGCTGCCGGTGTACCAACTGCCGGACGCGGGCCCCAACGCCCGCGGGCGGCCGATCATCAACTGGATCCCGCTGGAACCTGACGAGCAGGTCCAGGCGGTAGTTCCGGTGCGTGATTACGATGGTGGCCGGTATGTTTTCTTTGCGACCCGCAATGGCGTCGTCAAGAAGACGCCGCTGACGGAATATGCCTATCGCCTGCAACGCGGCAAGATCGCGATCAACCTTGACGAGGGCGATGCGTTGATCGGTGTCGGCCTTTCCGATGGCAGCTGCGACATCATGCTGTTCTCCAGTGCGGGCAAGGCGGTTCGTTTCGCTGGCAGCAACGTGCGCTCCATGGGGCGTACCGCCCGGGGCGTTCGCGGCATGCGCCTGGGTGAGGATGCCAAGGTGGTCAGTCTGATCGTGGTCGACGGCGATGGCGATATCCTGACCGCCAGTGAGCGTGGCTACGGCAAGCGCACCGAGCTGGAACAGTACCCTTGCAAGGGGCGCGGCACCCAGGGCGTGATTGCACTCAAGACCAGTGAGCGCAACGGCAAACTGGTCGGTGCGATCCAGCTCAGCGAAGACCACGAGGTATTGCTGATATCCGACGGCGGCACCCTGGTGCGTACCCACGCATCGGAGATATCCCAGGTCAGCCGGAACACCCAAGGGGTGACTTTGATGAAGCTGGCGGCCAACGAGACCTTGCAGGCCGTTGAACGTCTGGATGCATCACTGGACGACGAACTCGGTGACGGGACGGTCGACGACGAGGGGATTGCGGCGGCGGTCGACCCATCGTTGGCGGCTGGCGCGCGTGTAGACGATGCGCCTACCCCGGAGTCGCCGGACGGATCGTCGGCTGACTGACCGGCCACGCCGCACGGGTACATTCGCTGCGCGAGCGTGACAAAAAGTAACGCCGCCCCTTGAGGGCGGCGTTATTTTGTGGGTCTACCTACCGGCGCTCACGACTTCGTGCGTTTCAGGCCAGTTGGGAAAGCATGTGCTCGGCGGTGGATACCCGGTACTCACCCGGTGCCTCCACATACAGCTGCTTCACCACGCCGTCTTCGGCATATAGCGCGAAGCGCTTGGAACGCACGCCCATGCCGTAGGAGCTGGCATCGAGTTCCAGACCCAGGGCGCGAGTGAACTCGGCGTTGCCATCGGCCAGCATCATCAGTCCTTCTGGCACGTCCTGGCTTTTTCCCCAGGCTTGCATCACGAACGGGTCGTTGACCGACACACAGGCCACATCGATCCCCTTGTCGCGGAACTGCTGGTAATGCGCGACAAATCCCGGGAGGTGCTTCTCCGAGCAAGTCGGGGTGAAAGCGCCGGGGACGGCGAATATCACCACCTTTTTCTGGTTGAACAGTACCGAGGCATCAACGGTTTCAACGCCATCGGCAATACGTTGCAGCGGAGCTTCCGGGAGGTGTTCTCCCACCTGGATGGTCATCTTGTTTCCTTGTCTGGCGCGCGGATTGGCGCATGTACGCAGTGACAGTGTAGGGCTACGCTTCTAGAATGCACGTCAACGCTCATTGAAATTCATACGCCCCGCAACGCTGCGATCAAGGGCATTTCCGGAGTATTCATGCATTTCAAGGACTATTACCAAACCCTCGGCGTGGAACCCAGCGCGGGCGATGCCGAGATCAAGACCGCCTACCGCAGGATGGCGCGAAAATACCATCCGGACGTCAGCAAGGAGGCGGGTGCGGAGGATACGTTCAAAGCCGTCAACGAAGCTTACGAGGCCTTGCGTGATCCGCAGAAGCGGGCGGCTTACGACCAGTTGCGCACGCGGGGGTATCGTCCGGGCGATGAGGTGCATCAGCCAGCCGGCGGCTTTGGCGGGCAGGGCGGCTCGGGGGTCGATTTCGAGGAGATATTTGCCGGCGGCGGCGCGGGCGGTGGTTTCAGCGACTTCTTCGAGACACTGTTCGGACGCGGTCGTGGACCGGGAGGCCCGGCGGGCGGCAATGGCGGATTCGCCCCGCACCCTGGTGCAAATTCACACGCCGATACCCGTGCCAAGCTCTCGGTTCCACTGGAGACGGTGTACTCCGGTGCAAGCGTCAGGGTCGGTATCAACGGCAAGACCCTGGATGTGCGCGTGCCCAAGGGCATCCGCGAAGGGCAATCGATCCGGTTGGGTGGCCAGGGCAGCAACGGTGGTGCGCTGCTGCTGGAAATCGATTACGCGGCCCATCCACAGTTCGAGGTCGACGGCCGCAATGTGATTCATGTCCTGCCGATCGCGCCGTGGGAGGCGGCGTTGGGCGCGACGATCAGCGTGCCGACCCTGGGTGGGTCAGTGGAATTGAAGATCCCGGCCAACTCCGAAGCCGGCAGCAAGCTTCGGCTGCGCGGCCGCGGCCTGCCGGCCAAGCCGGATGCCGGAGACCAGATCGTGGAGCTGGAAGTGCTGGCGCCGCGACCACATACCGATGCACAGACCGACGCTTATCAGACCATGCGCGACGCGTTCGGCGAGGATTGGCGCCGGGAGTAGCGCTCGGCGCGGGGCTTGCTGCAACCGGGCTTGGTTCAACCCGGCTTGCTTCAACCTGGCTTGCTTCAACCCGGCAATAGCTGGCCGAGCACTTCGGCCAGGTCGGCCTCGCTGAACGGCTTGGTGATGTAGGCCTTCGCTCCCTGGCGCATGCCCCAGACGCGGTCGGTTTGCTGATCCTTGGTGGTAACCAGGATGACCGGGATATGTTTGGTGTCGGCGTCCCTGCAAATCGCCCGGGTTGCCTGGAAACCATTGAGGTTGGGCATCACCACATCCATCAGCACCAGGTCGGGCAGTTCCTGCTTGGCCGCGGCGACCCCGGCGGCGCCGTCTTCGGCAGTCAGGGCTTCGTGGCCCAGTTTCTCGACGATGCGGCGGATGCCCATCAGTTGTGACGGTGAGTCGTCGACGATCAGGATGCGCGCCATGTATTTCCCCCAGGAGATCGGTTTGATTGTAGCTTCGTATGACGTCGCCGCAAATGGCTTATATAGTCACCAGCGTGCGCCCCAGCGAACCGCCGCCGAGCATGTTCGAAAATACCTGCGGCAACTCGGCCAAAGACACTTCGCGGGTGCAGATGCGATCAAGGTGCCTCGGCTTCCAGTCGCTGGCCAGATGTTGCCAGACCGCCTCACGGATAGCACGTGCGGTGCCGGCGGAGGCAACACCAAGCAGTGACACGCCGCGAATGATGAACGGCATCACCGTGGCATCGAGTCCGGCAGACGCGGCCAGCCCGGCGCTGGCGATATTGCCGTACGGCGCGCACTGAGCAAGCAGGCTGGTCAGCATCGGACCGCCGACGTTGTCCAGGCCACCGCCGAACCGCGCCGACTCCATCGGCCGGGTAGTGGCCAACGCGTCACGCCCCAGGACCTGGCTGGCACCAATCTCCCTCAGGTAGGCATGTTGGTCGGCCTTGCCGCTGATGGCATGTACCTCGAAGCCGGCGCGGCTGAAAATATCGACCGCCAGCGAGCCCACGCCGCCGGACGCGCCGGTTACCGCCAGCGGTCCCATATCGGGCCGCTGCCGGTTCTCGGTCATGCGGAACAGCGCCAGTGCCGCGGTAAAACCGGCGGTACCCAGGATCATGCTCTCGCGCAGGTCGAGGCCATCGGGCAACGCGATGGTCCACTTCGCCTCCAACCGGACGTACTGTCCGTAGCCACCGTCGCGGGTTTCGCTCAAGCCGCTGCCGGTCGCCAGCACGGCGTCGCCTTCCTTGAACGACGGATCGGTGGAGGCCACCACATGGCCGGCAACATCGATCCCGCCGACCAGCGGAAATCGCCGCAGGATCTTGCCCTTGCCAGTGCCCGCCAACGCGTCCTTGAAGTTGACCGAGGAATGCACGGCCTTGACCACGACTTCGCCGGGGGCGAGGTCATCCAGCGAGATCGACTCGATGCCGCTGCGATAGCCGGCCTCGTCCTCATGGATGCGAAAGGCGTTGAAGGTGGCCGGGATCGTCATGTGGTTCTTTTCCTTCCGGCAACCGCCGGCTACTGCGTGGGACAGATCTCCCGGATCATATCCCGATGGGGCTAGCGCAAGGCGCTGCGGCGTTTCGCTTCCAGCCACTTCTCTGCATGGGCGGGCGTATAGGCGCGCATCCAGTCCAACATCATGTCGATGTCCTCGCCATGCCACAGGTCCTGTCGCTGCCCGGGGTGGACGAAGCCTTCGGCGACCATGCGATCCATCATGGCGATCAACGGAGCGAAGAACCCATCCACGTCCAGGAAGGCGCATGGCTTGTCGCCAATGCCGAGCTGTCGCCAGGTCAGCATCTCGAACATCTCGTCCATGGTCCCGAAGCCGCCGGGAAGGGCGACGAAAGCATCGGACAGGTCGAACATGCGCTTCTTGCGTTCGTGCATGTTGGCCACGACGTCGAGCCGGGTCAGGCCGCGATGGGCGACCTCCAGGTTGACCAGTTGCTCGGGGATCACCCCGATCACCTCGCCGCCAGCCGCCAGCGCGGCATCGGCGACGATACCCATCAAGCCGACATCGCCACCACCGTATACGACCGTCAGGCCCTGGTTACCCAGTTGGGTGCCCAGCAGTGCGGCGCGCTCGGCATAGATGGGGCGAGCGCCGGGATTGGACCCGCAATAGACGCAGATGGACTGCATGGTGGTAGTTGCTCCGAAGTGGGGGCTTCCAAACCAGAACGGCGCACCTGGGTGCGCCGTTCTGGTTCGCAGATCAATGATGACGCGATCAGTTTGCCTTGTGGATGGCGCGCTTTTCGACCGCCATGGCAGCCTCATGCACGACTTCACTCAGCGCCGGATGCGCGAAGCAGATCCGTGCCAGATCATCGGCCGCGCCATTGAACTCCATCGCGATCACGCCGCTGTGGACCAGCTCGGACACGCTCGGGCCGCACAGGTGCATGCCCAGGATGCGGTCGGTTTCGGCATGGGCGATCACCTTGACCAGGCCGGCGGGTTCATTCATCGCCACGGCGCGGCCGTTGGCGGCAAACGGGAAGCTGCCGGTCTTGTAGGGAATGCCTTCATCCTTGCACTGGGCCTCGGTCTTTCCGACCCAGGCGATTTCCGGCTCGGTGTAGATGACCCACGGCACGGTATCCAGGTTGACATGGCCGGGCAGACCGGCGATCAGCTCGGAGACCGCGATGCCTTCCTCGGACGCCTTGTGCGCCAGCATCGGGCCGCGGATGCAGTCGCCTATCGCCCAGACGCCATCGACGCCGGTGTGGCAATGCTCGTCGACCTCGATCTGGCCGCGCTCGTTGACCTTGACCCCGGTGCCGTCGGCCAACAGGCCCTTGGTTGCAGCGCGGCGGCCAACGGCCACCAGCAGTTTGTCGACCACCAACGACTGCTCTTGCTTGCCGTCGTTGTAGGACAGGTGGACACCATCCTTCTTGATCTCCGCCTTGCTGACCTTCGCGCCGAGCTTGATATCCAGGCCCTGCTTCTTGAATTCACGCGCAGCGACCTTGCTGATGTCGGCGTCGGCGGCCGCCAGGAAGCCGGGCAGGGCTTCCAGGATGGTGACTTCCGAGCCCAACCGCTTCCAGACGCTGCCCAGCTCCAGGCCGATCACACCGGCACCGATCACGCCCAGGCGCTTGGGTACCTTGTCGAAATCCAGGGCTCCGACGTTGTCGACGATCTTGTCGCCGTCGAACTTCGCGAACGGCAGCTCGATGGAGTCCGAACCGGCGGCGATGATGACGTTGGCGGCCTTGAGCTCGACCTCCGACCCGTCGTGCTGCTTCACCTTGACCACATTGCCCTTGTGCAGGGTGCCGAAACCGTAGAACGGGGTGACCTTGTTGGCCTTGAACAGCATCGTGATGCCGCCGGTGAACTGGCTCACGATCTTGTCCTTGCGACCCACCATGACGCCGACATCGATCTTCGGCTTGTCGGCCGAGATGCCGTGGTCGGAAAACATGTGGGTCAGGTTGTGGAACTGGCGCGAGCTGTCCAGCAATGCCTTGGACGGGATGCAACCCACCCTCAGGCAGGTGCCACCCAGCGCGGGCTTGCCGTCCTTGCCCACTCCGGCGTCGATGCACGCGGTCTTCAGGCCGAGCTGCGCGGCGCGGATCGCGGCCACATAGCCGCCGGGACCGGCGCCAATCACCACGACGTCGAAATTCTGTTGTTCGCTCATCTCAAATGATCCTTTTGTTACATGCCCAGCAGCATGCGGTGCGGGTTCTCGAGCTGGTTCTTGATGTCGACCAGGAACAGCACCGCATCCTTGCCATCGACAATGCGGTGGTCGTAGCTCAAGGCGATGTACATCATCGGCGCGGCGATCACCTGGCCGTTCTCCACGATTGCGCGCTCCTTGATGGCATGCATGCCCAGGATGGCGCTTTGTGGCGGGTTGATGATCGGGGTCGAGAACAGCGAGCCGAACGTGCCGCCATTGGTGATGGTGAAGGTGCCGCCCTGGAGGTCCTCCAGCTTCAGGCCACCTTCGCGGGCGGCCGTGGCGTAGCCGTCGATGGCCTGCTCGACCTCGGCGAAGCTCATCGACTCGGCATTGCGAAGCACCGGCGTGACCAGGCCCCGGTCGGTCGACACGGCGATCGAGATATCCGCGTAACCGTGATAGATGATGTCCTTGTCATCCACCGATGCGTTGACCAGCGGATAGCGCTGCAACGCGTTGGCGGCTGCCTTGACGAAGAAGCTCATGAAGCCCAGCTTGATCCCGTAGGCGCTCTTGAACGCTTCGCCCTGGGATTTGCGCATGTCCATGACCGCCTTCATGTTGACCTCGTTGGAGGAGGTCAGCATCGCGGTGGAATTCTTTGATTCCATCAGGCGCTCGGCGATGCGTGCGCGCATCCGGGTCATGGGCACGCGCTCTTCCGGACGCGCACCACCGGCCTTGCCGACGCCGGCATTTTTGGCGTAGTTGAGCAGGTCTTCCTTGGTCACGGCACCACGGCGGCCGGTGCCATCGACATTGGCCGGATCGATGCCTTCCTTGTTCGAGGTGAAGCGCGCACCGGGAGGCAGGTCCGCGGACTTGCCGGCCGCCGCAGGAGCCTTGGCCGCCTTGGGTGCCTCGTCCCTGGGTTGTACCGGTTGGGCCACGTCGGTCGCAGCGGCATCATTCTTGCTGTCGACTTTCGCGGCTTTCTTGTCGCCGACGTCGGCTGCCGGCGCCGCGGCGTCGTCGATGATTGCCAGTACCTGCTCGCTGGTCACCGTCGCGCCCGTGTCGAACTTGATTTCCTTGAGCACGCCGTCAATCGGGGAGGGGACCTCCAATACAACCTTGTCGGTTTCGAGGTCGACCAGGTTCTCATCACGCTTGACCGCATCGCCTGGTTTCTTGTGCCAGGTAGCGATAGTGGCGTCGGAGACGGACTCGGGCAGGACCGGAACTTTGATCTCGGTGCTCATGGAAAGACATCCTGGGTAACTTGAAAGTGGGACGAATGGCGAAGGGTTGAGAGTAGCGGAACAAGCATGCGGTTATTCGGGAGCCGGGTTGCCCTGAGCGGGGTTCACCAACGCGTCGGCGACCAGCTGGGCCTGTTCCGCGAGATGATCGCTCATGTGGCCGACCGCCGGTGAGGGCGAGCGCAGGCGACCGGCATAGTGCAAGGTCTGTTTCGGTGCCAGGCAGAAGGTCAGGTGATGGCCGATCTGATACCACGCGCCCTGGTTCTGCGGTTCCTCCTGGCACCAGATCACTTCCCGGGCCGATGGGAAGCGCTTCAGTTCGGCGGCCAGTGCCTCGCGCGGGAACGGGTACAGCTGCTCCACGCGGATAATGGCCACGTCATCGGCGCCGCGCTTGGTCGCATCTTCCAGCAGGTCGTAATAGACCTTGCCGCCGCACACCACGACCCGCTTGACCTTCTTCGGGTCGGCCTTGGCATCCGGGATCAGGGTCTGGAAGCCACCGGTGGCCAGCTCGTCCAGCGACGATACCGCCAGCTTGTGGCGCAACAGCGACTTGGGCGTCATCACCACCAACGGCTTGCGGGTCTGCATGCGCATCTGGCGACGGATCATGTGGTACGCCTGCGCCGGCGTAGTCGGCGTGCACACCATCATGTTGTCCAGGGCGCACAGTTGCAGGAAGCGTTCAAGCCGTGCCGAGCTGTGCTCCGGGCCTTGGCCCTCGTAGCCATGTGGCAGGAACAGCGCCAGGCCGCACAGCCGGCCCCACTTGGCTTCGCCCGAGGACAGGAACTGGTCGATCACCACCTGGGCGCCGTTGGCGAAGTCGCCGAACTGCGCTTCCCAGATGGCCAGGGTGTCCGGGTCGGCCGTGGCATGGCCGTACTCGAACGCCATCACCGCCTCCTCGCTGAGCAGCGAGTCGATGATTTCCACGTCCAGCGGGTTCTGCACCAGCTCGCGCAGCGGCAGGTAGGACTCGTCGCTGGTCTGCTCGTGCAGGATGGCGTGCCGATGGAAGAATGTGCCGCGCCCGCAATCCTGGCCAACCAGGCGCAGCTTGTAACCCTCGCTGAGCAGTGACGCGTAGGCCAGGTTTTCGGCAAAGCCCCAGTCACCGGCTTGCTCGCCGGCCGACATCTTGCGACGGTCTTCGTAGATCTTGGCCACGCGCGCGTGCAGCTTGACGTCGGCGGGGATGGTGTTGATCCGCTTGGCCAGCTGGTTGAGGTTGTCGCGGTCGAACGTGGTGTCGACGATGTCGGCCAGAGTGCCCTTGAGGAACTTGGTCCAGTCGACGGTGAACTCATCGGGCTTGACGGTGACCAGGTCGGTGGTGACCTCGCCGGCATCGAGCTTGTCGCGGTACTGGTCGACCACGGCTTTGGCATCGTCGGCGCTCAACAGACCTTCGGCAATCAGCTGGTCGGCGTACAGCTCACGCGGTGTCTTGTGCTGGCGGATCGCCTGATACATCACCGGCTGCGTGGCGGCTGGTTCGTCGGCCTCGTTGTGACCGTGGCGGCGGTAGCAGACCAGGTCAATGACCACGTCCTTGGCGAAGGTGTTGCGGAAGTCGAGCGCGAGCTCGGCGCAAAATGCCACCGCCTCGGGATCATCACCGTTCACGTGCAGGACCGGCGCGCCGACCATCTTCGCCACGTCGGTGCAGTACAACGTGGAACGCGCGTCTTCGTGGTCACTGGTAGTGAAGCCGATCTGGTTGTTGATCACGATGTGGACGGTGCCGCCGACTCGGAAACCACGGGCCTGCGACATCTGGAACAGCTCCATCACCACGCCCTGTCCCGCAAACGCGGCGTCGCCGTGGATCAGGATCGGCAACACCTGGGTGCGGCCGGTGTCGCTGCGGCGGGTCTGGCGCGAGCGGACCGAACCGACGACCACCGGGTCAACGATTTCCAGGTGCGACGGGTTGAACGCCAGCGCCAGGTGCACCGGACCGCCGGGAGTCGCGACGTCGGCACTGAAGCCGAGGTGGTACTTCACGTCGCCGGTGTGGGCGAGCTCGACATGGTCGAACTTGCCTTCAAACTCGTCGAACAGCTTGCGCGGGGATTTGCCCAGCGTATTGATCAGCACGTTCAGCCGGCCGCGATGGGCCATGCCGATCACGACGTCCTGGGTGCCTTGCTCGCCGGCACGACGGATGACGGTGTCCATCAGCGGAATCAGCGCGTCGCCACCTTCCAGCGAGAACCGCTTCTGGCCGACGTACTTGGTATGCAGGTAACGCTCCAGCCCGTCGGCGGCGGTCAACCGCTCCAGGATGCGCTTCTTGTCTTCGGTACTGCGGTGGTACTTGCCGGCGGCTTTTTCCAGGCGGCTGTACAGCCAGCGCCGTTGCTCGGCATCGGCGATATGCATGAACTCGCTGCCGATCGAGCCAGTGTAGGTCGCCTGCAGCAGGCTGAGCAGGTCACCCAGCTTCATCCGGTCCTGGCCAGCGACACCGCCGGTGCTGAACTCGTCGGCCAAGTCGCCGCCGGACAGGCCATGGAAGCCGAGGTTCAGATCGGGCGCGTCGGGCTTTTGCAACAAGCCGAGCGGGTCCAGGTTCGCACCCAGGTGGCCGCGCGAGCGATACGCCGTGATCAACTTGCCTACGAAGCGTTCGCGCTCGTCCGCAGTGCCGGTGGCGCTGGACTTGCCGGCGTGTCGGGCGGCCTCGGTGATGCTGGCGATGACGGCCGAATGTGGAACGTCGCCCGCCTGGCGACCCTCAAAGCCGTCGAAATAGGCTTTCCAGCCAGGCTCGATGCTGTCGGGTGAGACCAGGTACTGCTCGTAGAGGTCTTCGATGTAAGCGCCGCTGGCGCCCAGTTGTGATGACTGCGAGAACTGCTTCAGGAGATTGGCCACGATGGCGTCGCGAAACTCGTCAGGGAGGGAAGTTTAGAGCGCCGGATTGGCCTGATTGCGGCTGTTCAGACACCCAAGGCTTCGAATTATAGCCGTTCGAACCCGCGGGGAGGCGCTTGACACGCGCGAAAAAGACGCGGTGTTGCCGATAACGCAGGCTCTGGGTTCGCCCCTGTTCAGTTAGCGAGAGTGACGCGCATCGCCTGATGCTCGATGCCGGCCTCCTGGAACCGCTCGCCATGCGGCAGGAAACCGTGGCGCGCATAGAAATCGATCACCTGTACCTGGGCATGCAATGACAGTTCGCGCCAGCCCAGGCGCCGGCCTTGCTCGATCAGGGCGGATAACAGTGCGTCACCAACGCCGCATCCGCGCCAGTGTTTCAACACCGCCATCCGGCCGATGCAATGATCCGGGGTGAGCCGGCCGGTGCCGATCGGCCTGCCTTCCAGGTCACGGGCGATGACATGGTGGCAGCGCGCGTCCAGCTCGTCCCATTCCAGCGACAGCGGAACGCCCTGTTCGTGCACGAACACGGTTTCCCGGACGGTGCGCAGGTCGGGCAGGCCGCTGGCGTAATCGATCGCCTCGACGTGGAAAGCGGGTGTCGGGCTCACTCGCTTTCATCCTCGTCGAGCGCGAGGTGGTAGTGGCCGGCTTCCATCAGGCCGAGGACGCAGTTGCGACCGTCCTCCGACAGTGCGGCATACGTCGCGCCATCCAGGGCGGTGGTGTTGGCAATCCGGCTTGCATCGGCCGCCGGCAGCGAGTGGCCTTCGCCGTTGGCATGCAGTCGTGCGCCGCCGGTCGCCTTGCGCCAGGCCATGCGCGAGTAGGGGTGCCGATGCAGGGTGGCGCCGTGCTGAAGGTCCCATTCGATCTCGATGCGCGAGCGGGGGAGCTCGCCCGGCGGCAGTTGCGCCGGGACCACGTCGACAGCGTTGCGGTACACGGTGATGAAGTTTCCGAACCAGTCGCCCAGCCGCTCGGGATCGTTGGTGCGCAGTTGGTCAAGCGCCGCCAGTACCCGCGCCATCGCGGTCGCATCGATCTCGCCGGGGTCATCGGCGGGTGCAAGGTCGGGGTCGCGGTAGCGCAGAGACTCGTCCGCATCCACCGTCAACGTGTCGGCCAGGTCGCCCAGCAGCTCCGAGGCCGACGGGGCGCGCATGCCAAACGAAAACGTCAGGCAGGCATCCTCGGCGACGCCGTGATGGGGCACTCCCGGTGGCAGGTAGAGCATGTCGCCGGGGCCAAGTACCCAGTCGTGGTTGGGCGTGAACTGCTGCAACAACCGCAGCTCGACGTCGTCGCGAAAGTCCATCGGCGGGCGCTCGCTCGCATCGATCTGCCAGCGGCGGTGGCCAACTGCCTGCAGCAGGAACACGTCGTACTGATCGACATGCGCGCCCACCGAACCGCCCGGCGCGGCAAACGACACCATCACGTCGTCGATCCGCCAGCGCGGCAGGAAATTGAAGTGGCCGATCAGTTCGGCGACGTCCGCATCCCACTTGTCCACGTCCTGTACCAGCAAGGTCCAGTCCTGGTGCGGCAGGCCCGGGAACATCTCCTCCGGAAATGGCCCGTGGCTGACCGTCCACCGGTCATTGGGCTTGTCGTGGGAGATGAGCCGCGACAAGGCACCGTCCTCGCACGCCAGGCCAGCGAGGTCATCGGGCTGCATCGGCGAGTCGAAATCCGGAAATGCGTTGCGGATCAGCAGCGGCTTCTTCTGCCAGTACTCGCGCAGGAACTTCGCTGGCGGCATACCGAGGAAATGCTTTGCGGTGGCGTGGACTTCGATCATGGGACGCTGTGTTTTCTTTCGTCTTGCAGGCGTTGTTCGAGGTTGGTGCGCGCGTCGCCGGCGTAGCGCTTGCATGCGTCGGCATCCATCAACGGCGCCTTGCCGTCGAAGCGTGCGAACAGGTCGGAGACCAGTGGGTGCGGGGAAATCAGGATGTCGCAGGGCAGTGACGCAACCGTGTCGATGCTGCGGTGGAACGCGGCGAGGTAATCCTTGTGATCGGAAAAACGGTGGGTCTTATCCGAAGCCGCGCTCAAGCTGTCCGCATAAACCATCCGCAGGCAATGCGAGCTCTCGCAGGAAACCCACGTCCAACTGGTGCTGCCCGGTGCGTGGCCAGGGGTGGCGTGTGCGGTCAGCGCAAGATCGCCGATGCGGACGGTCTGGTCGTCGGGCAGCACTTGCACGTTCGCCACCGGCGGGAATTTGTCCAGCACACCGAACTGAGGATCGCCGCGATCGCTCGCTCCGCGTCCCAGCGTCGCAGCGGACGGCTCGCGCGCCAGAACCGACGCATCGGTGACGCGTTGCAGATAGGCGAGGCCGCCAGCGTGGTCGGAATGCTCGTGCGAGTTGATGATGAATTCTATGTCCGCGAGCTTGAAGCCGAGCGCTTCGATGTTCGCGGCAATCGCCGGGCCGCCTGGCTCGGTGGCGCCGTCGAGCAGTATGTGGCCTTGCGACGAAGTCACCAGTAATGCAGTGATGCCGCAGGTTCCGATGTAATACGCGTTTCCGAAAATCTTGCGTGGTGGCGCACGGTCGTTCCAACCGTCCATCACGCCGGCATCGGCGGGGCATTCCGGAACATCGACTGGTGCAACAGCCGGCAGCGCAGGTTCGGCTGCAGGGCGCGGTGAGGAATCTGCGCAGGCGGTCAAAGCGAGCAGCGCAGCAAGGGCGAATGCAATGCGCATGGGTCAGATTTCCCTTGCGAGCTTCTCGGCGTGGCCGATGTAGCTGCCCGGCGTCATGTCCAGCAGGCGTTGCCTGGCATCGGCCGGCAGTTCGAGACCGTCGATGAATTCGCGCATCGAGGCCTCGTTGATGCCGTGGCCGCGGGTGAGCGCCTTCAGCTGTTCGTAGGGATTGGGCAGGCCGTGACGGCGCATCACCGTCTGTACGGCCTCGGCCAGCACTTCCCAGCTCGCATCGAGGTCGGCGGCGAGACGCTCCGGATTGGTGGTCAGCTTGTCGAGGCCGCGCAGCAATGCGTCGTAGCCAATCAGGGCATGGCCGAACGCGGTGCCCAGCGCGCGCAATACGGTCGAGTCGGTCAAGTCGCGCTGGAAGCGGCTGATCGGCAGCTTGACCGCGAAATGCCCGAACAGGGCATTGGCGATGCCGAAATTGCCCTCGGCGTTCTCGAAATCGATCGGGTTGACCTTGTGCGGCATGGTCGAGCTGCCAACTTCGCCGGCCTTCACCGATTGCTTGAAATAGCCCAGCGAGATATAGCCCCAGATGTCGCGGCACAGGTCGATGGCGATGGTGTCGATGCGACGCTGGGCATCGCAGATTTCGGCGATGCCGTCGTGCGGCTCGATCTGGGTCGTGTAAGGCTGCCAATTGAGGCCCAGCGAGTGCACGAAGTGTTGCGAGAACGCGGGCCAGTCGACGTCCGGGTACGCGGCGACGTGGGCGTTGTAGTTGCCGACCGCGCCGTTGATCTTGCCCGGCATCGGCGCGGCAGCGAGAGTTTCGCCCTGGCGTCGCAGGCGGGCGACGACGTTGGCTAACTCCTTGCCAACGGTGGTCGGCGACGCCGTCTGGCCGTGGGTGCGCGAGAGCATCGGCAGCGCCGCGTGTTCGTGCGCCATCGCGCGCAGCTTCTCGATCAACTGGTCAAGCCTGGGTAGCAGCACCGTCTGCCGCGCCTCGTTCAGCATCAGCGCGTAGCTGAGGTTGTTGATGTCCTCGGAGGTGCAGGCGAAGTGCACGAACTCCAGCGCCGGGCCCAGTTCGACGTCGTTCTTCAGTCGCTCCTTGATCAGGTATTCGACCGCCTTGACGTCGTGATTGGTGGTGCGTTCGATTTCCTTGACCCGCGCCGCGTCCTCCACCGAAAGCCCGTCGGCGAGCTCGCGCAGCCGTGCGGTGGCTTCGGCCGAGAACGGCGCGAGTTCCTCGATGCCGGGTTCATTGGCCAGTGCCAGCAGCCATTCCACCTCGACCTTGACCCGTGCCTTGATCAGGCCGAACTCGGAGAATATCGGCCGCAGCGCATCGACCTTGCCGGCGTAACGGCCATCGAGCGGGGACAGGGCGAGCAGCTGGGATTCAACGTTGGCGGGCATGGCTTTGGGGCGTGTGGGAGGCAGTCACGCATTCTAGCGCGAGGCGGGAGTCGCGGCGGCGTATCCTCGGCTTCTCATACGGAGGACGTCATGGCCAAGCAGGATTACCGCATCGAACACGACAGCATGGGTGAGCTCCAGGTGCCCGCCGATGCCTTGTGGGGCGCGCAGACCCAGCGCGCGGTGGAGAACTTTCCGATCTCCGGCCGGCCGATGCCGCGTGGATTCATACGCGCACTGGGGCTGGTCAAGGCGGCGGCGGCGCAGGTCAATGGTGATCTGGGCCTGCTGCCGAAGGGACGTTCGGCGGCGATCCGCAAGGTGGCCCTGTCCGTGGCCGGCGGCGAGTTCGACGCCCAGTTTCCGATCGACGTGTTCCAGACCGGCTCCGGCACTTCCAGCAACATGAATGCCAACGAGGTGATTGCGACGCTCGCCTCGCGTTCGGTGCGTGGCAAGGCGGTGCATCCCAATGATGACGTCAACCTGGGGCAGAGCTCCAACGACGTGATTCCGACCGCGCTGCGGGTCTCGGCGCAGCTGGCCACGGTCGAATCGCTGCTGCCGGCGCTCAAGCACCTGCGACGGGTGATCGACCGCCGCGGCAAGGCGCTGGGCAAGATCACCAAGACCGGTCGCACGCATTTGATGGACGCGATGCCATTGACCTTCGGCCAGGAGTTCGGCGCGTGGTCGGCGCAGCTGGCCTCGGCGCAGGCGCGGATCGAGGACGCACTCAAGCGTCTGCGACGGCTGCCCATCGGTGGCACGGCCATCGGCACCGGCATCAATGCCGATCCGCGCTTCGGCAAGGCGATGGCGAAGGCATTGTCATCACTGAGCAAAACCCGGTTCGAGTCGGCCGAGAACAAGTTCGAAGGGTTGGCATCGCAGGACGATGCGGTGGAATTGTCCGGGCAGCTCAGTGTGCTGGCGGTGGCGGTGATG
Organism: Lysobacter sp. A421; assembly: GCF_054052145.1. Classification (NCBI taxonomy): domain Bacteria; kingdom Pseudomonadati; phylum Pseudomonadota; class Gammaproteobacteria; order Lysobacterales; family Lysobacteraceae; genus Lysobacter; species Lysobacter sp. A421. Next base: position 839,696 of record NZ_JBSVRL010000001.1, on the reverse strand, counting down.
AAGATCGCCAATGACCTGCGCTGGATGAATTCCGGCCCGCTGGCGGGCCTGGGCGAAGTCGAATTGCCAGCTTTGCAGCCGGGCAGTTCGATCATGCCGGGCAAGGTCAATCCGGTGATCCCGGAAGCGGCCTGCATGGTCTGCGCGCAGGTGATGGGCCACCACACCGCCATCACCGTGGCCGGGCAGAGCGGTAACTTCCAGCTCAACGTGATGCTGCCGCTGATCGCACTGGACTTGCTGGACTCCATCGGGCTGCTGGGCAACACGATGCGGTTGCTGGCCGACAACGTGATCGCCGGCCTGCAGGTGCGTCGCGACGTCGTCGCCGACGCGCTGCAACGCAATCCGATCCTGGTCACCGCGCTCAACCCGGTGATCGGTTACGAAAAAGCGGCGGCCATTGCCAAGCAGGCTTACAAGCAACAGCGTCCGGTGCTGGAGGTGGCGATGGAAGTCACCGGCATGACCGAGCAGGCATTGCGCCGGCTGCTGGATCCGGTTGCGCTGACCCGTGGTGGCATTGCAGAGTGAATGGGCCCGCGGCTAATGGCCTGAGTTTCGACGACGCGCTTGATGGCCTGCTCGGTCGCGCCGTTGAAAACGCTTTTTACCGTTTCGCTTCGCCCATGGACTTCATGGCCAGATCCGCGCCCTGTAGATCGAGATCGTCCGGAGTGCTTTTGGATCTGCAGTCGGCCGCAACCGCATCGGTGATGGTGGCGTAAGGCGCGAATGCAGAGAGCGATTGGGCCAGGGCATCCTGGCTCTCCTGCAAGACGTTGAGGCGTTGGCACAGCGCCATCGCACCGGTCTCGATTTGCTTGGCGTCGGCTTCGATCTTCGTGCCGATGCTGTCCGGATCTCCACTCGCGAGTCCGGATGCCACTGCGCCGATCGCCTTGCCGGCCAGTTTGGCGCTGGATTTGGCGACGGCGACGCCATCGGCTTTCAGGCCCATGGCCTCGGCGCGGTACTGCAAGGTCAGGGCACGTTGCTCAGCAGTCAGCGCTACGTCCTTGCCGTCGATCTGGAGCGATCCGGAGGCATCGATCCAGGCGGTAGTGCCGTCGGGACTATTGGCACCCACGCGATCGCCGTCCACGCGAACGTGCTGCATCACCGAATGATTGTGGACACGGTCGGTCGATTGCTGGCAGCCAACCAGGGTGGCGGCAAGGACCAGTCCGCAAGCGATTGCATGAAGGGGTTTCATCGATGTCTCCTGGAGGTGGGAGGGGTATCAGCGACGTGGGAGGTCGACCGTGCCTTTGACGCCCCGGTGATTGACGTCGCCGCTGCCGATGCTGCGTACGCGCAGGTCGCCGCTGACGGTATCGACGTCCAGGCTGCCCGAACCGATCGTGCCGACCTGGACGTTGCCTTCGACCCGGGCCAGGCCGATGTCGCCGGAACCGATGCTGCCGATCTTGACGTCGCCGGCCACGTCGCTGGCCTCCAGATCGCCCGATCCCACCGACCCGACTTCCAGCGGCCCGATGTCGGCCAACTCGGCATCGCCGGAGCCGACCACCACGCTCACCGACCCGGGAACGCGGCGCACATCGGCATCGCCGGAACCGACCACCAGGTCGAGGCTGGCCACGCCGTCGATGTCGGCATCACCGGAACCGGTGTCGACCTGGACCGCCACATCGTCGGGCAGGGTGGCCGTCAGCTGCATGTAGGCGTAGTTGTTGCCGAACAGGCTGAGCTGCCAACCGTCGCTGTCACCGTTACCGTCACTGTCCATCGACACCACCAGCCGGTCGCCGTGGCGCTGGTGCCGGAACTGCAACTGCTCCAGTTTCTTCGCGCTGGATGCGCAGGCCTTGCCCTGCAGTTGCGCCGACGCGCCGGTCGCGGCCTTGACGTCGAGGTCGAAGGCACCGACCTCGAACACGACCGTCTCGATGCCAGCGAGGTCGGGGCTCAGTTCGAACGCCCGTGTGTGTTCGCACTTCTGTTGGGCGAACGCCACCAGGGGCAGCATCAGCACACAGCCAAGCAGGATCTTGCGCATGATTTTATCCTTTGGAGTCAAAGTGGGGATGGAAGACAGGGCGGGCTTCATTGGGTGCTGAAGTGGCCGTCGCCGTCGCGGCAGTCGTCAATGTCGGCCTGGGTGATGTCGGCGTACGGAGCGAACTCCGGCAGCGACGCGGCCAGTAGCTGCTCGGTCTGCATCAAGGCGGGCATCCGTCCGCACAGCTCGGTCACTGCCTGCTGCGCGATCTTTTCCGCCTTGGCCTCGATTTTGGCCGACACCTTGTCGGTGTTGCCGGACAACACGCTGGCAAAGACCTCGCCGATCGCATCGGTGGCCAGGCTCGCGCCTTGCATGCCGATGGCAGCACCGGTCTCGGCCATGTAGGCAATCTGGCCCCGGTATTCCAGCAGCAATGCGCGCTGCTCGGCGGTGATGTCGACCGGACGGCCGTCGATCAGCAGGTCGCCCTGGGGCGTGATCTCGGCGGGCGTTTCGCCGTTGTCGGCGATGTCGATGTTCTCGGTGGCCATCGCCTCGCGTACTTCCCGGGAGACGCCCTGCATCTCCTTTTGGATCTCCGAGCTGACTTCGGCGAATACGCCGGTCGTGGATTGCGTCGGCTCTTGCGCCGGCTCGTCCTTGCCGCACGCGCTCAACCAGGGCGTGCACGCGAGCAGAACCAGGGTTGGAAGAAGTTTTCTGTTCATGTCAGGTCTCGGCAGGTGATGGATTGCGACGTGTTCATGGTCAGCCTTCATCGCGCCAGCGGCGCAGGCGGATCGCGGCGAAGATCATGACCGCGCCGGCGATCACGCCGATCCACAACCCGGGCATGGACAGGCTGGACAGGACGCTCTGCGCGGAGAAGGCATGCAACAACGCCTGGGCGCCGTCCGGCCCGGAAACATCGAGCACATTGTTGCGATAAGCCAGGTCGATACCGGGGATCGTGCCCAGCAACATGCGGCTCACGATGCTGGACCAGAACCACGAGCTGTCCAGGTCGAACAGTTCCATCAGGTCGAACCAGCTGACGAAGATGCCCGCGAACAGCGGAATCATGATGGCCCACAGGAACGGCTTGGTGCGGGCCCATGCCGAGCACAGCAACAGCCAGCCGACGGTCGGCATCGCCCACAAGGCGTAGACGGGCAGGGCGGCGAACAGGCTTGCGCTGACCGACAACGGGTTGGCCGGTCCCCACAACAGGGTGATCGGGTTTCCGCCGTGCAGCAGCACCAGCGCGCTCACCAGCACCATGAACCCGACCATCGTGGCAAACGCCATCACGATGGCCAGCAGCGGGGCGACGACCGTGGCGCTGACGACTTTGGACAACACTGTCTGGGTGTCGGACAGCGGCAGCGACTTCCAGAACAGGACGCTGCGATCCTTGCGGTCGTCATAAAGCGCGCCCAGGCAGTAGAAGAACACCACGAACGCCAACACGAGGAACGGCCAGAACGACGACAGCAGCAATGACAGGTCCAGTCCTTCGGCCAGTTGTTGCATGTGCCCGGCGTCGAGCTTGCCGGTCAGCGCGCCAATGTCCAGCCCGTTGACGACGATACCGCCGTCAATCGTCAGGTCGCCCCGGCCCAGGGCACGTCGAGCGGCGACCTCGGCGACGATGACCGCCATCAACGTCAACAACAACGAGATGCCACCGGCGATCAGCGGAGCCCAAAGGAATCCGCCCTTGTGTTCCCAGAACTCGCGCCGCAACAACAGCTTGAATTTATGGGTGGTGTGGGACGCCGCTACCGGCGGGTTGGGCCGGGCTGCTTGGGTTTGGACGACAGCGTTCATTCGTAGGTCCCCTTCATGGTGGCGACAAACAGGTCGGCCAGGCCCGGAGTGCGGGTCTCGCCGAGGCCGGCCAACTGCTCGCGTGGTACGCCGTCGAACAGCATCACGGTCTTGCCAAACGGCAGGGAGCGTTCATCCAGCGGCGTCAGCGCGCGGGCCGCATCGGCATGGTCGGCGTTGACCAGCACTTCGGTGAAGCGCTCGCCGACGGCGTCCATTTCGCTGCTCAACACGATCTTGCCGTCACTGATGAACATCACGTCGGTCAGGATGTGCTCGACTTCCTCGACCTGGTGGGTGGTGATCAGGATGGTCTTGTCCTCGTCGAAATAGTCCTCCAGCAAACGCTGGTAGAACTGCTTGCGGTACAGGATGTCCAGGCCCAGGGTCGGCTCGTCCAGGACCAGCAGCTTGGCATCGATCGCCATCACCAGGGCCAGGTGCAGCTGCACGATCATGCCCTTGGACATTTCACGCACGCGCATCTTCGGCGTGAGTTGGGTGCCTTTCAGGAAACGCTGGCAGCGGGCGCGATCGAAGCGCGGATGCACGCCAGCGACAAACTCGATCGCCTCGCGCACCCGGATCCAGCGCGGCAACACGGCAACGTCGGCGATGAAGCAGACATCGCGCATCAACTCGTCACGCGAGGTGCGGGGGTCGCGGCCGAGTACGGTCATCTGCCCCTCGAACGGGATCAGGCCGAGCATCGCCTTGAGTGCGGTGGTCTTGCCGGCGCCGTTGGGGCCGATCAGGCCGACGATGCGTCCGGCCGGGATCTCGAACGTGGTGTCGTCGAGGGCGAGCTTGTTCTTGTAGGCCTTGCGCAGGTTGCGTGCGCTGACCACGGTGCCGGCCGGCGTCGGCTCGGTCGTTGCCACAGTCGGGTGAAGGGATGAGGGGTTCATTGCGCTTTCTCCTTGGACAGACCTGCGCTCAGCAACTCTTCCGCACCCAGTCCCAGGCGCGCGATGCGCTCCAGCACCAGGGGCCATTCTTCGGTAAGAAAGCGATCCCGCTCGCTTGCCAGCAGTTTTTTTGCCGCACCTTCGGTCATGTACATGCCCAGACCCCTGCGTTTTTCGACGAGTGCCTCGTCCACCAACTCCTGGTAGGCGCGCGAGACGGTGATTGGATTGAGCTGGTACTCGGCGGCGACCTGCCTTACCGAGGGCAGGGCGTCGCCGGGCTTGAGCACGCCGTCGAGCATCATTGCCACGACGCGTTCTTTCAGCTGGCGATAGATCGGAGCGCCATCGCTCCATTGGAATGCGGTCATTGGGTCAACCCCGCGGGATAAATGAGAAATAAGGCATTGCGAACATCCGCAGGTGATTGGATTCGGTGGTGCTGGTACGCGACGCATCGCCGTCCGTCTGTACCGTGACGGCGGGATCGGGCGTTGACGTCGCGTTTTCCGACGCCTCCGGCTGCATCACCGGCGCCATGGCAATCAGTCCCGACACCAGCAACGCAGCACTGGCCGTCAGCGCGGGGAGCGTGTTGTGAAGCTTGCGGTTCATGGGACATTGCCTTTGGTCAGTCGGTGTTGTATGCAACTATAACACCAGAACACACCTTGTCAACAATGTTTTTCGGGAGGGGAGCGAGGATCCGTTTATCGTTCACGATTGCGGGTATCGTCTCCGGCCGCGACAATGGCGTCTTTGCGTCGCCACCTTCGCCACCATTCTTGCGATTCGACAGGAGCACACCGGATGACACCCTTCGTACGCGGCGTTGCCGTGTTTTTGACCACAGCGTCGCTGTCCTGTGTTGCGATGGTTTCCGCCACCACCGCCCATGCGCAGGGCGTCTCAACCCAGGATAACGCCGTGCTCAATACCGATCGCGAAAAAGCCAGTTACATGGTTGGCCATGACATTGCCCGCTCCATTACCCCGGCCGCACCGGACATCGACCTGACGGCATTCGAGCGCGCCATTGGCAATGCCTTCCAGGGCAAGGAGCCGCTGATCGACCAGGGCGAGGCGCAGGAGACCGGGCGCGCACTGATGATGCGTATCGCTTCGCGGGCAGGCAAGGCGCCGGCGGATGCGACGATCCCCGAGGTCGACAAGCAGAAGGTGGCGTACCTGGTCGGTGCCGATGTCGGCCGCTCGCTGGTGACGATCAAGGACGAGCTGGACCTGCCGGTGCTGCTGCAGGGCGTGCGCGCCACGTTCTCCGGTGAAACGTTGTTGCTGGACGAGGGCCAGCTCACCGGCGTGCGCGACGCGTTCGCGCAGCGGATGCAAGGTGAGATGGCGGCACGCACGGAGCTACAGGCAGGCGCCAACCAGGCTGACGGCGAGAAGTTTCTGGCCCAGAACAAGCAGGTCAAGGGGGTTTTCAGCACCCCGTCCGGCTTGCAATACATGGTCCTGCGCCAGGGCGCGGGCCCGCGGCCGAAGCCGACCGACCGGGTACAGGTCAACTACGAGGGCAAGCTGCTTGACGGCACGGTATTCGACAGCTCCTACGAGCGCGGCGAGCCGACCCAGTTTGGCCTGAACCAGGTGATTCCGGGTTGGACCGAGGGATTGGGCCTGATGCCGGTGGGTGCGAAGTACCGCTTCTGGATTCCAGGCAACCTGGCTTACGGCAGCCAGGGCACGCCCGGTGGTCCGATCGGCCCGAATGCGACCCTCGTGTTCGATGTCGAGTTGCAGTCGATCCTCGACTAGCGAACCAGGTATGACAACGCGGTTCGTCCGATGGGGCTCGTTCAGCCCCGGGGCGACACAGTACGACGCTTGCGCGCGTCGGCGACAACGCCGCCGGCGCCTTTTGACACCAGGAGTTACGACCCGATGATGCGATTTGCCCGTCCCGCCACAGCCCTGCTGGCCGCCGCCAGCCTGACCCTCGCCATTGCCGCGTGCCAGCCGGAGGACAAGACCACCGCCGAGACCGCTGACAAGGCCGCCGACGGCGCATCGGCTGAGACCCTGGAGATCAAGGGCCTGACCACCCAGAAGGACCAGGTCAGCTACATGATCGGCATGGACATGGCCAAGTCGCTGGAGCAGATCAAGGAAGAGATCGACGTCGACACGCTCGCAAAAGCGATCAAGACCCATCTGGATGGGGGGCAATCGCTGATGACCGATGAGCAGGCAAGTGAGGTTGCCACGGCGTTCGGCGAGCGCCTGCAGACGCAACGTGAGACGGAAGCTGCTGCCGCAGCAGAGAAGAACAAGACCGAGGGCACCGCATTCCTGGCCGCCAACGCCAAGAAGCCGGACGTCAAGACGACCGAGTCGGGCTTGCAGTATCAGGTGTTGACCGAGGGTACGGGTCCGAAACCGACCGTTGATGACCTGGTCAAGGTGCATTACAAGGGCACCTTGCTGGATGGCGAGACTTTCGACAGTTCCTACGATCGTGGTGAGCCGGCCGTCTTCCCGTTGCAGCAGGTGGTGCCGGGTTGGCAGGAGGGGATCGCATTGATGCCGGTGGGCAGCAAGTACCGCTTCTGGATTCCCGGTGAGCTGGGCTATGGCGCTACCGGCACCCCGGGTGGCCCGATTGGCCCGAACGCGGTGCTGGTGTTCGAGGTCGAGCTGCAGGAAATCGTCCAGGCACCGACCGAATAAGATGAGCCACCGCCGCTGCGGCAGCGGTGTCGAACGGGTGCGTATATGAAGATCAGTATTTTCGGGACCGGTTACGTCGGATTGGTAACTGGTACCTGCCTGGCGGAGGTGGGTCACGACGTGGTCTGCGTCGATATCGACCAGGCCAAGGTGGACGGGTTGAACCGCGGCGAGGTATCCATCTTCGAACCGGGCCTGACCCCGATGGTGCAAGCCAACCACGCGGCTGGGCGGCTCCAGTTCACCTCCAACGCGATCGGGGCGATTGCTCATGGCGAGGTGATATTCATCGCCGTGGGCACGCCGCCCGACGAGGATGGCAGCGCGGACCTGCAATACGTCCTGGCTGTGGCGGCGACCATCGGCCAGCACCTGTCGCAGTCGACGTTGGTGGTCGACAAGTCGACCGTCCCGGTAGGCACCGCGGACACCGTGCGCGCGGCGATCGCGGCCGAGTTGGACAAGCGCGGCGTCCGGATCGATTTCGAGGTTGTGTCCAATCCCGAGTTCCTGAAGGAAGGCGATGCCGTCAACGACTTCATGCGGCCGGACCGGATCATCCTGGGTACCGATGATCTCGATGCCGTGGAGAAGATGCGGCACCTGTATGCGCCTTTCGTGCGCAGCCGCGACCGCTTTGTCGTCATGGACGTGCGTTCGGCCGAGCTGACCAAGTACGCCTCCAACGCCATGCTGGCGACCAAGATTTCTTTCATGAACGAGATCGCCCACATCGCCGAACGGGTCGGTGCGGATGTCGAGATGGTGCGCCAGGGGATCGGGTCCGATCCGCGCATCGGCTGGCAGTTCATCTATCCCGGCGCCGGTTACGGCGGCTCGTGCTTTCCCAAGGATGTGCAGGCATTGGCCCGCACTGCCCACCAACATGGTCATGAGCCTCGGCTGCTGAATGCGGTCGAGAAGGTCAACGAGCGCCAGAAAGATCATCTTTTCGAGCTGATGCAGCGTCATTACGGCGATGCATTGGCGGGCAAGACCGTTGCGGTATGGGGATTGGCGTTCAAGCCCAATACCGACGACATGCGCGCCGCGCCCAGCCGTCGATTGCTGGAGCAGCTGTGGTCGGTCGGCGCGAAGGTGCAGGCGTTCGATCCCGAGGCGGCTGCCGAAACCCGCCGCATCTTCGGCGATCGCGAGGATCTGCTGCTGTGCGATTCGGAGTACGCCGCGTTGTCCGGTGCCGATGCGCTCGTGGTGGTGACCGAGTGGAAGCAGTTCCGCAGCCCGGACTTCTCCCGCCTCAGCGAGGAACTTGCCGACGCGGTCATTTTCGACGGACGCAACCTGTATCCGCCCGACGAAGTGGAAACGGCGGGTATCGCCTATTACGGTATCGGTCGTGGCCGCTCGATTCTGGCGGCGGGCGATCATGATGCCGGTCCGGCGGGCAGGGTGCCCCGATGAGCGATCGTCCTGGCACCATCGAGCAACGGCTGGTCGAGCTGGAAACGCGGCTGTCGTTCCAGGAGCACAGCATTGGCGAACTCAGCGATGCCCTCGCGGCGGCTCGCGACGAGGAGGCAGGCAATGCACTGCTATTGCATCGTGCGCTGCAGGAACTGAGGCAATTGCGGGTCTCGGTTGCCGCCAATCCGCTTTCGGCTGATCCGTCCAGCGAACCACCACCACCTCATTATTGAAGGCCGCGTCCCGGCTTCGCGCCGGACCCGACGACCCCTATGAACGACACTCTTCGCGATCAGCTGCTGGGGCTGGGCTTCAAGCCTGCGCCCGAACCCAAGCGTCCTGCGGGCAACCCGCGCGACGGCCGTCCGGATCGAAAAGCATCGGATGCCCGTGGCGGGCGGCACCCAGGTGCGCCGAACCGTTCGGGCACCGCCGCGAACCGGTCTGGGAAGCCGTCCAGTCCGCCTCCTTCCGGAGCAGCTCGTCCGGGAGCAGCCCGTCCGGGGCTTGGCCGGGCAGGGCAATCCCGTGGCGGGCAGGGCAAGCCAGGGCAAGGTAAGCCGGGCAACCCGCGCTCGCGCGAGGACATCGATCTGGCCAAGGCGTATGCGATCCGCGCCCAGCGCGAGAAAAACGAGCGCATCGCAGCGGAAAAAGCCAAGCAGGACGAAGCGCGCCTGCGGCGTGAGGCGCGCGCGAAGCTGGCCGAGTTGGTGAAAGGCAAGGCCCTCAATGCCGAAGCGGCGGACATCGCCCGGCACTTCCCCTACGGCGGCAAGATCAAGCGCATCCACGTCACTGCCGACCAGCTGAAGGCGCTGAATGCCGGTGAGCTGGGGGTGCTGCAGATGGACGGACGTTACCTGCTGGTTACCGCCGAGTTGCTGGCCCAGGCCGAAGAGGTCTTTGCGCCGTCGGTCGCACTGAAGGTCGATCCGGATGCGCCGGTTGCCGACGGTCCCTACGCCGATCCGCAGTACCAGGTGCCTGACGACCTGGTCTGGTGATCCTCCCGGCTGCGATTCGATCCATCTGCGGGGTGGCGGGGGCGCCGGGAACGAATGCCCTTGGGTGTGAATGTCCCCCGGCACCGATGGAGCCGGTGCCTCCTCCTTTATTTCACACCCAAGGGCATTCGCACCCGTCGTTCCAGCGTGGTGGTGGTTCCAGGCGCGCGGGCCCGTCCTCATTCCGGATCGTAGTCTAGGTTCGATGCCAGCCAGCGTTCGGCCTGGGCCAGGTCGACGCCCTTGCGGCGGGCGTAATCGACTGCCTGTTCCTTGGACACCCGGCCGACCACGAAGTACTGGCTGCGCGGGTGGCTGAAGTAGAAGCCAGAGACCGCCGCGGCCGGCGTCATCGCGAAATTTTCGGTCAAGGTCATGCCGGCGTTGGTGGTCGGGTCGAGCAGCCGGAAGATCGTTGCTTTTTCGCTGTGCTCGGGACAGGCCGGGTAGCCGGGGGCGGGGCGGATGCCGAGGTATTTCTCGTCGATCAGCGCCTCGGCATCGAGTGACTCATCCGGCGCGTAGCCCCAGAACTCGGTGCGCACCCGCTGGTGGAGTCGCTCCGCCAGGGTTTCGGCGAGACGATCGGCGAGCGCCTTGAGCAGGATCGCGTTGTAGTCGTCGTGGTCGGCCTCGAAGCGCTGGATATGCGGCTCGATTCCGATCCCGGCGGTCACCGCGAACGCGCCGATCCAGTCCTGCTTGCCGCTGTCTTGCGGGGCGATGAAATCGGCCAGGCAGAAATCCGGGCGCTCAACGGGCTTGTCGACTTGCTGGCGCAGGCAATGGATCGTTTCCGGCTTGCCATCGACCTGGGCGACGATGTCGTCGCCATCACTGTTGGCTGGCCATAGTCCGAACACGGCCTTCGCGGTCAGCCATTTCTCGTCGATGATGCGCTTGAGCATCGCCTGCGCATCGCGGAACAGGTCGCTGGCAGACGCACCGACGACCTCGTCGGTGAGGATGGCCGGGTAGCGGCCCGCGAGTTCCCAAGCCTGGAAGAACGGGGTCCAGTCGATCAACTCAACCAGTTCGGTCAACGGGTAGTCGTCGAATACATGCAGGCCGGGCTGTTTCGGTGCGGGTGGGGTGTAGTCGTCCCAGCCACCCTGGAAACGCTGGCTGCGCGCCTTGTCCAGCGATACCAACCGTTTGCCGCTGCCGCGCTTGCGATGGCGTTCGCGGATCTCCGCGTAATCGGACGCAGTGGTGGCCACGAACGCGTCCCGCTTATCGACGCTGATCATGGTCTGGACCACGCCGACCGCGCGCGAGGCATCCTTCACCCAGATCGTGGCCGGCTTGTAGAACGGGTCGATCTTCAGCGCGGTGTGCGCCCGCGAGGTGGTCGCACCGCCAATCAACAGCGGCATGGTGAAGCCCTGGCGCTGCATCTCGCGGGCGACGTGGCCCATTTCCTCCAGCGACGGGGTGATCAGGCCGGACAGGCCGATCATGTCGGCGTTCTCGGCGATGGCGCGGTCCAGGATGACCTGCGAAGGCACCATCACGCCCAGGTCGATCACCTCGAAGTTGTTGCACGCCAGCACCACGCCGACGATGTTCTTGCCGATGTCGTGGACGTCGCCCTTGACCGTCGCCATCACGATCTTGCCGTTGGTCTTGCCGGTGTCGCCGGTGCGCAGCTTCTCAGCCTCGATGAAGGGCAGCAGATAGGCCACGGCCTTCTTCATCACCCGCGCCGACTTGACCACCTGCGGCAGGAACATCTTGCCGGCGCCGAACAGGTCACCGACCACGTTCATGCCATCCATCAAGGCGCCTTCGATCACGTCCAGCGGGCGAGTGGCTTCGGCGCGCGCCTGTTCGGTGTCCTCGACGATCCACTGGTCGATGCCCTGCACCAGCGAATGGCTCAGCCGCGCGCGCACCGGTTGCTCGCGCCAGGACAGGTCCTCGACCCGCTTCTCGCCCTTCTTGCCGCGATAGCGTTCGGCCAGCGCCAGCAGCGTTTCGGTGGCCTCCGGATTGCGGTTGAGTACCACGTCCTCGACCGCATGACGAAGCTCGGCGTCGAGGGTGTCGTACAGCGGCAGCGCGCCGGCGTTGACGATGCCCATGTCCATGCCGGCCTTGATAGCGTGGTACAGGAACACGACGTGGATGGCCTGGCGCACCAGCTCGTTGCCGCGGAACGAGAAGCTGACGTTGGAGACGCCGCCGGAGATGTGGCTGTATGGGAAACGGCGCTTGATCTCACGGGCGGCTTCGATGAAGGCGACCCCGTAGTCGTTGTGCTCCTCGATGCCGGTGGCGATCGCGAAGACGTTGGGATCGAAGATGATGTCCTCGGGTGGGAATCCGACCTGCTCGGTCAGCAGTTGGTAGGCGCGCGAACAGATATCGACCTTGCGCTGCACGGTGTCGCCCTGACCCTCCTCGTCGAACGCCATTACCACCACGGCCGCGCCGTAGCGACGCACCAGCCGCGCATGGCGCAGGAACTCGTCCTCGCCTTCCTTCATCGAGATCGAGTTGACGATGCCCTTGCCCTGCAGGCACTTCAGGCCGGCCTCGATCACGCTCCATTTGGAGCTGTCGACCATCACCGGGATGCGGGCAATGTCGGGCTCGGCGGCAATCAGGTTGAGGTAGGTGACCATCGCCTGCTCGGAATCCAGCAGGCCCTCGTCCATGTTGACGTCCAGCACCTGGGCGCCGTTTTCGACCTGCTGCCGGGCGACGGCGACCGCCTCGTCGAAGCGGTCGTCCTTGATCAGTTTCTTGAACTGCGCGCTGCCGGTAACGTTGGTGCGTTCACCGACGTTGATGAAGTTGCTTTGCGGCGTGATCGTCAGCGGTTCCAGGCCGCTGAGGCGGGTCTGGCGGGCGATGGTGGGGTTCATTCCAGATGCCTCGTGGGTGGTCATGCCGGGACGGCCGCGTCGGCCAGGCTCGGCAGCCGCCGCGGCGCAACGCCGCGCACGGCCTCGACGATCGCGGCGATGTGGGCCGGCGTGGTGCCGCAACAGCCGCCTACCAGGTTCAACAATCCGGAGCGGGCAAACTCGCCCAGCATCCCGGCCATGTCTTCGGGCGTCTGGTCGTAACCGCCGAACGCATTCGGCAGCCCGGCATTGGGGTGGGCGCTGACGCAGGTGTCTGCGATCCGCGACAAGGTATCGACGTGCGGCCGGAGCTCCTTGGCGCCCAGGGCGCAATTCAAGCCGATGGACAGCGGTTCGGCGTGGCGCAACGAGTACCAGAATGCTTCGGCGGTCTGGCCCGAGAGCGTGCGCCCGGAGGCATCGGTAATCGTGCCCGACACCATCACCGGCAGGCGGGCGCGGCGGGCCTCGAATGCCTCGGCAATCGCAAACAGTGCGGCCTTGGCGTTGAGTGTGTCGAACACCGTTTCCACCATCAATACGTCCGCGCCGCCGTCGATCAGGCCATCGGTGGCTTCGCGATAGGCCATCCGCAGATCGTCGAAGCTGACCGCGCGGAATCCGGGACGATTGACGTCCGGGCTCAATGACGCGGTGCGACTGGTCGGTCCGATTACGCCGATCACGAAGCGGGGCTGGCCCGGTGTCTTCACCTCGGCGGCGTCGCAGGCGTCACGGGCCAGGCGCGCGCCGGTCTCGTTCAGCTCGCGGGCAAGGTGCTGCAGGCCGTAGTCACCCAGCGACGTGGTGGTCGAGTTGAAGGTATTGGTCTCGACCAGGTCGGCGCCGGCGTCGAGGTACTCGACATGGATCGCGCGGATGAGGTCCGGTCGGGTCAGGCTCAGCAGGTCATTGTTGCCGCGTTGGTCGCGAACGCAGCCGCAATCGGGGCTGTGGGCGTGGCTGTCGATCGAGTGATCGCGGTCGAAGCCCTCGACGAAACGCTCGCCGCGGTAGTCGGCTTCCTCCAATCGGTGTTGCTGGATCATCGTCCCCATCGCCCCGTCGATCACCAGGATGCGTTCTTGCAACATCCGTTGCAGGGTTTCAGCGCGGTCGGGGTTGAGCCAGGGCAGGGTTGTCATCGCGTTGTCTCGCTGGGCTGACGTTTGGCGGGCGTGGTGGTTCTGGGCGACTTGGATTTTTTCCCGTCGGCAGGCTTTCGTCCCAGCAACGCAATCACTTCGAAATGTGGCGGGCGGCGCTCTCGGGTCACTGATTCGCAGCTCTCGATCGTGAAGCCGGCCTTGCTCGCGAACCGGCTCAGCTCCTTCTCGCTGAAACCCAGATTGACGTGGCCATAGGCGTCCACCACCGAGCGATGCTCGTGGCTGGCCAGGCTGGTCAGCAACAGCCGACCGTTGGGACGCAGCACCCGCGCGGCCTCGGTGACGGCGTGGGCGGGATGATCGGCGTAGGTCAGTGCGTGCATCAGTACCACCAGGTCGAAGCTGGCATCGGCAAACGGGAGTTCGTGCATGTCGCCTTCCTGCACCTCCACGTTCTCAAGCCTGCGCAGCCTTTCGGAGGCGGCAAGCACCACTTTGGTGCTGGAGTCCAGACAGACGTAGCGATTGGAGTGCGGCGCCAGCAGTTCGGCCAGGACGCCATCGCCGGAAGCGACGTCGAGCACGTCGCCGGGCTCCAGCAGCGGCAACGCGGAACGTGCCATGGCCTCCCAGGTCCGGCCCGGCGAGTAATGGCGCTCCATGTCACCGGCCACGGTATCGGCCCAGTTCTGGTCGGCCGCGCGCATCGCCAGCACATCCGCAACCCGTTCCGCGTCCTGCCGCAGCAGCGGGTCGTCGCTGCCCTCACGCAGGGTCGTCCACAACGCGCGTTGCGCCGGGTCCAAAGCCGGTCCGTCGAACCGGTAATACGCCGACACCCCGGCGCGGCGATCACGCACCAGGCCGGCTTCCTTGAGCTTGGCCAGGTGGGTGGAAACGCGCGGCTGTGCCAGCCGGGTGATGGCCGACAGTTCAGCGACAGTCAGCTCCTCGCTCTCCAGCAGCGCCAGCAGGCGCACCCGGGTGGCGTCGGCAAATACCTTGAGGCGTGATGACCAGCCTTCCAGATCCATACGTATGCACCTATCGCGATATAGCGATAAGTTTGCTTCCGGGGCGGGGCCCGGGTCAAGCACGGCACGCGTCGACGGGTTCGGTCGCGGGTTCGGTTAATTCTCGCGCAGGGCTACAATTGCAGCATTCGTGACCAGCAGAGGTATCAGCGTGGATTTTCGTTTCAGCGAAGAGCAGTTGATGATCCAGGACGTCGCGCGGCGTATCGCCCGCGAAAAGATCGCACCCAGCGCGGAGCACCACGACCGCACCGGCGAATTTCCACTGGACAATATCCGTACCCTCGGCGAGAACGGCCTGATGGGCATTGAGGTGCCAACCGAGTACGGCGGCGCCGGCATGGACCCGATCTCCTATGTGTTGGCGATGATCGAGATCGCCGCAGCCGACGCCGCGCACTCCACCATCGTTTCGGTCAACAACTCGTTGTTCTGCAACGGCATCCTCAAGTTCGGCACCGAGGAGCAGAAGCAGCTCTACGTGCGGGCGATCGCGGAGGGTAAGGAGATCGGCGCGTTCGCGCTCACCGAGCCGCAGTCGGGCTCCGATGCCACGGCGATGCGCTGCAAGGCGACCAGACAGGCCGACGGCAGCTTCGTGGTCAACGGCAAGAAGAGCTGGATCACCTCCGGGCCGGTCGCAAAGTATTTCGTGCTGTTCGCGATGACCGATCCCGACAAGGGCGCGCGAGGCATCACCGCTTTCATGATCGATGGCGAACGTACCGGCTTCCATCGTGGCAAGACCGAGCCGAAGCTGGGCATCCGCGCCTCGGCCACCTGCGAGATCGAGTTCAACGATTACGTAGTCCAGGCCGACGAAGTGCTGGGCGCGGAAGGCGAAGGCTTCAAGATCGCGATGACGGTACTGGACGCCGGTCGCATCGGCATCGCCAGCCAGGCGATCGGTATCGCCCGCGCGGCGTACGAGGCCACCCTGGACTACGTCAAGGAGCGCAAGGCATTCGGCCAGCCGATCGGTGCCTTCCAGATGACCCAGGCGAAGATCGCCGACATGAAATGCAAGCTCGACGCCGCCATGCTGCTGACCTTGCGTGCGGCGTGGCAGAAGGGCGAGTTTGACAACGGCGGGGCGCGTTTCAGCAATGAGGCTGCGATCGCCAAGCTGACCGCGTCCGAGGCGGCGATGTGGATCGCCCACCAGGCGTTGCAGATCCACGGCGGCATGGGCTACTCCAAGGAGATGCCGATCGAGCGTTATTTCCGCGACGCCAAGATCACCGAAATCTACGAGGGCACCAGCGAGATCCAGCGCCTGGTGATTGCGCGCAACGAGACTGGCCTGCGCTGACATGCAGACCCGGCATTTCCATAACTGTCGTTTGATCGCTGCCTTCCATGGGCAGCGCGGCTGCGATCGCCGCGATATCCCGATCGTTGCAGCTGGCAATGGGGTCCGTTTACGGGTCCCGGACGCTGCCTGCATGCCATTTTCTGTCTACTGATTCCCGAGCCTTGGCCCACGCAATTGCGTGGGCCTCACTGCATTTGGACCCAAAGATCGCATGAGCACTCAACGAAAATCCCCCGCGCGCGCCACGCCCGGCAAGACCTCCACCAGCAAGAAGGCCGTCGCGACCAAGACCGCAAAGACCGCGCCGCGCAGCCCCCGCGACAAGAGCGACGGCGTGACGCTGGAGCCCATCCTGGCTGCAATCCGCAAACGCTTGCCCAAGGCGCAACATGCCGAGGGCGAGGCCTTCGCCAAGGCCTTCTACCAGCGAATGGGTGATGACGAGCTGCCCAAACATACTGCTGAGGGCTGGGCGGCACTGGCTGCCGACATGCTCGATTTCGTGCGCAAGCGCAAGCCTGGCGTGGCGTTGGTGCGCCTGTTCAACCCGACCCGGGCCAGTCATGGTTGGGAATCGCCGCACACGGTGCTGCAGATCGCCAATGACGATATGCCGTTCCTGGTCGATTCGGTGACCATGTCATTGGCCGAGCAGAACATCGGCTTGCATGTGCTTGGCCATCCGGTCATCCAGGTCTCCCGTGACAAAACCGGCAAGCTGGTGAAAGTGGGCGAGGGCGAGCCGGAATCAATGATGCACCTGGAGCTCGACCGCCTGCCACCCGAGGCGATGCCGGAGATCGAGAAGGCGGTGCAAGGGGTGCTTGCCGATGTGCGGGCAATCGTCAGCGACTGGGCCGAAATGCACGGCAAGATGGTGTCGGTCGCCGACGACCTGACGGAACGAAAGCTTCCGGTCAGCGAGGCCGGTCGCGAAGAAGGCCAGCAGTTCCTGCGCTGGGCCGCCGACGACCACTTCATTTTCCTGGGTTACCGCGAGTACGACGTGGTCGACCAGGGCGGCGAGGACCTGCTGCGCGCCGTCAAGGGCAGCGGGCTGGGCCTGCTGCGCGGCAAGGACACGGGCAAGCCACGTGCATTGGCCACCCTGGCCGCGCATTACATGCCCCATTCCGGATCGGTCGATGCCCTGATCCTGACCAAGACCAATGCGCGCGCCACCGTGCACCGTCCCGGGTACATGGACTATATCGGCGTGCTGAGCTTCGACGACAACGGCAAGCCGACGCGCGAAGAGCGCTTCCTGGGCCTGTATACCTCCAGCGCGTACACCCGTCGGCCGTGGGACATCCCGCTGGTGCGCGAGCGCCACGAATACGTGATGAAGCAGTCCGGCCTGGCCGAAGACAGCCACAGTGGCAAGGCGCTTCGCCACATCCTGGAAACCCTGCCGCGCGACGAGCTGTTCCAGTCCTCTGGAGAGGAGCTGCTGAAGACCGCCCAGGGCATCCTCGGCTTGCAGGAGCGCGTGCGCAGCAAGCTGTTCCTGCGTCGCGACCGTTACGGCCGGTTCTTCTCCGGACTGGTCTACATTCCGCGCGAGCGCTTCAACACCGATGTGCGCCTGCGCATCGAGGCGATGCTGAAACGCGTCTTGCACGGCGAGCGCGTCGACACTACGGTGCTGCTGGGCGAATCACCGCTGGCCCAGTTGCACTTGCTGGTACGACCGAAGACCGGCCAGTCCGGTCCGGGTGGGATGGTGAAGGTCGATAACGCGGCGATCGAGGTCGAGTTGGCGGAAATCGTGCGCAACTGGCGCGACGACCTGGCCGAGTTGCTGGTGCAGCGCCACGGCGAGGAACGCGGCCTGAGCATCGCCGAGACCTACGGACGAGCGTTGCCGGCAGGCTACATCGAGGACGTGTCGGTGGCGGTCGCGGCGGACGACGTGGAGCACCTGGCCGCGCTGGACGGTCCCGACGACCTGCGCCTGAGCCTGTATCGTCGCAGCCCGGGAGCTGGCGGGTTGCGCTTCAAGTTCTACCGTCAACGCGAGGACATCTCCCTTTCCGATGCCCTGCCGCTGATGGAAAACATGGGCCTGCGGGTGATCTCCGAGCACCCCTACCGGATGTATGCCGGCAGCAACCTGATGTATATCCAGGATTTCGAGGTCGAGACCAGTAACCCCAATACCGATATCGAGGGCGTCGGTGAGAACTTCGAAGATGCATTCGGGCGGATCTGGCGCGGTGATGCCGAGAACGACGGCTTCAACCGCCTGATCCTGGCCGCTGGCCTGACCTGGCGCCAGGTGTCGGTATTGCGTGCCTACAGCAAGTACATCCAGCAAGTGGGCGTGCCGTTCTCACACAGTTACGTGGAAGAGACCTTTGCCCGCTATCCGGCCCTGGCGCGCTTGCTGGTGGAGTTGTTCGAAGCCCGCTTCGATCCTTCCACCGGCCGCGAGTCGAAGGCCGAGGTCAAGGCGGGGATTGAGCGGTTCAAGGACCAGCTCGGACGCCTGTGCGGGAATGACCAGGCCTTGCGCGCCGCGTTGGAGCCGGTTGTCAGCGCACGAAGCGGCAGCCGGGACGTCCAGTTGGACGCCACCAGGACGGCCCTCAAACTGCTGCTGGACCAGGTTTCCAGCCTTGATGAGGACCGCATCCTGCGCAGCTTCATGGGTGTGATCGAAGCAACCCTGCGCACCAGCTATTACCAGGATGGTATTGGCGGCGCCGATTGTGGCTACGTCGCCTACAAGTTCGATTCCGCACTGGTCCCCGACCTGCCCAAGCCGGTTCCGTATCGCGAGATCTTCGTCTACGGTCCGCGCGTGGAAGGCATCCACCTGCGCTTTGGTCCCGTGGCCCGCGGTGGCTTGCGCTGGTCGGACCGTCGCGAAGATTTCCGTACCGAGGTACTGGGCCTGGTCAAGGCGCAGATGGTCAAGAACACCATCATCGTGCCGGTCGGTGCCAAGGGCGGCTTCATCGTCAAGCGTCCGCCGGCCGATCGCGCCGAGCTGCAAGCCGAAGGCGTGGCCTGCTACAAGATGTTCATCAACGGTTTGCTCGACATCACCGACAACCTGGTGGACGGCAAGGTCGTGCATCCCGATGACGTGGTGCGTCACGATGATGACGACCCGTACATGGTGGTCGCCGCCGACAAGGGCACCGCGCGCTTCTCCGATACCGCCAACGCCATCTCCGCCGACCATCACTACTGGATGGGCGATGCATTCGCGTCCGGCGGTTCGGTGGGTTATGACCACAAGGGCATGGGCATCACTGCCCGCGGCGCGTGGGAGTCGGTCAAGCGCCACTTCCGCTCGATCGGGGTCAACACCCAGAAAGAAGACTTCGTCGCGGTGGGTATCGGCGACATGTCAGGTGACGTATTCGGCAACGGCATGCTGCTGTCCAAACACATTCGCCTGGCGGCCGCGTTCGACCATCGCCACATCTTCCTTGATCCGGATCCGGTGGCTGCGACGTCGTTCAAGGAACGCCAGCGTTTGTTCAAGCTGCCCGGCTCCAGTTGGGATGACTACAGCCGGGACCTGATCAGCAAGGGAGGCGGCGTGTTCCCGCGCAGCGCCAAGTCGATTCCGCTGACCGCGCCGGTCAAGGCCGTGCTTGGCATCGACCCGGACG
The DNA here is from genome assembly GCF_054052145.1 of Lysobacter sp. A421. Taxonomy (NCBI): domain Bacteria; kingdom Pseudomonadati; phylum Pseudomonadota; class Gammaproteobacteria; order Lysobacterales; family Lysobacteraceae; genus Lysobacter; species Lysobacter sp. A421. Next base: position 819,927 of record NZ_JBSVRL010000001.1, on the reverse strand, counting down.
TCGAGGCAATGAGCCCGAACCAGTTGATGAGCGCCATATTGAAGGCGCCGGTCGACCTGCTGTGGAATGGCGGCATCGGCACCTACATCAAGGCCAGCAGCGAGTCGCACGCCGATGTGGGCGACCGCGGCAATAATGGTTTGCGTATCGACGGCCGCGATGTGCGTTGCAAGGTGATCGGCGAGGGCGGCAACCTGGGCATGACCCAACTGGGGCGGATCGAAGCGGCCCATGCCGGCACCCTGCTCAATGCCGACTTCATCGACAACTCGGCCGGGGTGGGTACCTCGGATCGCGAAGTCAATATCAAGATCCTGCTCAATGAGCTGGTGAAGTCGAAGAAGCTGACCCTGCCGGCGCGCAACAAGTTGCTGGCCTCGATGACCGAGGAGCTGGCCGGACTGGTGCTGGTGGACAACTATCGCCAGAACCAGGCGATCAGCCTGATGGAGCGCATGAGCGCGCCGCGGTTGGGCTCCAAGCAGCACTTCATCCAGACCCTGGAGTCGCAAGGCCTGCTGGATCGCCAGATCGAGTACCTGCCTTCGGATGCGGAACTGGCCGAACGCAAGGCCCGCGGACAGGGACTGACCCGGCCCGAGCTGGCCGTACTGTTGTCATACAGCAAGCTGGTGTTGTTCCAGCAACTGGTCGATTCCAGCGTACCGGAAGACAAATACCTGTCCAGGGAACTGCTGCGCTACTTCCCCCAGCCATTGCAGGACAAGTACGCCAAGGCGATGCAGGACCACCGCCTGAAGCGCGAGATCATCGCCACCGCGGTGACCAACTCGATCGTCAACCGCATGGGCGCCACGTTCACCCTGCGCATGCAGGAAGACACCGGCCGTTCCGCCGGCGAGGTGGCCGAGGCTTACAGCATTGCCCGTGAGGCGGTGGATGCGCGGGCGCTGTGGGCGCAGATCGACGCGATGGATGGCAAGGTCCTGGAATCGGTCCAGATCGATGCCTTGCAGACGATCTGGAATTTGCTGCGTTCGGTTTCGCGCTGGCTGCTGTCCCGTCCCGGCCCGATGCCCGAGATCACCACGGCGATGGCACGTTTTGGCGACGGCCTGAAGGCGGTGCATGCGGCATTGCCCGACACCATGTCCCCGGTTCGCCAGGAGGCCTTCAACACCCACCTGGCCGAGTGGAAGGCCAAGGGTGTGCCGGGCGCATTGGCGGCACAGCTGGCGGCGCTGCCGGCACTCGAGTTTGGTTGCGACATCATCGAGATCGCCAACGCACGCAAGTTGTCCCCGGTGGAGGCATCGCAGGCGTACTTCGACCTGGGTGCGGCATTGAACCTGCCCTGGTTGCATGAGCAGATCGATGCGTTGCCAGTGGACGGTCGTTGGCAGGCGCTGGCGCGGGGGGCTTTGCGTGACGAGCTTGCGACCCAGCAACGCGTCCTGGCCAGCCAGATTCTTGCCAGTGGCGGCAAGAAGCCGGCCGCATCGAAAGTGGCGGCCTGGCTGCAACGCGACGACGCCAGCCTGCGCTTTGCCCAGTCGATGCTGGATGAGTTGACTACCCAGAAGACCCTGGATTACCCGACCGTCTCGGTCGCGGTACGTCGGCTGGCGCAGGTAGCCGCAGCCGGCGCGTAAGCGGTTCGTTTGATGATGCACACGCAGCGGCGGCCTCAGGGCCGCCGTTTTTTCTGGTCATGACACCACTCGCGCTATCCTGCAGGCGATCCTTCCGGAGCCGCCGATGACCGCGACATCCCGCATTGCGTTTCTTGCCAGTCCCACCGCCGAGGCGCAAGCGGTGTGCAAACGGCTGGCCGCGATTCACGGCGACCATCCGCCCGAGCAGGCCGACACGCTGGTGGCCCTGGGCGGTGACGGTTTCATGCTGCAGACGCTGCATCGCCACGGCGGACTGGACAAGCCCGTGTACGGGATGAAACTGGGTTCGGTCGGTTTCCTCATGAACCACTGCCAGATGGACGGGCTGATCGAGCGCATCCATGCCGCCGAGCCTGCCGTGCTACGGCCGCTGGAGATGGTGGCGCACACCGAGTCCGGCGTGTCGGTGGGCTCGCTGGCCTACAACGAGGTATCCCTGTTGCGGCAGACCCGGCAAGCCGCGCACCTGTCGATCGAGCTCAATGGACAGATTCGCCTGGAGGAGCTGATCTGCGATGGCGTGCTGGTAGCAACCCCGGCGGGGAGCACCGCCTACAATTTTTCCGCGCTTGGGCCGATCCTTCCGCTGGGGGCGAACGTGATGGCGTTGACCCCGATTGCCGCGTTTCGGCCGCGGCGCTGGCGAGGTGCGGTGCTCAAGGCCGATACCGAGGTTCGCTTCCGGGTGCTGGATCCGTACAAGCGGCCGGTCAGCGCGACCGCAGATTCGCACGAGGTCCGCGACGTGGTGGAGGTCACCATCCGCGAATCGCACGACCGCACCGTCACGCTGCTGTTTGACCCCGAACACAACCTTGAGGAGCGGATGCTGGCCGAGCAGTTCATCAGTGGATGACGGTCTCATCGGCTGCGACGGGGATCGCGCACAATGGCGTCATGCCAGACCATGTTGACCCGTTGATCGTTGCCATCTCCTCGCGGACGCTGTTCGACCTGGAGGATGGCCACGCCTTGTTCGAAAGTCAGGGCCTGGAAGCCTACGCCACGTATCAGCGCAGCCACGAAGACGATCTGCTGGAGCCCGGCGTCGCGTTTCCGCTGGTGCGCAAGCTGCTGGGACTCAACGATGGCTCACCACCGGAGGCGCCGCGGGTCGAGGTGATCCTGATCTCGCGCAATTCGGCCGACACCGGATTGCGGATCTTCAACTCCATTGCGCACCACGGCTTGTCGATCCAGCGTGCGGCATTCAGCAATGGCGCGCCGCCGTTCCCCTATATCCGCCCATTCGGCGCAGATCTTTTCCTGTCCACCCATGCCGAGGATGTGCGCAATGCGCTGGCCGCCGGGGTGGCGGCGGCGACGTTGTTGCCGGCCAAGGCGCTGTTGCAGCGACAGGACCAACTGCGCATCGCGTTTGATGGTGATGCGGTGATCTTCGGTGATGAGGGCGAGCGGGTATCGCGGGAAGGAGGCCTGCTCGCGTTCGCCGAGCATGAGCGCAGCCATGCCGGGGAGCCGTTGTCGGGTGGGCCATTCCGCGGTTTCCTGGATGCCTTGCAGCGCTTGCAGAAGGCCTTTCCGGCGGGAGAAGACGCGCCGATCCGGACCGCACTGGTAACGGCACGCTCGATACCGGCGCACGAACGGGTAATCCGCACCCTGCGCGATTGGGGTATCCGTCTTGACGAAGCCCTGTTCCTGGGTGGTCGCTCGAAAGGACCTTTCCTGGAAGCCTTCGGCGCCGACATTTTCTTCGACGATTCCGAGCACAACATCGAATCTGCGCGTGGACTGGTTACCGCCGGTCACGTCCCGCATGGGGTTGCCAACCCGTACTGACGGCAGTTCGAGCGCGCGAACTGCGTCGTCGTTCAGTAGTGCCGCATTTCCGCGCCGTCCAGGGGCAGGCGGATATCGGTCAGCTTCCAGCGCAGTCCATCCCGGGTGAGGACAAACCGGATGGGCTCGCCGCCGTCTGAGTGGACGGTGGCAGTGAAGCGCGATGGCGACTGGAACCGGTAGCTGGGTTCGCGCAGCGGGTTCGCCGGTGGCTCCGGGGTGAAGGCATTGTCGCCGGTATCGCCGGCGATCCGATGCCAGGTGCTACGGCCTTCAAGCAACGCGGCCAGTCCCGCCGGGCTGACCATGGTGTCGACGGCCACCCCCGCCATGCCGCTGGCCATGCGTGTGGCGACCGCGCCCAGCAGGCTGGACTGCAGGTCCGGTCCGGCCCGACGCACCACGTAATCGTCGATTTGCAGCTTGAGGTTGCCGCGCAGGACCGGGAAGTCGACATGTTTGTCGAGCTTTGCCATGTTTTTGGTCTCCACCGCGTCGCGGATGGCGCTATACGCCAGGTACGGGCCGGCGGCGACATAGCCCAGCAACACAATCGCGAGCAGACCCGCCAATACAAGCAGCTTTCTCATGACTCAGAACTCCAGGTCGACGGCGGCGCACAGGTAATCGGTGAAGCCGGCCAGGCCGGTGAGGTCGGTCTTGAGGGTTTCCAACAGGTCTGGGCCCGTGACCACGCTGTCCTCCAGTGCCCGCGAACCGATGAAATTCTTGCGCCGCAGGTCCTGGGCAGACTCGAACTCGGCGGGGAAACCGCGCGGCATCCGTATCAATATCTCGCTGTCGTCCAAGGTGAATCGCTTGCGGAAGCTTGTACCGTGCGCGGCGGTCTGCCAGCCGGCGGGATTGTCGAGGATAAAATTGCGCACGCGGCGCAAGGTGTCCGACTCGGGGTGCCACAGGCCACTGCCGACGAAGCAGCGGCCGGGCTGTATGTGGATGTGGAACGACGGCGCTTCGATCTGGCGGCTGCGTTCGTGGAACAACTTCACCCCTTGCCAGGTCTTGTAGGGCGACTTGTCACTGGCGAAGCGGGTGTCGCGGTGGATGCGAAACAGCGAGCCGCCGACTTTCCGGCTTTCGGCGCGGTAATGCGGACTGATCTCGGCCAGCACGGGTTGCAGATCGTCCAGCAGGCGCTGGAACGGCTCGCGTACATGCTTCTCGTAACGGGCCTTGTTGGCATGGAACCAGTCGCGTGAGTTGTTGCGTGCCAGACCACGGAAAAACGTGAAGGTGTCGGGACTGAAATAGGCGTTCATGGGGGTGCGGTGGGCGGCGGCGTGCCGGCAGGCGACAAACTGCGTTCGATATCCTGACGCCACTGGTCGATCTGGCCCAGCAACGCCAGTCGAGCTGGATCAGCCGAGTGCTGATCGCGGAGGCTTGCCAGCTCGGCATCAAAACTGGCGAAGCTGTATTCCGACAATCCCGACCCCGATTGCAGGCGAGAGCGGCGATAGTCGTCCCAGCGGATGCGTTCTTCGGCATCGAGATGCTCGGGGAAGTTGCGGGCGCGGTAGCGGAACAGCAATTCCGGCAGACGTGGGTCGCGGAAGTCGAACCTGCGCGCGCCCAGCGCTTCCGGGGCCGTGTTGCGGATGTCGGAGAACAGCCGTTTGTCGGCGCCATCGACAAACCCGGCGTACAGGCTGGCATCGACGTCAGGGGTGTCGAACTCGCGTTCGCGCGAGAACACGGCGCGTACCTTCTCCACCAGGTCCGGGCCGGCGTCGCGCAAACGCCGGGCCCGCTGCTCGGCCAGTTCGCGGTCGATGCCCAGGCGCTCGAAGTCGGTCGGCCGCAGGTGATCCCAGGCCGACAGGGCCGGGCTGCGGTTGAGGTGGATCTCCTTCAGCGCGATGCGCTCCACCCCCTCGGGCAGGTCCGCCGCACGTACATACAGCCGTGCGGCAATCGTGTCCGCATCCAGCGTGAGCAATGGCTCGGGGTCCTGGGTCAGGTCGAATACCAGGACCCGGTTGTCGATATGCGGATGTCGCGCGAGCGGGATCACCGGTGCGGCGCACAGGCGGCTGGCGGGGAAGCGCTGGGATACATTCAACACCGGCGTCATCGCAACCACGTCGAGCAGGCTGGCGGCATGGCGCTTGTCGCGCAAACGCAGTGCGTAGTCCCACAGCCGGGGTTGGGCGGTCTTGAGTTTGCGGGCCAGGCCGATCAACGCGCGCACGTCTGACAGTGCCTCGTGGGCATCACCCTCACGGACATGGTTGGCTTCAGCCAGGTGCTCCAGTTTGAACGAGGTGGCGCCGTCCTCGCGCTTTGGCCAGACCAGGCCTTCGGGGCGAAGTGCGTGGGCGAAGCGGAACACGTCAAGTAGATCCCAGCGCGAATTTCCGCCGCGCCATTCGCGCTCGTAAGCGTCAAAAAAGTTCCGGAAAAAGCCGTGTCGAACGAACTCGTCATCGAAACGCAGCGAGTTGTAGCCGAGCGTGCAGGTTTCCGGGCGCGACATTTCGTCGGAGATCAGTGCCAGCGCATCACATTCGCGCATCCCTTCATGCAGCGCTTGCTGTGGGGTGATGCCGGTGATCAGGGTTGCGATGGGGGAGGGCAGCAGGTCGTCCGCGGGCTTGACGAAGATACTGATCGGCTCTTCGACCGGGTTGAGGTCGGCGTCGGTGCGGATCGCGGCGAACTGGGCGATACGGGTCCTGCGAGGATCGGCGCCGAAGGTTTCCAGGTCGTAGAACAGGAACGTCGCGGGCATCGAGTCAGTCTTCCGGCGGCAGTGGGGGCAGGCGTGCAACGACGGCGGCATCGACGACGTCCCAGTCCAGGCCTTCGAGGTTTTCGCGGCCGCGGGTCAGTTCGACCAGCAATTCGCGTTGCAGGTTGCCGCGTTCCAGGGCCAGTGCGTAGGGCATGTGGCGGAAGGTGACCATCGCGTAGCGGGGCACGAAGCGGGTGGGGTGGCGCTCGGCCAGCCGGTGTTCGAGCTGGCGCTGCAACAGGTAATCCTCATCGTCGACGCGGTCGCGCATCTCCAGATAGTTTTCCAGTGCCATGTGCTGGATCGCGCGGGCATTGGGCAGGCGTTCGGCCTGGAAGCCGGCGAAGGCCTCGGCACGGTCGTCGGTTCCAGTGAGGTGTTGCGCCAGGGACACGCAGTCCTCGAACGCGCAGTTCATGCCCTGGCCGTGGAACGGGACCATGGCGTGGGCGGCGTCACCGATCAGCACCGCTCGGCGGTCCAGATGCCACCGGTCGAGATACAGGGTGCCCAGAACCCCAGTCGGGTTGTTCTCGAAATCGTGTTCCAGCTTCGGAATCAGGGCCGAGGCATCCGGGAAATCACGCTCGAACAACGCCCGGGCATCGGTGCCGGTACGAATGGTGTCGAACCCGGGAACCTCGCTCACCGGGTCGGCCGGGTCGGCGGCAGCGCGGTTAGGCAGGAACAAGGTCACGGTAAACGTGGACTCGCTGTTGGGCAGCGCGATGCACATGTAACGCCCACGCGGCCAGATGTGCAGTGCGTGGGGTTCAATCTGGAAGCCCTGGTCCGGACCGGGCGGGATTTCCAGTTCCTTGTAGGAATGGTCGAGGAACTCGCTGCGCTCGCCCAGGTCGGTGGCAGCAGCCATCGCCTGTCGCAACGATGAGCCGGCTCCATCGGCACCCACCAGGGTCTGGAACGGGATCTCCCGGACGAGGTCACCACGATCGTCGCCAAACCGGGCAACGCGGTTGTCGAAGTCGACGCTGTCGAGCCGATGGTGGAAGTGGATACGGGCGCCGGCCTGCTCGGCGATATTCAGCAGGACCTCGTTGAGCTGGCCACGATGGACCGACCAGATCACCTCGCTGTCGTCGCGACCATAGCGCTGCAGGTCGACGTGACCATCGGCGAAATGGACCATGCGCCCGCGCATCATCACCGTCTGCGCCATTACCGCGTCGTCCGCATCGGCTTGTCGAAGCGCATGGCGTCCGCGCTCGGCCAAGGCGAGGTTGATCGACCGGCCACGCTCGTAGCCCAGTTCGCGCAGGTCGCCGCGCTTCTCGTAGACGTCGACTTGCCAGCCGCGCCGGGCGAGCAGGGTGGCGAGAAGGGCTCCGGCAAGGCCGGCGCCAACAATGCTCAGGTGTCTTGTGGAGTCGGGCTGGTCGAGGTCTGACATTGGGGAATGCTGCCTTTCGAAGCGGTCTGCCGTGATTGAGTCGCGGGGATGGCGAGTTGGATAATGCCGGCCCGGGGTATGGGAAATGCGCTGGTTTTTTTGGTCAGCGTGTTTGCTGCCAGGCGTGCACGCCCTGGGCAAACCGAAAGACGTCCTGATGGGTGTTGTAGAGCGGCGCCGGCGAGATGCGGATCACGTCGGGCTCGCGCCAGTCACCAAGCACTCCGTTGGCGGCCAGATGATCGAACAATGCGCGGCCCTGTTCGCGACCGCCCCGGACCCGGATCGACAACTGGCAGCCGCGCTGCCCGGGCTCGGTGGGCGTCAGTATCTGCAACACGTCGCCAAGGCGCTGGTTGATCAGCGACTCCAGGTAGCCGGTCAATCGCTGCGATTTTTCGCGCAATGCGTGCATGCCGACCCGGTCGAACAGATCCAGCGACGCGCGCAGCGGCGCCAGGGCCAGAATCGGCGGATTGCTCAACTGCCAGCCCTCCGCGCCGGCCGTGGGCACGAACCGCGGACCCATCTGGAAGCGTGTCGAGGCCTCATGGCCCCACCAGCCGGCCATACGCGGAACGCTCGCGTGGGCATGGCGCTCATGGACGAAGCAGCCGCCGACGGCCCCAGGGCCACTGTTGAGGTACTTGTAATGGCACCAGACTGCGAAATCGACCCCGCTGTCGTGCAACGCCAGCTCGACATTGCCGACCGCGTGAGCCAGGTCGACTCCACACATCGCGCCCGCGGCATGGCTGAGGCGGGTGATTTCGCCGATGTCGAAAGCCTGGCCGGTGCGATACTGCACGCCGGGCCACAGCACCAGTGCCAGGCGATGGCCGTGCTGGGTGATCGCCCGCTCAATCGCCGCCATGGAGAACACGCCGCCGGGCTGGTCGGCCTCCAGTTCGATCAGCTCGGTTTCGGGGGCAAATCCGTGCAGCGCAATCTGCGAGGACACCGCATAGCGATCCGATGGAAACGAGCCGGCCTCGATCAGGATTGCCGGTCGCTGCCGCGTTGGTCGGTAGAAGCTGGCCATCATCAGGTGCAGGTTGGCGGTCAGCGAGTTCATCGCGACCACTTCCTCGGGCTGGGCGCCAACGATGCGCGCCAAGGGCTCACGCATCAGCTGGTGGTAGCTCATCCATTGTGAATTGCCGCTAAAATGGCCTTCGACCGCTTCCATCGACCACTTGTCCAGCACGTCATCGACCTGGGCGCGCACGCCTCGCGGCTGCAGGCCAAGTGAGTTGCCCACGAAATAGGCCTGGTCACCGCCTTCGTGCTGCGGGATATGGAACTCGTCGCGCAGGCTCGGCAGCGGATCGGCGGCATCGAGCGCCCGGGCATGGTCCGGGGATTGGATATCGGTCACTTGGTCAGGGTCCTCGAAGAAGGAAGGCGGGCAGCGGCGGTCATGCAAAACGCGACTTGGGCAGTCCCAGCCATTCCAGCGCGGTGCCGTGGTACAGCCGGGCCTGCTGGACTTCATCCAGCCCCAGCGCATCGATGCCCGCGCCCGGTGTTTGCTCGCCCAGCGGGAACGGGTAGTCGGTGCCCAGCATCACCCGGTCTGCGCCGCAGGCGTCGAGCAGATAGCGCAAGGCGGCATCGTCGGCGACCCAGGAATCGAAATACAGCCGGCGCAGGTACTCGCGGGGGTTGCGCGGGTTGTCGGTGGCGACAAGGTCCGGGCGCATGTTGAAGCCGTGCTCGATGCGGCCGATGGTGTACGGAAAGCTGCCGCCGCCGTGCGCCAGGCAGATCTTCAACTTCGGCAGTCGTTCCAGCACGCCCCCAAAGACCAGGCAACAGGCCGCGCGTGATTGCTCCGCCGGCATGCCGACCAGCCACGGCAGCCAGTACTTGGGCATGCTGTCGGTGCCCATCATGTCCCAGGGGTGCACCAGGATGGCCGCACCCAGCTCGCTGGCAGCCTGGAAAAATTCAAACAGCTCCGGCGCGTCCAGGTTCCAGTCGCCCACATGGCTGCCAATCTGCACGCCCTGCAGGCCGAGCTGGTCCATGCATCGCTCCAGTTCCTGGACCGCCAGCCGCGGTGATTGCATCGGTACCGTGCCGATGCCGGCGTAATGCCGCGGATAGTCGTGGCAGGTCAGGGCCATGTGGTCGTTGAGCGCCTGGTGCAGCTCCAGCGCGTGGTGCGGCCGCGCCCAGTAGCAGAACATCACCGGCACCGTGCTCAGTACCTGCACCTGCACATCGAACTTGGCGTAGTCCGCCACGCGCTCCTGCGGATCCCAGGTGTTGGACCAGATCTCGCGGAAAAACTTGCCATCCTTGTAGATACGGTGCCGTCCGTCTTCGGTGTGGTGGATCACCGGAAAACGCAGCTCGCCGTACTTGCGCGCCAGGTCGGGCCAGTCGCGTGGCAGGTAGTGCGCGTGGGTGTCGATCTTGAGCATGGGTCCAGTCTATCCGTGCAGGTCAGGTGTCGGCCATGACGTACTTGTCGGGCGCCGGGTTGAGGTAGCCGCAGTGTTTGCAGCTACGGTGCTCGCGGGAGGCGTAGAAGCGCTCGAAGACCGGCGGAAAATCGGTCTCGATGTCCTCCAGATGGAAGAATTCCTCGTACAACTTGTGGTTGCAGCGTTCGCAGAACCACATCAGGCCGTCGTCCTCGTGGGCCAGGCGCTTGCGCTCCACCACCAGCCCGATGGAGCCGGGCATGCGTTGTGGCGAATGCGGTACCCGCGGCGGCAGCAGGAAGATCTCACCGGCGCGGATCGGGATGTCGCGCACCGCGCACACCCCGTCCGCGCCAGCCTCCTGGATCCGCAGGATCATCTCGCCCTCGATCTGATAGAACCATTCCGGTCCCTCGTCGAAGTGATAGTCGCTGCGTACGTTGGGGCCACCGACCACCATCACGATAAAGTCGCCATCGTGGACCACCTTGTTGCCGACCGGCGGCTTGAGCAGTTGGCGATGCTCCTCGATCCAGGCGTGCAGGTTGAGTGGGTTGGGCAGCATGGCTTACTCCTTCAGGGCAGCAATACACTTCAGTTCGATGGCGATCGGCGTCGGCAAGGAGTTGATACCCACGGTGGTGCGGCATGGCGCGGTATCGATGTCGGGGAAGTACTCGGCCCAGACCGCGTTGTAGCGTGGGAAGTCGGCGACCATGTCGGTCAGGTAGACGGTCACGTCGACCAGATCCTGCCAACGTGCGCCGCTGGACTCCAGTACCGCACGGACGTTGGCGAACACCGCACGGGTCTGGGCGTCGATGTCGTAACTGAGCAGGCGATCTTCGGCATCATGCACGTTGCCGACAATCGCATTGCTGACGGGATCGCGCGGCCCGATGCCCGACAGCAACAGCAGGTGGCCGACACGGCGGGCGTGCGGATACAAGCCAACCGGCCGCGGCGCGGCGGCTGCGCGTATTGCGTCGCTCATCTCATCGATCCTCCCGGTCGGCGCGGATGCGCGCCAACGCTTCGGTATAGATGGAGGACAGGCTCTTGGCTGCGGCTACGTCGACGCCGAGGTCGTGCACGCGGCCATCGCGCAGGGTATAGACCCAGCCGTGTACCGACACCGCCTGGCCGCGTGCCCACGCGTCGCGCACGATGGTGGTGTGGCAGACGTTGACCACCTGTTCCAGTACGTTCAACTCGCACAGGCGGTCGTGCTTGAGCTCGTCGTCGTCGAACGCGAGCAGGCTGGCCTCGTGCTTCTCGGCGACGTCGGCGACGTGTCGCACCCAGTTGTCGGACAGCCCCAGCCGCTGGTCGTGCAGGGCCGCGTGCACGCCCCCGCAACCGTAGTGCCCGACCACCAGGATGTGCTTGACCTTGAGAACGTCGACCGCGAACTGGATCACCGACAGGCAGTTGAGGTCGGTGGTGACGACGACATTGGCGATATTGCGGTGGACGAACACCTCGCCCGGTGAGACGTCGATGATCTGGTTGGCCGGCACCCGCGAATCCGAGCAGCCGATCCAGAGGAATTCCGGCGCCTGCTGGCGCGACAGGCGCTCGAAGAACCCGGGGTCCTCGGCACTGACGCGGTCGGCCCATTCGCGGTTTTTGTGGAGCAGGTCTTTCAGAGAGTTCATGCAGGGTTATCCGATGTGGAGGCCGACGTTTTTGGCGTCGGTGAAAAATTGCATGGCCTCAAAGCCGCCTTCGCGGCCGAGCCCGGAGTTGCCGATGCCGCCGAACGGCGTGCGCAGATCGCGTTGCAGCCAGGTGTTGATCCAGACCATGCCGACCTGCAGCCGGGCGGCCAGGCGATGGGCGCGGTTGAGGTCGCGGGTCCAGAGCGAGGCGGCCAATCCGTAGTCGCCCGCGTTGGCCAGGTCCAATGCCTGCTGGTCATCGTCGAACGTCTGCAGCGTGACGACGGGGCCGAAGATCTCCTCGCGGTTGCTTGTGCAATCGGGTGGCAGGCCTTCGATCACCGTCGGGCTGACGAACCAGCCGGGGCGGTCGAGCGCATGCCCGCCGCACAGGATCGAGCCACCTTCCTGGCGTGCGCATTCGATCGCAGCGACGACCTTGTCGAAATGGGCCTGGGAGACCAGCGGGCCAACCTGGGTGTCCCGGGCAGCCGGTTCGCCGATCCGCAACTGGCTTACACGCTCGACGAAGGCATCGCGAAACTCGTCGTGGATCCCGCGCTCGACCAGTATCCGCGAACCGCACAGGCAGATCTGGCCGGAGTTCTGGAACGCGGAGCGCACCAGCAGGTCCAGGTCCTCGCGCCAGGAGCTGTCGGCGAACACCAGCGTTGCGTTCTTGCCGCCCAACTCCAGTGAGGTCTTCTTCAACAGTGGTCCGGTCAAGCCGGCGAGCCGGCGCCCGACCGCGGTACTGCCGGTGAACGATACGGCCTTGACCCGGGGGTCGATCACCAATGGCTCGCCAACTGCAGTGCCGTGTCCGTGGATGATGTTGAGCACACCCGGAGGAAAGCAGATCTCCGACGCCAGCTCGCCCAGCATGCTGGCCGTGACAGGCGTGATCTCCGAGGGCTTGGCGACCACGGTGTTGCCCGCGGCCAGCGCCGGTGCGATCTTCCAGGTCAGCAGGTACAGCGGCAGGTTCCACGGTGAAATGGTCGCCACCACGCCCAGTGGCGGGCGCAGGGTGTAGTTCAATCCGGCCTGGCCATGGTGGGACTGGCTGGCGAACTGGGTCGCGGCATGCGCAAAGAAGCGCAGATTGCTGATGGCCCGTGGGATTTCCACCTCGCGTGCCAGCGAGATGGGTTTGCCGGCATCGCGTGACTCGGCCAGCGCAAAATCCCCGGCACGCGCTTCCAGTGCGTCGGCGAGCTTTTCCAGCCAGCGCGATCGTTCGGAATTGGGCAGGCCCGCCCAACCGGGGAACGCGGTTTGTGCGGCGCTGACGGCGGTGTCGACCACCGCGCTGTCGCCGCCGGCAACCGTGGCGAAAACCTGTCCCGTTGCCGGATCAAACACATCGATGTCGCCACCGCCAGCAGGGCCGGATGGTTTGCCGTCGATCCAGTGGGTCAGGTGCATCGGGCTAGCTTACCGCCAGCGACAGCCGGGTTACAGGGACCGCGTGCGGCCGCCATCCACGGGCAGGTTGATGCCGGTGATGTAGCTGGCCGCCGGTGAGCACAGGAACGCAATTGCCGCAGCCGTTTCCTCCGGCTTGGCAAAGCGCCCGATCGGGATGGCAGCGACCATGTCGGCGACGATTTCCTCGCGGCGGCGGCCACTACGGGTCGCGGTGGCGTCGATGATCTGCTCGATGCGCGGTGTCTGGGTCGAGCCGGGCAACACGTTGTTCACGGTAATGCCGGACGGTGCCAGCTCACCGGCCAGGGTCTTGGCCCAGCTGGCGACGGCCCAGCGGGTGGTGTTGGATACACCCAGGCCCTTGATCGGTTCCTTTACCGAGGTCGAGATCACGTTGACGATACGGCCGAACCCGTCGCGCTGCATGCCCGGGATCACCGCCTCGGCGAGCACATGGTTGCCGAGCAGGTGTTGGCGCAGTGCCGACTCGAACGCGGCGACGTCGGCGCCATGCACGGCTCCGGGCGGCGGCCCGCCGCTGTTGTTGACCAGGATATGCACCGGCCTGGCGGCAACCAGTGATTCGACCTGGGCGCGCAGTTGCCGGGTCTCGGCGGCGTCGACCGCGATCCAGCCATGCTGCTGGCTGCTGCGAGGCATGGCTAGTTGTGCGGTCAAGTCGCGCAACAATGGCTCGCGGCGCGCCAGCAACGTGACATCGGCGCCCAGCTCCGCCAACGCCTTGGCGGTGGCCCATCCGATGCCCTGGCTGGCACCGCACACCAACGCGTGCTTCCCGCCGAGATCCATGTCCATGTCAGTTCCCCTTTGGTCTGGATGCGAGCGTCTGCACCATCCGCGCGCGCAATTGCCCGTCATCGTCGGCCTGGGGCGCAATCAGCTCGGCAAGCATGAAGCCCCGTGAGTTGGCATCGTCCTCGTCCATGCCGGACAGCTCAGCGAACTCGGCATCCATCAACGTCGATCGGGCGGAGTCCTCACTGTCGAAGGGCAGGGTATTGCCATCGCTGTCGAGTATCTCGGCGGTGCCGGCCTCCAGTACCCGCATCCGGGCCCAGACCACCGTGCGTCCTAGCGTCGCCAGCCACCACTGTCCGGCGCTCATGACGCGGCCTTGGCGATCAGCGTCAACACGCCGGAGCTCAGCAATCCGCCGACGATGGTCAGCAGTGCGATCCGTGCCGGGGTGGCAAGGCCATTGAGGTTGTGGTCGGCGGCCGAGCGATAGTGGCCGCGCAGCAACCACAACCACGCCGGCGGACGGGCAAACGCGTTGGGACCGAGGCTTTCCAGCAGTTCCGGCTGGCGATCACGCATGTGCACCAGCGTCAGCGGCCAGAAGATGACGAACGCGGTTGCGCCGGCGATGGCGACGGCAAGGCAAAGCAGGGCAAAGAACAGGATCACGAATCACCACCTCGACGGGTCATTGGCATTCAGTACTCGGCGTTGCCCGGCGCGCGCGGGAAGGCGATCGCGTCGCGGATGTTGCTCAGTCCGCAGACGTAGACCACCAGCCGCTCGAAGCCGAGCCCGAAGCCGGCGTGCGGCACCGAACCATAACGACGGAAGTCGCGGTACCACTGGTAATGCTCCGGATCCAGCCCGAACTGGCGCATGCGCGCGTCCAGCACGTCCAGCCGTTCCTCGCGCTGGCTGCCGCCGATGATCTCGCCAATGCCCGGCGCCAGCACGTCCATCGCCGCGACCGTCTTGCCGTCGTCGTTCAGGCGCATGTAGAAAGCCTTGATGTGCTCGGGGTAGTTGGTGACGACCACCGGCCGGCCGACGTGTTGCTCGGTCAGCCAGCGCTCGTGCTCGGTCTGCAGGTCCAGGCCCCATTCCACCGGGAACTCGAACTTGTGCCCGGAGTCCTGCAGCAACTTGATTGCGTCGGTGTAATCGATCTGCTCGAACGGCGCGTTGATGAACCCTTCCAGCCGATCCACTGCCCCTTTCTGCACACGCTGGTCGATGAAGGCCATGTCGTCGGCGCGCTCGTCCAGCACCGCGCGGAACAGGTACTTGAGGAAGTCCTCGGCGACCCGGGCGTTCTCCATCAGGTCGGCAAACGCGATCTCCGGTTCGACCATCCAGAACTCGGCCAGGTGGCGGGTGGTGTTGGAGTTCTCGGCACGGAAGGTCGGCCCGAACGTATACACCTTGCTCAGCGCCAGCGCATAGGCCTCGGCATTGAGCTGGCCGGACACGGTCAGGAAGGTCTCCTTGCCGAAGAAGTCGCGGCTGAAGTCGACCGCACCGGTCTTGTCGCGCGGCACGTTGGCCACGTCCAGGGTCGAGACCCGGAACATCTGCCCGGCGCCCTCCGCATCGGAAGTGGTGATGATCGGCGTACTGATCCAGAAGTAGCCGTTCTCGTGGAAATACCGGTGCACGGCCTGGGCCAGGCAGTGGCGGATGCGGGTGACGGCGCCAAACAGGTTGGTGCGTGGGCGCAGATGGGCGACCTCGCGCAGGAACTCCAGCGAGTGGGCCTTGGGCTGGATCGGGTAGGTTTCCGGGTCATCGACCCAGCCGACCACCTCGAGTTTGTGGGCCTGGATCTCGAACCCCTGGCCCTGGCCCTGGGAGGCGACCAGCTCACCGGTGGCGATCACCGAGCAGCCCGCGGTCAGGTGCTTCACCTCGTCCTCGTAATTGGACAAGGTGGCGGGCGCGACGACCTGGATGGGTGCGAAACAGGAGCCGTCACTGACATTCACGAAGCTCAGGCCGGCCTTGGAGTCACGCCGGGTGCGCACCCAGCCGCGGACGGTGATTTCACCACCGACCGGCAGTTGGCCTGCGAGCGCGTGCTGGACGCTGGTTATCGTCATGCGCAAACCGCCGTCATGCCTTGATTCCTTGCCCTTGAGGGCCGATATGGTGGGGAGTTGGAGTTTACGGGTGGGCCGGCGTGCTTGCGAGGCATCGCGTTGCCGTTCACCTATAATGGCAGCATCAACGGAGGTTTTTTTATGAGCGTCACCATGACCCCGGCCGCGCTGGCTCGCGTGCAGCGCTTCCTCGGCGACAGCCCGGATGCGATCGGTCTGCGCTTCGGGGCCGCCAAGACCGGGTGCTCCGGTTGGCAGCATCATGCTGACCTGGCCACCGAAGAGCGTCCCGGCGACACCGTGTTCGAGCAGGACGGCGTGCGCGTCTACGTGGACATGCTCAGCCTGCCGCAAGTCGATGGAACCCAGATTGACGTGGTCAAGCAGCGTCTGGGCGAGCAGTTCCTGTTCCGCAACCCCAATGCCAGTGCCGAATGCGGCTGTGGGGAAAGTTTTACCACCAGCGCCGACCTCGCCTAGGCGAACCACGCGCGCCGCGAGAAGCGCGCCTATGGTTCCCATACCGGAAAACTGCGATAATCACCGGCTTCCTTCGGCATCTTGCCGCAGGAACCTTGCCCCACCGCGTGTCGAGCCACGGCCACGGGGGGCTGACCGGCCAACAAGGCCGATATCCACAAGGACAACACCATGCGTCATTACGAAGTCGTGTTCCTGGTCCATCCCGACCAGAGCGAGCAGGTGCCGGCCATGATCGAGCGCTACAAGGGCTTGATCGAGGGCGGCGAAGGCAAGATCCATCGCCTCGAAGACTGGGGTCGGCGTCAGCTGGCGTACCCGATCGCGAACCTGGTCAAGGCCCATTACGTACTCATGAACATCGAGTGCAACCAGACTGTGCTGGCCGAGCTGGTCGACAGCTTCCGCTTCAACGACGCGATCCTGCGCCACCTGGTCATCAAGCGTGACGAGGCGGACACCGAGCAGTCGCTGATCATGAAGTTCAAGGACGAGAAGGGTGACAAGCCCGACCGCGGCGACCGTGGCGATCGTCGTCGCCGCGACGACGAAGGCAGCAGCTCTGACGGCGCCGGCGACAAGCCCGCCGCCCAGCCTGAAGCCGCGCCGGAAGCCACGTCCGACGACAGCACCGAAACCGCCTGATCACGCCCTCCCGGAGCAGCGTACCCATGTCCAAATTTTTCCGCCGTCGCAAGTTCTGCAAATTCACCGCCGAAGGCGTCAAGGAGATCGATTACAAGGATCTCAATACCTTGCGCCAGAACGTTTCCGAGACCGGCAAGATCGTCCCCAGCCGGGTCACCGGCACCAAGGCGAAGTACCAGCGTCAGTTGGCGACCGCGATCAAGCGCGCCCGTTTCCTGGCCCTGATCCCGTACACCGACAACCACCACGCCTGAGCCCATTCGGACAGCCATCAGTTGCGGGGCCTCACGCCCCGCTAACGAATACGGAGCAACACCATGCAATTGATCCTCCTGCAAAACGTGCAGAACCTCGGCAGGCTCGGCGACAAGGTCGACGTCAAGCCGGGCTACGCGCGCAACTTCCTGGTCCCCCAGGGCAAGGCCACGCCGGCTACCGCCGCCAACCTGGCCGAGTTCGAGACCCGTCGTGCCGAGTACGAGGCCAAGGCCAAGACGCGCCATGACGACGCCGAAGCCCGTCGTGCCGGCCTCGAGGACGTGTCCATCACGATCCACGCCAACGCCGTCGCCGAAGGCAAGCTGTACGGCTCCATCACCAGCAACGATATCGCCGCGGAGCTGACCAAGCTGGGCCAGCCGGTCGAGAAGTCCGAGGTGATCATGGGCAAGGGTCCCATCCACCACACCGGCACCTACGAAGTCGTGGTGCACCTGCACACCGATGTCGAAGCCATCGTCAAGGTGATTGTCGAAGGCGACGTCAGCTGATTGCTACCGGGCCGGGGTTCGCCCCGGCCTGCACGCTGGGCACGTTTGTCTGATAAAGCGAAGGGCGCCGCGAGGCGCCTTTCGTGTTTTTGCTGACTTGTCCCGCGCTATCCACCAGTTATCCACAGACTTGTCTGCAACCCCCACGCGCATCCCGCACTAGGATGCGTGTTCGACCTGCGCGCGTCCCTGCCGCACGGCCACTGCCAGGAACCTGTCCTTGATGAGTGCACGCCCCGGCTTTCACGGTGAACAGCGCAGTGATTCGCGCTTCGAGACCCGATCCGAACAACGATTGGACCAGTTGCGGATTCCGCCACAATCGATCGAAGCCGAGCAGGCCGTGCTGGGCGGCCTGATGCTGGCCCCGGACGCTTATGACCAGGTCGCTGACAGCCTCGCCGAGCATGATTTCTACCGGCGCGACCACCAGTTGATCTTCCGCGCGATCCGCGAGCTGGCCGAAAAGAACAAACCCTTCGACGCGGTCACCCTGGGCGAGTGGTTCGAATCGATGGGGGAGGGCGAGCAGGTTGCTGGCGGTGCCTACCTGATCGAGCTGGCCAGCACCACGCCGTCGGCTGCCAACATCAAGGCCTACGCCGAAATCGTCCGTGACAAGGCCGTCCTGCGCAAATTGATCGAGGTCGGCACCACCATCGTCAACGATGGTTTCCAGCCCGGGGGCCGTGAGAGCAGCGAGCTGCTGTCTTCGGCGGAGCAGCAGGTATTCGCGATCGCCGAGGCCGGTGCGCGGGGCCGCACCGATTTCACCGCCATCAACTCCGCGTTGTCGGAAGCCTTCGATGTCCTGCAGACGCGCTACGCCGCCGGCGGCACGGTCACCGGCCTGCCAACGGGCTACACCGAACTGGATGAGATGACCGCCGGACTGCAGCCGACCGACCTGCTGATCCTGGCAGCGCGTCCGGCGATGGGCAAGACCACGCTGGCGCTGAACATCGCCGAGTACGCCGCGATCAAGAGCAAGAAGGCGGTCGCAGTGTTCTCGATGGAAATGTCGGCCAGCCAGCTTGCGTTGCGCCTGATTTCCTCCAACGGGCGCGTCAATGCCCAGCGTCTGCGCAGTGGCCAGTTGGAGGACGAGGACTGGAGCCGGGTCACCAGCGCGATCCGGATGTTGAAGGAATCCAAGATATTCATCGACGACACGCCCGGCCTGTCGCCGGACGCACTGCGCGCCAAGGCCCGTCGGCTCAAGCGCGAGCACGACCTGGGGTTGGTGGTGGTCGACTACCTGCAGCTGATGGCAGTGCCGGGAAATACCGAAAACCGTGCCACCGAAATCTCCGAGATCTCACGCTCCCTGAAGCACCTCGCCAAAGAGCTCAACGTGCCGGTGATCGCGCTGTCGCAGCTTAACCGCTCGCTGGAAACCCGCGCCGACAAGCGTCCGGTGATGGCTGACCTCCGGGAGTCCGGCGCGATCGAGCAGGATGCGGACGTCATCATGTTCATCTACCGCGATGACTACTACAACAAGGAAAACTCGCCCGACAAGGGTCTGGCCGAGATCATCATCGGCAAGCAGCGTAACGGCCCGACCGGATCGCTGAAGCTGAAGTTCTTCGGTGAGTACACGCGATTCGACAATCTGTCGCACGACTCCATCGGCAGCTTCGAGTAACTTGTCGGCAGGCAATGCCTGCCGAAAGCTGAACAGGTAAAATTCGCCATCACCTTGTTCATACAGCAACGTGGTTAGCTTCACTTGATGTTTCTCAGGCCCACTGTCAGGAAGGACGCTCCCATGAAAAACCCAGTCAAAATCGTACTCGCCGTTGCCATGACGACCGCGTTGCTCGGTGGTTGCGCCACCGGCGGCGGGTACTATGGCCAACCGCAGGACCCGTATGGGCAGCAGCCTGACCCCAGCAATGATCGCACCAAGAAGGGCGCGATCATCGGTGCGGTGGCGGGCGCGGTTGCGGGCCTGCTCAGCGGCGGCGACGCCACCGAACGCCGCCAGCGTGCGCTGGTCGGCGTTGGCGTTGGCGGCTTGGCTGGGGGCGCTATCGGCAACTACCAGGATCGCCAGGAGCGCGCATTGCGCGACCAGATGGCGGGCACCGGCGTGGATATCGTGCGCCAGGGCGACAACATCACCTTGAGCATGCCGGACAGCATCACCTTCGGTTTTGACAGCTCATCGCTGCAGTCCCAGTTCTATCCGGTGCTCAACAATCTGGCCGGCACGTTGACCCAGTACAACCAGACCATCATCGAGGTCGCCGGTCATACCGACAGCAAGGGTACCGATGCCTACAACCAGCAACTGTCCGTGCGTCGGGCGGACGCGGTGGGCGATTACCTGATGGCCAGGGGCGTGGTGCGCGATCGCTTCATCATCACCGGTGCCGGCGAGAGCCGTCCGGTGGCCAGCAACGACACCGATTCGGGTCGCGCGCAGAACCGCCGCGTCGAGATCACGCTGGTGCCGCTGCGCTCCTGACCGATCTAACGGGCGTGTCTACCGGGCTTGTCCCGGACAGCGCAACTTCAAACGGGCTCCCCAGGGAGCCCGTTCTTGTATGTGAGGGGTCGAGGATCCATGACACCCGGACGGACCGGGGTTCATGGGTTCATTGAGCAGACGGCAGCGCGTAGGCGATCACGTAATCACCCGGCGTGGTGCCCAGCGAGCCGTGCCCACCGGCGACCACCACCAGGTACTGGCGCCCATCCGTCCCGGTGTAGGTCATCGGCGTGGCCTGTCCGCCGGCGGGCAGGCGCTGCTGCCACAACTGCTTGCCGGTGGTGACGTCGTAACCGCGCACGTAGTCATCCAGGCTGCCGGACAGGAACGCCACGCCGCCGCCGGTCATGATCGGACCGCCAATGCCGGGCACGCCCATGCGGAAGGGAAGCGGCAGCGGTGAGAGGTCGCGCACGCTGCCGTTGCGGTGCTGCCAGATGACCTCGCCAGTGGTGAGGTCGGCGGCGGCCACGTAGCCCCATGGCGGCTGCTGGCAGGGCAGGCCGATGGGCGACAGGAATGGCCCCATCTCGACCGCGAATGGCGCGCCGAAGTTTTCGTTCAGGCTCGGTAGCGCGCCGTGTGGAGGCGCGCCGCCGGGCTGCACGTATAGCGTTTCGTCGTCGTCGCGCGGAACCAGGGTGGAGGTGAACGCCAGGTAGGTCGGCGTGGTGAATGCGATCTGGCGCACCGGGTCCACCGCTATGCCACCCCAGTTGAAGACCCCGAAGTTGCCCGGGTAGATCAGCGATCCCTGCTCGGACGGCGGGGTGTAGCGACCCTCGTAACGCAGCTTGCGCAGCGCGATCCGACAGGCGAGCTGGTCGAACAGGGTCGCGCCCCACATGTCGGCGCCGGTCAGTGGCGGCGGGTTGAACGACAGCGCCGACACCGGCTGCGTCGAGGCCGTCCAGTCGCCTTCGGCGGCACCTTGCGGCGCGGGCGTCTCGGTGACAGGCAACAATGGCTCGCCAGTGCGGCGATCGAGCACGAACAGCTCCCCCTGTTTGGTCGGTTGCACCAGCGCCGGGACCGTGCGGCCATCCACGGTGAGGTCGATCAATGTCGGCTGGGCCGGCACGTCGTAGTCCCACAGGTCGTGGTGCACGGTCTGGAATACCCAGCGCACCTGTCCAGTAGCGAGATCGAGCGCGACGACGGCGGAGGAGAAACGCTCGACCGACTCGCTGCGATCACCGCCCCACTGGTCGGGCGGTTGGTTGCCGAGCGGTACGTATACCAGCCCCAGTGCCTCGTCGACACTGGAGATGGACCAGCTGTTGGGCGAGGAAGGCGTGTAGGTCTCACCGGGGCCCAGCGGCGCGGTGTCGTCGGGGTTGCCCGAGTCCCAGTTCCACACCAGCTCGCCGGTATCGACATCGAACGCGCGGATCACGCCCGACGCCTCGTTGACGCTGACATTGTCCAGCACCGTGCCGCCGACGATGACCAGTGAGTCGGTCACCACCACCGGCGAGGTGGAGTAATAGGAGCCCGGGTTGACGTTCGGCATGTGCTGCCACAGGTCGATCTGGCCGTCGCCGTTGCCGAAGTCCGGACAGACCTTGCCATTTTCGGGATTGATCGAGATCAGGCGCCCATCCGCAGTGGGCATGAATAACTGAGCGCTGCAGCTGTCGGCGATCGGCAGGTCGGTGACGGCGACGGCGACGGGCGCGCCGGAGGACGTGCGCTGCGACGCGTTACCCGCATCATCTCCTGCGTCAGCGGGCCGGGCAGCGTACGACAGCCCTCTGCAGGTCAGGTGCTGCAATGCGAGTTTGCCCTGGATCTTCGGGTCCAGCCGCCATACCTCCTCGCCGGTGGTGGCGTCCAGGGCAATGACGGACTGATGCGGCGTGCAAAGGAACAGGCGATTGCCAACCTTCAGGGGCGTGACCTCGAAGGTGGTTTCCACCGGGTCGCCGGGCTGGCCCCGAAAATCGCCGGTGCGGTACGTCCAGGCGACCTCCAGGTCGGCCACGTTGGCCGGGGTGAATTGGGTCAGTGGCGAGTAGCGCTGGCCCTGCCGGGTACGCCCGTAGGCATGCCATTCGTCGGTGGGCACGGCCTCGGTGATGGCGCCGGTCGCGGGTCGCGGACCGGGTGCATTGCCCTCGATGCGATGCGGATCGTTCCACCACGAGGCAACCGACAGCAACAAGGTCGCGATGACGACGGCCGCCAGGGGCATCCAGGAGCTGCGTGCAGTCGGTTGCCGGCGCGGCGTGGCGTGGTGCTGATCCAGCCCGCGGCGGACCCAGGGCAGCAGCAGCCAGACACCGAGCAGGAATGGCACCCCGAGCCGGCTGGCCAATGGCCACCAGTCCAGCCCCGACTCCCACAACGCCCACACCAGCGTGGCCAGCAGCAACAGGGCATAGAGGATCAGCGCCATCCGGCGGCGCATGCACAGAAGCACCCCGACCAATGCGAAACCCAGGCCGGCCAGCAGGTAGTACCAGGACCCGCCAAGCAGCACCAGCCACCCACCGCCGCCCAGAAGGGCCAGTCCGATCAACAGGAACACGGCGCCGGTGATCATGGGGGCGCGATACGACTGGGTATCTGGCACGGTGATTTCCTCCGGTGATGACCCTGCGACCTTCCCGCAGCGGACGTTTGTAAAATGTATACAAGCGCTCGACGCTCTCAGAAGACCAGGCTGCTTTTGAGTCCGACCACCAGCGCGTCGCTGTTGCGGCTGCTGCCGCCCGGATGGACGACGTACTGAAGGTTGGGCCGCAACGTGAGTCCCGGGATGGGACGCCAGGCGTAGATCAACTCGGCTGCATACTCGTTGCCATCCAGCACCAACCCCGGATCCTCCGGGTGCAGTTGGTTGTGTAGCTGTTGATGGTCGGCGGCGCGACCGTTGGGATGGGTGGCGCCGATGGCGAAACCGACCGTATCCTGCTCCCGGCCAAATGGCCCGGCATATTGCACGCCCAATGCGATCTGCCGGTCGGTGGCCGCTGTTGCGCGATCGGCTTGCGTTGCATTGAGGAACACGGTCGCCCCGGACTGGCCGCTATCGCCACTGATCTGTTGCTCGACGTTGATGTAGCCACCGTAACGCGCGTCGCGATGCAGCGGAGCACCAGAGGTGATCGCAAGCGGCTGATGCCTGGTATCCAGGAACAGGTCCGGACCGCCGGACGTGTCGTACCAGAGTCCAATTTTGTAGCTGCCGGGTCGACCATCGGTCGTCGGCAACCAGCCAAACTCCAACGGAACCAGTGCGCCGGTGGTACCGCCGGGGAAGTCGAGCTTCCAGCCGTTCTCGCGCGCGTACTGGTCATCGATATATTTTGGATTGACCTGGTACGCGCCCACCTGCAGGTACATTTGCTTGCTGATGTCGAGCTTGAGCCGCGTGGCCCACTGGCTGGTGGGCCAGTTGACCCAGTAGTCGCCCACCAGGTTGCCCGGCTGCGAGCCACAGAAGGTGAGATTCTGGAAGTCACAGGAGAACGCCGCAAAGTCGCCGCCCACCGTCATCCGGCCAATGCGCCACTGCAACCGGTTGGCGAGGAACGACTGCTCCAGCGCGAAAACGGTCAGGTGCCAGGTCTGGCCGCGGCCGTAAACCTCCTGCAATAGCTGGTTGTTGCCTATCCCGGCGTCGCTGCCAAGGTCATTGCCGCTGCGGTGGGTCATGACTACCTGGAAGCTGGCACCATTCCAGCCCCAGAGTTTTTCCAGATCCAGGTCGGTGCCGAATTTCCACTGGTCGGCGTGACGCGTGATCTGTCGCTCGCCACCGCTGAAGTTGTGCGCCAGCTCACTGTCGTATCCGATGTCGAAGGTGATACCGGTATCGGCGAGGCGGCCGCGCGCGCCGTCCCAATCACCCAGCAGGTAGTGATCGTCAGCAGCGCTCGCCTGTCCGGCAAAGCACAGGGCCATTGCCGCCAAAGCCCATGACACTG
The DNA here is from genome assembly GCF_054052145.1 of Lysobacter sp. A421. Lineage (NCBI taxonomy): Bacteria > Pseudomonadati > Pseudomonadota > Gammaproteobacteria > Lysobacterales > Lysobacteraceae > Lysobacter > Lysobacter sp. A421. The sequence goes on along the minus strand of NZ_JBSVRL010000001.1, from coordinate 795,612 downwards.
CTCGATCGCCCTTGTGCCGGATGTACACGATTACCGCCCTCCATGCGGGCATCTTCCATGAACGATGTGATGGGGCGGTGGACTCGCCACATCAGCGTCAATCGGCTCGCCGCGTTGACGCTCCCCGTTTTTGATCGGGTGCCTGACCCCAAGCGAGGTATTCTTCAACCATGATCAGCGTGCACTTCAAAGTTGAATCCGCTGACTTCATGAGCATTTTACAAGGACACCATAGATGTCGATCCCAATTTCTGCAGGCGCACGTTTCCGCGCAGCCGTTTCCGAAGAGTCCCCGCTTCAAGTGATGGGTGCCATTACCGCCTACGCCGGCCTGATGGCCAAGCGTACGGGCTACAAGGCGCTGTATCTGTCCGGTGGCGGTGTCGCAGCCAACTCTCTGGGCATACCCGATCTGGGTATCAGTACGATGGAGGATGTGCTCACGGACGCGCGTCGCATTGTCGATGCCACGCAGATGCCGTTGCTGGTCGACATTGATACCGGCTGGGGTGGCGCCTTCAATATTGGCCGCACCATCCGCTCTTTCATTAACGCCGGCGTCGCTGCGGTTCATATGGAGGATCAGGTCGGCCAGAAACGCTGTGGCCACCGTCCTGGCAAAGAAGTCGTGACGAAACAGGAAATGGTCGACCGGATCAAGGCCGCGGTGGATTCACGCACAGACGATGGGTTCGTGATCATGGCGCGCACCGACGCAGCGGCAGCCGAAGGGGTTGATGCGGCGATCGAGCGTGCGACGGCCTACGTCGAGGCCGGTGCCGACATGATTTTCCCCGAGGCAATCAGTACGCTGGAGGACTTTGGCCGGTTCAAGGCGGCGGTGAAGGTGCCGGTGGTAGCGAACCTCACCGAGTTTGGCGAGACTCCGTTCTTCAGCACCGGCGAACTTGGGGATGCCGGGGTCGACATTGCACTCTACTGTTGCGGCGCGTATCGAGCGATGAACAAGGCCGCGCTGAACTTCTATGAGACGGTACGTCGCGAGGGCACGCAGAAGAGCATCGTAGACACGTTGCAGACGCGGACCGAACTCTACGATTTTCTCGACTATCACGCGTACGAGGACAGACTCGACCAGTTGTTCGCGCAAGGCCGGTAGGATGCCGCTGGATGTCGACCTCGGCGGGTTCCGGGGGACTACCGGTTCGCCTCATCTGTTTGGCAACTCTCCGTCGTTTCGCGCGGTCTGATGCTTGAGCCATTTGATGACGTCGAGCGTCCCGGCCCGGATGCGTCCGTGCCGGGGAAGCACGATCCAGTAGGCGGGTTCAAGCGTCACGCCGAGATTTTCGATTGGTCTGACCAGTGCGCCGGAGGCCACGTCGTCGAACGCAAGCCGGTGGCGGGCGAGGGCGACGCCCTGGCCCTGAATCGCCGCCCGCAGCACAAGGTCGGATGACGCGAAACGGGGTCCGGCCAACACATCCAGTGATTCAGGTCCGTGCGCCTGTCGCCACGTCTCCCACGACGCGTGGGGATCGCGGTCGTGCAGCAGCCGCATGCCGAGCAGGTCTTCTGGTCGACCGGGATGACCAGAAGTCTCGAACAGCGCCGGACTCATGACTGGATACAAGATGTCGTCCATCAGTGGCTCGCAGCGAACCTCAGGCCAGGGGCCGCGCCCCATCCGGATCGCGAGGTCGATGCCGCCGGCCGCCATGTTGTCGATTCTTTGATCCACGACCACCGACACTTCCAGGTGCGGATGGGATTGTTCCAGCCTTGGCAGGCGTGGCAGCAACCAGCGTGCCGCGAAGGAAGGTGTCGTCGATACCGTCACCGAACGGCTCGACCGGGTTTCGCGCAGTGACGTTACGGCGTGCTCGATGTCGCGAAAGCCGGCCAGCGTTGCCCTGCCCAGCGCCTCGCCCTGCGGCGTGAAAGAGATGCCACGCCGGCCAGCGGACTGATTGATCAAGGCAACGCCCAGCCAGGCATCCAACTCCGCCAGATGCCGGCTGACCGATGAATGCGCGATGCCAAGCTCACGCGCGGCCGCACGCACCCCGCCTTGGGCATAGACGGTGGCGAAGGCGCGCAAGGCGTTGAGGGGGAGTTTCATAATGGACTGGATAATAGACCGTAAATTGCGTTCCTGAGACCGCATTTCGCTTGCAGTATGTCCCCACCGACTTTAGGGCAAAGGGACGAGTCATGGGAATGCTGATTGACGGCCGCTGGACGAACGCTGATTCAAACATCGTTGAAGGTCGCTTTATAAGACCAGATAGCGCGCACTCCTTGCCGCTTGATGACGTCGCCGGACGGCTGCGTTCACAGCCCGGCCGCTATCACCTGATCGCCTCACTGAGTTGTCCCTGGTCCCATCGCACCTTGATCGTGCGCGCACTCATGGGGTTGGAGAGCTGTGTGCCGGTGCAGATCGCGGGTGGGGCCCGGAGCGAGGGCTATGCGATTGATGGCGGTGAGCCTTGGTTGGTTCCGGGATGCGGTCGGCGCATTCGGCACGTGCATGAGCTTTACAGCTTGTCAGATCCGGTCTACTCCGGCCGAGCGACGGTTCCCGTGCTCTGGGACAGTCACGCTGGGCGGATCGTCAGTAACGAGTCGGCGCAGATCATGCGTGCGTTCGACGCGGCGGACGCGGACATGAAGGGTGCGTTCACGCTCACCCCGCCGGTTCTGCGCGACCGGATCGACGCCCTCAACACCGACCTGCAGACTGAGCTCTCCAACGCCGTCTACCGTGCCGGCTTCGCGCAGCGCCAGGACGCCTACGACGAAGCGGTGGAGAGTGTGTTCGTGATGCTCGACCGGCTCGAGCACCGTCTGGGGAAGGGTCGCTACCTGTTTGGCCAGACGAACACCGAGACCGACTGGAGGCTGTTCCCGACGCTGGTGCGGTTCGACGCGGTTTACCACGGCCACTTCAAGTGTGCGCGCCGGCGCCTGGTCGACCTTCCGCATCTTTGGGCCTATGCGCGTGACTTGCACGCGTGGCGAGGCGTGTCCGCCACGGTCGACTTGGCCGCGATCCGCGCGGGCTACTACGTCCACGATCGCAGCATCAACCCGTTCGGCATCGTCGCGACGCAGCCCGATGCCAACTGGTCTGCAGCGCATGGTCGCGAGCGGTTCGGCCCGGCCCGGGTAGCGCTGGTTTCGGGGCGTGAGGTCGAGATCGAGCCCACCACGCTGCAGCTTTGCTCGCGGCGGGACTGAACCGATGGACGCACTGATGATCGGTGCCGCCGGCCTCATCGCCGTGGCGGCCATCACGCCAGGGCCGAACAATCTTATCGTCATGCGTGCCGCCTCCCAGTCCGGGTTCATGGCGGCGTTGCCGGCAATCACCGGCGTCGTGGCCGGTGGACTGGTCATGCTATTGCTGGTGATGGCCGGTGCCGGCGTGATGTTCGCGGCCGAACCGCGACTGCAGCGCGTCATTACTGTCGGCGGCGCGGCGTATCTGTGCTGGCTGGGGGCCAGCCTGGTCATGGGCAGCTTCGCCAGACACGGAGCCAACGGCGTGGCCCCGGTCCGCGCGCTGCCCATCGGCGCCGCGGCGCTGTTCGGCTTTCAATTCCTCAATCCAAAGAGCTGGGTCATGGTGCTGACGGTGACCGCGGCGGTTCGCAGCGGCGCGGAGGCATCGCAGGTGCTCTTGCCGTTGGCAGCATTGTTCACGGTCATCCCCGCGCTTTGTCTGGCGCTCTGGTGCGCCCTCGGCGTCCTGATGACGACCTATTTCGATCGACGGCGTGTCCGCAGTTGGCTGGACCGAGTGATGGGCTTGCTCCTGTTCGTGTCGGCACTGCTGCTCGTGCTCGTCCCGGTCGATGCACCGCTTCCGTAGTGGCGGTGCCAACGCTTGCAGCTTCAAACACCACAAGGGCTCACAACGATGACAAATATCTTCGTTCCCCCCGGCCACCCGGATCTTGTCCGCTTGGTGAAGTGCGCGATTCTCTCAACGAAGACAAGTGTTTCCGTTCCTGTCGACTTTCCAGGCGAGTCTGTCCGCGACTCCTCCGATGCCGGGCAGCCCGGCAAACGCATACTCGCCATCGCCGGCAGCCTCCGTCGTGGCTCCTGGAATCTGCGCCTGCTCGAAGCTGCCGCCGAAAGCGCACCCGCCGGAATGACCGTCAGTGTTTACTACGATCTGGCGTCCATTCCGCTGTTCAACGAGGATCTCGAGCAGGAGACCGATGGCGGACCGGAGGTCGTTCAACGAATTCGCCGTGACGTCGCCGCCGCCGATGGCTTGTTGATCGCGACGCCCGAATACAATCAATCCATCCCCGGCGTACTGAAGAACACGCTCGATTGGCTGTCGCGGGCCGCACCCGACGAAGTACTGGCCGGCAAGCCGGTGGCGATCATCGGCGCATCGGGCGGACGCTGGGGCACGCGTCTTTCCCAACAGGCTTTGCGCCAGACCTTGTACGCCACCGAATCACTGGTCATGCCGGCGCCAGCGCTGTTCGTCCGGGACGTGACTGGAGTGTTCGACGCCACTGGTCGGTTGACGGATATCCCGACGCGCCGGGCGCTTGAAGAGGTGCTGGCATCGTTCGCGAACTGGATCGACCGGGTTGCCCCGCCGTAGTCGACAGGATATCCAGGTACGCCGCCTTTGCAGAATGCCGCCACTGTTGAAACGGGAGAAGTCATGAATCAGTCGATGAGATATCAACTGCGACACACCGGTGCGATCGCCTTCGAGACGCTGGCTACGATGCTGCATTCGCCGGTGCCGATCGATCTCGCGTCGCTGCAGCGCAAAGTCCTGCACAACGGTCGCGGCGGATATTGCTACGAGCTAGCTTAACCTGCTGTTTCTGGCCCTGTTGCAGGAACTCGGCTTCGATGCCCGTGGCCTGACCGGACGGGTAGTGATGGGTGGTCCGAAGGACGCGCTGACACCGTGAACGCACATGCTCGTGCTGGTCACTCTCCAAGGTCGCCGCTACATTGCCGACATCGGCTTCGGCGGCATGGTGCCGACCGCGCCGCTGCTGCTCGACTCGGACTTGGCCCAGATCACGCCGCACGAGCCGTATCTGGTGGAGCATCGCCGCCTGGAACAGCGCGATGATCATTACCTGCTGCGTGCGCAGGTAGCAGGCGTCTGGCAGGCGCTGTACGCCTTTGACCTGGTACCGCCGGCCGATCGACTACGAAGTCGGCAACTGGTACGTGGCGACGCATCCGGACTCGCCTTTCGTTGGCCAGTTGGTGGCCGCCCGTACTAGAGAAGGCTGGCGCAAGACCTTGCGCAACGGTGATTTCGCCCTGCACCGGATCGGCGTCGGCACGGTGCGGCGGCGTCTGGCCGAACCCGACGCCGTCATCGCGGTGTTGCGCGACGAGTTCGGCATCGAGGTGCCGGAGCATCCGCGATTGCGCACCACGATCGAGCACCTGCTTGCCGGCGAAGACGCGGGCAATTCAATGGCCTGAACGTGGCCCCGTCACGATTTGGCATTGCGCGGATAATGGACTGAATAATAGACCATAAATTGCATTCTTGAGACCACATTCCAGTTGCAACATGTACCCCCTCGACTTCAAGAGGTAGGAACTGGTTATGGGAATGCCGATTGAAGGGTGCTGGGCAAGCGCCGATTCAACCAGCGTCAAAGGTCGCGTTTCAAGGCCAGTTAGCGTGGACTCCGCGACCGCGGGCCCCATCCCCCGACCTGTCTTGCGGAAATATTTTGCCGGGGCACGCCATGCGCTATTCCACAGATGAGCAGACGCGACGCAGCCGCTGGCGACGATGGACGATTGATCGGCTCGATTCCCTGCGGCGCCGGATCACGCGCGCGGCGCAGGTGCTGCCGTCGGCTTCGCCGCACTGGCGCGACGCGGCGTGGGGCGTCATCGGCGCCGGGATTGTGGTTCTCGTGGTCTTCGTCGTGCCGCTGTCGCTGGGGACGTCGGCCACCGATTGGCGTGCTCTGCTGTACATCGCGAGCCTGGTCGCCGTACCAGTGCTCGTCGCGCTCGCACTGCTGTTGCCGGCACGCCTCCTGCTCGCGTTGCCGGCGTTGTACCGGCGCAGCTTCGTCGTGGTTGTCATTGCGGCGGTACCGCTGTTCGACTTCTATGCCACCCGGCGCGGCGCCATCATGGGAGCGATCGTGGTCGTGCTGGCGGCCTCCCTGTTTGCCAGTGGTCTTGGTGCCATCGTCAGGCAGCGAACTGTCCGCACTGCGAGACGGGGCAAGGTCGTTGCCTTCGCCGCGGCGATTGCGGGCCTGGCGTTCTTCGCCTTCGCGGCATGGTGGCTGCTCACGCCCGGCAAACCGGCCCAAGGGCGCACCATCACCGCATGGGCGGCCGGCGCCGAGTCGTTGGATGCGCCCGATCCATCGCTTCATGGCCCGCACCGCGTCGTGACCTGGACCTATGGGAGCGGCACGGACCGGTATCGCCCGGAGTTCGCGGCTGACGTCGACGTCAAGACCCGGTCCGTGGACGGTTCCAAGCTGGTGTCCTGGAGTGGTACACCTGCCCGCATCCGCGCGGCCTACTGGGGGTTCGATACCGATGCGCTGCCGCTGCAGGGCAGGGTATGGCAGCCAGACGGAAACGGCCCCTTCCCGCTCGTGCTCGCGGTTCACGGCAACCATCTGATGGAGGACTTCTCGGATGCCGGCTATGCCTATCTTGGCGAGCAGATGGCCAGCCGCGGCTTCATCTTCGTGTCGGTGGACCAGAACTTCCTCAATACCGGTATTGCCGACTTGCCCACTGGTACTGCCGACGAAAACGACGCGCGTGGCTGGCTCCTGCTCGAGCACCTGCGGCTCTGGCACGAGTGGAACGCCGATCCGGATCGTCTCTTCTTCAGGAAGGTGGACACCACGCGGATCGGCCTGGTCGGCCACTCGCGCGGCGGCGAGGCGGTCGCAATCGCTGCCGCGTTCAATCATCTGCCGTTGTACCCCGACGACGCGACCCTGAGCTTCGACTACGGCTATGACATCAGGGCCGTCGCGGCTATCGCCCCCGTCGACGGCCAGTACCGCCCCGCGCGGGTCGGGACGCCGCTGCGCGACGTGCACTATTTCACGATGCAGGGCGGCCATGACGCCGACCAGACCTCGTTCGAGGGGATCAAGCAGTTCGATCGCGTCGCATTCTCGGACGATTTTGACGGGTTCAAGTCGGCGCTCCATGTCGCCGGGGCAAACCACGGCCAGTTCAACACCGATTGGGGTCGGCTAGATATCACCGCGCCCTTTGGCTGGCTGCTCAACGTCAGACCGCTGATCCCGGCACAGGAGCAGCGCCGCGTCACCCAGGTTTACCTGGGTGCATTCATGGAGGCCACGCTGCGCGGGGATGCGCGGTACGTTCCATTGTTCCAAGAGCCGCGTCTGGGTGCGGACTGGCTGCCCGAAAACGCCTACGCCGCAGAGTTCGTCGCTACTGGCGAAGTCGTCGTGGCGTCGTTCGCCGAAGACCTTGATCTGAGCACTGCGACCCTGCCTTGTGCCGTGATTTCGCAGACGGGACTGAGTGACTGGCGCGAGCAGCGTATCGGGATGCGTCATGGTCAGCGCGACACGAGCGCGGTCTATCTCGGTTGGAGCACAACCGGCCCGTCGGCCCACTATGCAATCACCTTGCCTGATGCCGCGATCGACGGAGAAATGGAAGCACTGGCGTTCTCGATGGCCGACACCGGGCAGGGCGCCGCGACTCCAGACGATGATGACGCCGTGGACGACCCTTCCGGGGTCGACCTCACTGTGCGCCTGACCGACGCGGCCGGTAATACGGCGGAGCTAACGCTGGGCAGCCAGGCGATGCTGATTCCCGCCGAGCATCCGGACCTGTTCAAGTCGGCACTGGTGCGTGCCCGGGTGGATCCCGAACCCGCGTTCCAGACCTACGTCTTCCCGCTCGACGATTTCGTTGCCGTCAATCCCGACTTCGACCGCGACGGCGTCCTTGAGATCGCATTCGTGTTTGATCGCACCCGCGAAGGCACCGTGGCGCTGAGCAGGGTGGCGTTCGTACCTGAGTGAAATCACGCCCTATCGTCGATATGCAGGAGTCCAGCGTCCGAGCAACTGGCTATTCCTGCGGCATCGCTGGCGACAGGAACCACGGATGGGCGGTCACGAATCCAGCCGCCCCCGCGTCCTCGCCCTATGTGACCGAGAATCTCACCATGGACCCGACCACCGCGCTGTTCGAACATCATCGGTCCCGGCTGTTCGGCCTGGCCTATCGCATGCTCGGCACGCCGGCCGATGCGGAGGATGTGTTGCACGATGCATGGCTAAGGCTCCACGTGCAGGACGTGGCTACGCTCGACGACCCGGAGGCCTGGCTGGTCACCGTGACCACGCGCCTGGCGCTGGACCGCCTGCGCCAGGCACGGCACGAACGCGAGCACTACACCGGCCCGTGGCTGCCCGAGCCGCTGGTGCCGGATGCCGAGCACCCGGATGCCGCGCTCGAGCGCAGCGAATCGCTGACGCTGTCGTTCCTGCTGCTGCTCGAGCGCCTGGGCCCGGAGGAGCGTGCGGCGTTCCTGCTCCATGAGGTATTCGATTACAGCCACGCCGAGGCGGCGGCGATCCTGGACATCGCGGAAGACGCCTGCCGCCAGCGCGTGCACCGCGCCAAGGCTCGCCTGCGCGAGGGGCGGCCGCGCTTCAGCGTGGATGAGGCCGCACAGCGCCGTCTGCTGCAGCGCTTTGTCGACGCGATGGCGGAACCCACGCTCGATTCGCTGCGCGCGCTGTTCGCCGAGGACGCCATCCACATCAGCGATGGCGGTGGCGTCGTGCGCGCCACGCTGCGACCGCTGCACGGCGCCGATCGCGTCGCCCGGCTTTACCTGCAGGTGGCGCGCAACCTCGGCGGCCCGGACACGCGCTACGTGCCGGCCACCCTCAATGGCGCGCCGGCGCTGCTGCTGCGGGACGGTGAGGCGCTGCTGGCGGCGATCTGGATCGAGTGCGACGGCGGCCGCATCACCGCGATCCACGCACTGCGGCATCCGCGCAAGCTGGCCCGCTGCTGGCTGTCACGAAACCGGCGGCGGCTGCGTCCTTGCTTTGACGTGGCCGAATCGCGACCACCCGATCGAGGAGCATTGCCGTGACCCGTTTTTCCGTGCAGAAGCACTACGCCGCCCTGCAGCCGCTGATCGCCCTCAATGATGCTATCCACACCGCTGGCTGGCTGGAGCCCGCCCTGATCGAACTGGTGCTGATGCGCGTGTCGCAGATCAACCGCTGCGCCTACTGCCTCGACATGCACAGCAAGGATGCCCGCGCCGCCGGCGAGACCGAGCAACGCTTGTACCTGCTGCCGGCATGGCGTGAGACAAAGCTGTACAGCGAGCGCGAGTGCATCGCCCTGGCCTGGGCCGAGGAGCTGACCGAGCTCGCCTCACCCGAAGCGGTGTCCGACGCGCTGTACGAACGGGCGCGCCAGCACTTCAAGGAGCCCGAGCTGGTCGACCTGACGCTGCTGGTGGTCGCGATCAACGGCTTCAACCGCATCAACGTCGCCGCACGCAGCATCGGGGGCCACTACAAGCCGGAGGCGCGGCACGCACGAACGTCTTAACCGTTCATTCGCAAGTTAGAGCGCACTAATACATTTACGACATTTTGGAGCAATCGATGACTCCTTACGCTGTTGCTGTGATACGCGAAACCCGGTTTGGTGACGAGATCAGCGTTAGACCCTTAATCATTGCCTGAGGAGTTGTGGATGACAAATAACGAGAATACCAAGATTGCCCGTGACGTCCGCTGGCTCAAAGTTTATGCCGTTTGCACAACCCTCGCACTTACAGTTATGGCGCTCACTGCGGCCAAGTCTCCGCGCGATCAAGCTGAACTAACTGTCGAGCGAATCAACATCGTTGACCCTTCGGGAGTATCACGCCTAGTGATCTCCAACGCCGAGCGTTTCCCCCTGCCGAAGCTCAACGGAAAAGAGTACCCCCGCGCTGTGCATCCAGCCGGCATCGTCTTCTATGATGCCGGGGGTAGCGAGATGGGCGGCCTGGCAATTACCGACGCCAGCATCGGTAAAGTTTCAGCACTTGCGTTTGACTACCCAAACTATGATGCAATGGGAATGGTCACCCGCGTAAGCCCGGACGGAAAGAGCGCTCTGACTGGATTGCATATCAACTCGCGCCCTCCTGCCGATCTAGACGTTATTGGAGCCAGCAAGGTCGTACAGCGGCGCATTGCGATCCACAACGAGAATGAAGACGCTGAAATCTTACTGGCTGACCCACAGGGCCGAGATCGCATTCGCTTGAGAGTGGATCATTCCGGGCAGGCTCGAATCGAGGTGCTTGATGCAAACGGCAAGGTAACATTCAGTGCTCCAGACGGGGCCTAACAATTCATTCAAGCCGAACTGCTTCGCCAGTCGGCTTAATCCCGGCGTTAGGTGTCTGCAATGTTGCTACTGAAGCTTTTAATAGTCCCTCTCTTTCTCGCCGGCATCTCCGTCGCGGCTCGCCGCTGGGGGCCCCAAGTGGCTGGACTGCTTGCCGGCTTCCCTGTGGTTACAGGCCCAATCCTCTATTTTCTATCCCAAGAGCAAGGGGCACTTTTTGCGGCCAAGGCGGCACAAGGCTCATTGCTTGCCGTGATTGCCTGCGTCGTTTTCGGCATCGCCTATTCTCATGGCAGCCGCAAGCTCGGGTGGCCCCTCACAGTCGTTCTGGGCCTTTCAAGCTGGGTTGTTGTCGCGTTTGTCCTCTCGCACCTGCCAGCGAGTCTTCCCTTGGCAGCCGGCTTCGCATTGCTAGCCTTGGTGACAGGCCCGTTCTTACTGCCGGCCATACTTGATACGGCGCAACCCGCGCAGCCCCTTCCCACGACGGAACTCGTCGCCCGCATGGTCGCTGGTGCGGTCCTGGTCGTCGCCGTCACGGCGGTCGCAGGGGCTGTCGGCACTCGCTGGTCAGGCCTCATGGCCATGTTTCCGGTACTGGGAACGGTGCTTGGGCTGTTCTCGCATAGACGTAGCGGGCCGCTGTTCGTCGCCCGGCTTTTCCGCGGTATGTTTCGTGGTTTCTATTCGTTCGCCACATTCTGTATCTCGCTTTCGCTGCTCCTACAACTCCTGCCTGTCGCGGGCGCATTTTTGGCATCGGTAGTGATGGCGATGCTCGTGCAGGCCGGTGTTCACGGGGTCACGACGCCCAACAATTCGTTCAAGCCGAAACCGAAGCCGCTTGGCGGCGCGACTTGATTCAGGCGTTGGGCAAGCACCGGGCAACTCCCGCACAGCGGTACTTTGAAGGCATCTGCGGTGCCCCGAAAGGATCCTGCCCCATGACATTTATTCGTCATCATCGAGAAACCCACTCGCCGGAAATCCGGCCCCTATCGCACGTCACCGTCGCGGCGGGCGAGGCCACGGCTGCAAAACGGTTCGAGGCCAGCGGCTGGCAACCGTCATGCAACGAGGCGACGCTCCACGACGCCGACACCGTCCATCAGATCAGCTCGAACAGATGGATGTACCTGGGGGTCAGGGTAGCGGGCAACCTGCCCGAATCACCCATTTCCATGTTCCACGGATGGCGCTCGCATGGATAACGATCCCATCGACGTCACTGCGTACTTGCGACGCATCAACTACACAGACGCGACCATACCGACCGTGGACACGCTGCGTGCGCTGCAGCTGCACCATGTCGCGGCCATCGCGTTCGAGACGTTGTCCCCGATGCTGCATGACCCGGTGCCACTCGACCTGCCGGCGTTGCAGCGCAAGGTGTTGCACGGGGGCCGGGGTGGCTACTGCTACGAACTCAACCTGCTGTTCATGCAGTTGCTGCGCGCGCTCGGATTCGACGCGAAAGGACTCACAGGACGCGTTGTCATGGGCGGGCCGGAGGATGCGGAAACACCGCGCACGCACATGCTGCTGCTGGTGACGATTGCCGGCACGCGCTACATCGCCGATGTCGGATTCGGCGGCATGACGCCTTCGGGCCCGCTGCTGCTGGACAGCGAAGACGTCCAGGCCACGCCGCACGATCCCTACAGGGTGACGCGGGTCGACGGACGTTACACGCTGCGCGCGCAGGTGCGTGGCGAGTGGCGTGCGCTCTACGTCTTCGACCTGGTCCCGCCGATGGACGTCGATTACGAGGTCGGCAACTGGTATGTGGCCACGCACCCCGATTCGCCTTTCAGAGGGCAACTTGTCGCGGCTCGTGTTGAATCGCAGGCGCGGCACACCTTGCACAACGGCGATTACGCGATCCACCGCCTCGGTGCCGCCAGCGAGCGACGGCATCTCGACAGTCCGGATGAGGTGATCGAGCTGCTGGGCACGGTGTTCAAGCTGCGTGTTCCGGAAGATCCGCGCCTGCGCGCCACCCTGGAGCGACTGATCGCACAACCGTGAGCCAGATGGGATTCAAGGCGCTGCGTCGCCCGCGCGTTCGGCGATGGGGCGAACGTGCTGCACCAGCGTGACCAACGTCTTGCCCGGCTCTTCATTCATGACTTCATGAGCGGACTGTTCGAACCAGACCAGCTGCTTCTGCGGTGCCTGCAGCGTCTCGAACCACTCGGCAGCCAGCGCGGATGACACGTTGTGGTCATGGCGACCCAGGAACAGGAACAGAGGCGTCTCGATCTTGCGCACCGTCGTCATGTTCAGCGTCAGGACGTCGGCCAACAGGTGCTCCATCGAGAACGCGTTGCCTTTCCAGATGCCGGCCACGTCGAGGTCCGAGTACTCGGGCGACAGTTTCACCGCAGCCGCTTCGGCATCGCCACCTCTCCGGTTGTGGACCATGCCACCGTAATGATTCAGCCATTTGCGCTGTTTGAACAGGCTGTCGAGTGCAACAGGCGCGCTGCCCTGCGCATAGGGCGCGAGCGCTTCGAGTTCGGCCACTGCCTGCGCGTTACCGTCCCGCTGCGCCTGCTGCAGGGCCCACGACCAGCCGCGACGCTCACTCTCGGGCGCATTCGTGATCTGCCCGATGCCGATGTACGCGTGCAGCCACTCGGGCCTGCGCTGCGCCAGTTCAAGCCCGAGATAGCTGCCCCAGGAATGACCGAGCACGAAGATCTTGTCTTTCTGGAACTCCTTGCGCAGCCAGGCGACCATCTCTTCGGCGTCAGCGACCATGCGCTCGCGCGTCATGGTCGGTGCGACCGTGGCCGGATCGTTGGCGACATAGGTCTTTCCAGCGCCGCGCTGGTCCCATTGCACGACAGTGAAGTACTCCTCCCAGCCTCGCTGGAAGTACCAGCTGGTCGGCATCGCGACCCATCCCGGACCACCGTGCAGCATCAGCAGCACCGGATTGCGACGATCGCTGCCGCGAATCGATATCCACTGGTCGATGCCGCCGATCCGGATCTTCTCGAGCCGCTCAACGCCGCTGTCGGTCACGACCCGGCGCATGTCCGCAACGATGCGGACAGCTTCTGCGCGATTGTATGGCGCAGCCGTTTCAGCGGCGGGTGCCGGCATGCACAGGCCTGCGATGGCGATGGATAGCAGTCCAGAAATCAGCATTCTCATCGTCAGCATCATTGAGTGGGAACCATGCGGTGATTTCGGATTTTGTCACGTCCTGCCACTGGCGGCTTCATCCTCCTGTTCGCGGCGCCGGCTAAAGTTGCGGTCCGCAATCGCGAGACTGGCGATCGCGTTTTCGTCACCTTTGTCGACGTGGCGGCGCTTAACATCCAACCCAGCCAGCGCAGGCAAATCAGGCCCGGCCGCGTCGCAGCAGCATCGACGCTTCCGCGCCGAGCACGCGTCGCATGCAGCGCACCATATGGCTCTGGTGGGAAAATCCCGCTTCCAGTGCGACCTGACTGGCGGGAATACCCCGCGCCAGCAGCAAGCTCCGGGCGCGCTCCACTCGGCGCTGGACAACATACGCATGGACCGGCAGGCCCATCGAGCGCTTGAACAGCGTCTTGAGGTGCGAAGTGCTGATACCGGCTACCCCTGCAATGCGTGCCAGGGACAGATCCTGGTCGAGGCCAGACTCGATGTAATCGGTGACTCGTCGCAACTGCGGTTTTGACAAGCCTCGTAAGGGCGGTTGTGGGGCGCGGTGGCGGCTGACCAGGTATGTCGCCAATGCTGTGGTGAGGCTATCGACATACAACCTCCCGCCAGGGTTCCCCGCCTCGCGGTCGGCATCCAATGCCCAGGCAATGTGCTCGATCTGTGAGTCGCGCAACTTGTGCCGCGGAATGAGGCCCACCCGCGATCCGTCCAGGCCCAGTTCGTCGGCGACACCCACCAGCAGCGACGGTGGGAGTTGCAACATCACCGATGTGCTGCCGGTGTCCTCCTCCCAAAGATCCGAACTGCCTGCAGGAAGCAGGTCGATGTCACCGTGGTCGTAGCGAAATCGGCTGCTGCCGCAACTGCCGGTGACGGGCGCACCGGTATGGACCTTAACCCTGTGGTATGGGACGGCCGCCAGGACTACTTGGCCTGGCTGGGTGACGTGGCGTCCGATCCGCATCGCACTTGCGTGGATCGGGCTTGAGACGGAGAGGTCTGTGGTTGCCATCGGACGGGGCCGCGCTCGGAATCTGCACTGATTGTCGGTGTTCAATTGGCCCATGGGGACGAAGACAGCATCCCATTGTCCGAACGTGCTCCAGCCGCGGCCGATTTGGAGCGACCCCGATTGCCGACCACCGCAGGATGGCTCCTCCAATCCAACGTGTAGGAGGAATCATGAAAAGTGCAACGGTGATCGGACTCGGGCAGATGGGCAGCACGTTGGCCCGGCTGTTGCTGGACAGCGGCTATCGGGTGAGCGTGTGGAACCGGACCGCGGCGAAAGCGGAACCACTGATAGCCCGGGGTGCGGTGCTCGCACCCACCGCGCTGGCGGCGGTGTCGGCCAGCACGGTCGTGGTGGTTTGCGTGCATGACTATGCGGCGACGCACGAGATACTCGGAACGAGCGAGATTGCTGCCGCCTTGGCAGGAAAGCTACTGTTGCAATTGACTACCGGCAGCACCGGCGAGGCGCGCGAAAGTGACGCCTGGGCACGTGGGCATGGGAGCGCCTATCTAGATGGTGCCATCCAGGCTGCGCCAAGTCAGATGGGACGACCCGATACGCCGATTTTGGTGTCCGGCGCGGAAGCAACCTACCGCGAACATGAGGCGCTGTTGCGGGTGTTCGGTGGTGAAATCAGCTACTTGGGCGACGACCCGGGCGCGGCTTCCGCGATGGACATGGCGACGCTGTCGTACATCTATGGTGCCTCGATCGGATTCTTCCATGGCGCGCGCATCGCCGAGGCCGAAGGCTTCCCGGTGGGCAAGTATGGTGCGCTGGTCGCAGGCATCGGCCCGACCTTCGCCGACTTTCTCAAGTATGAGTCCGAGGTGGTCCAATCCGGGGACTTCAGCGTCGGAGAGAGCCCGCTGAGCATTTCGGTCGAAGCCACCGAACGGATCGCACACGCCGCGCGCGCGCGCGGCATCAACGACGAGTTCCCATCCTTCGCCTCCGGTCTATTCAAGCGCGCCGACGAGGCTGGACTTGGAGGCGAGGAGGTAGCGGCGATCATCAAGGTGCTGCGCGCTAGATAGACGCCGCCCAGTGGTCCCGGGGACTTGGTGGTCCAGCAGATGGACCAGCGAGTCCCGCTTGCGGCGTGTGGCAACGAGGCGCGGCCGCCCCGGGATGATCAGACCGACAGCGTATGAGGAACTCCCGTTCCAGCGCGCATTCGCGGCCGATCGTTCAGGGTTGCGAGTGGGCATTGGCCACATGACCCGATATCAGTTCACCGATATCCTCCGCCCCGCCTTCCAGCAGTACTTGGTAGACAAGCGCGGAGCACGTCAGCCTGCATCCAGTCCACGCTGCATAACGTCTCCAGACCGATAATCACCCCTGCCGGCGTGGTGACCCCACCCGTGGCGAGGAAGTCCGGCCAGCAGGTGTCGGCGTTCATGGGTGCACCGAACTTCGATCGCCACTTGTAAAACGTGGTCGAACTGAAGCTGTGCTCGCGGGCGCGAAGGGACTCAGTCCGATTTTGCCACA
Organism: Lysobacter sp. A421; assembly: GCF_054052145.1. NCBI lineage: Bacteria > Pseudomonadati > Pseudomonadota > Gammaproteobacteria > Lysobacterales > Lysobacteraceae > Lysobacter > Lysobacter sp. A421. The sequence continues at coordinate 779,561 of NZ_JBSVRL010000001.1, read as the reverse complement.
TCCTCCCGCAACGGAATGCGGCTCGGCCAACCCCCGGCCATTGCCTTGTAGAGTGCCACCGCACTGGTAGCAGCCCGGGTGCGAACGTCGGCCAGCGCGTCCTGTGCCTGCAGTTTCGTGCGTTCCGCGTCCAGCACCTCCAATAGACCGGTCGCGCCGGCGTCGTAGCGGACGTGGGCCAGTTCAGCGGCGCGGGCGCTGTCTTCGGATGCCTGTTGCAGGTGCTGGTCCTCGGTGCGGGTGCGGGAGTAGCGGACCAGCGCGTTTTCGGTTTCCTCCAGCGCCAGCATCACCGTCTGCTGGTATGCCGCCAACTCACCGGCGGCATCGGCATCGGCGGCGGCCATGCGGGCGCGGACGCGGCCGATGTCGAGGAACGACCAGTCGATGCCCAGTGCAATCAGGCTGGTTTCACTGTCGCGTTCGAACAGGTTGCCGCTGTCGATGGCCTGGCTGCCGATCAGCCCGCCCAGGGTGAAGCGTGGAAACAGGTCGGCGGTGGCGACGCCGATGCGCGCAGTGGCGGCGTGCAGGCGCTGTTCGGCGGCGGCGATGTCGGGGCGACGGCGCAGCAACTCGCCGGGGGTGCCGGGATCGATCGGGGTGGGCAGGGCGGGGAGGTCGGCGGGTTGTTCCAGTTCGACGACGAGGGCGCCCGGTGCCTTGCCGGTCAACACCGCAAGTCGGTGCATCATTACTGCGGCGTCGGCCTCCAGCGCCGGCACGCGGGCGAGGGTCGCCTGCAACTGCGCGCTGGCGCGGGCGCGATCGAAGCCGGTGGCACTGCCTGCATCGAGGCGGACCTGCACGATGCGCAGGGTCTCGCGCTGGTTGTCGGCGTTCTCCCGGGCGACATCGAGGCGCTCCTGCAGGCCACGCAGATCGATGTAGCTGCGCGCGACCTCGGCGACGATGGCGACCTGCAGCGCGGCGAGGTCGGCAGCGGTCGCGGCGGTTTCGGCGCGTTGCGACTCGACCCCGCGGCGGATGCGGCCGAACAGGTCGAGTTCCCAGACCACGTTGATACCTGCCGAGTAGCTTTCGCTGTCGCGTTGCTCGCGCGACAGGCCCGGCGCCTGGTCGGCGCTGGCGCGTCCATCGCTCGCCTCGGCGCCGACGGTAACGGTAGGTAACTGGTCGAAGCCGGAGCCGCGCAGCAGCGCATTGGCGCGGTCGAAGCGGGTCAGGGCGATGCGCAGGTCGTAGTTGGCCACCAGCGCCTCGTCGACGAGCCGGGTCAGCATCGAGTCGTCGAAGGCGTTCCAGAAGTCCGCATCGGGCTGGGGCTGTGGCGCGACCGCGACGGGATTGGCGTCATCGCGGACGAACTGCTCCGGCACCGACAGGGTGGGGCGGACATGGTCGGGACCGACCATGCAGGCGGCGAGGGCGATTGGCAGCAGCGCGATGGCGAGGAAGCGCGTGGCGATTCGCGCAGATCGGATTCCCGCAGCTCCGCTCCCTCCCGTCACCCCGCCGCCTCCCGTCGTCCCGCCGCCTCCCGTCACCGCGCGGCGTCCCGTCACCGCGCGGCCTCTCGTCACCCCCGCGAAAGCGGGGGCCCAGTGACTTCGTGGGGCAGCGGCAAGTCGCTGGGTTCCCGCTTTCGCGGGAATGACGTTGCGGAGAGCTTCCGCTTTCGCGGGAATGATGTTGCGGAGAGCTTCCGCTTTCGCGGGAATGATGTTGCGGAGAGCTTCCGCTTTCGCGGGAATGATGTTGCGGAGAGCTTCCGCTTTCGCGGGAATGACGGTGGTGGGGGAGACGGCTGTCGTGAGGTTACGCATGGGTGATCTCCTTCATTTCGCTGTGCGCCCGCTTGCCGGCACGTCGCGACACCAGCTTGCGCAGGGCGACGTAGAACACCGGAGTCAGGAACAGGCCGAACAGGGTGACGCCGAGCATGCCGGCGAAGACGGTGATGCCGGTGACCGAGCGGACTTCCGCGCCGGCGCCGGTGGCCATGACCAGCGGGATGGTGCCGGCGATGAAGGCGATCGAGGTCATTACGATCGGGCGCAGGCGCAGGCGGCACGCTTCCAGCGCGGCCTCTACGATCCCCATGCCCTGCATCTCCAGCTCGCGGGCAAATTCGACGATCAGGATCGCGTTCTTGCACGCCAGCCCCATCAGCACGACCAGTCCGACCTGCACGAACACGTTGTTGTCGCCGCCGGTCAGCCACACGCCGACCAGGGCCGACAACAGGGTCATTGGCACGATCAGGATCACCGCCAGCGGCAGCGTCCAGCTCTCATACAAGGCCGCCAGCACCAGGAAGGCGAGCATCACCGCCAGCGGGAAAACGATCAGTGCCGAATTGCCTTGGGTCGCCTGCTGGTAGCTCAGGTCGGTCCACTCGATCTCCATGCCATTGGGCAGCACCTGCGGCGCCATCGCCGCCACGGTCGTCATGGCTTCACTCGACGACAGCACGCTCGGGTCGGCATCGCCCAGCAGGTCGGCCGCCGGATAGCCGTTGTAGCGGATTACCGGGTCCGGTCCGAAGGTGCGACTGAGCTTCACCATGCTGCCGATCGGCACCATCTCGCCGTTGTTGTTGCGCGTGCGCAGGTCGGCGATGTCACCGATCTCGTCGCGGAACTGGCCATCCGCCTGCGCGATCACCTGGTAGGTGCGGCCGAAGCGGTTGAAGTCGTTGACGTACGCCGAGCCCAGATAGGTCTGCAAGGTGTCGAACAGGTTGGTCAGCGACACGCCCTGCGCCTTGGCCTTGACCCGGTCGACCTCGACGTCGAGTTGCGGCACGTTGGCCTGGTAGCTGCTGATCGGGAAACTCATGCCCGGGGTCTGGGATATCGCACCCTGGAAGCCGTTGACCGCATCCTGCAGCGCCCCGTAGCCCAGTCCCGCGCGGTCCTGAATGAACAACGAGTAGCCCGAACCGGTGCCCAGGCCGAGGATCGGCGGCGGCATGATCGAGAAACCGAAGCCTTCCTGGATGCCGGCGATCTTCTGGTTGATCTCGGCGTTGATCTCGGTGGCAGTGCGGTCGCGCTCACTGAACGGCTTGAGGCCAAAGAACACGGTGCCGGTGTTGGGCGTGTTGGTGAACTGCAGCGCGTTGAGGCCGGGGAATGCGATCGCGGAATCGACGCCTTCGGTCTCCAATGCGATCTGGCTCATCTTGCGGATCATCGCGTCGGTACGCTCCAGTGATGCGCCTTCGGGCAACTTGGCGCCACCGAGCAGGTACAGCTTGTCCTGGGTCGGGATGAAGCCACCGGGCACCGCCTGGAACATCAGGCCGGCGGCTACCAGCAGCACCGCATAGACCGCGAACACCGCACCACGCTTGTTGAGCGAACGTGACACCGCGCTTTGATAACGCTCGGAACTCTTGCCGAAGAAGCGGTTGAATGGCCGGAAGATCCAACCGAACAGCCGGTCGATCAATCGCGTCGGCGCATCCTTGGCCGCGTCGCGCGGCTTCAACAGCAAAGCGGCCAGCGCCGGCGACAACGTCAGCGAATTGATCGCCGAAATCACCGTGGAGATCGCGATGGTCACCGCGAACTGCTTGTAGAACTGGCCGGTCACGCCTGACAGGAACGCCATCGGCACGAATACCGCGCACAGCACCAGCGCGATCGCAACGATCGGGCCGGAGACCTCCCGCATGGCCTGGTGCGCGGCTTCAAGTGGAGTCTTGCCTTCCTCGATGTTGCGCTCGACGTTCTCGACCACCACGATCGCGTCATCGACCACGATGCCAATGGCCAGCACCAAGCCAAACAACGTCAGCGTGTTGATCGAGAACCCCAACAGGTACAACGCAGCGAAGGTGCCGACGATCGACACCGGTACCGCCAGCAGGGGGATGATCGAGGCGCGCCAGGTCTGCAGGAACAGGATCACCACCAGCACCACCAGCAGCACCGCTTCAAGCAGGGTGGTGACGACCGATTTGATCGAGTCGCGCACGAATACGGTGGGGTCGTAGACGACCTTGTATTCCATGCCCTCGGGGAAGCGCGTCGACAATTCGGCCATCTTCGTGCGCACCGCGTCGGACAGCTCGATGGAGTTGGCGCCGGGTGACTGGAAGATCGGGATCGCGACCGCGTCCTTGTTGTCCAGTTGCGCGCGCAGGGTGTAGTCGCCGGCGCCCAGTTCGATACGGGCGACATCGGACAACCGCACGATCTCGCCGTCGTTGCCGCTCTTGATCACGATGTTGCCGAATTCCTGCTCGGTTTGCAGGCGGCCACGGGCGTTGATCGAGATCAGGAAGTCACTGTCGTTCGGGGTCGGCTCGGCGCCGAGCTGGCCGGCCGAGACCTGCACGTTCTGCTCGCGTACGGCGTTGACCACGTCGCTCGCGGTCAGGCCGCGCGAAGCGACCTTGTCGGGGTCCAGCCACAGCCGCATCGCATAGTCACCGGAACCGAACAACGCGGCCTGGCCGACACCGGGAATGCGTGCCAGCTCGTCCTTGACCTTCAGCGTCGCGTAGTTGCGCAGGTACAGGGCGTCGTACTTGCCGTCGGGCGAGACCAGGTGCACGACCATGGTCAGCGTCGGCGACTGCTTCTGCGTGGTCACGCCTTGCCGACGAACGTCCTCGGGCAACCGCGCCAGCGCCTGGCTCACCCGGTTCTGCACCTGTACCTGGGCCTGGTCGGGATCAGTGCCGGGACGGAAGGTGACGGTGGTGACGAGCACGCCGTCGGAGCCGGCGATCGACTTGATATACATCATGTTCTCGACGCCGTTGATCGCCTCTTCCAATGGCGTTGCGACGGTCTCTGCGATCACCTTCGGGTTGGCGCCGGGGTAGACCGCGCGCACCTGCACCGAGGGCGGCACGACGTCGGGGTATTCGCTGATCGGCAGCAACGGGATCGCGATCAGGCCGGCGGCGAAGATCACGATCGACAGCACCGCGGCGAAGATCGGCCGGTCGATGAAGAACTTGGAGAAATCCATGGGGGATGTCCTGTTTCGGCTTGTGGTGTCAGCGAGGAGCCGTCGTTGCGAAAGGGTCGTCATTCCCGCGAAGGCGGGAATCCAGTGCCACGTCGAGCGCCAAAGTCACTGGGTCCCCGCCTTCGCGGGGATGACGTTGAGGTGTTGGAAGTCAGGTGGGTGAAGGCGTCATTTCGAACCGGCGGTGGTGGCCACCTGGTCGACCGGCAGTTCCACGGCCGGCGGCTCTACGACCGGCGGCTCCACTACAGGCTTTCCGGCCGGTGGCCCGCCCATTGCGATAGTCTCCGGGTCGACCTGCATGCCCGGGAAGAACACCTTCTGCACCCCGTGCACGATCACCTTGTCCTCCGCAGTCAACCCAGCCGTCACCACGCGCAGGCCCTCGGCCTTGTCGCCCAGTTGCACGTCCTTGCGCACGGCCTTGTTGTCCTCGCCCAGCACGTAGACGTACTTGCGGGTCTGGTCGGTCATGACCGCCTTGTCGTCGATCAGCAGCGCCTCGGACTTGTTGCCGCCGGCCAGTTGCACGCGGGCGAACAGGCCCGGGGTGAACACGTGCTCCGGATTGGGCAGCACCGCACGCAGGCGGATGGTGCCGGTGGCCGGGTCGACCTGGTTGTTGACGAAGTCGACCGTGCCCTCATGCGGGAATCCGGTCTCGTTGGCCAGGCCGACCCGGACCGGGTTGCTCGAATCGGCGCGGTCGCCGTTGCGGGTCAGCTCGCGATAATTCAGGTAGGTCTGCTCATCACCCTCGAAATACACGTGGACCGGGTCCAGCGAGACCACGCTGGTCAGCACCGTGGCATCAGCTTGGGCGAGGTTGCCGGCGGTGATGAGCGCGCGCCCTGCGCGGCCGTCGATTGGCGATCGAACTTCGGTGAACTGCAGGTCGAGCCGCGCGGTGGCGACCGCCGCCTCGGCGGCGCGCACCGCGGCATTGCCCTGGGCTGCACCGGCCTTGCGGGCTTCGGCTTCCTCGCGCGAGATCGCCTTGGCTTCCACCAGCGTCTGGGCGCGCTTGCTCTGTGCCCGGGCGAGTCCGGATTCGCTGCGCGCGCGTTCCAGATTGGCCTGGGCCTGCGCCAGCGCCGCCTTGTACGGGCGCGGGTCGATCACGAACAACAGGTCGCCCTTGGCGACTTCCTCACCCTCGTCAAAAGCAACGCGTTCGACGTAGCCGCTGACCCGCGGGCGCAACTCGACCGATTTCACCGCTTCGATCCGGCCGGTGAATTCGTCCCATTGCTGGACGGGTTTCTCGATCACCTGGGCGACGCTGACGGCAGGCGCTGGCATGGCGTCAACAGGGGCGGCCTGGCTGCCGCAGCCGGACAGGCCCAGGGCCAGCAACGCGGCGACGATGGCGAGGGTGAGTTCGGGCAGGACGCTGCGGTTCAACCGGGCGGCGTGCTTTTTGATCAGGGGGGAGCTCATGGCGAAATATCCTTTTTGGAACCAGTGGAAGAAAAGCGGCCCAGCAGCGCGCGGACGGCGACGAGGGAGGGGCAGCTGTCCGGTGGGGGAGGTGCGCTGTCCGGGCCAAAGAGAGAAGAGGTTTCGGGTGATGGTGCGTAACGCACCACTGGGGTGTCGGGCGGGGACCGTTCGATCAGCGCCACCGCCTGCTGGCCGATCGCCAGCGCGCTGGGCCAGCGATCGCAGGCGTGCTTGCGGTTGGCGCCGGTGCAGACCGGCATGTCGACGGTCAGCAGTTGCACCCGCACATCCAGTGCGCGCGCCTCGTCGTGCAGGACTCGTGCGAGCATCTGCAACGCCGCTGCGCCGATCGAGCGATGGCCGTAGCCAGCCCAGGGGTGCTCGCTGCCAGGGCCGCCGATCAGCAGGTAATTGCCGCGCCCGGCCTCGGACAGCAATGGCAGCAGATGCCGGGCTGCGGCGAGGTGCGGCAGCAGGTCCTCGTCGAGCTTGCGGCGCAGGAAATCGGCGGGCTGGTCGAGTACCCGGCCGCTGCTGGCGCTGCCGCAGACCGAGGCGACGATGCCGGCGAATGGGCGTTGGAGCTCACGCAGCCGATCGGCCAACGTGGCACCTTCGAGATCGCTGGCAACCGAGCCGGGCAGGGTGGTGAGGTCGGCGCCGGGGTTTTCGAGCGCCAAAGCGTCGAGGGCATCTACGTGGCGCGCCACTGCGATCACCGGATGCTTGCGCTCGAGCGCGGCCTGGACCACACCCCGGCCGATGCCACCGCTCGCGCCAAGAATGACGAAGGCTGGTCTCATTGTCCCATTCCCGGGATTTTCTCTCCCAAAATTGACGTGGAATATTTCGTCGGCAGGTGATTCGGCAGGTACAAAAGACCAAACCCTCCGCGGTCGAACAGCGGCGGCGCTGTGCGCCACTGACCCCCGCCGGGGGCGGCAGAACCCGCGGCTGGCCCGTTCCAGCGTTGGCCAACGCGCGCAACGAGCTCCGCCTGCATCGAGCCGGTGGGGGCAAACTGGTTGATCGGGATAGGGTTCACGAGACGGCCTGCGGCGCTTCCTGTTTGGATGCAACACAGACTAGGGGTGAACCCGGCACTTGATTAGTCAGCAAATCGGGGAATAATTGTCCCGACTGCGGGCCAATGCCGGCGCGTATCACTGGAGTCCCTCATGGCCCGCGATCTCAACGACACCCTGATTTTCGTTCAGGTGATCGAGCACGGCAGCTTCATCGCCGCGGCCCGGTCGCTGCGCCTGCCCAAGACCACCGTCAGCCGCAAGGTGCAGGAACTGGAATCCCGTCTTGGTGCGCAGCTGCTGCACCGCACTACCCGCAAGCTTGGCCTGACCGAGGCCGGCAACATCTATTACGAACACTGCAAGCGCATTGCCCAGGAGCTGGCCGATGCCGAGAACGCGGTCGGCCAGTTGCAGGATGGCCCGCGGGGCTGGTTGCGCATCACCGCGCCGTACTCACTGGGCATCGAGCACATCGCGCCGCTGCTGGGCGAGTTCCATGCGCGCCATCCCGAAGTGCGGGTGGAGATGCTGCTGTCCAACGAATCGCTGGACCTGATCGGCAAGGAGATCGATGTCGCCCTTCGGGTTGGCACTCTCCCCGACTCCAACCTGGTTGCCCGGCGGCTTGCGGTGTTGCGCACCCAGGTTTACGCCAGCCCCTCTTATATCGAGCGCCACGGCGAACCGCTGCATCCCGACGACCTGCAGCACCATCGGACCTTGGGGATGCAGAAGTTGCGTCGCAACGGCCACTTTTTTTGGCCGCTGAGCGACGGCGAGGACAGCGTTGAGTACCGGATCGATCCGATCATGGTTGCCAACGATCCGGCTGGCGTGCGCGGTGCGCTGGTGTGCGGCGAAGGCCTGATGCTGGCCAGCGACATCATGGTCAAGGCCTACGCCGAGAAGGGATACGTGCGCCGGGTTCTGGCCGGCTGGACCGGCCCGGAACTCGAATTCAACGCCGTGTTCCCGCGTGGCCAGGTGACCTCGCCGAAAGTCCGTGCATTCGTTGACTTCCTGGTCGAGCGGCTCAACCTCGACGCCGACTACATGCAGACTTTGTGTCCCAACCATCGCCACTTTGAGGAAGCCAAGGCGACCGATCCGGTGGAGGCGGAGCAGAGGAAAGCCGCATCGATGGCGTCAGCCGACGAGGATGAGGAGCAGGCGGTCACTGCCTGACGTGTCTCGCCGGGCGGTGCAGGCCGCGTAGCTTCCGCTCGGGCCGGACTTCAGTGGGCCGTGGATCCGGATTGCCCGGCTGTCACCGCCGGCGCGCTGCCGGTCATGTCGGCGTCCAGGTGTGCCTCGAACTGCTCCAGGCTCAAACCCTGCGCACGCGCCTCCTCGTTGGCGGCGTCGCGCAGCGCATCGGAGAAATTCAGGGTGACCTGGGTGCCGGTGCGCTCAAGCATCGCCGCGGCCCGCTTGATCATCGCCAGGATCGTGGCGGCGCTGCTGGAGCCGCCGACCATCTTGCCGTCCAGCCCAAGCTCCCAATCGCCATCGCGCTTGGCAATGCCGCCCAGCAGGGTGCCGTCTTCGTGGCGCAGCTCGGCATGTGCCTCGATCGCCGGGCGCAGGGTGCCGGTAACCACCCGCTGGCGAGTTGCCTTCTTCCGGTTCGCATCACGTTTGGCTTTGGACTGGATCGACATGCGGGCTCCCCCTTCTATCAATGGATATTTTTTCGGACTTCATCACGCGGCAACGGGCAGACTGTAGTTCGCGTCAGCCAACTATCAGGTGAACCGGTATGACGATACCCAGCTCGGATGCCTTCGTGTTTTTTGGTGCCACCGGCGATCTTGCCTACAAGAAGATATTCCCGGCGTTGCAGGCGATGATCAAACAAGGTGGCTTGTCGATGCCGCTGATTGGCGTGGCCCGGGGCGACTGGACACTGGAGAAGCTGCGCCAACGCGTGCATGACAGTCTGCGTGACAACGGCGGCGTGGATCCTGCGGCGTTCGCCCAGCTGTCCGCACAACTGCAATACATCAACGGCGACTACAACGATGCGTCGACCTTCGTCCGGATCAAGCAGGCACTGAAGGACGCGGCGCGGCCGATCCATTATCTGGCGATTCCGCCGAGCATGTTCGGCGCCGTGGTCAAGGGTCTGGCCCGGGCGGATTGCACCAGGGATGCGCGGGTGATCGTGGAGAAGCCCTTCGGGCGCGACCAGGCCTCCGCCGCGGCCCTCAACCACACCTTGCATAAAGTGTTTCCGGAGTCGTCGGTGTTCCGCATCGACCATTACCTGGGCAAGGAAGCGGTGCGGAACCTGCTGTATTTCCGTTTCGCCAACACCTTCCTGGAGCCGATATGGAACCGCAACTATGTCGCCAGCGTCCAGGTCACCATGGCCGAGTCCTTTGGCGTGCAAGGCCGGGGCAGCTTCTACGATGAGGTCGGTGCGGTCCGCGACGTGGTCCAGAACCACCTGCTGCAGGTCATTGCATTGCTCGGGATGGACGCGCCCGTCGGCGGCGACCCCGACTCCATGCGCACGGAAAAGCTGCGTCTGTTCCGCGCCATCCGGCCGCTGGAACCGGACGAGGTGGTGCGCGGTCAGTTTGCCGGCTACCGCGATGTAGCGGGTGTCGCGCCTGATTCGCAGGTGGAGACCTTTGTCGCACTGCGGCTGCATATCGACAACTGGCGCTGGGCCGGGGTGCCGTTCTACATCCGTGCCGGCAAGCACCTGCCGCTGACCAGCACCCAGGTGGTGGTGGACCTGAAGCGCCCGCCGTTGCCGATCTTCGATGACATCTCGGCCGAGCAGTCGAACTACTTCCGCTTCCGGCTTGGCCCGGAGGTGGTGATCGCCACCGGTGCCCAGGTCAAGAAGACCGGTGAAGCCATGGTCGGCGAGCAAGTGGAGCTGGTCGCGCGTAGCCGCTCCGATGCGGGCAAATCACCGTATGAGCAGTTGCTGGGCGATGCGATCCGTGGCGATGCGTCGCTGTTTACCCGCGATGACTCGGTCGAGGAAGCCTGGCGCGTGGTGGGTCCGGTGTTGTCCGGTTCGCACGGCGATCACGCCGCCCCGATCAATATCTATGAGCCGGGCAGCTGGGGTCCATCGAGTGCATCGGACATTGTTGTCGGCGACGAAGGCTGGCATGACCCCAAGCCCGAGACCAGCCATCCCTGCTGATGGCCTGGCGCAACCTTCCAGTCGTCATTGCGTGATCTACCATGGGTCCGGACGGCATCTACCGGAGGACACATGAGCACGATCACCGCACCCACCACTACCACCGAACAACTGCACCAGTTGGGCCAAAGCCTGTGGCTGGACAACATATCCCGCGAGCTGCTCGATAACGGCGGATTGGCCGACTACATCGAGAACTTCTCCATTACCGGCCTGACTTCCAACCCGAGCATCTTCAACCAGGCAATCGGCGGCGGCGATAGCTACGACGAGGGAATCCGGTCGAAGGTGGCATCGGGGAAATCCGGCGAGGCATTGTTCATCGAGCTCGCGCTGGAGGACCTGCGACGGGCCGCCAAGCTGTTCCAGCCGATCCACCAGTCGACCAACGGCGTTGATGGCTGGGTCTCGATGGAGGTCTCGCCGCTGTTGGCCGCCGACACCCAGGGCAGCGTCGCCGCCGCGCGCAGGATCCACGCCGACGCGGCGTGCGAGAACCTGTTCGTCAAGATTCCGGGCACACCGGAAGGCGTCCCCGCCATCGAAGAGTCGATCTTCGCCGGGGTGCCGATCAACGTGACCCTGTTGTTCTCGACCGAGCAGTACCTGGCGTCCGCCGAGGCGTACCTGCGCGGCATCGAGCGTCGACTCCAGGCCGGTCTCGACCCCAAGGTCGCATCGGTCGCATCGTTGTTCGTCAGCCGGTGGGACAAGGCGGTGGCCGACCAGGTCGATGACAGCCTGCACAACAAGCTGGGCATCGCGGTCGGCCAACGCACCTATCGCGCCTACCGCGAAATGCTGGCATCCGATCGCTGGCAGCGGTTGGCCGGGCAAGGCGCGTTGCCGCAACGACTGTTGTGGGCGAGCACCGGAACCAAGGATCCGAAGGCGTCCGATACCCTGTATATCGAAGCGCTCGCCGCTCCGGACACGATCAATACCATTCCGGAGAAGACCCTGCGCGCGTTCCAGGATCACGGCACGGTCGGCGGCGAGATGGCCATGGATGGCGGCGATGCGGAAGCGACGTTGGCGGAGTTCACCAAGGCCGGGGTCGACATCGACGCCCTGGCAACGCAATTGCAACACGAAGGTGCGCAATCGTTCGTCGACTCATGGCAGGAGCTCATGGGCTGCATCGAATCCAAGGGCCAGGCATTGGCGGGGAAGGGCAACGCGTGACACCAGTCCCACTTACCGCGCGACCGCAATGGGCGGCGCTGAAGCAGCATCTGGCGCAGGTCCAGCCCCGGCACCTGCGCGAGCTGTTTGCCCAGGATCCGCAGCGTGGCGAACGCATGGCGGCCGAGGCGGCCGGACTGTACCTGGACTATTCCAAGAACCGGATCACCGACGAGACCCTGGACTTGCTGCTGCAGCTGGCGAGCGCCTGCGGTGTGGCAGAACGCCGCGATGCGATGTTCGGCGGTGAGGTCATCAACGCCACCGAGCAGCGGGCCGTGCTTCATGTCGCCCTGCGCGCACCTGCTGATGCGAGCATCGATGTGGACGGTCACGACGTGGTTGCCGACGTGCACGCGGTGCTGGAGCGGATGGCAGGGTTCAGCGACAAGGTCCGCAGCGGCGAGTGGACCGGACACACCGGCAAGCGCATCACCCATGTGGTCAACATCGGCATCGGAGGCTCGGATCTCGGGCCGATCATGGCCTACGAGGCGCTGCGCGATTACAGCCAGCGCGATATCGACTTCCATTTTGTGTCCAACGTCGACGGCACCGACTTCGTGGAAGCGACCCGCGGTCTCGACCCGGCGCAGACCTTGTTCGTGGTGTGTTCCAAGACCTTCACCACGCTGGAGACGCTGGCCAACGCGCATGCCGCGCGCCGGTGGTGCCTGGAGGGTTTGGTTGACGAGGCGGCAATCGCGAAACATTTTGTCGCCGTATCCACCAACGCCGACGGTGTGCAGGCATTCGGCATCGACACCGCCAACATGTTCGAGTTCTGGGACTGGGTGGGCGGGCGCTATTCGATGGATTCGGCAATCGGCCTGTCGACGATGCTGGCCATCGGCGCGGATGGATTCCGGGACATGCTGGCCGGGTTCCGCGCCATGGACGAGCATTTTCGCGATGCACCGCTGGAACGCAACCTGCCTGTGTTGATGGGTCTGTTGGCGATCTGGAACAACAACTTCCTGGGCGCCGATACCGTCGCGGTGTTGCCGTACGAGCAGTACCTCAAGCGCTTCCCCGCCTATCTGCAGCAGCTGACGATGGAAAGCAACGGCAAGCACGTCACCAACGATGGCCGGCAGGTGGATTATCAGACCGGCCCCATTTACTGGGGCGAGCCGGGGACCAACGGCCAGCATTCGTTCTATCAGCTGATCCATCAGGGCACGCGGCTGATCCCCTGCGATTTCATCGGGTTCTGCCAGCCGCTCAACCCGCTGCCGACCGCCCAGGGCGATCAGCACGACATGCTGATGGCCAGCCTGTTCGCGCAGAGTGAGGCGCTCGCATTTGGCAAGACCGAAGCCCAGGTGCGCGCTGAAGGCACCGAGGAATCCGTGGTGCCGCATCGGGTGTTCGAAGGCAACCGGCCGAGCAACACGATCCTCGCCGAACGGCTCACGCCATTCTCGCTGGGGACGCTGGTCGCGCTGTACGAGCACAGTGTTTTCGTGCAGGGCACGGTCTGGAACATCGATTCATTCGACCAGTGGGGTGTTGAGCTGGGCAAGCAGCTGGCGAAGGCGACGGCGGCCGAGCTGACCGCCGCGGATGAGCCCGAGCTGTCCCATGACAGCTCCAGCAACACCTTGATCCGCCGCTATCGAACATCCCGCTATAGAGCATCGCGGAGGCCGCGCTGATGGGCACCGATGTCAGCCCACGTGCCGGCACTCCCGCGCGCCCGGAAGACCTGGTCGATATCGGCAAGCTGGTGGATGCCTATTACCAGGTGAAGCCCGACCCGGGGACTGCCGCCCAGCGAGTGTCGTTTGGCACCTCGGGGCACCGGGGCTCGTCGCTGGATGGCAGCTTCAACGAGGACCACATCCTCGCCATCACCCAGGCGATTTGCGCGTATCGCGTTGGCCAGAAGATCGATGGGCCGTTGTACATCGGCATCGACACCCATGCATTGTCGGGGCCGGCATTGGACACGGCGTTGGAAGTGCTGGCTGCCAATGAGGTCGAAGTCCGCCTCTCTCAGGGCGGCGAGTATGTGCCGACGCCCGCAATCTCCCACGCGATCCTGTGCCACAACCTGGGACGCACGAGCGGGCAGGCCGACGGCGTGGTGATTACGCCCTCGCACAACCCGCCCGCCGACGGTGGGTTCAAGTACAACCCGCCCAACGGTGGCCCGGCCGACACCCAGGTGACCGGCTGGATCCAGCAGCGCGCCAACGCCATCCTGGAAGCCGGGCTGAAAGACGTGCGACGCATCCCGGTAGCCAAGGCACGGGGTGCATCCAGCACGCGCGAACACGATTACCTCGGCGCCTACGTAGCTGACCTGGGCAACGTGATCGACTTCGACCTGATCCGCGCATCCGGCCTGCGCATGGGCGTGGATCCGCTGGGCGGGGCAGGGGTGCACTACTGGGCCCGCATCGCCGAGCACTACCGGATCGACCTGGCGGTGGTCAGCGAGCAGGTCGACCCGCAGTTCGGCTTCATGAGCCTGGACTGGGATGGCCGGATCCGGATGGACCCTTCATCGACGTATGCAATGCAACGTCTGATCGGTATCAAGGATCACTACGACATCGCGTTCGCCTGCGATACCGACCACGACCGCCACGGCATCGTCACCTCCGAGGGTGGCCTCATGCCGCCCAACCACTACCTCAGCGTGGCCGTCGACTACCTGTTCCGGCATCGGCCGCAGTGGAGCGACAACGCCGCGGTCGGCAAGACGGTGGTCAGCAGCGCGATGATCGATCGGGTCGCGGCTGGCCTGGGTCGCCGGCTGCACGAGGTGCCGGTGGGGTTCAAATGGTTCGTGGACGGATTGTTCGATGGCTCGCTGGGCTTTGGCTGCGAGGAGAGCGCCGGTGCCACGTTCCTGCGTCGCGACGGCCGGACGTGGACGACCGACAAGGACGGCATCGCCGCGGCATTGCTGGCCGGCGAGATCACCGCCGGCAACGGCGCGGACCCTGCGATCGGCTACCGGGACCTGTGCAATCGCTACGGCGAGGTGTTCGCAGACCGGATCGAAGCGGCTGCGAACCCGGCCCAGAAACGCGTATTGGCCAACCTGGCCCCCGCGCAAGTCACCCAGACCGAACTGGCAGGCGATCCCATCGTCGACGTGCTGGACAAGGCGCCGGGCAACGACGCGCCGATTGGTGGCATCAAGGTCACCTCCGCCAATGGCTGGTTCGCCGCGCGCCCCTCGGGCACCGAGGACATCTACAAGATCTACGCAGAAAGTTTTCGTGATGAGGGTCATTTGCAACGCCTGTTACAGGAGGCCCAAGCGATCGTGGACGCTGCACTGGCCAACACGTAACCACACAAGAGGATTCCGCCATGTCCGCCGAACTCGACCAGCTTTGCATCAACACCCTGCGTTTCCTGTCCGTGGACATGGTGCAGAAGGCGGAAAGTGGGCATCCCGGATTGCCGCTGGATGCCGCGCCGATGGCCTACGTGTTGTGGACACGGTGGCTCAAGGACAATCCGCGCAATCCGGCCTGGGCCGATCGCGATCGCTTCGTGCTCTCGGCAGGACACGGCTCGGCATTGCTTTACAGCCTGCTGCACATGAGTGGCTACGACTTGTCACTGGATGACATCAAGACCTTCCGCCAATGGGGCAGCAAGGCGCCTGGTCACCCCGAGCGCGAGCACACGCCCGGCGTGGAAGTGACCACCGGGCCGTTGGGGCAGGGCTTCGCCAACGCAGTCGGCATGGCAATTGCCGAGGCGCAGTTGGCCGCTCGCTACAACCGTCCAGACCACACGGTCGTTGACCACCGCACCTATGTCCTGGCCAGCGACGGCGACATGATGGAGGGTGTGGCGTCAGAGGCGGCCTCGCTGGCCGGGCACCTGGAACTGGGCAAGTTGACCTGTCTGTATGACGACAACCAGATCACCCTTGCCGGCGGCACGGACATCACTTTTTCCGAGGACCGCGCGGCGCGCTTCCGGGCGTACGGATGGCATACCGTGTCGGTCGCCGATGGCAACGACGTGGCCGCGATCGATGCCGCACTGAAGGCGGCGCACGAGGAATCGGCGCGCCCATCACTGATCCTGGTGCGCACCGTGATCGGCTACGGCTCGCCCAACAAGCACAACACTTTCGAGGCGCACGGTTCACCGCTGGGCGAGAAGGAAGTGCGCCTGACCAAGGAAAACCTGGACTGGCCGACCGAGCCGCCATTCCTGGTACCCGACAAGGCGTTGGCGCACATGCGCCAGGCGCTGAAGATCGGCGCGGCCGAGGAGGATGCATGGAACCGGCGCATGGAGGCCTACGCGGAAGCGTTTCCCGAGCTGGCGAAGGAACTGCAGGGCAGCTTGCGCGCCCAATTGCCCTCGGGTTGGGATGCGGACATTCCGGTGTTTCCAGCCGACGCCAAGGGCATGGCGACTCGTGCGGCCAGTGGTAAGGTCATGAACGCCATCGCCCCCAAGCTGCCTGCCCTGAGCGGCGGTTCGGCGGACCTGGACCCGTCCACCAAGACCGCGCTCAAGGGCTTGGGCGACTTCAATCCGCCTGCCACCACAGGCGAGGACCTGCAGGGGTCGGACGGTGGTGGTTGGAGTTATGCCGGTCGCAATGTCCACTTCGGCGTCCGCGAACATGCGATGGGCGCCATCGTCAATGGCATGGCCGCCCATGGTGGGTTCATCCCGTATGGCGCGACCTTCCTGATCTTCTCCGATTACATGCGGCCACCGATCCGGTTGGCGGCGCTGATGGGCTTGCACGTCATCCACGTGTTCACCCACGACAGCATCTTGCTCGGCGAGGACGGCCCGACCCACCAGCCGGTCGAGCAACTGATCGGCTTGCGCGCCGTGCCCGGCCTCACCTTGATACGACCCGCGGACGCCAACGAAACCGCGGTGGCCTGGCGGGTCGCGATAGAGACGAAGGAACGCCCAGTACTGCTGGTGCTGACCCGGCAGGACGTGCCTACCTTGGACCGCGACCAGTTCGCATCCGCCGACGGCTTGCGGCGTGGCGCCTATGTGTTGAGCGACCCCGTCGATGGCAAGCCCGAGTTGATCCTGATCGCCAGCGGTTCGGAAGTCGGCTTGATCGTGGAAGCGGCCAGCCGACTGAGCCAACAGGGCATCGCGGTGCGCTGTGTGTCGATGCCCAGCTGGGATCTTTTCGATGCGCAGCCGCAGGACTATCGCGACGGTGTACTGCCTCCGGCGGTCACCGCGCGATTGGCGGTCGAGGCAGGCAGCTCCCTCGGCTGGCACCGCTACGTGGGTGATGGTGGCGATGTGATCGGTGTCGATCGCTTCGGAGCCTCGGCACCGGCTGCGGACATTGCGCGCGAGTACGGGCTGACCGTGGACAACGTCTGCCAGCACGCGTTGACGCTGCGGCGCTGATCGGGGACGAATTGCCGTCATTCCCGCGTCCGACTGGACTTCCTGCGGTCGAAGGCGGGAACCCATGGACGTTACGTGCGTGACTATCAAAGTCCATGGATCCCCGCCTTCGCGAGGATGACGAGCAAAAGCCGAGTTGTTGTCGTCCTTAAGCGGTCCTTCCTGCAGACCCCATAGACGGAGCTAATCGCTGTCAATGTCAACAACACCGCGCCGAGTGCAGACCGCTCGAGTCAGTGGGCATCCATAGGGTAGACGGACCGGACAGGGCATCCAAACTTTGCCCCCAATATCTGCAGTCGGTCGCTTCCCGTCATAAGGAAGTCCGGCGGCCTACCGCCGGCAAACCCACGGGTTCCAGTCTGGATCGTGTCCCCCGGGTTTCCGCAAACCAGACCGATACCCATGCCAGAACGCATGGACATGGCGCTTCCGCCTGACAGTTGAGGGCATGAACCGGTCAGTTCCACCCGATAGAATCGGTTACCGCCGGAGCGGCGTGGGTCCATTTCCACCACTACGCCTTCAGGGTCTTCCGACCAGCCCCGTATATATCGCGGGTTGATGCAGTAGTTGGAAGAAGCTGCGAACCCACGTCGCCGTTCGCCCTGTACCCGGACGGTGGACAGCGTTACGGTGCCGTCCGCGCTGGTATGACTGGCCCGGGCGTGCTCGGCATACTCGGCAGCACTGATCCTGGCGACACTGTCTACTGGGCAGAGACGATCGTTCATCGCGATGAACTCGTTGCCGGTGCCGCACATCCACCCATCCTTGGCCAGCATCTTCGCGTCGGAGGCGGTCGTGACGTCACCGCAAGCATCCGCGAAGCTCAATCGATAACGCAGCCCGTCGGATGCCGCCACGGCAAGAGTGCGCTCATCCGCTTGGAACACTTCGTTGACCAATCGGGTATCCAGGCAGTTAGCTGCAGGCGCTGTTCGCTCGGATCCGAAGCTTGGTGCAGCTAACAACATGCCTAATGCCACCGGCAGGAAGAACTGGTTGTTGCTGACATTACCCATGCATCACTTGTCCGTCTTATTTGCTTGCAATCGACAGGGCGGTCTCAGGAATCAAGTGCGACCGAGCTCCTGACTGCATGAATTCCTGCCGCCCCTCAGGTACGACCATACTGCCGATCGCGCCTTGACCAACTGACAGCTCAGGCCGGATATCCCGTCGACGGCAGCAACGACGCGTCCAGCAGTACATCGACTCCGGCGGGTGGGCAGATGGCTGCGACCGGCAAGTCATTGCCGGTCCGCCACTGGGCCACGGCATCGCGCTTGGAATCTCCCTCGATCAGGAACAGAACCTCGCGAGCCCGGCTCAAACGGGCGGCGCTGAGCGACACCCGCTGCGACGGCGGTTTGGGCGAGTCGAAGACGGCCAGTACGTCGTCGGCATTGTCCGGTACTCCCCAGTCGTGCCCCGGGAACAGGCTGGCGGTATGCCCGTCCTCGCCGACGCCCAGCATCACCAGATCGAATGGCTCGGTACTGGCCGGCGGCGATCCGTTCGGCCCTGGCGCTTTCAGTGCTTCGGCATAGGCATCCGCGGCGGCCTCGGCACCCAGTTCGGCCGGCATCACATGGACCTGGCTCGCTGGTATCGGGACGTGCGCGAGCCAGGCGTCACTGGCCATGAGACTGTTGCGCCCCGGGTCGTCCACCGGCAGGCAGCGTTCGTCGCCAAACCAGATTTCCCAGCGTGACCAGTCGGTGTCGGCGCTGCGCAGGAGCGCATGGACATCCTGCGGCGTGCGGCCCCCGGACAGGACGAGTACGAACCGCCCGCGCGCGGCAATGGCGCGCTTCGACGCGTCCAGGACCCACAAACAAGCCGCTTGCGTGAGTACCGCCAAACCCTCGACTTGATGCCAGCGCACCCGCTGGGGCAGGGGACCGGCTGCATCGACGATGCTCATTCTTTTTTCACCGCGTGACCGCCGAACTGGTGGCGCATCGCGGCCAGCAGTTTGTCGGAGTACGAGTCGGTATCGCGCGAGCGCAAACGCTGCAACAGCGACAAGGTGATGACCGGTGCGGAGACGTCCAGGTCGATGGCTTCGGCCACCGTCCAGCGTCCCTCGCCGGAGTCGTCGACCCATGGTGCGATCCCGTCCAGGCTCGGGTTCTTGTCCAGCGCGCGGGCGGTCAGGTCCAGCAGCCAGGAGCGCACCACACTGCCGCTGCGCCAGATCTCGGCCACCTGGTGCAGGTCCAGGCCGAAATCCTTCTTGTGCTCCATGATCGAGAAGCCTTCGGCGTAGGCCTGCATCATTCCGTACTCGATGCCGTTGTGGACCATCTTGGTGAAATGGCCGGCACCAACCGGGCCGACGTGGCCCCAACCCTGGTCCTTGCCCGGTGCCAGCACTTCGAACACACCTCGCAATCGCTCGACCGGCTCTTTCTCTCCGCCGATCATCAGGCTGAATCCTTCCGCCAGCCCCCAGACCCCGCCGCTGGTACCGCAGTCGACGTAGTGGATCTGCTTGTCGGCCGTCAGCTGGCCGCGACGCAGGGTGTCCTTGTAATTGGAGTTGCCCCCGTCCACCACAATGTCGCCAGCCTGCAGCAGCTTCAACAGGGCAGTGACAGTGGTTTCGGTGACGTCGCCGGCCGGCACCATCATCCACACGGTCCTGGGCGCCGGGAGTTTTTCGACCATCTCCTTCAGCGAGGCCGCCGACTGGCCACCCTTGCCCTCCAGTTCGGTGCGCGCCTCGGGTCTGGGGTCGAAGCCGACGATTTCATGGTCACCGTGCATCAGCCGTTCGGCCATGTTGGCGCCCATTTTTCCCAATCCGATCATTCCAAGTTTCATGATTGTCTCCTTGTCGATGTGGTGGCCAGGCCGGCGACGTAGGCCTGGGCGGCCTTCCTGATCGCGTCGGCCTGGGTGGGGTAGGCGTGGATGACCTGGGACAGCGTGCCCAGGCCGATCCCGGCCACCATGGCCAGGGTTATCTCGCTGATCATCTCGCCGGCGTGGCGGGCGACGATGGTCGCGCCGATAATCAGGTCGCTGCCGTCCCGGACGTGGATCTTCACGAAGCCGACCTCCTCGTTGTCGGTAATCGCGCGGTCCACATCGTGCATCGGGACGGTGAAGGTGGTCACCGGGATGCCAAGCTCGCGGGCATGGCGCACGTGCAGGCCGACGTGGGCGATCTCCGGATCAGTGTAGGTGCACCAGGGGATGACCAGCCCGCTCAGCTTTTCGCCGGCATCGAACAGGCCATTGTGCAGCGCGATCCGCCCCGAAGCCTCGGCGACATTGGTGAACTTGTGCTCCAGGCAAACATCACCGGCCGCATAAACCAGCGGGTTGGTGGTCTGCAGGAAGTCATCGACATGGATCCCCCTGTCCGGGTCGTATTGAACCCCGGCGGCTTCCAGCTCCAGGCCTTCGACGTTGGGCGCGCGGCCGGTGGCGGTCAGGATGGCATCGGCCTCCACCGTGCTTTCAAAATCGTCGCTGACCAGGTCGATGAGCTTGCGTCCCGCCTCCACCCGGACCCGGACGGCGCGGGTATTGAGTCGGATCTCCAGCCCGTCACGGGCCAGGACGCTGGACAGTACCTGCGCGGCGTCACGCTCCTCCCTGGGCAGAAACAGCGGCCAATGCTGGGCAATCGTGGTCCGGCTGCCGAAGCGGGAGAACGCTTGCGCCAACTCGCAACCCAACGGGCCGCCGCCGATGACCAGCAACCGGCGCGGCAGTTCGGTGATCTCGAACGCATCGTGATTGGTCAGGTAACCGGCCGTCGCGAGACCCGGAATGTCGGGGATCAGCGCATGAGCGCCGGTTGCGATCAGCGCCTTGCGGAACCGCAATGTCGCCCCGGCCACCTCGACCGAGTCGTTGCCACGAAAGCGTGCCTGGCCAAAGAATACATCGATGCCGGCATGCGCCAATCGGTGCGCCGAGTCGGCACGACTGATGCGCGCGCGAACCCCCCGCATGCGCTCCATCAATGCCGCAAAATCGACCGGCATCTCCGGTGGCACCTGCGCGCCATATCGGGTCGCCTCATGCATCTGTGCGTACACCCGCGACGTACGCAGCATTGCCTTGGACGGCACACAACCGGTATTCACGCAGTTGCCGCCGAGCATTTCGCGCTCGACCAGGGCGACCCTCACCCCGAGTCCCGCGGCTTCCTGGGCGGCAACCAGACCGGCGGGTCCCGCGCCGATCACCACCAGGTCATACCGCGTCGCCGGTGGGGGATTACGCCAATCCGGCGGGCGCAGGTTGTCGAGCCGATCGCGTTCGTTGACGCTGGGCGTCTGCATCGTGCTCATTCCAGCCAGCCTCCACGGTATCCGGCATGGCGCAAGCCGGCCTGGAGATAGTCGCAGTCGCGCATCAGCCGCCAGGGCAGGCCGGTACGATAATTCTCGATCATCAGCACCACGATGCCCTGATCAAGTCCGAAGTACCCATCCGATGTCCACGCTGGCGGCTGCTCACCGCCCAGGGTCGGGTTGAAGCTGCTCGCGTACTTGCCCTGCGTCAGCATCTCCGGATAGCGTTTCAGCATATGACGAGCCGCGGCCAGCGAGGCGGCGGGATCGAAGGGCATGCAGGCGATCGCCGCCCAGCCACTCAAGGTGCCGTCGTCAGGGCCATAGGGCACGGCGCGGGCAGCATAGCCGTACAAGCGTTGCACTCCCTGGACGACCGCCGCGGTGCCCTCGTTGGGTCCATCGCAAGCGGTCAGGCCCCAACAGTCCCTGTCGTAGCCGCGGAACCAGCGCGGGTTGCGCCATGCGTACTCACGCTGGACCGCCACCGCTCGTCGCGTGTTCTCGAAGTAATCACAGTTTTTCTGGCGCATGAACTCGTCCTGGATGCCGCGAAAATCGATCCAGGTGTGGGAGAACTGATGCACGAACAGCGGCCCGGCGAACAGGAACTCGTGGCCGTAGAGGTTCTCCCACTGGTAGGTGGCTGTCCACGCGTCGTAGTGCTTCGGGTCAATGGGATGCGTGGGCGATCCGAGTGCGAGGACATACAGGATGATGCCTTCGTCATAACCATCCCAGCCGTAATGAAGGAACCCGCATTCGGGTTTCCAGCCATGCCGGATGGTGGCCTTGCCGCCTTGTGCCCAAGCCCAGTCCACGCGCCGATACAGGGTGTCGGCGAGCTGCCGCAATTCGGTCTCCTCCGGATTGTCCGCATCGAAGTACTCCGCTACCAGCAATACCCCGGCCATCAGCAATGCGGTGTCGATGGTGGACAGTTCCGAGCGCCACATGCGGGCGCCGGTATCCATGTGAAGGAAGTGGTAATAAAAGCCCCGGTAGCCGGTGGCCGTTTCGCTCCCGCTCTGGTCGCTGCCAGCGAAAAACCGTAGCGACGCAAGGCAGCGGTGAGCGGCTTCGCTGCGGTCCATCCAGCCACGTTCGACCGCAACCGGGCAGCACGAAAGCATGAACCCCACGACGGCGATGCTGCAGGGAGAGCCGGGCCGCGATGTGTCGGCCACCAATCCGTTGATCGGATTGAAGGCTTGCTGGAAGTAGCCGAACGCCGCGTGTTGCAACTGGTCCAGTAATGCATCGTCATCCAATGCATCGTCATCGGGAGCAAAGTTCTCCATCCACGGAGCGTAGCGGACTGGCGTGCAAGGAATCGTCACGGTCGAAGCGTAGGATGAAAAGTCAGGTTCCGTAGAGGTCCGATTGCCATGCCAACGACGCCGCTTGCCGCCGCGCCGCGCGCCAACCTGCTATCCAACGGCCGTTACACGGTGATGGTCACCGACGCCGGGTCGGGTTTCAGTCACTGGAATGGGACGGCCGTCACCCGTTGGCGGGAAGACCCGACCCGCGACCCGTGGGGCAACTACATCCTGTTGCGTGATGTCCGCAACGGCGCCTCATGGTCGGCCGGCTTGCAGCCTTGCGCGAGTCGACCGGATAGCTACGAGACGTTCGCGGAAGATGGCATGTTCCGCATTGAACGACGCGATGGGAGCCTGGACACGATCCTGCAGGTTGCCGTCGTGGGCAGCTTCGATACGGAAGGTGTCGATGCAGAGCTGCGACGCATCACGCTGGTCAATAGCAGCGATCAAGCGCGCGTTGTCGAGCTGACCTCCTATGCGGAACTGGTCCTTGGCTCGGCGGCGGGAGACGCGTCCCACCCGTCTTTTTCCAAGATGTTCGTGCAGACCGAATGGCTGCCCGATGCCGGCATCCTGTTGGCGACCCGGCGTCTACGCGATGCCGGCGAGTCGCAAACCTGGGCGGCACACGTGGCAGTGGTGGAGGGACAGGGCAGCACGACCAGTGAGTACGAGAGCGATCGCGCCCGGTTCCTCGGCCGCGGCCGGACATTGCGCAACGCGGCAGCGATGCAGGATAGCGTGGCTTTGTCGAACACCGCCGGCTCGGTGCTGGACCCGGTATTCAGCTTGCGCCGACGGGTGTGCGTCGACCCGGGCTCCTCGGCGCGGATCGCGTTCTGGACCTGCGTCGGACCGAGCCGGGACGCGGTGCTGGAAACCGCGCGCAGGCTTGCCGATGGCCTCGGCAGCTGTCGACAATGCGAACAGGTCCTGGAGGCGGCAGCTACCCAGGCCAGCAAGCAGCGCGAGCGGTTCGGTATCGATGATGCCGCCAGCGACCGGAGCCGGGAGCTCGCGTCGCCGTTGCTGTATGCCGATCCGGCATGGCGTGCGCCGGCGCAGCAGATCGAGCGTGGCGCCGGCGGTCAACCGAGTCTGTGGCCGTTGGGCATATCCGGCGACCGGCCCATCGTGTTGTTGCATGTTTCCAGCGCGGCCGATCTGGACGGGATCGACCAACTGCTGCGGATACAACGCTACCTGCATTGGCAGGGGCTCGGCGCCGACATCGTGCTGTTGAACGACCTGCTGTTGAACGACGCGCTGTTGAACGACGCCTCCGCCGATGACGGCGACACGCTGCACGAGTCGCTCGCCAGCAGGATCGAGACGCAAACCGCAGCTTTGGCATCCGATGCCACGGCGGCGGGTCGCGGCGTCGATGCCAGTGTGTTCCTGGTGCGCGGCGACCAGACCGAGCAGGCCCAGCGCGACAACCTGGCAACGGCTGCGCGGGTCGTCCTGGACGCCGGTACGGGTGGCAGGCATCAAGGTGCGACCAAGAAGGGTCGCGCCGAAGCGAGTCAGGTCGAAGTGGGTCACGATGAAGCGCAGGGCGCCCCAGATGTTGAACGGGGCACGCATGCCGCCGGCCAACGTCAGACCGCCTCGGGGCCTGGCACCCAACCCGTGTTGGTGTCGGCTCCCGCGCCGATTGCAGGGATCGAGTTCGACAACACATACGGTGGATTCACCGGCGAGGGTCGTCACTACACAATCCGTCTGTCCGGCAGCCGGTGTACGCCGTCACCGTGGACCAACGTGATCGCCAACCCGGACTTCGGCTTCATGGCAACCGCCGAGGGGGGCGGGCACACGTTCTCGGGAACCAGTCAGTTGAACCCGCTGACGCCGTGGCCGAACGACCCGGTCAGCGACATGCCAGGCGAGGTGCTGTACCTGCGTGATCTGGATAGTGGCGAGCTGTGGAGCGCGACGCCGTCTCCGATCCGGGTGCCGGGTGCGGACTACACCAGCGAGCACGGCAAAGGCTGGACCCGCTACGAACATGCTGCCCACGGACTGGAGATCGAACTGCTGCAATGCGTGCCGACCGCAGACCCGATCAAGCTGTCGCGCTTGCGCATCACCAACCCATCGGGCAATGCGCGGCGATTGTCGATCACCGCTTATGTCGAATGGGCGCTGGGGCCGAACGGGAAAGTGCCGGCACCGTACGTGGTCACCCGCCACGACGACGAGACCGGCGCGGTGTTTGCCTGCAACCGCTGGCGCGCCGAGTTTGCCGAACGCGTTGCCTATGCCGACCTGGGCGGCCGGCAGACATCGTGGACCGGCGACCGCGGCGAATTCCTCGGACGGCTGGGATCGGTAGAGGCGCCCGCCGCGTTGATGACCGATGCGGCGTTGTCGGGTCGCGTGGGCGCCGCGCTGGATCCTTGTGCCGCGCTGCAGACCGACATCGAGCTGGCCCCTGGCGAGCAGGTCGATGTCATGTTCCTGCTCGGCGACGCGCCCTCGGCCGGCGCGGCGCGGCGGTTGTTGGCCCGCTACCGTGCCCAGGACATCGAACGCGTGCTGGCGGACGTCACGGCATTGTGGGACGGCGTCCTGGACCAGGTGCAGGTGCAGACGCCGGACCGGGCGATGGACATCCTGCTCAACGACTGGTTGCTCTACCAGACCCTGTCGTGCCGGATGTGGGCGCGCACGGCGTACTACCAGTCCAGCGGCGCCTATGGGTTCCGCGATCAATTGCAGGATGTCACCGCGCTGTGCATCACCCGGCCGGATATCGCGCGCGAACAGTTGTTGCGCGCCGGCGCCCGGCAGTTCGTGGAAGGCGACGTGCAGCATTGGTGGCTGCCACCATCGGGGCAGGGTGTACGCACGCGGATGACCGATGACCGCATCTGGTTGCCGTTTGTCGCGATGCATTACATGGACACCACCGGCGATACCGGCGTGCTTGATGAGGACTTGCCTTTCCTGGAAGGGCCGCTGCTGGAAGAAGGCCAACACGAGGCGTTCTTCCTGCCCAAGGTGTCCGACCAGCACGGCAGCCTGTACGAACATTGCGCACTGGCACTGGATGTCAGCCTGTCACTGGGCCCACACGACCTGCCACTGATCGGCACCGGCGACTGGAACGACGGCATGAACCGGGTGGGCGAGCAGGGCAGGGGTGAGAGCATCTGGCTGGCGTGGTTCTTGCTGGACAATATCCAGCGTTTTGCGCCGATCGCCGAAGCACGTGGCGACCATGAGCGGGTTGCACTCTGGCGTGGTTGCGCTACGACCGTCAAGGCCGCACTGGAAACCGCAGGTTGGGACGGGCAGTGGTACCGCCGCGCGTACTACGACGACGGCACGCCGTTGGGTTCGCACACCAGCAAGGAGTGCCGGATCGACACCATCGCCCAATCGTGGAGCGTCATCTCGGACATGGGTGACCTGGCCCATGCCGCGCAGGCCATGGCGTCGGTGGACAAGCACCTGGTCGACCGGGAGCACCAGGTCGCGATGCTGTTCACCCCGCCATTCGACAAGTCCACGCATGACCCCGGCTACATCAAGGGCTACCTGCCAGGCATCCGTGAGAACGGCGGCCAGTACACCCACGGCTCGCTGTGGGCGATCTTTGCCTGGGCGAAGCTGGGCGACGGCAACAAGGCCGGCGAGTTGTTCGACATCTTCAACCCGATCCGCCACAGCGAAACCGCGGCCGCTGCCGAGCACTACAAGGTCGAACCCTACGTGTCCTGCGCCGATGTGTACTCGGTTGACGAGCTGGCGGGGCGTGGCGGTTGGACCTGGTACACCGGCTCGGGTGGATGGCTGTACCGCGCTGGCCTGGAAGCGATCCTGGGCATCCATCTGCGCGGCGACAAGTTGCTGATCGACCCGTGCATTCCCGCCGCATGGCCGGGTTTCACCATCCGCTACCGGCGTGGCGCGTCGCGGTATGTCATCAACGTGGAGAACCCGGATCGGGTCAGCCACGGCGTTGCCACGGTGGAGCTTGATGGTGTCGGCGTGCCATCGCAACAAGACGGTCAGCGGGGTGGGGTGATCGCCCTGATGGACGACGGCGCGGAGCACCGGGTGCGTATTCAGCTGGGCTGAACTGCCCGGTTCATTTCACCCAGGATAATGGGGCATGCCTGCGGTCGTTATCCCGTGGCAATGCTTCGCGTTGGCGTCACGCCCAGCCGCTCAAGTTGAGTGCACGCGCAAAGGACCAATCCAATGACCACTTCGAAGCGTACCCGTTCCAACGGCAAGGCGAAGAAGGTTGCCGGAAAATCGGCAGCGCGAGCGTCCGATAGCGGCGCCTCGACTGCGCCACCTTCTGGCACCGGCGACGCGCTCGCCCAACGGGCGGCAGATGTCGAGGCCACCGTCGCGGCTGTGCCGCACAACGCCAACAAGGCTGCCGAACACGGTCACAAAAATGCACTCGCGCCACCCGAAGGCCTGCACGTCCAACCACCATCCGACCTCGTCGGCGCCAGCACGCTAGCCGAAGCGAACCGCTCCAGCAAGACCGGCAATCCGGCGGTAGCGGGCAGCAACCCGACCGTCGGTCCGCTGGATCGCGTGCGCGTGGATGGCAGCGGCCAGCGCCTGACCACCAACCAGGGCGTGGCGGTCGCCGACAACCAGAATTCGCTCAAAGCCGGCCTACGTGGCCCCGCGCTGCTGAAGGATTTCATCCTGCGCGAGAAAGTCACCCACTTCGACCACGAACGCATCCCAGAGCGCGTCGTGCATGCGCGTGGGTCGGGTGCGCATGGGGTGTTCGAGTGCTACAAGCCGCTGACCAGACTCACTCGCGCGGCGCCGTTCCAGACCGCTGGCAAGACCACGCCGGTGTTCGTGCGTTTCTCCACCGTGGCCGGCGAACGCGGCTCCAAGGACACGGCGCGCGATGTGCGCGGGTTCGCGGTCAAGTTTTATACCGACGAAGGCAACTGGGACCTTGTCGGCAACAACATGCCGGTGTTCTTCATCCAGGACGCGATGAAGTTCCCCGACCTGGTGCACGCGGTCAAGCCCGAGCCGAACAACGCGATGCCACAGGCCGCCTCGGCCCACAACACGTTCTGGGACTTCGTCGGGCTGATGCCCGAGTCCATGCACACGATCCTGTGGCTGATGTCCGACCGCGCAATCCCGCGCAGCTTCCGGATGATGCAGGGTTTCGGCGTGCACACGTTCCGGTTCGTCAACGAAGCCGGCGAGTCGGTGTTCGTGAAATTCCACTGGAACCCACTGCTCGGCACCCACTCGCTGGTCTGGGACGAGGCGGTCAAGATCGCCGGCGCCGACCCGGACTACAACCGCCGCGACCTGTGGGAAGCGATTGAAGCTGGCGAGTACCCATCGTGGGAACTGGGCGTGCAGGTATTCACCGAGGAACAGGCCAACAAGTTCAGCTTCGACGTGCTCGACTCGACCAAGATCGTGCCTGAAGAGCTGGTGCCGGTGACGCCGATCGGGCGCATGACGCTCAACCGCAATCCCGACAACTTCTTCGCCGAGACCGAACAGGTCGCGTTCTGCAGCGCGCACGTCGTGCCCGGCATTGATTTCACCAACGATCCGCTACTGGCCGGTCGCATCCACTCGTATGTCGATACCCAGTTGACGCGACTGGGCGGGCCGAACTTCCACGAGATCCCGATCAATGCGCCGATCGCACCGGTGCAGAACAACCAGCGCGATGGCATGCATCGGCAGGCGATCCATCGTGGCGCTGCCGCTTACGAGCCCAACAGCCTCGGCGGCGGTTGTCCATTCCAGGCGGGTACCGCGGGTTTCGTGTCGTTTCCGGAGCCGGTGCAGCACGATGAGGTACGCGGCAAACCGGAGAAGTTCGCCGAACACTACAACCAGG
Organism: Lysobacter sp. A421; assembly: GCF_054052145.1. Taxonomy (NCBI): domain Bacteria; kingdom Pseudomonadati; phylum Pseudomonadota; class Gammaproteobacteria; order Lysobacterales; family Lysobacteraceae; genus Lysobacter; species Lysobacter sp. A421. Next base: position 750,900 of record NZ_JBSVRL010000001.1, on the reverse strand, counting down.
CGGCGTTGTTTTATAACAGCCAGAGCCCGCCCGAGCAGGCGCATATCATCGCCGCGTTCCGTTTCGAGCTGAGCAAATGCACCGTGCCGGCGATCCGTGAGCGCGTGGTGTCGATGTTGCGCAACGTGTCCGAGCCCCTTGCGAATGGTGTCGCGCAGGGCCTGGGCATGGCAATGCCGGCGCCCATGCCGCGAGCACTGGCCAAACCGCCCAAGCCCGAAGTGGATCGGTCGCCCGCGCTGTCACTGCTGGCGCGCCCGGGCGATGGCGGCATTCGAACCCGCAAGATCGCGCTGCTGGTCGCCGACGGCGTTGACGGCGAGGCCGTGACCGCAGTGCAGGCGGCATTGCTTGCGGCCGGCGCGGTGCCGCGTCTGGTCGGCAGCCGCATCGGTCCATTCAAGACCGCGGCGGGCGACATGCTCGACGCGGATGCATCAATGGAGAATGAGCCGGCGGTGTTGTTCGACGCGCTGGTGCTGCCCGACGGTGCCGCCGGGCTGGCAGCGTTGAAACAGGACGGGCACACGGCCGAATTCATCAAGGACCAGTACCGTCACGGCAAGGCGATCCTGGCATTGGGTGAATCGCTGGCGCTTCTCGAAAGCGCCGGAGTGCCCCATACATTGCCGACAGGTGAAGACGATCCCGGGATTGTGATCGGGGGTGTCAAGAAGCTTGGACGAAGCATTGAAAGCTTTGTCAGCGCCGTTGCCGGCCATCGCCACCCAGAGCGTGAGACCGATCCCCCCGTGGTGTGATCGCCTCCTTCGGTAGCCGAAGCTGCGGTGGATGCGCTTGTCATACAGAGACGGATTGTTGGACTCTGTCTTACCGGACTGATGCGAGGCCATTGATCAACGGCGAGAGCCACGGTTCGTAATTGCGCCAGCGATCCAGTCCAGACCGATTGATCGGGAGCCGGACCTGCTGGGCGCTCGGAGTGTGAACTGGTCGGCGATTCTCGTGGAAACGGAGGCAGGACTGGTCGAAGTCCAGCCCAATATAGTTGAGAAGACGGCGAATCTCCGCATCTGGGTTTTCCACCAGCGATTCGTAGTGCAGTCGATAGACATGCCCTGGAAGGATCGCGTCGATATAATCCATCATTCGAATGTAGTCATTATTATATCGGGCCAGATCGTGCAGATTGGCAGGCAAGCTGCTTTCCCGATTGAAATAAGTGAAGTAAGTCGAAAGACAGCACGACAAGGGGTCTCGCCTGACGTCCACGATCCTGGCGTTCGGCAGGATCAGCCGGATAAGCGCGATGAATCGCCAATTGGCCGGCATTTTGTCGGTGAAATAGCGGCGGCCGCTTCTTCTGTGTCGACGCGTTGCGTCAAGATAGCGTCGCCCCAGTGCCTCCAGTTCGCTCGGTGTGAGCCTGGCCATGGCGCCGGGCAGGGATTCCCCTGTCGTATCGGTGCCGGAGATCGAGGCCGCAATGTCCTGAAGCTCGGACAACTCCCCCGCACCCTCCACCATCGGGTGGCTGGCAAGCATCTGTTCGACGAGCGTAGAGCCGGAGCGGGGCATGCCGACGATGAAGATCACATCGTCGGCGGGATGTCCGCAACCATGGCGTTCGGAAAAGAATGAAGGAGAAAGTGCTTCTTCATGGGACACAACCAGCTCCCGGATCTTTCGTGGATCGTAAGGGACGAGCGCTCCACGCAGAGCATTTGCCTGTTGGTAATGGCCGAAGGATTGCTCGAACCGCCCACGGTCGGCGAACGCCTTTCCAAGCGCGAACTGGAACTGGACTTTCTGAAACGGATCGCTGGCCTCCGGCAATACCTGTTCCATCATCCGGATGTCGTCCGCGCCCAGCGGGATCGTGCGCAGATTGGCAAGGTTCCACCATGCAGCGCCATTTGCGGGATCCAGCTGCAATGACCTGCGATAGGCCGCTACGGCCTGTTCGGTCTGGCCCATGGTTTTCAGGGCGTATCCATAGTTCATCCACAACACGGACGAGTCCGGCGCTCGCGCCACCAGTTCCTCGTGGACGTGAAGGGACTCCTCGATCCGGCGCGCGGCCGAGAGTACGCCCGACTTGATCGACAGCGGCCAGATGCTGGCCGGGTGCCGGACTATTTCGAGGTCGAGAAGCACGAGTGCTTCATCGTCCCGCCCCATGCGACAAAGCAGCGATGACAGATCCGCATGACCGAGGATGAAATCCGGTCGATAGGCGATGGCGCTTCGCAGCAACCGTTCCGCATCCGCGGCACGTCCGGTTCTGGCTGCGATCATGGCGAGCAGGCGCAAGGCTTCGACGTCATCGGACGCCTCCGCCAAACGGGAGCGGACGAGCGCCTCGGCTTTTGCCAGTTCATTGGATTGCAAGGCGTGTAGAGCTGCTGTCAGGGGCGTTTGTGCGGTGGTCACGAGTGGCCTGGATGGATGTTGGTCACGATGGCGGTTGTATCGGGATGCGCTCGAGATTGGTCGGATCCCATTGTGCTCGCTGTCGCGAGTGTGCCGTGTTCCGGCGAAAAGCGGTAATGCGGCCCAGCGTTTTACGAACGAAATGATCTGGAATGGAATTTTCAGGGACATCTGCGAGTTCTCATTGATTCTAATCATGGGAAAGAATCACCATTTATTTCGAAAACTCATCATTGATTTAGAACATTCACCATGTCCACGTCCAGGGGGGTTGCGGAGTGTGACGCCAGACAAACACCCAGCTAAGGCGATCGGTTAACGTAGAAAAACGTCGACGACGATGGAATACCCAGCTCGACTTTTGTCCGGGGATCGGCGATGGTGGTATGCGGGGAAAAATGGGAACGATAGAAATCGTCACAGTCGCCGGCCTGATGAGGGCCGGCGCGATTGCTTTCGACAGTCGAACTGATCCAGTTCATCTCACCTAGATGGTGAGCATTACCAATCGCGCCATCATGCCCACTCGTGGAATGAGGCTTGCAGCACTACTAGGGGACAATCCATGGCCGACAGAACGAAGCAGTTTCAACGCACTCGTGGTTCGAGAACGCTTTCGAAGAGCCTGCTGTGCACTGCGCTGGCGGCGGTCCTGGCTGCCGGTGTTCCAACGGTCACCCATGCGGAAGACCGTTACTGGGATGCGAACGGCACGGCTGTCGGTTCCGGTGGTTCCGGAACGTGGAACCTGAGCAACCTCAACTGGAGTCCCAACGGCGACGGCGTCAGCGGTCCTTTCGCGCTTCCCTGGAGCAACGCGCTGCTCGACAACGCGATCTTCGGCGGCACCGCCGGAACCGTGAACCTGGGTGACCCGATCGCGGTTCACAACCTCACTTTCAATACGGCAGGGTATGTCCTCACCGGCAATACGCTGACGCTCGGCGGCGCTTCGCCCACCATCACCGCGGCCGGCAGCGCTACGATCAATTCGATCATCGCCGGCACATCGGGTCTCACCAAGGCCGGTGCCGGGACGCTGCAACTGTCAGGCGCAAATACATACAGCGGCGGCATCTCCCTTCTCGGCGGCACCCTGTATGGCGTCACCGACGGTGCGCTCGGTGCGGCGGGCAACGACATCACTACCGCGGCAGGCACCACTGTCGGCCTCAGAATAGACGGCGCGGGAACCGCGAGGTCGATCACGATCGGAGATGGCGGCACCCTGACCGTGAGTGGTGCCGGCGTCGGCTCGGCCCTTATCAGCGGGAACGGCAGGGTCAATGTCGCGCCTTCCAACAATGCACTCAGCATCGTCCAGCTGACGAATGACGCCAACAGCTATACCGGCACAACGATCTTCAACGGCTGCAACGGCGTTTGCAGCGCCTATTTCTCCTCGATCGCCGATCTCGGCCAGGCAAGCTCGCTCGGCGCACCGACGACCGTAGTCGACGGCACGATTGTCTTCAACCAAGCCAGCCAGTACAGCGACAACGTCATCTACATCGGCGACGGCGACAGTTCGAACAGGAACTGGGATATCAATGGCGGTGCTGCCCAGATCCGGAATCGCGGCACGGGCACCCTGACGATCACGGGCGATGTCGACGTTTCCGCGGGCGCAGCGTTCAGCGCGGAAGATGCGGACATCGAACTGCTGGGTGTCCTGAGCGGGGCCAACTACAGCTTCATCGCGAATCCGGATCGTACCATCACGCTGGCCGGTGCGAATACGTTTTCCGGCACGGCGGGCATCGGCGGGCTGGTGCGGGCATCGGTGCTGGCGGACGTCGGCAGCGCCAGTTCGCTGGGCATGGGGACAAGCATCAACCTGAGCAACGGCATCCTCAGCTATACGGGAGGCGGTTCGAGCAGCAACCGGACATGGGGCGTCAACGGTGCCAACAGCATCCTCAACGATGGCAGCGGCGCGCTGGCACTGAGCGGGGGTCTTGCCTTCAATCCCGGCAATCCAGCCATCGACACCCTGACACTTGGCGGCAGTTTTGCGGGCGTCAACAGCTTTTCCGGGGTCATCTCGGGCAACGGCCATCTGATCAGCGATGGGTCGGGAAGCTGGAACCTGGATGGTGCGAACACATTCGTTGGCTCGGTCACCGTCAACAACGGCGTCCTGCGTGCCGGCAATGCCTCGGCGTTCGGAGAGGCGACGGGCTTCACCGTCAACGGCGGCACGCTGGATTTGAACAGCTTCGATCTCATTGCACCTTCGATCGCCGGAACCGGCGGGTCGATTGCTTTGGGCAGCGCCACCCTGACCGTCAAGGCGACCACCGCGCAGAGCTATGCAGGCAGCATCGCTGGTAGCGGCGGTCTCACCAAGAGCGGTGCGGGCACGCTGACCCTTACCGGCGCCAGCACCTACAGTGGCGCCACGACGATCAACGGCGGCAGGCTCGCGCTTGACTTCACCGGCGCCGGCGGCCCCGCCAACAACATTCTTTCGGCATCGTCGCCCCTGGTCCTGTCCGGCGGCGTCCTCGACGTCCTGGGCGCGGCAGGGGAAAACAACAGCCAGGCCCTCAACGGGCTGACGGTGAACGCGGGTAGCAACACGGTGCGCGCGATCGCGGGCGCGGGCGGGTCGGTGGACCTCAGCCTCGGCGCGATCACCCGCGCCGGCGGACTCGTCAACTTCGTACTGCCGACCGCGGGCGCCATCTCGACGACCAATGCCGACGGCCTGCTTGGCGGTTGGGCGACCATCGCCGGAACCGACTACGCCAAGGTCGTGGGCGGGGACATCATCGCGTTCGACGAGACCGACTACACCGACAAGGACGATGCCGGCACCTGGCTGACCGGCGAGATCATCAGCGACACCGAAGGCCTTGCCGATACACCTTTCTTCGGCACCGTTGGCGGCAACGTTTCCCTGGGCGGCCTGCGCTATACCGCGGCTGCGGACTCCACCGTCACGATCGGGGCAGGAAACACGCTCGGCGTCGACGGGACGATCATCGTCGCGCCCAGTGTGGCCGACAATGATCAGACCATCACCGGCGGTTCCCTGACCAGTGGCATCGGTGGGGGTGCGCTCGGGCTTCAGCAGAACGGCGAGGGCACCTTCACGATCGGCTCGACGATCGTCGACGGTACGGGCGTCACGTCTTTCGCCAAGGGCGGCGCCGGCTTGGCCGTGTTGACCGGTGCCAACACCTACACCGGTACGACGACGCTGACCGACGGCACCCTCCGGGTCGGCAGCGTCGGCAACGGCGGCGTCGCGAGCAGTATCGGCGCGTCCACGGCGGCATCGTCGAATCTCGTCCTTGAGGGTGGAACCCTTCAGTACGGGGGAGCGACCGCCACCACCGACCGCGGGTTCACGCTCGTCAACGGCAGCCCTTCCAGGACGATCGAAGTCTCCAATGGCGCGACCGACCTGACGTTCACGGGGCAGGTGACCAGCCCGGACGACGCCGGCTTCATCAAAACCGGCGCGGGGACGCTGACGCTCGCCAACGCCGCGAACGATTACGTCGGCGTGACCACGGTCACCGGCGGCACGCTGGCCGCGACCACGCTCACCGACGGTGGAGTCGCCAGCAGCATCGGCGCGGCGTCGAGCGATCCGGCCAACATCGTGCTGGCGGGCGGAACGCTCGCCTACACCGGTGCCACGACCGGCAGCGACCGGGGGATGACGTTCGGGGCCGGCGGCGGCGGGATCGGCGTGACCGATGCGGCCACCGCGCTGACGCTCTCCGGCATCCTGACCGGCACCAGCCTGCGCAAGGAAGGCGCGGGCACGCTCGTGCTCAGCGGGGCGAATACCTACACGAACGGGACGTCGGTCAACGAAGGCACCCTGCGCGCCGGGGCCGAGAACGTCTTCGGTGGCGGCGCCATGAGCGTCGCCGCGGACACGTTGCTCAACCTGGACGGCTTCGACAACGCAATCAGCTCGCTGAATGGGGCCGGAGACATCGATCTCGGCTTGGCCACCCTGACCGTCAACAGTGGCGGCACGTTCACCGGCACGATCAGCGGCAGCGGCGGACTCACGCGCTCGGGAACCGGCCAGTTCACGCTCAGCCTGAACGGCTGCAACAATACCTACACCGGTGCCACCACGGTCACCGGTGGCACCACGCTCGCCACCGATTGCCTTGCCGATGGCGGTGCGGCGAGCGGCATCGGCGCGTCCAGCAACGCACCGTCCAGCCTTGTGCTCAGCAACGGAATCCTGAACTACACCGGCGGCACCGTGATCACGGATCGCGGCTTCACGGTGGCCGGCACCGGCGCCATGCGCGTGGATTCCGCCGCGACGACGCTCGAGTTCACCGGCGACATCGTGGGTACGGGCGGTCTGCGCAAGGACGGTCCCGGCACGCTCGTCCTGTCGGGCGTAAACAGTTCGACGGGCAATGCCACCATCACTGGCGGCACATTGCGCGCAGGGTCGGCCACTGCGCTTGGCAGCGGTGCACTCACGCTTACCAATACGGCGGGCGTCTTGCTGGATCTCGATGGTTACGACAACAACGTCGGTTTTCTTGCCGGCGGTGGCGCGAACGGCGGCAACATCGAGCTGGACGGCGCGACGCTCACCATCAATGCCGGCAGTAGCCTCGCCAGCGCCAACTACGCGGGCGCGATCACGGGCAGCGGCGACCTCGTCAAGAATGGCGGAGGCATCCAGCAGCTGTCGGGCTGCGCCAGCAGCTACGACGGCGGCACCACCATCAATGGCGGCACCCTCGCAGTGGCATGCCTGGATGATGGCGGGGCCAACAGTTCGATCGGGTCGTCCTCGGCGGCGGCGAGCAATCTCGTCCTCAATGGCGGCACGCTGCAGTACATCGGCGCGGGCGGAAGCACCAACCGGCAGTTCACCCTTGGGCCGTCGGCTACGAGCGGGCTCGACGCATCCGGAGCCGGAGCGATCGCCTTCACCAATACATCGGCGATCTCGTTCTCGACCCCGAACACCGCGCAGGCGCTGACGCTCGGTGGCGCCAGCACCGGCGACAACACGCTCGCCGCCCAGATCACCGACAACGGAACCGGCGTCACCCGCCTGGCCAAGACCGGCGCGGGCACCTGGATCCTGACCAATTCCGCAAGCGACTATACCGGCATCACCACGATCAGCGGTGGCGTCCTCGGCGTCGACAAGCTCTCCGACGGCGGCGTTGCCAGCAGCATCGGCGCGTCCTCCGCGGACGCGGCGAATCTGGTCATCGGCAACGGCTCGACCTTGCGCTACACGGGCTCCGGCGACACCACCAACCGTCTGTTCACCCTCTCGTCGGGCGTGACCTTCATCGAATCCTCCGGTACCGGCGCGATCGTCTTCACCGACACCGGCCCGGTAACGCTGCAGAACAACAACCAGGCGCGCACGATCGCGCTGGGCGGAACCAACGCCGGCCTCAACACGCTTGCCGGCTCGATCGGCGATGCGGGGACCGGCGTCACCACGCTGGCGAAGAACGACAGCGGCACCTGGGTGCTGACGGGAAACCACAGCTACACCGGTTCGACCAACGTCAACGACGGCATCCTGTTCATCGGCGATGGCGGCACGACCGGTTCGATTGCCAGTGCCACGGTCAACAATTTCGGCATGCTGGGCTTCAACCGCAGCGACGCGATCGCGTACGACGGGACGATCGTCGGCACCGGCTCCCTGCTGCAGGCGGGTGCGGGCACGACCACGCTTGTCGGCACGAACACCTATTCGGGCGGCACCACGATCGACGCCGGCACGCTGCAACTCGGCGACGGCGGGACGACCGGCAGCATCGTCGGCGATGTCGTCAACAACGGCACGCTGGTCTTCAACCGCAGCAACGGCTACACCTTCGGGGGCCTCATCTCCGGCGGCGGCAGGGTGGTCCAGGACGGTCCGGGTACGACGGTACTGTCCGGCACCAACACGTATGCCGGCGGCACCGTGATCAACGCCGGCACGCTGCAGATTTCGAGCGATGCCAACCTGGGTGATGCGACAGGCGGTGTGACTTTTGACGGCGGCACGCTGCGCAGCACCGCCGACATCGCCAACGGCCGCGATGTGACGCTGGCCGGTGACGGCACGGTGCTGACCGACGCCGGTACAACCTTCGAGCTCGGCGGCTTGGTCTCGGGCGCGGGCGCGTTCACCAAATCCGGTGCCGGCACGCTGGTGCTGACGGCCGACAACACCTACACCGGCGGCACGACGATCGCCGGCGGCACGCTGCAGCTCGGCGATGGCGGCACCAGCGGCTGGATCCTGGGCGATGTGGCGAACAACGGTGTGCTCGCGTTCGACCGCTCCGATGATGTGACCTTCGCCGATCTCGTGACCGGCAGCGGCAGCCTGGTCCAGAACGGCCCGGGGGTGCTCACGCTGACCGGCGACAACGGCTATGGCGGCCCGACCGTGGTCAACGCCGGCACCTTGCTGGTCAATGGCAACCAGGCGACGGCGACGGGGCTGACCACGGTCAATGCCGGTGCCACGCTGGGCGGTATGGGCACGATTGGCGGCGACGTCCTCGTCAACACCGGCGGCACGCTGTCGCCGGGCGTGAGCGTGGGCACGCTGACGATCGGCGGGGACCTGTCGCTGTCCACCGGTTCGTCACTGGACTTCGCGTTCGGCCAGGCCAACGTCGCCGGCGGTCTGCTCAACGACCTGGTCGATGTCGGCGGCAATCTCGTGCTTGACGGCACGATCAACGTCAGCGTTCCGACCGGCGGCAGTTTCGGCGGCGGCATCTACCGCGTCTTCAACTACGGCGGCGCGCTGACCGACAACGGGCTCGATCTCGGCACGCTGCCCACCGGCGCCAGCGTCACGGTGCAGACCTCGGTGGGAGGGCAGGTCAACCTGGTCAACTCGACCGGGCTGGAGTTGAGTTTCTGGGACGGCGACGCCGGTCCGAAGTTCAACGATTCGGTCGACGGCGGTGCGGGCGTCTGGCAGCTCACGGGCAGCGGCAACAACTGGACCGACCCGGACGGCAGTATCAATGCCGCCTATGCGGATGGCAGCTTCGCGGTCTTCGCGGGCCTCGGTGACGTCGTCACCGTGGACAACGGCAATGGCGCGGTCACGGCCTCGGGCATGCAGTTCGCGAGCGACGGTTATCTCGTCACCGGCGACGCGCTGGCGCTGACCGACGCCGAGTCGGTGATCCGCGTCGGCGACGGCACCGCGGACGGGGCGGCGTTTACCGCGACCATCGGCAGCGAGCTCACCGGCAATGCGCAGCTGGTGAAAACCGACCTGGGCACGCTGGTGCTGACCGGCACCAACAGCTACTCCGGCGGCACCAGGATCAGCGAGGGTACGCTGCAGATCGGCGACGGCGGCAGCACGGGTTCGCTCCTCGGCGATGTCGCCAACGACGGCACGCTGGCGTTCGACCGTTCGGACGACGTGGCCTTCATCGATGCCATCTCGGGCGGCGGTGCAGTGGTGAAGCAGGGCGTCGGTGCCCTCACGCTCGGCGGTGCCAACAGCTACGCGGGTGGCACGACGATCGAGGACGGCACGTTGCGGATCTCGAGCGACGCCAACCTCGGCGCCGCCAGCGGCGCGCTGGTCTTCGAAGGCGGCACGCTGAACACCACCGCCGACATCGCCAGCGGCCGCGACGCGACCCTGGTGGCCACCGGTACCGTGCTGACCGACGCGGGCACCACCTTCGCCCTCGGCGGCACCGTCGCGGGCGCCGGCGGCCTCGCCAAGTCGGGTGCGGGCACGCTGGTGCTTACCGGCACCAATACCTACTCCGGCGGCACGACGATCGGCGCGGGCCTGTTGCAGGTCGGCAATGGCGGCACCACCGGCTCGATCACCGGCAACGTCATCAATGACGGCACGCTGGCGTTCAACCGTTCGAACGACCTGGCGTTCGCCGGCGTCGTCTCCGGCAGCGGCACGCTGGTGAAGCAGGGCGGCGGAGTCCTCACGCTGGGTGGCACAAACGGCTACACGGGTGGCACGACGATCGAAGATGGCACGCTCCGCATCTCGAGCGATGCCAACCTGGGCGCCGTGGTCGGCACGCTGACCTTTGATGGCGGCATGCTGAACACCACCGCTGACATCGCCAGCGGCCGCGATGTGACACTGGCCGCCACCGGCACCGTGATGACCGACGCGGGCACAACCTTCGAACTCGGCGGCCTGGTCTCGGGCGCCGGCGCGCTCGCCAAGTCCGGCGCGGGCACGCTGGTGCTCACCGGCGCCAACAGCTATGGCGGCGGCACGAACATCGACGCCGGCACGCTGCAGATCTCGAACGACGCCAACCTGGGCGATGCCGCAGGCGACGTGACCTTCGACGGCGGCACGCTGCGCACGACCGCCGACCTTGCCAGCGCTCGCGACATGACGCTGGTCGGCGCGGGCACGGTGTCGACCGACGCGGGCACCCTCTTCGAACTCGGCGGTACGGTCTCGGGCGCGGGCGCGTTCACCAAGTCGGGCGCCGGCACGCTGGTGCTGACGGCCGACAACACCCACACCGGCGGCACGACGATCGCCGGCGGCACGCTGCAGCTCGGCGACGGCGGCACCAGCGGCTGGATCACGGGCAACGTGGCGAACGATGGCGTGCTGGTGTTCGACCGTTCCGACGACGTGAACTTCGTCGGTCTGGTCTCCGGCAGCGGCGCCCTGGTGAAGCAGGGCAACAACGCCCTCACCCTGACGGCCGACAACACCTACACCGGCGGCACCACGATTGCGGGCGGCACGCTGCAGCTCGGCAATGGCGGCACCAGCGGCTGGATCCTGGGCGACGTCGCCAACGATGGCTCCCTGGTGTTCGCCCGCTCCGATGACGCGACCTTCGACGGACTCGTATCCGGCAGCGGCGGACTGGTCCAGAACGGTGCGGGTGTCGTCACGCTGACGGCGGACAACAGCTATGGCGGCACCACGGTACTGAACGCCGGCACGTTGCTCGTCAACGGCGACCAGTCGGCGGCGATCGGCGCCACGACGGCAAACGGCGGCGCGACACTGGGCGGCGGCGGCATCATCGGTGGCGATGTCGCCATTGCAAGCGGGGCCAGCATCAACCCCGGCTTCGCCGGCGCGACGCCCGGCGTGCTCACGATCGGAGGCGACCTGGCGCTGGCCAACGGAGCCACGCTCAACTACGACTTCGGCGAAGCCGATATCGTCGGCGGCGCATTCAACGACCTGATCGCCGTCGGCGGCGATCTGGTGCTCGACGGCACACTCGACGTCGCCACGAGCGCCGGCGGCAGCTTCGGGCCGGGTATCTACCGCGTGCTCAACTACGGAGGCGCGCTGAGCGGTCCGGGCCTGACGTTGGGCACCCTGCCGTCGGGCACGGATTTCTATGTGCAGACGTCAGTCGCTCATGAGGTCAACCTCATCAACACCAGCGGCCTGGCACTGCGCTTCTGGGACGGCGCCGCAGGTGGGCGCAACGACGGCACGATCACCGGCGGCGACGGCATCTGGCAGAACACGGCCGGCAACGACAACTGGACGCTCGACGACGGCTCGATCAACGCGCCGTTCCTCGACAGCGCGTTCGCGATCTTCCAGGGGACGGGAGGCACCGTCACCGTGGACGACAGCCTGGGCGCCATCAACGTCGCCGGCATGCAGTTCGCGGCCGACGGCTATGCGATCGAGGGCGACCGTATCGATCTGGTCGGGTCGCAGGCGATCGTCCGTGTTGGCGACGGCACCGTCCCGGGCGGCGACTACATCACGACCATCGCGTCGGAACTCGCAGGCGCGGCGCAGCTGGTGAAGAGCGATGCCGGCACCCTCGTGCTGTCGGGCGCCAACAGCTACACCGGCGGCACGCTGGTCGACGGCGGCACGCTGCAGATCTCGAATGATGCCAACCTCGGCGCGGCGGCGGGCGGGCTCGGGTTCGATGGCGGCGTGCTGCACACCACAGCCGACGTGACCTCGGGTCGCGCCATCGTGCTCACCGGCGCTGGCACGGCCGATGTCGATGTGGATACCTCGCTGGTGCTCTCCGGGACGTTGTCGGGTGTCGGCGGCCTCACCAAACTCGGCGACGGCACGCTGGTGCTGTCGGGCACGGGTGGCAATGACGGCGGCATGTCCATTGACGCCGGAACCCTGCTGCTCAACGGCGACTACTCGGCCGCGGCAGGCCCGACCGGCGTTTCGCTCGGAGCGACGCTGGGCGGCACCGGAACGATCGGCGGCGACGTGACGCTGGCCGATGGCGCAACGCTCACCCCGGGTGCGGGCGGGCCGGGCACGCTCAGGATCGACGGCAACCTGTCGCTCGCCTCGGGCAGCCTGCTCGCCTTCGAGTTCGGCGAGGCCAACGTGGCGGGCGGCGCACTCAACGACCTGGTTGAAGTCGGCGGCGACCTCGTGCTCGATGGCACGCTCGACGTAAGCGTGCCGGTTGGCGGCGCCTTCGAACCCGGTGTGTACCGGGTGTTCAACTACGGCGGTGCGCTGACCGACAACGGGCTCGAGCCCGGCACGCTGCCGGACGGCAGCGACGCCACGGTACAGACCTCGATCGCCGGACAGGTGAACCTGGTCAACACCGCGGGCCTCACCCTCAACTTCTGGGACGGGGCGGCCGGTCCGAAGAATGATGGTGCCGTGAATGGCGGTGACGGCTTGTGGCAGAGCAGCCTCGGCAACGGAAACTGGACCGATGCCAACGGACAGGTGAACGCGCCGTACACCGATGCCGCATTCGCGATCTTCGCCGGCACCGCCGGCACCGTCGAGGTCGACAACAGCGTCGGCGCCGTTTCCGCGAGCGGCATGCAGTTCGCGACCGACGGCTATTCGATCGTCGGTGACGACCTCACCCTGGTCGGACCGGACGCGACGATCCGGGTCGGCGACGGCTCCGCAGCGGGGGCGGGCTTCACCGCCACCATCGGTGCGGTGCTGGGCGGTGACGCGCGATTGGTGAAGACCGATGCCGGCACGCTCGTACTGAACGGAGACAACACCTATACCGGCGGCACGCGCATTGCCGGCGGCACGCTCCAGATCACGGGCGATGCCAACCTCGGCGCCGCCGCGCGCGGCGTCACGCTCGATGGAGGCACCCTGGCCACGAGCGCCGACCTGTCGAGCGAGCGTGGCATCGAACTCGCGGGCAACGGAGCGATCGCGACCGCGACGGGCACGACCTTTACCTTCGAAGGCCTGTTCTCCGGTGCGGGCACGCTGACCAAGGCCGGCGCGGGCACATTGCTCGTGGCCAGCGACAACGACAGCTACGTCGGCACCACGTCGGTCTCGGACGGCACGCTGGATGTCCGCGGCCGCCTCGGCGGCGCCGTGAACGTCGGCACCAATGGCCGCCTCGAAGGAATCGGCCGGATCGGCACCCTCACGAACGCGGGTGTCGTCGCACCAGGCGGCAGCGTCGGCAGGCTGACTGTCGCGGGCAATTACCTGGGCAGGGACGGCACGCTGGAGATCGAGGCCGCGCTTGGCAACGATGACTCGGCCACCGATCTGCTGGTGGTGCAGGGCGCCACCTCCGGCAACACCCGGGTCAGCGTGATCAATCGCGACGGGCTTGGCGCGCAAACCGTCGAAGGCATCAAGATCGTCGACGTCGCCGGTGCCTCGAACGGCGCGTTCACGCTCGATGGCGATTACGTGTTCCAGGGCGAACAGGCGGTGGTCGCCGGCGCCTATGGCTATCGCCTCTACAAAAACGGCGTTGCCGAGCCCGGGGACGGCGACTGGTATCTGCGTTCGTCGCTGCTCGACGGTTCGTCGCCCGACGATCCGGATACGCTCTACCAGCCTGGCGTCCCGGTGTATGAAGCCTATTCGCAGACCTTGCTTGCGCTCAGTAGCCTTTCGACCCTGCAACAGCGGGTCGGGAACCGCTTCTGGGGGGTGGAGCTCGTCGGAGCCGGCGTGGGTATCTGGGGCCGGGTGGAGTCCAGTAATCAGCGCCCGGAGCCCATCTCCTCGACCAGCGGTGCCGATCGGAACATCGACAGCCGGCAAATTCAGATGGGCATCGATGCGCTCGTGTCCGAGCGTGAGGATGGCTCGGTGCTGATTGGCGGGGTCAGCGTGCACGATGGCAGGGCCGATGCCAGCGTCACTTCGATCTTCGGCAACGGTTCGATCGATACCCACGCCCATGGTCTTGGCGCAACGCTCACATGGTATGGCCCACAGGGGTTCTACCTGGATGCCCAGACGAAGCTCAGCTGGTTCGCAAGTGACCTGAACTCAGCCACGCTTGGTAATCTCGTCAAAAGCAACAACGGCAAGGGCGAAGCGGTCAGCGTCGAGGTCGGCAAGCGGTACGCGGTGAGCGACGCGCTTGCGCTGACGCCGCAGTTCCAGGCGATCTATGCCCATGTCGATTTCGATCGCTATGCCGATCCGGCGGGTGCACTCGTTTCGGCGGACAAGGGCACCAGCCTGAAGACCCGCGGGGGTGTCTCGCTCGATCACCAGACGAGTTGGAGCAGCGCCTCGGGCGACGTCCGTCGCACGCATCTGTATGGCCTGGCCAATCTGACGTACGAATGGCGCGACGGTACCGGCGTCGATGTCTCCGGCACGTCGATCGGCAGCCGCGATCGCAGGATGTGGGGCGAACTGGGCCTCGGCGGCAGCTATAACTGGGGCCGCGGCGCATACACGATTTACACTGAAATCTCTGCCGACACGCCCATCGCCGACTTCGGTAACGCATACGGCTTCAAGGGAACCATCGGCATCAGGGCCAGCTTCTGACCGAGCGCCTGAAGCACTCAACATCTACAGGAGACATCATGACCACCGGTTTCGCCAACACTACGGATACACCCGCGGCATCAGCACTGCCGCTGTTCTACCGCAAGCCCGCGGTTCTTCACTCGGAAGCGCACGCAAGCTGGCGGTTGAAGGACGGTGATACGGCTTTTGCCGCCAGCACGCCGTATGTGCCGGTCGTCATAGGCGAAATCGGCGAGGCCAGCCGTAGCTATCCGGTGGTCTTTGCCGGCGACACACTCCTTCCCGCCGTGATCCTCGGGCTCTGCGAAGGAGAGAATCTCTTTGTCGAGAAGGGCGCGTGGGCCACGGAACATTACGTTCCGGCTTACGTGAGGCGCTATCCATTCGGCTTTGTTTCGATCCCGGAATCGGAGCGCTTTGCGCTGGCCATGGATACCGCGTCCGAGCGCGTCGTCCGCGAGGGTACGGAGGGCATGCCGCTGTTCGAGGAGGGCGGACCCAGCCATCTGACTCGTCAGGCCTTGCAGTTCTGCGAGGCTTACCAGGTTGAGTTTGTGAGTACGCAGTCCTTCGTCGCCGCGCTTCGGGAACACGATCTTCTGATCGACAAGCGGGCGGACGCGACGCTTGCCGACGGTCGGCGCTACGCGCTGGACGGATTCCAGGTTGTCGATCCAGATCGTTTCAGGGATCTCGATCAGGCGACGGTCGTGGATTGGCATCGCAAGGGCTGGCTTTCGCTGGTCAATCTGCATCTTGCCTCCCTTGGACGGCTGTCGGCTCTCATGGAACGGCAGGTCCGTCGCGTGGCGCAAGGCAGCTAAGTCCCCAGACACCTGACTCCGTAGCAGATGCGATTATTACATAATATGCATTATGCGAAGTATGAGATCTATGCGGCGATGGGCCCTCTTGCTGTTCAAACGATGCTTTGGCGCTTCCTGCGGCTCTTATTCGGTTGCCCCTCTTGGATGGTGTACTTGACCGGAAACTCGGAACCAGACAACGCCATCTCGCGTTGCGCCGCGCGGACCAGGAAGCCCGAGCGGCTTTCACCGTGCGTCTGTGCGTACTGATCGATGCGATGCAATACCAGCGCCGGCACTGTGATGTTGATCTTCGATGCCGGACCCAAGTACTTCTCCACGGGCGCATCGATCACCACCCACACGGCGCCAACGAGGTCGGGGTTCGCCTGGTGCTCGGCCAGCAGCCGGGCGTCCGGCAGCTGTTCGCCATCTTCCAGCATGGCTTCGACATGTAGGTCAATCGCCTCGTACGCGTTGGCCACGGCCTCATCGAACGTGTCACCGGCGGAAAAACAACCCGGAAGATCGGGCACGGTCACGCCGTAGCTCACGCCGTCGTCGGTATGCAGGGCAAGAACGAATCGCATGGTCACCTCCAAGGCCAATCGGCCTGACGGTAGATGCTGCGCAAAGTTGGCAGCGGAATATCGGATTTTGGATGCGGTACGGTCACCCGCCCCGCCCGTCCAGGACGTTTGAAATGGTGGTGTGAGCCCTTCACCCGGACACACTCCCAACCTTCGCGTTCCAATCGCCTGATCACGTCCGCGCTCCTCATGGTGGGTATCATACCCACTATCCGCAAGCTGACGCGCCCGGCCACTTGGCCGACTTGATGGATCAACGCAATGCGCCCTCCCTGCTGGCCTGCTGACTCACCCTGTCCGAACAACTGCGCCGCCCAGCGCTACCGCCGATTGATCTACAACGAAACGCCCCTATACGGAGCGTGGAGTGGCTGGCGGCTTGCTGGTGCGCGGCTGATATCGCCCCCGAGGGACTGGATAGCGCCTCACATGCTAGATCGCTGGCTCTGGCGGCACGGAAGGCTGTTCGAACGGTGAACTATTGCGAGCTGGCCCGGCACGGCTGCGGACGATTATTTTTCAGGGATTGCGCCCAGCCGTTGCCGCTTCGATCAAAGACGGTACCATTGATGCAGGCCCGGCTGATGCCACGTGCTCGCGCCGTGATTGGCCCCTGGTAAGCCGGTAGCTCGACCGGCGCAGATCGTGCCGTAACGCGCTCGGTGACCTTCCCCGGATTGCTTGTGTTGAAACCCCACGCACCGACGAGCGAGCTGATAGTAAGGGCAATCCATGCCATCCGCACCAGATCGGCGACGAGTACGCCCAGGGCAACACCAACAACGAGCTTCCACAGCGGTAACGCTTCGCGGTCCATAGACACGCCCTCCCCCTTTGAGCGAGCAGCGTAGTGCAAAAGCAGTTTGCCATGAGGAACATTCCTCAATCGGTGATTTTACGCAGCGCTTGCCAGCACTACCGCTCCGGGGAACACTCTCGCAGAAAGCGGTTGCCGTGCATTCGAGCTCGCCGGGTTTTGCTTTACGGCACCAGCACGGCAACGACGGCGAACGCGACCAGATGCACCGGGTAGAACAGCCAGAACGCCCAGCGAAGGCGCGGGATCGAAAGGTCAGATCGTGAGGCAAGCCAGACGATGGGCAATGCGAGCAGCGCCCAAGCGTTGAGGTTGACTAGGCACAACGCGAACAACGATCCGACAAGCGCGACGGCGGTTCCCGGTTGCGGACGGCTGAAATACAGCCATGCGGCGATGACCAGGGCAACGCCCGGCCCCGTAGAGGGGTACGGCCCTTCCCGCTCGCCAGCTATCGTTACCGCGTCAAGCTGCCGGCAATCGTTAGAGAATCCGTATCCGCTCTGGACGCGGCTTACGCATGCCCAGCTTCAGCGCCCAAGGCACGGGTTGCTCCGAGTACATAAACCGCCTGGCGTTATGTGCAGTTCGACGATTGAGTTGGACAACCCTACTCGCGCGGGCTTCTCGGAATTGTCGTGACTGTGCGCCCTGTCGATGAGCCAGCAGAGTGATTGAAGTGGAAAGCGGAACGCTCAGCTCAGAGTTGACCCTGCCGATGCCAATGCCGCGGAAGAAGAACAGTGGATCGTCGCAAGTGAGGTACGGGTCGGAGGTGCTGACCAAGAACGTCCAGTCCATGCTGCGAAGCGCTGACATCATCTTGGGAGTAGCGCCGTCCCGGAGCATGTGGTGCCAGTAGTGGTCAGGCGGTCCATCGGCTAGACCATCAAGGATGTCCGATACCCGCTGTTTTCCCTCGGCCGCCACTTCTGCTGGCAGGGTGCCGTCAGCGACCATTTCTTCGATTTGGAAAAAGTACCCTTGCTTGTGCTCCCTAGCGAGTCCGGGAATGTGTGAGGCTGTCCGATCACGACCTGCCGGCACTCGCTTCCACATCGTGAGCAGATAGGTGGCGAGCACTTCTCTCTCGGACTCTTCTATCGGCTGGAACTGACGTATGCGATCGATGGTGTCTTGAGCCGGCCCTTCAATCTTCTCCGCCAGATGCCGTTCCAGCTCATCGGGCCACAGTCCGTTGACGTTGGCTTCTGACTTCGGTTGGCCACGGCGTGTGCGCTGCTGTTCCAAGTCGTGGACCCAGAACCGCTCGTCTACCGCAAACCCATTGAGGTAGTGCTGGGGCAGGTAGTGATCTCCCATACTGTTCGGCTCAATTGGCGTCTGAGACAGTCTTCTCTAAGTGGTGCCGGAGGATCTCATGCACTTTGTCAGCAGCTCCCACAGTAGATGGTCTGCGGTTCAGGGTCCGGGTAATCATGAAGGC
This sequence comes from Lysobacter sp. A421, assembly GCF_054052145.1. Taxonomy (NCBI): domain Bacteria; kingdom Pseudomonadati; phylum Pseudomonadota; class Gammaproteobacteria; order Lysobacterales; family Lysobacteraceae; genus Lysobacter; species Lysobacter sp. A421. Next base: position 732,125 of record NZ_JBSVRL010000001.1, on the reverse strand, counting down.
TGCGCTCATGGGCGACTCCAAGGTCAAGATATCGAGAGAATCAGCGACTGTCGCAGGCTTGTTGAGCCAAGAAGCGCGGCTAGATAGTGCCCCGATTGGACGCATCCTGCGGGTGCCCCCAAGGTAGGAAAATTCGATGTGTTGAGGTCGTTTGGCCGGCGTCTCCAGGCTATCTCGCTGCGGGAAGCGCGGGGAGGCGATCCACAGTCCCTACCCCGATAAACATCCCTAACTGCCGTGCTCTGGGGCGGCTGCTTTCGGCTAGGAGTGGGTATTAGACAGAATATTCTCCCGAGAAGTTGTCGTTTTCCGAGCAGAGGCCAGTCGAGCAAGCCAAGCCTGCGCCTCGTCGAGATCGAGGTTAGAGCTCGCGTAGGTTTCTCGCAGCAGCTTGGGCGAAAGCAGTTCATCCCATTTTTGTCTGGCCAAGTTGCCGGCGTTAGCCAGCAACTCATCGGCTGTCGGGGTATCGTCCAGACCGATGTCGGCCAATAGATCCTCGAGTTCCTCCAGACTCCGCTCGGCGCGCTGGATCTCGACCCCCAGCCTGCCAGCCGCTGCGCTCACGCCTCTTGCCATCAACAGGCACGCTATGGCCTCGTTGGCAGGATCACCCAACCAGGTCAGCAGAATCGCTTGGCTGCCCTGATCAAGGAGCACACGATCTTGCATCCCTATATCTTGGAAGGCCATACGTCCTTCATCAAGAAAGCGTTGTGCCTCGGTGTCCAGATAGCCTAAGACTTCGGTATGCAAATAGAGTTCGCGCATGCGTTGTCGCACGCGGGTGTGAACTTGGCCGGCGCCACCATTGAACAGCGGTGGGGCGCCTGCCCGAGCGGGCACGACATGGATCGTCTTGTGCGCCTCATCGATGTCCTGGACTTCCCAAGTGCGACCCCCAAACAGGATTCGCTGGCCGGGAACGATCATCTGCGAGACCGGCAGGGTTCCGAGCGTCTTCCCTCCAGAGACGATGCGAAACTCCTTATCGCTAGTGAAGGCCGCATAGAACGAATGGTGGTTGACGATCTTGTCGCCGATCCGACCATGAAGCAGCAGGCCGGAGTGATCTTGGGTCAGGATTTCCTCGTTCCCCAATGTTCGAAGGAGGTCGGTGAAGCTTTCCTTGGACACGCCCTCAAACGGACCGGATGAGGCGCACAGCAGCCGGTAGGCCTGTCCAGCTTGCAACCCACCGTATTGCGCGATCGCCGAGAGCAACTGCTGGATCAGGGTGGAGTAGTGCGCTCCGTGCACCGCAGGCGGCTCGAACCAGTGTTCCAACAGCAAAGAGATAACCGCTGCCGTGTGGACGGTGTTCAATCGAAGCCGCGTCTGCAGGTCGGCTTTCTCGTCCTGCGCGTCTTCGATGACGTAGCCGCGCAGGATGGCCGGCTCGCCCTTACGCCGACCTGATCGGCCCAAGCGCTGTCGCAAGCTAGCAACCGACGGCGGCCTCCCGATCTGGACCACGCTTTTGACCGCGCCGATGTCGATGCCGAGCTCCAAAGTGCTGGTGCACACCGCCGAGGCCGGTCGCTCTCGCTGTTTGAGTGCCGCTTCAGTCTCGTAGCGGATCTCCTTGGACAGGTTGCCGTGATGCGGCCAGAACTCTCGCGGTAGCTGAGCTTGTTCGCACAGCGTGTTCAGAATATGCGTGTATCGCTCGACTTCCTGGCGGCTGTTGGGAAAGATGAGATTGTTGGATCCACGTAGCACCTTGAACATGTGCTCGGCAATCGCCAGTGGAGCTCGATCGGGCGTAGGGCCGTTGTTTCGTGACACGCCAACGGGGGGCAGCGGTTCCTCGAACCCTTTGACCTTGATGAGTAGTTGCCCACCGCTGGAGTCGGCATTCACGATGGATACGGCTCGATCGGCCCGCAAGAACCGGGCTGCCAAGCTCATGTCGCCAAGTGTGGCCGACAGTCCTACGCGCGGAACTCTGCGCCCAAGCGTGATCTCGATACGATGCAGGAGCGACTGCAGCTGTTTCCCTCGTTCTGAGCCGATGAAGGCATGAAGCTCATCGACGACAAAGAATGCCGTTCGCTTGAACAAGCCAGCAACACTGGTGCCCCGGAGGCACAGCGTGGCCTCCAATGACTCGGGCGTGATGAGCAGCACGCCGTGCGGCTTGGCCAGGAACTTGCGCTTGCTAGTGACCGTAATGTCCCCGTGCCATGGCCACACCGGGATCTCCAGGTTCTCGCAGAGGCGATCCAGACGCCCGAACTGGTCATTAATCAGCGCCTTCAACGGACTGACATACACGATCAGTCCCCCGTCGGGCTGCTGGAGCAAGTGCGTCAAGGCCGGAAGGAACGCGGCCTCTGTCTTCCCCGAAGCGGTACTGGCCGCAACGATGACATCCTGGTCACCCGGTAGGATCAGCGGGATGGCCTTCTCCTGAACCTCGCGCAGCTCACCCCACCCCTCGGCCCACAGGTAGTGCTGGATGCGAGGATCCAGCTGCAGGAAGGCTTGGGAAACCGACATCGTCGATCAGAGCTTGAAGGACGCTAGTTCGTCATCCGGGTCGACTGCAAGGTCGCCCTTGCCACCTTGGTCGGTCTCAACCGCGACCTCGCCTATCAGGCTCTTCCAGTCCGTATCGGGATTTTGCTCCAGGATGGCGAGCAGATTGATGAAGGAAGTGATCGTCGTGCGCGGGGTGCGGAAGAAGCTGTCGCCGATGCGATTGGCACAGTGCTCCATGAAGCTGGCGATTGCCGAGTCCGGTAGCAGGTAGCGCTCCGCGTCGCCCCCGGCATAGACATGGCGGATCTTGCCCAGCAGCAGGTAGAAGTCCTCAAGGGTCAGACTGGAAAGGCGAAGGATTGGGCCGGTAAAGTCGACCAGTTCGCCCGTTGCGAAGGCATTCTGGGCCAGGCGACTCTGGAGCGCTGAATAGCTGTAGACGCCACGCCGCGGATCCATGAGGAACTCTGGGGTGCCGCCCAAAACGAAGCCCAGACCTACAGCAGTGCCCTGCAGTGAGTCATTGAGCATGCGCAAGATTTGCTCGTAGTTGGAACTGCGCGCCTGTGCGTTGGCGAGCTTGTAAAGATTGACTAACTCGTCGAGGCACACGAACAGCCCAGCGTAGCCGGCTAAGCGTACAAAGCGGGCCACGAGCTTGAGTTGGTCGTAGACGGACGCGTCATCCACGATGGTCCTGACGCCCAAAGCCGCCCGTGCATCGGTCCGGGTTGAGAACTCGCCCCGCAGCCAGCGGATGGCATCGGATTTCAGCTGCTCGTTGCCTTCCTCTGCTCCACGACAGTAGGCGGCTATGACATCGGCGAAGTCATAGCCGTTGACGAGTTCGGTCAGCTGTCCCAGCTTCGAGCGAATGACCTGCTCGGTCGTCATGCCCTGCGCTTTGGCCTCCGACTTGGCCGTGCCGATGAATTTCTCGACCACTCCGGCCAAGGCGCCACCTTCGGGTTTGGTACGTGTGGCCAGATTGCGCATGAGCTCGGCATACAGCGAGCGAGCTTGTCCACCCGAGGCGTGCAGTCGACGATCGGGGTTGAGGTCCACATTGGCCACAACGAGCTTGCGCTCCATGGCAATGGCACGGATCAGGTTCAGGAAGAATGTCTTGCCGGCGCCGTATTCGCCGATGACGAAGCGGAATGAGGATCCGCCGTCGGCGACCCGGTCGATATCCGCGACCAGCGCCTCGATCTCCCGGCCGCGAGCGACCTGAATCAGGTGTTGGCCTGCGCGAGGCACGACGCCCGCGCGGAGAGATTGGATGACGGCATCGCGATCTTTGGGACGGATTAAGGCACTCATGCTTCGATTTTCTCAAGTAGTTCGGTATTGACGGTCACGGGATCATCGCCTTCGCACACAGGCTCGTCGAACGCATCGAACGCCGCTTCATTGATCTGCTCCAAGACACCATCGAGCATGAGGTCGAGATCAGCGGCCACATCCTCCAATTCCAATCGCGACCATTCCGGTCGTGACAGCAGCAGGCGCAAGAAGGCGGCATGGGCGTCGTCCAAGCCAAGCAGCGGAGATGCCTCGCATTCCGGCTCTGGCTCGGGCTCTGGCGCAGATGTCGGCGGTGGTGCGCTGGCAGCTTCATCAGTGAAGATCTTCGACAGCAACGCCGAAACCCTGGCGGTGTCTTCCTGCAAGGCGGCGATGCGGTCGGCATCCAGTCGGAACCCTTGCTCTTTGGCCTGCGCTGTCGATAGAGGTGCGCCACCAGCGCCGACGGCATGGACATCGCTGAACACGCGCTTGGAGTCAACCCCAAGCGCCTTGTACACCTTCTCCAGGAACTTGACCTCGTCCGGGGACACGAACCCATCGGATTGGGCCAGTGTGACCATGAAGGCTGCAAGCATCTCGCGCGCAGTGACGGGAAGCGGTTCCAGCTTCTTCTTCAGGCCGGCCAAAGTCGGCGGGGCCGCCGTCAGCCATTGCAAGTGAGCTTGGAGCCGGCGGCGTTCGGCGGGTGTCAGGTGCGCCCACCCCGTAATCTCGGCCCGCAGGTGCGAAACCTCGTGTTCGTTGAAATCGCCATCGGCGTTCGCCATAGCGACGGCCAGCTGCAGAGTCAGCGCGGCGGTCTGATACTCGGCTCCCGAACCAACAACTGCGTCCAGCAATGGCTGGGTAAATAGGACCACTGTGTCCTGCTCTCTGGGTGCTTTCGCATCGGCCAGTACATGTGGCTCGAAGCCGATCTCGTCCCCTTCCAAGGCACGGGCAAGCCCACGGACGCGGGCCCGATTGATCGGCAGCCCGGCTCCGTCCAAGGCTTCCAGCAACTCTTGCAGCGGCAGCGAAAGGCGACCGTCGCGCATGCGGCTAGTCAGCCCCTGCAGCTTGGCTTGGGCGGCGGGCGGCCACAGCGTGGCGGGCAGCAACAGAAGTCCTTCCAGGCTGCTGGCGGCCGCAGGGTCTCTACCCATCAGCCGACTGTAGGATCCGAGTTCGTCTGTGCACTGGCTGGCGATCTCGCCCAATTTCTTGATCGGCGTGGTGAGAGCAGTGACATCCGGAATGTCACCGAACCCCATGGTGATGGTGGCGCCGCGGAGTCCGGCCGAGGCAGCTTGGTAGACGAACTTAAGCTTGGTCCGGTTCTTCGGCAACACCAGGCCCGATCCAAGGGCTTCGTGGTATCGCTGAATGAACAAACGCTCGAACTCATCAGGACAGCGGGTGGCGGCTGTCCGCAAATTGATGTCTGGGTCCAATCGCACCCATGCCAGCGCAAGATGCGCGGGAACCGGTGCACGATCGACCGCAGCCTGCCCAAGCGCCAAGCGCAAGTAAGGGGGCAGTTCGTAAGTCCTCGGTAGATCCGGCACGGGTTGCCCGTATAGCTGGCCCGAAGCGCCATTGAGTTCGATCCAACTCACTAGCTCGCCGGCGTAGCGCTTGAACGATCCCGATTTCTCCCCGTAGATCAAAAGCAGCCGCCGTAACTCGGCAATGATGGCTGGCCATTCTTCTTTCGCCGAAGGATCATCGCGCGAATCGATGATGACCCGTCGCTCAAGACCATAGAAGAACAAGAAGACGTAGCCGATATCACAGTCAGGGTGCGAGCGCCCTTCCGACAACCAGTTCAGATAGGCTCGCCGCTCGTTCGGTGACGCGTCAGCGTAGCTAGGCCAGTAGCTCATCTGGCGGGAGCGGTAGTCTCCCACGCGCGCCACATTGAGCTGACCACTAATTAGGCAGGGGGCGGTGATGCCGCTGGGTGCCCGCAGGCGTCCGCCGACGTAGATCATACCGCCCGGTAAATCCACACCGGCGACTATGACGTTCTCGCCAGGTGGCACCCAGCGTCCATCCCCAAAGCCCGAAGGCGCCTTCGGGATAGCATAGGAGGAGCCGGATTTTTGGGCAGGGACCGGAGCGGAATAGAACTCTTCGGTCCGCGCCGGTGTGGAAGCAGATGCGCTATGGCTTGGAGTGCTTGGCGGTGCCGTGCTGGCTGCGAGCGTGGTCCGCATCCGAGGCGACAAAGAGGACCGGATCCCGCCGTCCGTCAACTCTGCCAAAGTCGGTTGGTGTTGGGTTTGGAACTCTTCGGCGGCAACCGCGGCCGAGTTGGCCTTGTTGTTCAGGTGTTTGATGACGAGATACGCCACCAATCCGACACCACCGAGTACCCCGAGCCCGATCCAGGCTTCCTTGGGCACCGCTGCAATCAGGACCAACGCCCCCAAGAACAGCCACAAACCACCCCCAGACGAACGTTTTGCCACCTCGGTTTCTCCTCTCCTGCGACCCGCGCTCACCTCGCGCGTATCCCCAGTCCGGAGCATACGCCACGCCACAACGAGCATCCCGACAGCAGGCGCTCTATCAATGCCCCTCGGAAATTTTTCCGGAAACGGTGAGCTAGCTTAGCTCTGCTATCGCGTCATGAAAGTCATGCTCATGGACGATGAGCAACATGGAGCCTGCCTTCCGTAGCTCGATGGCCTTCTCAACCTTGCGGCCGTAGCAGGCATAGGCCCAGCACGGATTTCCGTCGGCTCCAATGACTAAATAATCCACCTTCTTGGAGAGATTCGGCGCGAGTTGGCCGCCCAATGCAGTAATTGTTTCTGCAATCTTCGCTCTGGGGTACCGACTGGAAGCACCCGTGAAAACGAAGTGCTTCCCGTCGAATATGATTTCAGGACAGACGGCACAGAGGCCGACAATCGCCTGATTCTCGTCCCTCAGCACGGGACTAGTGAGGGTTCGGTCATCGGCTAGTGAAATAAAGTCAGAGAAGAACGAGTGCAGCAATTGGTGCTCGCGCTCATCGATGCGTCGGTCCTTGAGCACCGAGGTGATCAGGCTCCCGACCTCTTCAAAGGGCCAGCACCTCTTGAGGTGATCATGATCGTCCATCCACTCAGCCAGCCCGCGTAGCTCCTCCTCGGTGATACGCGTGTCCGCAATGATCCCGCCGAGAACCGCATGAAGTCGCTGTAGATCGGCGGTGATCCTGTCGAAGAACTCAGAGGATCGAAGCCGCTCGCACAGCCAAGTCAACTCATCATGCTCTTCCGCCGTAAGGACTCCGTCCCCTATGGCGGCTTCCACGACCAGTATCAACTCGTTGAACGGGTGTCGGTTCCTCAACTCCTGATGCTCGGAGAGCCACAGGCTTAGGAACCCGAGTTCGACATCATTGATGGCGCCATCGATGGCTATGCCTTCGACGATCCCCATCAGTGAATTTACAGCCTTGTCGAGGCGAGCCTTGCCGTTGAATTTCAGGTAAGGCAGGTGATCTGTATGCATGGCGTCGCTCCCCAACGAATCGTCCAACCCCAGAGTAGCGCTTTGCGATCAAGCTCACACTGCGCGACGTTGAGACACGAAAAAGCTCCAAGGCTCCCCTGAGGCTTCTCTTCAGGCGTCCTAGCGAGCCCCTAATCCTCCGGCTCTTCCTTCCATAATTTACTGATCTAAAAGGCGACACGGCCATTGGTTCCGAAAAATGGATTGGCACCATTGAACGACCGCCTAGGGTCGGAAGCTGCCCTTCCCTACCCCCCTCCCGATAACGCTCCCTAACCGCCTTTTGTCAAGGATGGTTCTGCTGTCGGAAAGAAGCGGACACCCATGGCCGCGACTTCGATAGGAAGGCTATCCACGCCACTAGGGAACTGCGTCATGGTAAAGGTTGGCAGTTCTTAGTCGTTAAAACGGACTGGCACCTCTACTCAGGACATCCTGACTTCATATGAACATGAACATGAACATGAGCTGGGAAAGCATCATTGCCGGCATCCCTGCCCTCGTATCATTGGCAGGCTTCTTGCTGGCAGCACTACATATTTGCTGGCGAGCAGGATCCCTGCACCCGCTCAACAATCGACTTCTACGCCTTTTCATTAGCAGGGACGACATTCAAGACGAGCTCGTCAGGAAGAACCTATCAGATTACTCTGCGCTTGCCGTCTTTCGGATGACCTATGGCATTCCAGCCCAGACCCTAAAGGACGCTAAGGAGATCATCGGCAAGGCCGAGTCTCGCAACATACCCCTTGATCTTGTGGGCAGAGCACGGAGTGCTTTTGAAACTACCAGCTTTACGATCAACCCTCGAAAGCGGCCTCACCCTGTAGGTATCGCTCTCTCGGCATTCCTGCTCTTTGTCATTTTCTGGTTCGCTGCGGTTTTGGGGCTGGGCGCTATGGAAGACAGGCTGCTCGCATCATTGAAGGCGACCGGAACTTGGGTTTGGCTGGACGACGGCGAGGCACAGCTGGTGCTCCCCTTGTCTTCCGAGCAGCGCACGATCCTGTCGGCTGCCTCATGCTTAGGAGATCCTGGGGCGCCGCATAAAGAGGCTCCAACCGGATTTCACGCGAATGATCCGGCCATTCTCTGCGATATCTGGCGAGACCCGTCAGTTAAAGCTGAACTCACCAAAGCAGTTCGCAAGCAGCGGCAGACGGTCTCATTTGCAGCCATTTTCTTGTTTTGGACCTGCTTCGTGTTGTACAGCCTCATAAGGCGAGCCGTAGCCATTCGGATCCTTGACCGTCTTGTGATGCCGCAGTCAGCCATACCCCCTGTGATCGGCAAGCACGAACGCTACCGAATTCTTCTTCTCGTCAGGCTAGGAACGCGGCTCGATTGGCGCTTGCGAGTGCCGCGAAAGCGCAGTTCATGAGTGCGGGTCGCGAAGAGGAAATGGCGCCCTGCCGCTGCAGCCGCCATCGGCGCGTTACCAACGACGTTTGGCCCGCTGCCGTTGAGCGCTGGTGACCTTGTTGGCTATGTACAGGGATACCCTGCCCGCGATAACGCTCCCTAATCCCCTAGCCTGCTCCGCCCTGCCATGGTCGACGTTTGCATCCTGCATCCGACCAGCCGCACTGCTCCTCGGCAGCGCGGCCATCATTGCTTTGGCCAGTCCAGTCCAACAGTTGCTCCTTGCAGGCCATGTCGGCGGGTGCGCGGCGATGGTCGTCATCGGAGCCGGCGCCTTCTCGATCGCTGCTCGGCGTCACGGGCGTCGCGTCATCCGTCTCCAGCCCCACACCCCGGATCGAGGGAGCGACGACTGACCCGTATGCGGATGTCGTGTGTACTGGAACGCTGTCAGTCTCCAATGACGCGGCAGCTGATCGCAATAAGACCGTCTGCTCCGGCGAATCGGAGAAAGGAGACCAATATGAGAGGCCTCAAGAACAAGGTTGCAGTCATCGCGGGCGCGGCGCCAGGCAACATCGGCGGCGCGACCGCCATCCGCCTTGCTGCAGAGGGAGTGAAGGTGGTGGTGGCCGACTTCAACGCACCCGCTGCCTCTGCCGTTGCCGACGAGATCCGCGACAGCGGTGGGATCGCACGGGATCGCGCGTTCGACATCACCGACGAAGCGTCGGTGAAATCCCTCATCGACCATGCAATCGACGAGTTCGGCCGTATTGACGGCCTCTTCAACGTCGCCGCCGATTTATCGGCCCGGACGTTTGGAAGCGACAGCGACGTCATGTCGGTACCGCTCGACGTGTGGCGCCACACCATCGACGTGAACCTGTCCGGCTACATGTACGGCATCCGCCACGCCATGCCCATCATGATCAGGCAAGGCGGCGGCGCGATCGTCAACACGATGTCGAGTTCGGTCTGGATGGGTGAAACCAACCACGTCGCCTACCAGTCGTCGAAGAGCGGGCTGATCGGGTTGACGCGGCATTCGGCGAGTGTTGGGGGGAAGCATGGTGTCCGCACCAACCTCCTGTCGCCGGGCGTCATCCTGACCCAAGCAGCAATGAACGGTACATCCGAGGAATGGCGCGCGGAGATCCTGAAGGGCGTCCGTTCCCCTCGGCTGGGCCACCCCGACGACATCGCATCGATGGTCGCCTTCCTGTTCTCCGATGACGCGTCCTACGTCAACGGCCAGTCCATCCTGGTCGATGGCGGCGCGAACTTCACATGATTACCACCCAGAGGACATCGCCATGATCCAAGCCACCGCCACACCACTGGAGCAACGAAAATGAGCAAGATCCTGGTCCTGTACTACTCCGCTTACGGTCATGTAGAGCGCATGGCACAAGCGATAGCCGAAGGCGCACGCGAAGCCGGCGCGGCGGTGGATATCCGTCGTGTGCCTGAAACTGTTCCAGAGAACGTCGCCAAGGGTGCGCACTACAAGCTCGACCAGGAGGCACCGATGGCCAGTGTGGACGAGCTTCCCCAATACGATGCGATCATCATCGGGACCGGGACGCGCTACGGCCGCATGGCCTCGCAGATGGCGAGCTTCCTCGACCAGACCGGTGGTTTGTGGGCGCGTGGAGCGCTGAACGGGAAGGTGGGCTCAGCCTTCACCTCCACCGCGACCCAGCACGGGGGACAGGAGACCACGCTCATGGCCATCCACACGAACTTGATGCACTTTGGCATGGTCTGCGTTGGTTTGCCCTACAGCTTCCAAGGGCAGATGCGGCTCGACGAGGTCACGGGCGGCTCGCCTTACGGTGCGTCGACCATTGCCGGCGGCGACGGCTCGCGCCAACCCAGCGAGAACGAGCTCGAAGGGGCTCGGTTCCAAGGTCGTCTGGTCGCCGACGTCGCCTCAAAGCTTGCTGCTACCTGAGCTACCTGGCTGACAGATAGCGCGAATCCCGCCATTCGTCGGGGCCTGACGTAGTTCAACACCTTCATTACGCCAATCATCGGGATGCCCTCTACCCGGGCCCAATCCGTCCGCGAGACTGTGCTGGTCAGTCATCAAGGAGGCCGTCTCATGAATACGTTTTCCCGTGCTGCTGCCACCGCGGTGGATCACAGCAACGCGTTAGTTGAAGCGGTGCAGGTTTCCAACGCGCTGCGGCGGGAACGATTCGCGGGCGCTGCATTGCGCGCAACCGCTACATTCTGGTTCGGCATGGCGGTACTGGGCCAGCTGGTGTTCGCGACCTATGTGGTGGGCTTCTATGGACGCGTAACGCTGCAAGGTCAACCGGAACGCTGGAACCAGGTGATGCCGCACGGTTACGTCGCAGGCGATACGTTTTTCAACCTCGTTCTTGGCCTGCACTTGTTGTTTGTCGTGGCGATCATCACGGGTGGAGTGTTGCAGCTGATTCCGCGAATCCGCCGCAGCGCGCCGGCGTTCCACCGCTGGAACGGGCGCGCCTACCTGCTTGCCGCTGCGATCCTCAGCGTGGGCGGTCTGGCTATGGTGTGGCTGCGGGGTGGCATGGTCGGCGACCTGCCGCAACACTTGGGAGTCAGCCTCAACGCGTTGCTGATACTTGGCTTCGCCGCCACCGCCTGGCGTCATGCGCGGGCACGCCGATTCGATCTGCATCGTCGCTGGGCGCTGCGTCTCTTTCTGGCGGTAAGCGGAGTCTGGTTCTTCCGCATCGGCCTGATGTTCTGGATCGTGGTGAACCAGGGACCAGTCGGTTTCGATCCGGAATCGTTCACCGGGCCATTCCTGAGCTTTCTGAGTTTTGCGCAGTACCTGCTGCCGCTGGGCGTGCTGGAACTCTACTTTCGGGCGCAGAAACGCCGCGATTCACGCGGCCAGCTCGCCATGGCGGCAGATCTTGGCGTGCTTACGCTGATGATGATGGTCGGCATCGGCGCCGCTACCGCGATCATGTGGTTGCCACATTTACACGCATAGTCGGCGAGCCTTGTTGCTATTGTCGTTGCGGACGGGCACAGGCTGGCACGCGTCGGATTCATCGCCCATCACGTGCAAATATCCCGCGACGCGCTGCGGCGCGCGCCTTACCGGATTATTCTCACGCCATGCTCTCTTCCGCCATTCCCGCAAAAAAGCATGGTCTGGCATTGCTGCTCGGATGGCGGCGCCTGCGATTTACGCTGTCCGCATCGATCGCCCTCGGTTTGTTGATCAGCGTGGGCTTTACCTCAACACTGTTGTCGGTACTCGCCCGGGCCGTCGCGATCGGACTGTTCGCGATGCTGGTGTTCGGGTTGTTCGAGCAATGGCCCACGCGGCTGCCGGTCTGGCTTGCGCGCTGGGTGTTGCAGGTGCTTGGCGTGGCGATGGCCATGCCGCTCGGTACGTACATAATCTACATACTCATGACCGACACCGGTGCACTGCCGTTCTGGCAGGATGAGGAACGCCTGAGTGGCTTTGCGATGTTCAGCATTCTCGGGGTGCTGGTGGCGCCTTGGGCGGCACTCGCGGCGTTGGTGTGGCAGAAGGATGCGCTGGCGCGCCATCAAGCCGTCGCCTTTGAATTGGAACGCAGCGAACTCGAGCGCCAGGCGCTGGATGCGCGCCTTCATCTGCTGCAGGCACAGGTTACCCCGCACTTCCTGTTCAATACGCTGGCCAACGTGCAGGCGCTGGTTAACACCGGATCGCCGCGGGCTTCTGCCGTCCTGGACAGTCTGGTCGCGTACCTACGCGCAGCCGTACCCCGCCTGCACGATCCGGCGACCACACTCGGTCAGGAGCTGCAGCTGGTTCGGGCCTATCTCGAATTGATGCACATGCGCATGCCCGATCGACTGCAGTTCGCCCTGCACGTGGATGAGTCAGCCCTGAGGCTGCGCTGCCCGCCGATGACGCTGCTGACGCTGGTGGAAAACGCTGTGCACCATGGCATAGACCCAAGCGAGGAAGGTGGCCGCATCGATATCTATGTACAACGACGCGGCGGCCGCTGCATCCTACGAGTTACGGATACGGGCGTCGGCCTGCAAGCTTTGGGCAACGGGCTGGGCACCGGCCTTTCGACGCTGCGTGAGCGCCTGCGGTTGATTTTCGCAGGTGCGGCAGAGCTGCGGGTGAGTGCGCAGACGCCGCACGGCGTCTGCGCCGAACTGGATATCCCGGCGCTTGGAATGAACGACTGATGCCTCCACACCCAACTGCATTGATCGCCGACGACGAGCCACTGTTGCGCGACGCCCTGGCGCACCAACTGGGTCAGGCATGGCCGGAACTGGAGGTGATTGCGCAGGCACGCAATGGCCGCGAAGCGATTGGGCACTTCGAAGCCCGACGCCCCGACGTGTGCTTTCTCGACGTACAGATGCCGGGCCTGTCCGGCGTGGAAGCCGCACACCATATTGGGCGTCGCGCACATGTGGTGTTCGTCACCGCCCACGACGAATACGCCGTACAAGCCTTTGCCGCAGGCGTACTCGACTACTTGGTGAAGCCGGTGCAATCGGCGCGGCTGGTCGAGACGGTGGCACGCCTCAAGGAGCGCTTGCAGGCGGCGCAGCCGGCGTTGAACACCGAGGTGCTGCTGCAACAACTTGCCGCACAGTTGCAACGCGACGCGACGCCGGCACCGTTGCGCTGGATTCGCGCACAGGTCGGGCAGACCCTGCGCCTGATACCGGTCGAGGACATCGACTTCCTGCGCGCCGATGCCAAGTACACGCTGATCGCCTGGCGCGGCGATTCTGGTCAGCCCAGCGAGGCCCTGATAAGCACCGCCCTGAAGGAACTGGTCGCACAGCTCGACCCCGCACACTTCGCGCAGATCCACCGATCCGTCGTGGTCAATCTCCGGGCTATCAGCCATGTCGTCCGCGGCGATAACGAAACCGCCGGCATCCACCTGAAGGGGCGCCGTGAGGTGCTACCCGTCAGCCGCAGCTATCTGCACCTGTTCCGTACGATGTGAACGGTCTGTCTCGCTGGTATCCCTCAATCCTCTCTTGAAACATCGCCGTCACTTCAAAGCTGCAGATCAGGTTTTGGTCGCACTAAAGAACACATGCGTATCTCCGGCATCGACGCAGTCGGCCTGGTGCATCGCACCGCTCAGACAGGGGCGGTTTCCGGCACCAGCGACGCTTGATCAAAGCACTCGATGAGCAATTCGGTCAGTGCCCGTACTTTCCGTGCTGGATGCTTGCCTGGTGGGCGGACAACAAAAATGCCTGCCGGAGGCAGCGGATAGCGCGTCATGATCCGGACAAGCCTGCCGGACGCCACATACTCACTGATGATCGCATCGGGTAGCCACGCGATACCGAGTCCTGCTACGGCGGCGGTAACGAGCGCAGTCGCGTTGTCGGCCTTGAAACGCCCCCTTGGATGCACCGTGACGAGCTCGTCGCCATGCATGAACTTCCAGGCTTCGGTTCCCTTCATGAGTGCCTCGTGGGCCAGGATCTCGTCCGGCGCCTCAGGGGAACCGTGAGCTTTGAGGTACTCAGGGCTCGCCACAAGGCTTCCATAAACCGGCCCGACGCGTCTTGCGATCAGGTTGGAGTCCGGGAGATAGCCAACCCGAATGGCGCAATCGAAACCCTCGGCGACAAGATCAACCATCAGATCGGTGTAGCTGGTATGGATGTGGAGCAGCGGGTGGTGTTGCGCCATCTGCGCGAGCACCGGCGCGAAATGCGCCGGGCCAAAAGAAAGCGGCGCGGCGACGCGCAAACGCCCGAACAGGTCCCCGTCGGGCAGGATGGTTTCCCTGGCCAGGTCGATCTCGCTGCAGGCTTTGGCCGCAGCATCGCGAAACGTACTCCCGGCTTCGGTAAGCGCCGCGCCACGCGTGGTGCGTGCTAGCAGCTGGATACCAAGTTCCGCCTCAAGCCGGACCAATCGCCGGCTGACGATGGACTTCGAGACTCCAAGCCGGCGCGCTGCTGGGGAAACCCCTCCCGCATCGGCGACTTCCACGAATGTCCTGAGATCTTCAATGTCCACCTCGGTTCTCTCGATCTCGCGACACAGCCTGACATGGATAGTACCAGCCCAGTGTTCCGGCTTATGCGACACAGCATGACGCGAGAACGGGCTACCGATCCACGCAGGGGAGTGACAACGTATCTCCTCTGAGGCAGCGCACCAGTCCGCGCACGCCTTGGGGAAAAATCAGTCTCCCCTACTCTACCTGCAGAGGATGTAAGCATGCCCTTCCGTAACGGTCTTGACTCTCTACTTCGTCCTGAAGACTCGGTGCTCGTTCTGATCGACCATCAGCCCTTCCAACTGGCGAACCTCAACAGTCACGACCCGCACATGGTGGTCAACAACTCCGCGGCACTCGCGAAGTCCGCCAAGGCGTTCGGCGTGCCAACCATACTGACCAGCGTGGTCGGGGACCGTGGCGGCCACATCTTCCCCCAGATCACCGATGTGTTCCCCGGCCAGGAGGTGATCGATCGCACCACCCTCAACACCTGGGAAGACAAGAAGGTCGTCGATGCCGTGAAGGCGACCGGCCGCAAGCAGCTGATCATCGCAGGCCTCTACACCGAGATCTGCGTCGCGATGCCGGTGATCCACGCGCTCGGCGACGGTTGGGACGTGACGGTGGTCACCGATGCATGTGGCGGGGTTTCCGTCGAGTCCCATGAGGTGGCCATCCAGCGCATGATCGCCGCCGGCGCCAATGTGATGACCTGGCTGGCGCTTGCGTCCGAATGGTATCGAGACCACGCACGAACCGAGCACGCCGCCGAGTTCGTGAAGGTGCTCCAGCATCACGCCGCGGGTAGCGGCATTGCGTTCCTGTGGGAACAGCAGCTGCTCGATACGCCCGTCGCTGGCAGCGCGGGATGACCTGAGCAGGTACGAGGAGCTGGCGAGGCCGGTAGGTAGCCGGCGACGTGCGAACGGAGACACGACATGATTGAACTGATCATCGAACAACGGCGCCGGCAGCTTGGTGGCGGCATGGAGGTCGGCCGCGTGCTGCCCTTCGCCGAACGCCGTATGGTCGGACCGTACATCTTTTTTGACCATATCGGTCCCATGGACATCCCGGCCGGTGTGGACCGCAGCGCCGACGTGCGTCCACATCCGCATATTGGCCTGTCCACCGTCACCTACCTGTTCTCCGGGGAGATGATGCATCGCGACAGCCTGGGGTATGAGCAGGCGATTCGCCCCAGGGAGGTCAACTGGATGACCGCCGGCCGCGGCATCACGCACAGCGAACGGTTCGAGCGCGCGCGGGCGCAGGGCGACCACCTGCACGGCATCCAGGCCTGGGTCGCGCTGCCGGCCGAGTACGAAGAGATGGATCCTGGCTTTTCGCACCACGCCGGCGACGACCTGCCGCAGTGGAGCGACGGCGGTGTGCACGGGCAGCTCATCGCAGGCACCGCCTACGGCCTCACCGCGGCCGCAGCGACGCATTCGCCGCAGTTCTACGCGCACCTCGACATGGACGCAGGCGCGACGGCGGAAATCCCCGCCGGTTATTCCGAGCGCGCCGTGTACATCGCCACCGGTGCGGTGGAATTCGACGGCGTCACCTATACCGCCGGCAGGATGCTGGTCCTGGGCAAGGACGCATCACGGCTGCGGGCCGTCGAGCATTCGACGGTGATGGTGCTCGGCGGGGAGCCCGTCGGCGAGCGCTTCCTCTACTGGAACTTCGTGTCGTCATCGAAGGAGCGGCTGGCGCAGGCTGCAGCGGACTGGAAGGCCGGCCGCATGAAGTTGCCCGACGCCGACGATGCCGAGTTCACCCCCCTGCCCAACGATCCCGCGCCCGCCGCCATTTCGTGAGGCCTGCGATGAAAGACGACACAAAACGGCATGCCAGCCTCACCCTCGGTCGGGCACAGGCCCATATCGGTGATGTGCCCTATGCGGTGACGATGCGTATCGATGGGCACGCGATTGTCGCCGACGAACCCGAGGCGTTGGGCGGGCACAACGCTGGCCCCCGACCGTTCGGGCTGCTGCTCGGCGCGCTTGGCGCATGCACGTTGATGACGCTGCGGATGTATGCCGAGCGCAAACAGTGGCCGCTGGTCGCGCTGGACGTGCAACTGCGCTACCTGCGGCCTCGCGAGGACGGTGCGGATCGTATCGAGCGGGTGCTGGAGATCGTCGGACTGGACGACCCACAACGGACGAAGCTCGCCGATATCGCCGAACGCACGCCGGTGACGCTGGCGATCAAGAGTGGTGTCGCGATCGACACGCGTCTTGCTGCAGAGGCGGCATAACACGCACCTCCGCTGGTTGTTGCCGATCGGCAGCTTCGGGGTGGCAGGCACACGGTCACAACCAACTGACATCGATGCGGGCTGCCGATTACCCCTCCCCCGTACAGACCTGACGGAGTTCACCATGAATACGCTCACAAAAGCCCAGGCGACCGTCGCCAAGATACGCACGTTTGACCGCGCAAGGGGTCGAAACGCCCCAGCAATGAGTTTTTGTCCCTGAACGTTTGGACCACAGTTGCCCTGCACTGCGCGACCAACTGGATTCGGAACCGCTCTCCGACGGGCTCGCCGCCAGGAACCATCACTCGCCGCAGAGTGTTCCGAGGCGCGCACGCGCGAGGAATAGCATCACGATCGAAAGTGCGTCACCCACCTAATGCTGGATGACATCGGCCCACTCCGGATGCTTCAGCGACTGCGCTCGCACGTAGGGGCAGAGCGGTATGACGCGATAACCTTTGGCGCGGGCATCCGCGATCAGGGCCTCGACCAGCGCCAAAGCGGCGCCCGTGCCGCGGAGCGTATCGGGCGCCAAGGTGTGATCTGCAATGACAAGCACATCCGAAACTTTCGAGATGGTCAGTTCGCCCTCTCCGTCGATACCAGTGATACGGGCGACAAAGCGACCCTTGTGGCCTTTATCCTCGTATGAAATCAGAACCGCAGGTTTCTCAGTCATTTCAGCCTCTGTGAACATGATGGATAGGATGACTACACACCCGACCGGCACACGCCACCGCGGGACCGGCTCAGAGCGATGAATAGTTCGCTCTTTCGCATTTCTCCTTGCAGGCTGCTTGGTGGTAGTCGAAGTAGCGACAACTACCACCAGCAGATGTCAGACGTTCGCCTACCTCTTGGCTGATTCCTCGGCCGCCTTTTCGGCGTTGAAACCACCGAAGTTCTCGAAAACACCCATGAAGCCCGGGACCGTCGCCTCACGCGACCAGTCGCGTTGCAGCTCACAGTACATCTGTACCCGGCTGATAAGCTTCACACCCGCCTGCTCCATGCGACGTAGCGCCGCCTCATGCGCAGCCAGAGAAGTGCCGCCGACCGCATCGACAGGCACATAGACCTCATAACCTTCCTGGATCGCGTCGAGTGCAGGAAAGATCAGGCACGCTTCGGTCCAAAGCGCGGTCATGATGAGCTTCCGGCGGCCAATCGCCTTGACCGCCTCCTTGAACCCCGTGTCCTCCCAGCTGTTGATCGACGTGCGGTCGTAGGTCGGCAGGTGTCCGAGCACCTCCTGCAGTTCTGGAATCGGCGGCTTGTTGCGACCCGTCGCGATATTGACGGTCGAATGAATGATCGGAAGGTTGTAATTCACCGCCGCCTTGGCGGTGCTCACGATGTTGAACACCAGTTCGTCGCGCGGCATCGAGCGAATCGACGAGACCTGGACAGGTTGGTAGTCGATGATGATGAACGCCGAGTTCTCGGGTGTCAGTAGTTGGTCGGTCTGGGGATTGCGAATCGTTTCACTCGTCATAGCATTCTCTGGTGTTGTACGGGAGATTGGTTCTGCGGCAACAAACGCCTGCGGCGACGTAGACGGGAAACAGAATTGTGTTGTTTCCATGCTTGCTACGGTAGTCGTGTTCTGTGGCGAGCTCCGTCGCAAAAAGAGGAACACCAACGCGGACATCGAAGAACTGCGGACGTTCGTGCTACTGGCGCTTATCACCCATCAGGTGACTTGGCCGCCGTCAACGTCCAGCTTCAGCCTTGGCTCATTCACGTCGATGGCGGAGCGGACAGACTGAGCGGATCATCGGCGGTCTCCGTCGGGAAGTTGCCTGGGTCTGTAGGCTGTGCTGGCGCAACCTTTCGCTGAGGTTAGCGATTCTGTAGCGTTGCACCAGCCACATAATCTGGAAACTGGAGTTGCTGATGTCGGAACGCGTGCCCATAGACTTGCTGGATGTAATCGCGTTCGTTGAGGTGGTCGAGACGGGAAGCATTACCAATGCTGCCGCGCGCCTTGGCATCGCCAAGTCCATCGTCAGCCGCCGCGTCAGTCGCCTGGAGGCCGCCCTCGGCGCTCAATTGCTGATCCGAACGCCGAGAGGTACGACCCTGACCGACATCGGCCGCGAGTACCATGTCCGCGCTGGCGCCGGCCTGGCTGAACTGGAGTCGGCGCAGGAAGTTGTCAACAAACTGACAAGCGAGGTTTCCGGCAACCTCCGCATCCTGGTCCAGACCGCATTCGGCGAGTTTGTGGTTGCACCGCTGCTCGCCGAGTTTGCGCGGCTCCATCCGCGCGTCCAGTTCGACATCCGCTTCGAGGATCGTCAGGTGGACATGAACACTGAAGCCTATGATCTCTTGCTCTGGGTGGGTCCTGTCTCGGACCAGGCACTCATCACGCGCAAACTGGCCAGCGTCCATTGGGTCATCGTCGCCAGCCCGGACTATCTGGATACACAAGGACGACCAAATACACCCGCTGAAATGACCGCGCACGATGCCCTGCTCCATGCCATGGACACCGGTCATTGGCGTTTCCAGGGTCCCGGAGGCTGGGAACACGTACGCATGAACTCCAGCTTCCGCACCACCAACGGGCATATGCTCCTGGCTGCGGCGCGTGCGGGTCTGGGGGTGACCCTCGTCCCGAGGTTCATGGTTGCCGATTTGCTGGCGCGGGGTGAACTGGAAGCGGTGCTGCCTGCCTATCCGCACGAAGGCGCCGATCTGCATATCTTCATGCCAGCTGCCCGGTCCCGTATCGCCAGGGTGCGAGCGTTGGTGAACTTCCTGTACGACAGGATCACCCCGGAGGTCTGAGCAGGTCGACTGTGCTTGAGGCCGGCAGGTGCCAAGCTGCCACAACCAGCGCAACACCAAGCAATGCAAGGGCGGTAAACGCGACGGCAGAAGCGCTACTGGGGCCAGGTGGTCGCCAGCGGCTGTCGATCGACTGGGCAATGGGCGTGGCTACACTACGCCGATCGCGAATGCCTGTTCTGCCAATACAATCCGCGCCATGAATATTGCTACGGCGAAGCGCGCGACGTCTCCACGCCCGAGCCAACGAAGGTTCAACAGGGGCGTCTGGCGGGGCGTCTCAATCGCACCTGCTACCACCAACGCCGGTATGGCGATGAAAAGCGACGCGACTATCCACGGAGCCTGAAACCAGCCCACAACGTTGCCTCAAAGCCCGGACGGTGGGCTGGACGCGACCCATGGGCGACGGCGACGGCGACAGCCTGCTTGCGTTGCGGGCAGGTGAAGGTGGCGCTCGGGTATTGCTCTACGCCGGCCAGCCACAAAACATTTCGGTGGTTGCAAAGGGACCGTTCATCGCCGGGTCCCAGGAGGAACTGGCCGGCTACTATTCCGCCTATCGCCAGGGGAAGTTCCCCCACGCCGGCACGATGCGTCCTGTCACCTACTCCAGGGATGGCAGTAGTTCGACTACTCGGGACCCAGTCTGACAAGTCGTTGTTCGTTCCAGCGTTCCCATTCGTGCAACACAGCCTGACGAGAGACAGGGCTACCGCGCACAGCAGCTGGATGAGAAGGTTCACCCATCAACCTTCCCACAGCGAGAACAACTCACGTGGGTCCTTGAACCAACCATGTTGAAAAGGACGAACCTATGATCGATTTGAATGGGAAGCGTGCATTGGTAACCGGTGGGTCACGGGGCATCGGTGCCGCGATCGCGCTGGGGCTCGCAGAGAACGGCGCCGACGTCGCCTTCACCTACCAGAGCTCGGCCGAAAGAGCTGAAGCGCTGGCCAAGTCCATCGAGGGCACCGGGCGGCGCGCAATCCCCATCCAGGCCGATAGCGCCGATCCGGACGCCATCACTCGCGCCGTGAGCGAAGCCGTCTCAGCGCTCGGCGGGCTCGATATTCTCGTCAACAGCGCGGCCATCGGCCACAACGGAATGATCGCCGACCTTGATGTGAGCGAATATCAGGCCGTGATGGATGTCAACGTACGAGCGCCAGTGCTGTTTGCGAAGGCAGTAATCCCGCACCTCTCCGAAGGGGGACGCATCGTCACCATCGGTTCGGCCCTGGGTGAGCGGGTCCCCTTCCCGGGCATCACACTTTATGCGATGTCCAAGGCGGCACTTACCTCCTTCACCCGCGGCCTTTCGCGCGAACTCGGTCCCAGTGGCATCACCGTGAATCTCGTGCAGCCCGGGGCGACCAATACGGAATCAAATCCGGCTGACGGCGCGGCTGCCGATCTCCAGCGAAGCCTGACGTCGTTGGGGCGCTATGGCGAGCCGCGCGAAATCGCGAACGCCGTAGTCTTTCTTGCAAGTCCCGCGGCGAGCGTGATCACGGGCGCCATCCTGACCGCCGACGGTGGCGCAATCGCCTGATCGGTCCTGATATTCGCCAAGACATTTGTCCCCAACGACCGGCTGCGCGGCGAGAGCCCGCCGCCGTTTCTGGCCTGGAACCCGAGGCCTGCCCCAGCGTTTAAAGCGGTGCCGCAATGCGTAGGCGCCCGCGCAGGCCGCCCGCCGGCAGGATGTCTTCACGCTTCTGCCGCCAGACAGCAGTTGGTTCGTACATCAACGCAATCCGTGAGAATGCCCGTGTTCGATAACAAGATCGTATTGAAGACAGCCAACGAAGCCATTTCCGCAGGAGATATCGAAGGTTTTCTTTCCTTCTGCGACGACGATATCCACTGGGTGACGATCGGTGGGGACGCCCTTCAAGGAAAGGAGTCGGTCCGCGAGTGGATGAAGATCGAGTATGTCGATCCCCCTCGATTCTCCGTCACGGACCTTGTTGCAGAGGGTGATCTAGTTGTTGCCATCGGGCAGATCGAGACCAGGGACTCTGATGGAAAAACTGACTCATCTTTCTACAGCGACGTCTGGCGTTTTCGGAATGGCAAGATGGTCGAACTCCGTGCGTTCGTAGTTGGCAGGCCCGCGTGACTACGCAGACCAAGTATCACGCCTCCATGCACCGAACTTGAAGCCAAGTTCACGGCCAGGGGCCTGAGCGCGGACGAGTTGGAGCCGACGGACTACGACGTCTCGGGTCATCATGATTGGACTCCTTCGATAGAAGGTGATTCAGCGACCCTCTTCCTGAAGCGGGATGCCTTCTGACGATTGCCGCACAGCGCCATGCTGCACCAGCGGCGCCTGTGCGCCCGCGTGCGGTCGTAGAACCACAGGATGCATTCGGGATGCTCGCACTGTTTCACGAGCGAAAAATCGCCTTCGACGAGAAGCTCTGCCACCGCTTCGGCTACGGGACCGAGCCGGGATGCCGTGGTGTCGCTGCACGCAATGCGGGCCAGGATCAGGTTTCCTTCGCCATCGCGCTCAAGGTGTGGTGCGCTGCGGTAGGCGTGCAGGTACTCATTCAGGCCGTTGGGATCTGCTGTCCCCCCGCCCTCCTTGCGCTGGACGATCAGTAGACGCGCCAGTGCCCGTAGCGCCTTCGCCTGTGAAAGCAAGGCGCCATGGTCCACGGCGGCGCCAGCGAGTGTCGAAATAACACCTTGCTGTTCCAGCCATCGAAGCACGTCGCCGCCGCTGTGCCAGTACTCGATCGCTTCGCCGCTGGGGGTGCGGGCCTGGGTATTGAGTACGTCCAGCGCTAGATGTTCGCCCACCATCGGCGCTTCAACGGAGTTGCCTTGGGATGGGGCTTTGAGGTCTGTCATGTCGTAACCAGTAAACAAGCTGTTGACAGGTTACGCCGAAAGGGGAGATGATGCAACTCGTAACCGGTGTTAACCGTTTAGTCCGGTTACGACCCCCGTGACTACTCAGGATCCTCATGAACATCTCCAATCTGTTACTTGGCCTCGCAACGCTCGCTGCGCCTGTTGCCCACGCGCGGGACGCACCGATCCATGTGCACCACCGCACCACAACCGTCGAGGACGTCAGCGTGTTCTACCGGGAGGCCGGTCCGGTGGAGGCGCCAACCATCCTTCTGCTGCATGGATTCGGCGCGTCTTCGTACATGTTCCGCGAGCTCATTCCCGAACTGGCGCGGGACTATCACGTGGTGGCCCCTGACCTCCCCGGTTTCGGCCAGACAACGGTCATGCCAGGGGTGGAATTCGACTACACCTTCGACAACCTGACATCGGTCATCGATGCGTTCACCGAGGCGAAGGGACTGGATCGCTACGCCGTGTACGTGTTCGATTTCGGCGCTCCGGTCGGCTGGCGTCTGGCTGTGAAGCACCCCGAAAAGATCACTGCAATCGTGAGCCAGAACGGCAATGCCTACGAGGAAGGGTTGAGCCCCGGCTGGGCTGACATGCGCAAGGCATGGGCCGAGCCCACCGCAGAAAATCGCGAGGCGCTACGCCGGTTCAGCTCACCAGAGGTGGTCAAGTGGCAGTACGTCGAGGGCGTCAAGGACACCTCGTTGATCGCCCCCGAGACTTGGCAGCTCGCGTCCGCGGCAATCGAGCGTATCGGCGTCGAGGTGCAGATGGATCTGCTACTGGACTATCGCAAAAATATCGAGCAGTACCCGCAACTGCACGAGTACTTCCGGCGCCACCAACCGCCGACGCTGGTGATCTGGGGCGACAGTGATCCGTTCTTCCTACCTGCCGGCGCTGAAGCGTTCAAGCGCGACAACGTGAATGCAGAAGTGCAATTTCTCGATACCGGCCACTTCGCCATCGAAACCCATGGAGCTGAAATTGCGGCGGCGATGCGGGAGTTCCT
This sequence comes from Lysobacter sp. A421, assembly GCF_054052145.1. NCBI lineage: Bacteria > Pseudomonadati > Pseudomonadota > Gammaproteobacteria > Lysobacterales > Lysobacteraceae > Lysobacter > Lysobacter sp. A421. The sequence goes on along the minus strand of NZ_JBSVRL010000001.1, from coordinate 708,505 downwards.
GGGGCGTAGCGTCACGCCCTGAAGCGAGGCCTTGGCAGGCTGTCGGAGTAACGGCTCACCGTGTCCGCCAGCATCCGGTGGCCTATCGACACCAGTATAGCATCGCTATAGACATTCAAATATAGCGGTGCTATATTGCCTGCATGGATACACGCACCGCCCTACTCGTTGCTGCCCTCAAGCTTCTCGAGGAAGAAGGCGAGGCACAGTTCTCGACGCGCAGCGTCTGTGCGATCGCGAACGTCACCGCGCCCACGCTTTACCATCATTACGGCAGCGCCGACGGCCTTCTGAGCGCCGCGATCGCGAAGGCGTTCGCACAATTCCTCGAAAGCAAAAGGTCGGCGGTCCAATCCGCCGACCCGGTGCTGGCGCTACGCGAGGGTTGGGACGATTACGTGCGCTTTGCGGCGGCGCGCCCGCGGGTCTACACGGCGATGTTAAGCCGTGTTCTCGACGGTGCCACCATCCCCGCAGCCGAGCAGGCCTTCACGCTCCTGATCGAGCAGGTCTCGGCCATAGCCTCCAGCGGACGGCTCGCGCTTACCGTCGAGGCCGCTGCCGATGTGATGTGGGCGTCTGCCAACGCCGCGTCCCTGCTCCACGTAACGACTCAACTCCGCAAAGCGCCGCCGCCTTCATCCGCCGTTCTTGGGCAGATCCGCGAGAACGCCATACGCACCCTTCTGAACTCGGAATCAAAAGGTCTTTCCCAATGAAAATTCTTGTCACGGGAGGCACCGGCCTGCTCGGCGGCCGCCTGATCCCGAAACTCGTGGAGGACGGCCACCAGATATTCGCCCTCACGCGGTCCGCATCGTCTCACGACAAACTGAAGGCACTAAGGGCATCGCCGGTCGATGCCGATCTGGAAAGTAGCGCACCTCTGTCGTTGCCGGCGATCGACGCCGTCGTGCATGCCGCCGCCCTGTTTCGCTTTTCGGGGCCACGCGCGCCCTTCTTTCGCACCAACGTCGACGGCTCTGTCGCGCTCCTCAAGGCCGCCGAGAATGCCGGAGCAAAGACCTTCGTCTATATCAGCGCGGCGGGTATCGTCATGGACGATGCCGGCACACCTGTCCGCAACGCCGATGAAAGCGCGCCCACATTCCCGAACCACTTCTCCGCCTACCTGGCGAGCAAGGCGCGGGCTGAGCCGCTGGTGTTGTCGGCCAACAAGCCCGGCTTTCGCACGATCGCGCTTCGCCCACCAGCGATCTGGGGGCCGGGTGACCCGTTCAGTCGGGCGCTTCCCGAAGCAGTCAAATCCGGCCAGTTCGCCTTCATCGACCGCGGGGACTACGCTTTTTCGACCTGCCATGTGGACAATGTTGTCGAAGCCATACAGTGCGCTCTTGAACGCGGAGAAGGCGCCCGCGCCTACTTCATCAAGGACCAGGAAGGCCAGACCTTCCGCGAGTTCGTCGCGGCGCTCGCGAGCTTGCAGGGTTTGTCCATCGACAAGCTGCGCTCGATGCCCTACTGGCTAGCATCCGCCATGGGCCGATTGCTGGATGCGGTCTGGCTCGTCACGCGGAAACATGGCGACCCGCCTGTCTCGCGCTCGATGATGCGCATGATCGGGCGCGAGTTCACCATCAACGATGCCGCTGCACACCGAGAGTTGGGCTATGTCGGAAGAACGTCGCGCGCCGCCGGCTTGCAAAGCTACGGGGAGCCGCTCGACGCGTGACACAGCACCGTGTGCTTCCTTACGGTCGGCGAATCACCAGGTTGCGGATTTCGGTCATGTCTTCCATCGCGAAACGCACACCTTCGCGGCCCAGGCCCGAATCCTTGACCCCGCCATAGGGCATGTTGTCGACGCGATAGCTGGGCACGTCGTTGATCACTATGCCGCCGACATCGAGATGATCCCAGGCGTCGAACATCTTGAACAGGTCGCGGGTGAAGACGCCCGCCTGCAATCCGAATTTGGAGGCGTTGACCTCGGCGAGTGCGGCAGTGAAATCGGTGAAGCTTGACAGCACCGCGACCGGGCCGAATGCCTCTTCGATGACAATCTTGGTGTCAGCAGGCACGGCTTCGAGCAGGGTGGCGTCGAGCATCGCGTCGTCGCGGCTGCCGCCGCAGAGCAGAGTGCCGCCGGCGGCGACCGCCTCGTTGATCCAGGTCTCGAGCCGTGTCGCTTCCTTGACATCGATCATCGGGCCGATGAACGTGTCGCGCAGCTTGGGGTCTCCCGCCACCAGCGTCTTCGTCCTGGCGACCAGCATGTCGCGGAAGCGGTCGTAGACATCGGCGTGAATGATGATGCGCTGCACCCCGATACAGCTCTGCCCGGACTGGTAGAAGGCGCCGAAGATGACGCGTTCGAGCGCATCGTCGAGATCGGCATCGGCATCGACGATCACCGCGGCATTGCCGCCGAGTTCCAGCACCACCTTTTTCTTGCCGCTGCGCGTCTTGAGGTCCCAGCCGACATCGGGCGATCCGGTGAACGAGAGCAGCTTGAGCCGGTCGTCGGTGGTGAACAGGTCGGCACCGTCGCGGCTGGTGGGCAGGATCGAGAATGCGCCTTTGGGCAGGTCGGTCTCGGCAAGCACTTCGCCGATGATGATCGCGCCCAAGGGGGTCCGGCTCGCCGGCTTCATCACGAACGGACAGCCCACCGCGAGCGCCGGGGCGATCTTGTGCGCGGCCAGGTTGAGCGGAAAGTTGAACGGCGAGATGAAGGAACACGGCCCGATGGGCACGCGCTTCCACATGCCCTGATAGCCCTTGGCGCGCGCCGAGATGTCGAGCGTCTGGACCTCGCCGTTCATCCGCACCGACTCCTCGGCGGCGATGCGGAAGGTGTCGATCAGTCGGGCGACCTCGCCCTCGCTGTCCTTGATCGGCTTGCCCGCCTCGACGCACAGCGCGTAGGCGAGCTCGTCGAACCGCTCGGTGAAGCGGGTGACGCAATGGGTGAGCACCGCCTGGCGCTCGTAGCTCGCCATCCGCGCCATCGGCTCTGCCGCCTCGACCGCACCCGCGATCGCCGTATCGATCGTCGCGACATCGGCCCGCGCGACGCGGAACGCGACCTCGCCGGTGAACTTGTCGGTCACTGCGAGATCGGTGTTCGGCTGCTGCGCGACGTTGTTGAGATAGAGCGGATAGACGGACTTGAGCCTGGTCATTCGAAACTCCTGGGCTGCATCCCGCTTCCGGCAAAATCCGGGGAACGGGACAGCGATTACAATTCGTTCGACAGCTTTTTGATGTCGTTGTGGAGGATCTGGTCGTTCTCCGAATAGTCGACCGGGCACTCGATCAGATGGACGCCAGGCGTGTTGCAGGTTTGCGCGAGCAACTGCTTGAGATGCTCGGCGCTTTCGGCGCGATGGCCGAACGCGCCATAGCTTTCCGCGTACTTGACGAAATCGGGGTTGCCATAGGTCAGCCCCCAGTCCTTGAAGCCCATGTCCGCCTGCTTCCAGCGGATCATGCCGTAGCTGTTGTCGTTGAGGATCAGCACGGTGAGGTTGAGCTTCAAGCGAACGGCCGTCTCCATCTCCTGGCTGTTCATCATGAAGCCGCCATCGCCGCAGATCGCCATCACCTTGCGATCGGGATAGACCATCGCCGAGGCCATGGCCGAGGGCAGGCCCGCGCCCATCGTGGCGAGCGCATTGTCGAGCAGCGCCGTATTGGGGCGGTAAGCCGGATAGTCGCGCGCGAACCAGATCTTGTACACCCCGTTGTCGAGGCAGATGATGCCGTCTTCGGGCATCGCCGCGCGGACCTGTTCGACCAGAAAGGGCGGGAAGATGGGGAAGCGTGCATCGCCCGAGATCGACGCGGTGTGCGCGACCTGGCGCTTGCGCGCCGCCAGCATCGCGTCGAACTTCCAGCCCCCATTGGGAACGATGTCCTGCTTGATCTGCCAAATCGCGTTGGCGATGTCGCCGATAACCTCGATCTGCGGGAAATAGACCGGGTCGACCTCGGCGGTCTTCGACGAGACATGGATCACCTGCGCGCCGCCCGCATGCATGAAGAACGGCGGCTTCTCGATCACGTCATGACCAATATTGACGATCAGGTCGGCGGACTCGACCGCGCGGTGGACAAAATCGCCCGCTGACAGAGCCGCGCAGCCGACAAACCTGGGGTGACGTTCGTCGATCACGCCCTTGCCGAGCTGAGTGGTAAGGAACGGGATGCCGGTCTTCTCGACGAACTGGAGCAGCATCCGGCTGGTCATGGTGCGGTTGGCGCCTGCGCCGATCACCAGGATCGGCGACTTGGCGTTTTCAAGCGCAAGCACCGCAGCGCGGATCGACTTCACATCGGCCGTGGGGCGCCGCGTGTGGCTGCGTTTGAGCGGCAGGGATTCGGTCTTCTCGTTGGCGACATCCTCGGGAAACTCGATATGCGTCGCGCCTGGCTTCTCTTCTTCGGCGAGCCGGAAAGCCTCGCGCACCCGGCTGGGGATGTTGTCGGCGCTGGCGAGTTGATGGGTGAACTTGGTCAGCGGCTTCATCATGCCGACCACATCGAGGATCTGGAAGCGGCCTTGCTTCGACTTCTTGATCGGCTTTTGCCCGGTGACCATCAGGATCGGCATGCCGCCAAGCTGCGCATAGGCAGCGGGGGTGACCAGATTGGTCGCGCCCGGCCCCAGGGTCGCCATGCATACCCCCGCCTTGCCGGTATGCCGGCCATAGGTCGCGGCCATGAAGCCTGCGCCCTGTTCGTGCCGGGTAAGGATGAACTGGATACTGGTCGAGCGGCTGAGGCTGTCGAGCATGTCCAGGTTCTCCTCGCCGGGAACCCCAAAAATGTACTCCACCCCCTCTTCCTCCAGACACTGGATGAAGAGATCGGATGCTTTGGTCATGATGGGATTCCTCCGGAGCAGGCTGCTTATCAGGATAAAGTCTTGCACATCATTGTCTGTTCCAGTGTTCCTGCGTGTGCAACACAGCTTGACGCGAAACAGTGCTACCGCGCACAGCAGCCGGATGAGAAGTTACACACTTCGGTTCGGCCCACTCAGGGCCGCCGACTGCTCACTCGCTTGAGGAGATAACCCATGCCGACACTCTATACGATGCCCGAAACCTGTTCGCTGTCGCCGAACATCGCCGTGGCTTGGCTCGACGCGCCGATCGAGGTTCACAACATCGCCTACGGCGATCAGAAGAAGGACGACTATCTCGCCATCAACCCAAAGGGTCAGGTTCCGGCCGTGCGGTTCGATGACAGCGACGTACTGACCGAAGCGGCGGCAATCCTGGCGTGGCTCGGCGCCACCTACGAAAGCGAAGGCTATGCCCGTGACACGCGACTCGCCCGCAAGGAAGCCGAAGCCTTGGCCTTCATGACCTCGGAAGTGCATGCAGCCTATGGCGGTCACTTCAATACCAGGAAGTTCGCCCAGAGCGCAGCAGCGCAGAAGGAAGTCAAGCTCAAGACCTATGAGAAGCTCGCAGGTCATTACCAGAGGATGGATGACACACTCGGTGAAAACGGCGGCGAATGGTATCTGGGGCAACGTTCCTTTGCCGACACTTTCCTGTATGTGTTGACCCGCTGGATCGAGAAGACACCGCTGGCGATCGACACTTACCCGGCGTTGAAGGCGCACCGTGCACGAATGGAAGCCGATGAAGGCGTGAAGCTGGCACTCGCGCGCCAATCGATGGAGCCGATCGGATGACTGACGATACCGGCAACAGGAACGACTGGCCTTCCCTACCCTACGACGTCTGGGCTGAAACCTGTACCGCCCTGCATCTGTGGACCCAGATCGTCGGCAAGTACCGGTTCGCGCACACGCCGTGGGTGAATCACTCCTGGCACGCCACGCTCTACGTCACGCCGCGCGGTCTTACGACGGGTGCCGTTCCCGACGGCGAAGGAGGCGTCACGCTGACCTTCGACTTCCACGAGCACGTGCTTGTGGGTGAAACGCGCGATGCGCGCGAGAGCTTCCCGCTGGAGGCGATGAGCGTGAGCGAGTTCCTGGAGCGCACGTCCCGCATGGTGGAGCGGCTTGGTGGGCGGATGGACATCCATGGCGCTCCCAACGAGATCCCGGATGCGAAGCCGTTTGCTCAGGACACCGCGCTCCGGCCATACGACCGGGAGGCGGTCCGTCGGTTCCACAAGGCCTCGTTGCAGATTGAGCGGGTCTTCACGCGGTTTCGCACCGGCTTCCTTGGCAAGGTTTCGCCTGTGCATTTGTTCTGGGGATCTTTCGATCTGGCCGTCACCCGGTTCTCAGGCCGCAAGGCGCCCCTTCATCCGGGCAAGGTTCCGGCGCTTCCCGATGACGTTACGCGGGAGGCCTATAGCCATGAGGTGTCTTCCGCCGGGTTCTGGCCAGGCGGTGGCGGTGTGGACGAGGCGATGTTCTATTCCTACGCCTATCCAGCGCCCGACGGCTTTGCCGACCATTCCGTCGAACCGGCGGCGGCGCGCTTCGACAAGAAGCTTGGCGAGTTCGTGCTGCCCTACGAGGCAGTGCGAACCAGCGCTGATCCCGAGGGCGACCTGATGCGCTTCCTGCAATCAACCTACAAGGCCGCCGCGGACCTGGCCGGATGGGACCGGCAGGCGCTCGAATGCGATGTCGGCATCCCGCGGGTACCTCGCAAGGTGCACGTCTGAACAATGGATATCGCGACCATCGAAACCGGCCACAGCGCGGGTGACCTGATCCGCCTGGTCTCGCTGCTCGCCGCAGCAGTGATCGCCGTACCACTGTTTCGTCGAATCGGCCTGGGGTCGGTGCTGGGATATCTGGCAGCCGGCCTCGCCATTGGCCCCTTCGGGCTGGCGCTGTTCTCCGATCCGGGCGCCATCCTCCACATCGCCGAACTGGGGGTGGTGATGTTCCTGTTCGTCATCGGGCTGGAGATGCGTCCGAGCCACCTGTGGCAGCTGCGGGGACAGATTTTCGGATTGGGTACCCTGCAGATCGGCGCGGCCGTTGCCGCGCTGTCTGGCGTAGGCATGGCGTTGGGGTTCCCCCCGGCAGTCGCTTTCATCAGTGGGGCCGGCTTCGTGCTGACCTCGACCGCCATCGTCTTCCAAGTGCTGGGCGAGCGCGGCGACCTGGCCACCCCTGCTGGCCAGAAGATGGTTTCGGTGCTGCTGTTCGAGGACATGCTGATCGTGCCGCTTCTGGCACTGGTGGCGTTCATGGCGCCCGCCGCGCCCGAAGCTTCAGCGGGAGCCCGGTGGATGGAGGTGCTTTGGGGGCTCGGTGCCATCCTGGCGCTGATTGTGGCCGGGCTATGGCTGCTCAATCCTTTGTTTCGGATCCTCGCGGCCTCAAAGGCGCGCGAGGTGATGACCGCCGCGGCGCTGCTGGTCGTGCTGGGCTCTGCCCTACTGATGGAACTGGGCGGGCTGTCGATGGCAATGGGTGCGTTCCTGGCGGGCGTGCTGTTGTCGGAGTCGACGTTTCGGCACCAGCTCGAAGCCGACATCGAGCCGTTTCGTGGCCTGCTGCTGGGGCTGTTCTTCCTGGCGGTGGGCATGTCGCTGGACCTGACGGTGGTGACAGCCAACTGGGTTCTGATCGCAGTTGCGGTACCGGCAATGATGCTGGCCAAGGGTGTGTGCATCTACCTTGTGGCACGGTTGCTGCAAAGTTCGCATCATGAAGCGCTCGACCGCTCGGTGCTGATGGCCCAGGGCGGTGAGTTTGCCTTCGTGCTTTATGCGGCGGCCGCCGGGGTCGGACTGATCGATGCGAGCGTCAACGCCAACCTGACCGCGATCGTCGTTCTGTCGATGGTGCTCACCCCGATGATGCTGATTGTCGTTCGACCTCTGCTTCGTCGCGGGGGGGCTTCGCTCGATGGCATCGACCCGGCGAAGAGTCTGCGCGCCAGCGTGCTGGTCATCGGGTTCGGGCGCTTCGGCCAGGTCGCCAGCCAGTCGTTGCTGGCCGGCGGCATGGACGTGAGCATCATCGACAACGACGCGGACAGGATCCGCAATGCCGAGCGCTTCGGCTTCAAGGTCTACTACGGCGACGGATCGCGCTTGGACGTGCTACAGGCTTCCGGCGCCGAAAAGGCACGTGCCGTTCTGGTCTGCATCGACGACCCGAAGGCCGCCACGCGCATCACCGAACTGGTGCGCTCGGCATTTCCGAACACAATCCTGATGGTCCGTGCCTACGACCGGGCGCACGCCCGCGGCTGGTCCACGCCGGAGTCGACGTGCAAGTCCGGGAGGGTTTCGAGTCGGCGATGCTGTTTGGGCGCCGTGCGCTCGAGTTGCTTGGAGTGAACGTGCTCGCGGCCCAGACCGTATCCGATGACATCCGTGCACGCGATGCCGAACGCTTCGCCCTGGAAGTGTCGAGCAACGACGATCGGGCCGGGATGGACAAGCTTTTCCAGAACCGTGAGGGGACCCGGGTGGAGCCGGTCCCCTTCGTCGAACCCGAGCGTCAAGCACCGTGACTCCAAGTGCGGAGCGCCTCCCCTTGGCCACGGCCTCATCGAGCGTGTCATCTTCTCGCTGTCTTCGACAGGGTAATGATGACCACACCGGCCAGGATGATCGCCATCCCGACGAGGTCATACCGGCCGACGTGTTCGCCGGCAAGCAACACGCCGAACAGCACCGCCACCGGCGGGTTGACATAGGCATAGCTGGTGGCGACCGCCGGTCGTGCGTGTTTGAGCACATACAGGTAGGCGCTGAAGGCAATGATCGAGCCGAATACCCCCAGGTAAACCAGTGCCAACGTCGCGCGAAGGGTCGGCGCGGCCGGCAGCGTTTCGCCACTGGCAAAACCCACGCCAAGCAGGGCGACGCTGGCGCACAGCATCTGCGCTGCGGTGTTCATCGGTCCGACGGGCATGTCCTGGCGGCGACTCCAGACCGAGCCGAACGCCCAGCACGCCGCCGCGGTCAGCAAGGCAATCGCTCCCAGGCGCGCACCGGACAGACCGCTGCCCATGTTGAGCACGATCACGCCGGCGAAGCCGACCAGCAGGCCAATGGTTTCCCGGCGGGTCGGCCATTGCCCGTACATGCCGGAGAACGCCGCCGCGAACAGCGGCATGCTGGATACAGCAACCGCCGCGATGCCCGAGCTCACCCGCTCTTGGGCGAAGCACACCAGGCCGTTGCCAAACCCGAGCAACAGCAGACCGGTGATCGCCGCATTGCGCCATTGCAGGCGGGTTGGCGTGGCGTGTCCGCGCCAGCGCAGGAACGCGTAGAACGCTGCGCCGGCACCCAGGAATCGCAAACCCGCCAGCAGGAACGGCGGATAGCTTTCCAGCGCAAAGTGGATGCCGAGGTAGGTGGAACCCCAGACCACGTATAGCGTGAACAGGGCTAGCGGGATCAGCACGCGCGGCTCGAGGGCCGACGAAGCCGGCGATGCCGTTGTGGCGGGGGTGGAGCGATCAGACATGGGGGCGTGCCGTTCCTGGGTGCCGCATTATCCGTGAGTCATCGAACGGGCACGAGTGCCACCGGCGGAACTATCACCCATCGTTTCTTCATGGTTTGCTCTGAGCCGATGCAGGAGAATCTACTCCGGCCTCCTTTTCAGTCCCAGTCTCGCCCCCCCCCCGAGGTAAGCACCATGTCCAACTCCAAAACCGTCAATCGCCAGATCACACTGGCCTCGCGTCCGGCCGGCGCCCCGACCGTCGACAACTTCAAGACGCTGGAAACTCCCGTGCCGACGCCTGCCGAGGGCCAACTGGTGTTGCGCAACGTATATCTGTCGCTGGATCCCTACATGCGTGGCCGCATGAGCGACGCCCCGTCGTACAGCGCGCCGGTGGGCATCGGCGAGGTGATGGGTGCCGGCACCGTGGCGCGGGTGGAAGCCTCGCTTCACCCCGATTACCGGGTCGGAGACCTGGTGCTGGCCCAGGGCGGTTGGCAGGATTACGCGTTGTCCGACGGCAGCGACCTCAACCGGCTTGATGCCGACATGGCGCATCCTTCGCTTGCTTTGGGCGTGCTGGGCATGCCCGGCTTCACCGCCTACATGGGCCTGCTCGACATTGGCCAACCCAAGGCCGGCGAGACCGTGGTGGTGGCCGCTGCCAGCGGCGCGGTCGGCTCGGCGGTCGGCCAGATAGCCAAACTCAAGGGCTGCCGCGTGGTGGGCATCGCCGGTGGCGCGGAGAAGTGCCGCTACGTGGTCGACGAGTTGGGCTTCGATGCCTGCATCGACCATCGCGCGACGGACTTTCCGCAGCAGCTGGCATCGGCTTGCGCGGACGGCATCGATATCTATTTCGAGAACGTCGGCGGCGCAGTATTCGATGCGGTGTTGCCGCTGTTGAATACCAAGGCCCGGATCCCGGTGTGCGGACTGATCGCGCATTACAACGACACCGAACTACCGCCCGGCCCGGATCGCCTGGGCCTGCTGACCCGCACGTTGCTGACCAAGCGCATCAGGATGCAGGGCTTCATCATCTTCGACGACTACGGCGACCGCTACGGCGAGTTCCTCAAGGAAATGAGCGGGTTGGTCAAGCAAGGGAAGATCAAGTTCCGCGAGGACATCGTCGATGGGCTGGAAAACGCGCCGCAGGCGTTTATCGGCCTGCTGGAAGGCCGCAATTTCGGCAAGCTCGTGGTTCGCATTGCCCCGCAGTGAACCACCTGCAGAGAACCCGCGATTCCCCGCGCCCGCCAACGACCACGCGCACGTATCAATCACCCTTGTTCGAGGCTAAAACACGCCTGTGGTAGCTTGCGCATCGCACCATTACGGAGTTGCCATGAGCTCACCCCACCGTTCTCGCCTCGTCATTTTCTCCCTAGTCATTGCGGCCTTGTTCGCTGCTGGCGGCTGCGACCTGTTTGACTTCGGTGGGCGTGGGCATGAGATCGGAAAATACGAAAGCGTGCCGGAGCTGGGTACGGAGGAGATCGGTGCAGCCCGTTTCCTGTTCGGCGATTTCAATGGCCTCAGCACCGAAACTCTGGAAGCCAGTGCGGTGCCGTGGAAACTGGCTGCGACGGTTCTGCTTCTCAACGAACATCCAGGCGAAACGCCGAGCCAGGATGCATTGCGGGCGCAGCTCCAACGCTACGGCTTGTTCAAGCCTGTTGCAGTACGTAACTGGCCATTGAAACAGCCACCGGAATTCGCGTGGCCAATGGGCTTGGTCGTGGGCGCAATCGAACGTCGAGTGCCTCCCATCGAACTCGAAGTGGCCACAATTGGTTGCGCAAGTTGCCACGCTGGCACTCTTTATGATGCACAAGGTGCACCCACCTTCGAAGCTTGGCTCGGCACGCCCAATACCTCACTCGATATCGATGGCTATGCCGACGCGGTGTTCAGCGGCCTGCGCGCATATCGCAAACAACCTGAAGTGGTGCTCACTGCTTTGCGCACACTGTTTCCGCAAACCAGTGACCGCGAAATCACCACCCTGCGTCGTTTTGTATGGCCACTTCTAAACCGGCGCATGGTTGAACTCGAGCGGGAGGGTGCCGCGCTACCGTTTCGCAACGGTGGGCCAGGACGCAGCAACGGGATCGATGCGCTGAAGCTGCGATTGGGCATGCCGGTGCATGACGCGGGGGATTCCGCCACCGTGAGCATTCCGGGCCTGGGTGATCGTGTACTTCGAAGCTCGCTGTTGGTCGATGGCCTGTATGCGACAAAAGGCGGTCAACGTTTCGTCGGCCATGAGCGTGCGGGTGTCATCGAAACCGCTGAACGGCAGTCGACGATCGTCGGCTTCTTCACCGTGACGACCATGGGGGTCCCGCATCGGCAGGCACCTGAGGGAATGCCACGAATTGCCGAGACGCTGCAGTTCCTTGATCGGCACGCAGCGACGCCACTCTTTCCAGGCGCACTCGATATGCCTCTCGCTGCGCGCGGCGCCGCGCTGTATGCCGAGCGATGCGCCAGCTGCCACGGTCGGTACGTGGAAGTCGATGGCAGGCCGCGGCTGCAGGAGTTTCCAAACCGGTTAGTGACCCTTGCTGAAATCGGCACTGATCCTGACCGTTCGCGCGCGGTCGATGAAGCACTGCTGAAGCGTATCCGTGCGTCTACGCTCAACCGCTACCTTGATGCCGAAGCGACAGACGGGTATGTCGCGCCGATCCTGACCGGCGTGTGGGCTACTGCGCCCTACCTGCACAATGGATCCGTGCCTACGTTATGGCATCTGTTCAATCCTGCCCAGCGGCCGCAACGCTTCATGGTTGGCGGCCATCGTCTCGATCTGCACAAAGTCGGCATCGACGGTGTCGACGGGATCGGCGGCCGGCACTATCCCCCCGACTATGTACCGTGGGCGGATGCGCAGTGGTACGACACCGCTCTGCCGGGACGGGACCGTCGTGGACACGAGACGGAGGTGCTGGGGCTGGATGCTGAGCAACAAATGGCCCTGATCGAATACCTCAAGCGCCTGTAAGCGCGGAGTAATCCTGCTCAGCATCATCCGCCGCGATGATGAGTTCATCCACCGGCAGGCGTGCACTGCGTGGCAGCGACGCTGACGGCGAGGGACCGATGCGCATGACGTTGAGGTAACGCTGCCCGACCCGCAAACGGTGCAGCCTCTCCAGTGCGGCGCGTCCCGCGTTGGTATCCACCAGGGCCGACATCGGGACCGCAGCAAAGCCCGCCGCAGTGAGCCGGAGCCAGAAGCGATACCACAGCCGACCGGCATGGAAATCGTCGATTTCAGCATCGGCTGCAAGCACCACGATGGCGGTTGCTGAAAGTACTTTTTCGCGTTCCTCCACCAGCAGGCCGCCAAGTCCCGACGCAGCCAGGAATGACGCCAAGGCGGGCCGCATCAGGCAGTTCGCACCCCAGGCTTCGAACGCGTTCAACTCCAGACAGGCCGCATCGAGTCCATCGCGGTGTGCTTGCGGATGTCCTGCGGACAGACGCAGCCAGCCGTACAGTTCCGCCCCCATGGCACGATCACGCAGCAGCGCGATGCTCGCTCCTTGTTGGGCGATGGCCACGCCGGCGATGTGTGCGGCATCGACTGGCTGCGCAATCGCGTGATGTTCAGCCAGGCAGGCCAGAAACCGTTCGCGTTCGGGCTGTGTTGCTGGCCGGAATGGTTTCCGGCAAGTATGGCGATCTGATTGCATTGCCGCCAAAGGATCGACAATGCCACCCCGGTGCAGTCTGGCCCTCGCCCGACGACGTGGCCCTGGCGCAGGCGGATAGCTCGCTTCGTCGAGTATGGGCGCATCGAGCAGGTAGCCATCGCGTGATGCCGCCAGTTGCAAGCCTTCCCAAGCCATTCCCAGAACGAGAGTGTTGTCGCGGCCGCTGCGGTCTCCCACGGCCAACCAGCGCGCCGTGTCTTCCCACAGTTCAAGCTGCTCCTCCCGCAGGCGCCAGCGCGCCGGTTGGCAGTTGTGTGGACTGGGCGCACGTGCGGCTTGCGCGACCCAGTGCCTAATCAAGCCAGATGCGACGCCTCTCATGCCAGCGACTTGCTGAACAGATGCAGGCGGTGCAAGGGCCGCGCATCGAGCTTCTCCATCTGCCGGAGGCTGGCCAAGTTGTCGTCGGAGACCCAGCTGATGCCGAGCCGCTCGTATCCCCCATCGCACATCGCAGTGAGCACACGTTGCAACATCACGCCGTTTACGCCCAGATTGTGGTGGGAGCGCCGTACCGAGTAGAACAGCAGCGCTGCGCGGCGTGGCCGGCGATGACGCAAGTAGTGCCACGGCGCACTCCAGCCGAGCCGGTAGTGCATTGCGTGCAGCAAGGGATTGAGATCGGGAATGCAGAGTATCGCGCCGACCGGCACGCCGCGATGGCGCGCCATGCAGGACAAGCGCTCGTCCATCACAAGCCCCAACCCTTTGCTTGGAAAGATGAACTCCTCCTCAGTCAACGGCACGAACATGGGGTTGTCGGCAAAACCGTCGTTGAGAACGCCGCAGGCCGCCCGCAAGCTTGCCTCCAGTCCACGCTTGGGAATAGGCCGGAAGCTCCAGTCCGGATCGGCGAGCAGCATGCGCTGGCGAGACCCCAGCAGCACCTCCTCGTCGACGGCATCCGTGTCGATTTCAAAGGTCCGCATCGGGTACGTACGCTCAAAACCGCAAGCTTCCAGCAGGCCTGGCAGGTACGGAGGCGACCAATCCTGGTATGTGTAGGGCCGGTGCTCATGGCCGCCGGTGAGGGTGCCGACCATCTGGGTGATCGTGAGATTGAAGTTGCCTATCAGCTCGTTGCAACCGCGCGAACGTCCCCAATCACCGCACGCCTCAAGCAGTGCGGCGGCCACAGCCTGATCGTCGACGCAATCGAGCATCCCGAAGTAGCTGCGGCGTAAACCATGCAAACGGTTGGAAACCTCGTGGATATGTGCAGTGATGCGGCCAACGACTCGATCACCGCGGTGCGCTGTAAACCAGGTCAGGCGCGCGCGCCCCTGCTGCAGGAGCGGATTCCGCTCCGGCGCGAAGGCGGCACGAAGATCCGATTCCAGCGGCGAGGCAAGGTAGGCATCGCGCCCGTACACCGCAAAGGGAGCAGCGAAGAATGCAGCGAAATCCCCTTCGACGATGTGTACATCCATGTTGATGAACCTGTTTATGGGCCAATGGCCAGGCGCTGGGCGAGACGCTGGATGATGCCTGCACGCAGATGCGACACACTTTCGCTCGACGAGGAAGGCATTTGCAGGAGCACCAGTAACGGGGGATACGCGCGTATCGGCAACGCGTAGTTCATGCGGTGCCGCTCGAGGAGATCGAGCCACTGTTCGCCTGCTTCGGACAACAGCGGATCTTTACACCCGGCAGAGACGCGCGCCTGGGAAAGCGAAACGGGCGAATCGGCAAGCCGCCACAAGACAGACGCGTCGTAATCATCAAGGTCCGACTCCTGCAGGCGCAGATGGCTCTGCGTTTGCGGATAGTTACGCAATCCGGCGAGCAAGGTTTCGGCATCGTCGAGCGGAGTCGCTTGCAGCCAGCGCAGGAAGTGATTTTCCGCGCTCGACACCGACAATGCGCGGCTGCTGGCCACGATGGCGCCGAACATCAGTAGCGCAATCGCTACCGGCCAGGCACTCAGAGTCCGATGCCACAGGGCTTCTCCAGCGAACCCCAGCACCCACGCGAACAGTCCCGCGAGAACCAGTCCCAGTGCCACCCATACGAGTACACGTGTGATCAGTTCCCGGACGATGCTCAAACGCGCCTCGGTCGCGAGCATCACATGGATGAACAGCATCGCCGCCAAGCTTCCCAGACGGACTGGCGGGTAGCCGATCAGTGTGCGGAAGTCGCTGACCAGCAATGGGGTGGCCAGTAGCGCGACCAGAACCAGCGCGCTGACCAGGCGACGCTCCTCGACACCAAGCGCATCGTGACCACGTAGCAACAAGACGCCGTTGCAGCTCACCACTGCGGCGAGCACAAGCGCGAATGCCACCGGCCACAATGGTTGGTGCGCCAGTGGAACAAGTAGATTGAGGACGAAGAAAGCCAAGGTCACCGTCAGCGTAAACAGCTTGACCCACAGTGGATGGTGCCGACGCAGTATCCTTTCGCAGAACAGGGTGATCGCGAGCGGCAAGAGCGTTGCCGCGGCAAAAGTGAGGCGATTGAGCCGGACGCCATCGTTCATCCAGTCGATGCCGCGCAAGACCATCAACGCGCCCAACATGGCGACCAGAAATATTGCCGCGCGTCCGCCGGCTGGTGCTTCCGACTTCCATAGAAATCGCAGATACGGTACGCAGGCCGCGGCGGCGATCAAGGACAGCGCGGCGTCGACACTGATTGCGCTATCCACGCATCAGCCTCGCCATGAAGCGGCGCACCATGAAGCGCCGCAGCGCAGCCACCGGCTTCGGGCGCGGTCGCTCCACCTGCATCGTCCACGGATTAAAAAAGTATCCTCGCGCGTCTGCCATCGGCGTACGACCGAGCAGACACTTGACGACTTCGAATGCCATCATGTTGCCGGTAGTGATTACCATGGGCGCGAACGACATGCGTTTGCGCGTCCCCGCGATCAGTTCGCGCCCGAGTTCAAAATCGATGTGGTTCGCGGAACTGGAATGCACCATCACGTACTCCAGCTCGCGACCGAAGCAGGCCTGCAGCAACTCCGGTGTGAATTGCGCAGGTTTGACGCCTAGCGATGGGTAGCCCAGGCGCTGTTCGGGTCGCAGGTCCTGTGGCGATACCGCGATAACCGATGGCAACGGCGAAGTGTACGCGTCGATCACAGTGGCACCGTGCACGGCGGCGCGGCGATACAGGTGGATGCCCATCGCAATGTCGTCCATGCCATTGATGACGATGCGATGTCGATCGAGCAATTCGTCGAGTTGCTGCGGCCATTCGCGCCCGAGCACCTGCAGGTGGAGTTGCGGATTGATCCGCTGCAGCGCCGACGCCGTGGCCTGCGCCTTGTCGCTGCCTATGGTGTCGATGTTTGCGAATACCTGGCGGTTGAGATTGGATAGCTCAAAGGTATCAATATCGGCCAGAGTCAGTGCGCCCAGGCCCAACCTCGCCAATGCCTGTACCGCTGCCCCGCCCATGCCGCCAACGCCGATCACCAGCACGCGGCCTTCCCGCAACTTTTGCTGCTCACTGGCGTTGACGAATCCAAGATTGCGGTCGACGAACTCCGCGTAGTCGAAAGCCGAATCCAGACTCATGCAGCGCTCCGTGCGCGCAGCTCACCCATCGCTTCGCGTGGATTGAGCCAATGAACCAGCGGCAGCAACACCCAACCCAGCAGCAGGAATGCCAACTGCCACGAAAGCCCCAGCAATGAATTTCGTGGTACGTCACGCAGCAGATATCGGCGGGCTGCGGTGAGATCGAAACGCGCGACCTGGAGGAAGTCGTCGCCGCGAGCGTAGTCCAAGTGCTCGCGGCAGACTTCGTTGGCGCGGTCGTCGCGATGCTTTTGTGCCTGGTCGAAGGTTTTTTTCAAGTTGTCGGAACCACCGGTATAGGCATTGGCGATGACGAATTGCGCCTCGTCGAAACTGGCTTCGGCGCCCACACCAAAAACACCCCGGTGTCGACGCATGATCTCGCGTGCCACGCTCAGGTGATCGAAACTGCGCCGAACCTGCGAGAAAGGATTGGGCCAGGCCGTGGGGAACGCTTCTGCGACCTTGCCGATAATGGCTGGCACCTGGGTGACGTTGCTGATCCACAGTGGTCGCAAGCCACGACGGAAGAAGATCAGGATGCAGGTCAGCCCATAAAGCACCCATGACAATCCCTGGGTACGGAACTTTGGGTCGACCACCACCAGCCCGAGGTGGAGTGCGCGCGTGGGCACACCACGCACTTCGATGTCCATGAACGACAGGGCGTTGAATGCCACCGCTTCCCCGTTTTTGGCGTCGTAGAGCACGGTGATCACCGCTTGCTGCAGACGCACGGGATCGCCTGACACAACACCATAGTCGAGGTCATGGCCTATGCCGTGTCGGGTGATGCCACGCAGTTGCACCAGTAGCGCTTCGATTTCCTCCTCCCGCATCCACAGCCCCGGCCTTTCGATTACCCGTACTTGTACGCTGCGGCTGACTGACCAGCGCAGATCGAGAAACCGAATGTATCGAGTGAATCGCTGCCATCCCACCATGGGCCACCCCTGTCAAAACACGTGCATCCCGGACTCGAGACCTGGCCGACGCATCAATGATGAATTTTGAGCGCATGGTTGCCACTCATACATGAGCCATGCTCACCATTTCCACCGGTGCATTCAACGTTGAAGTGCACGGTGACCGTGGTTGAAGAATACCTCGCCTGGTGTCAGGTAGCCCAGTCGCTTCCTCGGTCGGTCATCCATCTGACCCACAGCCGCTTGCAGTTCCTTCTCCGTGATCGAGATGAAGTCACACGGGCGCGGCAAGCCGTTGAAGTTCTCGCGGCAGCCGCGTTGCCACGGGCTGTGGGGATCGGCGAACAGGTCAGGTTGTGCACGAAGCTGATGCGGCTCATTCGACCCGGGAGGCTCAGCGCCACTGTGCCGGCAGTGCTAGTAGCTAGGCGCAGGCGACGTTGCACCATGAGGTCGATCGGTGGCGCGCCGATTCGACCCGGTCCAGTCGACGGTCTCCGGTAGAGTGCGACACGTAGCCCATACATCCATCCACGGGACCCATTCCATGTATCGATACTTGCTTGCCGCCGCTGCCAGTCTCGCCTGTGCCCCAGCGATTGCCGCCACGGGTACGACTCCTCCGGCCACGGTCCCCGAATTGCACGACATCGCGCGATCGCCCTCGCCCACCCGGATCGAGGCCGATATCCGCACCCTGGTTGACTTCGGAACGCGTCACACACTGTCCGACACCGAATCCGACACCCGTGGCATAGGCGCCGCGCGGCGCTGGATCAAGGCCGAATTCGAGCGGATCTCGCGCGACTGCGGCGGTTGCCTGGAGGTGATGGTGGTTGGCGACACCGTATCGGGCGAGGAACGCGTCCCCGACCCGGTCGAGGTCGTCAGCGTGATTGCGATCCAGCGTGGCAGCAGCGATCCCAAGCGCGTGGTGATGATGTCTGGCGATATCGACTCGCGGGTATCGGACGTGATGGATTACACCTCCGATTCGCCCGGAGCCAACGACAACGCCTCGGGCATTGCCGGAACACTGGAAGCCGCCCGGGTGCTGTCGCAGTACGAGTTCAACGGCACGATTGTCTATGCCGCGCTTGCTGGCGAGGAGCAGGGCCTGTTCGGCGGCAAGATCCTGGCCGAGTACGCGCTGGAGAACGGCTGGCGGATCGAGGCCCTGCTCAACAACGACATGATCGGCAATATCGCGGGCGTCAACGGCGTCATCGACAACACCACCGCACGCGTGTTCTCCGAGGGCACGCGGGTCAACGAGACGCCAGAGGAAGCACGCGCGCGCCGCTTCACTGGCGGCGAGGTCGACTCGCCCTCGCGCAACCTCGCCCGCTACATCGACCGTATGGCCGACCAGTACGTGCCGAACCTGGACGTGATGATGGTCTACCGGCTCGACCGCTTCGGCCGCGGCGGCCACCACCGCCCGTTCAACGATATTGGCGCGCCGGCGGTTCGGGTGATGGAGACCAACGAGAACTACACCCGCCAGCATCAGGATCTGCGCGTCGAGGACGGGGTCACCTACGGCGACACCATCGACGGCGTCGACTTCGCCTATGCAGCCAAGTTGACTGCACTGAACGCGGTCAGTCTGGCGGGCATGGCCTGGGCGCCGCCACCGCCGGCCGAGGTCGAAATCGAGGGCGCGGTCAGCCCCGACACCACCTTGCGCTGGACCCGACCGCCTGCGAGCCAGGCCCCGGACCTCGCGGGCTACCGCATCCACTGGCGACTCACGACCGAGCCGCAGTGGAGCCACAGCATCTACGTAGGCAACGTCGCCGAGCACACGCTGGAGAACGTCGTCATCGACAACTATTTCTTCGGTGTCTCGGCAGTCGGCAAAAACGGGGCGGAGAGTCCGGTAGTGTTTCCGGGCGCGGCCGGAAGTTTTGGCGGCTACGTTGCGGACTGACCCTCACCAAGCAGAAGGATAATCGATGACGACAACACGCCGTTTACGCCTTGGCACACCGCAGGATCCAGCACTGGTCCGGGGCATGCGGATGCTCCAGCAAGAACTCGAGCTGCCCACCTCGTTCCCGCCACAGGTGGAGCGCGCCGCCGACATCGCAGTAGCCAACGCGCGACTGCCCGACGAGGACCGCACCGACATCGCGCTGGTCACCATTGATCCGCCCGACGCGATGGACCTGGACCAGGCGCTGTTTGTCGAGCGCAATGGCGATGGCTACCGGGTCCATTATGCGATTGCCGATGTCGCCGCATTTGTCAGCGCCGGCGATGCGATCGATCTGGAGGCCAACCGTCGCGGGGAGACGTTGTACGGCGCCGACAGCAAGATTCCACTGCACCCCAAGGCCATGTCGGAGGATGCCGCTTCGTTGCTGCCCGGACAGGTGCGACCGGCCTTGTTGTGGACGATCGACCTGGACGCAAGCGGCGAAGGCATCGGCGTGGACGTGCATCGCGCCCGGGTCCGCAGCCGGGCAAAGCTTGACTATGCCGGCGTGCAGCACGAGATCGACAGCGGCAAGGCTGACCCGATGTGGGCAGTCCTGCGTGAGATTGGCGAGTTGCGGGAGATGCGCGAGCGACGTCGTGGTGGCGTCAGCCTGCCACTGCCGGAGCAGGAGGTTCGTGTCGACGGCGGTGCGTGGACGATTGAGTTCCGCGCCCGCTATCCGGTCGAGAACTGGAACGAGCAGATCTCGCTGCTGACCGGCATGGCGGCCGCACATCTGATGGTGCAGGCCGGGGTCGGCTTGCTGCGCACCCTGCCCGATGCCGATCCGCGCGCCATCGCCCGGCTCCACCGTACCGCCGACGCGCTGGAGATCGACTGGCCCGAAACACTCTCCTACCCCGACTTCATCCGCTCGCTCGATCCACGCCAGCCACGCGATGTGGCAATGGCGACCGCGTGCACCTCGGTATTGCGCGGAGCGGGCTACCTCGCGTTCACCGGCAGCGTGCCCGAGGATTCGTGGCATTCGGCGCTGGCGGCGCAGTACACCCACGTCACCGCTCCGTTGCGACGGTTGGTGGATCGTTACACCGGCGAAACCTGCGTCGCGCTGTGTGCCGGCGTGCCGGTCCCGGAGTGGGTGCTGGATGCCCTGCCCGGCCTGCCGGCGACGATGCAGGAGTCCTCACGGCGCGCAAGCCGCTACGAGAACGCCGTGCTCGACCTGGCCGAGGCGACGGCGCTGGCGCCGCGCGTGGGTGAAACGTTCGCCGGCGCGATTGTCGAGGTCAATCCGAAGAATCCGGGCCAGGGTGATGTCATGTTGCGCGATCCGGCAGTGCTGGGACGCGTGAGCGCGGATTCCGATCTGCCACTGGGAGCCAAGGTACGCGTGCGGCTTGCCCAGGCGGACCCGGTGACGCGCAGGATCCGTTTTGAACTCGTGACCTGAGCCGCTCCCGGCCAGCGAACGCCGCCTTGCTGTCGCACCTTCACACCCGGGTTCCGGGAGCTGCCGTAAATTTCAATCGATTTCATTCGGGAGTTTTCCCATGAGCAATCGAGACCAGAAAGACCCGCCTGCCAGCGACCTCAAGCCGGGCCAGCCAAAGACGCCCGAATCAACGGCGGAGCGCCGGCAACGCGAGAAACACCAGAACGAGAACCAGGATGAGGCCCTGGAGGAAACCTTTCCCGCAAGTGACCCGGTCTCGCCATTCGTAGCGGCCAAGCGACCCGATCCGGCCGGGACCCGATCAAGCCCGCAAGATTGAGTGCCGCTGTCCGCCGCCGTACCGGGCTGCCGCGAAAATTCTACCGGCGCGACCCGCGCCAGGTTGCCCCGGAACTGCTCAACAAGGTTCTGGCGGGACCGGACGGGCGCAGCGGACGCATTGTCGAGGTCGAAGCCTATTGCGGCGAGGTGGATCCGGCCGCGCACACTTATCGCGGCCAGACCGCGCGCAACGCGACGATGTTCGGGCCGCCGGGGCACCTGTACGTGTACTTCACCTACGGCCTGCACTGGTGCGCCAACGCGGTGTGTGGCGAGCCGGGCGAGGGGGTCGCCGTGCTGCTGCGAGCGCTGGAGCCGCTGGAACGACTGGACCTGATGCATGCCGCCCGGCCGGCGGCGCGGCGCGAGCGCGACCTGTGCAGCGGCCCGGCCCGGCTCACCCAGGCCATGGGCATCGGCCAGGCCCAGGACGGCGACGACCTGTTGGCCGGGCCTTACCGGATACTGGACGACGGCATGCCCCCGCCCGACAACCCGTTCGTGACCACGCGCGTCGGCATCACCCGAGCCGTCACCGAGCCCTGGCGCTGGTATGTGCGCGGCAATCGGCATGTGTCGCGACGTTGACCGATCTTGCCCGTCTCAATCGTCGCTTTTGCCACCAGTAGCGGCCTTGCGCGCCGCACGCAGCCGGTCGAGTTTTTCCTTTAGCTTGACCTCCATGCCCCGCGCCACCGGCTGGTAGTACACGCGCTCGCCCATCGCATCGGGGAAACCGGTCTGGTCCAGCGCGATACCGCCTTCGGCATCGTGGTCGTACTGATAGCCCTTGGCGTAACCCAGCTCCTTCATCAGCTTCGTCGGTGCATTGCGAAGGTGCAGCGGGACGTCCTGGGTACCGTACTGGCGTACATCTTTTTTGGCCGTGTTGAAAGCGACATAAACCGCGTTGGATTTGGCGGTGCTGGCCAGGTAGATCACCAGTTGCGCCAACGCGAGGTCACCTTCCGGACTGCCGAGGCGGTCATAGGTGTCCCAGGCATCGATCGCCATCTGCTGCGCACGCGGGTCGGCCAGACCGATGTCCTCGGTGGCCATGCGGGTCAGTCGACGGGCGAGATAGGCCGGGTCGCAGCCGCCATCGATCATCCGGGTGAGCCAATACAGCGCGGCGTCCGGGTTCGAGCTGCGCACCGATTTGTGCAATGCCGATATCTGGTCGTAGAACTGCTCGCCGCCCTTGTCGAAGCGGCGGGTGCGGTCGGCCAGCACCTGGCTCAGGGTGGCGTCGGTAATCTCGCCCTGCTCGCCAGACGCAAGCTCGGCGGCGATTTCGAGCAAGGTCAGGCCACGGCGGACATCACCATCGGCGGCGCCGGCGATCTGCATCAACGCCTCGTCGGACACCTTCAGCCCCTGCCCGCCCAGTCCGTCCTCAGCGTCATCCAGGGCCCGCTGCAATGCGACAGCGATGTCCTGGGCGGACACCGCCTCCATCACGTGCACGCGACAGCGCGACAGCAATGCGGAGTTGAGTTCGAAAGACGGGTTCTCGGTGGTCGCGCCAACAAACAGAATAGTGCCGCGCTCGATGTGCGGCAGGAAGGCATCTTGCTGGGTCTTGTTGAACCGATGCACCTCATCGACGAACAGCACTGTGCGCCGACCCTCAGCGAATCGCTGTGCGGCCTCTTCCAGCACCACCCGGACCTGCGGCAAGCCGGACAGCACGGCGGATATCGCGCGGAATTCAGCGTCGGTGTACTGCGCGAGCAACAGCGCAAACGTGGTTTTGCCACAGCCCGGCGGCCCCCACAGGATCATCGAATGGGCGTGGCCGGACTCGACCGCCCGGCGCAGTGCGGAACCGGCGGAAAACAGGCGGCGCTGGCCGACCATCCCGTCAAGCGTGTTCGGTCGCATGCGCTCGGCGAGCGGTCGCATTGCCCGGTTTTCCACGCTGAGCAGGTCTGCAGGGGGACCGGCGAGATCGATTTTGGGTGAACGGATTCTGGGCAACTTCATGCCGCTCAAGTAGTCGGGTGAACGCCGCCCAGCGTAACAAAGGACGCGCGTCCCGCGGGCGCACTGGCACCCACCGTTGAGCTAGTTGCTGGCGACCGCGGGCTCGGCCTGTTCGGCCCAGTTTGAAGATGTACCCAACTCGTAGTCCACGCGCAACCATTCCCCGGTGTCGCGGTCGTACAACGCGGAAACCTGTGCCGGCGTAGTGCCTTCACCGGAAAATTCAGCGATACCCAGTGCCCTCAGCTGCACGAAACGTTGGTCGGAGGCGGTGGTGGTAACGCGTTCAATCAGCAATTGCACCGATTGCTGGGAAAATTCACTGGCCAGGGCGGAATTCACTTCCCGGTCCAATGCGCGTGCGAGATCGGAATCCAGTTGCAGCACTTCGCCGGCCTGACCATCGTTGAGCACCAGCACCGGACGGCTCACGCTTGCGGTAGCGGTGTCGTACAACGCGTTGAAGCTCATCGCGATCCAGTCGGGTGCATCGCCGATGCGCAAGCGACCGTTGCCGGACACACTGCGGTCGCGCACGCTCAGCGGTGCGACATGAACCTTGTCCAGGGTGACTTCAACCCGGCGCGCATCGAACTGATCGCTGATCGCGCCGATCAACGCCGCTGCCACCGCGCTGTCCATCGCCTGCCCGCCTTCCTCACGCGACTGGGGAGCCTGCAGCGCCTGCGCCTGAAGCTGGGGTGCAACGGACACCGGCACCGGGCGTTGGGCAAGGGCCGTGGCGAAGAACAACCCGGCGGCAGTCGTCGCGACGACCGCCAGCGGGCGGATAACAAACGGGATGGAGTGATGGCGCATCTGAACAGTTCCAGCGGCATCCGGCGGATACCTTGGAAGCCAGCATGGCGCCGGGGCCGTCGACAAATCGTGACGCCAAGCCCTTGAATCTGAACGGTTTACGCGTTCACGCCGGGCTCACGGGATAAGCGACGCTTGGTCAGCGCTCCCCAATGACATCCACGCCCTCCGGCGGCGTGTATCGGAAGGTGTCCGCCGGGAAACCTGGGTTGCGCTGCCACTGCTCGAAGGTGATCTCGGTGCGCTGGCCGACAGCGTCGTTCACTTCCATCTGCACCAGCTTGCCATCGTCAAAACCCAACCGGGCCGAGCGGAAACTGGCCTGGTTGTCGTCGTTGGGTGCCAGGCTCAACCACTCCAGGCCATCGGTGGCGCCGAGCTCCTTGACCACGAACTGCTTGTCCAGCTTGGCTGGCTCGAACAATGCCGCCAAGGGACTGCTGCGCTCTTCCACGCCTTGCGGACGCACTGTCACCTGCTCCAGGTCGGGGTCGTAGATCCAGACCTTTTCACCATCGGCAACAATCACCTGGGGATAGGGCTTCACGTATTCCCAGCGAAACAGATGCGGCACGGAGAGCTGCACGTGCCCGGTGGAGGTTTCCTTGAGCTTGCCCTGGGTGTCGTAAACCTGCTGGGTGAACTGGCCATCAAGCCCTTTCAAGCCCTTGGTGAACGTATCGAGATCATCGCGCGCGCCAGCCAGTGCACTGCCCGCGACGACGGTGCCCAGCAGCAAACCGGTACCCCAGCGAATCATCTGGTTCATGCAGTCGATCTCCAGTCGTAGTCTGGTTGCGAGTGTGTAGTGGTCAAGCTGAATGCGTGCTCGACGTGATCGTCAACATTCAGCGTGGCGCAGCCGGACGCAAGTCAATCGCGCGGCGGTGGCGGTGCCAGGACGCTGCGGTCGCCATTGTGCTCCGGCGGGGTGACGATGCCGGCCGCTTCCATGGCCTCGACCAGACGCGCCGCACGGTTGTATCCAATTTTCAGCCGCCGTTGCACGCCGGAAATCGATGCACGCCGGGTCTCGGTAACCACCCGTACGGCCTGGTCGTACAGCGGGTCGGATTCGTCCCCGCTGCTGGCGGTCTCGGGCAGCCCGGTGGCCCCCACCACGACGCCATCGCCCATCGTCTGCACGTCTTCCAGAACACCGTTGATGTAGTCGGTACGTCCAGTCTGCTTCAGGAACTCGACCACACGGTGTACTTCTTCATCGGACACGAACGCGCCGTGCACGCGCTCGGGCATCGCGGTCCCTGGTGGCAGGTACAGCATGTCGCCGTTGCCGAGCAGGGTTTCGGCGCCGGACTGGTCGAGGATGGTGCGCGAATCGATCTTGCTCGATACCTGGAACGCGATCCGGGTCGGGATATTGGCCTTGATCAGACCGGTGATGACGTCCACCGACGGGCGCTGGGTGGCGAGGATCAGATGGATGCCGGCGGCGCGGGACTTCTGCGCCAGGCGGGCGATCAACTCCTCGACCTTCTTGCCGACGATCATCATCATGTCGGCGAATTCGTCGATGAAGATCACGATGAATGGCAACGGCTCCAGCAGCGGCGCAACCTCGTTGATCTCCGGGTTGGGCTTGAACAGCGGGTCGCTCATCGGCTGCCCGGCATCGCTGGCATCGCGCACCTTCTTGTTGAAGCCCGCCAGATTACGCACGCCGACCGCGCTCATCAGCTTGTAGCGCCGCTCCATCTCGGCCACGCACCAGCGCAGGCCGTTGGCGGCCTCCTTCATGTCGGTGACCACAGGCGCCAGCAGGTGCGGGATGCCTTCGTATACCGACAGTTCCAGCATCTTCGGGTCGATCATCAACATCCGCACATCCTTGGCGGACGCTTTGTACAGCAAGCTCAACACCATCGCGTTGACCCCAACCGACTTGCCCGAGCCGGTGGTGCCGGCGACCAGCAGGTGCGGCATCCGGGCCAGGTCGGCGACCGTCGGACGGCCCCCGATATCCTTGCCCAGCGCGATCGTCAGCGGACTGCTTGCCTTGTCATATTCCTTGGAACGCAGCAGCTCGGACAGGTAGATCATCTCGCGTCGGGTGTTGGGCGTTTCCAGGCCAATCACCGCCTTTCCCGGGATGACGTCGACCACGCGCACCGACTTGACCGACAGCCCGCGAGCGATGTCCTTGTCCAGCGAACTGATCTGGCTGACCTTGATGCCCGGCGCCGGCTCGATCTCGAACCGGGTGATCACCGGGCCGGGATACGCACCGACCACGGTGGCCTCGATGCGGAAATCCTTGAGCTTGAACTCGATCTGCCGCGACAGGGTCTCCAACGTATCTGCGTTGTAGCCCTTGGGCTGCGGCTTGGGATCGTCCAGCAACGACAGCGGCGGGATGCCTGTGCCGTCGCTGACGTTGAGCAGCGGAATCTGCTGTTCGCGCTGGGCGCGGTCGCTACGTTCCACGGCAGCCGGTGCCGGCGGCTCGATCTTCACTGGCGCGCGCTTGGCCCGCAGCTCGCTGTCGACCTTGCGGACCTCACCGCGCTCCTCGCGCAGGGTCCGGGTCTGCTGCCACTCGCTGGCTTGTTGGCTGCCCCGGCGGAACAGGCGTGACAACACCGGTCCCAAAGCCAATACCCACTGGCCCACCCGGTCCATCACGCTCAGCCACGAGATCCCGGTCGCCAGGGTCACCGAGACCAGCAACAGGGCAAGCAGGAACAGATTGCCACCCACCGGGCCGAAGCCGCTGTACAACGAGCGCCCGACCAGTTGTCCGAGGATGCCACCGGCGCCGGCGGAAAAATCGATCACCGAACCCACGCGCAGTTGCAGCAGGCCCGTGGCCGACACCAGGAAGCCGACGATGCCGACCAGTCGCAACGCCGGACCGAGGTCGGCGTCGCCATCGCCATCCACGTCCATGCCGAACAAGGCGATCCACGCCACCAGGGCAAGCATCACCGGCAGCAGGAACGCGACGTAGCCGGTCAGATACAGCAACACATCGGCCAGCCAGGCACCGACCCGGCCGCCCAGGTTGTGCAGCGGTGCGGTGACGCTGCCGGACTGCGACCAGCCCGGATCGTTGGGCGAGAAGGTAACCAGGCTCGCCAGCAGGTACAGCAACAGCGGCGCGATCACGATCATCGCAATGTCGCGCATCAACCGCTGCCGCCGTGGCGACGGTGTGGCGTCCGCCCTCGGAGTGGTCTTCGCTTTTTTCTTGCCTGCTGCCGTGGACGCTTGCGCCACCGTGATGTTCTGCCTTAGCTAGGTTGTGTTAGCCATTGAATATACGCGAAAAGCCGTCGTCAACCGACCCCTGCCCCGCTCGACCGCACTGCAACGCTGCGTCCTCGTGTCCGCCTTGTGTTGCCGGGACGCCGCCTCCAAGCTATGGGCCATGCCGGTCGCAAATGCGACCCAGTCCTGCGCCGATGCGGCGCATTCCCAACCGTTGCGATTATACCCATGACCCCAAGCAAGCATGCCCGTCTCATCATCCTGGGCTCCGGCCCGGCCGGCTGGACCACGGCCGTCTACGCTGCCCGCGCCAACCTCAAGCCATTGTTGATCACCGGGTTGCAGATGGGGGGACAGTTGATGACCACCACCGATGTCGACAACTGGCCCGGTGATGCCCACGGCCTGCAAGGCCCGGATCTGATGACCCGGATGCAGGCTCATGCCGAGCGTTTCGATACCGAGGTGGTGTTTGACCAGATCCATTCGGCCGACTTGTCGCAGCGGCCGTTCCGCCTCATCGGCGACAGCGGCGAATACACCTGTGATGCGCTGGTGATCGCCACCGGTGCCAGTGCCAAGTACCTCGGCATCGAGTCCGAGACCAAGTTCATGGGCAAGGGCGTCTCAGCCTGCGCGACCTGCGATGGCTTCTTCTACAAGGAACAGGAAGTGGCGGTGATCGGCGGCGGCAACACCGCGGTTGAAGAGGCGCTGTACCTGTCCAACATCGCGCGCAAGGTGTATCTGGTGCATCGTCGCGACAGCCTGCGGGCCGAGAAGATTCTCCAGGACAAATTGTTCGCCAAGGCCCAGGCCGGCAAGATCGAACTGGTCTGGGATCACTCCGTCGAAGAAGTACTGGGTGATGACAGCGGCGTCACCGGCATGCGCCTGCGCTCGACCAAGGGCGACCAGAGCACCCGTGAGATCCCGGTCAACGGCTTCTTCGTCGCCATCGGGCACACCCCGAACACCTCGCTGTTCGAGGGCCAGCTGGAGATGAAGGGCGGCTATCTGCAGATCAAGTCGGGACTGGATGGCAATGCGACCCAGACCTCGGTCCCCGGCGTGTATGCCGCTGGCGACGTGGCCGATCAGGTCTACCGCCAGGCAATCACCTCGGCGGGCTTCGGCTGCATGGCAGCGCTGGATGCGGAGAAATTCCTCGACCAGGGTGAGTAGCCGAACGGCATGCTCGAAACACGGCTCTACAATCGGCTTGACGACATCCCTGCGGTGCAATGGGATGCGTTGCATGACGGGCGAAACCCGTTTGTTGCCCATGCGTTCCTGGTCGGCATGGAGCAACACGGGGTTGTGCGCCCGGAGTGGGGTTGGTCGCCCAGGCACCTGACGCTGTGGCAAGGCGATGAGCTGCTTGCCGCCGCGCCGGGATACCTGAAAGACAACTCCCATGGCGAATTCGTGTTCGACCATGCCTGGGCGCATGCCTACGCCCAGCACGGGCTGGATTATTTCCCCAAGTGGCTGTGCGCGGTGCCCTACTCGCCCGTCACCGGGCCGCGCCTGCTGGTGCGCGACCAGGCGCATCGGTCGTTGTTGCTGGAGGAGATGGTCGAACTGGCCGCTCACGAAGGCGTGTCTTCCGCGCACGTCAATTTCCACGACAAGGACGAAGATGCGGCGTTCGAGCCGGCAAGCTCCACGCCACCAGGTGCCAGCGGTGAGTGGTTGCAACGCATCGACATCCAGTACCACTGGCATAACCGCGCCGGCTGGTCCGATTTTTCGGACTACCTGTCCGCGTTCGATCACAAGCACCGCAAGAACATCCGTCAGGAGCGCGCCAAGGTCGTCCGTGCGGGCGTGACCTTCCGGGTGGTCAAGGGCGGTGACGCCAGTGCCGCCGACCTGGCCGACATCCACCGGTTCTACCTGTGCACGTTCGCCGAGTACGGCAACCACCCGACCATCACCCTGGCGTTCGTTCGCCACCTGGCGCAGGCCATGCCGCGCTCACTGGTGCTGTTTTTTGCCGAGCGCGATGGGCGTCCCGTGGCCGGCGCCCTGTGCCTGCGCGGTGGCGATACCTTGTACGGCCGGTACTGGGGCGCGACCGAGGGGATTCCCGGGTTGCACTTCGAGACCTGCTACTACCAGGGCATCGATTACTGCCTGCGCGAAGGGCTGACCCGGTTTGAGCCGGGCGCACAAGGGGAGCACAAGTTGGCGCGCGGGTTTCTGCCCACGCTGGTGCGCAGCCGCCACTGGATTGCCCATCCCTCGTTCCGCGACGCGCTGGGCCAATGGTGCGAGCAAGAGCGCGCCGTGATCAATCGCCATGTGACGACCCTGACCAGCCGTTCGCCGTTCAAGCAGCCATCCGGCGACACTACCGACCATGCCGATCCACCTGCCCCGACTGGCCACTGACCCCGGCTCACCCTTCCCCGACCCGCGCATGGCTTTGCGGGAGCCGGACGGTTTGCTGGCTATGGGTGGCGACCTGTCCCCGCAGCGGCTGCTCAACGCCTACGCGGGCGGGATATTCCCGTGGTACTCCGATGGCCAGCCGTTGCTGTGGTGGTCGCTGGACCCGCGCACCGTGTTCCGTACCGACGCGGTGCATTTGTCATCCCGGTTTCGGCGATCGTTGCGCCAGTCCGACTGGCAGGTCACCGCCGATGGCGCGTTCGACGAGGTAATCCGGGCCTGCGCCCTGGCGCCACGTCCGGGTCAGCCCGGGACCTGGATCACCGCCGCGATGTGCCAGGCTTACAGTGAGCTGCACCGCCTCGGCCATGCCCACTCCATCGAGGTGCGTAGCGGATCGGAGCTGGTGGGAGGGTTGTATGGCGTTGCGATCGGCCGGATGTTCTTCGGCGAAAGCATGGTCAGCCTGGCGTCGGGTGGTTCCAAGGTGGCCTTGGCCGCCCTCGCCGCCCGCCTGCATCAGTGGCATTGGCCGCTGTTGGATGCGCAGGTCGAGAATCCGCATCTGCTGAGTTTGGGCGGCATGTCGTGGCCACGCGAGCGGTTCCTCACCCAGGTCCGGTTGCTTGTCTCGCGCCCCGTGGCGGCGACGTCGTGGACGCAGCGGTTTGGCACGCTCCATGCTCGGGAGCTTGCGCTGCCATTGGCTTGAGACGCGCCGGGTACACTCACGACACCAAAATTTTGCCTCGACACGGCAACCGTGTCATGATGCTCGGCTTCGCGGCTGCATTTTTGCGCCGCCCGCAACAAACGCAGGAAACACATGGCAAAAGACGACGTGATCGAATTTGAGGGCACGGTGGCGGAAACCCTTCCGAACACCCTGTTCCGCGTGCGCCTCGAAAACGGGCACGAGATCATCGCCCACATCTCCGGGCGCATGCGCAAGAACTACATCCGCATCCTGACCGGCGACAAGGTCAAGGTGGAGATGACCCCGTACGATCTGACCAAGGGAAGGATCACCTACCGCAACAAGTAACCGCGGTGGTGCATGCGTTAAAAAAGGCGACCATGGGTCGCCTTTTTCGTTTGGCGGTCTGCTCCGTACCCGCCTATTCCACGGTAACGGGCAGCAGCTTTTCCGGCTCGGGCTGCGCGTCGATCACCAGCTCGTCGTCCTTTACCTGGACCGTTACCCGGCCACCAGCCACCAGCTTGCCGAACAGCAACTCGTCCGCCAACGGGCGCTTGATCTTGTCCTGGATGACCCGGGTCATCGGTCGTGCACCCATCAACGGGTCGAAGCCATGCTGGGCGAGCCATTCGCGCGCTTCGGGAGTCGCCGTCATGGTGACGCCCTTCTCGTGCAACTGGGCTTCCAGCTCGATCAGGAATTTGTCGACCACGCGCAGGATGTGCTCGAAACCGAGTGCGTCGAATTGGACCACGGCGTCCAGCCGGTTGCGGAACTCGGGGCTGAAGCCCTTGCGGATTGCCTCCATCGCATCGGTGCTGTGATCCTGCTTGGTGAAGCCGATCGTCCGCCTGGCGGCCTGGGTGGCTCCGGCATTGGTGGTCATCACCACGATCACGTTGCGGAAGTTCGCCTCCCGGCCGTTTGTGTCGGTCAGCGCGCCACGGTCCATGACCTGCAGCAGGATGTTGAAGATGTCCGGGTGGGCTTTTTCCACCTCGTCCAGCAGCAACACGCAATGCGGGGTCTTGACGATTTTCTCGGTCAGCAGGCCCCCCTGGTCAAAACCGACGTAGCCGGGAGGCGCGCCGATCAGGCGCGACACCGAATGCGACTCCATGTACTCGGACATGTCGAAGCGGACCAGCTCGATGCCCAACTGCAGCGCCAACTGCTTGGTCACCTCGGTCTTGCCGACCCCGGTCGGGCCTGCAAACAGGAAGTTGCCGATCGGCTTGTCGGGACTGCCCAGCCCGGAACGTGACAACTTGATGGCCGACGTCAGCGAATCGATGGCCGGATCCTGGCCGAAGATCACCATCTTCAGGTTGCGCTCAAGGTTGCGAAGCACGTCCTTGTCGGTAGCCGAGACCTGGCGGGCCGGGATGCGCGCCATCTTGGCGACGATCATCTCGATCTCCTCCACGTCGATGGTCACCTTGCGCACGCCTTCCGGCAGCAGTCGCTGGCGTGCCCCGGCTTCATCCATCACGTCGATCGCCTTGTCAGGCAGCAGCCGGTCGCCAATGTGCTTGACCGACAGATCTACCGCCGCCTGCAGCGCGTCATCGTCATAGGTGACCCCGTGGTGGGCCTCGTAACGCGCCTTGAGCCCTTGCAGGATCTCGACGGTCTCGCCAATGGTCGGCTCGACGATGTCGATTTTCTGGAAGCGCCGTGCCAGCGCCCGGTCCTTCTCGAAGATGCCGCGGTACTCCTGGAACGTGGTCGAGCCGATGCAACGCAGGTCGCCCGAGGACAACGCCGGCTTGATCAGGTTGCTCGCATCCATCGTGCCGCCGCTCGCGGAGCCGGCGCCGATGATGGTGTGGATCTCGTCGATGAACAGCACCGCGCCGGGATGCTTCTTCATTTGCGCAAGAACCGCCTTGAGGCGCTTTTCGAAGTCGCCGCGGTACTTGGTACCGGCGACCAGTGCGCCCAGGTCCAGCGCATAGATGGTCGCGTCGGCAAGAACTTCGGGCACGTCGCCGTCGACGATGCGCTTGGCCAGCCCTTCGGCGATAGCGGTTTTCCCGACGCCGGCCTCACCGACATACAACGGGTTGTTCTTGCGACGGCGGCACAGCACCTGGATGGTGCGTTCCACCTCGTCCATCCGGCCCACCAACGGGTCGATTTTGCCATCGCGGGCGAGCTGGTTCAGGTCGACGGCGAACTCGTCCAGCGCCTCGGCCTTGGCATCGGCCTCGCCGTCCGCCGGCCGGGCTTCGCCGTCGACCGGCTGGCTGTCGCCATCGTCGCCCTGGCGGGCAATCCCGTGGGACAGGTAATTGACCACGTCCAGCCGCGCGATGTCCTGCTGGTTGAGGTAGTAGACCGCGTGCGAGTCCTTCTCGCCGAAGATCGCCACCAGCACGTTGGCGCCGGTGACCTCCTTGTTGCCCGACGATTGCACGTGGTAAACGGCGCGCTGCAGTACGCGTTGGAATCCCAGCGTCGGCTGGGTGTCGCGATCGATCTCGTCAGGCAACACCGAGACCGAGGTCGCAATGGCCTGTTCCAGATCGCCGCGCAGTCGCGGAGCGTCCGCGTCGCACGCCTTGAGAACGGCCTCCGCAGAGGGGTTATCAAGCAGTGCCAGCAGCAGGTGCTCGACCGTCATGTACTCGTGGCGCGCCTCGCGGGCACGTTTGTAGCACTGGCCGATGCTGAACTCGAGATCCTTGCTGAACATGAAGCGATGCCTCCGAAAAGCTACTGCTACCCAAGATGGGGATGCCAGCCCGCTTTTCCATGCCGGCTAATCGGTTACGCCCTCTCCATCGTACATAGCAACGGGTGTTGATTCAGCCTGGAGAATTCGTTGACCTGCGCTACCTTCGATTCGGCCACTTCCCGGGTGAACACACCGCATACGCCACGGCCACGGGTGTGCACGTGGAGCATGATCTGGGTCGCGTTCTCGGCGGTCATCGGGAAGAACCGCATCAGCACCTCGACCACGAAATCCATCGGGGTGTAATCGTCGTTGAGCAGCATCACCGAGTACAGCGGTGGGCGGGCGGTTTCGGGCTTGGCGGCCTCGACCATCGTGCCGTGGCCATGGTCGTGTTCGTGTTCGGCGGGTCTGGACATGGCCGCATTGTAAATGCTCGCGCCCGCGGTGGGCGCACTGCCGGACGATGGACGCCCGGCCGGAGCACCGGCAAAATGGGCGAAACACCATTGGTTGAATGAATCTTGAGTTATCGCGAAGGCCGCTTCTGGCAACCCGACGTCACCGTGGCCACCGTCGTGGTCCGTGACGGGCAATTGTTGATGGTCGAGGAAGCCTCCCGCGGACGCCTGGTGCTGAACCAGCCTGCCGGGCATCTGGAGCCCGACGAGAGCCTGGAGGACGCCGCGCTGCGCGAGACACGCGAGGAGACCGGCTGGGACGTGCGCCTGACCTGTTTCATCGGCGCTTATCAGTGGAAAGCGCCACCCGGCCCAGACGGTGGCGAGGGCCGGCATTACCTGCGCTTTGCGTTTGCCGCGGAGCCGGTCTCACATGATCCCGACCGCGAACTGGATGTCGGTATCGCGCGGGCGCTGTGGTTGGCCCCGGCCGACCTGCAAAGCCAGCTGGACCGCCATCGCAGTCCGCTGGTCTGGCGCGCCGTTGTTGACTACCTGACCGGCCGCCGCCATCCGCTGTCCCTGGTGCAGCAGCTGGCGTGAGCATCCCCGGGACCATCGTGGGCATGTCCGGCGGTGTCGACTCGTCGGTGGCCGCATTGCTGTTGCGCGATGCCGGTGAGCCGATTGCCGGGCTGTTCATGCAGAACTGGGCAGAGGACGGCAGTGGCGATTGCCGGGCCGAGGACGACCGTCGCGATGCGGTCGCGATATGTGGCCGGCTCGGTATCCCGATCCACTTCCGCGATTTTTCCGGCGCGTACTGGGACGGCGTGTTCGAACATTTCCTTGCCGAATATGCCGCCGGGCGCACGCCCAATCCCGATGTGCTGTGCAACAGGGAGATCAAGTTCAAGCATTTCCTGGACGCGGCCCACGACCTGGGTGCGGACTTCATCGCCACCGGCCACTACGCCCGTATCACGCGCGATAACGGGCGCTGCCAGCTGTTGCGGGCGGTAGACCGCAACAAGGACCAGAGCTACTTCCTGCACCAGCTCGGACAGGCCCAGCTGGCGGCCACCCGCTTTCCGCTGGGTGAGCTGGACAAGACCGACGTGCGGCAGATGGCGCGCGATGCCGGCTTCGCCACCGCCGCCAAGAAGGACTCCACCGGGATATGTTTCATCGGCGAGCGCGACTTCCGTGAGTTCCTCGGACGCTATATCCCCGCCCGCACCGGCGAGCTGCGCACCCCTGCCGGGCAAGTCATCGGTCATCATCCCGGCGTGTTCTACTTCACCCTGGGCCAGCGCGAAGGCCTCAACATCGGTGGCGTACGCGGGTTTGCCCAGGCACCGTGGTACGTGGTGGGCAAGGACATCGCCAACAATATGTTGTATGTCGACCAGGGCAGCGACACGCCATGGCTGGCGTCGCGGTTGCTATGGTCCGAAGCCGCACACTGGATTGCCGGGAGCGCACCAGCGTCGCGGTTCACCTGCACCGCCCAGACCCGCTATCGCCAGGCCGAAGAGGATTGCGAGGTCACGGTAAACGAGGACGGCACCCTGGCGGTTTGCTTTGACCGGCCCCAGCGTGCGGTGACTCCGGGTCAGTCGCTGGTGCTCTACGACGGACAGGTCTGCCTGGGCGGTGCCATCATCGCGACCACTGACGCTCCACTTGAACAACGCCTGAGGGCCAATGCTGCATGACTGATCACCGTGACAACCCCCTTGGCGAACGCGTACTCGCGTTGGCCGGCATGCTCCAGGCGCTGGCCCAGGTGCGCCGCATTGCCGATACCGGCCAATCCAACGCCAACGTGGTCGACACCATGCTCGACTCGGTGTTCCGGATAGATGCCTCAACCACCGAGGAAGTCTATGGCGGACGCGCGTCGCTGCGTCCGGGTCTGACGTTGCTGCGCGACTATTTTGCCAAGAAGAAAAGCCACGATGAGCACCTGCCCCGGCTGGCGTTGGCCGTAATCCAGCTTGAACGCCGCTTTGTCGCCGACGGTGCCATGGCCCAGCGCGTGCAGCAGGGAATCCTTGTCCAGGCCGAAGCCGCGCAACGGCTTGGCCGCAGTCATCCCGATGTGTTGTCGGGACTGGGAAGCCTGTACGCCGACACCTTCAGCCACCTGCGTCCACGGGTCCTGGTGCAGGGCAATCCCCACTACCTGGGCCAGCCCGCTGTCGTCGCCGAAGTGCGCGCGGTGCTGCTTGCCGCGGTGCGCTCGGCCGTGTTGTGGCGGCAGCTGGGCGGCAGCATGTGGGACTTCCTGCTGCGCCGTCGTGACATGGCGGCACAGGTGGAAACGTTGCTGCGCTAGGCGATCATGGCCCGCTCCCAACGGGCCGCCGCAGGCGATAAATAGCGATTTCCGGCATAATAGGAGGATCGTACTGCGGCGGCTGTCCTGGGCGTGATCATTTCCCAAGGGCCTGTCGCGCTGCCCTCCCCCCATGTTTTTCCAGCTACGGAGCTCCTCATGGCCGACTCCTTCGCCACACGCGCGCAACTCGACGTCAACGGCAAGTCCTATACCTATTTCAGCCTGCCCACATTGGGCAAGCGCTTCGATCTGGCAAAGATGCCTTATTCGATGAAGATCCTGCTTGAGAACCTGCTGCGCAACGAAGATGGCGGGATCACTGTCGGCAAAGAGCATATCGAGGCAGTCGCGCAATGGGATCCGGCGGCGGAGACTTCCAGCGAGATCGCCTTCATGCCCGCCCGCGTGGTGCTGCAGGACTTCACCGGCGTGCCCTGCGTGGTCGACCTGGCCGCGATGCGCGATGCCGTCGCCAAGCTGGGGGGAAACCCGAGCCAGATCAACCCGCAGATCCCGTCCGAGCTGGTGATCGACCACTCCGTGCAGGTCGATGTGTATGGCCGTCCCGACGCGCTGGACATCAATGGCCGGATCGAATTCGAGCGCAACAAGGAGCGCTACGGCTTTTTGCGCTGGGGCCAGAAGGCGCTGGAAAACTTCAAGGTCGTGCCGCCCAGCACCGGCATCGTCCACCAGGTCAACCTGGAGAACCTCGCCCGCGTGGTGATGGGCACTGAGGTCACCAACGACCAGGGCGTGACCGAGTTGATGGCGTTCCCGGACACGGTATTTGGTACCGACAGCCACACCACGATGATCAATGGCATCGGTGTGCTGGGTTGGGGTGTTGGCGGTATCGAGGCCGAGGCCGCGATGCTGGGCCAACCGTCCTCGATGCTGATCCCGCAGGTGGTCGGCTTCAAGCTGACCGGCAAGCTGCCCGAGGGCGCAACGGCGACCGACCTGGTGCTGACCGTTACCCAGATGCTGCGCAAGCATGGCGTGGTCGGCAAGTTCGTCGAGTTCTTCGGTGAAGGCCTGCAGAACCTGCCGCTGGCCGACCGCGCCACCATCGGCAACATGTCACCGGAGTACGGTGCCACCTGCGGTATCTTCCCGATCGATGCCGAGGTATCGAAGTACCTGCGCCTGTCAGGCCGCAGCGAAGAGCAGATTGCACTGGTGGAGGCCTACGCCAAGGCCCAGGGCTTGTGGCACGAGGCCGGCCAGCCCGAGGCCGAATATTCCTCGGTGATCGGACTGGACATGTCCGAGGTCAAGCCGTCGCTGGCGGGCCCCAAGCGACCGCAGGACCGCGTGTTGTTGAGCGACATGCAGGAAAACTTCACCACCAACGTGAAGGGCTTCACCGCCAACCGAGTGGGTTGTGCGGTGCAGGAGTTGAAGGACGAAGGTGGTGCCCAGCCGCAGGCCGAACACCTGGCGGCAAAGCCGATCTCGAATATCCGCCTGGACGACCAGGACCATGCCCTGAGCGATGGCTCGCTGGTGATTGCCGCCATCACCTCGTGCACCAACACGTCCAACCCGGCGGTGATGCTGGGCGCGGGCCTGGTCGCACGCAAGGCGGCGGCCAGGGGCCTGAAGGCCGCACCCTGGGTCAAGACCTCGATCGGTCCCGGCTCGCGCGTGGTGACCGACTACCTGCAGAAAGCGGGCCTGCTTGAGGACCTGGAAAAAGTTGGCTTCTATGTGGTGGGCTATGGCTGCACCACCTGCATTGGCAACTCCGGTCCGCTGCTTGACGCCGTGTCCAAGGGCATCGCGGAGAACGACCTGGCCGTCGCGGCGGTGTTGTCGGGCAACCGCAACTTCGAAGGCCGCATCCACGCCGAGGTGAAGATGAACTATCTTGCCTCCCCACCGCTGGTCGTCGCCTACGCGATTGCCGGCAGCATCGACCTGGACCTGGTCAATGATTCGCTGGGCAAGGACCAGGACGGCAACGACGTCTACCTGCGCGATATCTGGCCGACCAACCAGGAGATCGGCGACATGATCGCCGCCACGGTCGGTCCCGAGCTGTTCGCGCAGAACTACGCCGACGTGTTCAAGGGCGACGCCCGCTGGAACGAGATCGAGTCGCCCGACGGCGAGTCCTTCGCCTGGGACGAGGCCTCGACCTACATCAAGAACCCGCCGTACTTCGATGGCATGACCATGGATGTGGCCGCGATCGATGACCTGCATGGCGCCCGTGTGATGGGCCTGTTTGGCGACTCGATCACCACCGACCACATCTCACCGGCCGGCGCGATCAAGAAGGACTCGCCTGCGGGGCGTTTCCTGCTGGGGCGCGGCGTCGAGCATGCCAATTTCAACAGCTACGGCTCGCGTCGCGGCAACGATGACGTGATGGTTCGTGGCACGTTCGCCAACATCCGCATCAAGAACCTGATGCTGGACGGCGTGGAAGGCGGCTTCACCAGGTACTTCGGTAGCGATGGTGGTGCCGGCGAGCAGATGGACATCTACGACGCGGCGATGAAGTACAAGGCCGACGGCGTCCCGCTGGTGGTATTTGCCGGCAAGGAATACGGCACCGGCTCCTCGCGTGACTGGGCGGCCAAGGGCACCATCCTGCTGGGCGTAAAGGCGGTCGTGGCGGAGAGCTTCGAGCGCATCCACCGTTCCAACCTGGTTGGCATGGGCGTGCTCCCGCTGCAGTTCAAGAATGGCGAAACCGCACGTACCCACGGCCTGGACGGCTCGGAGGTCATCGACGTGATCGGCCTGCAGGACGGCGCTTCCAAGACCGCTACCGTGGTCGCGAAGAAGGCCGACGGCAGTGAGAAGCGCTTCGAGGTCGACGTATTGCTGTTGACGCCGAAGGAAACCGAGTACTACCGCAATGGCGGGATCCTGCACTACGTGCTGCGCGACCTGGCCCGAAAGGCTGCATAAAGCCTTTCCGACCTGAAAAAAAAGCGGCTTCGGCCGCTTTTTTTTGCTTATCGCTTGAACAGCTCGGCAATTTCCAGCGCGGTCGAATACGGTTCGGGATCATTGCGGTTGCTGAGCAACACCACCGTCAGCCGCTGCTGTGGGTAACGCACGATCACGTTGCGGAAGCCCATGGTCTCCCCGGAATGCCACAGGCTGTCGTCGGTGATGCGCCAGCCGTAGCCGTATTCAACTGCGGGATCATCGGTCGGGGTCGCCGCGGTGAATGCGAGGCGGCGCGACTCGTCGCTGAGCAGGCGGTCGTCGTACAGCGCGGCGTCCCACTTGGCGAGGTCGTCGATCGACGAGTAGATGCCGCCGTCGCCGAGCACCGCGCTGGTCTGGCTCTGGTCGGTACGCGTCCACTGGCCGTCGACCTGGCTGTACCCGAAGGCGCGGTTGGGGACTTCCGGGCCGCCCTGCACGTAGGCCAGGGTGTCGTGCATGCCCAGCGGCAGGAAGATCCGCTCGCGCAGGAACGCGGGGTAGTCCAGGCCGGAAGCGCGCTCCACGATCAACGCCAGCAAGGCGTAGCCGCTGTTGCTGTAGCGGTAGTCGGTGCCGGGCTCGAAGTAGGTCTGGTCCTGGCCTTCGAGCAGGTGCAGCACGTCGGCGTCATGGACTTGCCCGGTCGTGTTTTCCGGGATCATGCCGTCATGAAGCAGGTCTTCGTAGTCGATCAATCCGGAGGTGTGGCTGAGCACGTGATGCAGGGTGATGCCGTCGGCGGCATCCGGCAGCGACGGCAGCCACTGCCGCAACGGGTCGTCGAGGTCGAGCGTGCCGTCCTCGGCCAGCAGCAGGATCGCGGCGGCGGTGAACTGCTTGCTGACGGATGCCAGCCGGTAGTTGGTCGTCGGGCCGGCCTCGGTGCCGCTCTCGAGATCGGACAGGCCGTAGCCGCGTCGCACCACCGGCTGGCCATCCTTGATTACCAGCAGCGATGCGCCGGGCACGTCGCCGTCATAGCGACCCATCAACTGGTCGGCCGTGGGTTGGGACACGGGTACGTCAAACATGAGCGTCGGGCTCGGCTCCGGTCGCAGCGTGTAGTGCCACCACTCCATCGGATAGTTGGCGAACCCGTGGCGCTCCATCGCCTCACGCAGGCGTTCGCGATTGGCGCGCTGGGCCGGTGTCGCCAACGACGAGTCGGTGTTGGCGATCGGGCCGAAGAAGTCGAAACCGGTACCCATGTCGAGCGGTTCGCAGGTCTCGCATTGCAGCAAGGTCAGGTCGACCGTTGCGCCGCGGCTGTGGCCGGACACCGCGGCGATGTAGCCGTTCAGCAGGTTGGGCTTGTCCATGTCGGGGTAGTAGTCGGCCTTGTTGCGCACGTCGTCGGGGTCGTTGGCCCAGCGGACGAAGTGCGCGACGGCGCGGGTGGGCCGGTAGCAGTCAAAGATCTTCAGGCGCAGGTCCTGTTGGCGCAGGTCCTGCTCGACCTTTTGCAAGGCCTCGGCGACAGGTTCCAGCAGATAGCAGCGCGGGGCCTCGTAACCATCGATCGGCACGCCGACGAAGTTCTCACTGCCGGCGTAGCGGATTTCCTGGACCATGTCGGGGACGAGGCTGCGGATGTCAACCAGACCGGCTTCGGCGTGGGTCTGCGCCGGTGACAGCTGCGGCGTCGACGCGTTTGAAGCGGTGGTTGAAGCGGTCGACGCGCAGGCGCCAACGAGCGTCGCCACCAAGGCCGCGGCGGCGAGTCGCAGTAGCGTTCTAGTCACAATCACCGGTGCGTTCAAAAGCGAGGTCCTCATAGTCGGAACTGAAATCGGCATTCGGATCTACCTTGGCCATCGAGAGCGCGGGCGACGCACCTGCATCGGCGAAGTCGAGCCAGGCTTCATCCAGGCCCGGACCGTCCCAATCGACCAGCAGTCGCCCCTCCACTTCCATCACCTGCCCGCGCAAGCGCGGCGACTTGACCGCGGTGAAGCGCACGTCACCCTCACCCTTGCATACCGCCACCTCGCCGAACCAGGGATCGGTGTAACGGCCCAACTGGTTGGAAAGCGCCGCGGCCGTGGCCGGGACACGGGCGGAGGTGTCAGGCATCTGTGAATCGCCGGCCGACGCCGGTTGGTTGGCGATGCGCGCCGCATAGTCAGCGACCGCAAGAGTCTCTTGCGGAGCCGTGAAGTGCTTCAGCAGCACTTGGTTGATCACCGTCCGGGCCTCGCCGGCATTACCGTTCATCAACACCACGAAGCCGGAATCCGAATCCGGCAACAGGGTCATCACCGAGTACATGCCCGACAGCGTTCCTGTATGCGAGACCGTCCAGGCGCCGTCGACATCGGCCAGGCGGAAACCGAACGCGTAGGCGTAGGCATGGGTGTTGTTCCAGTCGCGGCTGCGCTGTGAGATCGGCATCGGCGTGCGCGCTGTCCACATCGCCTTGCGCTGCTCCGGCGACAACCATTGCAGCTGCTGTTCGGTCGGCACCAGCCAGTTCCGTGCCCAGTCGAGCATGTCGCCGACACTGCAGCGGATGCCGCCAGCGGCCGCCGACGTGATCGCCGGGATGATCTCGTCGTCGACCGTGGCTGGAACGTTGCGGCCGTCCTCCCGGCGATGTGGCTGGGCGATATTGCCGACCGCCGCGCGATCGATCTCGCCGACCATGCAGCGGTCCAGTCCGAGCGGCTTGAACACCTCGCGCCGGACCAACTCCTCATAAGACGCACCACCCACCGCGGCCGCCACTTCACCGGCGACGACATACAGCAGGTTGTCGTAGGCATAGCCCGAGCGGAATCCGTAGGCGGGCTTGATATGGGCCAGCCCATTGATGATGTCGTCGCGATCGAACTGGTTCGGCTGCGGCCACAGCATCAGGTCGCCGCCGCCCTCGGGCAGGCCGCTGTTGTGAACCAGCAGGTCGCGGACCAGCATGTGTTGGGTGACCCACGGGTCGTGCATGCGGAACTGCGGCAG
Source organism: Lysobacter sp. A421 (assembly GCF_054052145.1). Classification (NCBI taxonomy): domain Bacteria; kingdom Pseudomonadati; phylum Pseudomonadota; class Gammaproteobacteria; order Lysobacterales; family Lysobacteraceae; genus Lysobacter; species Lysobacter sp. A421. Next base: position 666,752 of record NZ_JBSVRL010000001.1, on the reverse strand, counting down.
GTGCTTGACCACCGGGTCGTCCCAGCGCAGCTTGCCGGCATCGACCAGCCGCGCCAACACGCTGGCGGTCATCGCCTTGGTGTTGGAGGCGATCTTGAACAGCGTGTCGGGCGTGACCGGTTGGCCGGAGCCTTCGGCCAGCTCGCCGGCGGTGCGCATGTAGACGACCTGGCCGTCTTCAATGACACCCACCGCGATCCCCGGCAACTGGTACCGATCCATCACGGCATCAAATACGCGGTCGAACGCCGGCTGCGAGTCGTCCGTGGCAGCGGCGGCCGGCGATGCTGCAGCCACCACTAGTGCCACAGCCGACAACGCCCTCGCCCACGATCGCGAATGACGCACGGACTCAGTCATCCGTGGCCTTCATCCGCTGCGCAACCTGCTCGACATCGCTCCAGACCCGCAACAGGTTGCCGCCCCAGAGTTTGGCAACCTGCGCGTCGGTGAATCCACGACGACGCAACCCTTCCGTTACGTTCGCGGTCTCCGAGGCGTCGTTCCACCCGGTGATGCCGCCACCACCATCAAAGTCGGAGGCCAGTCCGACGTGGTCGATGCCGGCGACCTGGACGGCGTGCTGGATGTGATCCAGGTAATCGTCGAGGTCGGCTATCGGGAATTGCTCTTTGATACGTTGGATGCCGGCCATGTACGCGGGCAGGGATTCGTGCAGCTCACTGTCGAACTCCGCCGCGCCGGCCTGCTTGGCAACTTCCGCCTGGAGTGCGTCCTCGGCCTCCTCGCGTGCGGGGTCGGACTTCAGGAAGTAGGTGTAGGCAACGATGTCGGCGACGCCGTCATGGTCGGCGATCGCCAGCAACTGGGCATCGTCCAGGTTGCGCGGGTTGTCGGTCAGCGCGTTGACTGCGGAGTGGGATGCAATCACCGGCGCGGTCGATGCCGCCAGCACGTCACGCACGCAGGCATCCGAGGTGTGGGAAACATCGACCATGATCCCCAACTGGTTGGCGCGTTGCACCACCGAGCGCCCGAAGGTGCTCAAACCCACGTCCCCGGGCGGCGCATCGCCGAACTCCGGACGCCCACTGGAACTGGTACAGATGGCGTTGTGGCCGACGTGGGTCAAACCGAGATAACGCGCACCACGTGCATACGCTGCGTCGAGGTTGTCGAGCTCCTCACCCAACGAGTAGCCATTCTCGATGCCGATCATCGCCGACAGCAGTCCGTCGGCCTTGTGCTGGCGCACCTGTTCGGGCGTGGTCGCCAAGGCGATGCGGTCGGGATACCGCTCCAGCATCATCTCGATCGCCGAGTACTTGCGCTCCGCCTGCGCCATCGCGTCGGCATAGCCGGCGTCGGTCAATGGCCCCTGCTCGGTATAGATAACGAAGAACGCCGCATCCAGGCCGCCACGTTCCATCTTGCCCAGGTCGACCCGCAGCTCGGTGTCGGTGCCGACGTCGAAGCGCGGGTCGCGCATGTAGTCCAGCGGGATATCTACGTGGGTATCGATGGTCAGCGGACTGGGTGGCGCGGTAAAGACGGGCTGCTGAGCGCAGCCCGCAAGTGAGACGGCCAGCGCCGCGCAAACTATGCCAATGCGAGTATTCATATCTTCCTTCCGGCCTCGGCCGGGCGTTTGCCGATGCTCACTTGTCCGTAAGCATGGCGAAATAATTGGTGGCCTTGACCGGATGGCGGCCCGACAAGCGGGCCGCCGATTGGGGCGTGACTCAGAATGTGTAGGTCACGACCAACTGCGCGTAACGCGGCGACTGCCAGCCAAGCGCTTCCCCGAAGTACGGCATTTCGTTGCCCGGGGTGCTTTCGTAACGGGAATGCACCCGGGTTGCGGTCTGGCTGTTCAACAGGTTGAAGACGGAGAGGCGTGCCTTCAGGTCCATGCTTGCCGACGGCAGCGTCCAGGTCACGCTGGCACCCAGGTTGGTGACCCAGGGCATGCGGCCGAATGCACCCTGCTCGGTGAAGACCAGTTCCCGCGTCTCCCAGTTGTCACAGTTCGCCACGCACAGCCAGCCGGAACCGCCGCCGCTGTACTCACCGGGCCCGCCGGCACTGCGATCATCGTTGGGCCAGCTCACGCCGAAAGCGGTGATCGGACCGCCGGACCGTGAGGACAGTGTGCCGCCAAAGCTCCACATCTCATTGAGCTTGTAGCTGCCGCGCAGTTTGATCTGGTGACGGGAGTCGTTGAACAGGACGCCGTAACGCTCGTTGACGGCCGGGTGGTCGAAGTACTGCACCAGGTTGGTGTCATTGTAGCCGGTGTCCGAGTTGACCGGCCCTTCGATGTTGCCCTCGGACTTGGACCACAGGTAGCTGGCGTTGAATGCCCACTTGTCATCCCAGGCGCGGTCCAACTGGAATTCAAGGGCCTTGTAGGTGCGCTTGGGCTTGCTGTATCCCATGATGGCGCCGCTGCCGAGCGCCATGTAGCCGTCCTTGGAACTGTCAAATTCAACCCACTCCTCCGTGTCCGGGCACCACAGGGTATTGCTTTCGCCGGGGTTGATGATGGGCCAGTCACCGGAATACCACGGGCATCCTTCTACATGATTGATGCGCGCGTCTTCCACGGCGCGGGTCATCTCGCGGTAAGTGGCGCTGACGCCATACGACCAAGCGTTGTCGATCGCCTGCTGGAAGCCCAGGATGAACTCGTCCTGGAATACCTGCTTCAGGTCGCGGCTGACTGCCGTGCGGACGTCATCGGGCGCGGGAACGTTGCCCGTAGTGTTGACCGCACCGAGCTGGGCGCCAAGCTCCGGGGCCAGATAGGTGCCACCGGTGACCGGGTCGGTACGTTCGACCCATCCACCGAACTCGTAGTACGTATGCTCATCGGTGGTTCCGCCGCCGAAATAGTCGGTGAGCTTGTTGGTAAGTGGGGTGTAGTAGCGGCCCGCGTTACCGAACACCTTGGTCCTGCCGTCGCCCTGGACGTCCCAGCTGAAGCCCAGGCGTGGCGAGATCATGTCGCTGAAATCGGCCTTGGCGAAGGTCGCGCCCGAAGCCAGCGTGTTCTCGAACTTGTCGGCGCGCACACCGATGTTCAGCAGCAGGTTGGAGGTGACATTCCAGTTGTCTTCCACGTAGATCGCCTGCACCTTGGTCGAGACCGGGGCGCCGGTGATGTAGTGGCGGGCGTCGACATAGGCATGCATGTCGAGCGGAATCGTCGTGCCGTTCGGAAGCTGGCCGTTGCTTGTAGCGGGAACCCCATTTGCATCCGGCGGTGGTGTTTTGGCGCCGTTCACTATGTAACTTACGCCGTCACCCGGATATACCCTGGAACTGTTGGAATCCGAGATTTCCTGGTCGACGCCGAAGCGCAGCAGGTGGTCGCCCATCGTCCACTCGAAGTCCAGGCGCGCTGCCTCGCGCTTGTCAAACCGGCTACTGATGCTGCTGTTGCTCGGGTGACAGCCTTCCCGCGTGGTCTCCGGCCCGAATATCTCGGTGTATTCGCCAGTTCGGTCAACGATGCTGCAGCCCCCGTCCCATGGACTGCCGCCGGTGGCGCTACGCTCGTTCACGCCATACATCGCCTTGGCGACAAAGTTCTGGCCGAAGTGCCCGGTATAGGTCGCCGACCAGTTGTCGCCGCCGGAGCCGTCATAGCTTTCACCAACCTTTGCGCCACGCGTGGCGCTATCCCAGTCGTAATCATACTTGCTGGTAGCCGAGTCGGACTTGTCGGAGAAGGCCAGCAGTTCCAGCGAGTGATTGTCGTTGATCTGCCAATCGAGCTTGCCGCCCCAGAAGTCGTTGTTGCTGTCGGTGTACCAGGACTCGATCGTGTCGATGTCCCGCGGATTGCTGTCGCGCTGTTCATACATCGCGAAGAAGAACAACTTGTCCTGCACGAGGGCGCCGGATGCCCAGACGTTGGCCTTGTAGAACGACCCGTCGTCGCGGCTCATGCGATCGCGCTCATCGAGGGTGCCGTTTTTGTGGAACTCGTCCTTCTTCGAGGATGTCCAGGCCGCCGGTTCCATCGTCACCTCGGCGCCAGCCTTGAACTCGTTGCCTCCGGAGCGGGTCACGGCATTGATGACGCCGCCGGTGCTACGGCCGAATTCCGCCGAATAGCCGCCGGTCTTGACCTGGAACTCCTCATAGAACCCGAAGGGGACGGATGAAAATCCCTGGCGGCGATAGGGATCGGTAACGTTCAGCCCGTTGATGTAGGCGACGTTCTCCGCCACCGACGAGCCACCGAAGGACAGACCGCCGAAGCTGGCGCCCGATGAAACCACGCCTGGCGCCAACAGCGCAACGGCTCCCAGGCTCTGGTCCACCGGCAGCCGCGCAAGCTCCTCGCGGTTGACGTTGGTGGAGGACTCGGTGGAATTGACGTCCACGCGGTTGACCACTCTGGAACCGACCACCTGCACGGCGGCCAGGTTTACCGCGCCGCCGCTGGTCAGATTGACGGTCGTGGTCCCACCCAGGGAAACACTGACAGAAACCGGAGCTCCCGACCCGGATGTCAGGGTGTACTGACCCGGAGACAATTGGCCGATGCGATAACTGCCGTCTTCGCTCACCGTCGCGGAGCGCGACGCCCCCGTCGACGTGTTGGTGATAGTGACCTGCGTGCCAGCATCTGCACTACCCGCGACGGCACCGGTGACGCTCTGGGCCATGGCCACCGGAGCCAATGACGCCAGGCAAAGACCCAACGCGGCTACCAGTACTCTTGTTCGCAACACTTTCTTGTTATTCATGACCCCTCCGGCAAAAAGTTGTTTGTCAGGCGTATCTACGGGTTTGCATCAGGTTGCGGCAGCAGCTGTGCCTCAAAGCTGTAATCCCACTGGTCGAAGTACAGATTGCCTCCGCTCCACTCGACCTCCCCCCTTTGTGAGTCGACCGTTTCGGAGCGAAAAAACTGTTTTTCGGGATAGAAATCACCGCCAAAATCATCATTGAAGGCGATGCGGTAGGCGTCCAGGCCGCCAAGGTAGAACCACTCCAGGCTGTTGCCCTGGTCGTCGACGGCTCCCTGCAACCGCCCCGTGGTCACGTCCATGGGCACCCAGCCATACGGGGCCAGATACAGCTGGCCCCAGTCGTGCAGGTTCCAGTAGTCGTCGTCGGGGCCTTCGCCACCTTCGAACACCATCCCCGACTGCCAGCGCGCCGGAATCCCGTTGAGCCGCAGCAGGGTGATCAGCAACAGCGTCTGTTGCCCGCAATCGGCATGGCCTGCGTGCAGCGCGTAATCGCTGATGTTGGAAATGGTCGAGTATTCGCGTGCACCGGCCCAGGGAATCTCGTCGACGGCAGCAAACAGCTTCCGGGCGATCAGGTACGGGTTGGTCTCATCGCCAACGACCTTCTGCGAGAACTCGCGCAAGGCGGGGGTGAACACGATGTGCGGGGCGCGCTCACCCAGGTTTGCTGCCAGCTCGGTCGTTGCAGGCGCTGGCTGGACCTGGTCAGGGTCGATCGCGTGGTACTGCGCGTACAAGGTGAGCTCGTAGCTGATCGAGAAATCCGTCGACTCCCCGGCCCGTGCGGGCTTTTCCAGATGGACGGTGCGTTGGGCAACCGACTCGGGAGCGATGACCGCGTCGTCGGGCTCACTGTCCAGCAGGTCAATGGCTTCCTGCTGACCGGCAATCGCGCGTGGAAACGGGATCCAGGCACGAACCATCTCACCGGCTGGGACGGTATCGGCGGGCACGCTCAGTTTCTGGGTTACCCGTACCCGGCGTGGCAGCACGCTGGTCTGGTTGCTGGCCTGCGCCTGGGTACGAATGGCCTCGTGATGGGCGTTGGCCGATTCCATCGGGCCTTCGCTGAAGGGCTTGGGATTGGCGCGGCGCGCAGCCGCCTGGTCACTGAGCCGGAACAGGTTTGGCACCGCGCGGTCGAAGTACCAGGTCTCTGCGTCGATGACGCGGTGTTCAATCAGGTTGTCCTGCTTCCAGCCGGCGAATTCATCCGCTTGCAGGTCGGGTATCTGCTTGCGGAGGCGCTGCAATACTTGCTCCTCCTGCAGATGGAAGTCGATCAGGATGCGACGCATGCGCTCGCGTTCAAATTGCAACGCCTGCTCGGTGCCGGCGTCGAGGGAGTCGTCCCGAAGCGCTGCGACGATGGCGGCCTCGGCGTCGCGGAAGTGACCGTCATCGACCATCGCGATGACCGCGGGCAATGCCGATTTATCCTGCGCCTCGGCGGCGACACCCAACATGGGCAACACCGCCAGCAAAGCGAACAGCACGGCTCCCAGCCACGGCCCACAGGCTTGCTCCGTGCTGGTTGACGCGCATTTGTCCAGAACCTGACCCATCGCTCGAACCCCTCCTGCCGTGGCCCCCATGGAGAGCTGTTTAGCACGGCCCCCACCGATTAGCAATAATATATTCTCGACTATCGTGATATAAGAATGATGTATTCCGCAGTGCACAATAAGTGTTTGACGCGATCATCCCGACCCATTCACCCCGACCAGTCCATGAAGGTATGACGATGCGATTGCAGTCCCTTTCCCTTGCGCTCGGCGTCGCCATCGCGCTTGCTGCTTGCCCGTTGTCGGCACGCGAAGTTCACGCGCCAGCGGTTGCGCCGCTGACCGGCGACATCCCGGCCCACGGTGTAATCGGGGTTGAGGACGCCCACCTGGCCCCCGGATTCTGGGTCGCACGAATGGATCATCCCGACCGGGTACTGGGGGGACGCGATGCGATCAGCGCCCAGAACGATCGTTTGTTCAAGCTCGACCCGTCGATGCATGATTTGCGCGCCCTGCCCCCGAATCTGGACCAGGCGAAGGTGCGCGGCTGGATCGATGCCATATCGACCGCTCCCACCACGAGCCGCTGGGGTGTCGACGGCGCTCCGGTTGCCCCCACGACGCTGGAGGCGATGGTCGACAACCTCGCACTGGAGGCCATCGCGGAATCACAACAGACCCGTTATGGACTGGTCGTCCATCGTGCCGCATTGCGCGGCTTTCCCACCGCGCAGCGGATGTTCAGCCGCCAGGGTGATACCGATATCGACCGTCTGCAGGAGAGCGCGCTGTTCCCCGGCACGCCGGTCGTTATCGCCCACCAAAGCGCCGATGGCGACTGGCTGTTCGTCGTCAGCCCACGCTACGCGGCGTGGATCGAGAAGCGCCAGGTCGCCGAAGGCAGTGCCGCGGACGTGTTTGGCTATGTCGATGACACGCGGTACCGGGTCATCACCGGCGGCACCGAGCACACCGTTTTCACCCGCGAGGAGCCGCGGGTCTCCGGGCTGCAACTCGACATGGGGATTCGTTTGCCAGTAGCGGATGTGCCGCTGGACCAGCCCGTGAATGGCCAGCATCCGTACACCGCCCATGTGCTGCGCCTGCCGGTTCGCGACCCCGACGGCACGCTGGCGTTCTCCCCTGCACTGCTGCCAAAACGCGCCGACAGTGCCGCAGATTACCTGCCTTTGACGCAGGCCAACCTGGTGCGGCAGGGATTCAAGTTCCTGGGTGAGCGCTATGGCTGGGGCCACGCCTACGGCACCCGCGATTGCAGCGGCTTCGTGTCCGAGATCTACCGCAGCATGGGAGTACAGATGCCGCGCAATACCAGCGCGCAAGCCGTCAGCCCGGCGTTGCATCACGTGCTGTTCGACCAGGATGACAGCCGCGTCGACCGCATGGCCGCGGTGGCGGAACTGCAGGTCGGCGACCTGGTCTACATCCCCGGCCACGTGATGATGATGATCGGCCGCATCGACGGCGCGCCCTACATGATCCATGACACTCACGGCGGCAGCTACCTGGGCGCCGACGGCACATTGCAGTCGATGGCCCTCAACGGCGTGTCGGTAACCCCGCTGCTGCCGATGATGTTCAACAAAAACCAGGACTACGTCGACCGCATCACCAGCATCGTGCGTCCCCACGACGTGCGCGGCAAGCTGGCGCCGCCGCCGAAAACGAAATCCCACTGACCGGAACCAGGGCACGAACCCCATGAAGATCACTGAAATAAAGTTCGGCATGCTCCGCGTACCGCTGAAAACCCCCTTCAAGACCGCCTTGCGCACCGTGGAGCAAGTTGAGGACATCGTGGTGATGGTGCACACCGACACCGGCCATATCGGCTATGGCGAGGCGCCCGCGACGGCGGTGATCACCGGCGACACGCACGGCTCGATCGTGGACGCGATCCGCCATTACATTTCCCCGCGCGTGATCGGCGAGGACATCGCGGACCTCAACCGGATCACCCGCCTGATCCAGACCGCGATGGAGAAAAACTCCAGCGCCAAGGCGGCGGTGGAGATCGCCATCTACGACCTGTTCGGCCAGCTCTACGATGCCCCGCTGTACAAGATGCTCGGCGGCGGCGACCCGATGATCACCACCGACATCACCATCAGCGTCGACACCATCGACAAGATGGTCGCCGATTCCATCAGCGCAGTCGAACGGGGTTTCGACTCGTTGAAGATCAAGGTTGGCAAGGACATCGGCGTCGATATCGAACGGATCAAGGCAATCTACGCGGCGGTCGAGAACCGCGCCCTGCTGCGACTGGATGCCAACCAGGGCTGGACCGCGAAGGAAGCGGTGTACGCGATCCGCGGCCTGGAAGATGCGGGCGTGCGGCTGGAGCTGGTCGAGCAACCGGTCAAGGCTCGCGACCTGGAGGGGATGCGCTATGTCACCGAACGCGTGCACACGCCGATCATGGCCGATGAAAGCGTGTTCGGGCCGATGGAGGTGATCAAGCTGATCAACATGCGCGCGGCCGACATCATCAACATCAAGCTGATGAAGACCGGCGGCATCTCCAATGCCATCCGCATCGCCGATATCGCCGCGATGCACCAGATCCAGTGCATGATCGGCTGCATGTTGGAGACCAGCATCAGCGTGGCGGCGGCGGTGCATGTTGCCGTGGCCAAGGCCGACGTGATCACCAAGGTCGACCTGGACGGCCCGTCGCTGTGCCTGTTCAACCCGGTCGAGGGCGGCGTGATCTTCAACGAGTCGGAAATATCGATCACCGATGCACCCGGGCTGGGGATCCGTGAAATCCGCGGAATGGAGCCGATTGGCAGCGATGTCGTGGCGGCCTGAGCCGTGTCCGCCCTGCTGAAGATTCGTGCCGAGCGCGACCAGATGTCGGCGATCGAGCGTCGTATCGCCGACTTTGTCCTGGACAACGCGCAACTGCTGCGCGATTACTCGTCCCAGCAGATCGCCAACGCGCTGGGAATCAGCCAGTCCAGCGTGGTCAAGTTTTGCCAGAAACTGGGGTTCAAGGGTTATCCGGACCTGAAGTACTCGGTCGGGGAAGCCATCGTCCGGGCCAGCAATGGCGACAACCAGGTTGACGACCAGGGGAGCGATGCGGATCCCGACGGCTCGGCAGCGGGCGACCTGTGGCAGCGCAAGACCGAAGCGGAGCAGGAAACCCGCTCGATCAATCCGCCGCAATCGGTTGCTGCGGTGGCTACCGCAATAGCGGTCGCGGCCGAGGGTGGCAAGGTGTTCCTGATCGGATTGGGCGCCGACGATATCCGCGCTCGCGCGTTCGCCCTCAAGCTCTCCCTGCTGGGGATCCTTGCCGTACATAATTTTGACCCGGCCCACATGGCTGCCAGCGTTTCCGCGGCCGCACCCGGTGATGTGCTGCTGGTGCTTTCCGAGCATGGAAAGGCAGCGCCGCTATGCCATCTGGCCCGATGCTTCCGTGAGCGCCGGGGCACCGTGATCTCGGTAACCCGGCATACCTCCAACCCGTTGCGGGCGTATGCCGACCTGAGCCTGCTGGTGTCTGCGCACGATGATCGCGTGCACATCCAGCCCCTGCTCTATCAGTCGGCCTTGCAGCACCTGCTGGATCGCGTGTTCGTGCTGTTGTGCGAAAGCGGTCGTGAAGAACAGCTGCAAGCCAACCTGGAACAGATTCAACCGCTGCTGGAACTTTGACCCCCGTCATGCTCCAATCTTTGGACGACCAGTACCAACAACGCAGTGCAGACAAGGGGATCGCGATGAGTGTCGAACGTCCGTGGCTTGACCAGTATCCAGCCGGGGTTCCCGAGCAGATCGATGTTGACGAATACCCATCGATCGTGGCGGTACTGGATAACGCCATCGCCAATTTCCGCGATCGCCCCGCGTTCGCCAACTTTGGCAAGACGCTCACCTACGCCGAGATCGACACCCTCAGTGCACAGTTCGCCGCCTACCTGCTGGGTGAATTGAAGCTCAGGAAGGGTGACCGCGTGGCGATCATGATGCCCAACTGCCTTCAATACCCGATCGCGACCTTTGGCGTGCTGCGGGCCGGATTGACCGTGGTCAATACCAACCCCATGTACACCGCGCGCGAGCTCCGCCATCAGCTGGTGGACTCGGGTGCGACGGTGCTGCTGGTGCTGGACAACTTCGGCGACACCGTCGAGGAAGTGCTGAGCGACACCAAAATCACGACCGTCATCACCACCGGGCTGGGCGACATGCTTGGCCTGAAGGGGGTAATGGTCAATTTCGTGCTCAGGTACATCAAGAAGATGGTGCCCGAGTTCAACATCCCCGGCGCGGTGCGATTTGCCACGACCCTGAAGCTGGGCAAGAAGCACCCCCTGCCGAAGGTCGAAGTACAGTCCGGCGACATCGCCTTCCTGCAATACACCGGTGGCACCACCGGCGTGGCCAAGGGCGCAATGCTGACCCACCGCAACCTGGTGGCGAACATGCAGCAGGCCGCCGCGTGGGTTGGGACCAACGTGGTGCCGGGCCAGGAAGTCATCATCACCGCGTTGCCGCTGTACCATATCTTCGCGTTGACGGCGAACGGACTGGTGTTCATGAAGTTCGGTGGCTTGAACTACATGATTACCAACCCGCGCGACATGCCCGGCTTCGTCAAGGAGCTCAAGAAGGTATCGTTTACCGCCATCACCGGCGTCAACACGCTGTTCAACGGATTGCTCAATACGCCGGGTTTCGATGAGGTCGATTTCTCCAAGCTTCGCCTCACCCTTGCTGGCGGCATGGCGGCACAGCGTTCTGTCGCCGAGCGTTGGAAGAAGACCACCGGATGCACCTTGATCGAAGCCTACGGGTTGACCGAGACCTCACCGGCGGCCTGCATCAATCCGATGGACCTGAGTGAATTCAACGGCGCGATCGGCCTGCCGATCCCGTCCACCGACGCATCCATCAAGGACGAAGACGGCAACGCCCTGGCCACCGGCGAGGTCGGCGAGTTGTGTATCAAGGGCCCGCAAGTGATGAAGGGTTACTGGCAGCTGCCAGAGGAAACGGCCAAGGTGCTCGACGCCGACGGCTGGCTGCATACCGGCGATATCGCAAAGATGGACGAGAAGGGGTTCTTCTACATCGTCGACCGCAAGAAAGACATGATCCTGGTTTCGGGTTTCAACGTGTATCCGAACGAGATCGAGGACGTGGTTGCGATGATGCCCGGCGTGCTCGAAGTGGCTGCCATCGGCGTGCCCGATGAGCACTCCGGGGAGGTCGTCAAGCTGGTCGTGGTGAAGAAGGACCCGTCGCTGACCGCCGAGCAGATCACCGCCTACGCACGCGAGAACCTGACCGGGTACAAACGGCCCAAGGTGATCGAGTTCCGCACCGAGTTGCCCAAGTCCAACGTCGGCAAGATCCTGCGCCGCGAGCTGCGCGACGAGCCTGCCGAGTAGAATCGCCCCCTCACCCCGCCCACAAGGCGGGTGTGTAGGGTGTATTAGCCAAAGGCGTAATACACCATCCCTACAGGCGCTTCGCCCCCGATCACCCCTCCGGCCGCATGTACGGGAACAACAACACGTCGCGGATTGACGACGAGCCGGTCAACAACATCACCAGCCGGTCGATACCCACGCCCAGACCACCAGTGGGCGGCAAGCCGATCTCCAGCGCGCGGATGTAGTCGGCGTCGAAGTGCATCGCCTCGTCGTCACCGCCCTCCTTCGCCTCGACCTGCGCCTGGAAGCGCGCGGTCTGGTCTTCCGGGTCGTTGAGTTCGGAAAAGCCGTTCGCCAATTCCTTGCCGCCCACGAACAGCTCGAACCGGTCGGTCATGCCGGCATCGTCATCACTGGCGCGCGCCAGTGGACTGACCTCGACCGGGTGCCGAGTGATGAAGGTCGGCTGGACCAGCGTGTGCTCGACCGTCTTCTCGAAGATCTCCAGCAGCAGCTTGCCCCAGCCGTACCCGGGTTTCACTGCGACTTTCAACCGCGTGCAATGGGCGCGCATGGCGTCGATGTCACGCAGTTCCTCGCGTTTGATCTCGGGATTGTGCTCCAGCACCGCGTCGCTCATCGTCCAGCGCCGGAACGCCGGGCCGATGTCGATTGACTGGCCGTCCCAGTCGACCTGGGTGGTTCCCAGAACGGAACTGGCAATGTCTCGGATCATGGCTTCGGTCAGGTCCATGACCTCGTTGTAGGTGGCATAGGCCTCGTACAACTCGAGCATGGTGAACTCGGGGTTGTGCCGGGTCGACACGCCCTCGTTGCGGAAATTGCGGTTGATCTCGTACACCCGCTCCAGCCCGCCGACCACCAGCCGCTTGAGGTACAACTCGGGCGCGACGCGCAGGTACAGGTCGAGGTCCAGCGCGTTGTGATGGGTCGTGAACGGCTTGGCCGTGGCGCCACCGGGGATGTAATGCATCATCGGCGTCTCGACCTCGAGAAAGCGCCGGCTGTCGAGCCACTCGCGCATCGCACGGATGATCTTGCTGCGTTTGACGAACACCTCGCGCGCCTCCGGCGAGACAATCAGATCGACATACCGCTGGCGATAGCGCTGCTCCACGTCGGCCAGGCCATGGAACTTGTCGGGCAGCGGGCGCAACGACTTGGTCAGCAGGCGCAACTGGTCGACCTTGACCGACAGCTCGCCGGTGCGGGTACGGGTCAGGACGCCATGCGCGCCGATGATGTCGCCGACATCCCAGCCCTTGAATGCGGCATACGTATCGCCCAGCGTGTTGGCTTGCAGAAACAGTTGCAGCCGTCCGGACTCGTCCTGGATCTGCACGAAGCTGGCCTTGCCCATCACGCGCTTGAGCATCAGCCTGCCGGCAACGACGACGCGATGAGCCTTGGCTTCCAGCGCCTCGGCGGTCCATTGCCCGGCATCGGCGTACTCCGCCTGCAGGTCGCCGGCATAGTCCGCACGACGGAAGTCGTTCGGGAACGCGATCCCCTGCCCTCGTAGCGCGGTCAATTTCGCGCGGCGCTCGGCAATGAGCCTGTTCTCGTCAGACTTGTTCTCGTCCGGCCGGCTTTCGTCGGACTGGTGGTTTCCATCGTGCGGCATGGCAGGATCGGTCATGGTCATTTCAAGTCACGGATAAGGGAGCTTGCAGGCAGGCACTATCTCGCGTCGGTGCGTTTGGCGCCGACTTCGAGCCCCGCCTTCAGGCTGGCCGAGACAAATTCGTCCAGGTCACCGTCAAGCACGTTCTGGGTGTCGCTGCGTTCCACGCCGGTGCGCAGGTCCTTGATCCGGCTCTGGTCAAGCACGTAATTGCGGATCTGGCTGCCCCAGCCGATATCGGACTTGGTTGCCTCCACCGCATCGCGTACCGCATTGCGTTTCTGGATTTCCAACTCGTACAACTTGGCCGACAGCATCTTCATTGCGCGGTCGCGGTTGGCGTGCTGGCTGCGCTCGGTCTGGCAGGCGGCCACGGTTCCGGTGGGCACGTGGGTGATGCGCACCGCCGACTCGGTCTTGTTGACGTGCTGTCCACCGGCGCCGGAGGAGCGATACACGTCGGTCTTGAGGTCGGCCGGGTTGATGTCGATCTCGATGTTGTCATCGACTTCCGGTGACACGAACACCGAGGTAAAGCTGGTGTGGCGGCGGTTGTCGGAATCGAACGGCGACTTGCGCACCAGACGGTGCACGCCGGTCTCGGTCTTCAGCCAGCCGTAGGCGAAGTCGCCTTCGACCCGGAACGTTGCCGACTTCACCCCAGCGACATCGCCGCCGCTGACCTCCATCAGCTCCGCCTTCCACCCGCGCGACTCGGCCCAGCGCAGATACATGCGCAGCAGGATCTCGGCCCAATCCTGGGCTTCGGTACCGCCGGCGCCGGCCTGGATGTCGACGAATGCGGCGGCGTCGTCCATCTCCCCGGAGAACATGCGGTGGAACTCGAGCTCATCGACATCCCTGGCGCAGGCTTCGATGTCCTCAATCACCGCCTGGGCGGTGTCGTCATCGCGTTCCTGCTCCGCCAGTTCCAGCAGTTCCTCAGCGCCGGTCACGCTCTCGGTCAGGCGGCGGATGCCGTTGACAACCTTGTCCAGCGACGCGCGCTCGCGACCCAGTGCCTGGGCACGTTCGGCATCGTTCCAGACGTCGGGGCTTTCCAGCTCCCGGTTTACTTCTTCAAGACGCTCGACCTTGATGTCGAAGTCAAAGATACCCCCTGAGCGCATCCAGCCGATCCTTGAGATCGACGATGCGCTCGTGGACGGGATTCAGTTCGATCATGTCCGTGATTTCATTGCAAAAGATGACCGTTAATTCTAGCTGATCTGGCGCGACGGTTGGCGCGGGCAACGCTGTGTTTCCGCTGGCAGCACCAGCGCCGCCGACTTTCCCGCTATAAAAGATGATCGGATTCCCACCTGCTTGCGACAAGCGCCCACTTATATGGAATTACCTGCATGAAACCCGAGACGCTCGCTGTCCACGCCGGCTACACGCCAGACCCGACCACCCGTTCGTCGGCGGTGCCGATCTACCAGACGGTGGCCTACGCGTTCGACAACGCGCAGCACGGCGCGGATCTGTTCGATCTCAAGGTGCCGGGCAATATCTACACCCGCATCATGAACCCGACCCAGGACGTGCTGGAGCAACGCGTGGCGGCGCTGGAAGGCGGCGTGGCCGCGCTGGCAGTGGCATCGGGCATGGCAGCGGTGAGCTACGCCATCCAGACCATCGCCGAGGCCGGCGACAACATCGTCTCCACCGCCACGGTCTATGGCGGCACCTATAACCTGTTCGCGCACACCTTCCCGCAGCAGGGTCTGGAAGTGCGGTTCGCCGATGCGGGCAAACCGGAGAGTTTCGCGCCGCTGATCGACGCGCGCACCAAGGCGATCTTCTGCGAGTCTATCGGCAACCCGTTGGGCAACGTCACCGACATCGCCGCGCTGGCCGAGGTCGCCCACGCGCACGGCATTCCGCTGATCGTTGACAACACCGTGCCCAGCCCGTACCTGTGCCGGCCGTTCGAGCACGGCGCCGACATCGTGGTGCACGCGCTGACCAAGTACATCGCCGGTCACGGCAACAGTATTGGTGGCGCCATCGTGGACAGCGGCAAGTTTCCGTGGGCCGAGCACAAGGCGCGCTTCCGCCGCCTGAACGAACCGGACGTGTCCTACCACGGTGTGGTCTACACCGAGGCGTTCGGGCCGGCCGCCTACATCGGCCGTGCTCGCGTGGTGCCACTGCGCAACATGGGCGCGGCGATCTCGCCGATGAACGCGTTCCTTATCCTGCAGGGCGTGGCCACGCTCGGCCTGCGCATGGAGCGCACCTGCGACAACGCGCTGGCGATCGCCCAGCATCTCCAGCAGCACCCAAAGGTGGCGTGGGTGCGTTATGCCGGGCTGCCCGATCACCCCGACCACGCGCTGGCGCAGAAATACATGGGCGGCAAGGCCTCGGGCATCTTGTCGTTCGGCGTCAAGCAACCGGCTGGCAGCGACCCGCGTGCTGCCGGTGCGCGCGTGCTGGACGCGCTGCAATTGTTTACCCGGCTGGTCAACATTGGCGACACCAAGTCGCTGGCCACCCATCCGGCCTCAACGACACATCGCCAGCTCGACGCCGACGAGTTGGCCAAGGCCGGGGTCAGCGAGGACATGATCCGGCTGTCGATCGGCATCGAGCACATCGATGACCTGATTGCGGACCTGGACCAGGCGTTGGCTGCAAGCCCTTGAATCAGCGCGTCAAGCGGCGACCGATGTCGCTCAAGCGGCTTCGCGGTGCACCACGACCAACTGGATAGCGTCGCCGCCGCGGTAGTCGTCGGCTTCCAGCCGGTAGGCGATGCGGACTCGTGCGGACGGCGGCTCGCCGGTCCAGCCGCCAAATTCGATGGCGTTCAGGCGCGTGCGTCCGAGGCCGAGCTCCAGTTTAAGGTGGCGCTCGCCGACCACGCGCCAACGCAGCACGTCAAATTCGCCATCGAACTGCGGCTCGGCAAAGCCCTGCCCCCAAGGCCCGCCATCGCGCAATGCGTCGGCACTACGACGGGTGAACTCCTCGCCCGCCAGTTCGCCGTCGCTGAGGATCTCGGCCTGCAGCAGTTCGGCATCCAGGGTCGCAGCGACGCAGTCGCGGAATGCCTGCGCGAACGCCTCCATCGACGCGGCCGGCAAGGACAAGCCAGCCGCCATTGCGTGACCGCCGAAGCGCTCGACCAGACCGGGGTGGCGCGCATTGACCATCGCCAGTGCGTCACGGATATGGAAGCCGGGAATCGAGCGCGCGGAGCCGCGCAGGGTCGCGCCACCGGGCTCAGCCGGGGCGAACGCGATCACCGGACGGTGCAGGCGCTCCTTCATTTTCGATGCGACCAGCCCAACCACGCCCGGGTGCCAATCCGGGTCGAACAGGCAGACCGCAAGCGGTGTCACGGTGTCCAGCGTCACTTGGGCGAAGGCCACTTCCGCCTCTTCGGTCATTTGCTGCTGGACGGCGCGGCGCTCGGTGTTGATCCGGTTGAGGGTATCGGCGATCTCGCGCGCCTGGTTCATGTCGTCGGTCAGCAGGCATTCGATGCCCAGCGCCATGTCTTCCAGCCGGCCAGCGGCGTTAAGACGCGGCGCGACCGCAAAGCCGATGTCGCTCGCGCTCAGCCGGGCCGGATCGCGCTTGGCGACGTCGATCAGCGCACGCAAGCCGGGGCAGCCCTGCCCGGCGCGCAGGCGACGCAGGCCGGCGGCCACCAAGGCACGGTTGTTCGCATCCAGCGGCACCAGGTCGGCAATGGTGCCCACCGCGACCAGATCAAGCAGCCGGCTCAGATCGGGCCCTTTGCCGTCCATGCCGACATCCAGCTTTCCGGCATCGCGCAACCGCCGGCGCAGTGCGAGCAACACGTAGAACATCACCCCGACACCGGCCAGCATCTTGCTGGGGAAACCATCGCCGGGCTGGTTCGGATTGACGATGGCATCGGCCGGGGGAAGTGTGTCGCCCGGCAAGTGATGATCGGTTACCAGCACTTGCCAGCCCAACGCCTTGGCAGCGGTGATACCGGCGTGGCAGGCGATGCCGTGGTCAACGGTGACCAACAGGTCGGGCTTCAGCGCGGCCAGGTCGGCTACCAATCCCGGCGACAGCCCGTAACCATGAGTCATCCGGTTGGGCACGGCATGCGACACATGGCGGGCGCCCAGCATCCGCAAGCCGCGCACGGCAACGGCGCACGCGGTGGCGCCGTCGCAATCGAAATCCCCGACCACCAGTATGTGGCGGCCACCCGCAATTGCGTCGCCAAGCAGCGTGGTTGCCGCGTCCAGCCCGAGCAATGTATCGGGCGGCAGCAGGTTGGCCAGCTTTGGACGAGCCTGGTCAATGGAGGTTGCGCCGCGGGCACCGTAGATGCGCTGCAACAGCGGCGGGACCTGAGCTGGCCACAAGCTGGAATCCACCACCGGCCGGCGGCGCAATTTGCTGATAGGCGTCATTCCGACGCGGCCGGGATGGCCACGAACGAGCGCCAGGGACGGCGCCAGAACCGCCAGCGCTGCCGGGGTGTCAGCAGGAGCTGGTGGCCATCGGCGAAATCAATCGTGGCGCGCGTCAGCTTGCCGGCCTGCAGATCGACCAGCAGGGGCAACCACCAATCGCGATCAAACACGGCCAGGTCGCGCAGGTGACGCAGGTCGAACAGCTGCCCGCCCTCGCCCGCTTGCCAACACGACGGTAACGGCCCGTTGTGGGCACCGGCGGCGGTCGCAAAGGCGATCAGGGTGTCGTCGTCACTGAACAGGCTTGCGTGGGACGTTCGGACAGAATCCGGAACGCGACTCGCCCCCCAGAACCACAATGAGTTGACCGGTGCCAACCCCGCCGACACACGCTCGATGTTGCGTGGGTGATTGTGCAGGACTACCTGCGCTTCGCTCAGCAAGGCGCGCCAACGACGGCCTTCCGGACCTTCCGGCAACTGATCGAACAAGTCCGCACCAAGTGCCTGGTCCAGCGATGCCATCACCGGCAGCGGTGCGCCCGCTGGCATTTGCAGGTACCAACGGCCCGGATGCGGCGCATCGATCGGAAAACCGATGTCACCGAACAGTGGCTTGAGCGCCGGCAGGAACGCGGCGCTGTCGGCCGCGCTCAGCGACAAGGCATTCCCATGCGACAGCAGCCGGGCACCATTGATGTCGGGTTGGATGTAGACCGGGTCGGCCCGAAGCCATGCGGATCCGACTGCGTCGCCAGCGTCGAGCTGGCGGGTTACCGCTGCTACCGGCCAACCTCGCGGCAGGATGTCGAACTGGCGTGCCACCTGATCGGCCTCGACCCGCGACATGTCAGCACGCCCAAACCATCGCCCGGCGCTTTCCGACAACCGCTGGCCACCAAACCGGCTTCGTGTCGGCAGCAGCAAGGTGACCGCGTTGGTGGTCATCTCAATCGATGTAGCGCACGGCGGCGATCTCGTACTCCCGGGTGCCGGCCGGGGCCTCGATGCTGACCTCGTCGCCCTCGTTGCGCCCGATCAGTGCCCGCGCGACCGGTGAGGAGATCGCAATCAGGCCCAGTTTGATATCCGCCTCCAGGTCGCCAACGATCTGGTAGGTCTTTTGCTCGTCGGTATCCAGGTCCACCAGGTCGACCGTGGCCCCGAACACGATCTTGCTGCCCACGTTGAGGGCGCTGATATCGATGATCTGGGAGTTGGAGAGCTCGCCTTCGAGTTGCTTGATGCGGCCTTCGATAAACCCTTGCTGTTCACGCGCAGCGTGGTACTCGGCGTTCTCTTTGAGATCGCCATGGGCGCGTGCTTCGGCGATCGCATGGATCACGGCGGGGCGCTGGACCGATTTGAGCTGCTCGAGCTCGATTCGCAGGCGCTGTGCGCCCTTGCTGGTGATTGGTGGTTGCATTGATGGATCCTTGGCAGCCTTGGAGCTGCCCGTAGTTAGTACGACAATCGCTTGTATCCGCGGCAACGATTGTGCCCGGATCGCGCGAGTCAAAGCCAGATGTGTCGTCAGGTGGCGTCGACGGCCGCGCCATGCAGGTCTTGCAGCGACAGCACCGGACCGGTGTTGCGGTAATCAAGCGACAACAGCAATGCGCGGGCACCCGAGATGGTGGTCGAATAGGTCACCCGCTGCTGCAGGGCCTCGCGACGGATCGAGAAGGAATCGGCGATCGCCTGCCGGCCCTCGGTGGTGTTCACGATATAAACGATCTCGCCATTCTTGATCAGGTCGACGATGTGCGGGCGGCCTTCATTGACCTTGTTCACCAACTGGCACTCCATGCCCTGATCACGCAGGAACCGGGCGGTGCCACCGGTGGCCACCAGTGAATAGCCACGACGGACCAGGTCTTGCGCCACTGGAAGAACCCGCTGTTTGTCGGGGTCACGAACGGAAACAAACACCTTGCCGCTGCTTGGCAGCGCCTTGATGTCGCCAGCTTCCTGGGCACGTGCCATTGCCGCGCCAAAGTTGAGGCCGACACCCATGACCTCGCCGGTGGAACGCATCTCCGGCCCCAGGATCGGGTCGACGCCCTGGAACTTGGCAAACGGGAAGATGGCTTCCTTGACCGAGTAGTAGCCGGGAATGATCTCCACCGTTGTGCCCTGCTCGGCCAGCGTCTTGCCGGCCATGCAGCGCGCGGCGATCTTCGCCAGAGGCATGCCGGTGGCCTTGGACACGAACGGCACCGTACGCGACGCGCGCGGGTTGACCTCAAGCAGGTAGATCGTGTCCTCGCCCGCCTCGTTGGTCTGGATGGCGAACTGGGTATTCATCAGCCCGACCACGTTGAGCGCCCTGGCCAGAGCGATAACCTGCTCGCGTAAACGGGCCTGGGTATCGGCCGACAACGAGTACGGCGGCAGCGAGCACGACGAGTCCCCCGAATGCACGCCCGCCTCTTCGATGTGCTCCATCACCCCGCCAATCAGCACGTTGCCTTCCTTGTCCGCAATGATGTCGACGTCGACTTCGATCGCGTTGTCGAGGAAACGGTCCAGCAACACCGGCGATTTCTCCGAGACCCGAACCGCATCGCGAATGTAGCGCTCCAGGTCGGCGTCGGAATGCACCACCTCCATCGCGCGGCCGCCAAGCACGTAGCTGGGGCGGACCACCAACGGATAGCCCACTTCACCGGCCAGCAGCAAGGCCTCTTCGGAATTGCGTGCGATCCGATTGGGCGGCTGCTTCAGGCCGAGCTTGTCGACCAGTTGCTGGAAGCGCTCGCGATCCTCGGCCAGGTCGATGCTGTCCGGGCTGGTGCCGATGATCGGCACCCCGGCAGCCTCCAGGGCTTCGGCGAGCTTCAGCGGCGTCTGGCCGCCGTACTGGACGATCACGCCCTTCGGCTTTTCCAGGTCGCAGATCTCCAGCACGTCTTCCAGCGTCAGCGGCTCGAAGTACAACCGGTCGGAGGTGTCGTAATCGGTGGACACGGTCTCCGGATTGCAGTTGATCATGATGGTCTCGAACCCATCCGCGCGTAGTGCCAGCGCCGCATGCACGCAGCAGTAGTCGAACTCGATGCCCTGGCCGATCCGGTTCGGGCCGCCGCCGAGCACGATGATCTTGTCGCGGGCGGTCGGCTTGGACTCGCACTCGTCCTCGTAGGTCGAGTACATGTAGGCGGTCGTGGTGGCGAACTCGGCGGCGCAGGAATCCACGCGTTTGTAGACCGGCCGCACGCCAAATGCGCGTCGAAGGGAACGCACGGCGGTCTCGTCGGTGGCGGTCAGCTGTGCCAGCCGCGCGTCGGAGAAGCCCAGCCGCTTGAGCGCCCGCATGCGAGCGGCATCCAGCGCCGACAGGCCGGCCTTGGCGACTTCAGTCTCCGCGGCGATGATCTCTTCCATCTGGTCCAGGAACCACGGATCCACGAAGGACAACGCGTGCACGTCTTCCACGCTCATGCCGGCGCGGAACGCATCGCCAATGTGGAACACGCGGTCCGGGCCGGGCTCCTTGAGCTCACGGCGAACCTCCGCCATGCCTTCCGGACTGCTCAGATCCAGCCCGGTAGGGTCCAGGCCGACCTTGCCGGTTTCCAGGCCACGCAGTGCCTTCTGCAGCGATTCACCGAAGGTCCGGCCCATCGCCATTACCTCGCCCACGGACTTCATCTGAGTGGTCAGGTGGGAGTCAGCCTGGGGGAATTTCTCGAACGCGAATCGCGGAATCTTGGTAACGACATAATCAATCGACGGCTCGAACGACGCCGGGGTGGCGCCGCCGGTGATGTCGTTGCGCAGCTCATCCAGGGTGTAGCCAACCGCCAGCTTGGCCGCGATCTTGGCAATCGGGAAACCGGTCGCCTTGGAGGCCAGCGCCGAGGAACGCGACACACGCGGGTTCATCTCGATCACCACCACGCGGCCGGTCTGGGCGTTGATGCCGAACTGGACGTTGGAGCCGCCGGTGTCGACGCCGATCTTGCGCAGCACCGCGATGGAGGCATCGCGCAGGCGCTGGTATTCCTTGTCGGTCAGGGTCTGGGCCGGAGCGACGGTGATCGAGTCACCGGTGTGCACGCCCATCGCGTCGAAGTTCTCGATCGAGCACACGATGATGCAGTTGTCCGCGGTGTCGCGAACCACCTCCATCTCGAACTCTTTCCAGCCCAGCACCGACTCCTCGACCAGCACCTCGTTGGTCGGTGACAGCTCCAGGCCGCGCTTGATGATCTCCTCGAACTCTTCCTTGTTGTATGCGATGCCGCCGCCGCTGCCGCCCAGGGTGAAGGACGGACGGATGATGGTCGGATAGCCGACCGTCGCCTGGATCTCGACAGCTTCCTCGAATGTCCTGGCGACCGCGGCCTTCGGACATTCCAGACCGATCTCGGCCATCGCGACGCGGAACAGTTCACGGTCCTCGGCCATCATGATCGCGTCGCGCTTGGCGCCGATCAGTTCGACGTTGTACTTCTCCAGCACGCCGTGATCGGCCAGGTCGAGCGCACAGTTCAGCGCGGTCTGGCCGCCCATCGTCGGCAGCAGCGCGTCGGGACGTTCTTTGGCGATGATCTTCTCGACCGTCTGCCAGTTGATCGGCTCGATGTAGACCGCGTCGGCCATTTCCGGATCGGTCATGATCGTGGCTGGATTGGAGTTGACCAGCACGACCCGATAGCCTTCCTCTCGCAGGGCTTTGCAGGCCTGCGCGCCGGAATAGTCGAACTCGCACGCCTGTCCGATAACGATCGGACCGGCGCCGATGATCAGGACGGTCTGGATGTCGGTACGCTTTGGCATGTCAGTGGTTCTCGGCGTGTTGGTCTTGCATCAGCGCAATGAAGCGATCAAACAAGGGGGAGACGTCCTGCGGGCCGGGACTGGCCTCCGGGTGACCCTGGAAACCGAACACCGGCACACCGGGAATCTCGATGCCCTGGTTGGATCCGTCGAACAGGGAACGATGGGTGGTCCGGACGTGTTCGGGCAACGTCGCTTCGTCGATCGCAAAGCCGTGGTTCTGGCTGGTGATCATCACCCGACCACCCTGGCCATCGCCGCAAAGGTCCTGCACCGGGTGGTTGGCGCCATGATGGCCAAACTTCATCTTCATCGTCCGCGCGCCACTGGCCAGGCCCAGCAACTGGTGCCCCAGGCAAATGCCGAACATCGGGATCCTGCGCTGGATGAATTCGCGGATTGCATTGATGGCGTAGTCGCACGGCTCCGGGTCGCCCGGACCATTGGACAAAAAAATGCCGTCGGGTTCGAGCGCCAGCACGTCGGCAGCCGCCGTCTGGGCCGGCACCACGGTGATCCGGCAGCCGCGCTCGGCGAGCATGCGCAGGATGTTGCGCTTGATGCCGAAATCGTAGGCAACGACATGGAACCTGCCGTCGGTCTTCGAGAACACGTTGTTGTCGAGGTCGAGCTGGCCGTCGGTCCATTCATAGCGCTCGCGGGTACTGACTTCCTTCGCCAGGTCCATGCCCTTCAGGCCCGGAAACTTGCGCGCCGCTTCGATGGCCTGCTCGGCATCGATGTTGTCGCCCGCCATCACCGCACCGCTCTGGGCACCGTGGCTGCTGAGCATGCGGGTCAACTTGCGGGTGTCGACGTCGGCGATCGCGACCACGCCGCGCTGGGACAACCAGCTTGGCAGGGACAGCTGGCTACGCCAGCTACTCGGCCGTCGCGGCATGTTGCGAACGATCAGCCCGGCCGCCCAGATCTGGCTCGACTCGTCGTCCTGGTCATTGATGCCGGTATTGCCGATATGGGGATAGGTCAGGGTCACCAGTTGGCGCGCATACGATGGGTCGGTCAGGATTTCCTGATAACCGGTCATCGCGGTGTTGAACACCACTTCCCCGACCGACAGGCCGGGTGCGCCCATGGAAATGCCCTCGAAGATGGTGCCGTCTTCAAGCGCGAGAATTGCGGGTTGGGTCACGGTGATCGCCTTGGCTGCCAGGGGATGCTGATTCCATCAAGCGCGGCGCGGGTCGAAACTCAGGCTGCAGCAAAGCGCGGACGCGGCTGGGGACCGGTCCGACAAATGGAGTTCAGGCGAACGAGAATTCTAGCGATGAAGTGCGTCCAGCGCCAGCTTTTCGTCCGTTTACTGCCGTGCAGCACCCGGCAGCAGGTCACGCAGCGAATAGCGTCCGGGGCCTTGGCTCGCCAGCCACGCGGCGGCATGCAGCGCGCCCCGGGCGAAGACGTCCCGGTTGGTGGCGCGGTGGGTCAACTCCAGGCGCTCGCCAGATCCGGTGAATTGCACCATGTGCTCACCGATGATGTCGCCGGCCCTCAAGGAGGCATAACGAGGCTGTGCTCCGCCCTGCTCTGCGCGCGCTCCCAGGGCCAGTGCGGTGCCTGATGGGGCATCCAGCTTTTGCGCGTGATGGGACTCGACAATGTCGCAGCTCCAGTCCCCAAGGACCTGTGCAGCGCGTTCCACCAGCTCGGCCAGGACCGCTACACCAAGGCTGAAGTTGGCGGCCCAAAGTACCGGTACACGCGCCGCCGCCGCTTCCATCGCCTCGCGCTGCACCGGTTCCAGCCCGGTCGTGCCCGACACCAGCGCCGCACCACGGTCGGCGCACAGTGCCAACAAGGCGTCGAACCCGGCTGGCAGACTGAAATCGATGGCAACGTCGAAAACCGGCACACCGTTCAGTTCGTGAACCGAGAAATGCGGAATGCCATCGATCACCCGCTGACCAGGCTTGTCGGGTGCGACCGCGGCGACAACTTGCAACCGGTCATGACTGGGCGCCAGCCGCAACAAGGCCTGGCCCATGCGGCCGGACGCGCCGTGGATGAGGATGCGGACGGGGGTGTTGTTCATTACCGCAGGCTATCGGGCTGGCTGCGGGGCGACAAGTACTGATGACTCAGGAAGTCATGCGATCCCAGAAGCCCTTGACCCCATCCATGAATGTCGATGAGCGCGGCGAGTGGCGGCTGGCGCCCTCCCCGGTGAAGGTGGCGTCGAGCTTTTCCAGCAACTCGCGCTGCTCACCGGTCAGGTTGACCGGGGTCTCGATGACGACCCGGCAGTACAGGTCACCGGGACGACGGCTGCGCACCGACTGCACGCCCTTGTCGCGGACCCGGAACAGCTTGCCGGTCTGGGTCTCGGCCGGCACCTTCAGTTCCACCTCGCCGCCCAGCGTCGGCACCCGCACGGTGGCACCCAGGGCCGCCTGGCCCAGGCGGATCGGCAGGTCGCAATGCAGGTCATCGCCGTCGCGCTGGAAGATGTCGTGCTCACGCACGCGCACTTCCACGTACAGATCACCTGGCGGAGACCCGGCTGGGCCTGCTTCGCCCTCCCCGGCCAGACGGATGCGGTCGCCGTTGTCGACCCCGGCCGGAATCTTGACCTGCAGGTCCTTGGTGCTCTCGATCCGGCCCTGCCCGTGACAATCACCGCAGGGATTGGCAATGGTCTGGCCACGGCCGCCGCAATGCGGGCAACCCTGTTGCATCGAGAAAATGCCGCGCTGGAACCGAACCTGACCACGGCCACTGCAAGTGGCGCATGTTTCCAATTTGCCGTCGGCCGAGCCACTTCCGTTGCAGTGATCGCACTCGTCCAGGGTCGGGATCTGGATCTGCTTCTCAATCCCGCCGACCGCTTCCTCCAGCGACAACTCCATCACGTAGCCGATATCGGCACCGCGCCTGGGGCCGCGTGTACTGCCGCCGCCGCCAAAGATGTTGCCAAAGATGTCACCGAAAATATCGCCCATGTCGGCTTGGCCCGCACCGCCGCCACCGCCACCCATTCCGTGCTCGAATGCCGCATGGCCATGCTGGTCATACAAGCGCCGGCGGGAGTCATCGGAGAGGACCTCGTAGGCCTCCTTGCACTCCTTGAACGAAGCTTCGGCAGCGGCATCCCCCGGGTTCCGGTCGGGGTGATACTTCATCGCACACCGGCGATAGGCTTTTTTCAGCTCATCGCGATCGGCGTTGCGGGCTACACCCAGGGCTTCGTAATAGTCGCGTTTGCTCATTTTCTACGGCTTCCCCCACACCCGACGGCAACCCCGGGTACGGTATTGGTGAAACGAGAAGGGTCCGGAAACGCCTGGCGATCCCGGACCCTCACGCCAGACCCCTCAAGCGGAGGGGCCGGATCGACCTACTTCTTGTCGTCGTCGGTGTCGTTGACTTCGGTGAACTCGGCATCGACCACGTCGTCGGCGGCAGCGTTGGCGCCAGCAGCATCCGCGGCGGCGCCATCCGGACCGGGCTGTTGTCCCGGCACGGCGGCAAGCAATGCCTGGACCGACTCTTCCAAGGTCTTGCTCTTGGCCTCGATCTGGCCCTTGTCGTCATTCTTCATCGCCGTTTCCAGATCGGCGATGGCCGTCTCGGTGGCGCCCATCGCGTCACCCGGCAACTTCTCGCCGTGCTCCTTGATGGTGCTACGGGCCATGTGGATCAGGCCATCGGCCTGGTTGCGGGCCTGTACCAGCTCGTGGAACTTCTGGTCCTCCTCGCGGTTGACCTCCGCGTCCTGGACCATCTTCTGGATCTCTTCCTCGGACAGACCGGAGCCAGCCTTGATCTCGACCTTCTGCTCCTTGCCGGTCTTCTTGTCCTTGGCGGTCACATGGACGATGCCGTTGGCGTCGATGTCGAACGAAACCTCGACCTGCGGCATGCCGCGCGGCGCCGGCTCGATGCCCGACAGGTCGAAGCGGGCCAGCGACTTGTTGTAACGCGCCTGCTCGCGCTCGCCCTGCAACACGTGCACGGTGACGGCGGACTGGTTGTCGTCGGCGGTCGAGAACGTCTGCGAGGCCTTGGTCGGCACCGTGGTGTTCTTCTCGATGATCTTGGTGAATACGCCGCCCAGGGTCTCGATGCCGAGGCTCAGCGGGGTCACGTCGAGCAGCAGCACGTCCTTGACGTCGCCGGCCAGCACGCCGCCCTGAATCGCGGCACCCACGGCAACCGCCTCATCGGGGTTGACGTCCTTGCGCGGCTCCTTGCCGAAGAATTCGGTCACCGCTTCCTGGACCTTGGGCATCCGGGTCTGGCCACCGACCAGAATCACCTCGTTGATGTCGCTGGCGCGCAGGCCGGCGTCATTGAGCGCGATGCGGCACGGCTCCAGTGACTTCTTGATCAGGTCTTCCACCAGCGACTCCAGCTTGGCGCGGGTCAGCTTGATGTTGAGGTGCTTCGGGCCCGACGCGTCGGCGGTGACGTACGGCAGGTTGACCTCGGTCTGCTGTGCGGTGGACAGCTCGATCTTGGCGCGCTCGGCGGCGTCCTTCAGGCGCTGCAGGGCCAACGGGTCCTTGCGCAGGTCGATGCCCTGGTCCTTGTTGAACTGCTCCACCAGATAGTCGATGACGCGCTTGTCGAAGTCTTCGCCACCCAGGAACGTGTCGCCATTGGTCGCCAGCACCTCGACCTGCATTTCATCGTCGACCGAAGCGATCTCGATGATCGACATGTCAAAGGTACCGCCGCCCAGGTCATATACCGCCACCTTGCGGTCACCGCCCTTCTTGTCCATGCCGTAGGCCAACGCGGCCGCCGTGGGCTCGTTGATGATGCGCTTGACGTCCAGCCCGGCGATCTTGCCCGCGTCCTTGGTGGCCTGACGCTGGCTGTCGTTGAAGTAGGCCGGCACGGTGATGACCGCCTCGGTGACCGTTTCGCCCAGATAGGCCTCGGCGGTCTTCTTCATCTTGGCCAGCACTTCGGCGGAAATCTGCTGCGGCGCCATCTTCTTGTCGTCGCCGGTCTGCACCCAGGCATCGCCATTGTCATGCGCCACGATGCCGTAGGACACCAGGTCAAGGTCTTTCTGCACCTCGGCGTCGGTGAACTTGCGGCCGATCAGTCGCTTGACGGCATAAAAGGTGTTCTGCGGATTGGTGACGGCCTGGCGCTTGGCCGAGGCACCTACCAGGATCTCGCCGTCCTTGGTGTAAGCGACAACCGATGGCGTGGTGCGGTCACCCTCGGCGTTCTCGATGACCTTCGCCTTGCCGCCCTCCATGACTGCCACACATGAATTGGTCGTGCCCAAGTCGATACCGATGATCTTGCCCATGGTCTTGTTTCCTCTGGAATCCTGGATGTACTGCGAATGTTTTGTGGCGGTGATGCTGCCAATGACTGTTATCTGGGGGTTGCTGCGCGGCAGTTCAAGAACCGGACCGGCAACCATCGGACCCGGGAGTCAGGAACGGCGGCAAATGCTCGTCAACCCTGCTCGCTCACCACCACCAGGGCCGGGCGCAACAGACGCTCGTTAAGCAGCCAGCCTTTCTGGTAAACCTGCACCACGTGCCCCGGCGCGTGTTCATCGCTGCCGACCGTGCTCATCGCCTGGTGGTGCTCGGGGTTGAACGGCTGTCCGACCGGATTCACCTCGACCATTCCATTGTCGCTGGCGACCTTCAGCAGCTGCCTGAGAGTGAGTTCCATACCCTCGCGCAGTGCGTCGGCATCGCCATGGGCCGCGCCCAAACCGGCCTCCAGGCTGTCAATAACCGGCAGTAGCGCGGCCAGCAGACGCTCGTTGGCGAACTTGCGCGCCACCTCGATATCGCGGGTCAGGCGCTTGCGCTGGTTTTCGATATCGGCGCGGTCGCGTAACGTGCCCTCGCGCAGTTGTGCCAGCTCGGCTTGTGCGGCGGCCAGCTCGACGGCCATCGGATTGTCGCCGTCGATGGACGGGTCGGTTTCAGCGGCCTGGTTGGCCAGATCTGGATTGGGTTCAGTGGACATGCTTTGCTCTGGTCCTGGCGCCTTCGGGCGCGTTATCCGTGACTGCATCAGCAATTGGGGCCAGCGATTCGCAATTCAAGATGCTGGCAACCAAAATGCCGGTGGCTCAGCATGAGAGACCCGGTTCTGCCACGCTTTGTCCCTGCGCAACATCCCTTCACAACATTCCTTCACAACCAGATTGTTCGCCACATGCTCGCTCACCTCTCACTCAAGCACTTTGCCGTGGTCAGCCAGGCCGAACTCACCTTCGGCCCCGGGCTGACGGTCATTTCCGGTGAAACCGGCGCCGGGAAATCCTTGCTGGTCGATGCCCTGGGCTTGCTTTCCGGCCTGCGCGCGGACAGCGGCGTGGTCCGTCACGGTGCTCAGCGCGCCGAGCTGGTGGGCGAGTTTTCGCTGGATGACGTACCCGCGGCGGCGGACTGGCTGCGTCGTAACGAACTCGATGAGCCGTCCGATAACGAAAGCACGAACTGCCTGATCCGGCGCGTGATCCGCGCCGACGGCGGCTCACGGGCCTGGGTCAACGGCCATCCGGTGACATTGGGCCAACTGGGCGAGCTGGCCACGCTATTGGTTGAGATCCACGGCCAGCACGAGCACCAGGCGTTGCTGTCGCGGCCCAGTCAGCTGGCCTTGCTGGATGCCTACGCCAGTACCGGCGCCGAGCGACGGAAGGTGGTGGACACCGCCGGACGCTGGACCGACCTGCTGCGCGAGCGCGACCAGCTGTCGGCGCAAGGCGACCTGTCCGAGCGTATCGATTGGCTGGAACACCAGCACGACGAGCTGGACCGCGAGACCCTGGAGCCCGAGTCGATCGAGCAACTGTTGCTCGACCACCGTCGCCAGGCCCATGCCAGTGACCTGATCGATGCCAGCGACGCCGCGTTCGCGCAGCTCAGCGGCGACGATGGCGCATCGATTTCCCACGACCTGCAACAGGTGCGCAGCGAACTGCGACGCGTGGCCGAGCACGAGCCCCGGCTGAGCGAGGTCGACGCCATGCTGGACGCCGCCGCGATCCAGTTGGACGAGGCAACGGCGCTGCTGGACCGCATCCGGGGCGATCTGGATATCGACCCGTCCACCTTTGGCACCATCGAACAGCGTCTTGGCCGGCTGCACGAACTGGCGCGCAAGCATCGGGTGCAACCCGAGGAGCTTGCCGCCCGGCGCGAAGCACTGGGCATGGAGCTGGAGGAACTGCGCGGCGCCGGAGCGCGATTGGAGAAGCTCGATGGTGAAATCGACACCGTCCGCACCCACTGGCGCAAAGCGGCGGACGTGCTTGGGGACAAGCGCCGTGCGGCAGCGCTCACTCTGGCCCAGGCCACCACCGAGCTGATTGCCGAGTTGGGGATGGGTGGCGGATTGTTCGAGATCGGGATCGAAGCGGTCGAGGGCGACAAACCCGACCCGCAGGGCGGTGAGCGGGTCGAGTTCCTGGTCGCGGCCAACCCTGGTCAGCCGCCACGCGCCTTGCGCAAGGTCGCCTCGGGCGGCGAACTGTCGCGCATCTCGCTGGCGATCGAGGTGGCCGCGCTGGGCCTGGACGCCGTGCCCAGCATGGTGTTTGACGAGGTCGACTCGGGTATCGGCGGCGCCGTAGCCGATATCGTCGGCCAGAAGTTGCGTGCGCTTGGTGCCAGCCGCCAGGTGCTGTGCGTTACCCACTTGCCGCAGGTCGCGGCGCAGGGCCACGCGCACTACCGGGTCAGCAAGGCGGCGGCAGACGGCGTCACCCAGAGCCAGGTGCAGCTATTGGATATGGAGCAACGGCAGGAAGAACTCGCACGCATGCTGGGCGGGGTGGAACTGACCCGCGAAGCGCGTGCAGCGGCCAAGCGACTGCTCAGCGACGTGGTCTGACGCGCCGCTCAGGGTCTGCCGTTCGGGATCGGCCGTTCAGGGTTTCTTGCGGACGTACAACACCAGCGAGTGGTCTTCGATCAGGTAGCCGTAGCGCTCCGCAATGATGTGCTGGAGGCGTTCGATTTCTTCGCTCTCGAACTCGATGATCTTGCCGGTATCGACATCCACCATGTGGTCATGATGGCCACCACGGTCGAGCTCATAGACCGACTGGCCGGACTCGAAATTATGCTTGAGCACCAGGCCGACCGCCTCGAACTGGGTCAACACCCGGTAGACCGTTGCCAGGCCGATGTCCTCGCCCTGGTCGAGCAATAACCGATAGATGTCCTCGGCGGTCATGTGCCGGGGCCTGGCGCTGTCGAGCAACTGCAGTATCCGCATCCGTGGATGGGTCACCTTGAGTCCGACGTCCCTGAGATTTTTTGTTTCCATCGTGGGCTCCTGGCGGGGTCCGTTGCGATGCCACGCGTCCCGCAACACCGGCTGAACGCAGCAACGGGAACGGACGTACGGCAAGGTGTCAGTGTATCATCGCCGTCGTCATCCGCCTGCCGCAGAAACCGATGCCAAAGCACCCGATCCGTACTTTCCTCCTCGCTGTTTCCGTCGCCTTGATCGCCAGTGGTTGCGGCATCGTCTACCGCCAGCCGATCTACCAGGGCAACCTGCTGGAATCGACCGCGGTGGAGCAACTGCAAGAGGGCATGGGCAAGCAGCAGGTACTCGGATTGCTGGGCACGCCGTCCGTCCAGGACCCGTTCCACCATGACCGCTGGGATTACACATCCACCCAACGTCTGGACCGCCTGGCCCACACCCACGTCAAGAACCTGACCTTGTGGTTCGAGAACGACGCGTTGGTGACCTGGGAGGGCGAGTACTTCCCGGAACAGGACCTTGAGATCTCCCAGAACTCCCGCAAGCAGTTCGGGCCAAACCTGGCCAAGGACAAGAGCAGGTAACGAGTACCGGGGCTACTTTCCGGGCTCCTGCTTTCCACGGCCCTGCTTTCCACGGCCCTGCTTTCGACTGTCTTGGGCGCGACGTCGGCGTGACTGCTTTGGATCGATCAGCAACGGCCGCAGCAACTCGACGCGATCTCCATCACGCAGCCGCGAGTCTGGTTGTGCGTTGGTGCCAAATACCGCGTAAGCGCTGACGCCCTCGATGCGATCCATGCCTGCTGCCCGCACGGCTTCCGAAAGGCAGGCGCCGGGCGGCAGTTCGAGCGTCACCCGCTGGCACCGCTGCGGCCATGCGCACACGACCTCGACTTTCATTGGGCGCCGCGGTCCGCCGCACGGACGAAATCATCGACCATGCGGTCGGCGAGTTTCTGGAAGCCCAGCGCCATTGCCGGACCCAGCAAACGCACCGTCGGCTCGAAGCTCAAGGTCAGCCCGATCCTGCAGGCCGACTCGTCAAGGGCGTGGAACTCCCAGCGACCGGACAGCTTTCGGAACGGCCCGTCCACCAGGATCATGTCGATATGGTGTGGTGCCGAATAGGTGTTGCGGGTGGTGAACCAGGTGCTCAGCCCGCCCAGGCCAAGGTCCAGGCGCGCGACCATGTGGGTATCGGACGATTCCAGCACCCGGGCGTCCTTGCACCAGTCGAACCGGCGCGGATAGGCGGCCACGTCACTGACCAGCGCGAACATGCGGGTGCAGGAGTGATCGACGAGGGCGGAGCGCTGGATAGTGGTCATGGCATGCGACTGTCACCGATGTCGCCCGCAGCGCCCCGGATCGGACACAATAGGCGCAATGACAAAAAATAAAGACAACAAGGCTGGCAAGGATAAAGGAAAGGCAGGCGGGGGCACCATCGCGCTGAACAAGCGTGCCCGCTATGACTACCACCTTGAAGAGCGTTTCGAAGCGGGCTTGGCACTGCAGGGCTGGGAGCTGAAATCGATCCGTGCCGGGCGCGCCAACATCGGCGAGAGCTACGCGGTGATCCGCAGTGGGGAGATGTTCCTGTTCGGCGCACAGATGACTCCGGTGATCTCCACCTCAAGCCACGTCGTCGCCGAGGCCTTGCGTACCCGCAAGCTGCTGTTGCACCGGCGCGAGATCGACAACCTGATCGGTCGGGTCGAACGCGACGGGTACACGGTGGTGCCCACCTCGATGTACTGGAAGGGCAACAAGGTCAAGATCGAGCTCGCGCTGGCCAAGGGCAAGCAGGATCACGACAAGCGCCAGACCAACAAGGACCGTGATTGGCAGCGTGAGAAACAACGCACCATGCGCTCACACAACAAGAACGCTTGACGATCCCCCGGCCAGGGCGTCTGCACGGCATCAGCAGGCAGTAACGGGGCTATTCCGCAGTGGCGCCGGGCAAGGTGAAGTAGAAGCTCGCGCCCTCCCCTTCGCGACCCTCGGCACGTATCGTGCCGCCGTGGCGCTCGACGATCCGTCGCGCCGATGCCAGACCGATGCCATGGCCTTCGAATGCGGACTGGGCATGCAAGCGCTGGAACGGGCGGAACAGCTTTTGCACATAGGCCTGGCCGAATCCGACGCCGTTGTCGCGGACAAAGAACTCATCG
Source organism: Lysobacter sp. A421 (assembly GCF_054052145.1). NCBI lineage: Bacteria > Pseudomonadati > Pseudomonadota > Gammaproteobacteria > Lysobacterales > Lysobacteraceae > Lysobacter > Lysobacter sp. A421. The sequence goes on along the minus strand of NZ_JBSVRL010000001.1, from coordinate 633,857 downwards.
CCTTCACGGCCGAACTGGATCCGGGCCAGGTCCCGGTTGCCGGTAAACTTCCATGCGTTCGCCAGCAGGTTGGTCAGCAGGTTGCGCAGCAAGCTCGGGTCGCCGTTGACGCGAAGTCCAGGCGTGATTTCAACCTCGACCTTGCGTTCCGGGTCCGCGCCCCGCAGGTCATCGACGACTTCCGCCGCCACCTGGCTCAGTGCTACCGGTTCAATTGTCAGCTCGCTGCGGCTCAGTCGCGACATGCGCAGCAGTGCGTCGATCAGCTCACCCATGCGACCGGCGGCATTGCGTGTCCGCATCAGGTAACCCTGCCCTGTCTCGTCCAGCTGGTCGCCATATTTCTCGGTCAGTATCTTGCTGAAACCGGCAATCGCGCGCAGTGGTGCGCGCAGGTCATGGGAGACGCTGTAGGCGAACGACTCCAACTCCTGGTTGACCTGGCTCAATTCGCGCGTGCGCAGGGCGACGCGTGATTCCAGGGTCCGGTTAAGCGCCCGCACCGAGGCTTCAGCACGCAAACGCTCCGTTACGTCCTCGGCCTGGGCCAGGCCGGCGATATCGGTGCCGACGCTGCCCGGTATCGGGGCGCGCGTCAGGTGGATATGGCGTGGTTCTCCGTCTGCGCGACGTACCAGACGCGTCTCACGGCGCACGCCACTTGCATCCCCACGATGTCGAGGCGTGGCGCCATCGCCCGATTCCACCTCGTCTTCCAGCAGGGACTCCAGCTTCGTGCCGACCAATTCCTCGGACCTGCGACCCACGATCGCGGCAAATGCCGCGTTCGCCTCGACGATGCAGTGGTGGCTATCCAGCAGGACCTTGCCGATTGCCGAATACGCCATCGCGGTACGAAAGCGCTCCTCGCTGCGCCGGAAGTCCTCGTTCAGCCGCAACGCAATCGAGTGAGCCCTCGACTCGGTCCGCGCCAGCATCCAGGCGACGCCATACATGAGCAAGGAAGCGAACAGGCCAAAGACCAGCATGTTCCGCAAGCCTTGCAGCCGCGGCACCGCCAGGGCCAGCGGTTCGGACTGGAATTCCAACCGCCACTGCCGTCCATAGCTCTCAATCGTGGTGTGATATCGGAACGCGGGTGCCTGGTCCGATAATTCTCCGGGTGTGACATACAGCAGTTCGACCTTCTCATCGGTGACGTCGAGTATCTGGAACCTCGATTGCCGATCGCCGACCGCCTCCAGCACCAGCGGCTCCAGCCGGAAGGGGATGTATACCCAGCCGAGCATGGAGTCACGTCGCGCAGCCGGCGTGTCGGGGCGCTGGACACCGCGATATACCGGCACGTACAGCAACAGGCCGACGTTCTGCGCCGCCCCGTCCTGGATCAGGTGTACCGGCCCCGACAATGCCGACTGGCCAGTCATCATCGCTTCGGTCATCGCGGCACCGCGGGTTGGCTCGGAAAACATGTCATAGCCAATGGCCGCCACGTTGGCAGCAGTGTGCGGCTCCAGAAACAGGATCGGCCCGTACTTCGTCCGGTCGCCATGCGGACGCACGTCCAGTTGGCCCCAACCTGCCTCTTGCCATTCCCGCTGCAGGTCAACCATGCGCGCCTTGCGCAGGTAGCCCGCAAAGCCCAGTCCGACGATACTGGGGAAGCGACGTGACAACTCCAGCCCCCCTACATAGCTGGCCCACTGCTCCGGTGTCGGCCGGGTGACCGCAAACAGCGAAATGCCGCCACCGGCAACCAACTCGTAGTTGATCATCCGTTGCTGCAGCAGCTCGGTGATATCGTCGCTTTCATCCCTGAAGGTGATCTCGCTGGTGCGCAACTCCCGCTCGTAGGCGGTCCGCCACAACACCAGCACCGACACCAGCGACGCCAGCAACACGACCAACGCCAGCAGGTGCCCGCGTAACGGTCTCAACCGGCTGGCAAAGGAGCGTTTGGGGCTATCACCGGGCGCATTATCCATTGTGGTCAAGCATACAAGGACGCCGTCGGCCCGTCGCTGCAGATGAGGCAGCTGAACGCGGCGGAGCAGATTTACGAGGAAACCTTGTGCAGCGACCTTTGCGCCTTATACTGCCGGTGTCAGCAATCTTGTAGTCCCCGGGGGTGCACTGGCTTCGACGGGGGTCGCGAAATCGCTTGGCGCATGCCGAGGGGGTAGCTTTCCTCGTAAATCCAGCTGCAAAACTCTAGTTGCGAACGACGACAACTACGCACTGGCCGCTTAAGGCCTAAGCCCCGAAATCGCTTGTGTCCGTGCTCGCGACGTAGGGTCATCATCACGGAATCGCCGGGAGTGGCTGCCTGCCAGCACCCGGTTAACCTAAAGCAGGCTGGTCCCCGGATGCGCTTTGTGCGCCGTGCTGTCCGGGGATGAGACTTAACGGAGCACTAAGCATGTAGGGCCGGGGATGGAGTGCCTTCGGACGGGGGTTCAATTCCCCCCACCTCCACCAATTCAGAAGTGCGAAACGACAACCCCGTAAGGCTCACGCCTTACGGGGTTTTCTCGTTGCGGGCCGGCATCAATTGGTCGTTTCTGGTTGTAAAGTCCATCTTGGCGTTGGACGCCAGCGCTGCCGACACGCCAACGCACAAGGCCACCCGAAGGTGGCCTTGTGCGTTGGGTAAAAAATGGTGTCCCCAAGGGGATTCGAACCCCTGTCGCCGCCGTGAAAGGGCAGTGTCCTAGGCCTCTAGACGATGGGGACACGCGGGAGCTTCGTACTTTTGCCGACCGCTTTCACTCGGTCGAGTAACGAAGAACCTTGAAAATGGTGGAGCCAGGCGGGATCGAACCGCCGACCTCCTGCATGCCATGCAGGCGCTCTCCCAGCTGAGCTATGGCCCCACGGGCTGGAAAGTCGATAAGCTTAGAGGCGACTGTTGAAACCGTCAAGCCATGTTTGCTACTTCGTGTGAATTCCCCTCACGACCGGCCGTAATTGCCGTCAGCGTGGCGATGCAATGACCGCGCTCGGCGAGGTACTGCAGCCACTTCCCCAAAAACGTATTCATCCGCATCCGGTGGCTGATCAATTCGGCGGGCAACGGATGCATGCCGATGACATCCTGCCAGCGACGCCCGATATAGCAATGCGTTGCCTCCAGCTGCCGGGCGTCATGGTACTGGCGCAGATAAGCCGACGGGTCGGGCTGCCCGGTCACCGGGTCCGGCATGCCGTAGGTCAGGCGCAGCTCGGTGGTGTAACGGTGCTGCTCCAACACGTCTACCTGCAGGTCCAGGCCGTCACCGACACTGGATATGTATCGCCCTACTTCCAGCTCGGCGGGCGCGATGACGCGTCCCAGCCGCACATGGTTTTCGGTGTACAGCCCCATCAACCAGCCAAAGCGGCTGAGCGTGGGGATGTGGGTGGTGCGGGTTGCCTGTGCGTCCATGCCCCGATGCTACACGTGGCAGGTCAGTACATCTCCCGCCGAATGCCCAATGTCGACATCACCTTGCTGGAGATTTCCTCGATGGAGGTATTGGTCGTGCTCTGGGTCGGGATGCGCTCCCCGCGGAACAGGGCCTCGGCGGCGGCCACCTCGCGTTTGCAGGTCTCCAGCTTGGCGTAATTCGAGTCCGGCCGGCGCTCCTGGCGGATCTGCTGCAGCCGTACGGGATCGATGGTCAACCCGAACAGCTTCGCGCGCGACGCCTTCAACTGGGCCGGCAGGCGATCGTGATCCAGGTCTTCGGCGGTCAGCGGATAGTTGGCGGCCCGGATGCCGTACTGCATCGCCAGATAGACACAGGTGGGCGTCTTGCCGGCGCGCGACACGGCAACCAGGATCACGTCGGCATCGCTGTAGTCGATGGCAATGCCGTCATCGTGGGTCAACGCGTAGTTCATGGCGTTGATGCGGCGGTGGTAGCTGTCGAAATCCACGATCGCGTGGGCACGTCCAACGTGGTGCTGGCGTGCGTGCCCCAACTCGCGCTCCAGTGGTTTGATGAACGGAGCGAATGCATCCAGCATCAGCGCGCCACTGTTGGCCAGGGTGGCGCTGACGGTCTCATCCACGCAGGTATTGATGACGATCGGCCGGGTGCCAGAACGCTCCGCTGCCCCACGGATACGTTCAACGGCGTCCTCCGCGCGCGCCACCGAGTCCACGAAGGAAATGCGTTCGCCTTCAAAGCGCGTCCCGTTGAACTGGGTCAGCAAACTGTGGCCGATTGTCTCGGCGGTGATGCCGGTGCCATCGGAAACATAGAAAACCGGTCGTACCTCTGCCATCACTCACCCTGCCGTTGTTGGTCATCCATACGAAAATGCCGGCCCGATCAACCTTGTGTGCATCCGGCGCAAGGGCGATCATAGCGGCTCCGCCGCGCCCTACGCGCTTCAAAGTCTACGGAGATACCCCGTTTTGAACGACAACATCCTGTGGTTGCATGCGCTGCGCCTTGACGACCTCGCCCGGGTGGGTGGCAAGAATTCGTCGCTGGGCGAGATGATCGGCAACCTGGCCAACCTCGGAGTATCGGTGCCAGGTGGCTTTGCGACCACGTCGGAGGCGTTCAAGGACTTCATCGCCCACAACGATCTGGAACAACGCATCTTCGACCGGCTGGCGCCGCTGGACGTCGAGGATGTGGGCGCGCTTGGCGAGGCCGGCAAGCAGATCCGCGATTGGGTGATCGGTGCGCCGCTGCAGCCATCGCTCGATGCCGACATCCGCCACGGCTATCGGCAATTGTGTTCCGAGAACGGTGGCGGCGATGTCGCCGTCGCGGTCCGCTCCTCGGCCACCGCCGAAGATCTGCCGGACGCAAGTTTTGCCGGGCAGCAGGAGACCTTCCTCAACGTCACCGGCGAGGACGATGTGGTGGTCAAGGTGAAGGAAGTCTTTGCCAGCCTCTATAACGATCGCGCGATCGCCTACCGCGTGCATCACGGCTTCAAGCACGAGGACGTGTTCCTGTCCGCCGGCGTGCAATTGATGGTGCGCGCCGATGTCGGCTCGTCCGGCGTGCTGTTCACCCTGGACACCGAGTCGGGTTTCCGCGAAGTGGTGTTCATCACCTCCAGCTTCGGGCTGGGTGAAATGGTCGTGCAAGGCGCGGTCAATCCCGACGAGTTCTACGTCTACAAGCCCACCTTGGCCCAGGGCAAGCAGGCGATCCTGCGTCGCTCGATTGGTGCCAAGCAGCTGCGCATGGTGTATTCCGACGAGCCCGGCGAGCGGGTACGTACCGAGGACACTCCCGCGGAGTTGCGCGGCACCTTCTCCATCAGCGACGAGGAAGTGCACGAGCTGGCCAAACAGGCACTGGTGATCGAGAAGCACTACGGCCGGCCGATGGATATCGAGTGGGCAAAGGATGGCGTCAGCGGCAAGCTGTTCATCGTCCAGGCGCGCCCGGAAACCGTGAAATCACGCGCGAAAGCCACCCAGATCGAGCGTTACCAGCTTGGCGAGCGCGGACCCGTAATCTGTGAAGGTCGTTCGATCGGCCAGAGGATCGGCAGCGGCGTGGCTCGCGTGGTGCGCTCGATGGAAGACATGGCCCGCGTACAGCCCGGCGACGTCCTGATCGCCGACATGACCGATCCGGACTGGGAGCCGGTGATGAAGCGTTCGGCCGCGATCGTCACCAATCGTGGCGGCCGTACCTGCCACGCGGCGATCATCGCCCGCGAGTTGGGTGTCCCCGCCGTGGTCGGCACCGGCAACGCGCTGGACACGATCAAGGACGGCCAGACGGTCACGGTGAGCTGCGCGGAGGGCGATACCGGCTTCATCTACGATGGCGCCCTGCCCTTCGAGCGCCATGTCGCCGATCTGGACAAGATGCCGCCAGCGCCGCTGAAAATAATGATGAATGTCGGCAACCCCGACCGTGCATTCGACTTCGCCATGTTGCCCAACGCGGGCATCGGCCTGGCCCGGCTGGAGATGATCATCGCCAGCCACATCGGCATCCATCCGCAGGCCTTGCTCGAATACGACCAGCAGGATGCGGAGACCAAGCGCAAGATCGACGACAAGATCGCCGGCTACGGTGACCCGGTCGAGTTCTACGTCGACAGGCTGGCCGAGGGCATCGCGACGATTACCGCATCCGTCGCCCCCAAACCGGTGATCGTGCGGTTGTCGGACTTCAAGTCCAACGAGTACGCCAACCTGATTGGTGGTTCGCGATACGAGCCGCATGAAGAAAACCCGATGATCGGCTTCCGCGGCGCTGCCCGTTACCTCGACCCAAGCTTCAGCGCTGCGTTTGCGCTGGAATGCAGAGCGGTGCTCAAGGTTCGCGAGCAGATGGGGCTGATCAATTGCTGGGTGATGATCCCGTTCGTCCGCACGCTGGATGAGGGCCGCAAAGTGGTTGAGGTCCTGCGCGCCAATGGGCTGGAACAGGGCAAGGACGGACTCAAGATCATCATGATGTGCGAGCTGCCGTCCAATGCACTGATGGCCGAGGAGTTCCTGGAGATATTCGACGGCTTCTCGATCGGCTCCAACGACATGACCCAGTTGACCCTGGGGCTGGATCGCGACTCGGGTCTGATCGCCCACCTGTTCGATGAGCGCGACCCGGCGGTGAAGAAGTTGTTGTCGATGGCGATCCAGACCGCGAAGGCCAAGGGCAAGTACGTTGGCATCTGCGGTCAGGGCCCCAGCGACCACGCCGACCTCGCCCAATGGTTGATGGAACAGGGAATCGATTCGGTATCACTGAATCCCGATACGGTCGTGGACACTTGGCTGCGCCTGGCCAAGGCGAAAGCCAAGGCCGGCTGAAAACTGACAGCCCGCTAACAGCGTAGCCGCTAGGCTTCAAGACGACACTGGACGCCCCGCTTGATGCGGGGCGTCGCACATGAGGAGACTGGTGTATGACCCCGACCGCCACAATCCAGGTATCCACCGGCTGGATCGCGCACGCACGTGCCGGCGAATGGACCCAGGCATTCGTCGGGATCGGCATCCGCATCGGGCTGGCACTGTTGCTGTTCCTGGCAGGGCGCTATCTCATTGCCTGGATCACCGCTGCAACAACACGCGGCATGAGTCGCACCCAGATGGACCCGACCGCGGCGATGTTCCTGAGCAAGGTCGCCTCAGTGCTGATGACGGTCGTCCTGGCGCTGGCATCGTTGCAGGTGATCGGCGTGCCGATGACTTCAATGATCGCGGTGCTCGGCGCCGCCGGTCTGGCGATCGGCCTGGCGCTGAAGGACTCGTTGTCGAACATCGCCTCGGGCGTGATGCTGGTGACGCTCAGGCCGTTCCGGGTAGGTCATGTGGTCAACATCAACAATGAAAGTGGCACGGTCGAGGCGGTCAGCATTTTCCAGACCCGCCTGCGCGGCGCGGACAACCAGACAATCATCCTGCCCAACAGCCTGATCACCAGCGAATCGATCATCAACTTCACCCCCGACAACATGCGCCGGGTCGAGTTGGTCATCAGCATTGGCTACACCGCCGACATCGATGTTGCACGTGATATTGCGCTGCGATTGATGCATGCCGACCAGCGCGTCTTTGCCGATCCCGAGCCCAGCGTGCTGGTGTACGCCCTGGGCGAGAACAGCGTGGATCTGGGAGTGCGCTGCCATACAAACAACGCCGACAACTTCGCGACCAGGTGCGAGCTGTTGGAGCTGATCAAGAAGGCCTTCGACAAGGCCGGTGTCAGCCCGCCATTCCCGCAGCGCGAGGTCCATCTCCATCAACGCGATGGCGAATCCAGACCGCCCAGCTGACCCATGAATGCGCGGTAGTGCTGCAACTCCGCGATGGAGTCATGAACGTCACTCAGGGCAGTATGGCGAGAGTGCTTGTTCAACCCGGCCAGCACCGTGGGCGCCCAGCGATGCGCCAGCTCTTTGAGGGTGCTGACATCCAGGTTGCGGTAATGGAAGTGCCGCTCCACCCGTGGCATCAGGCGATGCAGGAAACGACGGTCCTGGCAGATCGAGTTTCCGCAGATCGGTGATGCATTCGCCGGCACCCACTCGGCCAGGAAGGCGAGCGTGCGTTGTTCGGCCTCGGTCATTGACACACCCTGGTTCAGCACCCGATCCCACAAGCCGGACTTGCGATGCTGGTTGCGGTTCCAGTCGTCCATCGCTTCCAGCTGCGCCAGCGGGTGTCCGATCGCCAGCTCCGGGCCCTCGGCCAGTATGTTGAGCTGCTTGTCCGTCACCACGGTTGCGATCTCCAGAATGGAGTCGTTGTCGGTGTCCAACCCGGTCATTTCCAGGTCGATCCAGATCAGGTTTTCAGCGTTCGGGGAGCCGTTCGAGGTCATGCGCTCGTGTCATCATGAAGTGGCAGGCATCATACCGTCAGCCTGCTACGGACGCCCTTCATGACCCCTCCCCTCATCGCCGACCCGAACCATTACGCCGTCATCTCGGCGATGATCACCCCGGCGTTCTTCCTCACCGCGACGGGCTCCCTGCTGATTTCCTCCAACAATCGGCTCGCACGGGTGGTCGACCGGATGCGCAAGGAGATCGAGAACCTGAGGTCGACGGCGCGAGGCCCGCTCAGGACCGAGCTGGAGACCCGCATCGGCTTCCATCGAAAGCGCTCCTATCTGGTGTTGGCCGCGCTGAGGATGTTGTATGCCGCGCTGAGCGCATTCGTCTGCACGAGTATCGGAATCGCCGCGGATGCTTTCTTCGGCTATCAACTGGGATTCCTGCCGACCGTGCTCGCGGTGTTGGGCGTCCTGCTGATGTTTGCGGCGTCGCTTTGTCTCGGACACGAGGCCAGGATCAGCCTGCGCATGCTTGATCGCGAACTCAAAGCCGAACTGGACCGGGACGCTCCCGCCCCGGTCGTGCACAAGGGCTGAGGCACCGTCTCGACACACTCAGGCGGGCTTGCCCCGCTTGCGCCGGAAATAGCTGGTCAGCCGCATGCCAGCCTCTTCACCCAGCACGCCGCCGAGTACATCCACCCGGTGGTTGTGGCGCGGGTCGGCAAGCAGGTTGAAGACGCTGCCCGCAGCGCCGGTCTTGGGATCGCTGGCACCGTAGACCACCCGCGCGACCCGCGCATGCACCATCGCCATCGCGCACATCGCGCAGGGTTCCAGGGTGACGTACAGGGTGCTCCCGGTCAGGCGGTGGTTACCCAGGCGCCGACCTGCCTGCCGCATCGCGACGATTTCGGCATGCGCGCTCGGATCACGCTCGACGATGTTGCGGTTCCACCCTTCTCCGACGACAACACCGTCAGCCGAAACCAACACGGCTCCAACCGGGATTTCGTCGTCCTCACGCTCGGCCCGGTCGGCCAGCGCGAGCGCCTGACACATCCAGCGTTCGTCGTCGCTCATTCCCACTCGATCGTGGCGGGCGGCTTCCCACTGATGTCATAAACCACGCGAGAAACATTCCGTAACTCATTGATAATACGATTTGAAACTGTTCCCAAAAAATCGTACGGCAAGTGTGCCCAGTGAGCCGTCATGAAGTCGACGGTCTCCACCGCGCGCAGCGCTATCACCCACTCGTAGGCGCGGGCATCGCCCACCACGCCGACCGATTTGACCGGCAGGAACACCGCGAATGCCTGGCTGGTCTTGTCATACAAATCGGCCTTGCGCAGCTCGTCGATGAAGATGTGGTCGGCGCGGGCCAGCAGTTCGGCGTATTCGCGCTTCACTTCACCCAGGATCCGCACGCCAAGCCCGGGCCCGGGGAACGGGTGCCGGTTGACCATCACCGGCGGCAAACCGAGCTCGACACCCATCCGGCGAACTTCGTCCTTGAACAACTCGCGCAACGGTTCCACCAGCCCCAGCTTCATGTACTCGGGCAAACCACCGACATTGTGGTGGCTCTTGATCATGTGCGCCTTGCCGGTCGTGCTGCCGGCCGACTCGATCACGTCGGGGTAGATCGTGCCCTGGGCGAGCCATTTCGCGTTTTTCAGTTTGCTCGACTGCTCGTCGAATATCTCCACGAACAGGTTGCCGATGATCTTGCGCTTGGCTTCCGGATCGGTGATGCCCGCGAGCGCCGTGAAGTAGCGGTCGGCCGCATCGACCCGGATCACCTTGACACCCAGGTGCTCGGCGAACGTCGCCATCACCTGGTCGCCTTCCTGGTAGCGCAGCAAGCCGGTGTCGACGAAAACGCAGGTCAGTTGTTCGCCGATCGCCTTGTGCAACAAGGCGGCGACCACCGATGAGTCGACGCCGCCGGACAGGCCAAGGATTACCTCGTCGGTACCGACGGTATCGCGCACGCGGGAAATCTGGTCCTGGATGATCAGCGCGGGGGTCCACAACGCCTGGCAACCGCAGATTCCAGTAACGAACTGCTTCAGCAGCGCGCCACCCTGCTTGGTATGGGTGACTTCGGGATGGAATTGCACGCCGTACCAGCGCTTGCTGTCATTCGCCATCGCCGCGACCGGAATGCGGTCGGTCTTCGCGGTAACCACGAATCCTTCCGGGGCCCGGGATACGTGATCGCCGTGGCTCATCCACACATCGAGCCGCGGCGGAGAACCCGGATGGTCCTTCAGCCCATCCAGCAGGCGGTCATGGGAGACCAGGGCGACTTCAGCGTGGCCATACTCGCGCTGGTCGGCGGCCTCGGTTTCCCCGCCGAGCTGCTTGGCCATGGTCTGCATGCCATAGCAAATGCCCAGGATCGGCAAGCCGGAGTCGAATACTTCCTGCGGTGCGCGCGGCGAGTTTTCGGTCGTGGTTGATTCCGGCCCACCCGACAGGATGATGCCGTTCGCGCCAAAGCTGGCGATCTGGGTCGGGTCATGGTCCCACGCCCATATCTCGCAATAGACGCCCAGCTCACGGATACGACGGGCAATCAGCTGCGTGTATTGCGCGCCGAAATCGAGGATCAGGATCTTGTCGCTATGGATATCGGTCATCGTCTACTCGAAAAGGTCACTACCCGTGTTGGCGTCACACCGCCCGGTAGTTCGGCGGTTCCTTGGTGATCTGCACGTCATGGACGTGACTCTCACGCGAGCCGGCGGAGGTCACCCGCACGAACTGCGGCGTCCTGCGCATCTCCTCGATGGTCGCGCAACCCACGTACCCCATGGTGGCGCGCAGTCCCCCAACCAGCTGATGGACGACGCCGCGCAACGGCCCGCGGTAGGGAACACGGCCTTCGATGCCCTCGGGTACCAGCTTGTCCGCGTCCTCCGAGTCCTGGAAATAACGGTCCTTGGAGCCTTTCTCCATTGCGGCCAGGCTACCCATGCCGCGGTAGCTCTTGTAGCTGCGGCCCTGGAACAGCTCGCTCTCGCCCGGAGACTCCTCGGTACCGGCAAACAGGCTGCCGACCATCACGGTGGAAGCGCCGGCCGCGATGGCCTTGCCGATATCACCCGAATAGCGGATGCCGCCATCGGCGATCAATGGAATGCGGTCCTGCAGTGCTTCGGCCACCATGTCGATCGCGCTGATCTGCGGCACGCCGACGCCGGCGACGATGCGGGTAGTGCAGATCGAGCCGGGACCGATGCCGACCTTGACGGCATCGGCGCCGTGGTCCATCAGCGCCAGCGCGGCATCGCCAGTCACGATGTTGCCGCCGATGACCTGCAGTTGGGGGAAGTTTTTCTTGACCCACTTGACCCGATCCAGCACACCCTGCGAATGCCCGTGCGCGGTATCGACCACGACCACGTCGACGCCGGCCGCGGCCAGCGCCTCGATGCGCGCCTCGGTATCGCCACCGACCCCGACCGCCGCACCCACCATCAGGCGTTCGCTGCTGTCATAGGCCGCGTTGGGGTTGTCGGATTTCTTCTGGATGTCCTTGACCGTGATCAGGCCCTTGAGCTGGAAGGCATCGTTGACCACCAGTACCTTCTCAATCCGGTGCTTGTGCAACAGGCCCACGACTTCCTCGTCGCTGGCACCCTCGTGGACCGTGATCAGCCGATCCTTGCGGGTCATGATGTGGCGGACCGGGTCGTCGTGCTTGGTCTCGAAGCGCATGTCACGGCTGGTGACGATGCCGACCAGTTGGCCTTCGTCCACCACCGGCACGCCGGAGATGTTGCGCTCGCGGGTCAACTTGAGCACGTCGGCAATCGTGGTTTCCGGCCCGACCGTGAACGGCGACTTGATCACGCCGGCCTCGAAGGATTTGACCTGGGCGACGTGCGCAGCCTGCTGGGCGACGGTCATGCTCTTGTGGATGATGCTGATGCCGCCCAGCTGCGCCAACGCGATCGCCAGGCGCGCCTCGCTGACGGTGTCCATTGCCGCCGACAGGATCGGCAGCCGCAAATTCAGGTCGCGAGTCAGGCGGGTGGAGAGCGATACGTCCTTGGGCAGGACAATCGAATGCGCCGGAACGAGGGATACATCGTCGTAGGTGAGTGCTTCAGCCTGGATGCGCAACATGGGCGGGACCGGGGGGAGTGAAGCCCGTCATTGTACTGCGTTCCAGGCCGGCTGGCGCGATCCGGTGTCACTGGCTTCGGCTGCCTCCAGGGTGTTCTCCATCAGCGTTGCGACCGTCATTGGCCCTACCCCGCCGGGAACCGGGGTGATCCAGCTGGCGCGCTGGGAAGCTGCCGCAAAGCCCACGTCGCCCACCAGACGGCCATCATCAAGCCGGTTGATCCCCACATCGATCACTACCGCGCCAGGCTTGATCCATTCGCCGGGGATCAACTGCGGGCGTCCGACCGCCACCACCAGGATGTCCGCGCCGCGCACGGCGGTTTCCAGCACCTCTGGCGGGGTGAACTTGTGGCAGCTGGTGGTGGTGCAACCAGCGATCAGCAACTCCAGCAACATCGGCCGGCCGACATGATTGGACACGCCGACAATGGTCGCGCTTGCGCCACGTACCGGACGATCGGTATAGGCCAGCAAAGTGGTGATGCCGCGGGGCGTACAGGGACGCAACCCGAACTCGCGCAGCGCCAGGTGGCCGACGTTCTCCGGGTGGAAGCCATCGACGTCCTTGGCCGGCGAGATGCGATGGATCAGCGCCGACGGGTCGCGACGATCCGGTAGCGGCAGCTGGACCAGGATGCCGTGCACCTCGGGATCGACATTGAGCCTGTCGATCAGCGCCAGCAGCTCCTCATCGCTGGTGTCTGGCGGCAAGTCGAAATCGATCGCGCGAATGCCCACCTTGCTGGCCGCGCGGCGCTTGTTGCGCACGTACACCGCCGAGGCCGGATCGCCGCCCACCAATACCACGGCAAGGCCCGGAGGGGTCTTGCCGGCGGCAATGCGGGCATCGACCCGCACCTTGAGGCTGTCGAGCAGATCCTCGGCAATGCGTTTGCCATCAAGGATCCGGGCGGTCTGGGGCGTTGCGACAGTCTTCAAATATCTCGGCCTGAGTGCAGCTGGGGTCGGTATTATCGCCGATCTTGCGCTCTATCCGGCGGAGCAGAATGCTTCGTAATCGATGTACCCGGGAAACGCCTGCCCTGGTGCACAGACGACGCAGTCCGGGTCTGGCGACAGCCGGGTCTGGCGGAACTGCATGCCCAACGCATCAAATTGCAATAACCGCCCGGACAGTGATTGGCCAATCCCCAGCAGCAGCTTGATCACCTCGGTGGCCTGCAACATGCCAATCACGCCCGGCAGCACCCCCAGCACTCCGGCTTCGCTGCAATTGGGGGCCGATTCGGGTGATGGCGGCTGCGGGAACAGGCAGCGATAGCATGGCGCCTCGCCACGCCGGCGGCCGGCGTCAAACACGCTGATCTGCCCGTGGAAACGATGTACGGCGCCATATACCAACGGCTTGCCGAGCTTTACGCAGGCATCGTTGAGCAGATAGCGGACGGCGAAATTATCGCCACCATCGAGCACTACGTCAGCGTCGGCGATCAGCCGCTCCAAGTTTGTGCTGGTGATGCGCTCGGCAAACGTGTCAATGGTGATATTGGGGTTCAATGCCGACAGCGCGACCTGCGCCGAATCAACCTTGGCCATGCCGATCCGCGCATCGGTGTGCAGGATCTGCCGCTGCAGGTTGCTGCGGTCGACGACGTCGTCATCAGCCAACACCAACGACCCGACCCCGGCCGCTGCCAGGTAATACGCGGACGGCGAACCCAGCCCACCCGCACCGACAATCGCCACCCGCGCGGCCTGCAGCTTTCGCTGGCCGACCTCGCCGACTTCGGGCAACAGCAGGTGGCGGGAATACCGCTCGTAAAAGTCGTGATCGCCAGCTGGCTGAACCAACGGCAGGCCATCCGCGCGCCAGCGTCGGGTACCGCCTTCCACCGAGGCGACCTGGGCATAGCCGGCGTCCAGCAGCGTTGCCGCCACCTGCAGTGAGCGCCCACCGACTTCGCAGATCAGCATCACCGGGGTATCCCGGTCAGGGATGCTGCCAGTGGGTAGCGACTCCAACTCGCTGCGCGCGATGCCCAGTGCACCTTCGGCCATGCCCAACGCCCGTTCGTGCGTCTCGCGCACATCGATCAACACGGCACCGGACTGCTGCCGACGCCGGGCTTCGGTGGGAGTGATGGTTTCGATATCCATGGCGCGATTATCCGCCTTTACTGCAGCGTCCTATCCGCGCTTGACGTGCCGGATCAACCGACGCCGCTTGGCAATCTGCTTCTCGTTAAGCACGTTCTTCTTGCCTTCGAAAGGATTCGCACCTTCCTTGAAGATGAACCGCACCGGGGTACCCACCAGTTTGAAGCGCTTGCGGAAGAAATTTTCCAGGTAGCGCTTGTAGCTGTCACTCAGGGTGCGTAACCGGTTGCCGTGGACGACAAAGGTCGGCGGATTATTGGCGGCCGGGTGTGCATAACGCAGCTTGGCGACATGCCCACGAACCACCGGCGGCGGATTGGCCACATAAGCCGCCTCGATGGCCTGGGTGACTTCGCTGGTGCTGAACTCGTGAATCGCCGACGCGTGTGCCCGGTGGACAGCCTTGAACAGCTCGCCCAGACCAGAACCGTGCTGGGCGCTGATTCGCACCGCTTCCGCCCATTCGACAAACGACAGCTTGCGCGACAGCAGCGACTCGGCCTGCTGGCGTCGGTAATCGCTCAGCCCGTCCCACTTGTTGACTGCGATCACCAACGCGCGGCCGGCGTCCAGCGCATATCCGAGCACGCTGGCGTCCTGGTCGGTGACCCCTTCGTTGGCGTCCAGCATGATCACGGCGACCTGGCACTGCTCAATGGCGTGCAAGGTCTTGATGATCGAGAATTTTTCCACCGCCGCATCGACGCGTGACTTGCGGCGCAGGCCGGCGGTGTCGATCAACCGGTACAGGCGACCATCACGCTCCATGTCGATCGCAACCGAATCACGTGTGGTGCCGGGTATATCGGAGGCGATCATCCGCTCCTCTCCCAGCAGGCGGTTGACCAGGGTCGACTTGCCCACGTTGGGCCGGCCGATGAAGGCGACCCGGATGCGGGCGGGATCGTGGTCGAGCTCGGCGGACTCGCCCTCGTCAGGCACCCGTTCCAGTACCTGTTCGATCAGCTCGTCGATGCCCTGGCGATGCGCGGAGGACACGGCAATCACATCGCTGAAACCGTAGCGGGCGAACTCGTTCAACGCCGCCTGCGTATCCAGCCCGTCCGTCTTGTTGACCACCAGGAAAGTTGGCCGTGCGGTCTTGCGCAGCCAGGCGAGGATATCGTCGTCCAGCGTCGATGCGCCTTCGCGGCCGTCGACGATGAATAAAACCAGATCGGCCTCGACGGCCGCTGCGCGGGCCTGGCGCGTGGTCGCGCCGACCAGACCCTCGGCTTCGCCGGCGATACCACCGGTATCAACCACCGCGAAGTGCCGTTGACCTTCCGGCCGGCACACGCCGTAGTGGCGGTCACGGGTGACTCCGGGTTGATCGTGGACAAGCGCGTCGCGGGTGCGCGTGAGCGCATTGAACAGGGTGGACTTCCCGACGTTGGGACGACCCACGAGGGCGACTAGCGGGAGCATTTGGGGTTGTCCGATCAAAAAAAAAAGAAAGAAAAGTGCTACTGCCCCAACTGGAACGCACTCAGTTTACCATCGGTGTCCTGCACGATCAGGATCCCCTCGGCTACCTGTGGCGTGGCCAGCAAGGGATCGCGACTGGCCCGGGTGCGGGCAACAAACGCGCCGTCATCAAGCGCCAACCAGTGGAGATAGCCTTCGTAATCGCCAACCACGGCGTATTCGCCCTGGATCGCCGGAGAGGTCAACTTGCGCCGGGCCAGGGCCGCCTGAGTCCACATGGCCGCGCCATTTTGCTTGAACAGGCCAATCACCGCATCACCGTTGTCGGATATGACCAGCACTTGTGGGGCGACCGCAATCTTGCCCGCGCCCCCGTGGTCGCTGAGCCACATCGGCTGTCCGTTGGGCGCGTTGATCGCCATCGTCTTGTTCTTGAAACTGCTCGCGTACAGGGTGGCGTTATCCAGCACCGGAGCACCATCAATGTCCGCCATCCGATCCAGTTCGGTACGACCGTCTTGAGGAGCGACCACTTCGCGCCACAACTCGACGCCATCGTCCGCGGCCAACGCCGAGACGCTGCCGTCATCGTTGCCGATAAACACATAACCCGGACCAATCACCGGTGCATCGTTACCCCGCACCGACAGCATCGGGACGTCATGATTCCAGAACCAGCGACGTTCGCCGTTGCTGATGTCGAAAGCACTGATCCGGCCATCATTGGAGCGCACGAACACCATGCCCAGTCCAACCGCAGGAGCGGCGATGATCTCGTTGCCGACCTTCGCCCGCCACTTCTCCGCGCCGGTCGCCGCATCCAGCGCGATCACGTCACCCTCCAGACTGCCGACGGCAACCACGCCGTCACCCACGCCGGGGCCGCCACTGAGTTCCAGCTCACTGGGGTAATTCCATATGCTCTGGCCGGTCTTCAGGTCAAACGCATGCACACCGCCCTCGACCGCCGCCGCATAGACCTTGCCATCGGCGATGGCAGGGCCCTGACGCGCGCCCAATACTCCCTCGCCTTTACCGGCATTGGCGGACCACAGCTTGGTCACCGTGGCCGACGGACTGAACTCCACCAATGCTGCTGGCTTGAGCGCGTCTTCCTTGTCGCTGCTGAACCAGCCCTTGATCGTGCTGCAGCCCGAGAGCGCGAACGCGCATAGCAATACCGCGCTGCCACGTACCAGCATGGCCCGGGCCATGCGATTGCGTGGGCGCTGGTTCGGCACGGGCGTTGTTGAGAGCTGCTTCATCAAGACTGCGCCTCGGGATTGGCGGGCGTGGGGTTGGCGGCAGCGGGACCGGTTGCATCACGCGTCGCTGGCACACCCCCGACCTGGGTGAGTTTGAGCTCGAGTATTTGCCGTTGTGGTGATGCGACATCCAGCGCGACCAGTGCTTGGCTGTATGCCTCACTGGCCTTGTCGGTCTGGCCCAGCGCGTACTGGGCATCGCCCCGTGTTTCCAATGCCGAGGGGCTGGACGCGTCAGCAAGCAAGGCCAGCGCCTCGTCAGTCCGCCCCGCATCCACGAGCAATCGCGCAAGCCGCTGGTCGACGATGCTCGCCACCGCCGGGTCACTCGGCTGGATCCCGCTCAAGGTCTCGATCGCGATATCGCCCTGACCTGCTTCGACCTGCGATGCCGCCAGCTGCAGCGTGGCCAGGTTTGCGTAAACGGTGTCGCCCAGCGCCGCCACCTTGGCAGCGGACGTGTCGTCGCCGCCCATGATCGCGGTAACCGCGGCCTGATACTGGTCCGCCTTGCCCAACGCTTGATTATGCTGGTCCTGCTGCCACCACTTCCACCCGCTGATGGCGGCGAGCCCCAAAACCAGGCCGCCGACCAGTCCCAGGGCGTTGGTGCGCAGCCATTCCAGCACGCGTTCGCTTTGCTCGTGTTCGTCTAGTGGATCGTCTAATGCCATCGAAGGACTGCCATGCTATCCAGCCCCGGCGAACAACGCCGGGACCGTCGGTTTGCGGACGAGCCCGGGTGACGGGCCGTGAGATATCGAACGCGTGACCCGGTCAGTCGATGACCGGCGCGAGCGAACCCTCAGAGGATAGCGTAAAGCGTGCCACGTTCGCGCGGCTGAACGGCTCCAGATCGACGAATTCGCCGTGGTTACGCACCTCGACCGCGGACACGTTGCCCAGCACGATGCGGCTCACCTGGCCAGGCGCATAGCTGCGACGCTCGTTGCCGCCGATCAATCCTTGCTCAAGCACCTGCCCATCCGGGCCGAACACCTGAACCCAGCTGTCCCCACTGAAACGCAGCGACAACCCCGCCTCGTCGACGGTGGCGGGTGCATGCAGCGACCCCATGGAGGCGATTAGGGGAGTGCGTCGGGCCGATGGAGTGATTGGCTCCATATCCATCGGGTCCACAGAAAGTTTTGTCACCGCCGGAATCTCCAGCGACTCGACTTGTGGCGTGCCGGAAAAATGCGGACGCGTGGTCAACCAGACGGGCAATGCAATCACGGCGGTCAGTGCGATATACACCGCCCGTCGGCTTGCCTGATCCAGCACACGCCGATAACGCGGCGTGTGGGTGTGGCTGATCAATTCGGGCGGAGCACTATTGTCGATCTCGGCCCGATGCAGGTCCAGGTCCAGATTGATGCCCAGTAATCTTGCGTAGCTCCGCAGTTGGCCGCGCACGAAGACCGGCGCCCCCGCCTGGCTCCAGTCGTCGGCTTCAAGGGCGCGTATTACCCTGAGTGGCATTTTCAGTCGCGACGACACTTCTTCAATCGTCAACCCTGCACCCTCGCGCGCCTGCCTGAGGCGTGCGCCACATCCTTCGACATCGCTTGAAGCGACCTGTTTGGACTGCATCATTGCTTTCCGTCAACCCCCGTTCCGGATCCCGACGTGCCCGGGAACTCCCCCCGTAGCCGCTGAACGTACGCTGCAGCGGCTTCTGTGTCGCCAAGTTTGTGCTCAATTTGTGACGCTAGCAACAATGATGCCGCATCCGCCGGTGCGGCCGCCAGCCGGCGCTGCGAAAATGCACGGGCATGAAACGCATCACCGGTGCGAAATTTATGCTGCGCCATCCCCGCCAGAGCAACCGGGTTCTCAGGCTCCAGTTCCAGCGACCGCTCCAGGTAGCGTTCGGCCTGCGCGGCTTGACCAGCCTTCTGGGCGCAGGTGCCCGCGTTCGCCATCGCCACCGCAGGAGTCGGGTAAGTGGGATCGGACAGTGCCTGGTCGAACCATTGCAGCGACTCTTCGGCACGGCCATTGCTACACAGCCATGTCCCGTAATTGTTATGCATGCCGCCTTGGAGCGGCGCCAGTTCCAGGGCCTTTTGATAGTGCACCCCGGCCTTGCGGTCATCGCCGTTGTGCTCCGCAATCAGCGCAGCGAGCGTGTGGGCGGGCGCGGAATCCGGAGCGAGGCGCAGGGCTTCCTTTGTGGCCCCGGCTGCACCGGCATAGTCGCCAGCACGCAAGGCCTGCTGAGCCTTGTTCACCTCGATACGTGCCGCAGCGCTAGCCTTGTCATAGCTGTCAGGGGTCATCGAGACTTCGGGCTTGACGTACTTGGGGCCGCCTCGACTGACGTCAGGCTTGACGAAAGTCAGCCGACTGCACCCGGACAACGCGATCATCGCCAGCATTACGGCTGCGACGACCACCACGCCACGCGTCCGATACCTGGTCCGGCACTCACGTACTGACATCGATAATCCCCTGTGCCGCCAGCGTCTTGCGGAACGTTGCCTGGCGGCGGGTCCGATCCATCACCTGGCCCTTCAACTGGCCACACGCCGCATCGATGTCCTCGCCACGGGTCCGACGCACCGTGGTCAGCACCCTGGCTTGTTGCAGGAGCTTCTGGAACGCGCGGATATCGGTCTCGGTCGAGCGCTCGTAGCGCGTGCCCGGGAACGGGTTGAACGGAATCAGGTTGACCTTCGCCGCGTCCTTCATCTGGGTGGCGTTGTCGAACTGGCGCATCAGCCGGGCCAACTGACGGGCGTGCTCGGGCTGGTCGTTGACGCCTTTCATCAAGGTGTATTCGAAGGTGATCGACGACTTCGGCTTGCGCATGACGTAGCGCTGGCACGCCGCCATCAACTGGTCGATCGGGTACTTCTTGTTGAGCGGCACCAACTGGGTGCGTAACTCATCGTTGGCCGCGTGCAGCGAGACCGCCAGCGACACGTCGCTCACCTCGCCGAGCTTGTCGATCATCGGCACCATGCCGGCGGTGGACAGGGTGACGCGCTTGTTGGCCAACCCATAGCCAAGGTCGTCGCGCATGATGCTCATGGCGCGCACGACGTTGTCGAAATTCATCAGTGGCTCGCCCATCCCCATCATCACCACGTTGGTCAGGCGACGACGCAGGTGCGGCAGGTTGCCCAGGTGGCGGGCAACCACCCACACCTGCCCGATGATCTCGGCGGTAGTCAGATTGCGATTGAAGCCCTGGGTACCGGTGGAGCAGAACGAGCAGTTGAGCGCGCAGCCGACCTGGCTGGATACGCACAGGGTGCCGCGACCCTTGTCGGGTATGAATACCGCCTCGATGGCGTTCTTCGGGTCCATGCCGATCAACCACTTGTGGGTACCGTCAACCGACGGCTGCTCCAGGATGACCTCGGGCGCCCGGACCTCGGCGTGCTCCTGCAACTTGGCACGCAGGACCTTGCCCAGGTCGGTCATATGGTCGAAATCGGTGACGTAGCGGTGATGGATCCACTTCATCACCTGGTGCGCGCGATAGCGCTTCTCACCCAGGACTCCCTCGAAGAAGTCTTCCAGCTCGACGCGATCGAGGTCGAAGATGTTCTTCCTCGGTGCCGCGCCGGCCGACAACGGCGCAGGAACCGGCGACGTCGCATCTGCCGGGTTACCGGCGTCGGCGAGGATGATGTCGATGGTGTTATTTGCGCGGGTCGGGGTCATGGCCTTGTGGTTCTGTTGGGCAGAGCAGGCATCGGGTCCGTAAGGGTGGACCCGATGCCAATGGAATCAACGGCTGTGGATGTCAGTGGCCGGGAAGTAGTAGGCGATCTCGGTCGCCGCATTTTCCAGGCTGTCTGAACCATGCACCGCGTTGGCGTCGATGCTGTCGGCGAAGTCGGCGCGGATGGTGCCGGCCGCCGCGTCCTTCGGGTTGGTCGCGCCCATCAGGTCACGATGCTTGAGTACCGCACCTTCCCCTTCCAGCGCCTGGATCATCACCGGGCCGGAGATCATGAACTCCACCAACGCGGCAAAGAACGGGCGCTCACGGTGGACCGCGTAAAAGCCCTCGGCCTCGGCCTTGGACAGGTGCTTCATCTTGGCGGCAACGATTTTCAGGCCGGCTTTCTCGAACCGGGCGTAGATCTCGCCGATCACGTTCTTGGCAACGGCGTCGGGCTTGATGATGGAAAGAGTGCGCTCCAGCGCCATGGGATATCTCCGATTGGGCGGGCGGCGACCTTATGCAAGGTTGGAAAGATCCACGCCCGAGGGTAACAGAAAAACCCGCGCCTGGACGCGGGTTTGGCTTGTGTGACTGCGGTAATTCTAACGGAAATCCGAACGGGAAACGCGCTTTGGGGCCGTCATCCTGGCGCTATCGGCGTTGACGATTCATATCGCAAGGCCTAGCATCAAACAAGCGTTTGATTAGACGGCATTTCCGGTTACATCCGACAGGGCTTTCGCATGATTCCGACCACCCAATTCTCAACCAAGGACCGAATCCTCGGAGCCGCCGAGGAGCTGTTCGCACAACACGGCTTCTCGGGGACGTCACTCCGCCAGGTCACCAGCCGTGCCGACGTCAACGTGGCCGCGGTCAACTACCACTTCGGCAGCAAGGAAAACCTCGTCAATGAGGTGTTCCGCCGACGCATGGATGACATGAGCGCGCAGCGGCTGGCGGCCTTGAAAGCCGCCGTCGAGCTGCAACCGCGGGAGCTGGAGCCAATCCTGGCGGCCTTCGTGGAGCCCGCGTTGGCCATTGCCCAGGATCGCCATGGCGGCGCGGCGTTCGTGCGCGTGGTCGCACGCGCCTATGCGGAGAAGAACGACAGCCTGCGCAAGTTCCTGTCCGAGCGCTACGGCCATGTCCTGCGTGACTTTGCCAAGGCGATTGCCGTGTGCCTGCCGGAACTGAGCAAGGCCGAGCTGTACTGGCGCCTGGATTTCCTGGCGGGCGCATTGACCTATGCCATGGCCGATTTCGGCTTGATCAAACGGCCCTCGGGCGTACTGGAAAAGGCCCACCGCGAGCGGGCTGCCCGCGAACTGATCCGGTTCGCCGCCGCCGGCTTCAAAAACTAACCTAATAAACATACGATTTTCCAAGGAGTTACAGACCATGTCTAACAAACTACTTGTCCGTCGTGCAGCGGTTCTCGGCGCCGGCGTCATGGGTGCACAGATCGCCGCGCACCTGACCAATGCCGGGGTCGATACGGTGTTGTTCGACCTGCCGGCCAAGGAAGGCGACCCCAACGGGATCGTCACCAAGGCCATCGCCAACCTGGCCAAGCTCAGCCCCGCTCCACTGGCCGACAAGGCGCTCGCCGGCAGGATCGTGGCGGCCAACTACGAGACCGGTCTGAAGCAGCTGGAGGATTGCGACCTGATCATCGAGGCGATTGCCGAACGAATGGACTGGAAGCAGGATCTGTACAAGAAGATCGCCCCGCACGTACCGGCCCACACCGTCCTGGCCAGCAACACCTCCGGGCTGGGTATCAACAAGCTGGCCGAAGTACTGCCCGAGGAGCTTCGCCACCGCTTCTGCGGCGTGCACTTCTTCAATCCGCCGCGCTACATGCACCTGGCGGAGCTGATCCCGGCCCGCAGCACCGATGCCGCCGTGCTGGAAGGCCTTGAGACGTTCCTGACCACCACCCTGGGCAAGGGCGTGGTGATCGCCAAGGACACTCCGAATTTCATCGGCAACCGCATCGGTGTGTTCTCGATGCTGGCCGCGATGCATCACACCGGGCAGTTCAAGCTCGGTTTCGATACCGTCGATGCGCTGACCGGCCCCGCGATCGGCCGGCCGAAGTCGGCGACCTACCGGACTGCGGACGTGGTCGGGCTGGATACCATGGCGCACGTCATCAAGACCATGGCCGACACCCTGCCCGATGACCCTTGGCACCAATACTTCAAGGCGCCCAAGTGGCTGGCCGGGCTGGTCGATAAAGGCGCGCTGGGGGCGAAGACCGGCGCCGGCTTCTATACCAAGCGCGGCAAGGACATCCTGGTGCTGGACCTGAAGAGCCAGGACTACCGTCCATCAGCGGCCGAACTTGATCCGGAAGTCGCGGCGCTGCTGAAGGAGCGCGACCCGGCGAAGAAATTCGCCGCCCTGCGCGCCAGCGAGCATCCACAGGCGCAATTCCTGTGGGCCTGCTTCCGCGACACCTTCCATTACAGCGCCTTCCACCTGAAGGACATCGCCCAGACCGCGCGAGACGTCGACTTCGCCATGCGCTGGGGGTACGGCTGGTCGGTCGGTCCGTTCGAGAGCTGGCAGGCCGCGGGCTGGAAGCGGGTCGCCGAATGGATTGCCGAGGACATCGTCGCGGGTCATGCGATGAGCAACGCCACCCTGCCCGACTGGGCGTTCGACGGCCGCGACGGCGTGCACTCCACCGACGGCAGCTACAGCCCGGGACGCGACACCATGGTGGCGCGCTCGTCCAACCCGGTGTACGCGCGGCAGCGTTTCCCGGATGCGCTGCTGGGCGAGAAGTTCTCGCAGGGCCGCACGGTGTTCGAAAACGACGGCCTGCGGATGTGGGCCGACGAAGGCGACGACATCGCCGTGGTCAGCTTCAAGACCAAGATGAACACCGTATCCGACCAGGTGCTGGATGGCCTGCAGGAAGCGGTTTCGCGGGCGGAAAAGGAGTTCGCCGGGCTGGTGATCTGGCAGGCGAAGGAGCCCTTCTCCGCCGGCGCCGACCTGTCCGGCGCACTGGGCCTGTTGCAGGCCAACGACATCAAGGGCTTCGATGCGATGGTGGCGAACTTCCAGCGCACCAGCCAACGCATCAAGTATTCACTGGTGCCGGTGGTGGCCGCGGTTCGCGGCCTCGCCCTGGGTGGCGGCTGCGAGTTCCAGATGCACGCAGCCCGCACGGTGCTCGGGCTGGAAAGCTATGTCGGACTGGTTGAGGCCGGCGTCGGCTTGCTGCCTGCTGGAGGTGGCCTGAAGGAGCTGGCCGTCCGCGCGTCCGACGCCGCCGGCCCGAACGGCGATGTCTTCGCCGAGCTGAAGACCGTGTTCGAGACCATCGCGATGGCGAAGGTCGCGACCTCGGCAATGGAGGCCAAATCGCTGCAACTGGCCCGCAAGAGCGACGTGGTCGTATTCAACGCCTTCGAGCTGCTGGATGTCGCCAAGTCCCAGGCGCGTGCCCTGGCCGAGTCCGGCTACCGTCCGCCATTGCCGGCGCGCAGGATCCAGGTCGCCGGCGACGTCGGCATCGCCACCTTCAAGATGCTGCTGGTGAACATGCTGGAGGGCCGCTTCATCTCCGAGCACGACTACGAGATCGCCACCCGCATCGCCACGGTGCTGTGCGGCGGCGAGGTCGACCGCGGCTCGCTCGTCGATGAGGACTGGTTGCTGAAGCTGGAGCGCGAGCACTTCGTCGCCCTGGCACAGATGCCCAAGACCCAGGCGCGCGTGGCGCACATGCTCAAGACCGGCAAGCCGCTGCGTAATTGACCCTCACTCGGCTGAAAAACAACCTTCGCCAAACCGTTTCGCCCCATAACAGAGGCTGAAAACCAAATGACCAGACAAGTTCAAGACGCCTACATCGTCGCCGCCACCCGCACCCCGGTGGCCAAGGCGCGCGGCGCGTTCCGCAACACCCGTCCCGACGACATGCTCGCCCACGTACTCAAGGCGGTGATTGCCCAGGCGCCGGGGATCGACGTGAACCGCATCGACGACGCCATCATTGGCTGCGCGATGCCCGAAGGCGAGCAAGGCATGAACGTGGCCCGCATCGGCGTACTGCTGGCCGGGTTGCCGGACACCATCGCCGCACAAACCATCAACCGCTTCTGCTCCTCGGGCCTGCAGGCGGTGGCGTTGGCAGCCGACCAGATCCGCCTGGGCAACTCCGACCTGATGCTTGCCGGCGGTACCGAGTCGATGACGATGGTGCCGATGATGGGCAACAAGGTGGCGCTCTCACCGAACGTGTTCAAGGACGACCACGTCAACATCGCCTACGGCATGGGCATCACCGCGGAGAAGGTTGCCGAGGAATGGAAGGTCAGTCGTGAGGACCAGGACGCGTTCGCCCTCCAGTCACACCTCAAGGCGCTGGCGGCGATCGAGGCCGGCGAGTTCACCGACGAGATCAGCCCACTGGAGGTGATTTCCCACCTGCCCGACCTGGAGCGCAACACCATCCGCGAGAAGAAGGTCCTGGTCGATACCGATGAAGGTCCGCGCATGGGATCCACCATCGAAGGACTGGCCAGACTGCGTCCGGTGTTCCGCAACGGCCAGTTCGGCGGCAGCGTGACCGCCGGCAACAGCTCGCAGATGTCCGATGGTGCCGGCGCGGTATTGCTTGCCTCGGCGCAGGCAATCAAGGACTACGGATTGACGCCGCTGGCGCGCTTTGTCAGTTTCTCCGTCGCTGGCGTGCGTCCCGAAGTGATGGGCATCGGTCCGATCGCAGCCATCCCCAAGGCGCTCAGGCAAGCCGGCCTGACCCAGGACCAACTGGACTGGATCGAGCTCAACGAAGCGTTCGCCGCGCAGTCGCTGGCCGTGATTCGTGATTGCGGCCTGGACCCGGCCAAGGTCAATCCACTGGGCGGCGCCATCGCGCTGGGCCATCCACTGGGCGCGACCGGCGCGGTACGCACCGCGACGATCCTGCATGGCATGCGTCGCCGCCAGCAGAAGTACGGCATGGTGACCATGTGCATCGGTACCGGCATGGGTGCTGCGGGTATTTTCGAGTCGCTCTGAGCTTGCCGCGGACCGGCAAGACCGCTACCCGCCCGTGATACCTCAACACAAACCAGGGTCGCCACTGCGGTCCTGGTTTTTTGGTGCGCTGCTCAGGCCATTCGGGTGCCGTCCGGAACCGGGCGGTCGACCGTGGTGATTACCACGCCGGTCTCCGTGGGGAATCCCGTCAGCAGGAACTCCGACATGAAAGGCCCGATCTGCCTGGGCGGAAAGTTGAGCACTCCGACGATCTGTTTTCCCAGCAGCGCTTCGGGTTCATAGAGCTCGCGTACCTGCGCGCTGGTCTTGCGGATGCCGTGGACGCCGAAATCGACCCAGAGCTTCCAGGCAGATCTCCGCGCTTCCGGGAATGGCTCGACACGCCTCACCGTGCCAACACACAGCATGACCTTCTCGAAGTCGTCCCAGCTTATGGATTCAACGCCACTCATCGACTGCCCTCTTTTGCCGCTTTCCATCCATCCTTCAGGCCGGCCCACCAGTAACTCAGTTGCGCCGCCACCTGGCCGGCCGGCTTCCATGCCGGAGCCAGACCGAACTCGTTGAATTCACGCCAGCGCACATCTCCCTGCGCAATCGCCGACGCCACCAGTTCGCCCGCAAACGTGGTCGGGGCCACACCATGGCCTCCGAACGCCTGGGCGAGCCAGAGACCGTCGTCGGCCAGTCCGATCTGCGGCATCTGATGGCGCGCGTAACTCATCAGGCCGGACCAGGCGTGATCGACCGCCACGCCTTCCAACTGCGGAAAGACCTTCAACATGTCGCGATACAGCAACCGCTTCACCGCCTCCGGCGAACGGTCCCGCACCGATATCCGCCCGCCCCATAGTAGCCGCGTGTCAGGCAACGGCCGGTAGTAATCAAACGCGAAACGGCTGTCGTAGACCGCCGCGCGGGTCTGCATGATCTCGTCCATGCGCGATCCCAGCGGCTCGGTGGTCATCACGTAAGTGGCGATCGGCATGACAGAGGCATCGACCCTGCGATCCAGACCGGCCAGGTAGCCACCGCAGGCAAGCACGACCTGCTCGGCGTCGACCTGCCCTTCCGGCGTGGTTACCCGCCACCCCGCCCCCTTGCGCTGCAGCGACACCGCCGGACTGCGCTCATGCACGGCCAGCCCTGCTTCGACAGCGGTCCGGGCCAGAGCCAGCGCGTATTTGAGCGGGTGGAAGTGGAAGGCATTGGCTTCGAACAGGCCATCGCCATAGCGCCGGCTATGAACCAGATTGCGCAGTTCGGATTTCGGCAACCACTGCCAGTCAACGCCATAGTGCTCGGCCAGCAGTTGCTGTCGTGCCCGGAGCACCGAGGGATCGCGGAACCAGTTGGCCCAGATCACCCCGGCCTCGACCACATCGCAATCAATCCGGTGGCGATGAATGCGCTGGCGAATCAACTCCACCGCCTGCATCGTGCCGCCGTACATCGCCTGCGCCCGCCGTGCCCCCACCCGCGCCAGCAAGGATGCCTCACCCAGCGAGAACCCCCCGAAGACAAAGCCGCCGTTGCGGCCCGAAGCCCCGAAGCCGATCTGGTCGGCTTCGAGCAGCACGACATCGCCAACGCCACGCTCGACCAGGCCGAGCGCGGTATTGAGTCCGGCGAATCCACCGCCGATCACGCATGCGCGCGCATCGCGTGTGCTCTGCAACGCCGGATAACGGGGGGCCAGCGCCGGAAGCGTGGCTTGGTAGTAGGAAAGGGCCATCGCGCCAGTCAGCCGACCGGCGCGTGAAAAGTCAAACGATGATTACTCCAGCTCGGTGACACCCATTTCCTTCAGCGCATCGCTCATCAGTGCCTGGGCGGCGAGGCTCAGCTTCTCGTGATCAAGCGCGTAACGGATCGTCGCCCCGATCAGGCCGATATGGGTGCCGCAATCAAAGCGTGTGCCCTGGAAGCGGTAGGCGTTGACGGCCTCCTCGACCAGCAACCGCGCGATCGCGTCGGTCAGCTGGATTTCACCGCCCGACCCCGGCGAGGTGGTTTCCAGGAACTCGAAGATGCGCGGGCTCAGGACGTAGCGACCGACCACCGCCAGCGTACTGGGCGCATCAGCCGGCTTGGGCTTTTCGATGATCGCGCGGATGCGTCCCTGACGGTCGGAAAAATCCTCCGTCGCCACGATGCCATAGCTGGCGGTCTTTTCGCGCTCCACGTCCTGCACCGCGATCATGTTGGCGCCGGTGGCCTCGGCGGCATCAGCCATCTGCTTGAGTGCGCCCGGACCGCGGTTCCAGATCAGGTCATCGGGCAGCAGCACCGCAAAGGGCTCGTCACCAATCACGGGCTTGGCGCAAAGCACCGCATGGCCCAGCCCGCGCGCCTCGGTCTGGGTGACGAACACCGCCCGCACTCCCTTGGGCAACGGGTTGCGGACCAGCTCCAACTGCTCCAGCTTGCCGGCACGCTCAAGCTTTTCCTCAAGCTCGTAAGCCTTGTCGAAGTAATCGGCGACCGCGTGCTTGTAGCGATTGGTGACGAATACCAGCGTATCGCATCCCGCCTCGATCGCCTCGTCTACCGCGTATTGGATCAGTGGCCGGTCGATGATCGGCAACATCTCTTTTGGGACGGTCTTGGTGGCGGGCAGGAACCGGGTTCCGAGCCCCGCAACCGGGAATACTGCCTTGCGGATACGTTGCGACATCAGACTTTCCTTGCCGTGCGCGAGGGGAACGCCACTACGGTGGAGGGCTCGACCGTGGCTTGTGGATGCATGCCGATGGATTGGAATTCCGGGACGGTCGAGTGCACCAGTGTATCCAGACGTTCCAGATCGTAGCTTCCGCACGCGTCGCGCAACTGCCTCAGCGCGGCATGGATGTCGGTGGCAACAACCGCACGTGGCTCCGCCTGCAGGATCTTCGGATGCGCGGTGGCGCGGTAGCATTCATCTGCGTGGAACAGCACTTCGTGCAGCTTCTCGCCCGGGCGCAAGCCGGTATAGACGATGGACACGTCCCGCCCGGGCTGCTTGCCGGCAAGCCGGATCATCTGCTCGGCCAACAAGCGGATCGGTATAGGCTCACCCATGTCGAGCGTATAGATTGCCTCATGGGTGCCGATTGCCGAGGCTTGCAGGATCAGCTGGCAGGCCTCGGGGATGGTCATGAAGTAGCGGGTTACCTCGGGATCGGTAACGGTCACCGGCCCACCACGGCGGATCTGCTCGCGGAACAACGGCACCACGCTGCCAGCGGAGTCGAGCACGTTGCCGAAGCGCACCGTCACGAAGCGGGTGCTGCGATGGTCGACCAACGACTGGCAGACCATCTCCCCAAGCCGTTTGGTTGCACCAAGGATGTTGCCGGGATCGACCGCCTTGTCGGTGGAGATCAACACGAAAGTCCCGACCTCCTCCCGACGGCAGGCTCTGGCCACCGTCTCGGTAGCGAGCACGTTGTTACGGACGGCTTCGCGCAACTGCGTTTCCAGCAGCGGCACGTGCTTGTAGGCGGCCGCATGGAACACGGCTTCCGGTTCTGCAGCCTGCAGTGCGTAATCAATGACGGCCGGATCACCACAATCACCGAGTACCGGGATGTACTCCAGGTCGGGAAAATCCCGGCGCAGGTTGGCCAACACGGTGATCAGCGCCAGCTCGTCCTGTTCCACCAGAGCTATGCGGCGCGCACCGTGGCGGGCGCACTGTTTGCACAGCTCCGAACCAACCGAGCCGCCGGCGCCGGTGACCAGCACCGAGCGAGCGCCCAACCAACTGCGGATGGCCTTCCAGTCGGGGAGCACCGGTTGGCGACCCAGCAGATCCTCGATGGCCACTTCCTTCAGTTCACCCGGCAGCGAACGACCCTCAAGGGTGTCGAGCAAGCGCGGCACCATCCGGAACGGCAACCCCGAGCGCTCACAAGACGCCACCACTGTCTGCATGGCTTTCGCATCGGCCGACGGCATCGCGATCACCAGCAAGCGTGCAGCGGTCTCGCGTGCGATCTCGGCTACATCCGCGACCCGGCCCAACACCGGCACGCCTTGCACCTTGGAGCCACGCAGGCGAGAGGCATCGTCCAGGAAACCTACGGGCTGATACGTGCCGACGCGCCGCAGGTCGCGGACCAATGCCTCACCGGAACCACCAGCGCCAAGAATGAGGATCCGTATCGAAGCACCATGGCCCCGGTCCATCCGGCTGTCTTTCCATGCGCGATACAACAGTCGCGGCGCACCGAGCATGCCCATCAGGACCAATGGATACAGCACCAGGACGGTGCGCGAAACCAGGTTCAGCCGATTGTAAAGAAACAGCCCCAGTACGATTGCGAACAGCCCAAGTGCACACGCCTTGAAGATATTCCACAGGTCGGGAACGCTCGCGAATCTCCACAGACCGCGATAAAGACCTATCTGCCAGAACACCAGGCCCTGGGCAGCCAGTACCAATGCGATTTCAGTCGACCACCACGTCATTTCGGGTGGGTTCAACATCACCCCATAACGCATCCGGTGCAAGCCCTGCCATACCACCCAGACCATCGCGAGATCGTGCAATACCACCGCTATCCGCGGTGCCGACGACGACCAACGATCCTTCCATGCGCTCATTCGCGATCCTTCTGGGTCGACATGGGAGCTGCCGATTCAATACGTTGCAATACCCACCATGCAAAAGCGGCAGACGTATACCACGCTGCGCAGCTGCAAAGCAGGACCATTGTGCTGGTTCCAAACATGACGACCACCGCGATGCCGGCAATTATTGTCCAGCCTGCATAGGCCAATGTGACCATCACATGACCATCCCGGCGCGCCCATACCTGGTACGCGTGCTGGGTATGGGGGACCCACCAGCGTTCGCCGCGAAGCACGCGACGCAGCAGGGTAAGGCCAGCGTCGACCAGGAATGCCGACAACGGCAGCAGCAGCCAACCGGCATGCGTACCGATCCGTGCGACGCCGACCGCGACCAGTGCGGCAATCGAGAAACCGATGGCGCCGCTGCCCACGTCGCCCAGGAATATCCGGGCGCGGGGAAAATTATACGGCACGAACCCGAGGCACGCGGCGGCGAGCGCCGCGGCCAACAAGCCCCACACGCCACCGAGCAGCAACGCCACCACGACGGCGAGCAACACCGCCTGGCTGGCCGCCAGACCGTTGATCCCATCCATGAAGTTCCAGACATTGGTCAGGACCATCACCAGCACCAACGCCGCCACACCAGCCCAGGGGTTGCCGGATGTCAGCTGGACAGCAATAGCGAACAACACCGCGGCCAACCCATGTACGGCAAGTCGCAACCAGGGCGAGAGCGGCCGGTGATCATCCACCAGGCCCACACCGGCCACCAGTACCAGGCCGCTGGCGAAAGCCGCCAGCAGGGTCCGGTAGGCCGGGTCACGAAATGCCAGTGCTGCCGACGCCACCAGCAACGCAGCCACGATCGCGATACCGCCGCCTCGTGGGGTGGCAACATGATGGCTGCGCCGCTCGCCAGGATGATCGACAAGATCACGCTGGAGCGCATAACGGCGCGCCAACCAGGTGCCAACGGCGGCGACCGAGGCGTGGAGGAACAACCAGGCCAGCACGGTGTCAGACCACAGCGTAGTTCAACAATGGCTTGACCGTGCCCCATTCCTTGCAGCTCGGGCACTGCCAATGGTGGCTGCGCGCGCCAAAGCCACAACGATTGCATCGGTAGCTGGGGTTGCGTACGAGCAGCTGGTCGGTGATGTGTTTGAGGTCGTGCAAGGTTGCCAATGGATCCGCACCTTCGGCAATGCTCAGCTCCATCAACGCCGCTTCGCCGCGGACCGAAGGGCGATCTTTCAGCTCTTCGGCCAGGTAGGCGCGCGCGGCCGCCACCCCATCCTGACTCTCGACCATCCGCGTCAGCGCCAGTACCGGTGCGATGCCGCGATAGTGCTCGCACATCTCGGCCATGAACGCACGGGCACCCGGGCCATCGTCCACTCTTTCGTAACACGACAGCAACGCCGGCATGACCTCTGGCAGGTAGTCCGGGTCGGTTCGCGCGACTCGCTCGAACGCGCGGATGGCACCGGCATCGTTGCCGGCGTCAACCTCCAGCCGACCCTCGAGCATGCCCGCACGTACCGAGTTCGCATCGGCTTGGTAGGCACGGGCAACGGCGGCGCGAGCGGCCTGGACGTCGCCGGCGGCACGATGTCGGTCGGCCAGCTCGCATTCGAACTGGGTAATCAACTTGCCCATTGATTCGCCAGTGGCTGACTCGTAACGCTGTGCGTTTTCGATCGCCTTGTCCCAATCGCGCTCGGATTGATAGATGTTGATGAGGTGACGCAGCGCCAGCGGCGCCCGCATGTCGAGGTCCACCAGGTCACTGAAAACGGTCTCGGCCCGGTCCAGCAGGCCCGAACGCATATAGTCCTCGCCCAACGCGAGCAGGGCCTGGACCTTTTGCTGGTCACTCAGGCCCGGACGCTGCACCAGTGCCTGGTGCAGGCGAATCGCACGGTCAACCTCGCCGCGACGACGGAACAGGTGGCCCAGGGCGACCTGGGTCTCAAAAGTTTCCTTGTCCAGCTCCGCGATATGCAGGAACAGCTCGATCGCCTTGTCGGGCTGCTCATTCAACAAATAGTTGAGTCCGCGAAAATACGTTGTCGAAAGCCGACTGACCTGGGTGCTGCTATGGCGCTCGCCGCCGCGGCGACCGACCACCCAACCGCTTACCGCCGCAATCGGCAGCAACAGGAAAAACCAGAACCACTCGTTGATGAACTCCACCGGTCAGGTCCCGCCATCCAGTGACTTCGTCACGTCGCGGCTGCGCTCAGCGAGTGCGAGGCGACGGCGCAACGGCAATATCACGCTGGCGCTCAGGGCAAGCCCACCGATCACCACCCCGAGCAACAGCGCCACGATCAGCGCGATGCCAAGGTTGGCAGGTATGTGGCTGAAACCCACGTCGATGCTTACCGGCTGCAAATTGAGCGCTCCCACGATGGCGCCCAGTACCAGGCACGCAATTGCAATGAGCAATCGGATCAAACGCATGACAGCCTCCGGTCGGTTCCTGCTAGGCGTACAGCTTAGCTGAACAGCCCCCACGTGTACGCAAGCGCGTGTACAAAAGTACCGCCCGCCCTAGTCGGCCTCTTCCAGCGGCGTGGCATCGCAAACGCGTTCGCGCAGGTCCTTGCCGGGCTTGAAGTGCGGCACATGCTTGCCCGACAGCGCGACCGATTCACCGGTCTTGGGGTTCCGGCCCATGCGTGGCGCGCGGTAGTGCAAAGAGAAACTTCCGAAACCACGTACCTCGATGCGCTCACCATCGGCCAGCGAGCCCCCCATCATTTCCAGCAGTGCCTTCACCGCCAAATCCACGTCTTCACCCTTCAGGTGGCGTTGGCGCTGGGCCAGGATCTCGATTAGCTCTGACTTGGTCATGGGCAATGCGGGTGCTCTTGAAGGAACGTTACCAGACGCGCGGAAATCAGCTCGAAGGCGGTGACGCCATCATCGACGGCACCCCAAACGAAGGACGGCCCGGCCAAGGCCGGGCCGTCCTTGTGGCCAACACCAGCGATAGCACTGGCGAGGACCCATGCGCTGCCTGAATCAGGCAGCGCAACCGAAATCACTCGGATTTATTGCTGTTGAGCTGCTCGCGCAGCAGCGCACCCAACTTGGTGGTACCACTCGCCGCATCGGCACTGGCACGGTTGTAGTCGGACACGGCTTCCTGCATCTCCGCCTCGTCCTTCGCCTTGATCGACAGCTGCATGGTCCGGCCCTTGCGGTCCATACCAATGAAGCGTGCCTCCACCTCGTCGCCAACCTTGAGCACCTTGCTGGCATCCTCGACGCGATCCTTGGAGATGTCGCGCGCCGCCACGTAGCCTTCGATGCCGTCGGCCAGTTCGATCGTCGCACCCTTGGCGTCGACTTCCTTGACCGTGCCGGTAACGATGGAACCGCGGGTGTTCGACGCCATGTACTGGCCGAACGGATCCTGCTCCATCTGCTTGACGCCGAGGCTGATGCGCTCGCGCTCCGGGTCGACTGCAAGTACGACGGCTTCCAGGGTGTCGCCCTTCTTGAACTCGCGGGCGAGATCCTCGCCGGTGGAGCTCCAGCTGATGTCGGACAGGTGCACCAGCCCATCGATACCGCCGTCCAGGCCGATGAAGATGCCGAAGTCGGTGATCGACTTGATCTGGCCTTCGACCTTGTCGCCCTTCTTGTGCAGGACCGCGAAGGTCTCCCACGGGTTGGACGAGACCTGCTTCATGCCCAGCGAGATGCGGCGACGCTCCTCGTCCACGTCCAGCACCATGACCTGCACGTCGTCACCGACCTGCACGATCTTGGACGGGTTGACGTTCTTGTTGGTCCAGTCCATCTCGGACACGTGGACCAGGCCTTCCACACCCGGCTCGATCTCGACGAACGCGCCGTAATCGGTGACGTTGGAGACCTTGCCGAACACGCGGGTGTCGGCCGGGTAGCGGCGCGCGATGTTGTCCCACGGATCCTCGCCCAGCTGCTTGAGGCCGAGGCTGACGCGGTTGCGCTCCTTGTCGTACTTGAGCACGCGCACGTCCAGCTCGGCGCCCACTTCCACCACTTCGGACGGATGGCGCACGCGCTTCCAGGCCATGTCGGTGATGTGCAGCAGGCCGTCGATGCCGCCCAGGTCCACAAACGCGCCGTAGTCGGTGAGGTTCTTGACCACACCCTTCAGGATCGCGCCCTCGACCAGCTTCTCCATCAACTGCTCGCGCTCTTCCGAGTGCTCGCTCTCGACCACCGCACGGCGGGAGACGACGATGTTGTTGCGCTTGCGGTCCAGCTTGATCAGCTTGAACTCGAGTTCCTTGCCTTCCAGGTAGGTCGAGTCGCGCACCGGGCGCACGTCGACCAGCGAACCCGGCAGGAAGCCGCGGACATCCTTGATGTCGACGGTGAAACCACCCTTGACCTTGCCGCTGATGCGGCCGGTGATGGTCTCGTTCTTCTCGAGCGCTTCCTCAAGCTCGTCCCACACCATCGCGCGCTTGGCTTTCTCGCGCGACAGCACGGTCTCGCCAAAGCCATTCTCGATGGCATCCAGGGCGACTTTCACCTGGTCGCCCACGGCGACGTCGATCTCGCCGTCGTCGTTACGGAACTGTTCGATCGGCACGATGCCTTCGGACTTCAGGCCGGCATTGATGACTACCACGTCGGTACGAACTTCGACGACGGTGCCCACCACGATGGAGCCAGGCTTCAGCTTCGCGAGGAATTGCTCGCTTTGTTCGAACAGTTCTGCAAATGATTCGGTCATTGGAAAATATCCGATTGAACACACGGGCCGCACCGGCTGGCATCGTTTCCCGCAGAGGCAAACGCAAGCAGCACGTGGTCGACCCACCCGTTGATGTGGTGCGATGCAGCTGCACCATGTGTCGGTTGGTTGATCCGCCGCGGGATTGCGACGGGTAGAGTTGGAACGAGTAAATCTGGAACAGATAAATCTGGAACAGGTAAATTTGAAGCGATGATCCCTGCTACGCGGTCATCAGGCTCAGGACATGCTCGACGACCTCATCGATGCCGATTCCGGTGGTGTCGACGGTCACGGCGTCATCGGCCGGTCGCAGCGGCGCCACCGCACGACTCGCGTCACGGGCGTCACGGGCCAAAATCTCCCGTAGCAGACCGCTTAAGGTAACGGAAACCCCCTTGTCATTCAACTGCTTATAGCGCCGGCCCGCCCTCTCCTCGGCACTGGCAGTAAGGAACACCTTGTGGGCGGCGTCGGGGAAGATGACGGTGCCCATGTCGCGGCCGTCTGCGACCAGTCCCGGGGGCTGCCGGAACGCGCGCTGGCGATCCTTCAACGACGCACGCACCTCGGGAATGGCGGCAATCGCGGACGCGGCGGCCCCCGCGGTTTCGGTGCGCAGCTCGTGGGTGGCGTCGGTACCGTTCACCCATACCTGCAACTCCTCACCGACCTCGCGAAAGCCGATTTCGGTGTCAAAGGTGCAGCGCACCAGCGCGGAAGGATCCGCCAGGTCGATGTCGCCCCAGCCGGCGGCAACGCCGATGGCGCGATACAGCGCGCCGGAGTCGAGGTAGTGCCAGCCCAGCCGGCGCGCGACCAGGCGACTGATGGTGCCCTTGCCCGATCCGGAGGGGCCGTCGATGGTCAGCACCGGCGATGCGGCGGGGTCATTTGCGATGAAGGGTGTTTTGGTCATGCCCTATTATGCGTGGATGCAAGCGTTGTCCGGCACCTGCTGGATAAAAGCGCCCTACCCCCTTGATCTGCCACGCAAAGACCCGCTAGAATCGCCGGCTTACTCGTTTATCCATCCGTTGCCTGAGGTTTGTCATGAAGATCGTGAACTCCCTGAAGTCGGCGAAGACCCGTCACCGCGACTGCAAAGTCGTTCGCCGTCGTGGCAAGGTCTTCGTGATCTGCAAGTCGAATCCGCGTTTCAAGGCGCGTCAGCGCTGATTCTGCGGGCGCGTCTGCGCTTGGTCGAGAAAGCCGCCTCCGGGCGGCTTTCTCGCATCTGGCCTTCCCATGCTGGAACCGGCGTGCTGGAACCGGCGTGTTGAAGCCGGCGCCTTGAAGCCGGCGTCGTCGATCCGTGACGTGCGCTGCCAGTTGCGGCGGCCTTGCGCTTACAATCCAAGCCTTCTTGCATGGGGAATGGGGACATGATGATGAAGACCGGCGTTATCGCACTTTCGTTGCTCGCATTATTGACCCTGGGCAGCACCGCTTCGGCAGAAACTTTGCTGATCGAGCGCGTCCAGCAGCAAAACCCGGCGACCGTGCCGGCCCGTGGTCAAAGCATGGGACAGGTCGAAGCCCGCTTCGGAGCGCCCGCGCAACGGCTGGACCCACGTGGCGGGCAAAAGCAGCAATGGCCGACCATCAACCGCTGGGCCTACCCCGCCTTTACCGTCTACTTTGAGAACAACCGCGTGATCGACGTGGTTGCCAACCAGGCCGACACCAGCGAGATCGGCCCGAAACCGGCGATCTTGTGACCGCTCACTATGAACCGACCTGATCGATGACTGATTTATTGCGCTTTCCGGCCGAGTGGGAACCCCAATCGGCGATCCTGATCGCCTGGCCGCACGCAGGCACTGACTGGGCCGAGCATCTGGGCGACGTCGAAGAGACGTATATCGCCCTGGTCGCGGCAATCACCCGCTTCCAGGCGGTGCTTGTCTGCGTCGCCGATGAAGACGTCGAGGCCTATGCACGCGCCCGCCTGGCTTCGGCACGGGTCGAGATGGAGCAAGTCACGTTCATCGAGATTGCCTATGACGACACTTGGCTACGCGATTCCGGCCCCATCACCCTGGTGACAACCGACGGCTACCGGCTGCTGGATTTCCGCTTCACCGGTTGGGGCGGAAAATTCCAGGCCAGCCGCGATGACCGCTTGGTGGAAGCCCTGAGTGATCTCGGAATCTTCATTGACAGTTCCCGGCAAGCCATTGATTTTGCACTTGAAGGTGGCGCCATTGAAACCGATGGTGCCGGCACGCTCCTCACCACGTGGAGATGCTTGAGCGAGCGCCACCCGGATGCGTCCAGAACGGCGCTGGAGCAACAACTGGCTGGCTGGTTGCAGCAGGACCGGGTGTTGTGGCTGGATCACGGCTATCTGGAGGGTGACGACACCGACGCCCACATCGACACCCTCGCCCGCTTCGCCGCGACCGATGCCATCGTTTACCAGGCCTGCGACGACCCGGATGACTCCCATTTCGCCGAACTGCAGGCGATGGGCGCCGAGCTGTCGGCCTTGCGCACTCGCAGCGGCCAGCCTTACCGGCTTTTTCCGCTGCCATGGCCCAGGCCCGTGGTCGACGGCGGACGTCGCCTGGCCGCCAGTTACGCCAACTTCCTGGTAATCAACGGCGCAGTGCTGATGCCCGCCTACGATGACATCGCCGATACGGCCGCCGCGGCAGTATTGTCGAAGGCATTCCCGGGCCGTGAAATCGTACAGGTCCCGTGTCGCTCGCTGATCTGGCAGAACGGCAGCTTGCACTGCATCACCATGCAGCTGCCGGCGGGGCTGGTTCCGCCTGCCGTCCGGCAGCGATCCCAGCCAATGGAATCATCATGAGCAACAAGACCCTTCCCGTCGCGCTGATCCAGGAGCGCGCCATCATCGACCAGGGAGCCGGCAACGCCGACGCCAACCTGGGGTTGATTGAACAGCGCGTGGCTGAGGCGGCCAGGCAGGGTGCAAAGCTGGTCCTGTTGCAGGAGATCCACAACGGCCCCTATTTCTGCCAGCACGAGTCGGTCGACGAGTTCGACCTTGCCGAGCCGATCCCCGGCCCCAGCACCGAGCGTCTCGGAAAACTGGCACGGCAGCATGGCGTGGTGCTGGTCAGCTCATTGTTCGAGCGTCGCGCGGCGGGGCTTTACCACAACACCGCCGTGGTGCTTGAATCCGACGGCAGCATTGCCGGCAAGTACCGCAAGATGCACATTCCGGATGACCCGGGGTTCTACGAGAAGTTCTACTTCACCCCGGGCGACCTGGGTTTCGAGCCGATCGACACCTCGGTGGGTCGCCTCGGCGTGCTGGTGTGCTGGGATCAGTGGTACCCGGAAGCAGCCCGGTTGATGGCATTGGCTGGCGCCGAGCTGCTGCTGTATCCCACTGCGATCGGCTTTGACCCCGAAGACGACCAGGCCGAAAAGAACCGCCAGCGCGATGCCTGGATCATCAGTCACCGCGGTCATGCGGTAGCCAACGGCCTGCCGGTGCTGAGCTGCAACCGTGTCGGCCACGAGCCCTCGCCCCTGGGGACGTCAGGAGTGGACTTCTGGGGCAACAGCCACGTGCTGGGGCCACAGGGAGAGTTCCTCGCCGAGGCTGGCAGTGAGCCGGAAATCCTCATGGCCGAAGTCGACATGCAACGCAGCGAGGACGTCCGGCGGATCTGGCCGTTCCTGCGTGATCGCCGCATCGACGCCTATGGCGACTTGCTCAAGCGCTACCGGGATTGAACCTTCGCCGGCGCAGCGCGTCCAACCCGGCACAGTGCCACCGTCACATTCCCCCTTGCTCCAACTGGTTGCCGCTTGATGACTGATACCACCGTGGACGACATTACCCCGGACTTCCTGCGTGGGCAGCCACATGAAGTCGTCGAGCGCGACGGCGTGCGCTACACCCTGCTGGGCACCGCCCACGTATCACGGGCCAGCGTTGAAGCGGTTGCCGCCGCGATCGCCAGCGGCAACTACGATGCGGTCGCGGTAGAGCTGGACGCACCCCGCCTCAATGCCCTCACTGATGCGGACTCGATGGCCAAGCTTGACCTGGTCCAGGTGATCCGTTCCGGCAAGACCGCGATGTTTGCCGCCAACCTTGCCCTGTCCGCCTACCAACGCAGACTCGCCGAGCAACTGGGCGTGGAACCCGGCGCCGAACTCAAGCGCGCGGTTCTGGAAGCCCGGGCACGCGAATTGCCCGTGCACCTGATTGATCGCGACGTCGGCCTGACCTTCAAACGCGCCTCGTCCCGGCTCGGGTTCTGGGGACGCGCGAAGCTGGGCGGCGGGTTGCTGGTCAGTCTGATTGCCGATGACGAGGTCGGCAGCGAGGAGATCGAAAAACTCAAGCAGGGCGACATGCTGGAGGCGAGCTTCAACGAGTTCGCCAGCGAAAGCCCGGCCGTCTACGAGACGGTGATTGCCGAACGCGATCGGTATATGGCGGCTCGCTTGCGCGAGATCCGCCAGGACACCAACAACGACGGCTCACGCGAGGTGCTGGCGGTGGTCGGCGCCGGTCACCTGCAAGGGCTGGCCCGGCATCTGCGCGAGGAGACCTCCGCACCGACCGCGATCCGCGAGGAGCTGGAGTCGCTGCCGAAGAAGAGCGGAATCCCGTGGGTCAGTATCGTGGTGAGTGCCATCGTGATCGGCGGCTTCGCCTGGGGCTTCTCGCAAGGCGGCCTGGATGTCGGCTCGGAGTTGCTGCTGCAATGGGTGCTGGCGACCGGCTTGCTGGGCGCGGCCGGTTGCGCGATCGCCGGCGGGCACCCGTTGAGCATCCTGGTCGCCTTCCTGGTCTCCCCGATTACGCCATTGCACCCTGCACTGGGGTCGGGAATGCTCAGTGCGTTGGCCGAGGCCACGCTGCGCAAGCCGACTTACGCCGACTTCATGGCCTTGCGTACGGACGTGCAGACCATGCGTGGCTGGTGGCGCAACCGGGTCGCACGGATACTGCTGAACTTCTTCCTGACCAGCATGGGCACGGCGATTGGCGTATGGGTCGGCGGACTGAAAATACTCAGCACCGTGTTCTGATACGGCGCCGTCACATCCCGTTCGGGTCGCGCCCGTGTCGTGGCGACCGGGATACAACTTGCCGGCCAGACGGACCGGCAACGTTGCCGAAACCCGTCAGGCTTCGTTGAGCCCACCCGTCAGCGGCGCCGGCGTTGCTCCCCTTGCCTTGCGTACGATCCTTACCGACCCGTTACGCAGGTCATCCAGCAGCGCATAGATGGTGGGCAGGAACAGCAGGCTGACCACGGTCGAGAACGCCAGACCGCCGGCAACCGCGCGCGCCATCGGGAAGTAGGTCAACCCGCCCAACACCTGGGTCTCGCTCAGCGCAATCGGCACCATCGCCAGGATCGCCGTGCCCATCGTCATCAGGATCGGCCGCAAGCGCTCGCGGCTGCCTTCGACCAGGGCATCGGTGCGACACAGGCCGCGGCGGCGCAGGTTGTTGATGTGCTCGATCATCACGATCCCGTTGTTCACCACCACCCCCATCAACACCAGGATGCCGATGAACGCCATCACCGAGAACGTGGTGCCGGTGATCCAGAACAGCCAGAACACGCCGAATACCGAGAACAGCACACAGCTCAATATGGCGGTGGGAAACAACAGCGACTCGAACACCGCCGCCATCACCACGTAGATCATCACCAGCGCGATGACCAGGTTGAACATCATCTGGTTCTGGGCCTTGGAGTCGCGCTGGAAAGCACTGCCCTCGAAGCTGTAGCCATAACCAGGCGGGAACGCAACGCCGTCAAGGGTCTGCTCCATCACCTCACGGGCGCGCGGCACGGTGGCGTCGTTGGCCAGGTTGGCCTGGATGGTCAACCGGGTCTGCCGGTTGGTCCTGCGGATATCGGTCGCCGCCTCCTGCACGTTGACATCAACCATCGCCATCAGCGGCACGGTACGACCATCGGGGGCGCGCACGGTGAACGCCGCGATGTCCTCCATTCCGTAGTTGTCGGCGCCCTGGAAGCGCACCCATACCGGGATCTCGGTCTGGTCACGCTTGAAGTCGCGCAGCTGTGCGCCGCGCAATGCCAATGATACGAAGCGGGAAACGTCCTGGGTGCTGAAACCAAATGCCGCGGCACGTTCGCGGTCAACGCGCACCGTCAACTCGTTGTTCTGGTCACCGCTGTCAATGCGCACGTCGCGCAGCTCCGGATTACGGGCGAGGATCGGCACGACATCCTCGGCCAGGTTCTCCAGTATCTTGGTCGAGTCGCCCACCAAATGCACTTCGATATTGCCCGCGCCCCCGCCGTCACCGCGGCTGCGGCCGACACCCAGTTTCGCGCGCGCCGACTTTGGCAACTCCTTGCTGATGATCTCGCCCAGCTTGGATGGATCCTCGACCGAGTCGTCGAACGACACCTCGGTCTCGGCCCAGCCCTGCTCCCGATACTGCGAATACACCTGGACGATATGGAAGCGCTCACGGTTCTCGTTCAGGTACTGCTCGACACGTCGGACTTCTTCGCCCATCTGCTCCTTGGTGTAGCTGCCTTGCCACTTGTAGAAGATCTCGACCTCCTTGCCGTCATCACTACCGAACATCTCGATCTTGGTCTGGGTCATCGGCACGATGCTGACGGCAATGATCAACACGATCCCGAACACGCTCCAGCCGCGATGGTCCAGGGTCCACCGCAGCAAACGTGCATAGCGCTTCTGCAGCCGATGGATGATTCCGCCTTCGTTGCTTACTGCCGGCGGCGTCTTCATCCGCGCCGACAGCATCGGGATCAGGCTGACGGCCACCAGCCACGACGCCAGCAGCGACACCGATATGGTGATCGCAATCTGCGACATGAAAATGCTGATGTCATTGGTCTCGCCAAACAGGTTGGGGACGAACACGATGCAATGGCACAACGTGCCCGCCGACAATGCGATGGCGACGTTGCGGGTACCGACGATCGAGGCCTGAACCGGCTGTCCGGGGAGTTTCTCCCGCTCCTGGTAGATGCTTTCCACCACCACTACCGCATTGTCCACCAGCATTCCGACCGCCAGCAGCAAGCCCATCAGCGACAACACATTGAGGGTGACGCCGGCGAAATACATGAAGCCCAGTGTCATCACGAAGCAGATCGGGATCGCCAGGGTCACCATCAATGTCGACGGCCAGTGGCGCAGGAAGAAGTACAGCACCGCGATCGACAGCAGCAAGCCGATACCACCGGCTTCAGCCAGCTCCAGCAGCGAACTGGTGACCTCCTTGCCCTGGTTGTCGTCGACCTTGATCTCGATACCGCTCAATGCCGGCTGCTGGCGGATCCGTTCCAGTTCCTCCAGCGCGCGCCGGGAAACATCCACCAGGTTGGCCTCACGCTCCTTGAAGATGTCCAGGGTCACCGAAGGGCGCCCGTCGAGCTGGCGCGCGCCGGTGACGCGCTCGGGCTTGATGCGGATTTCGGCGATATCACCCAGCCGCACGCCGGCGTCGTTGATGACCAACTGGCGGAACTCGTCCAGGTCGGTCAGCTCACCGACCGGCTGCACCCGCAGGCGGCGCCCTTCCACCTCGATCTCGCCCGCCGCCATGGAGAAGTTCAACGATTGCAGGCGCGGGGTCAGCTCGTTGAGGCTGAGTCCGTGGGCCGTCAACCGGTCGGGGTCGATGGCAATCTCGATCTCGTTGGCCGGCGCGCCGCCGATCTCGACCTTGGCGATCCCGTCCACACGCTCCAGCGGACGCTGGAACTCGCGCTCGATCAGGTCATACGCCTGGCTCAGGTCGGTGTCGCCGGCCAGGTGGATCTCCAGTATCGGATCATCACTGCTGGACCAGTTGCCGACGAAATAGCGTTGCAGATCGTCGGGCAAATCGTCGCGGATGGCATCCAGTCGCTCGCGCGCCTCCGACGCGGCAATCTGCACATCGGTGTCCCAGTCCGAGTACATCACCTGCAGCCTTGCACCATCCGAGGTCGCCGTGCCACGCAGGCTTTCCAGCCCACTCATCGTGGACAACGCTTCCTCGGCCGGGCGCAGCACCGTGCGTTCCACCTCTTCGGGCGTCGAACCCGGATACGGCAAGTTGACGAACACGGCCGGGAACGAGATCGCCGGCAGCGCTTCCAGGGGCAACCGCACCGCAGCGATCAGGCCAATCACCACCATCGACACGAACAGCATCATCGTGGTGACCGGGCGCCTGAGACTCATCTCGGAGATGTTCACCCCAGCGACTCCGGGTGGGGCTCAGTGCGGTGCGCGCGAGTGCGGTAATACTGGTCCGGACGCCGATCCAACAGGTCGTACACCACCGGAATCACCACCAGCGTCAACAGCGTGGACACCAGCAAGCCGCCAATGACGGTGATGGCCATCGGTGAGCGCACCTCGGCGCCTTCGCCAAACGCCAGCGCCAGCGGCAGGAAGCCGAACAGCGTGCACATCGTGGTCATCACGATGGGCCGCAACCGGGAGCGCGCGCCCTCCACCAATGCCTCGTGTTTGGCCACGCCCGCTTCGCGCAACTGGTTGACCTTGTCGATCAGGATGATCGCGTTCTTGGTCACCAGCCCCACCATCAGGATCAATCCGATGAAGACCACGATCGACACCGGTGAGCGGGTCAGGAACAGCGCCAGGATCGCGCCCACCATCGCCAACGGAATGGTGAACAGGATCACGAACGGGTGCAGCAACGATTCAAACTGCGATGCCATCACCAGGTACACCAGGAAGATCGCCAGCCCGAACGCCAGGCTCAACGAACGAATCGAGCTGGACAGCTCTTCGCCCTGGCCGCCGATATGCATCTGAACCCCGGCGCCCAGCGGGTTCTGATCGACCATCTGCTGCACCTCGGTCACGGCGCTACCCAGGTCGATGTCGCGCAGGTTGGCCGACACGATCGCGACCCGCACCTGGTCGGCACGATGGATCTCGCTGGGACCGGTGGTCGCCACCACATCGGCGACCGACGCCAGCCGTACCGGCGCAGCACCGCCCGGGTTGACGATCAGCCGGCGAATGTCCTCCACCGAGCCACGATCGGTCTCCTCCACGCGTACCAGCACGTCGATCTTGCGGTCGCGGAAGCTGTAACGGGTGGCGACTTCACCGCGCACCTTCGCGACCACAGCATCGGCGATCTGCCGCGTGGTCAGCCCGAAGGCGGCAGCGCGCTCCTGGTCGAAGTGGATCTGGATCTCCGGAAAACCCTGCTCGACCGTGGAGCTGACGTCGGCGTAATGCGGACTGGCCCGCAGCATCGCCGCCATTTCCTGGCCGGCGCTCTTTATGGAATCCAGGTCGCCGCCACGCAGTTCGATCTCCAGCGGCATCGAGAAACTGAACAGCTGTGGCCGGCTGAAATCCGCCGTCGCGCTGGGGTGTGACTGCATCGTCTTGC
This sequence comes from Lysobacter sp. A421, assembly GCF_054052145.1. Classification (NCBI taxonomy): domain Bacteria; kingdom Pseudomonadati; phylum Pseudomonadota; class Gammaproteobacteria; order Lysobacterales; family Lysobacteraceae; genus Lysobacter; species Lysobacter sp. A421. The sequence goes on along the minus strand of NZ_JBSVRL010000001.1, from coordinate 589,294 downwards.
GCAGTTGTTCGGTGGTCGCCGTCTCGATTTCCTCGCTGCCGCCATCGCTCATCACGATGCTCAGCTTGCCGATGTTCTCCCCACTCTCCGCCGGACTCGCGTCCAGCCGCGTGCCGCTGCCACTGACCGCATACATGGTTCGGATCCCCGGCGCGTCGGCATTTTTTTCCTGCAGCTCGCTCACCAGCGCATCGGTCTCGCGCAATGGTGTGCCCGGCGGCAGCTTGACGGTCATCTCGAAGCGGTCCTGGGCCAGTTGCGGGATCAGGTCCGCGCCCAGCAGCGGCACCAGCAGCAACGACAGCACGAACACCATCGCCGCCGCTCCCAGCACCACCAGCGGCCTCGCCAATGCCGCAGGCAGCAACCTCAGGTAACCGCGCTCGGCACGGTCGTAGGGCTTCATCGCCAGGTCGCTGGCCTTGCGCATCACCGGGCCGACCACGGCCGAGAGCCCACGCCACAAGCGCACCGCCACCCACGCCAGTCCGAAGAAGCCGCCGCGTACACCGGCGCCGACGCCACGCTCGGCCATGGCCAGGGGTTTCGCCAACCGGGACTCCGGCTTCCATTGCGGATGCGCCGCCTCTTCCGGGAACGCCAGCGGCGGTCGCCCCTTGAGCGCACTGAGCATCGGGATCAGGGTCATGGACACCGCCAGCGAGATCGCAATCGCAATGGTCACGGTCAACGCCTGGTCGCGGAACAGCTGGCCGGCGATACCCTCCACGAACACCAGCGGCAGGAATACCGCAATCGTGGTCAAGGTGGACGCGACCACCGCCATGCTGACCTCACCGGTGCCCTTGATCGCCGCCTCCAGGATGCCCAGCCCGCGTTCGCGCGCCTTGGCGATCGATTCCAGCACCACGATCGAGTCATCCACCACCAGACCGGTCGCCAGCGCCAGCCCGCCCAGCGACATCACGTTGAGGCTCAGGTCCAGTCGCCCCATGAAGAAGAAGGTGGTGATGATCGACACCGGCAACGACAGCCCGATGACGAACGTGCTCCAGCCATCGCGCAGGAACAGGAAGATGATCAGGATCGCCAGCAAGCCGCCGATCACCGCATCCTTCTTGACGTCACTGATGGCGTGGCGGATGAACGTCGATTGGTCCTCGATAATGGTCAGACCGATATCGGGCGGGATCTGTTCCTGGATCAGTACCAGTTGCTGGTGCACGGCATCGGCGGTGGCCACCGTATTGGCATCGCCTTCCTTGTAGATCGCCAGCTCGACGGCTTCCTTGCCATCCACGCGGATGATCGACTCGCGCTCCTTGTGGCCCTGGGTGACCTCGGCAATGTCCTTGAGCCGGACCGCCTTGCCCCCGGCAATCGCGCCGGAGCTGCCAGACGACGCACTCTGCACGGAAGCCGCCGCCGCCATCGCATCGGCGGATCCTGACGCCGCTGCGACCCGCGCCATCTGTGCGGCCGCGTCCTGCGCCGCGTTGTCGCCACCGCTGCTGGTGGTCACCAGCATGTTGCCGATTTCCTCGACGCTGGCGAACTGGTTGACGGTACGTACCAGGTAACGCTGGCTACCCTGCTCCAGCCGGCCGCCGGAGATATTGATGTTCTCCTGAGCCAGCCGCTGGATCACCGTATCGATGGGCAGGTTCAGCTGGGCCAGCTTCTGCTGGTCGATCAGCACATGGATCTCATCCTCCAGGCCGCCGCCGACCTTGACCGCGGCAACGCCCACCACCGGCTCGAGTTTCTTCTTCAGGTCTTCTTCGGCATAGCGACGCAGCACCGACAGGTGGCGAAGGCTGTCGTCGTCGGCCGTGGTGGACAGCGCCAGCCGGAGAACCGGCTCCGTAGAGGGATTGAAGCGCAGCAGTATTGGCGGCTTGGCCTCCAGTGGCAGCTGCAAGGCCTCCATCTTGTCGCGTACTTCCAGTCCGGCCTGGTCCATGTCGGTGCCCCAGGCAAACTCCAGCACCACATCGCTCTGGCCGGTACGCGAGACCGACTTGAGCTTGCGCAGACCCTTGACGACGCCGACCGCCTCCTCCACCGGCTCGGTGATGAGGGTCTCGATCTCGGTGGGCGCCGCACCGACGTATTCGGTGCGCACGGTCAGGGTCGGATAGCTCAGGTCGGGCAGCAGGTTGACCTTCAGGTTGCCCAGCGCGATCAACCCGAACAACAGGAAGGTGATGGTGACCATCGCCACGGTGACCCGGCGACGAGTGGAAAACTCGACCAGGCTGAAACCGGCGGAACGATGCGGGTCGGGCATCGGGCGGGAAGGATCGTTGATATCGCTCACGTTCGGCCCGGCCTACTGGTCGGTCGCCGCCGTCGGCGCAGGAGCCGGCGGCTGTTTGGTCGGCGCGCTGTCGGCAACCCGCGCTGGCTCATCGGCGGGCGCGTCAACCACCGCCACGGCGCTGCCGTCACGCAACGCACTCTTGCCGGCAACCACCACCCGATCGCCCAGGCTCAGCCCGCCACGGATTTCGGCCCAGCTACCGTCCATGTAACCCAGTTGCACCGGCGTGCGTGCCACCTTGCCGTCCTTCAGCAGGAACACCGCCGAATCGCCCTGGTCTTCCAGCAATGCGACACGGGGCACCACCAAGGCGTTGGCACGTTGGTCGTAATCGATACTGATACGACCGAACATGCCCGGCCGCAATATGCCGACGCCATCAAACCGGGTAATGACCCGGAAGGTGCCGCTGCCGGCATCAACCACCGGCGAGACACGATCGACGATGCCGACGAAGCTCTTGCCCGGCAATGCGTCCACCCGCAACTGCGCCTCCTGGCCGGGCTTCAGCACCGACAGCTCCCGCTCGGGCACGTTCAGGGTGGCCTCCAGCCTGGAGGTGTCGACGATCCGCACGATCGGGGTATTGATCTGCACGAAATTGCCTGCCTTGGGCGTGACCAACGCGACCACGCCGCTGATCGGCGCCTTGACGCTGGCATACGACAGCTCCAACTGGGCCATCTTGTTGGCGGCCTTGGCATTGGCCAGGTCGTAGCGGATCTGGTCATAGTCGGATGCGGCAATCAACTGCTCGGCCGCGAGCGTCTTCGCCCTTTCGAACTGGTTCTGCAGCTTGCCCAGTTGCGCGGCGGCCTGTGCCAGCTGCAGTCGCGCCCGGTCCGAATCGAGCCGCACCAGGACCTGGCCTGCCTGGACGTGCTCGCCTTCGGCTACCAGCACGTCCAGGGCGACACCGGAGGTCTTTGCAACGACCTGGGATTCGGTGGGCGCCTCCAACGGCGCGGTCCCCGTGTAGCTGGCGGCCATCGGTCGTTGGGTGACAGCAGCGACCTCCACCGGCACCGCTTCGACAGTTTTTTCGCTGCCTGCCTTGTCAGCACCCGGGTCTGGCTTGCCACCGGAACAGGCCGCCAGCAGCAACAAACAGGGCAGTGCCAACGCAACGACGCGCAGGCCGCTACCGGTGGGTGAAAAAATAGGCTGGCGCATCAAGTGACCCCGAGGAATGTGTGTGTGCATGTGCCGCTTCGACCGCATGCCGGTGTTGTAGCTATGTATATCAGTATAGCTGACCGGATCCTATCCCCCGAAGGTCACGCCGACATGTCCGGTGATACCCGGCAGCGAAGGAACCCGGTTGCCAATGGGCATGCCTTCATGGAACGATGAACGCGAGCTATACTTTGTAGATTATGCGCGAGCACCGTGGATACGCGTAAGTCCACCTGCCCCGCTAAACACCTATCCAGCCAAAGAGATTGCGGACTACACCATGATGCGACCGCTGACTATTGCCGCCTGCCTGGCGCTCACCCTCCTCGCCGCCCCGGCGATGGCCCAGGATCCCGCCACTGCCGGGACCAACGACTCGTCCAGCGCTGCCGAGCGTGGCTTCCTGTTGACCTACACCTGCCAAGGTTGTCACGGGATCGATGGCTACAAGAACGCCTATCCGAATTACCACGTGCCAAAGCTCGGCGGCCAGCCCGCGGCCTACCTGAGCAATGCATTGCACGCCTATCGGGACGGCACGCGCAGCCATCCCACGATGCAGGCCCAGGCCCGGGGTTTCTCGGACCAGGACATTGCCGATATCACCGCATTCCTTTCCAACTTGAAGTGAGAGAACAGATGCCAATGACGATCCGCGGCAATTTCGCCATCGCTCCTGTTCTGCTCGCCACGATGCTGGCCCTGTCGGCATGCTCATCAGATGCTCCCGCCGATGGCGAACACGCCGCACTGAGCTCCTCCTCGGCCGGCTTGCCTGCCGGCAGCATCGCCGCCGGCGAGCAACAGGCCAATGCCAAGGGCGCGGCAACCGGCCAATCGTGCATCGATTGCCACGGAGCGGAAGGCTCCGCACCGATCGACCCGACGTATCCGGTCATTGGTGGGCAATACGCCGACTACATTGCCCACGCGCTGCAAGGTTATCGCGACGGCAGCCGCGAACATGTATTGATGTCGTCCCAGGCGCAGGACCTGACCGACCAGCAGATCGCCAATTTGAGCGCTTATTTTGGATCGCGGGACAGCAAATTGGTCAACCTGGCTGGATCCCACGACAAGTAGCCAAGCTGCTGCTTCCCACCAGGAACCGTCACCAGTAAAAAGGCCCGCTTGACGCGGGCTTTTTTATTGCTGCCAAGCCGTCAGTCGCCCGCCGGCACGCTGCCATTATCTTCCTGCAGCTCCGGCTTGAATGGGATATCCGGTGATGGCCGCGCCGTCGCTGGCTGGTCGGCGAGATTGGGATCGCTGATGCCACATGCTCCGCCAAGCGCCAACAGCACCGTGTGGCAGACGATGTGTTTGCTGGTACCGGGGATCGGGATGCGGATCGTGCTAACGCTCTTGCGGACCCACTCTTCCAGCAGCGTTTCGGTCGGGCGCCAGTACTGATCAAAGGCGGTTGGCTCGTAATCGGTTGGCGCACGCTTGAGCCAGGTACCGTTGCGGTCGAGGTTGACGATCTCATCGGTGATCGTGCCCGGCGGCTTGCCCGGTGATGCCGAACCAGGCGTCTCCGCCAGCTTCGCGCTGCCATCACTCTTGTACAAACCGTCCGCTTGGCCCAGTTGCTGGCCCGGGCGCTCCTGCGTGTCCGCACCCCAGTCGTCGCCACGCTTCGGATCGGGCCAGCCGCCGGCGGTGGGCGTCTGCTTTGGACCCGCATTGGAGCTGACGCCGGGTTGATCGGCGGCACCAGGGGGCTTGATCGCCCGCGAGAGTTGTTGTGCCGCCGGCTCAGCCGGCTCAGCAGACTGGCTGACGGTCGGCATTGCAGTAGTCGATGGCTTGGGTGACACGGCAGGGGCCGTCGTGACGGCAGGAATCTCCCGTGCCTGCAATGCAGGGGCGTGGAGTTCGCTTGGCGGGGCGGCCAGCGTGGGTCGCACCACGGTTGACGGTGACAACCGGGGCGGCGGGATGCTTGGCAGCGGCATGCTTGGCAGCGGCATGGGGATCTCGCGCACGACCACTTCAGCAGGACGCTGCTCCAGAACCGGCGGGGCCGCCGGCGATGCTTCAATGATCGACACGACCGGGCGCGGCGCGGCCGGCACATCCGCCACCTCGATGGTGGGTACCGACATTTGCAGTTCGGGCGCCGTCAAGGCCGGTGCATCCAGGCGCTCGGCGGTCGGCGGCAACACAAAGTCATCGTCTACATTGGCCACCGGCGCGCTGACCGATAGCGGCTGACTGGCCTGTGCTGCCGCCGTTTCAGCAGTTTCTGGCTCCTCAGGCGGCGACGGCGGAGCCGGGGTGACCGCAGGCGGCTCGGGGGTCGGCTGCTCGACTGCTACCGGCGGTGGCGCAGAGCTAGTCGGCGAAGGAGTATCCGAGGCATCCTCAACCGCCGTCGGCGTCGGCGGCGCGGGGGTGCTCTCCTGCTCCCCGGGTTCCGTGGCCGGCCCACCCCCCACCTGGTCGGGAGTTCCCTCACCGACGTACTCGATCTGCACCACCATCTCTTCGCCCTTGGGTGGAGGATGGGACCGATTGATGTATTGCTGGTAGATCAGCCAGACCAGTATTGCCGCCAGCAACACGTGCCAGCCGACCGAAGCAACTGCGGCGAACCAGCGAAGCCCACGCTCGTCACGTTGGGCGGGTTCCCATTGCTGACGGCCCAGCGCCGTGAGCGCCTGCCATCGGCTCAGTGGTGCCGACGCACGCGGCGGCGCCTTCAAGGGACGCTCGGCCATTGCCGCCGCGATCGACCGGGCGCTGGCGCCGGTCACCGCGCCGGCGCGCGGCGACATCGATGTAAACCATTGCTGCCAGCCGGGCGGGAACTCGCCCGGCGGCATGCGCCGATGCGGTGCAATCAGCTTCAGGCGAAGCTGCAATGCGTGGATCCATGCGTCGACCGGGACCGTCAACGATGCATCGCCCGGCTCAGGCGCCGCTTTCGCGGGCGATATATGGCGCCGCGCCAGTTTCGTGGTCGGTTGCGTCGCGCACCGCGGTTACCCCCGGGACTTTTTCCAGCAGGGTTTTTTCGATGCCGTTCTTCAACGTCATGTCCGCCATTCCGCATCCGTGGCAACCACCGCCGAAGCGCAGCACCACGACCCCATCGGCCGTTACCTCCGACACGGAAACACTGCCCCGGTGCTGGGCAAGCTGCGGATTGATCTCGTTCTCCACCAGGTAGAGCACGCGCTCCACCAGTGATGCCGACTCGCCTGGCGCCACGCCCTTGATCTTGGGCGCGCGGATCTGCAGCTGGCCGCCCGTCGCCTGGTTCTCGTAGTCGATCTCCGCCCCGTCCAGGACCTCCACGCTGGCCGCCTCCAGCCACAACGTGAAGCCATGGCAATCGATCGCCCACTCGTCACCTTGCAGGTCGCCCGGCTGGGTGAACTCCAGCCGCACGTCGGCGCGCGGCGTGCCAGGATCGACCGCCGATAGACGCACGCCAAGGTCAGGCAGGGCCTCTCGTTCGATCAACTTGCGGAAATGTGTCTGTGCGGATTCTGATATCTGGATCATGCCGCTATTCTAACGGTCTATACGCTATACAACCGTTAGCGAGCCAAGGAGCCCTGATGAACGACATGATCCCCCTCGCCCACGCCCATTGCGCGCCCCGTCGCGGCAGTGAACACAAGCTCGGCGATGTGCGTGTGCGTGAATTGCTGGTCGAAGTTCCGGGCTGGGAACTGGCCGAAAATGGCCGTGCCCTGTGCAAGACGTTCCAGTTCAAGGACTACTACCGGACGATGGCATTCGTGAACGCCTTGGCCTTCATTGCCCATCGCGAGGACCACCACCCGGACCTGAGTGTCCATTACGACCGCTGCGTCGTGCGTTACTCGACCCACGATGTTGGCGGACTCAGCGAAAACGACTTCATCTGCGCGGCCAAAACGCAGGCACTCACGGAGTGATGCTCATGTCACAGATGTCCATGTCACCGATGCCCATCCCACCCATCCCCGCACCCCAGGCGACTGCAATCACGACCCCACGCCGCTCCATTGCCGTGCTCATTGCAGCAACCTTGTCATTGGCCCTGCTGACCGCTTGCAGCCCCGACACCACCGTCCAGATACCGAAGGTCATGCCGACCCAGCCGCTGGCCGTCGACACCCCACCGCCGACCTATCCGCCAGAGCTGGCGTGCGCCGACGTGGGCGGCGAGGTTGGCCTGATCATGCAGATCACCGCCGATGGCCACATCAGTGATGTCCGGGTCGAGAACGGCAGTGGGCATACTGCACTGGACGAGGCGGCCGTCGCGGCGGTCAAGACCTGGCGTTTCGAGCCGGCCACCAGCCGCGGTGAACCGGTGGAATCCGACTTGCGAGTGCCGGTGACGTTCACCCCACCCACGATGCGGCCGCAGATGTGCTTCCAGCTGGATGAACAACGCTGATCCACCCACACTGGCGCCGGCCGCAGATCACGTCAGTCGGTCGAGAACCTCGATCAGCTCCGGTGCCAGTGGCGCATTGAGGGTATAAGGCGTCTTGCCGTCGTCCAGCGCGAATTCCAGCGTGGACGCATGCAGGAACAAGCGCTTCAGTCCGGCCTGGTCGCGCAAACGCTTGTTGACCACCGGGTCGCCATACTTCTCATCACCAGCCACCGCATGGCCAATGTGCCGGGCGTGCGCACGGATCTGGTGGGTACGCCCGGTCTCGATCCGGACCTCGCAATAAGACTGCCCGCCGCGCCGCTCCAGCACCTGGAAGTGGCTCAGTGAGGCCTTGCCTGCTCGATTGACCTGGACATGGCGCTCTCCGCCCTGGCGCAATCCAACGTGCAGCGGCGCATCCACGGTCATGACCCCGTCCGGCATGCGTCCGCTCAACAACGCCAGGTAGCGCTTGCGGATCCCGCCCGCACCGCCGCTGCTTTCGCGCATCAAGGCCTGCATCTCGGTCAGCGCCGAGCGCTTCTTGGCAATCACCAGGATTCCGGAGGTGTCCCGGTCAAGCCGGTGGACCAACTCCAGGGTGTGGCCGGGCCGCAAGGCCCGCAAGGTCTCGATCGCCCCGAAACTGATCCCGCTGCCACCGTGGCTGGCGACCCCCGACGGTTTGTTCAACGCCAGCAGCCGGGCGTCCTCGTAGACGATGGCCGCATCGAGCGCATTCATGAATCCCTGCGGCGGGGCCGGCTTCTCGCCCACCTCGTTGATGCGAACCGGAGGGATGCGGATCTTGTCGCCGCCTTCCAGCTTGCGTTCCGCCTTCGCCCTGCCCCCATTCACACGCACCTGGCCGGAGCGGACCAACTTGTAAACCAGCGACCTGGGGGCGCCTTTCAGGATGCCCAGCAAAAAGTTGTCCAGGCGTTGACCATCGCGGTCTTCGGGCACTGCGATCGTACGCGCGCCGGCATGGTTTTCAGTGCTTTCTGAATGGGTCATTCGCTATGGCTTATCTGATACACTCGCGACGCGAGATAAGGTTTTGATTTCGCAGGGAGTTGCCCCTGTCATCCAAGTGGTGGCATGGGCCTGGGCCAAAAGTCCGACCTGCGGTTCCGGTCTGCGTCTAACCCCTGCCCTTGGGGCGGCCATGTTAGCAGCGACAGTCCGGCGGAACCTCGGCTCGTCCGTTCTTGTCACATCATTATTGTCACAAGGACTGCTCGATAAACACGACCCGCGTGGCACCAGGGCATTTGCCTGACGTGCCGCCGGCCCAGAAAAATTTGAAAGCAACAAAAACAAGCGCTCCCGCGGCACGCCGTGGTGTTGAAGCGCTGGAAATTGTCAGGTCACGTCAGCGCGCGCACAACGGCTTGCCGTTATGCAGGGTTCAAAGCCGCGGCGACGGGACGCAGTGTCCAGAGGCGAAACGCCAGGGCGTTCCGCGCGGTTGAGCGCGAGGAACGCAACAATGAAACGCATGCTGATCAACGCGACGCAGGCAGAAGAACTGCGGGTCGCGATTGTCGATGGCCAGAACCTGTACGACATCGACATCGAGCAACCGTCGAAAGAACAGAAAAAGTCCAACATCTACAAGGGCAAGATCACCCGCTTGGAGCCGTCGCTGGAAGCGGCTTTCGTGGAGTACGGTGGTGATCGCCACGGCTTCCTGCCGCTGAAGGAAATCTCCCGCGACTACTTCGCCGCCGGGGTCAACCCGAACAAGGCCGGCCTCAAGGAACTGCTGCGCGAAGGCCAGGAGGTCGTGGTCCAGGTCGACAAGGAAGAACGCGGCAACAAGGGCGCTGCCCTGACCACGTTCATCTCACTGGCCGGTCGCTACATGGTGCTGATGCCCAACTCCCCGACTGCCGGCGGCGTATCGCGGCGGATCGAGGGTGAGGATCGCGCCGAACTGAAGCGCGCCATGGATGCGTTGAACATTCCCGATGACATGGGCGTGATCATCCGCACCGCTGGCGTCGGCCGTGACGCGGAAGAACTGCAATGGGACCTGGATTACCTGCTGCAGGTCTGGAAGTCGGTGGCTGACGCCGCCTTGACCAAGCCTGCACCGTTCCTGATCTATCAGGAATCGCGGTTGATCATCCGTGCCCTGCGTGACTACATGCGCCCGGACATCGGCGAGGTACTGGTCGATACGCAGGAGATGTATGACGAGGCACTTGAGTTCGTCGAACGGGTGATGCCGCACAATCTGCGCAAGCTCAGCCACTACACCGACGACGTCCCGCTGTTCAACCGGTTCCAGATCGAGTCGCAGATCGAGAACGCCTACGAGCGCGAGGTGCGACTGCCGTCCGGCGGCGCGCTGGTGATCGACCAGACCGAAGCCCTGACCGCCGTCGACGTCAACTCCGCCCGTGCGACCCGCGGCAGCGACATCGAGGAAACAGCGCTCAATACCAACCTGGAGGCGGCCGAAGAAGTCGCCCGCCAGATGCGCTTGCGTGACCTGGGTGGACTGGTGGTGATCGACTTCATCGACATGTCGTCCAACAAGCACCAGCGCGACGTCGAGAACCGTCTGCAAAACTCCCTCAAGCAGGACCGCGCACGCGTCCAGGTTGGCCGCATCTCCCGCTTCGGCTTGCTGGAGATGAGCCGCCAGCGCCTGCGTCCCAGCCTGGGGGAGTCCAGCCAACTGGTCTGCCCGCGTTGCGAAGGTCATGGCCGGATGCGCAGCGTTGAGTCGCTGTCGTTGTCGATCCTGCGCGTGAGCGAAGAGCACGCGATGAAAGAGAACACCGGACAGGTGCTGGTCCAGGCACCGACGGAGATCGCCAACTACCTGCTCAACGAAAAGCGGCGCGCGCTCAGCGAGATCGAGCAGCGCCATGGCGCGCCGATCGTGATCGTCGCCGACGAGCAATTGCTGACCCCGCACTACGAGGTCACCCGCCTGCGCGAGAATGAGTTGGGCGAAGAAAGCAGCCGGCCGAGCTACCACCGGGGCACCCCGCGCAAGCTGCCGACCCACGCGCTGACCAAGGCCAACCTGAACATCCCGGTCGCACCGGCCGTGACCAACGTCAAGCCGACCCAGCCGGCTCCGCAACGCGAACCACGCGTGGCCGACGTCACACCGGCTCCGGTGCCGGCCGCCGCCGTGGTTGCCCCGACCCACTCGATAGGAATGGTCGAACGGGTCATGCGCTTCTTCCGCGGCAGCCAACCGGCCACGGACCAGGCCAAACCAGCGGCCAAGCAGCAAGACAACCGCAGTCGCGGTGACCGCACCGAGCGCGGCGAGCGCAACGGGCAGCGTCGTGGTGGCAAGCAGGGCCGCGACGGTCAACGCCGCGACGACTCCCGCCGTGGCAATGGCCAGGCACGGGACGACAGCGCGCAGAAATCGCAAGCGCAAAACGGCTCCACCCAGCCGGGTCGCAACGCCAAACCACCCAGGCAACGCCAACCCCGCCCGCAAACCGAAGAGCAGATCGCCGCAGCCGGCCAACAAGGCGACACTGCAAAGCCAGGCAGGCAGCCCCGCGCCCCGCGTGGCGAGAAACCCTCGTCGCAGGCAGTCGATGTTGCAACGGATGTGACCAGCCCCACCAGTGACACGGGCGCGGTACTGCCTGTAGCCGCGGTCGGAATGGCGGGTGCCGAAGCCCTATCGGCGAACCGCGACGAGGCTGCCGCCAACCAGGTCAACGACGCAGACCGTGCACCTGACAAGGGCAGCGTCCAGGCCGATAACGATTCCGGGCACTCCGGCACCAATGACGATGCTGCCGGCGAAGGTACCGGACGGCGGCGTCGTGGCCGTCGCGGTGGCCGCCGCCGCCGTCGCGGCGGAGCCGATGGTGCAGCCGAGGACCAATCGCTGGACACTGGCGTACTGGGTGATGAAGACACCGACACGGAAGCAGCCACCGTCGCAGTGGTCAGCCGGTCGCAGCCGGAATTCGACTTCGAGGATGAAATCGACGGCAGCTCCAGCTCCACTGAAAAGGCGGAGAAGCCAGAGAAGGCGGACAAGTCGGATAAAGCCGACGAAGCGGACGAGGCCGACGAGGCAGACGAGGCAGACAAGCCAGCCCAAGCCGCTGCCAGCGAGCCAGGCAATGAGCTTTCGAAGGACGACGAATCTTCAGTGCAGAAAGACGCCACCAGTGCTGCCAGCGCACGCCCGCCACGCAAGCCCCGGACGCCGCGCCAACCGCGCCCCGCCCGATCGAAATCGACGGTTGCCGCAACCGACGACGCCGTGGCTGATCGGCCCACCGTCGAGCCCGCCAGCACGAGCGCTTACGATCCGGCTACCACCGGCCCCCACTCGCCTGGTCAGAGGCGATCCGGCTATATCGCCGGAACCCCGGTAGTAGAGGTCGAGGCCACCGACCCGGGTGAGCAGCCGTCGCAGGCAAGCGAAACTCCGGCAGCACCGGTCGCTGTAGCGGTAGTGGATCCGACTCCAACTCCGGCTCCCGCACCAAGTACCGAGGCCGTCATCCCGGCACCGGTGGTGGTAGTGGAGACAGCGGTGGTTCCGGAACCAGACCCCGTCGCCGACCCTGTGGTCGTGGATGCGCCAACGGCGTCGCCGGAAGCCAGCCCGGTCAGCGAGGTGGTCAGCGACGAGATTGCGCCGTCCAAATCACACCAGGCGCCCGCTGTCGTGGTGTCGCCATCGGAGGCCTCACCCGCCGCCAACAATGGCACCACCCAGCCGCAGACCGCAGGTCTGTTCGATGCCACGCCCGCCGTGGCTCCCGCCTCGCCGGCACAAGCGGCGGTAAAGGTCGTGGCGGATGCGACGTCCGACAAGCCGGAGCGCCAGGACGCGCCTCGCAAAGAGGACGAACACAGCGCCTGACGTCGGATTACAGCGGTTGTTGTAACCAGGCGGGCCGCTCGATCGAGCGGCCCGCTTTTTGTTACAGGGCGGTTGCGGGTTCCGCCACGCCGTATTGCCCAAGCAGTCGCGCCAGGGCAATGCTGTCGGTGATCGCCAGCTTGTCAAACAAGCGGGTCTTGTGGGTGTTGACCGTTTTCGCGCTGAGGCTCAAGCGCCGCGCAATCTCCTCCTGACGCAACCCCTGGACCAACAACAGCGCCACCTCCAGCTCGCGTGGAGAAAGCACGTCAAAGGGTGTCTCGCTCCCCGCGAGACCGGAGAACGCCAGATGCTGCGCGATGTTGCTGGCCAGATAGCGTCTGCCCGCCGCGACCTCGCGCACGGCCCGCAGCAGTTCGGTTGCATCACCGCCCTTGCCGACATAACCGAACGCACCCGCTTCAAGCAATCGGCGCGGCAGCGGCCCATCCTCCAACACCGACACGATGATGACCCGGGTGCCGTGGTCCCCCTTGACCACGCGTTCGGTCACCTCAAGCCCACTCACGCCCGGCAGGTGAAGGTCACAAAGCACCACGTCGGGCTTCAGCTTACGGATCAACGGCAAGGCCAGCTCACCGCTCTCGGCGTCGCCAACCACTTCGATGTCCGTCTCTGTCGACAGGATCAAGCGCATCCCCGTGCGCACCAATGCATGGTCGTCGACGATGAATACAGTAATGGCCATCCCTTTCCCTCCAGAACACTCCGTAACCGGAGGCTACGCGGCGGGCTGTTCAGGTGCAACCTGGGGAAGCGGCAGATGGCGGAGAGAGTGGGATTCGAACCCACGGAAGGTTTGACCCTTCGCCGGTTTTCAAGACCGGTGCCTTAAACCGCTCGGCCATCTCTCCGTATGCTGTTGCGCGCTGCTGTTGCGCGTTTGCGATCGCGTGGCTGCGATCCGGCGCGGCGCTATTCTCGCACGAGTGGGCGCGGATTCGTCACAGCCGGAACGCCTTGAGTTCGCTTTCGCTGCAGGGCTGGCCCTTGATGTCGGCGCAACCCAGGTGTGCACTGTCGACCATCGCGGGGATCTTCTCGGCGAGGAAGTCGATGAACACCCGTACCGCCGGCAACATGCCGCGGCGCGAAGCGAACACGGCGTGGAAAATACCTTGCGGCAAGCGCCACTGCGGCAACACGACCTCCAGCTGGCCCGATCGGACCGCGTCGGCACAGACCGTCTCCGGCAACAAGGTGATGCCAACGCCCTGGATCGCCAGCGACAACAGCATCGGCAGGTCGAACCCCATCACCCGCGGCTTGATCTCGATGCGTTGCACGTCGCCTTCGGGACCATGCAGCTCCCATCGCTGGCGCGCATCGTCCTCGCTCATGCTCATGGTGACGTGTTCGGCCAATTGCGCGGGCGTCTGTGGTCGGCCCATCTTGCGCAGGTAGTCGGGACTGGCGACCAGCAGTTCCTGGATCTGGCCGAAGCTGCGCATCACCAGACTGCCGTCGTCATCGAGCTTGGTACGCACACGCAGGGCGACGTCGATCCCCTCGTTGATCACGTCCACGCGCCGATTGCTGACCAGCAACTGCACCCGGACCTGGGGGTAACGGGCAAGAAACTCGGGCAGTAATTTCGGCATCTGCTGCTGGGCCGCACCGACCGGTACGCTGACCCGAACCACGCCGCGCGGCTCCGCGCTCAGGCGGTCGACCACTTCCCGCGCCGCTTGCGCTTCGGCCAACATTGATTGCGCATGACGATAGACCGCGTTACCGACATCGGTGACGGCAAAGCGGCGGGTCGAGCGCTGCAGCAGGCGGACGCCCAGATCGGTCTCCAACTGGCTGATACGACGGCTCAAACGGGACTTTGGAATGCCTATCGCACGCTCGGCGGCAGCAAAGCCGGAGTGCTCGACCACCAACGCGAAGTAGTAAAGATCGTTCAAATCATGCATGCGCGGCAATTCCACCAGCGGAACATCGACTTATATTTGATCAGCTTGGTTACGCCGGCGCAACAACCGCCCGATCGATGTCATCACATTGGACAGCGCAACCCGGAAATGTCTGACAGGTTTGCTGCGGCACCGGAAATTGCCCTGACGATTTGGACACCCGCTCAGGCAATCTTCTCGAGGCCTCCCATGTACGGGCGCAACGCTTCGGGGACGGTGATGCTGCCATCGGCCTGCTGGTAGTTCTCCATCACCGCGATCAAAGCGCGACCTACCGCGACACCTGATCCATTGAGGGTGTGCACCAGCTCGGGCTTGCCGGTAGCCGGGTTGCGCCAGCGGGCCTGCATGCGCCGGGCCTGGAACGCCTCGCAGTTGGAGACCGACGAAATTTCCCGATACGTCTCCTGCGACGGTAGCCAGACCTCAAGGTCGAACGTCCGGGCGGCGGAGAAACCCATGTCGCCCGAGCACAACAACATGCGGCGGTACGGCAGACCGAGCTTTTCCAGGACCACTTCGGCACACCGGGTCATGCGCTCGTGCTCGTCATTGGACTCCGATGGCCGGGCGATGCTCACCAACTCGACCTTCTCGAACTGGTGCTGGCGGATCATGCCGCGGGTATCGCGGCCGTAGGCGCCGGCCTCGGCACGAAAGCACATCGAGTGTGCGGTCATGCGCAGCGGCATCACCGCGTCATCCACGATCTCGTCACGCACGGTGTTGGTCAGCGGCACCTCCGAGGTCGGGATCAAGTAGCGCCGGCTGCTCGCGGACGCGGCATCGCCGATCTCGGTCGCAAACAGGTCGTCCTCGAACTTCGGCAACTGGCCGGTGCCGAGCATGCTGTCGGTGTTGACCAGCAGCGGCACGTTGGTCTCCTCAAAACCGTGCTCGTTGGTGTGCAGATCGAGCATGAACTGGGCGAGTGCGCGATGCAGCCGGGCGAGCTGTCCGCGCAGCACGGTGAAGCGCGCACCACTGAGTTTTGCAGCGGTATCGCCGTCGAGCCAGCCGTTGCGGGCGCCGAGCTCGACGTGGTCGCTGACCTTGAAATCGAACGCGCGCGGCGTGCCCCACTGATGCTGCTCGACATTGCCACTCTCATCCGCGCCGATCGGCACGCCGTCCTGTGGCAGGTTCGGCAGTCCCAACGCGATCGCGTCCAACTCGGCCTTGAGCACGTCCAGCCGCGCCTCGCTGGCCTTCAGCTCATCGGCAAACCCGGCAACCTGCGCCATCAGCGGTGCCGCGTCCTCCCCTTTCGCCTTTGCCTGGCCAATCGCCTTGGAGCAGGTGTTGCGCAGGTTCTGCAACTCCTGGGTACGCACCTGGATCTGCTTGCGCTCGATCTCCAGCGCCTGCAGCGCGTCGGGATCGAGATCGTGGCCACGCGTTTCGCGCAGGCGGGCGGCCAGTTCGGCGGGCTGTTGACGCAGCAGGTTGGGGTCAAGCATGTCGGGACCGGGTGGTGGATGGGAGTCCGATTATCGCGTGGATCGCTCGGCGGCGGGACCAGTTGGCAACGCGTTAACGGCATCCATGCACAATATCGGGGTCATCGTCATCGGATCAGCCATGCCAGAGTCCTCCTCCAACCCGCAACCACCGCGCCGGGACTACTCCCGTTGGCTGCCGTCCTGGCGCACATTGTTGTGGGTCGGGCTGGCTTTTTTGGCCGGCGTGCTGCTGTTCGCGTGGGTCTGGTCTGCGGACCGCAACCAGGATGACTTCTTCCGTGCCGGCGAGACACCACCGACCGCCGGCGCACCTGATTATCGCCCGCTGCCGGTCCCGTCCACTGCCGGCAACCGTGAAGCCAGTGGCCTGGATCCTGACGAAGCCAGGGCCGAGGACGGTGACGACCAGAATGCGCAGCCACGTTTGGTCGAGGTAGCACCACCTGCGGCTCCGGCGCCCACCAGCACGCCGCCGGTCCCGCCGCCTTCCGGTGCGGATGCGGGGGCTTCAAGCCAGCCAAGCCCGATCGCTGGAAGCACACCGGCCCCCCGCTACCCTCGCCGCGCGCTGCGTCGCGGAGACAGCGGCGTCGTGCTGGTACGCGCCCGCATTGGTCCCGATGGCGTCCCGACTTCGGTCGAGGTAATCAACGGCAGTGGTTCGCGCGACCTGGATCGCGCTGCCGTGAATGCTGTCGAACGCTGGCGATTCCATCCGGCGCGACAGGATGGTCAACCGACGGTCGGCACGGTGAACATCCCGGTCGAATTTGCGCCGAACCGCTGATCGTCGGCGAGTGAACGTCGGCGAGCACAACACGCCCGGACTGACGCGATCTGACGCGATCTTCAGCCGCGCTAGGTGGGCGGCCCGTCCATGCGTCCGCACCGAAGCCGCAGTCCCATGCCAATGCGGCCGGCGATCTCGACAAAACCGGGAAACGACGTTGCGACGTTAGCGACATCGGTGATTTCCACTTCGCCCTTCGCCAGCTGCGCGGCAACCGCGAAGCTCATGGCAATGCGGTGATCCGAGTGGCTGTCGACCACACCGGCACCGAAGCTGCCGCCGTCGATAATCGCGCCGTCCGCCGTCTCCTCGACTGCGATCCCCAGCGTCCGCAGCCCTGTCGCCATCGCCGCAATCCGGTCGGATTCCTTGACCCGCAGCTCGGCCGCGCCCCGGATCACGGTGCGCCCCCGGGCACAGGCGGCGGCGATGAACAACGCCGGGAACTCGTCGATCATGTCGGCCACCAGCGACACCGGCACCTCGACGCCATGCAAGGGTGCGTGTCGGACCACAAGGTCGGCGACCGGTTCGCCAGCATTGCTGCGCTGCTCTTCGCGGATGTCGGCACCCATCTGTCGCAGCACCTGCAACAGGCCGGTGCGACGGGGATTCATCCCGACAGCCTCCAGCCGCAATTCCGAACCTGGCACCACGCTGGCGGCAACCAGGAAATACGCGGCCGAAGAAAAATCGGCGGGCACCACCACGGGTGTCGCCTGCAGGCGGTGGCCGCCGCTCAGGCGCACCAGGCCGGGCTCGAACTGAACCGGCCAACCAAACGCCGCCAACATGCGTTCGGTGTAGTCACGGGTGGGATGCGGCTCGCGCACGACCGTTGGGCCGCTGGCATACAGCCCAGCCAACAGCAGCGCGGATTTCACCTGTGCGCTGGCCACCGGCAACGCGTAGTCGATTCCCTGCAGTGCCGCACCGCCGGTAATGCGCAACGGTGGCGTGCCGTCGGTATCGGTGTCGATCCGGGCGCCCATCGCGGCCAACGGACCGGTGACCCGACGCATTGGCCGTCGCGACAACGCGGCGTCACCAACAAGCACGCTGTCGAAGGCCTGTCCGGCCAACAACCCCGCCAGCAAGCGCATGCCGGTACCCGCGTTGCCACAATCCAGCGGCTCGGCGCTTGCACGCAAGCCGTGCAGCCCGACCCCGTGGACGAGACAGCTGCCCTCCCCCGGGTTCTCGATCCGTACCCCCAACTGGCCCAGGATGCGGGCAGTGGCACGAGTGTCCTCACCCTGCAGGAAGCCGTCGATACGGCTCTCCCCGTCGGCGAGTGCACCCAACATCACCGCTCGGTGCGAGATCGACTTGTCTCCGGGGACCCGCACGCTGCCACGCAAGGGATGGCCAAGGCGGCCAACCCAGTCCTCGCGTGCCGCATCGCTCACGTGATCGCCACCGGGTAGGAACCGAGCACCCGGACCTGCTCGGCAAACTCGTCCAGCTCGGCCAGCGCCTTGCGCATCGCTTCCTGCTCGATATGCCCGCCGACATCGACGAAGAACGCGTATTGCCAACGGGCAGTATGGCCGGGCCGCGATTCAATCCGGTTCATGCTCAAGCCATGCCGCGCGAACGGTGCCAGTACATGATGCAGCGCGCCGGGCTGGTCCTTGATGAAGATCAGCAGCGAGGTGCGGTCATTACCGGACGCCGGGAACAGTTCCCGGCCCAGCACCAGGAACCGGGTGGTATTGTCCGGCCGGTCCTCGATCGGGCCGGCAACGGCTTTCAGGCCATAGACGGTGCCGGCACTGATACCGGCAATGGCCGCGGCATCATCGGCATTGCGGGCGCGGCGTGCGGCCTCGGCATTGCTGCCCAACGGAATTTTCTCGGCATGCGGTAGGTACTGGCGCAACCATGCCTTGCACTGGGCAAACGACTGCGGGTGCGAATAAACCCGCTCGATGTCCTCAAGCCGGCCACTGCGCGACAACAGGTGCTGGTGCACCCGCAGCTCGACCTCGCCACAGATCTTCACGTCGGTGCCCAGGAAGGTGTCCAGGGTCGACTGGATCGTGCCCTGGGTGGAGTTTTCCACCGGCACCACGCCAAAATCCGCCGCACCCGATTCAACCTCGCCAAAAACCTCCTCGATACTGCCCAGCGGCAGGCCGTGGATGGAATGGCCGAAATGCTTGTACACCGCCTGCTGCGAGTGCGTGCCTTCCGGGCCCAGGTAACCGATCTTGAGCGGCTCCTGCTGAGCCAGGCAGGCCGACATGATCTCGCGGAACACGCGTACCAGAACCTCGTTGTCGAGCGGGCCGTCATTGCGATCCACCACCCGGCGCAGCACCTGTGCCTCGCGCTCGGGGCGGTAATAATCGATCGCCGCGGCAAGGTCGCCCTTGGCTTTGCCGACCTGGTTGGCATACTGCGCGCGTTCGGCAATCAACTCCTGGATCGTGCGGTCGATACCGTCAATACGCTCACGCAACACGCCCAACGTCGGGGTCTTGGCCTTGGCAACCATCTCAGCCATTCCTCTTGCTGAAGTCATTCATGAATTCGACCAGCGCCTGCACCCCGGCTTCCGGCATCGCGTTGTAAATCGACGCCCGGACACCGCCCACGACCCGGTGCCCGCGCAGCCCAATCAAACCGGCTTGCGCCGTTTCTTCCAGGAAAACGGGCTCCAGCGCCGGATCGCGCAGGGAAAACACCACATTCATCCGTGAGCGCGCTTCCGCCTCCACCGGGTTGCGGTAGAAGCCGCCCGAGCCATCAATGGCGGCGTACAGTGACGCCGCCTTGCGAGCGTTGCGCCGGGAAAATTCGGCGACGCCGCCTTCGGCCAACATCCACTTGAACACCAGACCAGCCAGGTACCAGTTGAACGTCGGCGGTGTGTTGAGCATCGAGCCACGCGCCGCATGCTCGCGGTAGTCGAGGATCGGCGCGCGGGGCTGGCCAGCGTGCTCCAACAGGTCGCGCCTGATGATCACCACAGTCAGTCCCACCGGCCCCAGGTTCTTCTGCGCGCCCGCGTAGATCACGCCGAAACGGGATACATCAATCGGTTCGGCGGCAATGCTGGAGCTGAAATCACCGATCAACGGCACATCACCCACCGAGGGAATGCCGGGAAACTCGACGCCGTGGATGGTCTCGTTGGCGGTGTAATGAACATACGCCGCGTCGTCGGACAGCCGCCACTGGTCACGGGCGGGAACGGCGCAATACCCCCCGGGCGCGCCATCGGCGGCGATGCGAACGTCCACGCAGGACTGCGCCTGCTTCATGGCGGTGACGCCCCAATGGCCGGTGACCAGGTAGTCGGCAGCCTGTCCGGGGGCGGCGAAGTTCAGCGGGATCAGCGCCTGTTGGGTCGTCGCCCCTCCTTGCAGGAACAACACCGCGTAGTCGTCCGGTATGGATAACAACCGGCGCAGATCGGCCTCGGCCTCGGCGGCGACCTGCATGAACTCTGGGCCGCGATGGCTCAACTCCAGCACCGACGCACCCGCACCGCGCCATTCCAGCAGCTCATCGCGGGCTTGCTGCAATACCGTCTCGGGCAGTGTGGCGGGACCGGCACTGAAGTTGTATGCGCGCGACATCGGACACTCCGCTGAGGTGATCGCGCAGTATGCCGCACCGCACCAACAGCGCAACCACCTGGCGCTGCCGTCAGCGACAGCCGGTTATCGTGCTCCGTAAAGCAACAGCAACGCCAAGGCACCAGCCAACAAAGCGGCAGCCGACAATAGCCAAGGCAGGCGTCGCAACGATGACGCCACCGGCGAGCGCTTCGGCTGATCCGCCGCAGCGGCGTCGGCAACCTCCACCTCGACGTCCGGTGACCCCGTCGCACGTGCCGCGGACAGCGGTGCTTCCAGCACGAAACGATGATTGGCGCCGAACACAATCTGGTCGCCCGGTTGCAACAAGCCTTCGCGGACGCGATAGCCGTTGACCACGTTGCCATCGCTGGAGCCCAGGTCACGCAACACGATGCCATCGCGGTGAGGTTCCAGCCGGGCATGCTGCTCGGCGATTCCCGGCTCCCCGATATGGACATCGGATCCGGCTTGGCGGCCGACCGTGCAAGGCGCGTCGAGCGTGAAACAACACCCATGGTGGATGCCACCGACGCCACGCAAGACAGTGTGGCGCGCAGCGGACGCGCTGGTGGTCGGGTCAACCGGCAGCGGCTCGGGCTGGCGCCCCAGCAGGGTCAACTCGACACCATCCATGTGCACCGCATCGCCAGCTCGCAGCATCGCCATGCGACGCACCGGGCGCCCATTGACATGCAGGCCCTGCGCGCTCTCGCGCAGTTGCAGCCAGACGCCGCGGCGGTCGACACAAAACTGGACCGCCGCCTGGTCGGGATGCTCAACCAGGCACGGCTGTCCGTCCACGCCACGCCCGATAGCGTGCACGCCCTGGCTCAACACCAGGTCGTCACGGTCACGGTTTGGGAATTGCAGTCTGAGGGCATCCACGCGGCGGCAATCTAGCACGACATCGCACCCGCGCCTATCGGTCTGGCATGGCGAAGGCCACAATACGCGCTCGTCCAAGGAGACCCGCATGGCCAGCATTGATATCACCCATCCCCATTCCATGGCCCCGGCCCAGGCTCGTTTGGGGATGCAGGAACTCGCCGACAAGCTGGTTGAGCGCTTTGGCGTGCAATGCGACTGGGACGGCGACATCCTCAACTTCACCCGCGCCGGAATCGACGGACACATCGCGCTGCTGGCCGATCAAATCCATGTCACCGCGGAGCTGGGGTTCATGCTCGGAGCCTTCAAGGACGCCATCGAAGCCGAGATTCGCCGCGTGCTGGGGCGGCGCTTCGGGTAACCTCGGCACGGCTCGCCAGACGAGCTGCAGCTCACTTTTTATCGACCGGCATTGACGTATATTTCACCACTCTGGACGCGCCAGCCATGGGGCGCCAATGCAATGTCAGAACACGAATGTCGACCGTTTCATTGACCATCGCTGCGCTGGTGACAACACTGCTGGCCGGCGGCGCGGCCACGGTGTGGCTGTGGCTGGTTCACCGTCAACGACTGGTGGTTGCCGCAGGCCTGCGAGCGTTGGCGGCCATGCGCTGGCGGGAGTTCTCGCGCTTTGTTATCGAAGCCTTGCAGGCACAGGGGTTCAATGCCAGCCGGTTGGCACCTGACGCTGACCGTGGACAGAATGCCGACCTGCTGCTCACCCGGGGCGACCAGATCTGGCTGCTGAGCTGCAAGCAGGGAGTCAATTACCGTATCGACGACGCCATGGTCAGCCAGCTGGCCCGCGCGGTACACGACAGCCAGGCCAGCGGCGGCATCCTCGCCACCCTCGGCAGCATCCAGACCAACGCACGCAAGCACCCGCAGGGGATCGAGCTGATCGACGGCGCGACCCTGTGGCCGTTGATCGAACCGTTGTTGCCGCCAAGCTTGCATCAGGATCTGAACAACCGCGCGCGCGCCCGGACAATCCGGGCAATCCTGCTGGCGTGGCTGGTGGCGCTGCTGCTGGGCGCGGGTGCGGCGATGGCTCTGTGGACCCAATCCAGCGACGCGGGCGACAACGTCGTTTTGCCCGCTGCATCATCAGCGGCGGGAAGCCCTCCCCGACCGTCTGGCAACTTGGCCGATGTGCCTCAGCCCGTGGCGTCCGGAACCGCGAGTTCCGAAGCCGATGAGGACGAACCGGCGCAGCGTTTGAACGCCGCGACGGAGGTATCGACATTGCCTGGCATCGAGCGCGCTTCCTGGGCGACCCAATCGACGTTTCTGGTCCATCTGCAGTCGAATGCGAACGATGAGCAGGTCGACCGGATTTGCGACACGCTCCAGCGCAACGGCATCCACAGCGTACGGGTACAGCTGCAGCCGCCACCAGGCAGCGACGCACTGGTCCGCTTCCTTCAATGCCGACCAATGAAGTGACCGCCGGACACCCGGCTGGATCGCGGTCAGGTCGTCATTCCCGCCGAGCGCATCACCAGCTTCAACAGTAACGCCACCAGCGTCAGGCTTGCCACGCTCAACACCCAGATCAACGCCAGCCATCCGATGCGCGACCACCAACGGCGGCGGGGTCCACCCGGCATCAGTGGTAACCGTCCTCGGCGCGGACCTTGCCGCGGAATACCCAGTAGCTCAGCGCCGTGTACGCCAGGATGATCGGGATCACCAGCAACGCACCCACCAGGGTGAAGCCGAGGCTTTGGGGTGGCCCGGCCGCTTCCCAGATGGAGATGTCGGGGGGGATGATGTTCGGCCACAGGCTGACTCCCAGCCCGCTGTAGCCCAGGAATACCAGGGCCAGCGTCAGCAGGAACGGGGAAACGTGGGCGTCACGGCCCAGCTCGCGCAGCAGGTAGTACGAAGCCACCACGACCAGTACCGGCACCGGCGCGAAGAAGTACAGGTTGGGCAGGCTGAACCAGCGCTCGGCGATCTGCGGATGCGCCAGCGCGGTCCAGACGCTAACCCCGGCGATGGTGACCAACAACGTCCACAGCCAATGGCGTGTCCGCCGCCGCATCTCATCGTGCAAGGCACCGTCGGTCTTCATCAGCAGCCAGGTGCTGCCCAGCAACATGTAGGCAGCCACAAGGCCCAGCCCGGTGAATAGCGGGAACGGTGCGATCCAGTCCAGCGCGCCGCCGACGAAGCGCCCATCGCGCACCTCCAGCCCATTGATGAAGGCGCCCAGCACCACGCCCTGGAAGAAGGTCGCCGCATACGAGCCCAGTGCAAACGAGAGATCCCACTTGCGTCGCCTGCCCAGCACCGCCTTGAAGCGGAACTCGAACGCGACCCCACGAAATATCAACCCCACCAGCATCAATATCAGCGGCAGGTACAACGCGGTCAGCACCACCGAATAGGCCAGCGGAAACGCCGCCAGCAGTCCCGCGCCGCCCAGCACCAGCCAGGTCTCGTTGCCATCCCAGACCGGCGCCACGGTATTCATCATCACGTCGCGGTGCCCGGTCTCCGGGATGAACGGAAACAACATGCCAATGCCCAGGTCGAATCCGTCCATGACCACGTACATCATGATCGAGAACAGAATCACGACAGCCCACACCAACGGCAGGTCGATATCCATCAGTCCATCCTCCCGTGATGCGTGCTGTTGCGGTGCATGCTGCTGCGATGCATGTCGTGGTCCGTCTCGCCGTCGGTCGCCGCCGACATTGGTCGCATTGGCTGGCGTGACTGGCCCGGGCCGCCATCGGGCGACGTGTTGTCATCGGTCAGGTCCGGCCCGGCGGCAATGATCCGCAAACCATAGACGGTGCCGGCACCGAACAGCGCGAAATACACCACGATGAAGATCGCCAGGGTCAGGCCCACCTGGGTCGCACTGTGTGCAGACACGGCCTCCGAGGTCCGCATCACTCCATGGATGATCCACGGCTGACGGCCGATCTCGGTGGTGTACCAGCCGGCGAGGATCGCAACCAGCCCTGCCGGTCCCATGGCCAGGGCGAACTTCAGCAGCAGCCTGGACTCGTGGAACCTTCCGCGCCAACGGGACCACGCCCCGTACAAGCCCAGCAGAATCATCAAGGTCCCCAGGCCCACCATCACCCGGAACGTCCAGAACACCACCAGCGAGTTGGGCCGGTCCTCGGCCGGGAAGTCCTTCAATGCCGGGATATCGCCATCCAGGCTATGAGTCAGGATCAGGCTGCTCAACCGGGGAATGGCCACCTGGTACTTGGTCCGCTCCTCGTCCATGTCCGGGATCCCGAACAGGATCAATGGCACGCCCTCGCCCTGCGGAGGATGCTCCCAGTGCCCTTCCATCGCCGCGATCTTGGCCGGCTGGTACTCCAGCGTGTTCAAACCATGGAAATCCCCGATCACGGCCTGGATTGGAGCGGTGAACAGCACCATCCACATCGCCATCGACCACATGGTCTTGATCGCCGGGTCGGCACGGCCACGCAACATGTGCCAGGCGGCGCTGGCGGCCACGATCAGTGCCACGGCGAGGAATGCGGCGGTCACCATGTGGGGCAACCGGTAGAAGAAGGATGGATTGAAGATCACCGCTACCCAATCGACCGGCACCACCCGACCGTCGATGATTTCGTAACCCTGCGGGGTGTGCATCCAGCTGTTGGAGGCGATGATCCAGGTGGAGGAAATCAGCGTGCCGAGGGCCACCATGAAGGTGGACAGGAAATGCAGCCCGGGGCCGACCCGCTTCATGCCAAACAGCATCACCCCCAGGAAGCCGGCCTCCAGGAAGAACGCCGTCAACACCTCATAGGCGAGCAATGGTCCGGTGACGCCGCCGGCGAAACGGGAGAACTCGCTCCAATTGGTGCCGAACTGGTACGCCATCACGATGCCGGAGACCACACCCATGCCGAACGCGACCGCGAACACCTTGATCCAGTAGTGGTAAAGGTCGAGATAGACCGATCGTCTGGTGCGCAACCAGGCCGCTTCCAACACCACCAGATAACTGGCCAGCCCGATCGTGATTGCCGGGAAGATGATGTGGAACGAGATGGTGAAGCCGAACTGGATCCTGGACAGCAACAGGGCATCGAGCTCAAACATGGCGCATCCGAAACCGGGGAAACGCGTCCAGTTTACGCCCCTGCGTCAGCGTTCGGCGTAGCCCTGGTACAACTCGATGATCTCCTTGCGCAGCAGGTGCTCGATGCGCATCCGCTCGCGAAACGGCAACAGATGTGCCATCTCGCTGAACAAATAGTCGTCCAGGTTGAAGCTCTTCAGGTGCATCTTGGTGTGGAAGATGTTTTCCTGGTAGACGTTGACGTCGCGGCACTCGTACTTGTTCAGCAGTCGCTTTGAGATCGACTCCTGGATCGAGTTGATCTTGTGGTCGATGAAAAGCTTCTTGCCCTTGGCGTTGCGGGTGAAGCCGCGCACGCGGTAATCCATGATCACCACGTCCGAATCGAACTGCTCGATCAGGTAGTCCAGCACTTCCAGCGGCGAGATCAACCCGCAGGTCGCCACGTCGATGTCCACCCGGAAGGTCGCGATCCCGTTGTCGGGATGCATCTCCGGATAGGTGTGGACGGTGACGTGGCTCTTGTCCAGGTGCGCGACCGTGCGCTTGTGCTTGTCGCTGGACGTGTTCTGCCCCGGTTCGGGCGCGGACAGCGCCGGACGATCCGACATCAGGATCGTGACCGACGCGCCCTGTGGGTCGTAATCCTGACGCGCGACATTGAGCACCGTGGCACCAATCATATCGGCGACCTTGAGCAGGATCTCGGTCAACCGGTCGGAGTCGTATTCCTCGTCGATGTACTCGATGTAACGCTGGCGCTGGGTCTCCGACATGGCATAGGAGATATCGTAGATATTGAAGCTCAACTCCTTGGTGAGGTGGTTGAACCCTTCCAGCTTCACCTGGCCGCGCGGCTTCCCCATCAGTCTTGCCCGGGGTCGTGCATGACCTTGGCGAACGCCTCGGCCACGCGGTCCACGTTGTCATCGCGCAGCCCGGAGACGCAGATGCGCCCGGAATTGACCGCGAAGATGCCGTGCTCGGCCCGCAGCCGCTCGACCTGCGCCGCGCTCATGCCGGTGTAGCTGAACATACCGCGCTGGCTCAGCAGATAGTCCACGTTCAACGACGGTGCGCGCGCCTTCATGCCGGCGTGCAGACGCTGGCGCATCTGCAACATCCGCGTGCGCATTTCCCCGACCTCGTCCATCCAGTCCTGGCGCAAGGCCGCATCGGCAAGCACGCGCGCAATGATCTGGCCGCCGAAGGTCGGCGGGCTGGAATAGTTCGCCCGGATCGACATCTCCATCTGGCTGAGCACGCGCTTGGCCTCATCGGCATTGGCAGATACGCCCACCAGCGCGCCGCAACGCTCGCCGTACAACGAGAACGTCTTCGAGAACGACACGCTCAACAGCAGCGAAATCCCCGCATCGACCATCGCGTGGACTGCGTAGCCGTCCTCGTCGATGCCTTCGGCGAAACCCTGGTAGGCCATGTCCAGGAACGGCAGCAGATTGCGCTCGGCGATCACCTTGATCACCGCGTCCCACTGGTCGCGGGTCAGGTCGGCGCCGGTCGGGTTGTGGCAGGCCGGATGCAGGATGACGATGCTGCGTGCCGGCATTGCCTGCAGGTCGGCGAGCATGCCGTCGAAGTCGACCCCGTTGGTGGTTGTGTCGAAATAACGGTAGCTGCCGACCTTGAAACCGCCGGCCTCGAAGATCGCCTGGTGGTTCGGCCACGACGGCGCACTGATGAACACCTGCGAATCGGGGAAGTAGCGCTTCAGCAGGTCGCAACCCACCCGCAGTGCGCCCGAGCCGCCCAGCGACTGGATCGCCACCGTGCGCTCGCCGACCTTCTGATAGCGGTCGGCGCCCAGCACCAACTCGGTGACCAGATCGCGGTAAGTCTTGGAGCCGGCAATCGGCTGGTATGGCGTCGGCCCCATCTCGGCCGCCAGCGCCGGACGCACTGCCGCCACCGAGCGCAGGGTCGGAATCGCCCCGTTCTCATCTTGGTAGGCACCGATGCCCAGATTGACCTTGTCGGCGCGCGGCTCGGCGAGATACGCCTGTTGCAGCGAAAGAATGGGGTCACCGGCGTAAAGCGGCAAATGGCTGAACATGTCCAGCTCCTGATAAGGAAATTGTGGGTATGAGGCCCCGTTTGACGGCGGATGCACCGCCGCGGATCAGACAACCAGCGAAGGCCAACGGCCTATTGTCGCGCAGGTTGACGGGAATAGCAGCCGCAGGCGGTCCCAGATCACCGCAGAGGCCGACCGGTAGAATCCATCGTTTCGCGCGTCGCCCGCGTCGCTACCAGAGCCATGCCCATCGACATCCCAACCCTTATTGCTGCGACACCCGGCTGGTTCGCAATGCTTCCGTGGCCGCATCCATGCACCTGATCCTGCTCAGCGCCTTGTGCAGCGTGTTGGTCTCGGTAGTGCTGAAGCTCGCGCCCCGCGGCCGGCTGGACGTGGCGCAGATGGTCACCTGGAACTATCTGGCCGCCGCGGTGCTGTGCGCTCTGCTGCTGCGGCCGGATCTGGACGGCTTGCGCGGCGGCGGCACCCAGTGGCTGGTGTTGCTGGGACTGGCCGTGCTGCTGCCGTCGCTGTTCCTGGTATTGGCCTCGGCAGTGCAGCAAGCCGGCATCGTGCGTACCGATGTCGCCCAGCGGCTGTCGCTGCTGCTGTCGCTGGTGGCGGCATTCACCGTGTTCGGCGAACACGCCGGGGGCATCAAACTGGCCGGCCTGGCACTGGGCCTGATTGCCGTGGCGGGGATTGTCGTGCGGCCGTCCAACACTGCCGCGTCCAGCGCTAAGGCCTGGTTGCCTCTATTGACGGTATGGGTCGGCTTCGCACTGGTCGACGTACTGCTGAAACTGATCGCCCAGTCCGGCACCTCGTCGATGGCATCGCTGCAGGTCGCATTCGCGCTGGCATTCGTGCTGATGCTGGTCTGGCAGATCGCCCGCCACCTACGCGGCACCGCCCGGTTCAGCGCCGCCAACCTCGGTGCCGGGCTGCTGCTGGGCCTGCTCAACTTCGGCAACATCGTGTTCTACGTCCGCGCCCACCAAGCCCTGCCCGACAGCCCGGCGGTGGTGTTCGCGGCCATGAACATTGGCGTGGTGGTATTGGGCACGCTGGTCGGCGTGGCGGTGTTCGGCGAGAAAACAAGCCGCTGGAACCGAGCCGCGATTGTCCTGGCGATCGTTGCGATTGGGTTGATCGCCTGCGCGCCGCGGGCTTGAGTGGTTGTTGCGCCCGCAACCGGACTAGTGATGGGCCTCGACGGCATCCATGACCCGGGCGGAATAAACCAGGGCGGCACCGGCGTTGAGCGCCACCGCTACTCCCAGTGCCTCGGCGATCTCCTCACGTGTGGCACCGTGCTTGAGCGCGGCATCGACATGGACCGTGATGCAACCATCGCAACGCGTAGTCACTGCCACGGCCAGGGCTATCAACTCACGCGTCTTTGCGTCCAGGTGATTGGTCTGCGCAGCGGCATTGCCCAGCGTCGCATAGCCACGCACGGTGTCCGGGGACAGCTTGCCGATGTCCGAGATCCGCTTCTTGAGATCCGTCCGGTACTTGTTCCAGTCCAGCATGGTCGTTCTCCCGATCAGTGCCTATGGTTGACGCCGCATCAACGCGTAGCGACCCGCCCCAGTGACGGCAAGTAGCAGCAAGCCGCCGACAATCGCCACGTTCTTGTAGAACTGGGTCAAGTTCATGGCACGGTCGGCGCCTTCCATGGACCAGAAGGGATGGCCAATCAGCGCCGTCCCCAGCACGAACAAGACCATCAGAAGCGCCAATGGACGCACGCACACGCCGACGATCAAGGCGAGGGCGACGAAGAACTCCATGATCACCGCAATCGCTGCGGCAATCGATGGTAGCGGCGTGCCGATCGACGCCAGATACCCGGCCGTTCCCTGGTAATCGATCAGTTTGGACCAGCCCGAAATGAGGAAGAGCAGCATCAACAAAAGACGGGCCAGCAGGATCAGCGCATCGCGATGTCGGTCGATCAGGGTGTCGATCATGTGCAAACGCCCCTTGGGGATTACGCAAGCTGACGGCCACTCGCGTTATCAACGCGTGAAGAAGCCCAGCGGCGGCAACTTCTTTTCCACGCAGGGAGTTGCCACCGCAGCGAACCACTTGCAAAAAAGGGACCTTTTCGCTGTATACTGCGCGGCCTCTCGGGGCGGTTAGCTCAGTGGTAGAGCATTGCCTTCACACGGCAAGGGTCGCAAGTTCGAACCTTGCACCGCCCACCAGTGGAAAGATTTACAGCACAAGGGTTACAGCGAAAAAGGCCACCTTAAGCAGGCGGCCTTTTTTCGTTGTACGGACGTATGTTCAGTCGAACTTGACCAGGTCCTTGAAGATCAATTGACCCCAGCTCTTTCCGCGCGTCTGCACAAGTAGTCCACCTTCAGAAAGCCCGCCAAGTTGGATCGGCGAGAAACCGAGATTTTCCGCAAGCGCACCAATCTCCGCCGCGGCGCCGTCATCGTCGCTCGCCAGGAACACGACTCTCTTGCCACCATGTACGGCCGGATCTTGTTCAAGGACACCAGCGACCAGATGGTTGAAGCCCCTGACCAGCCTTCCACCAGTGAAGGCCTGCGCGACGACCTTGGAAGAAGACTGTCCTCCCAGTTCTTCAGGGGACACGCCGTAGGTATTGGTCACATCGATGATGGTCTTTCCCTCCCAGGTGGGCAGCGCCTTCGCGACATCCGGGTGCGATTCGAAACGGACAGCCAAAAAGATGACGTCCGCCTTGACGGCTTCCGCCAGTGTTGTGGGAATGATCGTGGGTCCGATCGCGGCCGCATCGGCTGCAAAGCTTTCCGGGTCGCGCGTGGTTGCAACGGATACTTCGATGCCCTTCCGGGCAAACGCCTTGGCAAGCGCGTGACCGATCTCGCCGAAGCCGATAATTGCGTAGCTCATACAAATTCTCCTTTGGTTTACCGAGCGCCGTAGGACGTGCGCGTCAGAGTTGCGCCAGGCCGCCGTCGACCGCGACCTCGCTGCCGGTCATGAAGCTGCTGTCCGACGACGCGAGAAAGGCCGCCCCCGCCGCGATCTCCGCCGGTTCGGCCATGCGCTGCAGCGGATTCATCGAGGCGAACATCTTCAAGCCCTCTTCGCCCACCGCGGCCTTCGCCAGTTCGGTCGCCGTCGGCCCGGGCGACAGCACGTTGACCCGGATGCCGGTGCCCTTCAGATCCTCCGCCCAGCTCCGCGCGAGGTTACGTACCGCTGCCTTGCTCGCGCTGTAGACGCTGAATGCCGGGGCGCCCGTGGTGCCGGCGCTCGATCCGGTCAGGATGATCGAGCCGCCCTGGCCCATCAGCGGCAGTGCCTTCTGGACCGTGAAAATCGTGCCTTTCACGTTGGTGTCGAAGGTGTCGTCGATCTGCTCGACGGTGATCTCGCCCAGCGGAAGCACGCCTCCCGTCCCGGCATTGGCGAAGACGATGTCGAGGGTTCCGCGCTCTGCCTTCACCTCCGCGTAAAGCCGGTCGAGGTCGGCCAGGTCGGAAATCGAGCCCCGTACCGCACGGGCATTGGGTCCGAGTTCGGCCACAGCAGCGTCGAGCGCTTCCTGCCGGCGGCCGAAGAGGAAGACGAAGGCGCCCTCCTCGATCAAGCGCTTTGCAGCGGCGAGGCCAATGCCAGTAGCGCCGCCGGTGATCACGGCGGTCTTTCCATTCAATCTGTTCATGTCATGCATCCCTTGTAAGTGATGCTCCCAATCTAGGTCCGCCGCCGGAACATGATTAGTCGGCAATTGGGGGTATAACTATCCCGCCAGTGGCAAAGTCGCCCGGAGGCCCCGTGAGCCGCGATCTCAATGACACCTTGGTGTTCGTCAAGGTGGTCGAGCTGGGTAGCTTTACCGCCGCCGCCAAGACGCTGCATCTGCCCAACACCACGGTCAGTCGCAAGGTGCAGGTGCTGGAAGCGCGACTGGGCGCCCAGCTACTGCATCGCACAACCCGCAAGCTCGGACTGACCGAGGCGGGCACCATCTATTTCGCGCATTGCCAACACATTGCGCGCGACCTCGATGAGGCGGAAAGTGCGGTAGGCCAGCTGCAGAGCGGACCGCGAGGCTGGTTGCGCGTTACCGCAACGCACGCGGTGGGCAACATCTGGGTCGCACCTTTGCTCAGCGAATTCCATGCGCGCCATCCGGAAGTGCGGGTGGAACTGCTGCTGAGTAACAACAACCTCGACATCATCGCCGGCGAGATCGACGTGGCGCTGCGCGTGGGCACGCTACCGGATTCAAACCTGACAGCGCGCAGGCTTTGCGTGTTCCGCACCGCGGTCTACACGACGCCTGGCTACATCGAGCGTTTCGGCGAGCCGCTGCATCCTGACGACTTGATCCACCATCGCGCACTGGCGCAGACCAACCACCGCAACGCCAGCGCCTTCACCTGGACGCTGGGCGACGGCGACGGCAAGCCGCGCGATTTCCCGGTCGACCCGGTGATGATCTCGAACGATCCGGGCGCGCTGCGGACCGTGCTGCTGGGCGGCGAAGGCATCACGCTGACCAGCGACGTGATGGTAAGGGCCTACGTCGAGCAAGGCCTGGTGCAGCGGGCGCTAGCCGGCTGGCGCGGCATGGACGTCGACCTCCATGCGCTCTTCCCGCGCGGACAGGTGCAGTCACCAAAAGTGCGCGCTTTCGTCGACTTCCTGGTCGAACGCCTGAGAGTGGACGAGACCTACATGCAGGCGCTCAGCGACGACACCCCGCGGTGAAAGCGATCCGGAGAACGCGTAGAACCTGCCCTTGGCTTTGTTTCGTTTTGGGTATTCCTTCGAGTAGTTGCTCGCGCAGGGCCGCGTCGACCAACGTGGTGTTCAAGGTTAACCCGGCGGCGACCATCGCTGCGTCCGGTTCTGGATGTGTCCGCACACGCCGACTGGACATCCACTGCCGTAGAACAGATTGCGCATCCCGGACCCCTTACTTCCACTCTCTCGAGGAACTTCTCATGCGCGTTCTCATCGTAGGTGCCAACGGCCAGATTGGTCGTCGTCTGGTCAAGCAGATGGCTTCCGGTCCACATAAGGCCCAGGCCATGATCCGCAGCGCCGAGCAGGCCGCAGGGCTGCGCGAACTTGGCGCCGATGCGACCGTGGTCGCTGATCTCGAAGACGATATCCAGACCGCACTGGATGGCTGCGATGCCGTCATTTTCACGGCGGGCTCCGGGGGCAAAGGCGGCCACGAGAAGACCGATGCGGTGGACCGCGATGGCGCGATTGCCGTGATCGACGCGGCACAGAAGGCCGGCGTAGAGCGCTTCGTCATGGTGTCATCCATGGGTGCGGACACACCGGAAAAAGGCCCGGAGGGTCTGCAGCATTACCTGCATGCCAAGCAGAGAGCCGACGAATATCTGCGGGCAAGTGGTCTTCGGTACACCATCGTGCGCCCGGGCTCCCTTACCGATGAGCAAGGGACGGGCAAGGTAGAAGCGTCGGAGGATCTCGGGCGCCAAGGCAGTGTCCCGCGCGACGATGTTGCTGCGGTGCTGCTGCAGGTGCTGGACGCCAGCAATACGCACGGCAAACAGTTCGAACTGCTTGCAGGGGATTCACCTGTCCCGCACGCCGTTGCCGCGCTCTGACAACCTGAAGACTCCAATGCAACCCGACAGCACGGCAGTAGAGGGTGCGGCTCGTTGGCGCATCCTGGCGGTGCTGCTTGGCATCGTTTTCATGTCGCTGATCGGGGTGAGCATCGTCAACGTCGCCCTTCCCTCGATCCAACGGGGCCTGGGGGCGGACCAGTCCGATCTCCAATGGGTGCTCTCGGGCTATGCACTCACCTTCGGGATCATTCTGGTGGCCGCGGGGCGCGCTGGCGATATTCTGGGGCGAGGCGGCATCTTTCTTGTCGGCGTTGCCCTCTTTACCCTATCCTCCATCGCCGCCGGACTCGCGCCTGACGCGATGTGGCTCAATACGGCGCGGTTGGTCCAGGGACTTGGCTCCGGGCTGCTCAGTCCGCAGGCCATCGGGATGATCCAGCAATACTTCCGTGGTGAGGAGCGCGGTCGGGCCTTCGGCTATTTCGGAATCGTGGTCGGATTTTCCGTTGCCATCGGTCCGGTGCTGGGCGGTGTGTTGATCGAGGCTGGCGGTGCCGACCTTGGCTGGCGTCTGACATTCCTGGTGAATGTGCCCATTGGCATCGTAGCCATCATTTTAGGGATGAAGTGGTTTCCGAAGCCCCTTTTCCGCCGCCCCCCGCAGAGTGCGCCGAACGGAGCGCAGCGGCCTGCCGGCTGGCTATGGTCGCTGGATCCGATCGGCTCGGTGTTGTTGGGGCTCGCGCTGCTGGCCATCCTCTATCCGTTCATGGAATCGGGTGGCTCGACGCTCTGGTGGGCGCTGCTGCCGGTGGGCATCGCGCTGGTCTGGATCTGGGTGCGATGGGAGCAGCGTTGCCCGCACCTGGGTCACACCCCGATGGTGGATCTGGACATCTTCCGCACCAGCAGCTTTACCAACGGCACGGTCATCATGACGCTCTATTTCACCGGCATGACCAGTGTTTGGGTGTTGGTCGCACTCTATGTGCAGGACGGTCAGGGAAAATCCGCGTTTGAATCCGGCCTGTTCGGCATTCCAAGTGCGCTTCTATCGGCTTATGCCGCTCACTGGTCGGGGCGCCGGGTAAACCAGTACGGTCGGAAGATCGTAATCGGCGGACTGTTCCTGGCCCTGCTCGGCCTCGTCGCGAGCATCACCGTCGTCCTCCTGCACGAGCGGTTTGGTCTGAGCGTGTGGTGGTTGGTGCTGTCACTGTCCTTCATCGGACTCGCGCAAGGGGCCGTGATCAGTCCGAACCAGACGCTGACGCTGGCGGAGGTGCCGCTCGCATATGCCGGAAGCTCGGGGGCGATCATGCAGACCGGCCAGCGCATCGGGACATCGGTCGGCATTGCCATGATCACCGCGGCAGTGTTCGCATCACTTGCGCGGTGGTCCTGGTCGATCGCCGTGGTCATCGGTTTCGGCCTGATCGGCCTGGTGGTGCTCGTGGCGCTGGGTATGGCATTCAAGGATCAGCGGGATCGGGACAGGAGCGTGACAGACAGAACTGATGCCCAACGTTGGCAGCGAGAATCGCCCTATGTCGACGAAAGCCTGTTCTGATTTTTACGTGGCCGAGGACGCACGCGCCGTAGAAGATCACCCGCCCACCAGGTTGCAAACCTGCGTTTCAGCGAATCCCGGCTTGGTGCCGGGTTTTTGGTGCCCGGCGCCGCGATACGATGACGGCTTGACCGCCACCGCTGGAGCCCTCCATGAACGACACCCGCATTTACCACAATCCACGCTGCTCCAAGTCGCGGGCTGCGCTGGAGTTGTTGCGCGAGCGCGGGATCGAGCCGGAGGTCATCACCTATCTCGACACCCCGCCCTCGGCATCCGAGTTGCGCGAGCTGCTGGCGATGCTCACGGTGCCGGCACGCGAACTGCTTCGCACCGGTGAGGCCGAGTACACCGAGCTGGGGCTGGCCGATCCGGACAAAACCGACGCGGCGCTGATCGACGCCATGGCAAGCCATCCGCGTTTGATCGAACGACCCGTCTTCGTCCACGCGGGACGCGCGGTGATTGGCCGCCCGCCCGAGAAGGTGCTTGAGCTGCTGTGACTTTCTGCGAGCGATGACCTCGCCGTGATCGTGCCTGGTCCGGCTCAGAAAGAGGCGCGCAACGCGGTCGATGATATTGCGATGGAAGCCGTGGACACCTGATCGATTTGTCGGTGGCATCCAGCCCCTGCCAGCGCTTCGGGTCCTGGGTAGCGACGCCGCTCTGCGGGCCACGATCGCCACGTCGCCTTCGCTGGCGATGCGGCTGCCGGTGACGGTGGTCTCGTCGTAGTGGGTCTGGCTGTCGGACTTGCTGGCGCCGATGCCGATGCGCAGGCTCAGGCCGCCGTTGCCGCTGGCCTGGGTGTCCTTACCGGTGCTGGCCAGGTCGCTGACCTGCTGGCCGGTGTCGGCGAAGCTGTTCAACCCGGCCTGGCCGTTGGAGAACAGGGTCTGTCCGGCCTTGGCGGCGTACAGCGCCTTCAGGCGGTCGTCCTCGACCTCGTTGCCGCGGCTGGTCGCGCCGTACACGGCCGTGGCGGTATCGACCACGCCACCCTTCAGGCTGACGTTGATCCCGGCTTGCCGGAACTTCTGCGCCTCGACCACCGACAGGCGGTTCTCCACCGCGGTGATGGTCACGTTCTCGCCGGTAATGCCTATGCCGGCCGTCGACAACACGTCGCTGCCGGCAATCGCCACATCGCCGCATCGCCGCCGGCGACGATATCCACCCGGCCCTCGGTGCTGCCGATCAGGCTGCCGGTGTGGGTCAGTTCGGTGATGTCGGCGGTGCTCTCCCGGGTCTGGGTGCCGATGGTGAAGCCCACGCCGCCGGTGCCGAACAGGCCGGACCGCTTGGTGTGGCTGCTGTGTGACCCGGCCAGGGTGTTCTCGGCGGTTTCGATGGTGATGTCGTTGCCGGCCACCAGTGCGACATCACCGGTGCCGGCCACGGTGGCTGCGCAAGGTCAGGTCGTTGCCGGCCGCCAGGTCCACGGTCTCGCCACTGAGCGTGGTGCCGATCGCATAGGTCGCGGTGCTCTCGTCATGCGTGGTGGTGGTCTTGCTCGAGAACAGTCCGCTTTTCTTGCGGACGGTGTCCTGTTCGAAGCGGTGGGTCTCCTCCGCGGCGGCCAGGGTCAGGTCACGACCGGCGGCGATCGCGATGCCGCCGGCGTCGCTGACTACCTGCGCGGCGGTCAGGGTGGCGTCGCGGCCGGCGGTCATGGCGATGTCGCCGCCCGCCTGCACGGTGGTGCCGTGCACGGTCTCGTCCAGCGTTTCGGTCCGCTGTTTGAAGCGCCGGCCGTTGATCTGCTCCAGGCTGGTGTTGGTGGTGGTGACCGTGGACAGCTCAAGGTCACGCCCGGCGGCTATGGCCACCGCGTCGCCGGCCTGCAGCTGTGCCGCTTGCAGGGTCACGTCCCGGCCCGCCTGCAGCACCAGGTTGCCGCCGGCTTGCAACTCCGTGGCCTGCAGGGTTTCGCGGCCGTATACGGTGCGGCCATCGACAATGGTCCGCATCGTCGTGTCAGCCGCCACCGACAGGTCACGGCCCGCTGCCAGCACCAGGTCGTCCCCGGCGCTGACGGTGGTGGCCTGCAGGCGCAGGTCGCGCCCGGCATCCACCACGGCGCTGCCGCCGGCGACCAGGCTGCCGGTGGCGGTCTGCACGAAGTCGCGCCCGGCGTTGACCGTCACCGCACCGCCGCTCAGTCGGCCGCGGTTGAGCGTGTCGCCGGTGGTGGCGATGGCCAGCCGCTGCCTGGCGTCCATCGTGCCGTCGTTGATCAGCGTGTCGGCGCTCAGCCACATGCCCTGGGTCGCGCTCATGGTGCCGTCGTTGCGCACGGTCGTGGCCGAGCGGATGTCGATGTCGTCGGCAGCGATCAGTGCGCCGTCGGCGCGCAGCCGCTCGGCGGTCGCCTTCGACAGGTACACCACCGGCACCAGCACGGTCTGGCCGTCGATTTCCTGCTCGACCATCCACACGATGTCCTGGTCCAGCGAGGCAATCTGCACGGTGGTCAGGGGCGCGCCCAGCACCAGGCCCAACCCCGCCGCCGTCTGCGCCGCATTGTCCATGAGCGTCCGGTACTGGCTCAGCGCGTCGCTGCCATCGAGCGTGCCGCGTCCGGTCAGTTGCAGGATCTGCTCCAGCACCATCCGCTGTTCGTAGTAGTTGTCGCCCAGCCGTTTGTGCAGGTTGGTGCCGGCGCCCAGCTGGCCGGTCAGGTAGTCGGAGCCGATCGTGTCGTCGCGCACGAAACGCGGCGCGGTGGTTACCAGGAACTGCGCATCCGGGTCGGCGAAGTTGGCGAAACTGCAAGCGCGACGTACATGCCGTGAGCGGCGGACAGCCCCTTCCTTTGTTTCACCATCAGTTCGGCGGCGTGCGCGAGGGAAACGCGACACTCTCCGACATGTGGCTGCCGGCAGATTCATCGCCCGTCCCTCTTCTGCCATCAGGGGATGTCGAATGCCGACGTGCACGTCTCTGCATATTGGGCATCTGGCTTTCCGGTGCAGTAGCGCATCGCAGCGGCGTTTGCCGCCCAAGTGGCCGTCACCGTGATGATGCCCATGACCAAGAAGCAACCAAGCGCAAAACTCGACAGCTCAAAAATCCACGCTCTCTTACGTCCAGAGAAGGCGGCTACAACTGAGTGTCCGTACCACGCCAGTATGAGGAGCGCCCATCCGACGCCGAGCACGAGCGAGGCGCTTCCGATGCGGTCCCATGTGCTGACAGAGGTCAGGAGCGACGGCGTGAGCTTGGCCGACACTCCGAACGACATCAGCACTGCGGCCAAAACCGTGTTCTGGCCCAACTCCAAGACAGCTCGAACGAATTTATTTGCAGCATCCATACCTTTCTCAATCTTCATCTCGTCAGCGATACCGATTCCGTTCTTTGACAGCCCGCCGTGGCAGGCGGTTATCCGCGATCAATCTGGCGGAAAACGGAACTCCGGCACGCGAAACACACGTCCGGCTTTTGCGGGATGATCCTGCCAGTCATAGGCCAGTTCGGGCTGATAGAACGCGTCCATGCCCAGGTGCTGCTTCACGCGCTCACGCGCATCCACCAGCTCCTCGAACTTCGGCGTCAGCTACAGATAAACCGTTTCCGGGCCAAGCTCTTCCACCGCATATGCAGGCGTGTTCAGTACGCGCTCTTTGCCGAACATTTGCACGTAAGCCGCCCCAAGATCGTCGTCCACAACATGTCAGGGAGCCAATGTTAGAACTTCATCTGAGTTCTCGATAACATAATAAAGCCAATCCTTAAATTCAGAATATTTGATCACATCACCGATTAGACAGACTGCTGCGAACCCAGTGACCTGACTCGCTTCCAAGATCAGGTCGCGGCCGGATAGTGGTAATCGAGGTTCATTCTACCCTCCGGGGTTAGGCCGAAACTCAATCCACTCGGCGCCGCGCCGCCTCCCCGAGCTAAATCGTCGTGCAGCACGTAAGCTGCATCGGCGGCCGCCACCATGGTCACCTGCGCCGGAACCTGGGGCGCTTTCTCGCGCTCACCACCATGCTCCCGCCAAAAGCGCATCAACACCTGACGCTCGGGCTTGTAATCCATATCTACCCCGCCGCGCTCCCAGGATGAATCACCTTGTGCTTCCATCACGCACATGGCGATCGCACGGTACGCCTCCTCTACCGTCATGTTTGACACGCTATCGCTCTCGGGGAAGTCCGCCAACGATTGGTTAATCTCCTCGCCGGTGATGACCTCGTCGATCTCCTCGTAATCCGAAGGCTTGGTGTAGTCGTACTCGATGTCGTACTTTCCATCGGGGTACAGCGTGAAGGTCAGGCCCCAGAGGCGACGCCCGGTAGTGGCGAGAAGATGGTCACGAAGGAAGCGCACAGCTGTCGTCGCGGCAGAACTGATATCCCGCGAGAAATCAGTCCCAAGCTTATCTACTTCGAGCCCATCGAATCGTGCCGATTCCGAACCAATCATGTTCGAATAGATACCGAACTTAGCCTCGGCACAATCCCACGGATTTTCCCCAACAAAAGCCAACAGCTTCCTTGAAATTAATCGATAGGCCTCTTCAGTGGACTGAATATCCATCACTGCCAGAACTCCCATTCCTTTTTTTGACCATCAACAATCGCTTCAACATAGAAGGCGTTAGGACGCTTCCCACCATTTGAAGGATAATCCAGATCAATCTTCACGTGAACGGATTTTCCATCCTTTAGTGCTTGCCGAAGCTCGCTCTCCATCCTCTTCCAATCACCTCGATTCAGCGTCGACGCTTGCGGCACGATGTTGATCCGGTCGCCTGCGCCACCCAGGCTTGACGCAATCAGGTGACCGCCTTCGTCGCCCACGTCTCCACACTTGCCTGTCGCACACTGCTGATAAGTATTGCGATCCATCGTCGTCAGGCTCAGTTCGCCGTCCAGGCTCTTCACCCGACCGGTTGTGTCCGTGACGTAAGCATGGCCATTGTCCAATACGTAGGCCGTTTTGGGCTCGAGCTGGCCATTGACCGTCTTGTCCCAATTGCCCTTGCTACCTGTAGTCGCTTGTCGGACCTGGTCAACATCAGCTCGCTTGGCCAACTCTTGGCCGCGATCGACGGCCTTGACCACACTATCCGCCTGCTTGCCCGCCTGCTCGGCAATCTCCCCGGCAATCTCCTTGCCGACCTTGCTCGCCGCACCCTTACCGGGATTCAGGTCGCCCAACAGGATCAGGGCCGACAGCTGGGCCGCGGTATCGATCTGGTGGCCGGTTTTACTCACATCGCCACCGTTGCCATACAGGACCGACAGCACCCCCAGCATCGCCTCGCTCGGCATTGCGCAGGCCGAGCCGAGGGCCTTGCAGCGCTCCAATTCGGCCTTGCTGTAGGCCACGGTACCTTCACCCGCCTCGGCCAGCCATGCCGTCGGATCGAAGCTGGCAACTTCATTGCCCAATTGAAGGAGCAAGGCCGCTACTTCGCCAGGGTGCTCGGCCAGCCACTGACTGGCTTCGACCCCACCACCCAGCTTCTCTTTCACATAGGCGAAAATCGCCGTATCGAGGTCGCGATACTGGATGCCCGGCACGATCGAGCGCGCTATCGACAACAGGCTTTCCCGGTTCTCGGGTTTCAGGTACAGCTCGCTGTACTTGGCGGCAGTGGCGCGATCCAACACATTCGCATCAAACGCCTTGACTTCATGGCCATATTCATCCGTGAACGTGAAGCTATGGTCGGCCAGGAAAGCCTGGGCGACATCGTCAGTCTCGCCGAGCTTCATGTCGTATAGCAGATCGACATCCTGCGCCGCTTGGCGTATCAATCGGTCAACCGCTTCCTCGTAGCTGCACCCGCACTCAGCCATGAATTTTTCGGCCAGTTCACTCTTGATATTGGCCGTTTCCTCCGGATGCAACTGCCGGTTGAACTGCTCGCCATACAGCGCTGTAGCCGCACCGCTGCCGCCGCCGAACGCCGTGCCCACCGCCAGGCTGCCCAGCTCCATCAGGCTCTTTCCCAGCCCGGAATCGGGGTCGATCTTGAGCTTGCCCAGGTACTCCTGCATGGCCCGCGTGACGAGTTGGCTGGCCGCCGCGCCGGTCAGGCCCTGCAAGGCATCGCCACCGCCCAGCGCGGCAATGCCGGCACCGACCAGGCCATGCAGGACCGCCTTCTCCTTGCTGCCTTCCTCCCAGCCCATTTCCTGCGCTAACCGGCCCGCGGTACGCATGCCCACTTCGCCGGCGACCTGGCCCATCTCCAGCTTTTCCTTGACCTGTTGCTCGTCGAAGATTTCGCCCAGGCCTGACTGCTGCAGCTCGGTCGCGCTGCGATCGATGCTGGCCAGCGCGGTCTCGTCGCCACTACGGATTTCGATCGCGCCTTCGCTGATCGCGCTGCTGGTCACGCTGCTGGCGTCCTCGTCCTGCCGCACACCCATTCCAGGGCTGAAGCCGCCGCTCATTGGCGCCGTCCCGCCCTGGTTGTCGCCCGAGGTGCTCACGCTCACCGACAGGGCGCTGTAGTCGGTCCGGTTGTGCAGGTCGCTGACGGCCAGGGTCTCCGTGCTCAGGCGGTTCTTGTCAGAGTCTGCGGTGCTCGCGATGGCCGCCCCCACCA
The DNA here is from genome assembly GCF_054052145.1 of Lysobacter sp. A421. Lineage (NCBI taxonomy): Bacteria > Pseudomonadati > Pseudomonadota > Gammaproteobacteria > Lysobacterales > Lysobacteraceae > Lysobacter > Lysobacter sp. A421. Next base: position 548,100 of record NZ_JBSVRL010000001.1, on the reverse strand, counting down.
GCTCGGTGTGCCCGCCCACCTCGATGTCGAACCCGCCGTTGCCAGCCTGGATGCCGGTCTGTTCGGTGACGCTGGCGTAGTCGCTTTCGATCCGGCCATAGCTGGCACTGGCCTGGCCCTCAAAACCGTAGCCGATCGTCATGCTGCCCTGCGCGCTGCGGTCCCGACGGTCGTAGCCGTCGGTGTCCTGCTCGCTGATCAGCCTCAGGTCGCCGCCGACCCGGCCGGTCACCTGTTCGGCGCTCAGCTGGCCGCCCTGTACCGTGGTGTCGTTGCCACTGGTGAAGGCTAGGGTGTCGCGGGCACGGATCTGGCCCTCCTGATGGACCACGCCTTCACCATCACCCTCGCCACGCGCAGCGTTGGCGGCCACATACAGACCCGCCGCCGCGCCACCACTCTGATTGGCACTGATCGCCACGCCGATCTCGCCGCCCTGGGAACGGTTGCTCGATTCGCTGCTGTAGGCATCCTGGCTGCTGCGGATCGTCAAGTCGTTCGCCGCAGCCAAGGCCACGTTCTGCCCGTCCACGCTGCTGCCGACAATATTCAAGTCGCCGCCATTGCCCTCACCATCGCCGGTCGCCACGATGGCGATATCGCCGCCGCTGCGGATCGTGCTGCCCCGGTGGGTGGTTTCCTGCAGGTGGCCTTGGGACTCGGACATCTGGCTGCCGACGGTGATGCGCACGTTCACACCGCCCGCAGCGCTGGACGTGCCGGATTCCATGCCCTGCATGCCCTGGTAGGTGTCGTAGCCCGCGTATCCGGACTGCACGGCGTACAGCGCCGCAAGCCGATCGTCCTCGACCTCGCTGCCGCGTTTTGCCGCGCCGTAGGCCCCGAGCGCGGCATCGACGACGCCACCGCCCACCGCTACGTTCAAACCCGACTGTTTGAAGTACGAGCCGTCGGTTCGGTCATACGCCTCTTCCGCGGCCGTGATCGTCACGTTCTCGCCGATCATCTGCGTGCCGGTCGCGCTGAGCACGTCACTGCCGCGCACGGTCAGGTCGCGGCCGGCGACAAGGCTGACATTGCCTTCGATGCTGCCCACCACGCTGCCTTCGGCGGTGGTCTGGGTCGCGTCCATCGTGTGGCCTTGATGACGGCTGCCGATCGTGATGCCGATGCCGCTGCCCATGCCACTCATCAGCCCGGACTTCTTCTCGTGTTTCTCGTGGGCTTCGCTGTATGTCGACTGGCCTGCGTCGAGTGTGAGATCCCGTCCGGCGGCGATCGCCACATCACCCGTGCCTACTACCTGGGCTGCGATGGCCGAAAAGTCCCGTCCGGCTGCCAAATCCACTGTCTCGCCACTGAGCGTGGTGCCCACGGCGTAGGTGGCCGTAGTCTCGTCGTGCGTGGTCGTGGTCTTGCTCGACAGGAACCCGCTCTTCTTGCGAACGGTGTCCTGTTCGAAGCGGTGGGTCTCCTCCGCGGCGGCCAGGGTCAGGTCACGACCGGCGGCGATCGCGATGCCGCCGGCGTCGCTGACTACCTGCGCGGCGGTCAGGGTGGCGTCGCGGCTGGCGGTCATGGCGATGTTGCCGCCCGCCTGCACGGTGGTGCCGTGCACGGTCTCGTCCAGCGTTTCGGTGCGCTGCTTGAAGCGCCGGCCGTTGATCTGCTCCAGGCTGGTGTTGGTGGTGGTGACGGTCGACAGCTCAAGGTCACGCCCGGCGGCGATGGCGACCGCCTCGCCGGCCTGCAGCTGCGCCGCTTGCAGGGTCACGTCCCGGTCGGCCTGCAGCACCAGGTTGCCGCCGGCTTGCAGGTCGGTGGCCTGCAGGGTTTCGCGGCCGTATACGGTGCGGCCATCGACAATGGTCCGCATCGTCGTGTCGGCCGCCACCGACAGGTCGCGGCCGGCCGTCAGTGCCAGGTCGTCCCCGGCGCTGACGGTGGTGGCCTGCAGGCGCAGGTCGCGCCCGGCATCCACCACGGCGCTGCCGCCGGCGACCAGGCTGCCGGTGGCGGTCTGCACGAAGTCCCGGCCCGCCTGCACCACCGCGTCGCCCTCACGGGACACCAGTGCGCCGCGGTTGCGTACGTCGCCGGTGGCGGAAATTGCCAGCCGCTGGCCGGCATCCAGCATGCCGTCGTTGATCAGGGTGTCGGCACTCAGCCACATGCCCTGGGTGGCGCTGACGGTGCCGTCGTTGCGCACCGTGGCACCCGAATGGATGCCGACATCGGCTGCGGCGATCAATGCGCCGTCGGCACGTAGCCGCTCGGCGGTGGCTCGGGAAAGATAGACTACGGGCACCAGTACCTTCTGCCCGTCGACCACCTGCTCCACCAGCCACACGATGTCGCGGTCCAGCGCGGCGATCTGCATCGCGGTCAGCGGCGCGCCCAGTGCCAGCCCCAGCTGCGATGCGGTGTCTGCCGCGTTGTCCATCAGCGTGCGGTACTGCGCCAGGCCATCGCTGCCATCAAGCGTGCGGCGACCGGTCAGCTGCAGGATCTGCTCCAGCACCATGCGCTGTTCGTAGTAGTTGTCACCCAGCCGTTTGTGCAGGTCGGTACCACCGCCGAGCAGGCCGGCCAGGTAGTCCGAACCGATGGTGTCGCCCGGCACGAAGCGTGGCGCGGTGGTCACCAGGAACGGCGCGTTCGGGTCGATGGCTTGATCGAACATGCCATTGTCGGGCGGCACCAGGCCAGGCAGCGGACGGTCGGGCGTGCCGACCAGCTGCGGCGCGGCGTTGAGCGGGTTGCCGGAACCGTTGACCCATTCACCGGCGGCGTCCAGCGTCTCCGCCGGCGCCTTGCTGCGGGTGCCTTCCGCCGCGGTGACCGAGCCGGTGGGCGATACCGTTCCGGCATTGACCCCGTGCACGTCGCCACGGCCGTCGACAAGGCCACGGTCGACCGCGCCGGGCGCCGATGTCGAGGTCACGCCGTCGGTCTGGGCGTCCGCGATGGAACCGCTGTTGGCGGACCCACCTGCCACCGGGCCGGCGGTACCGACGGAACCTGCGCTGGCCTGACCGGCGGAACCCAGCCCGCGGGTGCCGGGGCCCGCGACCGTCCCTGGCCCTATGCCGTCCAGGCCGTCGGATGCGTTCACCACGGCGTTGCTGACGTCGCCTCCACTGATGATCGTCAGGCTGTTGCCCGCCGTGATGGTGGCGCGGCCCTGCTCCGGGGTCACCATGCGCGTGACCTGACCGAAGTCGAGGGTGCCGGTCACATCCCGGGGCTCGTACTGGCAGTCCAGATCCTTGCGGCAGCGCTGGTACAGAAGGTAGTAATCGGCGGTCACGTCCCAGTTCTGCTCCCCGGACAGGGACTCGTTGAGCACGCCGGGGGCGTTCTCGCCGTCGCCACCGCTCTGGCCGCCGCCGTTGATCAGCAGGTCTTCCCCGGCCGCCACGGCCGAGTGGCGGTTGCGCAGGGTTGTCGTCTCCAGCGTCATGTCGCCGCCACTGGCCAGCATGGACGCGGCCGATGCGCGCGTCACGAACAGGCCCTCGGTCGGGGTGCCGATTTCGGTGTAATCGAGGATCCTGAACTCGGTGCAGTGGCTGTTGAAGTCCTCGGCGCAGTACTGCTCATGCAACTGCTGATACGAATCGCCATAGCTGTCGGCGCCCGTGCCCCGGCCGATCACCTGGGTCATCGCCTCCTGCTCGGCGGGCGTCAGGGCGCGCTGCTCGTAATCCAGCACACGGCGCACGTTGTCGATCCGGTCGGCGGCAATAAAGACGTCGCCCTCGGCCTGGATGCGCCCGGACACGTTCTCCAGAAGGTCCGTGCGGGTGCCGTCATCGCGTCCGGCGATGACCAGGTCGCCGCCACTGAACAGGTCGCCGTCGAGGTTGGACAGCCGCTGTCCGATCAACAGCTGCAGGTAGTCGGCCGCGCCGATGAAACCTTCGCCATAGTCGCGCGCCGCCATCGCGGTGCCGAGGTCACGGCCGTTGGTCAGCTGGTCGGCCTCGATAGCGACGACGTCACCGATGATGTCGCCGGTGTTGGTCACGCGGCCGGCCACGAGTTCGACCGTGTCACCCTCGATGCTCGCGCCGGTGTGGTTGTCGATGGTGCCGCTGGCGCTGATGCTGTTCAGGCCGGTGCCGCTGGCGTTGCTGGCGTTGATCGTGCCCTGGTTGACCACGTTGCCGGCGGTCAGGTTCAGGGTGCCCGCGCTCTCCAGCGTGCCCTGATTGGTGAAGGTGCCCGCGACGGTGAGGTCCAGCCGGTCGCCGCTTTCCAGTTGCTCGCCAGCGCCGTAGGTGTAGTCACCGCTGAACACCAGGTCCAGCCACTGCGCGCCGTACAGGCGTCCGCTGCCGGTGAACGAAGCGACCTGCGCGTGCAGGATGTCCGCGCCCGCCTCGCCCCCCTGGTTGTCCATGGTGTCGGCGGTCAGCCACAACGTGCCCGCCTGGATCCGCCCGCCGTTGGTGTTGCCGATGTCGGCCAGGTCCAGCCATGCCGTGTCGCCGGCGCCGAACTGGCCACCGGCATTGTCGAGCACGCCGCTGCTGTTCTCGTATCGCAGGTTGCGGGTGGCGTAGACAGTGCCGTCCGTGTTGTCCACCGCATTGGTGTTCAAGGCCATGTCACGGCCGGCCACCAACGCCCCGCCGTCCCGGTTGTTAACGGAGGTCACATCCAGTTGGAGATCGCCCCCGCGACTTCCGACCGTACCGCCGCGGTTGTCCAGGCTTCCGGTCGAGACCAGGGTCAGGCCCGCACCGGTGTTGCCTTGCTGACCCGCCAGCATCTGTCCGCCGATGTTGGTGATGCGCGAGGCCGCCACCGTGGCAGCCGCAGTCGCATCCAGCAGGCCGCCGCTGTTGTCGAACGCGCCACCGGCGGTGACGGACATGCCTGCATTGCTCTGGAGCAGGCCCCCGTTCCGGTTGAGGAGCTGTCCGTTGCTGGTGATGTCCAGTCCCTCGCGGGCGAAGACCGTGCCACCGGTGTTGTCCAGGGTGCCGGCGCGGAGGATTGCGCCGCCCTCGGTGCCGATCAGACCGTCGTTGGAGTTGGAGATCGCGCCGCTGACATCCACCAGCAAGTCGCCCGCGCCACGCTGGACCAGGGTACCGCCGGTGTTGTCGAATGTTGCGGCGGTGACCACGACCTCGCCTTCCCCGTCGATTGCGCCCGCAGCGTTCACCAGCTCGCCGGTGTCCACTGTCAACGATTCGCTGGCGCCGATGCGGCCGCGGGTATTGTCGATGGACGCCGCGTCCAGGGTGACGTTGTCACCGAACAGGCCGCGCTCCCCGGTCCCGTCGAGGGTGTCGCGGTTGATCAACGCACCCGCAGCAACGGTAAGGTCGCCACCGGCCACGAGGCGGCCACCGCTGTTGTCCAGTGCTTCCGTGAGGACCGCATCGATGGACTGCTGCGTCGCGATGGTGCCGTCGCGGTTGTCCAGCGTCCGTGCCTGCAACGCGATGTCGCCATTGCCCTGGATCGCGCCGCCGTTGTTGAGCAGTTGCCCATCGGTGGTGACCTGCAGCAGGGTGTCACTGGCCGCCTGCAACACGCCGTCGGTATTGATCAGTGCGCCGGCGTGGAGCGTGGTGGTACCGGTGGTGGTAATGGTGCCGGCCGTGTTGTCGAACGAACCGTGAACCCGGATGCCGGTCGTGTCGTCGCCGAGCGCCTGGATGGTGCCGTCGCGGTTAAGCGCCGAACCGGCCGCCAGTTGCAAACCACCGTTCGTCGCGATCGTACCGGCCGTGTTGTCGAAGGTGTCGCGCACGGTGAGCTCGAGCGCATCGTCGCCACTTGCGATCAGCGTGCCGCCCGCAGTGACCAGTGTGTTGGCATCAACGGCGATGCGACGCGCGATTGTCTCGCCCCCGCCCAGGTCCAGCGTGTCGCCGGACAGCTCGAGGAAGGCATTGCTGATGATGGTTCCGCCGGCGCCGTCCAGCGCCTGCACATCGATGAGCAACGCCCCGTCTCCGGCGTGCTCGATCCGGCCGACGCTGTTGTCGAGCGTGGCAGCCGCGATTTCCATGTCCCCGCCCGAAGCGAGCAGGCCGTCATTGCTGTTGTCCAGCAGGCCATCGACCGACACCTGCAGATCGGCGTCGCCCACGGTCTGCACGGTGCCATCGGTATTGTCGAGCGCGGCTGCGCTGACGGTGGCGTCGCCCGCGGTGGCCAGGGTACCGCCGTCGTTGTCGAAGCGCCCCGTCACCTGCACGCGGCTTGGCCCCGTGCCGGCGGACTGGATCACGCCGCTGCTGTTGCTGATGGCGCCTGCCAACAGATCCAGGGTGCCGTTGGTGGCCAGCATGCCGCGATCATTGTCCAGCCCGTCACGCAGCCGGAGCCGCATCGGGCCGTCGCCGCTGGCGACGAAACTGCCGTCTGCCGTCGTCAGCAGCCCGGTATCGACCCAGATCGATTCCGCGTGCGTGATGCCGCCACGCAAGTTGGTGTCGTCGCCAGTCAGCGACAGCGCGCCGTTGCTCGCGATGGTGCCGCCCGCGCCGTCGAGCGTGGTGGCTGCCACGACGAGCTCCCCGTCACCTGCGTGCTCGATACGGCCCGCGGTGTTGTCCAACACGTCTGCGGCGAGCGTCATGTCGCCACCGGCGACGATGCGGCCCTCGCTGCTGTTGTCGAGCAGGCCATCGACGCTGACGTCGAGCTGCGACGCATCTGCCGCCTGCAGCGTTCCGCCGATGTTGAGCAACTCGGATGCGACCACCGTGGTATCGCCGGCCGCAACGAGGGTGCCACCGGTGTTGTCGAAGCCGCCGTCGACGCGCACGGTCGAGGTACTGGTGCCCGCCGCCTGGACGATGCCATCGCGGTTGCTGAAGTCTCCGGCGGTGAGATCCAGCGAGCCGTTGGTGGCCACCGTGCCGCCGTCATTGTCGAAGCTGTCACGTGCACGCAGTCGCAGCGGGCCATCGCCACTGGCAACCAGCAAGCCGCCGGCCGTGGTCAGCGCGCCGGTATCGACGGTGATCGATTGCGCGCTGGTGCTACCGCCCTGCAGCCGGGTCGTGTCGCCGGTCAACGACAGCGCGCCGTTGCTGGCGATGGTGCCGTTCGCCCCATCAAGCGTGGCGGCGTCGATATCGAGTGATCCGGAGCCCGCATGCTCGATGCGCCCAGCGGTATTGTTGAGCGTGTCGGCCTGCAGCACGGTGTCGCCGCCAGACGCGAGCAGGCCATCCTCGCTGTTGTCGAGCAGCCCTTCCACGGTGATGGCCAACGTCGAGTCGTCGATGGTCTGGACCGAACCACCCGCGTTGACCAGTGTGCCTGCGTTGATGGTGGTGTTGCCGGCCGAGGCCAGGGTTCCGCCGGTGTTGTCGAATGCGCCGGCGACATGCAGACCCGTCGCCCCCGGACCAGCCGCCTGGATGGTGCCGCCACGGTTGCCCAGTGTCCCGGCCGCCAGCCGCAGCGCACCGTTGGTGGCGACCGTGCCGCCATCGTTGTCCAAAGTGTCACGCACCTGCAGCTGCATCACACTGTCGCTGCCGGCGACCAGGCTGCCGTCGGCGGTCACCAGCGTGCCGGTGTCTACGGCAATAGCCTGTGCCTGGGTGACAGCGCCGCGCAGCACGGTCGTTTCACCGCTGATGGCCAACGCGCCATTGCTCGCGATGAGGCCTTCTGCGCCATTGAGGGTGTGGGCGTGGATGGACAGTGCACCCTGGCCTGCGTGCTCGATGCTGCCAGCGGCGTTGTCCAGCGTGCCGGCGGACAACGTGGTGTCACCGCCCGCGGCGAGCAGGCCTTCGCTGTTGTCCAGGAGACCATCGATACTCAGCTTGAGGCTGGAATCCCCTGCGGCCTGTACCGTGCCATCGCTGTTGAGCAGTTCCCCGGCCACCAATGTGGTGTCGCCGGCAGCTGCCAGCGTGCCGCCGGTGTTGTCCAGCGAGCCGGTGACCTCGACGGCTACTGCCTTGTTCGCCCCGGCCGACTGGATCAGGCCTTCCCGGTTGAGGGCGCTGCCGGCGGACAGCACCAGGCCACCGTTGGTCGCGACCTGGCCGCCCGAATTATCGAAACTGCCGTCGACACGGATGTCCAGCGTTTCGTTGCCACTGGCGATGAGCGTGCCACCCGCCGTCGACAGGGAACCGGCGGCGATGCTGATCTTCTGTGCCACAGTCTCGGCATTGGACAGGTCGGCAGCGCCAGCCGTCAGGTCGAGGCTGCCGTTGCTGATGATGGTACCGGCGACGCCATTGATGGCTTCTGCAGCCAGGCGCAGCGTGCCCTCGCCCGCATGCTCGATGCGGCCGCTGGCGTTGTCGATGGTGCCGCCATCCAGGCGGATATCGCCGCCCGCGGCAATCAAGCCGGCATCACTGTTGTTCAACAAGTCCGCGACCTGGATGTCGAGATCGGACGAGTCGGCCGTCTGCACCGCGCCACCCGAGTTGAGCAGGCTGCGGGCGGAGATCGTGGCATCACCCGCGGTTGCCAGCAGGCCTCCGCGGTTGTCCAGCAGACCCGATGCCTGAACATGGGACGCCTCTGCCGCGGCCGACTGGATGGCGCCGTCCTGGTTGCCGATCACGCCGGCGCTTACATCCAGTGCCCCGTTGGTGGCGATCGTTCCACGATCGTTGTCGAGGGTTTCGCGCACCCGCAACTGCAGCGGACCGCTGCCACTGGCGATCAAAGTGCCATCTGCGGTGGACAGGCTGCCTGTATCCATCGCGATCGAGCGGGCATGGGTGGTCGCGCCCTGGAGATGGGTGGTTTCGCCCGTCAGGCGCAGCGCGCCATTGCCGGCGATGGCGCCACCTTCCCCGTCAAGCCGGTCGGCCGCGATGGCAAGCGTGCCTTCGCCCGCGTGCTCGATGCGGCCGTCGGTGTTGTCTAGGATGTCGGCAGTGAGGGTGATGTCCCCGCCGGCGTGGATGACGCCCTGCTGGCTGTTGTCCAGCAAGCCGGCAGTGCTGATCCGCAGGGTCGAGTCCCCTGCCACCTGCACGCTGCCTGCCGCGTTGAGGAGATTCGAAGCCTCGACGTCGGTGTGCCCGGCTGCCGCGAAGATACCCCCAGCGTTGTCGAAGGTGCCGCTGATACGGAGCCACGTGGTGTCCGCGCCCGCCGCCTGTATCTGGCCGTCCCGATTGCGCACCTCGCCGGCAACCATTTCCAGTCCGCCGTTGGTCGCGAGGGTACCGTCGCTGTTGTCCAGGACGCCCCGCACCTGCAACTGCAGCCGCTCCTCGCCAGTGGCCGCGAAGGTGCCTCCGGCGGTCGTCAGGTCGCCGGCTTGCACGGCGATCTGATCTGCAGTGGTCGCTCCGCCCCGCAGATCGATCTGCTCGCCGCTGAGCGCGAGGCGTCCGTTGCTCGCAATGGTGCCGCCAGCGCCGTCAAGTGTGTCCGCATCGATGCCCAGAGCGCCGGTACCGGCGTGCTGCACCGTGCCTCCTTCATTGCCGAAGGTCGCCGCCTGGATCTGAAGGTCGCCCGAGCTGGCGATCCGCCCGCCGTCACCGTTGTCGAACGACCCTTGGACTGAAACGCTGTTGGCTGCGGGGCCGGTCGCCACGACCTGCCCGCCCGCATTGTCGAACGCGCCTGCCTGAAGCGTCAGCTGGGCGGCACTGAGCGTGGCACCGCGATGATCGGCCTGGCCGAGCTCCACGTGCGCGGCCCCGGCCGTGACCACGACGCCGTCGCTACCTCTGAACGTGTCGGCAGTCAGCTGCAGTCCGCCCGAGCCGGCATGTTCGAGCCGGCCCGCTTCATTCACCACGATGCCGGCGCCTATCGACAGGTACCCGGCGTTGGAGGTGAGCGTGCCCACCGTGTTGTCGAGCGTGCCGGACACCCGCACGGCAGCGGCGTCCTGTCCACTGTGCGTCAGCGTGCCGGACCGGTTGCTGAGCGCGCCGACCTCGATATCCAGCAAGCCGGCGACCTCCACCAGGCCACCGTCGTTGTCGATCGAATCCAGGTGCAGTCGAGCGTCACGGGAGACGGTGATCTGTCCGCCTGCGTTACCCAGCTCACCCTGCTCCAGCAGCAAATCCCGCAGCCCAAGGTGGCCGCCGCTGTTGTCCAGACCGGTGGCCGTAAGCAGTTCAACTCCGCCGCCGGCGTTGATACGGCCGCCGTCATTGTCGAGGACGCCGCCGATGGCCAGCACGCCATCTGCCAGGAGCACGGGTGGCGTGACTCCCGGGGTCGGGGGCGTGACACCGCCACTATTGTCGTTTTTTCCGTCACCTTCATCGGCACCCGGACCATCACCTGTGCCGCCACCCGCATCTCCGCTGCCGGCGTTCGAGCCGGTCGAGGCCATTACACCGATGCGGCCGCCTTCGCGGTTGGTCACGTAATCGGCTTGCAGCGTCAACTGCTGCAACCCCGTCTGCTCGATCGCGCCGCCACGGTTGCGCAGCGATCCCGCGCTGACTTCGATGCGCTCCGCATTCAGCGTGCCGCTGTTGTCCACACTCTCCGGCGTGGTGACCGACAGCTCCCGGGTCGCGCTGAGGGTGCCCGTATTGCCGACGCCACCGCTGGCGTCCACGCGGGTGTCGGTCTTTGACTGCAGCTCGCCGGAGTTCTCCAGCCGGCCGTCGACCGTGACCGTCAACTCCCCGGCGGATGCGCCGATCCCACCGGCATTGCGCACGCCAAGGCCGTGCTCGGTGCCGAGCAGCGAGATCTTGCCGGCGTACATGCCGCCCAGCGCGCTCACGTCGAGGGCGAGAGCCGGGGGATTGCCACCAGCGGCCGAACGGGTCACCACTCCGGCATGGTCCGCGGTGACGTCGTTCACACCGGTCGTGACCTGCAGCTGGTGCGCCCAGATGCCCGCGTTGACCTCGACCGAGCGCGAGATCACGTCGGTGTAGTCGGTGTGCGTCGCGTCCAGGCCCGCGCCGGTCACGCGGATCGTCCCGCGCTCGACCCGATAGCCGGCCAGGTCGCCCTGCTCGATGATCGGCGAACCGGTGGTCAGCGTCACTCGGTTGGCATTGAGGAAGCCTCCTCCATCGACCTGTATGCCTGCCGGATTGGCAATCACCACCTGCGCTCGAGCCCCGGCGACTTCGACGTATCCGTTGAGGTAGCTGGGATTGGCACTGTTGACCTCGTTGAGGATCACCCTGGCGGTGCCGGTGGCAAGCCACGGGTTGCCCTCCACCCAACCGGCCAGTTGGGTCTGTGCCCGGGAGCGCGCGTTGTTGAGGATCACGCCTCGGGCATCCACGTCGAACTGGCTGTAGACATTGCGCGACACACCGGCCGCCGACGGCGTGGTGATATTGACCAGTGGCACCCCGTCCGGTGTTTCCAGCACGGTCGGTCGGTGCTGCCCCGGGGCGTTGGGATCGGACACGATGCGTCCGTGCCGCTGGCCCTGGACCTCCTGCGCGACCGTCGGCACAACCACACCGACCCAGCCGAGCGACAGCCACATGGCAAAACCGAGAGGGCGGAGCGTCGCGCTGACGCGCCCGCCTGCCGAGGATCCACCACTGCTCGCGCCGCGCGCGATCTCGCCCACCACCTGGAGTACGCCCAGGGCGCGATTGAATACGATCCGGTAAAGATTCTTGTTCATGCGGATAACTCCCTTTGTCCCATGTCGAAAGGCGTCAGTAGGCCCAACCGAGGCTGAAACCAGTGGTCGTATATGCGGCCGCGAAGCCATCGGGTTCGTGGAGCGGCGAGCCCACGAATAAATCCCAGTTGAGGCGGCCATGGCCGCCGCGCAGGCCCACGACGGCGCCGGCGAGGTCATCGCCCAGCTGCCACTGGGTCGAAGGGCCGCTGACATGACCGTAGTCGACTCCGAGGTAGAGCTCCTGGCCGGCTCCCAGCGCCAGACCCAGGTCATTGCGAAGCCGCCAGCCACGCTCGCCGGACAGTGAAAGCTCCCCATTGAACCCGCGCACGGTGTAACGCCCGCCGATGGCGAAACGGTCCTGCGGCACCAGCGGAGTTTCGTTCCACTGCGCCCGCCAACTGCCCGAGTAACGCAACTGCTGGTTGCCCAACCGAAACGGCACGGAGAGTTGTATGTCGGCCGTCATCAGCTTCAGGCGGGAGGTTCCTTCGCCGAACGCCTCCTCCGGTGCAGCCAACGAACCGAAGGCACCCGTGCCACGCCGGTAAGCCAGCCGCGCATCGAGCGTCGCCGATCCCAGGAACTGCTTGTAAGTGACGCCCAACTCCCATCCCGCCGTGCGTCGGCGCTGGACCAGCACCTCGGTATCATCGATAAAGTTGTCCGATTCGCGCCACCAGCCCTGGGCATAGGCACCGGCCTTGATAGTCGCGTTGCGGAACAGCAACCGCGACAGATTGAGCTCGGCGTTACGGCTGGAGCCGCTATAGACATAGGTCTCGTAAGCGCCCGCCACCGCTTGGTGGTACTCGTAGTCGCTGGCGGTTGCACCCAGCAGCCAATAGTCGAACGGCACGTCGTAGTGCGCCGTTCTGCTGGTGGTGCCCTTGTGGCCACCGTTGAGCACGTCGTGGCCAAGGTTGATATAAAAAAGGTCGTTCCACGCCAGCGCGTTGTCCAACGAAACCGTTGCACCACCCTGGAGCTTGCCCGTGGCCTGGCTGCCGGCATCGTCAAGTGTCAGGTTCGCCCTTGCCGGGGCGCGCTGCTGCCACTCGATGACCAGGTCGCTTTCGCCAGGTTGCGCGTCGTCGCCATAGGCTGGCACGATCTGGATGTCCGCAGTGACCGTCGGCAACCGCTGGAAATTCTCGAGTGCCTGCTCGATGTCGCGCAGGTTGAGCAAATCTCCCGCGCGCACCGGGACCGCATTCCAGGCCGTGGCGCGCGAAGAAGTGTCGCCGGCAAAACGCACACCGCGCACCCGCCCGGGCACCACGGTCAGGGTGAGGGTTCCGGCCTTCAGGTCCTGTGGTGCAGCGAGGATGCGGGTCGTGACGAATCCACGCCCGATGACTGCGTTCTGGACCCGCGCGAGGGCGACGTTGACGCCCTGCGTCCCCAGGCAACGCCCGGTGGCGGGATCATCTGCGGGGTCTGCCGCCTGCAGCGCCCAGCGGAACCGGCCAGCGTCATCACCATCCAGCACGATCCGCTGGATCTCGAAGCAAGGCGACTCATCAGTGGGCAGTCGGCCTGAAACGAGGGTTTTGTCACCCTCGAGCCGCACGTCCGGCGCCATCTCCTGCTGTTCGCGCAGGATGCGTTCACGTTCCTGCTGTCGCCTGAGTTCCTGCGCGGCAGGGTCGCCCTGTGTCTGTGCCTCCACCGGAAACGTCATCAACGCAAACAAAGCGCCTGCCAACACCACGGCCGGGCCCACCCGTCCACGGGAACAATGCGCGCTCAAGACGCGCGGCCACGCCTCGGACTGCGGCGAGCAGTCCCCCGCTTCCCCTGTGATCAAACTTCCTTCCCCCTGTCGCACCACGCCGCAACCGGCGTAATCCAGCGCCGCGATTGAAGCGCCCGGATCCCCTAGACACCTCGCAACCATAATCCACGGCAGCACGAGCAGTGTCTAATTAGCAGCAAGGGTCTCACGCAGCGTGGTCCGATGGAAGGTCGATATGCCTATCCACGCGCGGTGATTGGCCGCGACCGTTACCCGGCCCGAGTCAGAATGACTTGCTCTCGCGCATCGACCGCACGTGGTGGGGGGCGGCAAACGAGTCGCTGCGGGAGTTCGCCCAATAGGTCTGGAATACGGCATGGTCCGGAATTCCATCCAGCAGTTGTCCCGGCTCGAGGAAGCGGTACAGCGCTGCCAGCGAACGCACCTCCACCGGCGAGACGCGCCGCAGGATATGTTCGGGGCCGATCTCTCGCGGGTCGTTCAGCCCGGCAGCGCACAACAGGTCGCGCAACGCGGTCATGGTGTTGCGATGGAAGCCGTGGACCCGGATCGATTTGTCGGTGACATCCAGCCCCTGCCAGCGCTTGGGGTCCTGGGTGGCGACGCCGGTCGGGCAGCGGTCGGTGTGGCAAGTCTGGGCCTGGATGCAGCCAACGGCAAACATGAAACCGCGGCCCGCGTTGCACCAGTCGGCGCCCATGGCCATGGTCCGCACGATGTCGAACGCACTGATGATGCGGCCGGCCGCCGCAAGCCGCAGGTCGTCGCGCAAGCCCAACCCGACCAAGGTGTTGTGGACCAGCATCAGAGCTTCCTGCATCGGCACGCCGACGTGGTTGATGAACTCCGCCGGGGACGCGCCGGTGCCGCCCTCGGCGCCGTCGACCACGATGAAATCCGGCAACAGGCGGGTTTCCTGCATCGCCTTGGCAATCCCGAACCACTCCCAGGGGTGGCCAATCGCCAGCTTGAACCCGGTGGGTTTACCACCCGACAGCTCGCGCAACCGTGCAACGAATTCAAGCAACTCGATCGGCGTCGAGAATGCGCTGTGCTGCGCCGGTGATACGCACTCCACGCCAGCGGTCACGCCGCGGGTCATGGCGATCTCCATGCTGACCTTGGCCGCCGGAAGCACGCCGCCATGCCCCGGCTTGGCGCCCTGCGACAGCTTGATCTCGATCATCTTCACCTGTGGGTCGCGCGCGTTTTTCGCAAAACACTCGGCATCGAACCCGCCGTCCGCGTCGCGGCATCCGAAGTACCCCGAGCCGATCTCCCAGACCAGGTCGCCGCCGTGCTCGCGGTGGTAAGAGGAGATCGATCCCTCCCCGCTGTCGTGGTAGAACCCGCCCATCTTGGCGCCCTTGTTGAGCGCCCGGATGGCATTGGCCGACAAGGACCCAAAGCTCATCGCGGAGATATTGAACACACTGGCCGAGTACGGCTGGGCGGTATTTTCACCCACCAGGATGCGGAAATCCGGGTTGCCGTGCGGCGTCGGGACCATTGAGTGGTTGATCCACTCGTAATCACTGGCGTAGACATCCTGCATGGTGCCGAAAGGGCGGGTGTCGTTGACCGATTTGGCCCGCTGGTACACCAGTGCCCGCTGCAACCGCGAGAACGGCACCTCGGCGGTGTCGGCCTGGATGAAGTACTGGCGCATCTCCGGACCGATCGATTCCAGCCCGTAGCGAAAGTGCGCGATCACCGGATAATTGCGGCGCAAGGTGCTGGATGTTTGCAACAGGTCGACCGTCCCCAACACGGCCAACGCGCCGAACAAGGCCAATGCCCAGCCCCAGCCAGGGGACACGAATATCGTCAGTGCGGCCGTCAGCACGGTCAGCGCAACGCAGGTGATGTAGGACGTGTAACGCGTCATGCAGGCTCCGGGGAATTCATCAAGCCCAGAGGATACCCGCGGTGCCAAGCCAAGGTGGACCCTGGCCCCATCAAGACGATGCTGGTCAGTCCGATGGGGGCGGATCAGCCGGACTGATCGGACCGGGCTCTGCACCCTTGACTGGCGCAACCTGCAATGCCTGAAGCAGCGACTGGCTGGCGCGCCCGTCTGTCGCAACCCCGAGACCTTGTTGCTCGATTTTGATGGCTGCCCGGGTCGCGCTGCCAATCAAGCCATCCACCTCGCCAATGTCATGGCCACGTTGCAACAGCAATTGCTGCAACTGACGACGCTCGCGTCGCGACAATCCCGGATCGGCCGTGGGCCAGGACGCCACCAGCCCTCCCTGCCCGCGCAAACGGTCCGACAACAGCGCAATCGCCAGGGAATAGCTTTCCGAGGCGTTGTACGAATAAATCGCGTCGAAATTCTTGAACACCAGGAACGCCGGCCCGGCCTTGCCAGCCGGCAGCAGCAGCGCGGTTGCGGTATCCGATGGTGCGATCGCACCGCCATCGATGCGAGAGATTCCGCGCCCGGCCCAATACGACAATGGCCGGCGCGTGGTGCGCCCGGAGATGGCGGTATCAAATCCGCCCGGCAACTTCACCTCGTACCCCCACGGCTGGCCGGTGCGCCAGTGGGAACGCTCAAGGTAGTTTGCCGTGGAGGCCAGCGCGTCGGGTACGTTGCCGACAAGATCGCGGCGGCCGTCGCCGTCGAAATCCACCGCGATGCGCTGGTACGTGGAGGGCATGAACTGGGTTTGCCCGAATGCCCCGGCCCAGGACCCGACCAGCGCGTCCGCGGCGATGTCGCCGGACTGGATGATCTGCAATGTCGCTGCCAGCTCGCCACGGAAAAATTCCTGCCGGCGCCCCATGCACGACAAGGTGGTCAGCGAGTTCAGCAGTGGTCGTGAGCCCGAGGTCTTGCCGAAGTCGCTTTCCACACCCCAGATTGCCACCACCGTGGCGGGGTCGACGCCGTACTTCGCTTCGACCTTGGCCAAGGTGACCGCGTGCTGGCGGAGCATCGCCTGCCCATCGGCAACCCGCTCGTCATCCACCAGTCCGGCGAGGTAGTCCCAGACCGGCGTCTTGAACTCGGGCTGGTTGTCCAGCAGCTTCAATACCGAGGTGTCGGGCACGATCGTGCGGACATTGCGGTCGAACGTGCCCTTCTGCACGCCCTTGGTCGCAAACTGGCGTTGCAGTTGGTCCAGGCAACGCCCGAACGCAGCGACATCGTAGGCGGGCGACGCAGGCACAGCTTGCGGTGTCGCGGCTTGCGCCAACGCGGGCGCGGGAAGCGCGGGCAGCACGAGCAGCGTGGGCAGGAGAAGTCGCCAGATCATGCATCAACCCTATATGGCAGTGGTGACGGCGCTGTCATGAGCAATCCTACGGTGCAAGTATCCCGAATTTGTCCCGCAGGACAGAACGATCACAAGCCAACGAAGATAAAAAGTTGACTTGGTTGGTGCCCGGAGCCGGAATCGAACCGGCATGACCTTGCGGTCGACAGATTTTAAGTCTGTTGCGTCTACCTGTTTCGCCATCCGGGCGTGCCACGCGGAATAGTACCGTCCTCTCCCATCTTGCGGGCGACCCAAAGAAAAATCCCGCAAGGCGCGAACCGTTGCGGGATTTGACTTTGAACATGGAGGCCGAGGTCGGAATTGAACCGGCGTACGCGGATTTGCAGTCCGCTGCATAACCACTCTGCCACCCGGCCGGATGACGTGCCCATAAAACAAAACCCCGATAACGGGGCTTGTTTCGACAAACACCCCGGCGAACCGAAGCGTTGAATCTGGAGCGGGAAACGAGACTCGAACTCGCGACCCCGACCTTGGCAAGGTCGTGCTCTACCAACTGAGCTATTCCCGCTGATGAGCCGTCCATTTTAGGCATAACAAACAAACTGTCAACTACCTGTTCGCATCTTCCTTCAGTGAAGGCCATGCTGCCCTCAGGTAGGCAAAAGCGGACCACAGTGTCAGCAGCGCAGCCGCCGCCAACAGCCACTCGCCGATGGCGTGGATGGGCATCCCGAACAGCGGCACCCGGTACAGAAGGAAGATCAGCGCGACCATTTGCACGACGGTCTTGATCTTGCCGATGGCAGCGACCTTGACCTTGGCCCGCTGCCCCAGCTCGGCCATCCACTCGCGCAGCGCGGAGACCGCGATCTCACGCCCGATGATCACCGCCGCCCACAGCGCCATCCAGACGGTCGGGTGCTTCTGCACGGTCAACATCAACGCAGTAGCCACCATCAACTTGTCGGCCACCGGGTCCAGGAACTCGCCAAACGTGGAGAACTGGTTATAGCGACGGGCAATCCAGCCATCCGCCCAGTCGGTAAGCGAGGCAAAGGCAAAGATCGCGGCGGCCGCGACGCTGGTCCACTTGAACGGCAGGTAGAAAACCATCACCAGCACCGGGATCAACATGATCCGCAGCAGCGTCAGCATGGTGGGAACCGTCAACTTCATCCGTCACTCCGTGGGCCATTGGTACGCGATCCGGCTTCGCCGGCTTCCAGTCCATGCAGGGTCGCATAGACGCGCTCGGCGAGCGCTTCATTAATGCCATCAACGCGTGAAATTTCTTCCACGCCAGCGGCCTTCAAGCCGCCCAACCCGCCGAAATGTCGCAACAGGTTACCGCGTCGACGCGGCCCGATCCCCGGAATATCCTCCAGCCGGCTGGTATTGCGCGCCTTCTGGCGACGTCCGCGATGCCCGGTAATGGCAAACCGATGCGCCTCGTCGCGGACCTGCTGGACCAGTTGCAGCGCCGGCGAGCCCGCACCAGGGTGCAGGCTGCGACCATCGGGCAGCAACAGGTCCTCGTCGCCGGGACGTCGCGCCGGGCCCTTCGCAACGCCCACCAGCACCACTCCGGTGATGCCGAGCTCATCAAGCACGGCGCGGCCCTGGGCGACTTGTCCGGCGCCACCGTCGATCAGCAGGACGTCGGGCAGCACACCGGCGGGCTTGTCGTCGGTCGCCATGGCCCGTTTGAACCTCCGGTGCAGCGCCTGGTGCATCGCCGCGTAGTCGTCGCCCGGCTCGATACCGGCGATGTTGTAGCGCCGGTACTGGCTGCGAACCGGGCCTTCGGCATCGAACACCACGCAGGACGCCACCGTCGCCTCGCCCATGGTGTGGCTGATATCGAAACACTCGATCCGTCCCGGCAGCTCGTCCATGCCAAGCATTTTCTGCAGGTCTTGCGCGCGAGCCAACTGGGCGGCATGGCTGGTGCGCTCGGTCTCCAGGGTGATCCGCGCATTGCGGCTGGCCATGTCGAGGTAGCCGGCGCGATCGCCACGCACGTTGAACCGCAGCTGCACCCGGTGCGCGCCGGTGTTGGACAGTGCCTGCTCGATCAACTCACGGTCGGGGATGTCGCGATCAAGCACTATCTCCACCGGCGGCACCTGCTCGCCGTAGTACTGCGAAACGAACGCCGCCAGCACCTCCTCGGGGCTTTCGCTGCCGTTGGTGCGCGGGAAAAACGAGCGGGTACCAAGGTTCCTGCCGTCGCGGAACGCCAACAGCACGACGCAGGCGGCACTGCCCTGCATGGCAACCGCCAGCACGTCGAGGTCGGCGGCACGTCCATCCACGTACTGGCGCGCCTGCAGGGTGCGGATCGAGGTCACCAGATCGCGCAGGCGGGCGGCCTGCTCGAAATCCAGGCGCGCACTGGCTGCTTCCATCTGTGCGCCTATCTCGTTGGTCAACTCGTCACTGCGACCTTCCAGCATCAACACCGCGCGGCGGACGTTCTCTGCGTACGCATCGGGCTCGACCAGGCCGACACAGGGACCACTGCAGCGGCCGATCTGATACTGCAGGCAGGGCCGCGTCCGGCTGCAGAAGACACTGTCCTCGCAGCTGCGCAACTTGAACAGCTTGTGGATCAGGTTGAGCGTGTCGCGTACCGCACCCACGCTGGCATAAGGTCCGAAATAGCGCCCCGGCACTGACCTCGGCCCCCGGTGCATCCCGATCCGAGGCCACTCGCCATGGGTCAGCAACACGTAGGGATAGCTCTTGTCGTCGCGCAGCAACACGTTATAGCGTGGCTTGAGCGACTTGATCAGTTCGTTCTCGAGGATCAGCGCTTCCGTCTCGGTACGGGTAACGGTGACCTCCATGCGCACGGTTTGCGCGAGCATGGTCATGATCCGCGTCGACTTGGGCGTCGCGTTGAAGTAGCTGGAGACCCGGTTGCGCAGCGCGCTGGCCTTGCCGACGTAAAGAATCTTGTCGTCGGCAGCGATCATCCGGTACACGCCCGGTGCGGTACTGAGGGCCTTGGCGAACGCCTTGCCGTCGAATACCGGCAGCAGGTCAGTCATGACGACACCGGGCAGGAAATACGCACATCAACTCCATGGATGGGGCAAATTATGCGTCACCGCAAGTCTTCCCGGATCATTGACCCTCGATGCCGACCGATTATTCTGCCCCAGATGAGCGCTGAACCCGACCACGACACGATCAATGACGGCCTGCGTCCCGACCGCGCGGCCGCGTTGAGGCGGCGCAAACGCACTGCCGTGACCATGCTGGTGATTGCGGCGCTGGTGTTCGTGGCCGGCAGCTGGCTGCGGATGAGCCACCCGCACTGGGCATTCGAGCTGCTGGTGGCAATGGCGGAGGCGGCGATGATCGGCGGGCTGGCCGACTGGTTCGCGGTGGTGGCGTTGTTCGGCCATCCGCTGGGACAGCGCTGGATCCCGCACACCGCGATCATCCCGAACAAGAAAGATGCGCTGGGGCGTGCGCTGGCCAACTTCATCTGCGACCATTTCCTCGACAACCAGGAAGTGCTGGCGAAGGTGCGCCAGTTCGATCCGGGCCGGCGACTCGCTGCCGCCCTGTCCGACCCGGTCCACGCCAGCAAGGTGGGTGGGTTCGTGGTGACCCTGGCACCGCATCTGGTGCAACTGCTGGACAGCGATCGCCTGCACCGCTTCCTGCATGGCCTGGCGCGCGAGCAATTGGGCCGGCTTGATGTTGCCGCGTTGGGCAGCCAGGTGCTCGAGGTGCTCACCCACGACCGCCGCCACCAGATGCTGCTGGACAACCTGCTGCGCGACGTCGGCGAGGTGCTGGCAGACCCGGACACCCAGGACCTGGTCGCCAGCAAGATCACGCCGCAGCTATGGTCGGTATTGCGCCTGGCCCGCCTCGACGACGCGGTAGCCGACAAGCTTGCCGCCAAGGTCGTTGCCGGCGTCAGCGACCTGCTCACCGAGATGGCGGACGATCCCCGGCACGAGCTGCGCCTGCGCTTCGATGATTACGTCACCCGGTTCACCCAGCGCCTGAAGACCGATGACGTGCTGCGCCGGAAGTGTGAAGAACTGCGTGACCGGGTGATCGATGACCCCGCCCTGCCCCGCCAGATCCGGGAGATGTGGTCGGAAGTCCTGGACTGGCTGCGCAAGGACCTGCAGCGCAATGACTCATTGATTGCCTTGAAGGCGACCCAGGGCGCGGAACTGATCGGCGAGAAGCTCAGCGGCGATCCGGCGATGCAGGCGTGGGTCAACCAATGGGTGATGGCCACCGTCGAGCCGATGATCGAGAAGTATCGAGGCAGCATCCGCGACTTCATCGTCGAGCGGGTCGCGCGCTGGGACACCCGCGAGCTGGTCCGCGAGCTGGAGTTGAGCGTTGGCAGCGACCTGCAGTACATCCGCTACAACGGCACCGCGATTGGCGCGCTGATTGGTGGGTTGCTGTTTGGCCTGCTGCACGTCATTGGCTGGATGGCGACGCTCGGTTGAGGCCGCCAGCTAACGCGACGGCTCAGCCGTTTCCGGCAAGCCATTTTTCCGCGCGGACCAGGTCTTCGGCGGTGTCCACGCCGGGCGGGAACGGATCGGGAGTCAACCCGACCGCGATCCGATAACCGGCCTCCAGCACGCGCAGTTGCTCCAATGATTCAACCTGCTCGAGCCGGCCCTGGGACATCGCCGCGAAACGCTGCAGGAACCCCGCCGTATATCCGTAGATGCCGATGTGCCGCAGCCAGGATTGGCCTTCCGGCATACGGGACGGGTCGCGCGAGAAGGCATCGCGCGGCCACGGGATCGGCGCACGGCTGAAGTACAGCGCGTCGCCGTTGTCGGCACGCACCAACTTGACCGCATTGGGGTCCAACAGCGTGCCCACCTCGGTCACCGGCGCGGCCAGGGTTGTCATCGCGGCGCCGCTGTCGCGCAACAATGCCGCCACCGCACGAATCCCCGCAGCCGGTGCGAAAGGTTCGTCGCCCTGCAGGTTGACCACGATGGTGTCATCGCTCCAGCCGGCGATTCGCGCGCACTCGGCCAGTCGATCGGTACCGGAAGCATGCGTGGCGGAGGTCATTGCCACGCGTACGCCGGCATTCGCCAACGCCGCTGCGATGCGTTCGTCGTCGGCCGCCACCCACACCTCGCGCGCGCCAGCTGCCAGGGCGCGCCGGACCACATGCAACACCAGCGGCTCCCCGCCAAGCAGTCTCAGCGGTTTGCCCGGCAGGCGACTGGCGGCGTGACGCGCCGGGATCGCCACCACGAAGTCCAAGGCTGCAGTCATCGTTGCCGGACCTGTGCCAATTTGTCCAGCAATGAGACCCAGAAGGCTTCCGGAAGCTCGGCGGTGACGGCCACGCTATGAAACGCTTCGGTTGCGAACCGGGCGCACTTGACGGCGTCCTTCTCGGTCATCAGCACCGGCAGCGGGCTGCCAAACTCGAAGTCAGACGCACGATAGCGATGGTGGTCGGCAAAGGCATGCGGCACCACCGCGATCTCCAGGCTGCGCAACATCGAGAAGAACCGCTCCGGGTTGCCGATCCCGGCAACCGCATGGACCCGGTGACCGCGAAACGACTCCAACGGTCTTGACCGGCCACCCAATACCGGCACGGCACTGTCGGCAACCAGGCGCATCGGCCATTCGCCAAAACCGGTTCCGCTGCTGTTGCTGCCCGCTGGCGCATTGGCAATGTTGATGACCCGGAAGTCGCACTGCGCTCCGCGCTCGGGCAACTCGCGCAACGGTCCGGCGGGCAGCAGCCGACCGTTGCCATAACGGCGGCGGCCGTCGACCACTTCGATCTCGACGTCGCGTTCAAGTCCGTAGTGCTGCAGACCGTCATCGCAGATGACAATGTCGCAACCGGCCTTCGCCAATGCCTTCGCCGCCGCAGCACGGTCACGGTCGGCACGCAGCTTGACCCCGGTGCGACGGACGATCAGCACCGGCTCGTCGCCGCCGACGGCGGGCTCGGTATCGGCCTGGACCCACACCGGGTTGCCCGCATCGGCGCGGCCGTAACCCCGGCTGGCAACACCCGGATTCCAGCCTTCGCGGCGCAGCCGTTCAGCCAGCGCGATGGTCAGCGGGGTCTTGCCGGCACCGCCAGCGGTAATGTTGCCGACCACCACCACCGGGATGCCCGGATGGCGGGTACGGAGCACGCCGACGCGATAGAGCCAGCGCCGGATACCACTGACTGCGGCATAGACCGCCGCCAGCAGCCGTGTATACAACGGCACCGGCGCGTTGCCGTACCAATGGGGTGGCTGGTGCTCGCGGCGACCACCGGGTCCTGCGTTCATGAGGCCTCGCGAAATTGCATGCGGTGCAGGTGAGCGTACAGCCCGTCCAGGGCCATCAAGCTGGCGTGGGTACCGCGCTCGACGATGCGACCTTCATCGAGCACGAGTACCTGGTCGGCATGTTCGATGGTCGACAGTCGATGCGCGATGACGAGCGTGGTGCGGTCTGGCATTAGGCGTTCCAGCGCATCCTGCACCAGCCGCTCCGATTCGGTGTCGAGCGCGGCGGTGGCCTCGTCCAGGATCAGGATCGGCGCGTCTTTCAACATCGCCCGGGCAATGGCCAACCGCTGGCGTTGGCCACCGGACAGGCGGCCGCCCTTGCTGCCGATACCGGCGTCCACCCCTTCCGGCAAACGCTCGACGAACTCGGTGGCGTTGGCACCCTGGATCGCACGGTCCAGGTCCTCCGGCGTGGCCTGCTCCATCTCGCCATAGGCGACGTTGGCCGCGATGCTGCCGTCAAACAGCATGACCTGCTGGCCCACCAGGGCGATCTGCTTGCGCAGGTCGGCCAGTCGATAGTCGCGCAGCGGCTGGCCATCGAGCAGGATCTGTCCCGACTCGATCTCGTAGAAACGCGGGATAAGCTTGATCAGGGTCGACTTGCCACTGCCGGAGCGGCCAACAATGGCGGTGACGGTCCCGGGCTTGGCACTGAAACTGACGTTGCTGAGTGCCGCCTGGCCCTGGTCCGGGTAGCGCGCACTTACGTCGCGAAACTCGATCTCGCCGCGCGCGCGCTCCAGCGGCAAGCGGCCGGTGTCGTGCTCGTCGGGGGCATCCAGGATGTGGAACAGTCGCTCGGCCGAGGCCACGCCACGCTGCAGCATGCCCTGCACATTGGTCAGCTGCTTGAGCGCGGGGATGATCGCCATCATCGCCATCATCAACACCACGAACCCGCCCGCGCCGAGGCGACCGGCGGCGGCTTCACGGCCGGCAAAAAACAGCAGCAGCGCCAGCCCGATCGCGCCCATCAACTGCACCAGCGCGGACGAGATGCTGCGGGTCGACTCGACCTTGAGGCTGAGCTTCAGGTGATGGTCCGCCTGCGCGGAGTAGCGCTGCATCTCGACACCCTGGGCGCCGTAGATCTTGACTTCCTGGTGGCTGGACAACGCCTGGTCGGCCGACTGCATCAGCTGCGACCCACTCTCCTGGATCTTGTGGCTGATCCGGCGATAGCGCTTGCCCACCGTGTTCATGACCCAGGCCAGTGGCGGCGCCAGCAGCACGATCGCAATGGTTACCTGCCAACTGGTCCACAGCATCACGCCGATGCCCACCAGCACCTGCAGCGCCTGCTGGATCATCACCTTCATCGCGTCGACCGCCGCCTGCGCGACCTGGTCGCTGTCCGAGCCCAGGCGAACCAGCATCGACGGCACCGGCTCGGTATCGAAGCGCAATCCAGGCAAGCGCAAATACTTGCCCAGTACCTGCACCCGCAAGTCACGGGAAATGCCACGCCCGGATTTGGCCATGTAGATGTCGGCCACGTAGCCTGCGCCGCCGCGCAGCAGGAACAGGCCGACAATCGCCAACGGCAACACCAGGCTGAACGCCGCGTCCTTGGTGATGAAAGTCTCGTTGATCACCGGCTCCATGAGCTTGGTGAACGCGCCGCCTGCCAGCGCCTCCAGCAGCATCCCCACCCCTGCAAGCCCCAGCAGCGCCCGATACGGACGGGCAAAGCCCAGCAACCGCCGGTAGGTGGCCCAAGAGGTGATCGGCGTTGTCACTGCGAGTCTCCGGTGGCCGAAGCGCCGGACTCGCCACCCGGGGGCGCTGCGGCGCCTGTCGGCGGCGCGGTCGGGATCATGATCCGGTTGAAACCCAGGCCACCCAGCGCGTCGTACACGGTGACCACCGCCTGGTAGGGGGTGCGCGCATCGACGCGCAACATCACCGGGCGCTCGCGGTCGCTGCCCGCCACCTCGCTGATGGTCGCCTTGAGCGACTCGATATCGGTGCGCAGCACTTCGCGGTCACCCACGAAATAGCGGCCGTCGGCATTGACCAGCACCACCAGCGGCTGCACCGCATCCACTTGCTCGCCGGTGGCGCGCGGCAGCTCGATCTGGATCACCGAGCGCGCATCAAAGGTGGCAGTGACGACGAAGAAGATGATCATCACCAGGATCACGTCGATCAGCGGTACCAGGCTGATTTCCGGCTCGTCCCCGGTGTGGCGGTCACGGATACGCATGAGCGGTCAGGCGTCCGAAGGCACAGCCGTGGCACGCGGCTGGCGCGCAGCCGGCGCGGCCTGGGCAGTCCCGTCCCGGGCGGTCTCCTCCAGCGTGTCGAGCAGCTGCATGGCTTCGTGCTCCATGTCCACGACATAGCCGGCGATGCGGCCCCGGAACCAGCGGTGTGCCATCAACGCCGGGATCGCGACGATCATGCCGGCCGCGGTACACACCAGCGCCTTGCCGATCCCCCCCGCCAGCTGGTTCACATCGCCAATACCATGGTCGAGGATACCGAGGAACAGCTGGATCATGCCGACAACGGTGCCAAACAGGCCCAGCAATGGACCCGCCGACGCGATCGAACCCAGGGTGTTGAGATAGCGCTCCATCCGGTGGACCAGATGGCGGCCCACGTCCTCGATACGCTCGCGGACCTGCTCACGCGGGCGCTGACGCACGTCCAGGGCCGCTGCGAGCAACGCGCCCAGCGGCGAGGTAGCCCGCAGCGAATCGATATGCGTCGGATCCAGCTGGCCACCACGGGCCCAGCTGCGAACTTCCTTGCCCAGTCCTGGCGGCAAGACCTCGCTGCGCCGCAGTGCCCACGCCCGCTCGACGATCAATGCCAGCGCCAGCGCCGACAGCAGCAACAATGGAATCATCGGCCATCCCCCGGCCTTGACCAGTTCCAGCACTCGCTAACCTCCGGCCCGGGGCCGATTCAATCCGGTCGATAGGATAGCCCAGCGGCCGCCCCGCCCGACGATTCGCTCGCGCGGCGAGCCGCATCCCAGACCCGTGGGTGTGCGCGCCGTCTTGTTTCCACGCTTGGCCCACCGGGCTGGAACCGCACGCGCAGGGCGCCGCTTGCGCTGGTATCCAGCGTTTGTGCGCCGCTGGCGTGCCAGCGGGCGAGTATTTCGGGCTTGGGGTGACCAAACCGGTTGCCGTACCCACTGGAAACCAGCGCATGCCCCGCACCGGTGGCGGCAATGAACGCGGGATCGGAGGCACTGGAGCTGCCGTGATGGGCGACCACGACCACCTGCGCGCGTAAGCCGGCCGCCTCGTCCAGATGGCTTCGGCGTACCAGCTCGCGCTCGACCACCGCACTGATGTCCCCGGTCAGCAATGCGCTGCCGTGTTCGGTGTCGATCCGCAGCACGCAACTGGCCTCGTTACCCAGGTAGGGAAAGTGGCGCGGTGGATGCAGGAAGCGGAACTCGACCCGGTCCCATTGCCACGTCTCCCCCGCCACGCAGGGGCGGGTGTCAACCAACCCCGAACCCTGCGGCGAGTTGACCACCGGTACCGCGACGGTGCGCCTGACGGCACCGAGGCCCCCGGCATGGTCGTTATCGGCGTGGCTGGCGACCGCGCGATCGAGCCGGCGCACCCCTAGGGCGTACAGCGCAGGCAGCACCACGCGCTCTCCGGTGTCATAGCCATCCGGGCTGGCGGGCCCCATGTCGTACAGCAGGCTGTGGCTGGCGGTTCGAACCAGGATCGACAAGCCCTGGCCGACATCCAGCACCCGCAACTCGGCCTCACCGGCTGCGGGCAGGTTGCGTGCCGGCCATAGCAGGGGCAACCACAACAACATTGCCAGCCACCGTCCCGGCAAGCCGCGTGGAAGCAACAGCCAGAACGCGCCGAACATGGCCAGCGGCAATGCAAACCACCGCGATTCGCGCAACCACCACAGGGCCAGCTCGCTGCTGGCCAGGTAGTCAAACAGCGGCCAACTGAGCTCGAAACACCAGGACGCCGCTTGCCAGGGCCAACTGCCCCACCCGGCATGCAGGAACTCAAGCCCGGTCCCGATCAGCGCCAGTGGCACCACCACCAGACTCCACCACGGCACCGCGATCAGGTTCGCCAATGGTCCCACCAGTGAGGCCTGGCCAAACAACACGGCCGTCAGCGGCAACAGGCCCAGGGTCGCGACGCCCTGGGCGGAAACCAGGTCCCGGAGCGGTTGGCGCCCGGCATGCGGAAGGCACCAGAGCAGCCAGGCCACGCCAAAGAAACTGAGCCAGAAACCGGCACCCAGCACCGCCAGCGGATCGACCAGTAGTACCACCACCACCGCCAGCGCCAAGGTATCGAACGCACTGGAGCTGCGCCGCAGGCCCCGGGCCCCTGCCACGACCGCGATCATCAACACCGTGCGGACGGTCGGCAGCGCAAAACCGGCAACCGCGGCATACACCATGGCGCCGGCCAGGCCGGCAATGGCAGCGGCCACGGGACGCGGACAACGGCGACCCAGCCGCGGCCATAGCCACCAGAGGCCCGCAATGGCCAACGCAAAAAAGCCGGCCACCAGTCCGACATGGAAACCCGAAATGGCGACCAGATGGGTCAGGCCATTGGCTCGCAGGACCTGCCAGTCGGCATCGTCCAGGCCTCGGGTGTCGCCGAGTGCCAACGCACGGATAAACCGCGACGTCGACGTGGGTATGGCGGTCGCGATCTGCTCCGACATGCGCTCGCGCCACGCGTTCAGCCCTTGCGCCGGACGCATCAGCCGGGTCGACTCGGGGGCACGGACATACCCCGTCGCCGTCAGCCGGTCGGCCAGTGCGTGCTTTTCACTGTCGAACCCGCCGGGATTACGCAGCCCGCGCGGCGCCCGCACGCGGACGGTCAGCTGCCATCGTTGCCCCGCCCGCAGGCGGTCACGACCGGTCGCGCTGCCATCGAAATCGTCGTACCAGGACAAGCGTAGCAAGCGACCACGCAGCGGTTCCGGTTGCACCAACTCATCGACGACGCGAAACCGGAAGCTGGTTCGGCGCGCGTGGTGCTCGGGAAGCTCGACGACACGACCGGCAACAGTGACTTCACGCTGTTCCCAGGCCACCGGCAGCTGGATCGACAGCGCGTACCCCGCATGCAGCCCGGCCAGCGCGAAACCAAGCAGCAAGGGGCCAATCCAGCGCACGGCGCGCCCGCGCCACCAGAGCAAAACGGCCAGGGGTGCGATCGAGACCAGCAGCCAGAACGGCGGCAACCGGGGTAGCCACAAGCACATCGACACGCCGGCCAGCAGCGCTGCGGCGCTCGCGATCCCGAATGGAGCCAGCCACACGGGGCTTGCTGGCCGCCCCGTTCTGCCCTGTTCCGTCCCGCCGGGGAGGCTGTCTTCCGATGGCGTGGACGGCGGCATCCTTGCCGCATCGCTCATGGTTCATCCCTTCAGTCGAGTACGGCCCGAATCAAATATCCCGCGTCGCCAGCTCGCGCAGCCTGCCCTGATGCAATTCCAGCACCCGGTCCAGCCGTCGCGCCAGGCGGCGATCGTGGGTGACTACCACCAGACTGGTGCGGTGTTCCCGGTTCAACTCCAGCATCTGATCGAAGACAACCCCGGCCGTCTTTTCGTCCAGGTTGCCAGTGGGCTCGTCGCCCAACACGCAGGCCGGCTGGTTGACCAGCGCGCGCGCCACCGCGGCACGCTGACGCTCACCACCGGAAAGCTCCCCGGGCTTGTGCTGGAGCCGGTGCCCCAGGCCGACGGCCTCCAGCAGCGCTTGCGCCCGTTGCTCGGCGTCCGGGATCCGGGCGCCGCCCAGCAGTACCGGCAACATCACGTTTTCCATCGCCGTGAACTCGGGCAGCAAATGGTGGAACTGGTAGACAAAACCCAATGCGCGGTTTCGCAACTGGCCGCGGGCCGTATCCGACAGTGTGCTCATCTTCTGTCCACCAACGAACACTTCGCCGGTGGACGGCGTATCCAGGCCACCGAGCAAGTGCAGCAACGTGCTCTTGCCGGCTCCGGAAGCACCGACGATGGCAACGGTCTCGCCCTCGTGTACGTCCAGTCGCAACCCGTCGAACACCGGCGTGCGCATCTTGCCCTCGGCGTACACCATGCCCAGGTTGGTGCATCCCAGGACCAGGCCGGCGCGCGACCCGGGCGCCGGCTCGCCGGCCATCGTCTCGCCAGTGACGGGCTTGCTGATGATCGGTTCACTCATAACGCAAAGCCTCCGCCGGTGGCGTACGCGCGGCGCGCCAGGCCGGGTAGATCGTGGCCAGGAACGCCATCACCAAGGCGACCGCCGTAATCGCCATCACGTCGCTTGGCTTCATCTCGGTGGGCAGCCCGGTGATGTAGTAGACGTCCTCGGGCAGCAAGGTGACCCCGAACACGCGCTCGATCGCGAACAGGATGTCCTCCAGGCTCAAGGTCAGCACGATCCCGCCGATCACGCCGATCACGGTACCGATGATTCCGATCAGGCTGCCCTGGACCATGAACACCTGCATCACCCCACGCGGCGACAGACCCAGGGTCCGCAGGATGGCGATATCGGCCTGCTTGTCGGTGACCAGCATCACCTGCGAGGACACCAGGTTGAACGCGCCCATGGCGATGATCAACGACAGCAGGATCGCCATCAGGGTCTTTTCCATCTTCAATGCCCTGAACATGTTGGCGTTGTCGGTGGTCCAGTCACTGACTTGGTAGCCGCCCAGCTTCACGGCGAGGTCGCGGGCGACATCCCAGGCCAGGTTCATGTCATGCAATCGCAGGCGCACGCCGGTCACGCCCTCCTGCATCCGCATCAGCCGTTGCATGTCCGCCATGTTGGTGAATGCCATGCCGCGGTCATACTCGTTGTAGCCGACCTCGAACACTCCGCTGACGGTGAAGCGCTTGACCCGCGGCATCGCCCCCACCGGGGTGCTGTTGAACTCGGCGATGGTCATCACCACGCTGTCGCCGACGCCAACGCCGAGCCAGGCCGCCAGTTCCCGTCCCAGGATGATGTTGAAACTGCCCGGAACCAGCGATTCCAGTTCCCCCTCGACCATCTTCTCGCCCAACACCGACACCGTACGTTCGTCAGCCGGTACCACGCCGCGCACCAATGCCGGTTGCTGGCGCGGTCCGTTGAGCAAGGCCTCCTTCTCCACGTAAGGCGCCGCCCCGGCCACCCGCGGATCGGCCAGCGCCATGTCCACCGCCTGTTGCCAGTCCGTGAGGGGATCGCCATAGGCACTGACGGTGGCGTGCGCGGCCATCTGCAGCATGCGGTCGCGGATTTCCTTCTGGAAACCGGTCATCACCGCCAAGGTGGTGATCAGCGCCGCCACGCCCAGCGCGATGCCGAGGATGGAGGCCATGGAAATAAAGGAGATAAAACCATTGCGGCGTTTGGCGCGCAGGTACCGCAGGCCGATGGCAACAGGAATGGGTTTGAACATAGGGGGCTATGGTGCCATTGAGCGTGGGGGTTGCGCAGCAGTTTCGACCGGCGCAGCCAGCCGCAGTTCACGACGACCGGCCGGGCCAAGCGTGTCAGGCCACCAGACCACCCGCCGCTGGCGATTGTCGCTGTCGCGCCAGCGCGCAAACACCAGCGCCGCTCGCCACTGCAGTTGGAACTGCGTCACCACGCTGCCATCCACGCGGACGACACCATCACGGATCTGCAAGTCGATGGCCTGCCTGCTCGCTTCCCGTCGGGCCACCCAGCCGGCCCAGAGCACCACCAGAACCGCACATGGCCAGGCGGCCACGGGTGTCAGGTCGGAGACGACCACCGAAAGCGCGGCAAATACCCCGAGCATCACCAGCAACCCCGACAACCAATGCGACGGGCGCCACTCAAGCCGGCAGGTTGCCGATGCGTTGGACCAGGGCGGACAACTCGTCATCGGCGGGGGTCTCCTGGCCCATGAACCAGTGCCAGAGCTTATCGTCTTCGCTGTCCAGCAGCCGTAGGAAAACGCCGCGCTCGGCTTCGGATGCCTGTCGCCATTCCCGGTCCAGGTAACGCCCCAGCAGCTGGTCGAGCTCACGCATGCCACGGCGGCACTTCCAGCGCAGGCGGCGCAGTTCCAGATCATCGGCATCGCTCATGGACAGGCTCTCCCAAAAAAAAAGGGCGCGCCTGGAAAGCGCGCCCATTGCATTTACTGAATCGTGAGCATCAACCGGATCGTGACGTGATCTACTCAGGCGCTACGCGCGACCATCAGCTTCTTGATTTCGGCAATGGCCTTGGCCGGGTTCAATCCCTTCGGGCACGTGCGGGTGCAGTTCAAGATGGTGTGGCAGCGGTACAGCTTGAACGGGTCTTCCAGGTCATCCAACCGGCTACCGGTATCTTCGTCGCGGCTATCCACGATCCAGCGATACGCCTGCAGCAGGACGGCGGGGCCGAGGTAGCGGTCGCCGTTCCACCAGTGACTCGGGCAACCGGCGGTGCAGCAACCACACAGGATGCACTCGTACAGACCGTCCAGCTTCTTGCGATCCTCTGGCGACTGCAGGCGCTCACGGTCGCTCGGTGCCGGGCTCTCGGTACGGATCCACGGTTTGATCGAGGCGTACTGCGCGTAGAAGTGGGTCAGGTCGGGAACCAGGTCCTTGACCACCTCCATCGCTGGCAACGGATAGATCGGCACGTCACCGCTGCTGCAATCCTCGATTGCCCTGGTGCAGGCCAGCGTATTGGTGCCGTCGATGTTCATCGCGCACGAACCGCAAATGCCCTCGCGGCATGAGCGGCGGAAGGTCAGGGTCGGATCGATCTCGTTCTTGATCTTGATCAGCGCGTCCAGAACCATCGGCCCGCACGTCGCCATGTCCACCTCGTAGGTGTCCAGGCGCGGATTCAAGCCGTCATCGGGGTTCCAGCGGTAAACCCGGAACGTGCGCGGTTGTTTCGCGCCCGGCGAATCGAAATGCCGGCCCTTTTGAATCTGGGAGTTTTTTGGAAGCGCGAATTCGGCCATTGCTGCACCAGTTCCGTATCAGGGGCGACCCGTTCCACAAGGAGCGGGCGCCGGGGAAAACCAGACCACCTCGAACGTTTGACGTCTTGCCTTGCGGCGACGGCGTCAATCAATACACGCGCTTGGCCGGTGGAACCACTTCCACATCGTCGGTCAGCGTGTACATGTGCACGGGGCGGTAATCGATCTTGGTATTGCCGTTTTCATCGACCCAGCACAACGAATGCTTGTGCCAGTTGACGTCGTCACGCTCGGGGAAGTCGTCACGTGCATGACCACCGCGCGATTCGGTGCGGTTCTCGGCACACACGATCGTTGCCAGCGCCTGGTCCAGCAGGTTGGCCAATTCGAACGTCTCCACCAGGTCTGAATTCCAGACCAGCGAACGGTCGCTGACCTTGACGTCGTCGAAAGAGGCCCGGATCTCGCGAATGCGCTGGACGCCCTCGGCCAGGGTCTCTTCGGTGCGGAACACCGCGGCATCGGCCTGCATCGCGCGCTGCATCTGGTCGCGGATAATCGCGGTCGGGGTGCCGCCGTTGGCATTGCGCAGTTTGTCCAGACGCGCCAACGGTGCTTCGCAGGCATCGCCAGGCAGGTCTGCATGACTTGCCCCGGGAGTAATGGTCTCGGCGCAGTGGTTGGCCACGGCGCGACCAAATACCACCAGGTCGAGCAACGAATTGGAACCCAGGCGGTTTGCGCCGTGAACCGACACGCAACCCGCTTCGCCAATGGCGTACAGCCCGGGAACGACCGAATCGGGATCGCCATCCTTCAACTGGACGACCTGCCCGCGATAGTTGGTCGGTACGCCGCCCATGTTGTAGTGGACAGTCGGGATCACCGGGATCGGCTGTTTCTCGACATCGACGTTGGCGAAGATGCGCGCCGACTCTGCGATGCCCGGCAGCTTCTCGTGGATCACTTCCGGCCCAAGGTGGGTCAGATCGAGCAGCAGGTGATCCTTGTGCTCGCCGACGCCGCGCCCACCGCGGATCTCCATCGTCATCGCACGGCTGACCACGTCACGCGAGGCCAGGTCCTTGGCGGTGGGTGCGTAGCGCTCCATGAAGCGCTCGCCGGTGGCATTGCGCAGGATCCCGCCCTCGCCCCGGACGCCCTCGGTGATCAGGCAGCCGGCGCCGTAGATACCGGTCGGATGGAACTGCACGAACTCCATGTCCTGCAAGCCCAGACCGGCACGCAACGCCATGCCGCCACCGTCGCCGGTGCAGGTATGGGCCGAGGTTGCCGAAAAATACGCGCGGCCGTAGCCACCAGTGGCCAGCACCGTGCCCTGACCGCGGAACAGGTGCAGCGTGCCTTCCGCCATGTCGAGCGCAAGCACGCCGCGACAGGTGCCATCGGCATCCATGATCAGATCAAGCGCGAAGTACTCGATGAAGAATTCGGCGTGATGGGCCAGCGATTGCTGGTACAGCGTGTGCAGGATCGCGTGGCCGGTGCGGTCGGCGGCGGCGCAGGTGCGCTGGGCGGCGGGGCCTTCACCGTATTTGGTGGTCATGCCGCCAAACGGACGTTGGTAGATCTTGCCCTCGGCAGTGCGCGAGAACGGCACGCCCTGGTGCTCCAGCTCCACGACCGCCGGAATCGCCTCGCGGCACATGTACTCGATCGCGTCCTGGTCACCCAGCCAATCCGACCCTTTGACGGTGTCGTAGAAGTGGTACCGCCAGTCGTCTTCGCCCATGTTGCCCAGCGCCGCGGCAATGCCGCCCTGGGCGGCCACGGTATGCGAGCGGGTCGGGAAAACCTTGGTGATGCAGGCGGTCTTCAGGCCCTTCTGGGCCAAACCGAAGGTCGCGCGCAGTCCGGCGCCACCGGCACCCACCACGATCATGTCGAACTTGTGTTCCTGGATCTTGTAAGCCGGCACGTCAGCCCCCGAGCGTGATGCGAATGACAGCGAACACGCTGGCTAGTGCCGCGAGGACGCATATGAAGATGACCGTCAGTTGCAGGGTGACCGCAATCCACGGCGTGTGTACGTAATCCTCGATGACGACCTGCATGCCCAATTTGGCGTGCCAGAACGAGGCGATCAGGAAGGAAGCAAGCAGCACGGCGTTGACCGGATCGGCGACGGCCGCACGAACGCTGGTGTAGTCACCACCGATCAATGACAGCAACAGCACAACCGCCCAGATCGACAGGAAGATCAAGGCGACCGCTGTGATCCGCTGGATGATGAAATGGTGGGTCCCGCTTTTTGCCGAGCCCCAACCGCGGGCACGCTTGAGCGGGTTGCGCAGGTCCACCTGCGGATTGCTGTTACTCATGCGCCACCCCACTGCTGCATCGCTGCGAACCAGATCAACGCCGTCAGCACCAGGCTGACGATGATGGTGGTCCAGCTGTTACGGATGAAAGTGCTGATCTGGAATCCCCACCCGGCGTCCTGAAGCAGATGCCGGATGCCGTTGACCAGGTGATAGGACAAGGCCCAGCTCCAGCCGAACAACACGACGAATCCGAGGCCGGATCGTGCGCAGGCACTGAAATCAGCCCATTGCGCCGGACCGGCGGCGATGGCCACCAGCCCCCAGGCGAACAGCAGGCTGCCCAGCGCCAATACGATGCCGGTGGCGCGGTGCAGGATCGAGGTCACCATCTGGACTTGCCAGCTGTAGACCTGGATGTGCGGTGATATCGGGCGTGGGCGGCTGGCCATGGCAACGGCGCTCTCTGGGCTGGGCGGCGTGGCCGCGTGGCAGGAATTTCAGGCCTTCGGGCACGCCCGAAGACTCAAATGATGGTGGAGCAGAACTCGTTACGGTGATGATCAAAAATCGATACAGCGGCCGTTCTTCTCCCAGTCACCATAGCGGGTGGGGTCGGGTCCGCTGCGACCGCCGTGTTCGACCGGTGCCAATGGCGTAGCTGTCGTCTCGGGGGTCCGCGGTGCGGGTGTCCCGGGCGACGCCTCGGAATCGGTCTCGGAAGTGGTTTGGCCTATCATCACAGACCCCAATCTTAGGACTCGGCCCCTTGTCTGACAAGTCGCAATACGACGATGACGCCTGCTTCACGTTGTCCGGGCACCGCGTGGTCATGCTCCACGGGCGGGATGCCATCGGGTTTGCCCAGGCCCAATTCATGAATGACCTTGACGCGCTGGCGGTAGGGCAGTGGCAGTGGAACGGCTGGCTGACGCCGAAGGGTCGCGTGATCGCGCTGTTCGCGTTGATTAAACTGGATGACGAGACATTGTGGCTGCTATTGCCCGATGCCGACCCCGGTGCGCTGGCCGAGCGCTTGCGCGGGTTCCTGTTCCGCAGCAAGGTCACGATCAGCGTGCGCGACGATTTGCAGATCAGCGGATGTTTTTCAGCGGCAAAAGCGGCGAGCGGGAACGTGGCCGATGTTGCTGCCGATGGCTCGGTCGAGTTCGACATGGGCGCCGAAGGCGGCCCGCGCCGTTTGCGCATTGCCGCGGTGGCATCGGCTGCCGGCGGCGCGTCCGCAAACCCTGACGGGGCTGCCCGCTGGCGACTGGCCGATCTCGAGCACGGCTTGCCACGGCTGCCGGAATCACAGGCAGAACAATGGACGCCGCAACAGCTGTCGCTGGAGCGCTTGTCCGGGTTCAGCGTCAAGAAGGGCTGCTACCCGGGCCAGGAGATCGTCGCGCGCACGCACTTTCTCGGCAAGGCAAAGCGTGGATTGGCGCTGCTGGAGGCCACTGCTGCGACCGCACCTGGCAGTGACGTGACCAGCACTGCCGCAGACGGCATCACTACCGTATTGGGTCGCATTGCGGCCGCTGCCACCCATGGCGGGCGGCATGTCAGCCTCGCCGTGCTGCCGCTGGAGCGCGGGAGCGAAGCGGCGAGATTGAGCGTGGACGGCACCACTGCGCGCGAAGGCATCCTGATGGACGGCCTTGCTCGCTGAGGTTACTCCGCGACGAGCAAAGTGCGGTCGTCAGGCTTTCGTGTCACCCAACTGGTCCGCCGCCGCAACGATGTCCTCCTCACCCGGGATCACCAGGAACGCCGCGCCGGCCAACGGGGTGTAGGTGTCGACGCCGACCACGCGTCGGAACGGAATGGCTCCCAGTCCACCCTCGGCAATCGCCGTGATCACGCCCTCGCCGACGCCGGCACTGCGACGCCCTTCGTCGACCACGATGATTCGTTTCGCATCACGTGCGTGATCGACGATGAATCCGTCATTGAGCGGCACCAGCCAGCGCAGGTCGACCACTCGCGTCTTCCAGCCATGTTTCTGCTCGATCGCGCGCGCGGCGCGCAGGCTCATCGGCACGCCGTTGCCGTAGGTGAAGATCACCAGGTCGTCGTGACCGGCGTCGTACACCCTGCCCTCGCCCAAGGCCATCGCCTCACCCGGGGCGGGATAGGCGGTCAACCAGCCGCCATCGCCCGGCTCCTGCAGGTCCTTGGCCATGTACAACGCAATCGGCTCCAGGAACACGCTTACCCGCCCATCGACCTTCGCCAATGCCGTCAAGGTGCGCAACATGGTCACCGCATCGTCGCCACGCGATGGACAGCCCACGACCAGGCCGGGGATGTCGCGCAACGCGGTGATCGAGTTGTCATTGTGGAAATGGCCGCCAAAACCGCGCTGGTAACCCAGTCCGGCGATACGCACCACCATCGGGTTGGCGTACTGGTTGTTGCTGAAGAACTGCAGGCTTGCGGCCTCGCCTCGGAGCTGGTCGCAGGCGTTGTGGAAGTACGCCAGGTACTGGATTTCCGGGATCGGCAGCATGCCGACATTCGCAAACCCCTGGGCCATGCCGAGGATCATCGTCTCGTCGAGCAGCGTGTTGAATACCCGGCGCGCGCCGAACGCCTTCTGCAGCCCCTTGGTCACCGTATAGACGCCGCCCTTCTGGGCCACATCCTCGCCGAACAGCAGCGCCTCGGGATACTTCGCGAAGGTGTCGTGCAACGCGTGGTTGATCTGGATCGCGAGGTGACGCGGCGGCTGGTTCTCCGGCAGTTTCGACTCCTCGCCGAACACCTCCAGTCGGCGCTGGCCGAAGTCGGCGCGCTCTGCTTCGGCCTTGACCGCGGCTGGCGTATACGGAGCGAGCGGCGCGATGACGTCGGCGAGGTTGTCGAGCTTGGGCCGGCGATCGGCTTCCTCGGCGGCGGCGAAGCAGCGCTTACGGGTCGCCTCGTACAGCGCCAACACCTCGTCTTTCGACATCAGACCCGATTCCAGTGCGATCGCGGCCGAGCGCAGCAGCGGGTCGGTCGCTTCGACGGCACACAATTCCTCCAGCGAACGCCATTCGATCTCGAAGTCGGTACCGGCATGACCCATGATCCGGGTCGTGCGCAGGTGCAGGAAGGTCGGCCGGCGGGTGCGGCGGCAATGCTCGACGGCACGTTGGACGTCGGCATAGCCGGTCGCCAGGTCCAGCCCGTCGGCAGTGAAATAATCCAGGTTCGGCCGCTGCGAGAAGTTCTGCGCGATCCAGCCATTCGGGGTTTTCACCGAGATCCCGATGCCGTTGTCCTCGCAGACGAACAGCACCGGCGCGGGCAGCTTCTGGTACGCCGTCCATGCTGCGGCGTTGAACGCGGTCTGGGCGGTGGCATGGTTGCTGGAGGCGTCGCCAAACGAGCAGATCGCGATGCTGTCGTCGGGGATCGGCAGATTGTGGCCGAGCCGTCTGCCGGCCTCGATCGCTATCGCAGTACCCAGCGCCTTGGGCAGGTGGGAGGCGATGGTCGAGGTCTGTGGCAGCACCCACAGCGGCTTGCTGCCCCAGACCTTGTGGCGGCCGCCGCTGGCGGGATCGTCCTTGCTGGCGGCAAAGCTCAACGCCGAATCCATCGTCGGGTCGCGCGGTCGGCCATCGCTGCCCGGCAGCTTGCGGAAGCGCTCGGCCATGAAGCCGCCGCTGCGGTAATGCAGGAACGCCGGATCGGTATGCCGGGTCGCCCGGGCCACCATCGCATTGCCTTCATGGCCGGACGAGCCGATGGTGTAGAAGACCTTGTTCTGCACCCGCAACACGCGCGCCATCAGGTCGAGGTGGCGGCTGACCAGCTGCGACTCGAACAGTTCGATGAAGCCATGTGCGTCCAGCGCGCTGCCTTCGACGACCGGCTCATGCGGCGCCGGTGGCGCGTCGACCGCGCCGTCCCAGTCGCGCACGAACTCGGTGAAATTGACATCACAGATCTCGGCGCGATTGAGACCCCTCATGCGCGCGGGGACGGGGTTGGACAATGTTGACATCGACAGGCTCCGCCTCACCGTCAAGCAAGGCTTCAAATGGGGGAAAGGCACCGGACCTCGCGGCAGTGACGGCGATTTGACTCAGGAGGGGGGCTTAACGCGCCGCGCTTGCCATTGCTCACGGCTCTGCCCCCATATCTCGATCGGATGGTCCTCCAACGGCGGCGGCAACCGGCCCGGCCCGCGATTGGTCGATCCCAGGCGCGCCGCCAGTGCTTGCGAAGCGCGGTTGTCCGGATCGATCGAATGGATCACCTCGGACCATTGCAGGTGATCGAACGCCCAGTCGATCGTCGCAATGGCCGCCTCGTGCGCATAACCATGCCCCCACGATGAGCGTTTGAACGACCAGCCCACCTCGGTCCCCGGCCAACCTTCGGGCTGCCACGGACCGGTCTGGCCAAGCCACTCGCCGCTGGTCTTGTCGATGACCGAAAACATGGCAAAACCCTGCATCGCCCACGCTCCGGGCATCTGCAGGAACTTGCGCCAAGCGGCGGCACGCAGCAGGGCGCCACCGATGTAGCGGGCCGCCTCCTCGTCGCCGATCAACTCCGCGAAGCCGTCGAAATCCGGACGTTGCGGTGGCCGCAGGATCAGGCGTTCGGTTTCAAGCGTAGGTCCGAGGTGAACGGTCATGGGGTATCGGGTTCCTAGAACGCGTTGATGCCGGTCAGCTCGCGGCCAAGTACCAGCTGGTGCACGGTCTCGGTGCCCTCGTAGGTGATCACCGACTCCAGGTTCAGTGCGTGGCGGATCGCGCAATGCTCGGTGGTGATCCCCGCCGCACCCAGCAGGTCGCGGCATTGGCGCGCGATGTCGATCGCCATCCGGCAGTTGTTCCACTTGGCCAGCGAGACCTGGGTCGGCGCCATGGTGCCGGCGTCCTTCAGCCGGCCCAACTGCACGACCAGCAACTGCGCCATGGTGATCCGGCGCGCCATGTCAGCCAGCTTCAGCTGGGCCGATTGCGTCGCCGCCACCGGGCGGTCGAACAGGATGCGTTCCCTGGAGTAGTTCAGCGCCTCGTCCAGGCACGCGATCGCCGCGCCGATCGGACCCCAGGTGATCCCGTAACGGGCCTGGGTCAGGCAGCCCAGCGGACCGCGCAGGCCTTTCACGTTCGGCAAGCGGTTGGCCTCGGGCACGCGCACGTTGTCGAAGAACAGCGAGCTGGTCACCGACGCGCGCAGGCTCATCTTGTGCTTGATCTCCTGGGCGGCAAAACCGGCCATGCCCTTCTCGACCACGAAGCCCTGGATTCCGTCGTCGGTCTGCGCCCAGACGATCGCGATATCCGCCAGGTTGCCGTTGGTGATCCACATCTTGGAGCCGTTGAGCACCCAGTCGCCGCCGTCCTTCTTGGCGTGGGTCTTCATGTTGCCCGGGTCGGAGCCGCCATGCGCTTCGGTCAGGCCGAAACAACCGATGACCTTGCCGGCGGCCATGTCGGGCAGCCAGCGCTGCTTCTGCTCCTCGGTCCCGTAAGCAAAGATCGGGTACATGCACAGCGAGGACTGCACCGAGACGAAGCTGCGGATGCCGCTGTCGCCGCGCTCCAGCTCCTGGCAGATCAGGCCGTAGCTGACCGAGTTCAGGCCACCGCCGCCGTACTGCTCCGGCAGGGTCGCGCCCAGCAGGCCGAGCTCGGCGATTTCCGGCACCAGCTCCTTCGGGAAGCGGCCGTCGTCGAACGCGTCGCCGATGATCGGCAGCACCCGCTCGTCGGTGAACCGCGCCACCGTGTCCTGCACGGCGCGCTCCTCTTCGGTCAGCAGGGAACGGGTGTCGTACAGGTCGTAGGGATTCAGGGCCATGGTGAACTCGTACTTGGAAAGCTCCCATTGTAAGCAGGCGTCCCGAAGGAAAGCACCCGGAACATCGCAACTAAGCAATCCGCGGCAAAACAAAAAGGGGCCGGAAATTCCGGCCCCTTCGGGTTGTTGCCTGTCGCGCTTGTAAATCGCGTTTGTGAAATCAGCCGCGATCGGCGCCAGTGTTCGCCGAGGCCGTCTGGGTGACTACCTGGCCATCGATCACCGGCAAGCGCTTGCCGGGCTCGTCGTCCAGACGCACGGTCTGGTCCTGTCCCTGGTAGCTATAGGTCACGTCGTAGGCGACCACCTGGTCCTCGCTGCCCAGCGAGATCTTCTCGCCGGGCTTGCTGCCCGTGCGCATCGTGCCGGTGGTGCCGTCGGGATTGCGATAGGTCACGTTGTAGCCAATGACCTTGGTGGACTTGGACGTGTCGGAGACGGTGCGGCACTGGGTGTCGACACGCTGGGTCACCCGGCCACCCACATGGTTGCGATCGACCCGGTTGCCGACGAAACCACCGGCGACGGCGCCGGCCGCAGTCGCGAGCTTCTTGCCGTTGCCTCCGCCCACCTGGTTACCCAACACACCGCCGAGCACAGCACCGGCGACTGTTCCGCCAACGTTGCCATCGCGCTCGGGCGCACGTTCCTGCACGACGACGTCCTCGCACACCTGACGCGGGGACGAAGTGGTGCTGGTCTCGCGAATCGGATCGGTGCCGATCACGCTGGCAAACAATTCCTGCTTCTTCAGGACCGGCTCGACGTTGACCACGTCGGCATATTCCAGGTTGCCACTGGGCTTGATCGCACCGGCGGTGTCGACGTCCCCCGACAGATTGGCAGTCAACCCGTCGCCATTGGTCACCAGCTGCGCCGATTCGCTGGCATCGGTGCCGCTGAAGCTGTTGTAGGCGGCGACGGCCACGCCACCAACCAGCAGGGCGGCAACCGCCACGGCAAGCATGTTCTTGTTCATTCGTCGCTCTCCTTCGTGAAGCGGTGCAGTCCGCTGTTACATATGCCGGTATCTGAGCACTTTGATGCTGAACAGAGGCCGCCAGACGAGACGACAACCGCCAAACCGTGAAGCCGGCCCCATCTGCGCGTGCTAGTTTCCCGGTTGTCCGACTCGCGAGATGGTCATGGCCAATCCTTTGCTCCTGCCACTACTCAGCTGGGCGCGAAAGCTGCGCTACCCGACGCTGTTCAAGCTGACCGCGGCCTTGTTCGTAATCACTGTCTTGGTACCCGATCCATTTCCGTTCATCGATGAGATCGTCCTGGGGCTGGGCACCTTGCTGCTCGCCAACTGGAAAAGCCGTAAGGACACCATTCAGCCCCCGACACCCCGCGACCGCGACCGGTAACGGTCCGACGTGCTGATCGACAGTCATTGCCACCTTGACGCGGCGGAGTTCGATGTCGACCGCGCCGCGGTGATCGCGCGCGCCATCCAGGCCGGTGTCACCCGACAGATCGTGCCTGCGGTCACCGCCGCCGATTGGCCGAAACTGCGCGCCGTATGCGAGGCCGATGACCGGCTGCACCCGGCTTATGGACTGCATCCGATGTTCCTGGCTTCGTATCACCCCAGGCACCTGAACGAACTGCGCCAGTGGATCGAGCGCGAGAGCCCGGTAGCGGTCGGCGAGTGCGGGCTGGACTACTTCGTCGACGGACTTGACCGTGACCTCCAGGCGACCTGCTTCCAGGCCCAACTCACACTGGCTCGTGAGTTCGATCTGCCGGTCATCGTCCACGCCCGCAAGGCGCTGGATGCGGTAACGATGGCGATCCGTGCAATCGGTGGTTTGCGCGGCGTCGTCCACAGCTTTTCAGGCAGCCAGCAGCAGGCCGAAAACCTGTGGGAGCAAGGCTTTTTGCTCGGCCTTGGTGGCCCGGTCACCTACCCGCGCGCCAACCGGCTGCGCAAACTGGCCGCCACCATGCCGCTGGAGTGGTTGCTGCTGGAAACCGACGCTCCCGACCAGCCCGACGCCACCCATCGCGGCAAGCGCAACGAGCCGGCCCGCCTGATCCATGTACTGCAGACCATTGCCGACTTGCGCGGCGTCGCGCCAGCAGAGGTGGCCGCAGCAACGACAGCGAATGCCGAACGATTGTTCCGACTGCCACTCACCCGGAAACCGACCTAGGCAGGTGGAAGCACCCGCGGCGGCTTCAACAGCAGTTCCAGCGCCTTGCCCACCATGACAAACGCAAACGCGCCGGTGACATGCGTGGCGGCGCCCAGACCGGCGCCACAGTCAAGCTTGAGCGCCGCGTCCCCAGCGACCGGCGGACGCAAGCCGCAGACGCTGCCATCGGCTTGCGGATACCTCACGTTCTCCAGCGAGTACACCGCCGGTACTCCGAAATAGCGCTGCAGGCTCTTGGGGAAATTGAACTCGCTCCGCAATTTTTTACGGACCAGCGCCAACATCGCGTCGTGCTCGGTACGTGACAGGTCCCGCACCCGCACCAGGGTCGGATCGACCCGCCCGCCTGCCGAGCCACACACCACCAATGGCAACTTGCGACGTCGACACCATGCAATCAACTCGACTTTGCTGCGGAAGCTGTCGCAGGCATCCAGCACCAGGTCAAACCG
The DNA here is from genome assembly GCF_054052145.1 of Lysobacter sp. A421. Classification (NCBI taxonomy): domain Bacteria; kingdom Pseudomonadati; phylum Pseudomonadota; class Gammaproteobacteria; order Lysobacterales; family Lysobacteraceae; genus Lysobacter; species Lysobacter sp. A421. The sequence continues at coordinate 505,618 of NZ_JBSVRL010000001.1, read as the reverse complement.
GCGCTCCAGCAATTGGGCCATGTTGCCGGCGACCAGGAAGTCCGCGACCGGGTCCACCTCCAGCAACGGATTGATCGCCCTGCACCGCTCCGCCATCGCCTCGACCTTGGCCTTGCCAAACTGCCCGGCATGGGCGGGCAATTGGCGGTTGCTGTTGGACACGCAGATATCATCGGCATCGACCAGGGTCAGGTGCCCGACCCCGCTGCGCGCCAGCGCCTCCACTACCCACGAGCCAACCCCGCCCATGCCAATCACGGCAACCCGGCTGCCCGCGAACCGCGCCAGCGCCCCGGCACCATACAGGCGGTCGATCCCGCCAAAACGTTCCAGCAAAGCCGGGTCCAGCGAAGCAGTATTCATCCGTGCATTGTAAGTGCCACCGAGCACGGGACCGACGACACGCATGCTATCGTTCGGCGAAATTCACAGGAGCGCGACCATGACCACCCCCACGCCCAAGACCACCAATGGGTCAAAGTATATTTTTCTGTTACTGCTGGGCTTGGTCATCGGCGTGCTCGCAACGGTCATGGCCTTGCGCGCGATCGAGAGCCGGAAGGGTTGGCAGGATCACTTCCCACATGCGGCGATGCATCTGATGCAGGCCCATGCCGCACAGCTGGGCGGAAGCGTCAAGGCCAATCGCTGCGCCGCGACTGACAGCCTGCCGCACCTGCAGGCACTGCGGACGGTCGCCAATGACCTGGAACCTGCCTTTCCCGGCTTGCGCGACGACAGGCGTTTCGTCGAACACGCGGGCGACCTGCGTGCGACGCTGGATTCGGCTCTTGCCAGTCCCCCGCTCAACTGCGAAGGCCTGGCCAAGGTCACCAAGAGCATCGGTGAGTCGTGCAAAGCCTGTCATCAGGATTTTCGCGGTTGACCGGATGTTCACGATCCAGCGCATAGGTTGAGGACGCAACCGGGTTCATCGTCCGGTGAAGCCCCACCCTCGCAGGAGATCCGCATGAATATCCAGAACCTCAAGTTGTTCGGTGTGGCCGCCGCTGCCAGTCTTGCCCTGGCCGGTTGCGCCACCCCGGGTTACGGCAACAACTACGGCTCACCGTCGCCGAACTACGGCAACAACAGCGCCAATTGCCAGGACTGCGGCACCGTGGTCCGTATCGAGCAGGTCGGCAACAACAGCAATGTGCCCAATGCCACCGGTGCGGTCCTGGGTGGCCTGGTAGGTGCGGCTGCGGGCCGCGAGCTGGCCGATGACGAGAGCAAGGGTCGTCGCAACACCGCTACCGTTGCGGGCGCGGTGGCGGGCGCGGTGGCAGGCAACGCCATCCAGAACCGGGTCGGCGGGGAGAGCTACAACGTCCATGTGCGCATGGACAACGGCCGCACCACCGTCGTCAGCCAGGATGACCTGGGCGGCATCCGCCAAGGCTCGTACGTGCGCGTATACAACGGGCGGGCCTGGGCGCGCTGATACGCGCTGTCCGACAGCTGCGCGCGCTGCTGCGCCCCAAGTGCCACATTCCAACAAAAACGTTCCCGTAAAAAAACAGGCGGCCCGCAACTGCGGACCGCCTGTTCTATTGCGACAGCCGAATCCCGGCGGGTGCCGGGGTTCGCGTCTTATACGGCCTGGACTTCGTCAGCCTGCAAACCCTTCTGACCCTGGGTCACGACGAACGAGACCTGCTGGCCTTCCTGCAGGCTCTTGAAGCCCTCGGACTGGATGGCACGGAAATGGACGAACACATCTTCGCCATTTTCACGGCTGATAAAGCCAAAACCCTTGGCATCGTTGAACCACTTGACGGTTCCGGTTTCACGGTTGGACATTAACTTGCTCCTTGGAACATTTGATTGACAACAGCGCGGTTGCACGGTGCTGGTTGCAAGGAGGAAGCGAGGTACAACGATGAAGCGATCATGGGATCAGCGCATCGAGCCAAGATTCACGGTGACCCTGACAAACAGCGGCCTGAAACTAACCCGTACAGTGTGAAAACGCAATAACGTATCCAGTAAAACTGGTGGGGACTTGGCATGGATCTGGTGAATATCTACTACCTCATCGCCGCGTTACTGGTCCTGGTGGGCCTGGCCGGCACGGTATTGCCTGCCCTGCCAGGGGTGCCGTTGATGTTCGCAGGCATGCTGCTGGCGGCCTGGGCCGGCAATTTCGAACAGGTGGGATGGTGGGTGGTGGTCGTGTTGGGGGTGCTGACCGTGCTGTCGATCGCCGTCGACCTGCTCGCCACTGCGATGGGTGCAAAGCGGGTCGGCGCGAGCCGACTGGCCTTGGTGGGCGCGGTAGTTGGCACCCTCGTGGGCTTGTTCTTCGGCATCATCGGTCTACTGGCGGGTCCGTTTATTGGCGCCCTGGTCGGCGAGTTGATCCACGGCAGACAGGTCCGCCAGGCGGCCCGGGTCGGTTTCGGTACCTGGCTGGGCATCCTGGTCGGCACCGTGCTCAAGGTTGGGCTGGCGTTCGCGATGATGGGAATCTTCGCCTTTGCATGGTTTATTTGACCCTCTGGGACCCATGCCACGTTCACACCAACTTTGACCATGAACGGGCAAAGTAGGCACCTTCGGATGGGGTGTGGGGAGCATCAATGCCACGATGGAGTCGCCAACGCATGACCTGGATCATCCTTGCCACCGTGCTGATCACTGCCTTGGCTGTGATCATCGGGCTCAACTTCGCCACCCCGACCAAGCAACTCGATCGCAAGATCGAGCATCGCTACGCAATCAGCGACCCGCAATTCCGTCGGGAAATGTCGGTGATGCTGGGTCCATCGGTGTTGTCGGGAAACCAGGTCACAGCCCTCAACAACGGTGACGAAATCTTTCCGTCGATGCTGGAGGCAATCCGCAGCGCGCAGGTTTCCATCACCTTTGAGACCTACATCTACTGGTCCGGAGCGATTGGCAAAGAGTTCACCGAGGCGCTGTCAGAGCGTGCACGGGCAGGCATCCCGGTGCACGTCACCATTGACTGGGTCGGCAGCCTGAAGATGGACCAGCAGTTGCTGGACCGGATGCGCGACGCAGGCGTTCGGCTGGAGCGTTACCGGCCCTTGCATTGGTACAACCTGAGCCGGATGAACAACCGCACCCACCGCAAGCTGTTGGTGGTCGATGGCAAGATCGGGTTCACTGGCGGCGTCGGTATTGCGGATCCGTGGCAGGGCCACGCGCAGGACCCCGATCACTGGCGTGACATGCACTTCCGGGTGGAAGGCCCGGTGGTGGGGCAAATACAGGCGGCGTTCAACGACAACTGGATCAAGAGCACCGGCGAGGTATTGAACGGCCCGAAGTATTTCCCCGCACTGCCGCCTGTGGGAGATATCGACGCACATATGCTCACCGCCTCTCCGTCCGGGGGCAGCGAAAGCATGCATCTGATGTACTTGATGGCGATCGCCGCGTCCGAGCAATCGATCGACCTGACCGCGTCGTACTTCGTGCCAGACTCGTTGATCATCAGCGCGCTGGTGGCGGCGCGCGAACGCGGCGTGCGAATCCGGATCCTGGTGCCGGGCCCGCATATCGATGCGAACGCCGTACGACTGGCGTCCAAGTCCACCTGGGGGCCGTTGCTGGACGCGGGCGTCGAAATCCACGAATACCAACCCACGATGATCCACACCAAGCTGCTGGTCGTCGACCAGGAGCTGGTCTCGGTCGGCTCCACCAACTTCGATATCCGCTCGTTCCAGCTCAACGACGAAGCGAGCCTGAACATCTATGACCATGAATTTGCGGAACGGATGACCCGGGTGTTCGAGCGGGACCTGGAGTCGAGCAAGCGCTACACCTACCAAACCTGGCAGGAACGGCCGTGGACGGAAAAAATTGCCGAGCGGGTCTTGTTGCCAATCAAGTCGCAACTGTGATGCGGGCGCTGCTGCCAGGCTGTTGCTCGCTCGGATTGTTCATCGGCTTGATCTCCAGTCCGACACTGGCGCAGGACCTGCTGTCACCCGACGCTCCGGCAACCCCGGAGGCCTGCGCGGCGCTCAATATCGATGTGGAGCGCCTGGCTTGCTACGACGCCGCCGTTGGGCGTCACGCGGATGGCCCTTCCGTCGCCGACGCGCAGGCCCGTCAGGCGCAGCAACTCAAGGATGCCACCGCAGCACAGCAGCGCAGCCGGCGCGCGGACCTGCCCCGGCGCGAACGCCTGCGGCAGGGGCTGAGTGACCTGTTCCGCGCCGAGAACGGCCTGCCCGACCCGCTGGATGCAAGCATCGCCAACGCCGGCAAGGGCGGTTTGCTGGACAGCCGCTGGGAGCTGGCACGCGACTCCAAGCTGGGCGTCTTCAACCTGCGTGCCTACAAGCCCGTCTACCTCTTGCCCGCCGTGTGGAGCAGCCATCCAAACGAACTCCCCGCCAGCTCCAACCCGGCGATGCCGGCACAGCCGTTATCACTGAAGGACGTGGAAACCAAATTCCAGATCAGCTTCAAGACCAAGGCGGTCGAAAACCTGTTTGGCGATAACGGCGATATCTGGATGGCCTACACCCAGGTCTCGCACTGGCAGGTCTACGAAGGCGACAACTCGCGCCCCTTCCGCGAGTCCAATTACGAGCCGGAAGTGATGCTGGTGTTCCGCAACAACTACGGACTGGGCGAGCACTGGCGCGGCCGGATGCTCGGTATCGGCATCAACCACCAGTCCAACGGTCGCGCCGACCCCCTGTCGCGCAGCTGGAACCGGGTGGTAATGAATTTCGGCCTGGACCGGGAAAACTGGGCCCTGATGGTGCGCCCGTGGTGGCGGATATCCGACGGCAGTGAGGACGAAAACCCGAACATCGAGGACTACGTCGGGCGCGGCGACGTAACCCTGGTGCACACCCGCGGCGGCCATGAGTTCGCGCTGATGGCGCGACACTCCATGCGCAGCGGCGATCGATCCCACGGCGCGGTGCGGTTCGACTGGGGCTTTCCGTTGACTCGCACGCTGCGGGGCCATCTGCAGATATTCGACGGCTATGGCGAAAGCCTGATTGACTATGACCATCGATCCACCCAGATCGGGTTGGGCATCTCGCTGCTGGAGTGGTTCTGATGCAGGCCAAACGAATCCTGTCCTTCGACGGCGGCGGCATCCGCGGCCTGGTCAGCTGCACCTGGCTTGGCGGCGTGGAGGACACCCTCGCACGGGCAGGAAAGCCCGGGCTGCTTGACAGCTTCGACCTGGTCGCCGGCAGCTCCACCGGCGCTTTGGTGGCCTGCGGACTCGGCATCGGCCTGAGCCCCGACACCATGGCCGAGGTTTACCGCGCCCAGCGCGACGAGATCTTCCCGGGGATGGCCGACCGCCTGTGGTCACGCGCGGGACGCTTGTTCAGCGCCGGACCGTCGGCACCCAAGTACGACGGCAAGGGGCTGGAGAAGATACTGAAGAAGGTCTTTGGCAAGACCACGCTGGGCCAACTCAAGCTGCCGACTGTGATCCCCAGCTACGACACCATCTCGCGCAAACCGGTGATCTTCAAGAGTTTCAAGCCCAGCCACCGGGACTTGCTGGTCTGGGAAGTCTGCCGCGCAACCACCGCCGCCCCCACCTATTTCCCCGCGCATCCGATGAAAATAGAAGGCAAGACCTGCTCGCTGATCGACGGCGGTGTCGTTGCCAACAACCCGACGATGTGCGCGATTGCCGAAGCGTTGCGACGCGACCGCGATGCCCACCAATGCGGCGACCTGGTCGTACTGTCGATCGGCACCGGGGAGCGCACCCGGCCCATCAGCCTGGAGTCCGCCCGGGAATGGGGCGCGCTGGAGTGGGCCGTACCGATCATCGACGTGTTGTTCGACGGCAACGCCGAGTCGGTGGATTACATCACCCGACAGCTGGTTGGCGACAGTTACTTCAGGATGCAGGCGGAACTGTTGGCCGGCCTGGATGACCTGGATGACACCAGCGCGGTCAACATCGCCGCGCTGGAGAAGCTGGCAACGGCCTACCTGGCCCTGCCGGGCACGCGGAAGAAAATGAAGGCGCTGGTGGAGCTGTTGTAGGGCGGCCATGGTGCATTACGGCGTGCCGCCCAATACACCCTACGGGATCAGGCGGGCTCGACCAGCACGGGGATCTTGCCGATGCGCGCCTGCCACGTGCGCGGGCCGGTCTGGTGGACCGACTCGCCGCTGCTGTCGACCGCCACCGTCACCGGCATATCGCGCACGGTGAACTCGTAGATTGCCTCCATGCCCAGATCCTCGAAAGCCACCACGCGTGAGGCCTTGATCGCCTTGGACACCAGATACGCGGCGCCGCCGACCGCCATCAGGTAAACCGACTTGTGCTTCTTGATCGCCTCGATCGCAACCGGACCGCGTTCTGCCTTGCCGACCATGCCCAGCAAGCCAGTCTGGCTCAGCACCTGCTCGGTGAACTTGTCCATCCGGGTCGCCGTGGTCGGGCCGGCAGGGCCGACGACTTCGTCTCGCACCGGGTCAACCGGGCCCACGTAATAAATGAAGCGGCCCTTGAAATCGACCGGCAGCGGCTCGCCCTTGTCGAGCATGCCTACGATGCGCTTGTGCGCGGCGTCGCGGCCGGTAAGCAACTTGCCGTTGAGCAGGATCGTCTCACCCGGCTGCCAGCTGGCGACGTCTGCCGGGGTCACGGTATCGAGGTCGACGCGCCGGCCATTGGAAGCGTCGTAGGTCAGCTCGGGCCAGTCTTCCAGCGATGGCGGGTCCAGTTGTACCGGGCCGCTGCCATCCAGGGTGAAGTGCGCATGCCGCGTGGCCGCGCAGTTGGGAATCAACGCCACCGGCAGGTTGGCGGCGTGGGTCGGGTAATCCTTGACCTTGACGTCGAGCACCGTGGTCAGCCCACCCAATCCCTGTGCGCCGATGCCCAGCGCATTGACCGCGTCGAACAGTTCGATGCGCAACTCTTCGGCGCGGTTGGACGGGCCGCGGGCCTTCAGCTCGGTAATGTCGATCGGCTCCATCAGCGATTCCTTCGCCAGCAACATCGCCTTCTCGGCGGTGCCACCGATGCCGATGCCGAGCATGCCCGGCGGGCACCAGCCGGCGCCCATGGTCGGTACGGTCCTGAGCACCCATTCGGCAACTGAATCGGACGGATTGAGCATCGCGAACTTGGCCTTCGCCTCAGAGCCACCACCCTTGGCCGCTACGATCACATCAACCGTATTGCCGGGCACGACCTTGACGTTGACCACGCCAGGCGTGTTGTCCTTCGTGTTGATGCGCTTGCCGGCCGGATCGGCCAGCACCGAGGCGCGCAGCTTGTTGTCGGGGTGCTGGTAGGCGCGGCGCACGCCTTCGTGAACCATGTCTTCCACGCCCATGGTGGCGTCGTCCCAGCGCACGTCCATGCCGATTTCCAGGAACACGGTGACGATGCCGGTGTCCTGGCAGATCGGCCGGTGGCCTTCGGCGCACATGCGCGAGTTGATCAGGATCTGCGCGATCGCACCCTTCGCGGCGACGCTCTCTTCGCGCTCGTAGGCGGCGGCGAGGCTCTTGATGTAATCGACCGGGTGATAGTACGAGATGTACTGCAAGGCATCGGCAACGGACTGGATGAAGTCCTCCTGCCGGATCGAGACGGATTGGCGGGCGGAAATCGGACTTGCGACAGGGCTCACGGCAGGCTTCAGTGCTGGTTGCGGAGCCCATATTCTAGCGATCGGAGCCGGCCGGGTGGCGAATCACGCCCGAATACGGGAGCGACGCGCCGCCAAGCGACACGCCGCTCCCCAATCCCGATGGTCCCGATCAGGAGCAACCGCCGCAGCAGTCGCTACCTTCGCCGCTATGGGGCGCCGCATTGCTGGCGGGGTACCCGGCGGTTGCGAGCGCATCGATGGCCTGTTGCTGGGTCAGCAGCCCTTCCACCCGGACTTGCTTGTGGTCGACATCGACGGTGACCTGGGCGGTGGGATCCTGGGCCTGGATAGCGGTCGTGATGGCGTCACTGCACTTGTCGCAGGTAATTTCTTCTACATCGAGCAACATGGCTTCGGCACTCCTGATATCTGGTGGCATGCCCCGACGGTCTTCGGGGCGCTGGTCGACAGGGTCGCGGAAATCGGGTCGCGTTGCCTTGACCAGGATCAGGCGTGGCGCAGATACCGTATCGGTCACCAGCCGCGTCAGAACAGCGTGGCCTGCGGCGGCTCGGGCGCGGAGTAGTCCAGTTTTCCATCAACGATCCGGGCCGCCGAGGTGTACGGGTGTTCGTCACTGCGCCCAGGCGCCATCAAGTGGATGACCTCCCAGCCGCGGGCCTTGAAATCATCGGAGATCAACCCGCGATGACACTGCCACCAGACCGCCTCGGCGCACATGATCGCCACACGCTGGCTTGCTGCCAGCTCGGCGAGATGGTCTCTCGCGCGCTGGTAGTCGGCGGTCTCCATGTAATCGGCATAGCCGCGAAAGCTGTCATTGCGCCAGGCGGTGTTGCGGGTGTGCGGATCGACCTTGCGACGGCCTCCCAGCCCGGTCATCGGCAGGTAGACGATTCCGGTTGGCGGCAATTCGCGCGCCATGGTCTCGGCAGAGAACTGCGGGTTTCTGCGCGAACCGGGAAACCGGCGCACGTCGCCCAGCGTGCGGATACCGGCGTCACGCAACATGCCGACGAACACGTCCCAGTCGCGAGTCGAGTGGCCGATGGTCCATAGCGTGTGGCGTGGCTTGTCCATGCCGACAGGATGCGCGACAAGCCGTGAAGCGCGGTTGATATCGCGACCGGACCGTCGCCCGAATCGTTGAACCGGAACCCATGGCCGGGGCGGCTTCCGGAACGTTGGGCTGCAATCGGCTAAAATGCGCTGTCCCCTCGCATTAAATCCGCCATGTCCCCTGCCTTCGGCACCGAAACCGTGCTGGACGTCCGTCACTGGACGGACGATTACTTCAGCTTCACCACCACCCGCGACAACGGCTTCCGTTTCGACAACGGCCAGTTCGTCATGATCGGCCTGGATATCCCGCAAGCCGATGGCTCGACCAAGCCATTGATGCGGGCGTACTCGATTGCCAGCGCAAACTGGGAAGAGCAACTGGAGTTCTTCTCGATCAAGGTCGCCTCCGGTCCGCTGACGTCCCGATTGCAGCACATCAAGCCCGGCGACACGATCCGGATCGGCCGCAAGCCGACCGGGACACTGCTGATCCACGACCTGCACCCCGGTCGCAACCTGTACCTGCTGGGCACAGGCACCGGCTTCGCGCCGTGGCTGTCGGTGATCAAGGACCCGGAAACCTACGAGCGCTTCGATCGGGTCATCCTGACCCACGGTGTCCGGCGTGCCGACGATCTCGCCTATCGCGACTACATCCTCAACGAGTTGCCGCGGCATGATTTTCTCGGCGAGACGATCGCGCAAAAACTCCGCTACTACCCGGCGGTCACCCGCGAGAGCTTCCATTTCGACGGGTGCGACCATCGCGGCCGGATGACCGATTTGATGGCCACTGGGCAGATGATGGAGCACCTCGGCCTGGAGCCGCTCGACCCGGAGCACGACCGGGCAATGATCTGCGGCAGCCCGCAGATGCTGTCCGACTTCCGCGCCCTGCTGGACGGCCGGGGTTTCGTCGCGGCACCCCGCATCGGCGTGCCAGGCCATTACGTGTTCGAGCGGGCCTTCGTGGAGAAGTAGCCGGAGCCTCAGCGCAACTTGCCCGGAGCTGGCACCGGCAGCGGTGACAGCAGACCCGATGACGGAGTTTGCCGATCTCCCAACAAGGTCACCAATTCGACCTTCCCCGCCCGTTCCGCGGCGGCCAGGTCCTCGCAGATCTCATCGATATCGCACGACTCGATGCTGCCCTGGCTGACGTCCAGGCATATAGCGCAGTTGCGTCCGTGGTGCTTGGCCAGGTACATCGCCGCATCGGTCAGCCGCAAGGCATCCTGCCATTGCCGTTCGCTGCCGCCGGAAAATACAACGCCGCCAAGCGACGCGGTGACACTGATCGCATCGCTGCCGACTTCGACCGGCTCACCTGCGATGGCCAGCAATATCCGCTGCGCCAGCACGACCATCCCGCCTGCCGGAACACCCGACAAAACCAGCACGAACTCCTCCCCGCCCCAACGCACCAACGCATCCTGCTCGCGCAACCCTGACTGCAGGCGCCGGGTCAGCTCGACCAATACCGCATCGCCGGCGGCATGGCCATGGGTATCGTTGATCGTCTTGAAATGGTCGACGTCCAATAGCATCAGGCCAATGCCGGAACGCGCGCCTTGCTCCTGCAAGGCACCGTTGCGACTCGTTGCCACCCGCGCCATCAGCGCGTGAAAATGGCGCCGGTTGAATGCTCCTGTCAGCTCGTCGCGCACCGATTTCTCGGTGAGGGTGGCATTGTCCACGGCGAGTCGTCGATTTGCATGCCGGGTACGCCGCAGCCGCTGCACCAGCAAGAGCGCAGCGAGAATCGACGCGATCGCCACCACGACCCACAGGCGCTGGCGCCAATTGCGCGCGGCGACGGCGGCCTTGCGCAGTTCGGCCTGCGCGGACAGGCGCTGGATTTCACTGCTCTTGCGTTCCTGGTCGTACTTGACCTGCAATTCCAGAACCGCTTTTTCACGCTCCTGGAGGGTCAGCTTGTCGTTGGCCGCCTGCGCTTCATGCACGGCCTGCAGAGCCTCCTTGTAATGCCCTGCCTGCTCCAGGATCCGCACCAGTTCATCGGAGATCACGATCTCGTAGACGATATTGCCCTGGCGTCTGGCCAACGCCACCGATTGCTCCAGCGTGTGGACCCCTGCTTCCACATCGCCCAGGCCGCTCATCGCGATGCCCTGGTTGGCCATCGCCACGGCAAGGCCGTTATCGTTGCCCGTCTTCACGGCAAGGGCGGCGGCGCGGCTCGCATACGCCAGCGCCTGTGCGTAGCCACCGGGTTTCAGGTAATGGTCGGCAAGGTTGGAAAGAATGGTGACTTCGGCGTCACTCAGCCCCTCGTGAGCCTGCGTGATCGCCAGGGCTTTCGTGAGCGCCTCGAGTTGCTTGTCGCCTTGCCCGGCCTTGGCGTAGGCATGGCTCCGGGTGATGTGCAACGCGGCAATGGCATGGACGAAACCGATCGACTCGGCGATGGCCAAGGCTTCTTCGGTAAACGCAAGCGCCTGGACCTCGTTACCCAGAATCGCGTTCATTCGCGCAAGCCGGTTCAACAACTCGACCCGGTCCGCGGTGTTTCCCAGCGATTGGGCCAAATGCAGCGCGTCGAACGAACCGGAGATCGAAGCGGTCAGGTTTCCGATCATCTCCTGGAACCTGACCTTTGCCCTGAGCATTTCCAGGCGCAACTGCGGGTTCGAGCCGACCAGCGGTTTCGCCTGGACAAGCAAGTCCCCTGCCACCTCGTAGTCCAGGCGCTGCATCGCGTCACCGGCGCGAAGGACCAGCAACCGGGCGCGGCAACCGGGGCAGTCGCCGCGCTCGCTGATTTCCTCGGCCGCCACCAATGCATCCCGCATCGACTCCGCGTCACGGCCGGTCAGGGACAATCCGGCAATCGCCGCCCAATATCGGCTATCCACATCCGTTGACAGACGGCCACCCTGTCGCGCGCGCGCTGCACGCAAGCGCGCAATGGCGCGCATCGGAGACTCGTAGCCATGCAGGCGCTGATCTTCAAGGACAGTCTCGACCGACTCCCCGGTCGCCGTGGAGATTGGCGCGACGGGGCGATACGCTGGAGCCGCAAAGGCCGTCGCCGTTGCGAACAACATCGCCAGAGGCAGAACCCATTTACTCATGCCTGCGACAACGGCCGAGCGAGGTCGGACATGAGCGATGTGCTCGACGCACTTTCGTTTTTGTGATTTGCGTCACTAAATTACCGTTGTTCCCATCGCGTCAAAGCCTCGGACACTGCCGACCAGACGTTTAGGTCGCTGCCTTCATCGCGGCTGTCAACACCTTTCCCCGCGGCGCATCCGCCGCCACAATCGACCACCCTGCCCGCCATGGGCTCGTGCTTCTCCAAGGTCGTCTCCTCAATGTCTGAACTCAGCTCCCGGTTTGCAAACCAGATCGCCCACCTGATCGCCCGCGAAATTGACGCCCGGCCCAGCCAGGTCATCGCTGCAATCGGCTTGCTGGACGACGGTGCGACGGTGCCGTTCATCGCGCGCTACCGCAAAGAGGTGACCGAGGGTCTGGATGACACCCAACTGCGCAACCTGGAAACCCGGTTGATCTATCTTCGCGAGTTGGAGGATCGTCGGGCGAGCGTGCTGGCCAGCATCGAGGAGCAAGGCAAGCTGACCGACGAACTGCGCGCCGACATCGAGGCTGCCGACAGTAAATCGCGTCTTGAGGACCTGTACCTGCCCTACAAGACCAAGCGCCGGACCCGCGCCCAGATTGCGCGTGAGGCCGGCCTGGAGCCGCTCGCCGACGGACTGCTGTCCGACCCCAGCCAGGTGCCCGAGGTAGTCGCGTCGGGCTTCGTCGATGACGAACGGGGCATTGCCGATGCGAAGGCGGCGTTGGAAGGCGCACGCGCGATCCTGATGGAGCGCTGGGGCGAGGACGCCGCGTTGGTCGGCGAGCTGCGCAACTGGCTCACCGAGGCGGGCGTCATCCGCGCCCGGGTGATCGAAGGCAAGGAAAACGACGGCGCGAAATACCGCGACTACTTCGATCACGCCGAATCGTTGGCGAAAATCCCCTCGCACCGGTTGCTGGCGCTGTTTCGCGCCCGTCGCGAAGAGGTCATCCAGCTCGACCTGGACCCGGGCACGAACGCGGAGACCGGCCACGCCCAGGCCATCGCCCGGGTCGCACACCATGCCGGCATCCGCGACCAGGGCCGGCCAGCGGACGCGTGGTTGCACAACGCCTGCCGCCTGGCCTGGAAGGCCAAACTCCACCTGCACCTGATGCTGGACCTGTTCGGCCAGGCCCGGGAGAAGGCCGAGGCCGAGGCGATCGCGGTGTTCGGCGACAATCTCAAGGACCTGCTGTTGGCGGCTCCGGCCGGGCCGAAGGCCGTGCTCGGGCTGGATCCTGGCCTGCGCACCGGGGTCAAGGTCGCGGTCGTGGATGCGACCGGCAAGCTGGTCGCGACCGACACCATCTTCCCGCACCAGCCGCGCAACCAGTGGGACGGCTCGTTGCATGTGTTGCGTGCCCTGTGCGCGAAGCATGCGGTGCAACTGATTGCGATCGGCAATGGCACCGCCTCGCGCGAGACCGACAAGCTCGCCGGCGATCTGATCAAGCTGGCACCCGAGCCGACGATGCAGAAAATCGTCGTCAGCGAGGCCGGTGCGTCGGTGTATTCGGCCTCGGAATTCGCGGCCAAGGAGTTTCCCGGACTGGACGTTTCGCTGCGCGGCGCGGTGTCGATCGCCCGCCGGCTGCAGGATCCGCTGGCCGAGCTGGTCAAGATCGAGCCCAAGGCCATTGGTGTCGGCCAGTACCAGCACGATGTGGACGGCTACCGGCTTGCACGCGCGCTGGACGCGCGGGTCGAGGATTGCGTGAACGCCGTGGGTGTCGACGTGAACACCGCCTCGGCCGCTTTGCTGGCCCGGGTGTCGGGACTGGGTGCGACCGTGGCCGAGAACATCGTGGTCTACCGCGACCAGAACGGCGCGTTCGCCAGCCGCAAACAGCTGATGAAGGTACCGCGACTGGGCGAGAAGACCTTCGAGCAGTGCGCCGGCTTCCTGCGCGTGGCCAACGCCGACCAGCCACTGGATGGCTCATCGGTGCATCCGGAGGCGTATCCGGTGGTACAGCGGATCGTCAAGCAATGCGGGCGCGAGGTGAAGCAGCTGATCGGCGATGCGTCGTTCCTGCGCAGCTTGCACGCCGAGCAATACACCGACGACAAATTCGGCTTGCCGACCGTGCGCGACATCCTCAAGGAACTGGAAAAGCCCGGTCGCGACCCGCGGCCCGAGTTCAAGGCCGCGCGATTTGCCGACGGCATCGAGCAACTCAAGGACCTCAAGGTCGGGATGATCCTGGAAGGCGTGGTCAGCAACGTCGCCGCGTTTGGCGCGTTCGTCGATATCGGGGTCCACCAGGACGGGCTGGTGCACATCTCGGCGCTGGCCAACCGCTACGTCAAGGACCCGCGCGAGGTGGTCAAGGCCGGCGACGTGATCAAGGTGCGGGTGCTGGAAGTCGATATCCCACGCAAGCGGGTCGCGTTGACCTGCCGCCTGGAGGACGCTGCCCCACCGGCGCCGCAGCACCAGGACCGCCAGCCTCGCAACGTCCCGGTCAAGCCACACCGGTCCAGCCCGGCCAAGCCGGCGTCTGCACCGCCGGCCAACAACGCACTGGCCGCCGCCTTCGCTCGCGCCAAGGACAGCCGCTGAACACGACGGTGGTGCGCCCGTGGCTTTTGTCATGGGTGGCAGCCGGCGGCATGCGTTAGGCTTCGGGTTCCCACTGACGAGGTTATGTCCGATGAAGCATCCACTTGCGCTGGCGTTGGCCATAGCGCTGACCGCCAGCTTGTCCGCCTGCGCACAGTCTGACGCTGCCAAGGGCGACACCGCCCAGTCCGAATCCAAGGCCGATACCGCCGTGACCGACGCCAGCAACCCGTTTTTCACCGAAAGCGATCTGCCGCTGCACTACCCGCGCTTCGACAAGATCGATGACGCCGACTTCGGCCCCGGCTTCGATCGCGGCATGGCCGAGCACCTCGAGCAGATCGAGGCGATCGCCAGCAATGACGAAGCGCCCACGTTCGACAACACCATCATCGCGCTGGAGAAATCCGGCGACATCCTGCAGCGCACCGCGACCGCATTCTTCAGTCTGGTCGGTGTCGACACCAACGATGCACGCAAGGCGATCCAGGCCGAGTACGCGCCCAAGCTGTCGGCGCATCGCGATGCCATTTCGCTGAACCCGCAGCTGTTTGCGCGCGTCCAGAAGCTGTACGAAACCCGCGACAGCCTGGGCCTGGAGCCCGAGGGCGTGCGCCTGATCGAGCGTTACCACACCGATTTCGTCCGCGCCGGCGCCGAGTTGTCCGATGCCGACAAGACCCGCCTGAAGGAGATCAACTCCGAATTGGCCGTGTTCGGCACCCAGTTCAACCAGAACGTGCTGGCCGAGGTGAATGACTCCGCCGTCGTTGTCGACAGCAAGGAGAAACTCGCCGGGCTGACCGACGAGCAGATCGCCGCCGCTGCGGCTGCCGCCAAGGATCGTGACCTGGATGGCAAGTACCTCATCGCCCTGCTCAACACCACGGGCCAGCCGCCGCTGGCACAGCTGGAAAACCGCGACGTGCGCGAGCGCGTGTTCAAGGCCTCGGTCGCTCGTGGCAGCCGTGGCAACGAGTTCGACAACACCGCCATCGTCTCCGATGTCATGAAGTTGCGCGCCGAGAAGGCGACGATGATGGGTTACCCCAACTACGCCGCCTACGTGTTGGCTGACGAAACCGCCAAAACCACCGAAGCGGTGAACGACATGCTTGGTCAGCTGGCACCAGCTGCGGTGGCCAACGCCAAGCTCGAGGGTGCTGCCATCCAGGCCATGATCGACAAGGAACAGTCTGCCAAGGGCGAGCCGACATTCGAGCTGCAGCCGTGGGATTGGGCGTACTACACCGAGAAGGTGCGCCAGGATAAGTTCAACTTCGACGAATCCGAGCTGAAGCCGTACTTCGAGATGAAGAACGTGCTCGAAAACGGCGTCTTCTACGCCGCCGGCCAGCTTTACGGACTGACCTTCAAGCAGCGCACCGACCTGCCGGTCTACAACCCGGATGTGCTGGTGTACGACGTGTTCGAAGCTGACGGAACCCAGTTGGCGATCTTCCTGGCGGACATGTATGCACGCGACACCAAGCGTGGTGGTGCGTGGATGAACTCCTATGTCGACCAGTCCGAGCTGACTGGAGACCTGCCGGTGGTCGCCAACCACCTCAACATCACCAAGCCAATCAACGGTCCGACCCTGTTGACGTGGGATGAAGTCACCACCGCGTTCCACGAGTTCGGCCACGCCCTGCATGGCATGTTCTCCGACGTGAAGTACCCGTACTTCAGCGGCACCAGCGTGCCACGCGACTTCGTCGAGTTCCCGTCCCAGGTCAACGAGATGTGGTCCGACTGGCCGTCGGTGCTGGCCAACTACGCCAAGCACTACGAGACCGGCGAGGCGATGCCCAAAGAGCTGCTGGACAAGGTGCTGGCGACCTCGAAGTTCAACCAGGGTTTCGCCACCACCGAGTACCTGGGTGCGGCAATGCTTGACCAGAGCTGGCATCAGATCGGTGCGGACAAGATCCCCGAGGCCGATGGTGTGATGGCGTTCGAAGCCGCTGCCCTGAAAGCCAACGGCACCGACTACGCGCCGGTTCCGCCGCGCTACAAGACCCCGTATTTCAGTCACATCATGGGGGGTTATGCCGCCGGCTATTACGCCTATATCTGGTCGGAAGTGCTGGACGCCAACACCGTGGGATACATCAAAGCCAACGGTGGCCTGACTCGCGAGAACGGCGACCATTTCCGCGAAACCCTGCTCTCGCAAGGTGGCAGCAAGGACGCGTTGCAGCTGTTCCGCGACTTCGTCGGCCATGAGCCGCAGATCCAGCCGCTGCTGGTGCGTCGCGGCCTGGATGCACCGGTATCGGATGACGCCGTGGTGCCAGACGTGCCGAAGCAGTAACGTTCCGCTTGCATGACCAAGGCCGCCCGGCGCAATCCGGGCGGCTTTTTTTGTGATCGCAAAGGATTAACGCGGGGCGCCGCCCTGGAACAACCGACGGTATTGCGGTGCGACATGGGGCAGCAACACAGCCGCCGGTATCTCCACCGTCTGCACGCCGTCGGAATACGGCCCCACCTGGTAGGGCGCGAAGACAAAACGCAGCGCGACCAGCTTGCCATCGGCGCCGGCAACCGGTTCGAACTGCGCGAAGTTCTCCGGATCCGCGGTGGTGCCTTCATCGATCATCCCACCTGCACTGCGCACCAGCTCGGCCCTTTGGGCAGGCGGCAGTTCATCGGCATCGGCCCGTTGTGACAAGGCGGCATGCAGCTGTTCGCGCACCTGTCGGGAAACCGCCTGCCAACCTTCGGCGTCCGGAATCAACCGTGCGGCCGTCAGTCGCTCATCCTGGTCGGGCAACCACACGAATCGCTCCAGCAACGGCACACCATGGGCGCCACCGGTATAACTGCTGCCATCCGCGGAGTAGGCAACCAGCTCGGGACTGTCCAGCACTTCGGTGAAATCAAGCGACAGATCGTAGATTGCACTGCTGTCCTGGGGACGCGACGCCACCGCCTGCAGCAACTGCGTGCGGGCAGCCTCCGCGTAAGCCTTGAGCAGTGCCGCCAGCTCCGGGTAATTCCCGGCCGACGACGGATAGCTGATACCGATGATGTAGTCCCCGGTCGACTCCATCACGTCATCAAGCGCTACATCTGCCGCCGGCGCACCCACCGCGGGTGTCGAGGCGATGTCCGGACCCGCCGTGGGACCGGTCACTTCGGTTGGCGATTGCGGCGAACGCTCACAGGCCGCGAGCGAGGCCAGCAACGCGACCGCGAAAACACCATTGATCCCGATTTGTCGCATGGAATTGGCCCCTCCTGTTTGGACGGACCTTAACGCCATTCATGTGACGTCCGGATGCAGACGGGATAAAGCGAAGTGTCGTTACCAATCAGTGCGTTGCGGCAGCAGTCCGTGAAGTTCGGCGTCGGTGAGGTTGCGCCATTGGCCGGTTTTCATCCGCCCCAGCTTGACGTTGCCGATGCGCACGCGGATCAACTGCTTGACCCGGAACTTGAAGTAAGCCGCCATCAGCCGGATTTGCCGGTTCAAGCCCTGCACGAGCACAATACGGAAGCCGGACCGACCCAACTTGCTGGTCTTGCAGGGCAACGTCGTTTGACCGTGGAGCGGGACGCCCTTGGCCATCGCGCGCAGGAACTCGGGGGTCACCTCATGGTTGACCGCGACCAGGTATTCCTTCTCCAGCTTGTTTTCGGCGCGCAGGATCTCATTGACGATATCGCCATTGCTGGTCAACAGGATCAGGCCCTCGGAATCCTTGTCGAGACGGCCAATCGGGAAAATCCGGCGTTCGTGGCCAACGAAGTCCACGATATTGCCATCCACCGCGGACTCGGTCGTGCAGGTAATGCCAACGGGCTTGTTGAGCAGGATATAGACGTGCTTCCGCTGCCCCTTGGGGACCGCGCGCACACGCAACGCCTGGCCATCGACCTTGACTTCGTCACCCTCGCCCACCTCCGAGCCGACCCTGCCGCGCAATCCGTTGACCGTGACCCGCCCTTCGGCGATCAGGCGATCAGCTTCGCGGCGCGAGCAGAAACCGCTCTCGCTGATGTGTTTGTTCAGACGCATGGTGGGTTGCACAGGGTTTGGCGGCCGGCCAGTCTACGCCAACAGCGGGCGGTACTCGGGGTGGCGTTTGACCCACGCAGCGGCGTAGGCACAGTCCGGACGTACCTTCAGGCCCTCGCTGCGGGCGTGTTCGAACGCCTCCAAGGTCAGTTTCCCGGCGATGCCGCGCCCGCCTATCGCCTCGGGTACGCCGGTGTGGGTGAGCACCATCAAGTCGCCGCGGCGCTGGTAGTCAAGCACCCCATCGACGCCATCAACGGTGGTGACAAAGCGTGAACCGGCGGCGTCATGGCGAACCACCACCGCCGGCATATCGGGACTGGGACTGGGACTGGACATGTCTGTGCTACTCACTGAATGAAAGTGCTCCGGCATGCGTCAACGGTTGTCGCGTTTTCCCTGATTGTGTCGATCATGCGTGCTGACGCTGCCCTGGATGGCGGACATCCGACTCTCGCCTGCGTGCAACTCTTCGGCGCGGTCCGCGGCGGCGGGTGACTGGAAGCCTTCGCTTGGCTGATGTTCGTGCTCTGGATCCAGCGACTGCCACGGCTGTGGCTCGCGGTCGCGTGCCTGTTTGGCATCAAGCAGTTCGCGGGTATTGGCAAGCGCCCGTTCGGGAGTGATCCGGCGTCGCTTGGCGCTTTTCTTTGCTGTCGCTGTTTTGGCTGGCGATTTCTTCGCCACGGCCTTCCTGGCCACTGGCTTCTTCGCGGCGGTCTTTTTCGTGGCGACCTTTTTCGTGGCGACCTTTTTTTTGGCCGCCTTTTTCACGGCTGCGTTCTTCGTCGGCGCCTTCTTCACTGCCGCCTTCTTCACCGAGGCTTTCTTCACCGCGACTTTCTTTGGAGCGGCTTTTTTCACGGCTGCGTTCTTCGTCGGCGTCTTCTTCACTGCCGTCTTCTTCACTGCCGTCTTCTTCACTGCCGTCTTCTTCACTGCCGTCTTCTTCACTGCCGCCTTCTTCACTGCCGCCTTCTTCACCGCTGCTTTTTTCACCGCTGCTTTTTTCACGGCCGCTTTTTTCACGGCTGCCTTCTTTGCAGCCGTTTTCTTTGCAGCCGTTTTCTTTGCAGCGGTCTTCTTCGTTGCCACCTTGCCGGTGGCCTTTCGCGCTGAGGTCGTGGCCATACAGTCCTCCATCGAGATAGTCGAGGGGCGCGCCAACGAGGGTTCCGGTGTGCGCCGTCACGTCACGCTGTGGTGTGACGGCTGATCGATACCACGGATCGTATTTATACGGAGTGAGCATCGACCGCCGACGGCAACGCCGGCACCTTCACGGCCGAGTGTGACGCGGAAGGTCATTTCACCGTGTCACGCATCACTGGATCCTCCTGACCGCGGTGATGGCATGGAACCTGCGTTCCTCCAGATAGGAAGGTTCCGACCAGCGGAAGCCTGATGGTGCCACCTCACGGAGATAACCATGGATGTCCTGAATCCACACACCCATGACGCCTACAGCGACGACGCACTGGTCGCCCGGCTCTACGAACTGGGCGACAACGACGACAGCGATGAACTCGCCCGCATCGATGCGCTGGTTTACGAGCGTCTGTTGCAGACCTATGGCGACGAGGTCGAGGCCGTCACTGGCTGAGACATCAACCGAACGACGGATTCATCAGTCGCTCGAGAAAGTAAGGGCCGATTCGCGGTTCCATGAACAGCATGAACAACACGCCGTAGATCGCGCCGGACAAATGCGCGCTGTGGTTGGTGCGACCGCCACCCTGGCGATCCATCCAGTACGAATAGCCGACGAAGAACACGCCGTAGACAATGGCGGGCACCGGCAGGAAAAACACGAAGATCAGCGACCACGGCTGCACCAGGATGAAGGCGAACAACACCGCCGATACCGCGCCCGAGGCACCCAGGCTGCGATAGTGCGCGTCGTTGCGGTGCTGCAGGTAGGTCGGCAGGATCGCAATCACGATCGCCGACAGATAAAACAGCACGAAGCCCAGTGGGCCGATCATCTCGACGATCAAACGCTCGGTCGCCCGTCCAAAAAAGAACAGGGTGATCATGTTGAACAGCAGGTGCTGCCAGTCCGCGTGGATGAAGCCGTGGGTCAGCAGCCGGTCGTACTGCTTCTGGCGATCAATCGCCGGCGGCCACAGGATCAGGCGATCAAGCAGGCGCGGACGGTCAAACGCCAGCCAGGAAACCAGCACGGTTACTGCGATCAGGATGAGGGTCAGCATGGGTCAGGCAATCCTGTTTGAGTCTTTTTGGCGAAGGGGCAAGGCTAACCGACTCGCCACGGTCGCGGGGTAACATTGGCCGATCCAATACACGAAGCCTGCCGATGACCCGCTCCCGCGAACTCCGCCCCGCCCTGCTTTGCCTGCTGTTGGCCGCCACCCTTCCCGCTTTCGCCCAGCACGCGCCGTTGACTACCGCGCAGTTAACCACGGTGTCCGAACGCAGCGGCTTCATCCAGACCGGACGCTATGCGGAGGTGCTGGAACTGTGCGATGCATTCGCCGCGCAGTATCCGGAAGCCGTGCGCTGCGAGACCTTCGGCACTACCCCGGAAGGTCGGCCGATGAAGCTGCTGGTGGTATCGCAGAGCGGCACGTTCTCCGCCGAGGCGGCGCGCGAGCAGCACCTGCCCGTGACCCTGATCCAGGGCGGCATCCACGCCGGCGAGATCGATGGCAAGGACGCCGGCTTCCTGGCCCTGCGCGAGATGCTCGACGGTAAGATCGCCGCGGATGTGCTCAAGCAGCAGGTGTTCCTGTTTGTCCCGGTGTTCAATGTCGACGGCCATGAGCGATTCGGCGCATGGAACCGCCCCAACCAGCGCGGGCCCGAGCAGATGGGCTGGCGCACCACCGCGCAGAACTACAACCTCAATCGCGGCTATGTGAAAGCCGACGCGCCGGAGATGCAGGCAATGCTGGCGTTGATCAACCAGTGGGACCCGCTGGTGTATGTCGACCTGCACGTCACCGACGGCGCGAAGTTCCAGCACGACGTGTCGATCCAGGTGGAGCCGGTCAACAGTGGCGACCAGGCGCTGCGCCAGGCCGGCAGCACCCTGCGCCAGGGCACCATCGATTATCTCGCCGACCATGGCGCAATGCCGCTGCCGTTCTATCCCTCGTTCGTGGAAGAAGACAACCCGGCCTCCGGCTTTGTCGACGGCGTTGCCACCCCGAGGTTCTCGCAGGGTTACATGCGCCTGCGCAACCGTCTCGGGATGCTGGTCGAGACCCACTCCTGGAAGGACTATCCGCACCGGGTAAAGACCACCCATGACGCAATCATCGCGGTGCTGCAGCAGGTCGCCCAGCACGGCGGGCAGTGGCAACAGTTGGCCAGCGCCGCCGACACGCGCGCGCTTGCGCTGGGTGGTGATCCGGTACCGCTCACCTTCGATGCCAGTGAAAACTGCCACACCATCGACTTCGAGGGCTATGCCTATACCCGCACGCCGTCGGAAATCTCCGGGGCGACCATGACCCGCTACGACGAGAACCAGCCGCAGACCTGGAGGGTACCGCTATGCGACGAGCTCCGCCCCGCGCTGGTGGTCAATGCGCCCAAGGGGGGCTACCTGGTACCGGCCGCCCATGCCGGCTGGGTGGCCAAACGGCTCGACCGGCACGACATCGACTACCGCCGGCTTGAACAGGGCTTGTCGAATGCGAAAGTCGAAACCTTCCGGGCCCAGGCCACCAAGTTTGGTGAGTCATCCTATGAAGGCCATCAGCGTCTTGAGCTCGAGGGGCAATGGCAGCCGGAGACTCGCGATGTCAACGCCGGTGCCTTGCTGGTGCCCATCGCCCAGCCCAAGGCGCGACTGGTGATGCACATCCTGGAGCCGCAGGCGCCGGACTCGCTGGCCGCATGGGGCGAGTTCAACAATGCCTTCGAGCGCAAGGAATACATGGAGCCCTATGTCGCCGAACAGGTCGCCCGCGAAATGCTCGCAGCGGACCCGGAGTTGAAGGCCGTGTTTGAGCAGCGCCTGCGCGAGGACGCCGAGTTCGCCGCCAGCCCGCGTGCCCGGCTGGACTTCTTCTACCACCGTCACTCCTCGTGGGACCAGCGCTACAACCTCTATCCGGTGTTGCGTATCGACACCCTGCCCCGGTAACGCCCGGGCCGCCGGCGCGGCCTGGTCAGTCGAACGACCAGGTCACGTCCAGGCCAAGCATCCAGTTGCGTCCGGGTGATGGCTCGTAATAGCGCCCGCCACCGGCGTTGACGATCACCGATCCGATGATGTCCCGGTCGAACAGGTTGTTGACCCGGGCAAAGCCTCGCCAGTCGAAGCCACCCAGCTGGAACCGGCGCTCGGCGGCCAGGGCGAAACTGGCATAGGCCGGAGCAGATTCGCTGTTGTCGTCATTGACATAGACGCGATCCACGAACTGACCGTCCAGCATGACGTCGATGACCTCCTGCGGGCTCCAGCGCAACTCGGCCCAGGCGACATGCCGCGCCAGTCCCGGAATATGCCGTCCGCCCTGGATCAGCAGCTCATCGCGCACATCATCGGGTGCGCAAGGCGGCGTGGCGCAAACCGCGAAATCACTCAGATAGCGCGCGTCGAGGAATGTGTAGGCCGAGGAAAAATGCCAGCGTGGGGAGAGCTCTCCCGACAACGCCAATTCCACCCCGCGACGGCGTGTAAGCCCGGCGTTGTCGTACACGCTGCGTCCGCCCAGGTTGGCCACCACGACCAGCTCGTCCCGGGTACGGCTGACGAACGCGGCAGCGGAATATTGCAGTCGGTCCCGACGCGCGCGCAGGCCGATTTCGTAGTTGTGGCTGCGCGCCGGTGCCAGGGAATCGTTCAACCCGCTCAACCCGTCACTGCGGTATGCCAACTCCGAATAGGTTGGCGTCTCGAAGCCGCCACCGGCATTGGCGTACAGGCTCATCCACGGGGTGGCGCGATAGAGCACGCCGGCGACAGGTGAGGTCCGCGAGTAGGACAACGCGCCGCTGTCATCGGGGTTGATGTCGGTGATGAAGCGATCACTTGATCGGAACCGCACCTGGCTGCGGCGCGCGCCCACGTTGATCCGCCAGCGGTCCGCCGGCTCCCAGTTCGCTTGCAGGTAGACGTCGCGTCCGGACACCTGGTTGATCTCGTCACGACGCAATGCCCCGATCACGCCGAGCTGGTCACCGACGAAATTCTCATAGCCTCGACGGCGCTCCTCGGAAACCTCGTACTCGACCCCCGAGGTCAACGAGAACGGCCGCTCCCATAACTCGGTCGTCCAGAGCCAGCGCGCATCGATGCCGTGGTAATCCCGGTCCAGGTCGATCACGCCACCGTTGTGCAAGGGTGTATTGCGCTGGACCGCGGCAGGGACCGACAACATCTGCGCGGTCGCCCGATTGCCGCCATAAGCCGTCACCGCCAACTCATGGTCTGATGAGATCGGCTGCACGACATGCGCACCAAACTGGCTCTGGCGTACCGACTTGTCGATGTCGTAAGCCAGTGCGCCGTCGCTGGCGGCGCGCCGGTCTCCCTGCAGTTGCTGCGCAGTCAGACCCTGCGGGTCGTCCGCCTGCAGGTCCAATCCGTTGAACAGCACCGTGTAGCGTCCCCCGTCGCCATACGTTCCCTTCAGCAGCGCCTGGCCGCTACGCCGGCGCGCAGCGCTGTGGTGGCGATAGCCTTGATCCTCGACGTCGACCAGGTCGACCAGGAAGCTGCCCTGCTCGTCGCGGCCCCAGGGCGTGTGGAACGACAGTGCCGAGCGCCGCAGTCCGTCTTCACCGGCAACCATGCCGGCGCGCAGCAGCGGGTTCGCCGGTGCGTCTGCGGTGAACAGCGAGATGACACCCCCAGATGCATTGCCATACAACGCCGAGAAGGGCCCGCGCAGCACCTCGATACGTTCGGCCGATTCCAGCGGGAAGTGCGACACCTGCCCCTGCCCGTCCGGCATCGTGGCCGGAATACCATCGGTGTACAGGCGTACACCGCGCACCCCGAAGGTGGCTCGCGCGCCAAAGCCCCGGATCGATATCTGCAGATCCTGGGCGTAGTTCTGGCGGTCGCGGGCAACCACGCCGGGCACTCGCTGCAGGGTTTCCGACAGGTCGATTTTTGGTTGCGCACGCTGGATCTCATCGGCACTGATGACGTCGATCGCCGCGGGCACCACCAATGCGTCAACCGGGATGCGGGTGGCGGTGACCACCACCGGCGCCAGCTGCGTGTCACCCCCCGATGATGGCGGCGGCGAGGATGATTGCGATTGCGCAATCCCCGGCACCAACAGGAGTGCGAGCCAAGGCAGCCGCAGGCGCCGCCTGCATCGTGCCGACGGACAGTACGTGTTGCTCATAAACCCAATCTCAATGTTGTGGTGCTTTCCAGCAGGCATTCGCCAAGGGTATCTGATCCACCCGGGCCACCAGTACGCACATCGCCGCAGTCAATGACTATGGCTATGGCAGCAGGAAGCCGGTCAGCGCCTGGTTGAAGGCATCGGGGGACTCCAGGTTGCAGATATGGCGCCCCTCGATTTCGGCGTAGCGTCCATCGGCAACCCGGTGCGCGATGGCCTGCAGGTCGGCCGGCGTGGTCACCGGATCCTGGCTACCGGCCAGCGCCAGCACCGGCGTCGCGACGCCCGCCAGCGTGTCGCGGAAATCGGCACCGATCAGCGCATGGCAGCAACCGGCGTAGCCCTCCACCGGGATCTGCCGCAGGCGTTCCAGCGTCTGTTCGACCGCCTCCGGTTCGGCCGCGGCGAACGCCGGCGTGAACCAGCGGCTGACCGTGCCATCGGCGATCGACTCCATGCCGTTCGCCCGAACCTGGTCGATGCGCGCCAGCCAGCCGTCTTCGGTGCCGATCTTGCCGGCGGTGCTGCACAGCACCAGCCGGTGGAGCCGATCGGGGGCGTTGACCGCCAGCCATTGCCCGACCAGCCCGCCGATCGACAGGCCGCAGTAATGGGTGCTGGCGATGCCCAGCGAATCGAGCAGCCCGAGCACGTCGCGGCCGAGGTCGTCGATCGAGTACGGCGCGGGTGGCGTGGCCGAACGGCCATGGCCGCGACGGTCGTAACGCAGGATGCGGAAGTGCTCGCCGAGCACTTCGATCTGACGGTCCCACATCGTCAGATCGGTGCCCAGCGAATTGCAGAAGGTCAGCCACGGGCCGTCGGCGCGGCCATCGACGCGGTAGTGCAGGCGCACGCCGTTGACAGTGGCGAAGGTGGGTGTCGGTTCCATTGCTGTCCTCACACCCGCTCAATGGCCAAGGCGATGCCCTGCCCGACGCCGATGCACATCGTCGCCAGACCACGCTTGCCGCCGCTGGCTTCCAGTTGACGCAGCAAGGTCAGCGCCAGACGCGCACCGCTCATGCCCAGCGGATGGCCGAGCGCGATCGCACCGCCGTTGGCGTTGACGTGGGCGGCATCGTCGGCGAGCCCGAACTGACGCAGGCACGCCAGCCCCTGCGCGGCGAATGCTTCGTTGAGTTCGATCGCGTCGAAGTCGTGGATGGTGAGGCCGAGGCGTGCCAGCAATTTTTGCGTGGCCGGCACCGGGCCGGTGCCCATCACGCCGGGCAGCACGCCGGCAGTGGCCATGCCCAGCACCCGGGCGCGCGGGGTCAGGCCATGGCGCTGCGCCGCCGCGGCCGAGGCCAGCATCAGCGCCGCGGCACCGTCGTTGATACCCGAAGCATTGCCGGCGGTGACCGTGCCGGGGGCGGCGAAGATCGTCTTCAGTTTGGCCAGCACCTCGGCACTGGTATCGGCGCGCGGATGCTCGTCCTCATCGACCTGCAGGGTCTCGCCGCGCTTGCGACCGGGCACCGTCACCGGCACCAGCTCGCCGTCGTAGAAGCCGGCCGCCTTCGCCGCGGCGTACCGCTGCTGGCTGCGCAGCGCGAAGGCATCCTGATCCTCGCGCGAGATGCCGTACTGCGCGGCCACGTTTTCGGCGGTCTGGCCCATCGACTCGACGCCATACAGCGCCTCCAGCGCCGGATTGACGAAGCGCCAGCCCATCGTGGTGTCTTCGAGGACTTGATTGCGGGCGAACGGCGAGGCCGCCTTGCCCATCACGAGCGGCGCGCGCGACATCGATTCGACACCGCCGGCGATAGCGATTTCCAATTCGCCGGCACGGATGCCGCGCGCCGCGCTGCCCACCGCGTCCAGACCGGAGCCGCACAGGCGGTTGAGGGTCACGCCCGGCACGTCGGTCGGCAGCCCGGCCAACAGCAGGCTCATGCGCGCAACGTTGCGGTTGTCCTCGCCGGCCTGGTTGGCGCAGCCGAGGAAGACGTCGTCGATCCGCGTGGGGTCCAGCCCCGGGTTGCGCGCCAGCAGCGCCTTCAAAGGCACCGCGCCGAGGTCGTCGGCACGGATGCCCGCGAGCGCGCCGCCGTAGCGGCCGATCGGCGTACGGATGCCGTCGACGATGAATACGTCAGCCATCACTCTCCTCCTTGTTGCTTGCCGTGGGCGGCATCGGTGCGGGCCTGCAGCGCGCGCAGCGTCGCCAACACCGAGGCTTCGGGCGGCACGGTTTCGCTCACGTTGTCGGCAAACTTGATTGGCCAGCCGGTGGCTTCGACGATCTGCCCGCGACTGACGCCGGGATGGATCGAGACCACGGTCAGCTCGCGCGTCACCGGATCCGGCTCCATCACGCACAGGTCGGTGACCACGACTTGCGGGCCCTTGCCCGGCAGGCCGGCGCGCTGGCGCGCATCACCGCCGTCCATGTGGCCGACGCTGGTGACGAAGTCGAGTTTGTCGACGAAGGCGCGCTTCGACTGGCGGATGATGATGAACACTTCCTTGGCCGAGCCGGCGATTTCCGGCGCGCCACCGGCACCCGGCAGTCGTGTCTTCGGGGCGTCGTAGGGGCCAATCACGGTGGTATTGAGGTTGGCGAACCGGTCGATCTGCGCCGCGCCGAGAAAGCCCACGTCCACCCGTCCGCCCTGCAGCCAGTAACGGAAGATTTCCGGAGTCGAGACCACGGTGTCGGCGGTTTCGGCCAGCTCGCCGTCGCCGATGGACAGCGGCAGGACGGTCGGCTTGGCACCGATCGGGCCGGATTCGTAGATCAGGGTGGCGTCCGGCGCATGCGTCAGCCGCGCCAGGTTGGCGGCGGTGGACGGCAGGCCGATACCGACGAAGCAGACCGCGCCATCGCGCAGCCGGCGGGCGGCGGCGACAGTCATCATTTCATTGGTGGTGTAGGTGCTCATACGCTCGCCTCCTGCTGGCTTTCGGCATGGACGCGCTGGAAGCCCTCGAAGTCTTCGGTGTCCAGGATGTGGCGCTGGATCCAGGCGGTGAACGCCTCGCGGCTGCGGGCGATCGGATCCCAAGCCAGGTAGAAGCGATTGTCGCGCTCGTAATAGCCATGCGCGTAGGACGGGGTGGCCCCGCGCGGCACGTGGCACACGGCGCTCACCACCCAGCGCGGCAGGATGCAGGCGTTGGCCGGAGCGTCCAGCTTGTCGACGATCTCCTCGACGGTGACGATCACCTTCTTCGCCGCCAGCGCGGCCTCCTTCTGCACGCCAAGGATGCCCCACAGCAGCACATTGCCCTGGCGGTCGGCCTGCTGGGCGTGGATCACGGTGACATCGGGCCGCACGGCCGGCGTGGTGGCCAGCGTCTCGCCGGTGTACGGGCAATCGATGAAGCGGATGCTGTCGTTGACCTTGGGCAGGTCCGAGCCGATGTAGCCGCGCAGCACCGCGAACGGCAGCCCGGACGCGCCGGCGACGTAGGCGTTGGCCATGTCGGCATGGCTGTGCTCGCGGATGGCGAGCTTGTGCGGCCAGCCCTTCTCGACAGCATCGCGCAGGCGGTGCAGCGAGCCGACGCCGGGATTGCCGCCCCAGGAAAAGCGCAGCGACGTCGCGCAGCCGGCACCGATCAACTGGTCGTAGATCAGATCCGGAGTCATGCGCACCAGCGCCAAGTCGCGCTTGCCTTGGCGGATGACCTCGTGGCCGGCCGCGTGCGGAATCAGGTGGGTGAAGCCTTCCATCGCCACGGTGTCGCCATCGTGGATCAGGCCGGAAACGGCGTCTCGCAGTGAACAGATGTCAGCCATGGATAACCTTCATATCGCTATGTGGGGGCCGGCTTGCGCTCAACCCTGGTCGCCGCCGCCAACGGGCAGCACGGTTCCGGTGATGTAGGAGGCCTCGTCGGAGGCGAGGAACAGGATCGCCGCGGCCTGCTCGGCCAGGGTGCCGTAGCGCTTCATCAGCGTGCTGTCGGTGGTCTGTTCGACGATGGCCTGGTACCACCGTGCTTCCTGCGCGGTGGGCGATTCTGTGTTGCGCGGCACCTTGCGGAGCGGCGCTTCGGTGCCGCCGGGCGCGACTGCGTTGACGCGCACGCCGCGGCCGCCGCACTCGAACGCGAGCGAAGCGGTGAGCGCGTTCACGCCGCCCTTGGCTGCGGCGTATGGCACGCGGTGGACGCTGCGGGTGGCGATGGAGGACACGTTGACGATGGCGCCGGCGCCCTGCTCCAGCATCTGCGGCAACGCGGCACGGCAGCACCACAGAGTGGGGAACAGCGAACGGCGGATCTCCGCCTCGATCTGCGCCTCGCCGTACTGCTCGAACGGGCGCGCCCAGATGGTGCCGCCGACGTTGTTGACCAGTACATCGATGCGGCCGTAGCGGGCGATCGCCAGCGCCATCACCGCCTGCGCGCCGGCCCAGGTTTCCAGATCGGCGTGGATGCCCTCGCAGTCAGCGCCCAACGCGCGCGCTTCGGCCATCACCTCATCGAGGAATTCGGCCCGGTCGGCCAGCACCAGCCGCCCACCCTCGCGGGCGATGTCCAGCGCCACCTCGCGGCCGATGCCCTGGGCCGCGCCGGTGACCACCACCGACTTGCCGGTGAAGCGGTCGGCGCGGGCCATCACGCGGCCTCCTTGAGGCCCGGCGTGCTGGGCGTGAACTTCTCGTAGTGGAAGCTCGCCGGAGTGACGCCCAGTTCGCCGAGGTGGCGGCGCACCGCATCGACCATCGGCGGCGGCCCGCACAGGTACACGTCGACCTCGCCGCCATGCAGCGCGTCGGCCGGCAGGTGGTGGGTGACGAAGCCCTTGCGCGCATGCGTGGACGCCTCGTCCGCGACGATGGTGGCGAACGCGAAGCCGGACAGGCGCTGCGCATAGGCTTTCAGTTGTTCCACCAGCACCAGATCTTCGTCGCGGGTGACCGCGTAGAGCAGCTGCACCGGCTGGCTGTTGTCCTGCACCGCCAATACTTCCAGCATCGACAGGAACGGCGCCAGCCCGGTTCCGCCAGCGAGCAGCAGCAACGGCCGCTTGACCTCGCGCAGGTAGAAGCTGCCCAGCGGGCCGGTCAACGACACGGTCTGGCCGATGGCCGCTTCAGTGAGGTAGCCGGTCATCAGGCCGCCCGGCACCTGCTTGACCAGGAACGACAGTCGGCGCGCGCCCGGGGCCGAACTGAAGGAATACGAACGGGTCTGTTCGCTTCCCGGCACGGCGATATTGACGTACTGGCCCGGCAGGAACGCCGGCGCCTCGGCGCCTTCAGCGACCTCGAATGCCACTTCCAGTGCCGCGTCCTGATGCGGGGTGATCGCCACCAGCGTCGCCTCGAACGTCGCCGTGCCGGTCTTGCACGCAGTCGACGGCAGCGGCACCGATATCACGCAGTCCGACGACGGCACCATCTGGCAGGTCAGTACCAGGCCCTCGGCGGCCTCGTCCTCGGTCAGCGCGTCCTCGATGTAGTCGTCGCCGAGGTCGTAGCGACCCTGCTCGGCGCGGCACTTGCACGTGCCGCAGACGCCGTCGGAGCAGTCCATCGGCAGGTTGATGCGCTGCCGGTAGGCGGCATCCAGCACGGTCTCATTGGCACGGCAGTCGATGAAACGGGTGACGCCGTCCTCGAAACTCAGGGCGATGCGATGACTCATGGGGTTACCTCGCAGGCGCGGCAGGCGCGCCGGTCAGATGTGATAGACATCGATCAGCTGGTGGATGTAGTCGTTCTTCAGCACCACCTTCTTGCGCGCGATCACGGGCTCGCCACCGCTGGTGTCCAGTCCGCTTGTATCCAACGTGTAGAACGAGGTGCCGAAATAGCTGTCGGTGGTCTTGTAACGGTGGCTGAGCGTGTGCCAGTTGAAGCGCAGCTCGATGCTGTCGCCTTCGCGCGACAGCACTTCGATATTGCTCAGGTTGTGGCCGGTACGCGTCTCCGGCAGGCTCGCGCTGGAGCGCTCGGTCTTGATCCGGAACACGCGGTCTTCCAGCCCCTCACGGTTGGGGTAGTAGATCAGCGAGATATCGGTCTGCGGGTTCTCAACCAGGGTGTCGTCGTCGTCCCAGGCCGGCATCCAGAACTCCACCCTGGGCGAATAGCACTGCAGCCAGGCGTCGAAGTCGCGGTCGTCCAGCAGGCGTGCCTCGCGGTACAGGAACGCTGCGATCTGCTCATGCGTCAGGCTCATGCCGACACCTCCGCATCACTCTGCTCCGCGGCCATCGCGCGCGCCATCACCTGCGACCAGTAGCCGTGCTGCTTCAGGTAAAGGCCCTCATCCTCGGGATGGGTGCCGCTGATCAGCGGGTTCAGGCCCATGGCCCTGGCGTTGTCGTCAGCACCGTCGATCCAGTGGCCGTCGGCGCCGCGGCTGAGGTCGTTCCATGGCGCGGCAATGCCCTGATAGCCCTGCTGGCAGGCGCGGAACTCTTCCAGGTCGTCGGGTGTGCCCATGCCGCTGACGTTGAAGAAGTCCTCGTATTGGCGGATGCGCAGCGCGCGCATGTCCGCGCTCTCGCCCTTGGGCGCGAAGCAGTAGATGGTGACCTCGGTCTTGTCGACCGCGATCGGGCGCACCACCCGGATCTGGGTGGAGAACTGGTCCATCAGGTAGACGTTGGGGTACACGCACAGGTTGCGGGTCTGGTTGACGATGAAGTCGGCCTTGGCCTGCCCCAGCTTCCCGGCCAGCGCCTCGCGATGCGCATACACCGGCCGTACTTCCGGATTGAGCAGTTGCGTCCACAGCAGCAGGTGGCCGTGCTCGAAGCCGTACACGCCGCCAACCGCCTTGGACCAGCTGTTGGCGTCCACGGCCTGGGTGCCACCTTCCTCGTAATTGCGCCGGCCCATCGTGGCCGCGTAATTCCAGTGCACCGAGCTGACGTGGTAGCCGTCGGCGCCGTTCTCGACCTGCAGTTTCCAGTTGCCGTCGTAGGTGTAGCTGGAGCTGCCGCGCAGCACCTCGAGCCCGTCCGCCGCCTGATCCACGATCTGGTCGATGATCACCTTTGTTTCGCCCAGGTGCTCCTCCAGCGGCAGCACGTCGGCGTTGAGACTGCCAAACAGGAAACCGCGGTAGGAGGCGAACTTCGCCACCTTCTTGAGATCGTGAGAGCCATCGGTATTGAAGCCGAGCGGATAGGCGCCGGTCTTGGCGTCCTTGGCTTTGAGCAGCTTGCCGCTGTTGCTGAAGGTCCAGCCGTGGAACGGGCAGGTGAAGCTGCCCTTGTTGCCGCGGTTGCGGCGGCACAACATCGCGCCGCGGTGCGCACAGGCGTTGATCAGCGCGTGCAGCTCGCCTTGCTTGTCGCGGGTGATCACCACCGGCTGGCGACCGATGTTGGTGCTGAAGTAGTCGTTGTTCTCCGGGATCTGGCTTTCATGGGCCAGATACACCCAGTTGCCCTCGAAGATGTGGCGCATCTCCAGCTCGAACAGCGCTTCGTCGGTGAAGATGTCGCGGCGGGCGCGGTACACGCCACTGTCGGCGTCTTCGACCAGGGCGGCGTCGATCAACCGGGAAACGCGGGGGGAATTCTCGATGACGGCGGACATGGCGAGCTCCTGCACGTGAGCGACGTGCGTGGCGTGTGCGGCGCCACGCGAGACCACTCGCGGGTACCGGACTGGGCAAGACCCCGGCAGCGTCTGCCGGGGCTTCAAGGGCTGACTTGAAAGATCAGGCGGCGGCGCGTTTGCGCTCGACCACGCTGTCGGGCACGGACCCGGTCTTGGGCACGAGCACGAAGTCGAACTCGATCTCGGCGAACGGACCTTCCAGGCCCCGCGCCTTGATCGCGTCGGCGTCGTCGACCTGCTTGATGGCCGGCACCAGGTCGTCGCGGGTGGCGAAGGCGAAGTCGTCGTGCAGGTACTCGTCGCCGTCGATGTTGATCTGCGTGGTCAGGTGACGGCAGCCATCGGCATTGATGAAGAAGTGGATGTGCGCCGGGCGCTGGCCGTGGCGGCCGACTGCGTCGAGCAGGTTCTGGGTCGGGCCACCGGGCGGGCAACCGTAACCGGCCGGAACGACGCTGCGGAACTCGTAGTTGCCGTCGGCATCGGTGCGGATCGTGCGGCGCAGGTTGAACGCGCTCTGGGTCGAGTCGAAGAACGAGTACATGCCCTTGGTGTTGCAATGCCAGACCTCGACGGTCGCACCCGGCAGCGCCTTGCCGCCCGCGTCGCGCACCTGGCCGTGCATGACCAGCAACTGGCCATCCGGATCCGGGTCGTTGTCCAGGCGGGCCTTGCCTTCGCTCACCGGCGCGCCGGCCACGTACAACGGGCCCTCGATGGTGCGCGGGGTCACACCGGCGATGCCGGCGGCGGCATCGGCTGCGTCCATGCGCATGTCGAGGTACTTCTCGAAGCCGAACCCGGCGGCGGCCAGGCCGGCTTCACCGGCGGCACCGAGCTCGTTGATGTAGTTCACCGCGGTCCAGAACTCGTCCGGGGTGACGTCGAAATCTTCGATGGTGCGGAACAGGTCGCCCAGCACGCGATGCAGTATCTGCTTGGTACGAAGGTTGCCTTGGGGCGTTTTGCCTTCAGCCGATTCCAGACCGCTGCAGGTCTCGAGGAAATCCCGCAGCTCGGCGGTGTCGATGAGTTTGACCGTCATGGTGTTGCCCTCTTTCGGTTCGTCTTGCTGGGGTTGTGGCGAGTGGGGGTGGGTGATGCGGCAATCGACTCAGCGGTCGTCGGCGTGGATCGAGGACGGGTGACGGCACAACGGCATCACCTCGATCTGCATGTAGGGGTACAGCGGCAGCGCCATCAGCAGCTCGTGCAGCTCGGCGCTGCTTTCAACGTCGAAGATGCTGACGTTCGAGTACTGGCCGACGACGCGCCAGATGTGGCGCCACTTGCCGCTTTGCTGGAGTTGCTGGAACAGCGCCTTCTCGTCGGCCTTGAGCGTGGCGACGGTGTCGGCGGGAAGGTCGCGCGGGATGCGCACGTCCATGCGGACATGAAAAAGCATGGTCAGGCTCCTTGGGATTGGGTGGAGGAAGCAGGCGCGACCGCGCCGGGGACACTGACTGTCCGGCGCACCGCGTCGCGGCGGAAAAACTGCACCCGCTCCTCGTCCAGGTCGATGCCCAGGCCCGGGCCGATCGGAACGGTGAGCTGGAAGTCGCTGTAATCCAACGGCTGGGTGAGGATCTCCTCGGTCAGCAGCAACGGTCCGAACAGCTCGGTGCCCCACTGCAGGTTCGGGAAGGTGCTGAAGACATGGGCCGCGGCAGCGGTGCCGACCGCGCCTTCCAGCATCGTGCCGCCATACAGCTCGATGCCGGCGGCGTCGGCAATCGCGCCAATCTGCTGCGCGGCGAACAGGCCGCCGGCCTGCTCGGTCTTGATCGCGAACACATCGGCCGCGCCGGCACGCGCCAGCTCGTAGGCGCTGTTCGGGGTGCCGACCGACTCGTCGGCCATCAGCGGAATCGGGAAGCGCCGGGCCAGCCGCGCCAGCGAAGCGGCAGTCGCCGTCGGTTGCTCGACCAGATCGCAGCCGACATCGGCCAGCGCCGGCAATCCACGCGCGGCGGCCGTCTCGCTCCAGGCCATGTTGACGTCGACCCGGACGCTGGCGCGGTCGCCAACCGCACGCTTGATCGCGGCGACGTGGGCGACGTCGTCGGCCACCGCACGCATGCCGATCTTCAGCTTGAACACGTCATGGCGGCGCAGGGCCAGCATCTTCTCGGCCTCGGCGATGTCGAGCGCGGTATCGCCCGAAGCGAGCGTCCACGCCACCGGCAGGCGATCGCGCACGCGGCCACCGAACAGTTCCGACAGCGGTATGCCCAGCCGTCGGGTGTGGGCGTCCAGCAATGCGGTTTCGACGGCGCACTTGGCAAAGTGATTGCCCTTCACGTGCTTGCCGATCTTCGCCATCAGCAGACGCACCTGCGAGAGGTCGGCATCCTTCAGCAGCGGCGCGATGTAGGTATCGATGGCGAGCTTCATGCTTTCCGGGCTTTCCGGCCCGTACGACATGCCACCGATGGTGGTGCCCTCGCCGATGCCGACGCTGCCGTCGGTGGCGTGGATCCGAACCAGCATCAGGGTCTGGGCATGCATGGTCGCGACCGACATCCGATGCGGCCGAATGGTCGGGATATCCAGCAGCAGGGTCTCGACGCGTTCGATGCGAACGGACGGCTGACGGGGATGGCTGATATTTGGCATGCCCCGATTCTTCGACTCTGCCGCGCGGCAAGTCCAAGACTATTACAGTCTTGTTTCATACCCAAAAGGTATGATCTACCTGCACAACGTCCGAATGCGGCACTTATTGCGCTGCAACATCCACCTCATACCCCAATCGAAGGTAAAGCTGAATGGAGCTCCGGCAGCTACGTTATTTTGTCGCGGTCGCGCAAACGCGCAATTTCACCCGCGCCGCCGAGCAACTTCATATCGCCCAGCCACCGCTCAGCCGCCAGATCCAGCAGTTGGAGGACGAACTGGGCGTGCAGTTGCTGCTGCGCAACAGCCGGCCATTGCGGTTGACCGACGCAGGCCGGGTGTTCCGCGAGCAGGCCCTGCAGATCCTGGCCCGGGTGGAACAGATGAAAACCGCGACCCAGCGCACCGGCCGGAACGAACGCAGCGTGCTTTCGATCGGCTTCGTCGCCTCCACGCTGTACAGCGGGATGCCACTGCTGGTGCGCCGGCTCCGCCAACAGCGCCCGGAGCTGGACATCCAGTTGCTCGAAATGATGTCGATGGACCAGATCGAGGCATTGAAGACCGGACGGATCGACATCGGCTTCGGCCGCGTCCGCGCGATCGACCCGGCGGTCGAGCGCATCGTGATGCGCGAAGAGCGGCTGGTGGTCGCCCTGCCCCCGACCAGCCCACTGGCCGACGGCACCGGCCCGCTACCGCTGAGTGCGGTCACCGGCGAAACCCTGATCGTCTACCCGAAGGAACCCCGCCCCAGCTTCGCCGACCAGGTGCTCTCGCTGTTTGCCGACCAGGGCCTGCGGCCAAAAGAGACCCAGGAAGTCCGCGAACTGCAGACCGCCCTGGGCCTGGTCGCGGCGGACATGGGCGCCTGCATCATCCCCAGCTCGGTGCGGCTCCTGCGCACCGACCTGTGTTATCGCGAGCTGGCGGACGATCACGCCACCTCGCCGATCATCATCAGCTACCGCGCCAACGACCACTCGAGCGACATCGATCTAGTGAAGCGCTTGATCGGCGAGATGTATGCCGAGGAGCCGGCCTGGCTCGACGGCGGCCCGCAGCGGACGGGCACATGACGGAAACCGGCGTCAGAGTCAGAGGTTTCCCCAGCAGCCAGCGCCTCAGACCTTGACCGCGTTCGCGGCTCCAGGCTGTCCGCTTTCGGTCATGAAAGCGGGCAGAACAGCCCTTTCTACAAGGACGGGTTGATCAGATACTTCTCGCCGGTCGACTTGCGCTCGTACGCGGCCAGGATGTCTGGCTGGAGCGCATCGGTGAGGCTGATGGTTTTTGTGTAATGACTGGCGAAAGTCGTTGTCAGCTCATCCACGACGCGTTGACGCATCCGCGTCACGACCTCCTGGCCCGCCTTCTGCAGGAACGGGAAAAGCAGCCATCCGCCGACGTTCCAGGCAAAACCGAACGTCCGATCGATCACGGTCGGCCCCGTGTCCAGGGCGCCGTAGATATAGACCTGCTTGAACGCGTCCGAGCCGTAGCGGTTGTAGGTGGTGACGCCGCGACTGGCGACGGCTTCCATCGCCTGGAGGATCTGGCCGGCCAGCGTGCCGCCACCAATGGCGTCGAAGCCGATGGTGGCGCCCGTTTCAGCGATCGCTTCCGTCAGCTCGGCCTGGAAGTCGGGCGACGTGCTGTCGACGATGTGGCGTGCGCCGATCTCGCGCAGAATCGTCGCCTGCGCGTCGCTGCGCACGATATTGACCAGCCCGATCCCATCCGTAAGGCAGATCCTGTTGAGCATCTGGCCCAGGTTCGAAGCGGCGGCGGTCTGCACGATGGCGCTGTGCCCCTCGGCCTTCATCGTCTCGGTGAAGCCAAGCGACGTCAGCGGATTGACGAACATCGACGCTCCGTCCGAGACGTCCACGTCATCGGGCAACAGGATGCAGTCCCGCGCACGCAGTTTGCGCAGCTGCGTGTACATCCCACCGCCCAGCATCCCGATCTTTTTGCCAAGGAAGTGCTGCACATCGCGGCCCGCCTTGACGACGGTGCCCGCGCCTTCGTTGCCGACCGCCAACGACTGATCCAGCCGGCTGCGAATGGCCGCCAGGCGCTGCTGCGGAATGTCGGCGACCAGCACCGGTCGCTCCGGCGTGCCTTCGGCCCGGACGGTCGATACATCGGCAGGGCCGAGCAGGAGCCCAAGGTCGGATGGATTGATGGGTGTGGCCTCGACCCGCACCACCAGCTCATCCGGGCCGGGCTCATCCAGCACGACCGTCTCCAGGCTCAGCCGAAGCTGTCCATCGGACGTCGCCAGCGATCGTAGTTCCAGTCCACTCATCGTCTTGTTCATTTCTGCCGCCTTATTCGGGTTGTGCGAGGTCGAATACCAGCAGCGTCGACGTGGCCGTCGCACACAAGCGGCCGTCGCCGTCATGCAGCGTCGCCTCGGCAAAAGCGACGCGCCGTCCCATCGAGACAACGCGGCCGACGGCGCGCACCGTCCCGCTGTTGTCGGTCAGCGGACGCAGATACGACACCTTCAGTTCGAGCGTGGTGTGCCCGCGCCCGGCGTCGAGCTGGCTGTGGACGGCAATGCCGCAGGCACTGTCGAGCAGTGTCGCCGCATAGCCGCCGTGCACCGAGCCGAGCGGGTTGTAGACGGTCCGATCAGGCGCGCCTTCGAACACGGCATGGCCGCGATCGACCTCGACCAAGGTGAAGCCGAGCGTTTCGCCCATCGGCGGCTGGTTGGCTCCGGCCACCATCAGGGCGCGAAGCTGCTCGAGGCCGTTGAGCGCGCCGTCTCCCCACGTATCCACGGCGCTCACCACGGCTCGTGGAAGGGCCGGACTTCGGCGAGGAACGACCACGCGTCGCGCGGCTGATGTGCCAGGTGAAAGACCTCGCCCGCGATCGAGGCGGGAGAGATGAAGAAATCGTCCGCCGTATCGGGCAGCCGCTCGCGCTGCCACGGCACGTCGATTACGGCATCGATGATGAGATAGGCGACGTGTACGCCCTTCGGCCCCAGGTCACGGGCCAGTGATTCGGCCAGGATCCGCTGCGCCGCCTTGGTCGGCGCGAACCCGGCAAAGCCCGCCCTGCCGCGCTGGGCGGAGGTATTGCCGGTCACGATCAGCGCGCCCTCGCCGGCCGCCACCATCGCCGGGGCGGTCAGCCGGGCCAGGTTGAACAGCGCCATCGTGTTGATGTCGAAGTTCTTCTGCAGCGTCTCCGCCTCGATCTCCATGAACGTGCCGAACGCACCGCCCACTGCGTTGTGGACGACCACTTTCGGCATTCCGACATCGGCGATCGCCTGCTCAAGCGCGGCCCGGTCCGTCACGTCGCACGGCACCGCGATCGTGTCGGGTATCTCCGCTTCCAGCGCAGCCAGGCGATCGGCATTGCGCGCCAGCATCGCCACGCGGTAGCCACCCTCGGCGAAGCGCCGCACCAGGGCAGCGCCGGTGCCGGGGCCGACCCCGGTAACGAGGGCGAGTGGTTTGGTGGTCTTGTCGGTCATGCTGCTTGCTCCAGGTGCGCGAGATGTTCGCGCACGAAATCGAGACGGTCGTTGCCGAAGAACATCGCGTCGCCGACGAACATGGTCGGCGAGCCGAACACGCCGCGTTCGGCGGCTTCATGGGTGTTGGCGTCCAGTTGCGCGATCGTTTCGGGCGCGTCGATCCGCTTGGCGATCGCGTCGGCGTCGATCCCGACCGCGGCGATGACGGCGAGGATGTCGTCCTTCGCGGCGAGTGTCCTGCCCTCGCTCCAGCACGCGCGGTACAGCGCCAGCGTTATCTCGATTGCCTCCGCCGGCGATGCCGCCGCCAGCACGGCGCGCGAACAGGCATCGCCATCGTTCGCGCGCATGTCGGATGGATTCAGTGCGATGCCGTAGCGCTGCGCCCAGCGCGCCAGATCGTCGCGGGCGTAGCGCCCCTTGGCCGCGCAGGTGAGCGTGGTCGGCACGTTGCCGACCTCCTCCATCAGCTTCAGCACCATCATCGGCCTGAGCGCGATGTCGACGCCCATCTCATGTAGCTGCGTGAAGGCAAGGTAGCTGTACGGGCTGCGGAAATCATAGAAGAGTTCGATCGATCGGGTCATTGGACTGCTCCTGTGGCGAGGTTGTTTAGAAGATGGCGAACGCGGTCGTCGGCCCCGGGGCCGGGGCGAAGCTGGACGCGGTCGCGGGGAACCGCCGTGCCGGTCTCGGGATCGACTAGCGCCAGGCGCAGCGGTCGCCCGGTTTCGCGATCGATCGTCTCCACGGTCGGCGCGCCAAAGCCGCTCGCATCCCAGCGGTCGCCCCATTCGCGCAAGGCAACGCTGACCTTCCACAGGTCGCGGCCTTTGGCCGTCAGCCGGTATTCAACCCGGGGTGGCCGCTCCTGATAGCGCGACTGTTCGACGATGCCGTGCTGCGTCAGATGCTTGAGGCGCGCCGCCAGCGTGGCGGTGGGAATGCCCGTGCTCTCGCGCAGCTCGTCATGGCGACGGAGCCCGAGCGACAGGTCACGGATCAGCAGCAGCGTCCAGCGATCCCCGATCAGCTCGAGTGCACCCGCGATGGAGCACCGCATTCCTGCGAAAGACTTCACTTTCACTTTGTCGACACCTTATTACTTCAATTATTGAAGTATAGGTGTTTCGGAGCCTTTGTCGAGCACATCGAGTCATCGCGACAGTCCCGCCAGGCCCCGCTCCTTTCCCCGGCTTCGCCGACCAGGTGCTATCGCTGTTCGCCGACCAGGCCTGCGGCCAAAATAGACCGAGGAAGTACGCGAACTGCAGACCGCACTGGGCCTGGTGCCGGACAGTAGCGAAAGCTTCCCGGCTGCTCATTTCCAACGAAGCCCTGCGCTCACATGAGCTTCAACCGGCAGCTGCAATGCTTGCGCGCGCTATGCGCACAGAAACTCGTCAACGTGATCGCCAGATGGCTTCAGGGTGTCATTCAAAATGAACCCGCGCGAGATCGGCGATCGAAAGTGTGTGATGGCTCACGGAACGTCAAGCGCACATTCAGTTTCACGCGACCACACCATTGACATAAAAAGAATGACCGTTCATTCTTCTGCGGTTCGGGCGGCGTGACCGCCCTCTTTCTATTCTCCCCATTGAGCCTACTCCCATGTCCAGGTCCCCACGCCACTTGGTTCTCCTGCCGTTAGCACTCGCCTTTTCCCTGGCCGCCTGTGGCGGAGACGATGCGTCGCAACAGCCACCGCCCGCCGCGGTAACCGTGGTCACCATGAAGCCGGAAACGGCGACCCTGACGCGGGAGTTGCCGGGCAGGACCAACGCTTCCCAGATCGCCGAGGTTCGTCCCCAGGTGTCGGGCATCGTCGACAAGCGGCTGTTCACCGAGGGCGGTCTGGTAAAGGCGGGTCAGGCGCTGTATCAGCTCGACAATGCCTCTTACGAAGCCAACGCCAACAGTGCCCGGGCGCAGCTCGCACGCGCGCAGGCAACCCTGGTATCGGCAAAGCTGACCGCCGCACGATCGGCCGAACTGGTCAAGATCGATGCCATCAGCAGGCAGGACAATGAAAACGCCACGGCGGCGCTGAGCCAGGCCAAGGCCGAGGTCGCCGCTGCCCAGGCCGCGGTGCAAAGTGCCGAGGTGACCCTGGGTTATGCCCGGATCAACTCGCCGATCAGCGGCCGCATTGGCAAGTCCACCGTCACCAAGGGCGCGCTGGTGACGGCCAACCAGCCCGAAGCACTGGCGACCGTCCAGCAACTCGACCCGATCTACGTCGACCTGACCCAATCGGCCAGCGAACTGCTGCAACTGCGCAAGGACTTGGCCGCAGGCACGCTGGAAGGCGCGCGCGACCTGCCGGTGACGATCCTGCTGGAGGATGGCACGCCGTTCGACCAGCAGGGCAAGCTGGCGTTTTCCGAGGTCAGCGTCGATCCCGGCACCGGCAGCTACTCATTGCGCGTGGTGGTAGACAACCCCGATCACCTGTTGCTTCCCGGCATGTATGTACGGGCGGTGATCGGAAAGGGGATCCGCCAGAACGCAATCCTGGTACCCCAGCAGGGCATCACCCGCGACCCCAAGGGCCATGCCACCGCGATGGTGGTCAACGCCGAGAACAAGGTCGAGGTGCGCCCGGTCACGGTCAGCCAGACCGTCGGCAACCAATGGCTGGTCGAAAGCGGCCTGGCTGCCGGCGACAAGGTCATCATCGCCGGCCTGCAGAAAGTGCAGCCCGATGCCCCGGTGAATGCCACCGAGGCCGGTGAGCAGGCCGAACAGGCCACCGGCGAAGCTGCGCCCGAGGGTGCCGAGCCGGCGACTGCCCAACCAGAGTCCGGCACGCCAGAGCCCGGCGCGCCCGAGGTCACCAACCCCGACGCCGCCACCCCCGCTGATGCGGCCACGCCGGCGGCCGATGCCCCGGCCTCGCAGCAGTAAGCGGAGAACTTCATGGCACACTTCTTCA
The DNA here is from genome assembly GCF_054052145.1 of Lysobacter sp. A421. Taxonomy (NCBI): domain Bacteria; kingdom Pseudomonadati; phylum Pseudomonadota; class Gammaproteobacteria; order Lysobacterales; family Lysobacteraceae; genus Lysobacter; species Lysobacter sp. A421. The sequence goes on along the minus strand of NZ_JBSVRL010000001.1, from coordinate 464,327 downwards.
TCGATCGCCCCATCTTTGCGTGGGTCATCGCGATCATCATCATGCTGGCCGGCGGGCTGGCCATCTTCACCCTGCCGATCTCGCAGTATCCGACCATCGCACCACCCACGGTATCCATCAACGCCACCTACCCCGGCGCCTCGGCGAAGGTGGTCGAGGACTCGGTGGTGCAGATCATCGAGCAGAACATGAAGGGCCTCGACGGCCTGCTGTACTTCTCATCCACCAGTGAAGCCAGCGGCGGCGCCTCCATCACCCTGACGTTCGAGAACGGCACCGACCCCGACACCGCCCAGGTGCAGGTGCAGAACAAGCTGCAGTCGGCCATGCCGTTGCTGCCACAGGAAGTGCAGCGCCAGGGCGTCAACGTCAGCAAGTCGGCCAGTGGCTTCCTGCAGGTGATCGGCTTCGTGTCCGAGGACGGCAGCATGTCCAAGGACGACATCGCCGATTACGTCGGCGCCACCCTGGTCGATCCACTCAGCCGGGTACCCGGCGTGGGCACCATCCAGGTGTTCGGGTCCAAGTACGCGATGCGGATCTGGCTGGACCCCAACAAGCTCGATACCTACCACCTCACTCCTGCCGACATCACCGCCGCGGTGCAGGCGCAGAACGCACAGGTCGCGGTCGGCTCGCTCGGCGGCGCGCCGGCCATCGAGGGCCAGCAGATCAATGCCACCGTGACCGCGCAGGACCGGCTGCAGACGCCGGAACAGTTCCGCGACATCGTGGTGCGCAGCAATGCTGATGGCTCGGTACTCAAGCTGGGCGACGTCGCACGGGTGGAGATGGGCTCGGAGAACTACGAGTTCATCTCCCGCTACAACGGCCAGACCGCAACCGGTGTCGCCATTTCACTGGCCACCGGCGCCAATGCGCTGGAGACTTCCGCGGGAGTGAAGGCCACGCTCGACGAACTGGAGCCGTTCTTCCCGCCCGGCCTGACGACCGTCACGCCATTCGACAGCACGCCGTTCGTGAGGGTGGCGATCAAGGGCGTCATCATCACCTTGCTGGAAGCCATCGTGCTGGTGTTCCTGGTGATGTACCTGTTCCTGCAGAATTTCCGCGCCACGCTGATTCCCACCATCGCGGTACCGGTGGTCCTGCTGGGCACCTTCGGCATCCTGGCGGCATTGGGTTTCTCGGTGAACATGTTGACCATGTTCGCGATGGTGCTGGCGATCGGCTTGCTGGTCGATGACGCCATCGTGGTGGTAGAGAACGTCGAGCGATTGATGTCCGAGGAAGGTCTGTCGCCGCTGGAGGCGTCGCGTAAATCGATGACCCAGATCACCGGCGCGCTGGTCGGCATCGGGCTGGTGCTGTCGGCGGTGTTCGTGCCGATGGCCTTCATGTCCGGCTCGACCGGCATCATCTATCGACAATTCTCCGCCACGATCGTCTCGGCGATCGGCTTGTCGGTGCTCGTTGCCATCGTGCTGACCCCGGCGCTGTGCGCGACCATGCTCAAGCCGATCAACAAGGGCGAGCACGGCAAGACCACCGGCTTCTTCGGCTGGTTCAACCGCCACTTCGACAACAGCAGCAAGAAGTACCGGCGCGGCGTGCACGGCATCATGGGCCGCTCCAAGCGCTTCATGGCGATCTTCGTGGCTCTGGTCGTGGTGATGGGCCTGCTGTTCATCCGCCTGCCCAGCTCGTTCCTGCCAGAAGAGGACCAGGGCATCCTGTTCGCCCAGATCCTGGCCCCGGTAGGTGCGACCCAGGAGCGGACCATGGAGTCCATGGAGAAGTTGGAGAACTACTTCCTGGAGAACGAGAAGGAGAACGTCGAATCGGTATTCAGCGTCCAGGGCTTCAGCTTCGGCGGGACCGGCCAGAACAACGGCATGGCCTTCGTCAAGTTGAATGACTGGAGCGAGCGCACCAGCGACGAGGCGAGCGCCACCGCGATTGCCGGCCGCGCGATGATCGGGCTTTCCGCCATTCAGGATGCATTTGCGTTCGCCTTCGCCCCGCCGGCCATTCCCGAGTTGGGTACCGCCGCCGGCTTCGCCTTCTATCTCAAGGACAACGCCGGCCTCGGCCACGACGCACTGATCGCGGCGCGCAACCAGTTGCTGGGTGCGGCCGCCCAGAATCCGGTGCTGGCCAACGTACGTCCCAACGGTCAGGAGGACTCACCGCAGTTGCGACTGGATATCGACCAGGAAAAAGCCAGTGCATTGGGCTTGTCGACTGCCACCATCAACGCCACCTTGTCGGCGGCCTGGGGCGGCCAGTACATCGATGACTTCATCGACCGTGGCCGCGTCAAGCGGGTGATGTTGCAGGCCGATGCGCCATTCCGCATGGTGCCCGAGGACTTCAACCAGTGGACGGTGCGCAACAACGCCGGCGAGATGGTGCCGTTCTCCGCTTTCGGCACCTCGCGGTGGACCTATGGTTCACCGCGTCTGGAGCGCTACAACGGGGTGTCCGCAGTCCAGATCCAGGGTGAGGCTGCGCCAGGGGAAAGCTCGGGCGAAGCCATGGACACCATCGAGCAGCTCGCTGCACAACTGCCGAGCGGATTCGGCATCGAGTGGACCGGCTTGTCCTATCAGGAGCGTGAGGCCGGCTCGCAGACGCCATTGCTCTACACGTTGTCGCTGCTGATCGTGTTCCTGTGTCTGGCCGCGCTGTATGAAAGCTGGACGATCCCGACCGCGGTGCTGATGGTGGCGCCACTGGGCATCCTGGGCACCGTGCTGGCGGCCTCGATGCGTGGCATGGAACGCGACGTCTATTTCCAGGTGGCGATGCTGACCACGGTGGGACTGACCAGCAAGAACGCGATCATGATCATCACCTTCGCCAAGGACTACATGGCCGAGGGCATGGAACTGACCAAGGCAACGATGCGCGCGGTGCGCGAACGCCTGCGGCCGATCCTGATGACCTCGCTGGCGTTCGGCATGGGCGTGCTGCCACTGGCCATTGCCAGCGGTGCCGGCTCGGGCGCACAGAATGCGATCGGTACCGGTGTGCTCGGCGGCATGATCGTCGGCGTGTTGCTTGGCCTGGTCTTCGTGCCCTTGTTCTTCCTGGTGGTCGAACTGCTGTTCAACCGCGACCTGCGCCAACCCGCTGCTGCTGCCCTCGCAGCCGGAGACGACAACCATGCATAAGCCACTGATCACCGCGCTGGCACTGGCGACGAGCCTGTTCGTGTCCGGCTGCGCCATGCTCGAACCCCGGGTACCCGAGGCGGCGCCGGCGATTGCCGGCGAGTGGCCGTTGCCGCCGACCACCTCGGTGTCCTCCCCTGCCCCGACAACCGGCGCCTCCACTGCGCTCCCGGTCGCCGATATCGGCTGGCGCAACTTCTTCGTCGATCCGGCGTTGGAGCAGCTGATTGCGCTTTCGCTTGAGAACAACCGCGACCTGCGGGTGGCCATGCTCAACGTGGAACGCGCCCGCTCCCAGTACCGGATCCAGCGGGCCGACCGCATGCCATCGCTCGGCGTGACCGGGCAGATGGAGCGGATCGGTGGCGACGTAACGACCAGCGAGACCTACTCCGCCAACCTGGGAATTGCCGAGTTCGAGCTCGATCTGTTTGGTCGCGTGCGCAATCTCAGCCAGGCGGCGCTGCAGCAGTATTTCGCCACCGAGGAAGCCCGTCGCAGCGCCCAACTGGCATTGATCGGGGAGGTTGCCAACACCTACCTCACCCTGTCGGCCGACCGCGAACTGCTGCAGATCTCCGAGGCCACACTGGCCACCCAGGAAACCTCCTACAAACTGACCCAACAGCGTCATGAGCTGGGTGCCTTGTCGGCATTGGAAGTCAACCAGTCCCGCACGGTGGTTGAAACCGCGCGCTCCGACGTCGCCCGGTTTGCCGGCCAGGTGGCGCAGGACACCAACGCGCTGAACCTGCTGGTGGGAAGCCCGGTCGCGCCGGAATTGCTGCCTGACGCATTCCAGCCGCAGGTCAGCGGACTGGAAGCCCTGCCCGCCGGTCTGCCCTCGGAAGTGCTGCTGCGCCGGCCGGACATCATGGCCGCCGAACACCAGTTGCTTGCGGCCAACGCCAACATCGGCGCGGCTCGCGCGGCATTCTTCCCCTCCATCAGCCTGACCGGCAGCATTGGCTCCACCAGCACCGAGCTATCGGGCTTGTTCGATGGTGGCACCAGCATCTGGAGCTTCGTGCCGCGGGTCAACCTGCCGATCTTCCAGGGCGGGCGCCTGCGCGCCAACCTGGGCGTGGCCACCGCCGACCGCGATATCGCCCTGGCCCAGTATGAAAAGTCGATCCAGGTCGGTTTCCGCGAAGTGGCCGATGCATTGGCGCTGAGCAAGACCCTGGCCGACCAGCGGATTGCGCAGCAAGCCCTGGTGGAAGCAGCGACCCGTGCACACGATCTCTCCCAGGCCCGCTATGACGCCGGCAGGGACAGCTATCTGATCCTGCTCGATGCCCAGCGGACGTTGTATGCAGCCCGCCAATCCCTGGTGGCGACCCTGTTATCCGAGCAGGCCAACCGGATCACTCTGTACAAGGTGCTCGGCGGCGGGTGGTATGAGCAAAACCCCTGACCCCCTGGCCATGATCGAGGAGGCACTGGTCGCGGCGAAAGGCGAAGCCCGCGTCGAAGCCCAGCGCGAACGGATCCTGGCTGCGGCGCAGAAGTGCTTCATCGAGCACGGCTTCCACGGCGCCAGCATGGCCAACATCGCCGAGACCGCCGGCATGAGCGCCGGGCTGATCTACCGCTACTTCGCGGGCAAGAACGAGATCATCCTGGCGATCGTGCAGCACCAGCTCGAACTGTTTTTGCACGATGTCCAGCTCAACCGCCAAGTCGACATGATCGCCGAGATGAGCGGCAGTTTCGGCCGCGCCTGCCATCCGGCCCCGCGCGGCGTAAACCCCGCGCTGCTGCTGGAAATGTCCGCCGAAGCCACCCGCGACCCGACCATCGCCGCTGCGCTGGACGGTTTCGACACCGTCCTGCGCAAGGCCTTGTCCCAGTGGCTGAGCGACAGCCCCGAACGCGGCGGGTGCGGGTTGCCGACCGAATTGGCTCCGTCCCGCGCACTGATGCTGCAGCTGCTGTTTGAAGGGCTGAAAGTGCGCGAGACCCGCGAGCCCGAACTGGACCGGGCACTATTGGCGAAGGCCTTGCAGGATTTCGTGCCGCAGCTGCTCAGCCCGTAACCGGGATCGATCCGCGGGCCTGGCCCTCCGCAGAAACACGCAAGAGGAACCTCCATGAACAAGCGTCCCCTTGGCCGTAGCGGCCTGCAGATCGCACCGCTGGTATTCGGCGGCAACGTATTCGGCTGGACGGTGGATCAGCCGACCGCCTTCGCCCTGCTCGACCGCTTCATCGATGCCGGCCTGAACGCCATAGACACCGCCGACGTGTACTCCACCTGGGTGCCCGGCAATCAGGGCGGCGAGTCGGAGACCATCATCGGCAACTGGCTCAAGGCAGCCCCCGCCCGGCGCGAGAAGACCGTCATCATCACCAAGGTCGGCTCGCAGATGGCCCCCGACCGCAAGGGCCTGTCGGCGAAATGGATCATTACGGCTGCCGAAGACTCGCTGCGCCGGCTGCAGACCGACCGCATCGACCTTTACCTGAGCCATCAGCCGGATCCGGATACGGCGGTGGAGGAAACCCTGCGCGCCTACGAGCAGCTCATCGCCCAAGGCAAGGTGCGGACCATCGGCGCCTCCAACCTAGATGCGGCACAGCTTCGCGAGGCACTCGCGGTGGCATCGGAAAAGGACCTGCCACGCTACGAGGTCCAGCAGCCCGAGTACAACCTCTACGACCGCGCCGGCTACGAGGCCGGACTGCGCGATCTTTGCATCGCCGAAGGCCAGGGCGTAATCACGTACTACAGCCTCGCCTCGGGCTTCCTGTCGGGCAAGTACCGCTCCAGCGAGGACCTGGGCAAGAGCGTGCGTGGCCAGGGCATCGCCCGGTATCTCGACGCGCGTGGCCTGAAGATCCTGCAGGCACTGGACGCGGTAGCGGCAAACCTCGACGCGACGCCGGCCGAAGTCGCGTTGGCCTGGCTGATCGCGCGTGAAGGCGTCACCGCGCCGATCGCCAGCGCCACCACAATCGAGCAGCTCGACAGTCTGGTTCGCTCAACCCTGCTGGCGCTCCCGGCGACCGAGATCACCCTGCTCGATAGCGCCAGCGCGTAAAGGGCGTCCCATGGCGGCCAAGCGATACCACCTGGGCCAATGGTGCGTGCTGGCGCTGGGCGTGTTGTTGCCTGGCCTTGCCGCCGCGCAGGCCGTCTGCCCCGAGGACTCCACCCTGGCAGCCTACCCGCCGGTCGTCAGCTTGCGGGTGGACAACGATCTGTTCGCGAACCGGGACGAGGGTTACACCAGTGGCGTGCTGCTGACCATGGTCTCGCCCAATCTCAAGGACTATGTCGACGACCCGTGCCTGCCGGCGCCGGCGCGCTGGTTGAATGGATACCTGCAACGCATCCAGCCCGGGGGCTTCGACCAGCAGAACATGGTTGTCACTGTCGCCCAGGGGATATTCACCCCCGGGGACCACACACGGACGGACCTGATCGAGCACGACCGGCCATACGCGGGCGCGCTGCTGGTGGGCTTCGGCTACAACGCCCGCAAGGAACACGAACTATTCACCACGCAACTGCTGGTGGGCATGGTCGGTCCCGCCTCGCTGGCCGAACGCACCCAGGACCTGATCCACGACATCGTCGGCGCGGACAAGTTCCACGGTTGGGAGCACCAACTGCACAACGAGCCGGTACTGAACCTTGTCCACGAACGGTCACGCCGACAGCCGGCGGTTACGATCGGCGAGGGCTACCTGGAATGGGATGCAGTTTCGCACTGGGGTGGAGCGATCGGCAATTTACACACCCATGCGAACGCCGGGTTCGAGTTGCGGCTCGGCCACCGGCTGCCGGACGATTTCGGCTCCAGCCCGATACGGCCGGCAGGCAACAACACCTCGCCGACCATTGATCGAAGGATGGTACGGGGCTGGTCCTGGCATGCGTTCCTTGCCGCCGATGCGCGGTGGGTGCTGCGCGACCTGACCCTTGATGGCAACACGTTCCGCAGAAGCCACAGCGTCGACAAGGAGCCACTGGTCGCCGAAGCCGCAATCGGCGTCGCCATGACCCGTGGCCGCACCAAGTTTGCTTTCGCCCGCTACTTCCGTTCCCGGGAGTTCGAGGGTCAGCGCAACCGTCCTGCGTATGGGAGCTTCACCATCAGTCGGGCGTTTTGAGCACCGGAAGCGTTCCGCGGCTGCTCAAGCCGTAACCCGGCTCAACCGCAACATGCTGCCAGGAAGGGCGCAGTCCGGCTATGTCGCGATTGGCAAACCTCCTGCGGAGTGCCTTGCACCACCACCTTGCCGCCCTCGTCACCGCCGCCAGGACCGATGTCGATGATCCAGTCGCTGGCCGCGGCCACACGTATGTCGTGCTCAACCACGATGACGGTATTGCCCGCCTCGACCAGCCCGTCCAGCTGCCGCATCAGCACGTCCACGTCGGCCGGGTGCAGGCCCGTGGTCGGCTCGTCCAGCAGGTACAGCGTGCCTCGCCGGTGCGCACGTTGCAGTTCACTGGCCAGCTTGATCCGCTGCGCTTCCCCGCCCGACAGCTCCGTGGCCGGCTGGCCCAGGCGCAGATAGCCCAGACCGACCTCGCGCAGCACCTTCAGCGGCCGCGCTACCGGCGGATCACCGGCGAAGAAGTCGGCGGCGGCATCCACGGTCAACGCCAGCACCTCGGCGATGTTGCGGCCGCGGTAGCTGACCTCGAGCGTCTGGGGGTTGTAACGGGCGCCATGGCAGCTGGGGCAAGGCGCGTAAACGCTCGGCATGAACAGTAATTCGACGCTGACGAAGCCCTCGCCTTCGCAGGTCTCGCAACGGCCCTTGGCGACATTGAACGAAAAGCGGCCCGCATCGTAGCCGCGCTCGCGCGCCTGCGGTGTCGCCGCAAACAGCTTGCGCACATGGTCGAACAGGCCGGTGTAGGTGGCCAGGTTCGAGCGCGGGGTACGACCGATCGGCTTCTGGTCAACGGTGACCAGACGCGTGATCTGGTCGAGGCCTTCGGTGATGCGGCCGCCCCGGGTGACGGGCGCCGGCTCGAGCTGCTCGGCATCGTCCGCGTCGGCGCGCACCGACTGGCCAAGGTGCCCGGAAAGCAGTTCGACCAGCGCTTGGCTGACCAGGCTGGATTTGCCCGAGCCGGACACGCCGGTGACGGTGGTGAACACGCCCAGAGGGAATCCGACGTCTACCCCGTCCAGGTTGTTGCGGCTGACGCCCTCCAGCCGCAACCAGCCCGTCGGCGTGCGCGGTACCCGCACAGGCACCGCCGCACGGTCGAACAGGTAGCGCGCGGTCTGCGAGTCGGCGACGCCCGACAGGCCATCCGGCAGCCCGCTGTACAGCACGCGGCCGCCGTGCTCGCCCGCCGCCGGGCCGATATCGACCAGCCAGTCCGCACGGCGGATGACATCGGTCTCGTGCTCGACTACGAACAGCGAGTTGCCCGCGTCCTTCAGCTGCTCCAGCGCCGTCAGCAACGCCTGGGTGTCGGCCGGATGCAGGCCGGCGGACGGCTCGTCGAGGACGTAGACCACGCCGAACAGGTTGGAGCGGATCTGGGTCGCCAGCCGCAGCCGCTGCAACTCGCCCGGCGACAGGGTCGGCGTGGTGCGCTCAAGCGTCAGATAGCCCAGCCCAAGCCCGACGATGATGCCGATCCGCGCCAGCAGGTCGTGCGCGATGCGCTGGGCCACTACGGCCTGTTCGGGGTGCGCCTTGGCCTGCTGCACGTCGACCGGGGCGCCCTCCGCAACCGGCTGCAGCAATCGGGCCAGCTGTTTCAACGGCAGTCGCGACAACTCGCCGATATCCAGACCGGAGAAGGTCACCGACAGCGCCTCGCGCCGCAACCGCTTGCCTTCGCACAGCGGGCAGGTGGTGCTGACCATGTATTGCGCGACGCGCTTCTTGATCATCGCGCTCTGGGTGTGCGCGAAGGTGTGCAGCACATAACGCTGCGCGCTGGAGAACGTGCCCTTGTAACTGGGGTTGTCGCCGCGTTCGAGCGCCGCTCGTGTCTGCTCCGGGGTCAAGTCGCGGTAGACCGGCACTACCGGCTGCTCGTCGGTGAACAGGATCCAGTCGCGTTGCGCCTGCGGCAGCTCGCGCCAGGGAACATCAATGTCGTAGCCCAGCGTGACCAGGATGTCGCGCTGGTTCTGCCCGTGCCAGGCCGGCGGCCAGGCGGCCACCGCACGTTCGCGGATGCTCAGCGAGTCATCGGGCACCATCGACCGCTCGGTGACCTCGTGCACGGAGCCCAGGCCGTGGCATTGCGGGCAGGCGCCCTGCGGCGTGTTGGGCGAGAAACCATCGGCGTAGATGATCGGCTGCCCGGGCGGGTAGCGGCCGGCGCGTGAGTACAACATTCTCAACGCGTTCGACAACGTGGTGACGCTGCCGACCGACGAGCGTGTGCTGGGCGAGCCACGCTGCTGTTGCAGAGCGACCGCCGGCGGCAGCCCTTCGATCGAGTCGACCTGGGGTATTCCGGCCTGGTCGATCAAGCGGCGCGCGTACGGCGCCACCGAGTCCAGGTAGCGACGCTGCGCCTCCGCATACAGGGTGCCAAACGCCAGCGATGACTTGCCCGAACCGGACACCCCGGTGAAGACCACCAGCGCATCCCGCGGGATGTCGACGTCGACATCCTGCAGGTTGTGCTCACGCGCGCCACGTACCTGGACGAAGCCGCTGCGGTCACGGACGGGGTCAGTCGGCATCTTCCAGCACCGCCCAGCGCGCGTAGGCTGCCTCCAGCTCGGTGCCAGCCTCGGCCATCGCGACGTTGTGCGCGGTGATCGCCTCGGCGCCACGCTGATAGAACGCCGGCTCGTTCATCTCCGCCGTCATCGCCGAGATCCGGGTTTCCAGGCTTTCGATCAGCGCCGGCAACTGTTCCAGTTCGCGCGCATCCTTGTAGCTGAGCTTGCGTTTGGGCGCCGTTGGCGTAGTGACTGCGGCAGCGACCGGCGACACCGGCATCGGGGTCGAGCGGGCCGACGCCGGCGCGGTGAACTCGACCCGTCGCTGGCGCAACCAGTCGCTGTAACCGCCGATGTATTCACCCACGCGGCCGTCGCCTTCCATGACCAGCGTGGACGTCACCACGTTGTCGAGGAAGTCGCGGTCATGGCTGACCAGCAGCAAGGTGCCCGGGTAGTCAGCCAACAGTTCTTCCAGCAACTCCAGGGTCTCTACATCGAGGTCGTTGGTCGGCTCATCCATGACCAGCAGGTTGGACGGCTGGGCGAACAGCTTGGCCAGCAGCAGCCGGTTGCGCTCGCCACCCGACAGCCTGGTGATCGGTGCGCGGGCGCGCTCGGGGGTGAACAGGAAGTCCTGCAGGTAGCCGATGACGTGCTTCTGCTTGCCGCCGACCTCAACGAACTCACGTCCCTCCGAGACGTTTTCCAGCGCGCTCCAGTCCTCTCGCAGGGTGGCGCGGTACTGGTCGAAATACGCAACCTGCAGGTTGCTGCCGGTGCGCACCTCGCCTTCGCGCGGCGGCAGCTCGCCCAGCAATACCTTGAGCAAGGTGGTCTTGCCGCTGCCGTTGGGGCCGATCAGGCCGATCCGGTCGCCGCGGAAGATGGTGGTGGATACGTCGCGCATCAGCGGCTTGCCGCCAAAGTCGAACGAGACGTGCTTGGCCTCCACGACCTTCTTGCCCGAGGACTCGGCCTGGGCCAGGTCCATGCGCACGTTGCCGACGTGGTTGCGGCGTTCCATGCGCTCGTTGCGCATCGCCTTGAGGCGACGAACGCGGCCTTCGTCACGCACGCGCCGGGCCTTGATGCCCTGGCGGATCCAGATTTCCTCTTGCGCCAACATTTTGTCGAAGCGCGCGTTCTCCTGAGCTTCCGCGTTCAACCGCTCCTCGCGTCGGCGCTCGTATTTGGCCCAGTCCCCCGGCCAGCTGGTGACCTGGCCGCGGTCGATTTCCACGATCCTTGTCGCCAGCGCACGCAGGAAGCGCCGGTCATGGGTCACGAATACCAAAGCGCCCTTCCAGGATGACTTGAGGAACTCCTCCAGCCAGTCGATCGCCTCGATGTCCAGGTGGTTGGTTGGCTCGTCCAGCAGCAGCAGGTCGGGCGCCGACACCAGCGCACGCGCCAGCAGGACCCGACGCTTCATGCCGCCTGACAGGCCGGTGAATGCCGCGTCGCCGTCCAGGCCGAGACGGTCCAGCGTCTCCACTACCCGTTGGTCGGCGCCCCAACCGTTGGCGGTCTCGATTTTGGCCTGCACGTCAGCCAGGGCGTCGCCATCGAATACCTCGGCATGGCTGATGCGGTGGTATTCCGCCAGCCAGGCGCCCAGTTCACCCATCCCTTCGGCGACCACGTCGAACACGCTGCCAGTGGCTTCCTTGGGAACTTCCTGTTCGAGCCGCGCAATCCGGCGGCCGCTCTCACGGCGAATCTCGCCGTCGTCGGGATGGATCGTGCCCGACAGCAGGCGCAGCAAGGTCGACTTGCCGGCACCGTTGCGGCCGATCAGGGCGATGCGCTCGCCGGATTCAATGGACAGCTCGACGTTCTCGAGCAGGAGCGGGCCGCCGACGCTGTAGTCGACGCTATTCAGGGTGATCAATGACATCCGCCCATTCTACTTGGCTGGCGCCGCCGGGAGGACGTTTCCGGCCGGGCAAAGTGCATACTGCAGTGTGCGGCGTCCAACGTCCGCGTCGACCCAACTGCGGCACCCAGGAGAACGGCATGAGCAAGGGCATGGACCAGAAGAAAAGCGAGAAAAAGAAACCGGCCAAGACCATGAAGGAAAAGAAGGCTGAAAAACGCGACAAAAAGGCTGGCAAGGCGTTCGCGCCGACTTGAGCGGCAACGTTGATCCCGGCATTCGCGGGCGCTTCGATGAACCGGGCCTGGCAGGGCCCTCCGACTGGAGGGAGCCTGCCTCGCTCCACGCCTGTTAACCTGCGGTCCGCGCGCTCACGAGCTACATGACAGCATCGAGCACCCGGCCTTGTCGCGGGCCCAGTCAGGCCGTCTGGCCGCGAATGCCTCGCGGCCGGGCTGGTCGTCATACGGGCGACGCATGACCTCCAGCAACTCCTCCACTGCGCCCATGTCGCCGCCCGTCGCGCGGTCAATCGCCTGCTGGGCCAGATAATTGCGCAACACGTAACGCGGGTTGGCAGCGCGCATCCGGGCCTGTCGTTGCAGTGGCTCCAGCGCATCTTCGCCAAGGCGTCGTGCGTAGCGCACCAGCCAATCCTCGAGCGCCGGCATCGCGGCCGCACGCTTGGCGGGGTCGTAGAAAGACTCCGCAAACCGCTCCGGTGAAGGCGCGTCCGGTTTGAAGTCGATCAACTCCCGGAAGAACATCGTCATGTCGACTTCGGCCTCATGCAGGAGCTCCTGCAACGTTTCCATCAATTCCACATCCTGGTCGCGACACTCTGCCAGGCCCAGTTTGCGTGCGGTGTTGTCGCGGCTCGTGGCATTCCAGGTATCGGCATAGGCCTGCAACCCCTCCTGCAACCCCTCCACCCCGTCGAACAACGGCGCCAGCGCGCCGGCTAACCGGCCCAGGTTCCAGTACGCCACGGCCGGTTGCTGGCCGAATCGGTAGCGTTTGCGCTGGGCATCGGTGGTGTTGGGGGTCCAGTCCGGATCGAAGTTGTCGATCCAGCCATACGGGCCGTAGTCGATGGTCAGACCCAGAACCGACATGTTGTCGGTGTTCATCACGCCATGCACGAAGCCGACCCGCATCCAGTGACCGATCATCACCGCAGTGCGCTCGCAGATTTCCGTGAACCAGGCGCCATACAGCGCTTCGCCCTCGCCCTCCAGGTGCGGGAAGTCGCGGCGGATGCAGAAGTCGGCCAGTTGCCGCAACAGATCGATGTCCCCCCGCGAGGCAGGCAACTCGAAGTTCCCGAAGCGCAGCAGCGACGGCGCCATGCGACAGACGATCGCACCCGGTTCGGGCGCGGGGTGTCCGTCGTAGAACATGTCGCGGACCACGGACTCGCCGGTGGCCACCAGGCTCAACGCGCGCGTGGTCGGCACACCCAGGTGGTGCATCGCTTCGCTGCACAGGAACTCCCGTACCGATGAGCGCAGCACCGCGCGACCGTCGGCGTTGCGGGAGTATGGGGTCGGGCCAGCGCCCTTGAGCTGCAGCTCCCAACGCTCGCCCGTGGCGGTCACCGCCTCGCCCAGGCTGATCGCCCGGCCATCGCCCAATTGCCCGGCCCAATGGCCAAACTGATGGCCACCGTAGTTGGACGCGAAAGGCTGCATGCCCGGCAACCGTTCGTTACCGGCAAAGATCCGCGCAAACTGCGGCGACGCGACGTCTTGTCCGGTGAAGCCAAGACTTGCGGCCATTTCAGCCGAGTAGGCAAGCAGCCGCGGCGCGAGCACCGGCGTCGGCTCGACCGACGACCACAACGCGCTCTCGACCGACCGTACCCGCGAGCCGGACTCGGGGTCACCGGGCATCTCGCGCAGGAATACGTTGTCAAATTCAAGTTTCAGCATGGCAGGGCGCTCACTGCAGCGGACTCATCGGGCCGGCTCAAGTCCACCACTGCGCTCCAACGCCAGCTGGTAGGCCGGACGCGCGCGGATCTGGTCCAGGAAACGTTGCAGGTTGGGCCACACGGTTCCACCGGAACGCGCCGTGGCCAGTTCGATCGGGATGCTCATCTGGATGTCGGCGGCGGTAAAGCGCTCCCCGGCAAACCACGGCTGTTTGGCCAGCTCGGCATCGATGTAGTCCATGTGCAACTTGATCTGCGGGCGCACGAACGCCTTCAGGGTCTTTTCGGCAATGGCGCGCGCGACCGGCTTGGCGAAGAACGGCATCGGTGCCTGCTTCAGCCGTGAGAACACCAGGCTGAGCAGCAACGGCGGCATCGCCGATCCTTCTGCGTAATGCAGCCAATAGCGGTACCGCAGCTGCTCCGGATCATCCGCCGGCCCAGGCGCGGGCGATAGTCGATGGGCCTGGTCGTGCTGTTCGATCAGGTAGTCAATGATCGCGCCGGACTCGGCCACCACCAAGCCATCTTCTTCCAGCACCGGTGACTTGCCCAGTGGGTGGATCTGGCGCAGTTCCGGCGGCGCAAGCAGCGTCTGCGGGTCGCGCTGGTAACGCACCAGCTCATAGCGCAGGCCCAGCTCCTCCAGCAACCATGGCACGCGTTGTGAACGCGAATTCTCGAGATGATGGACGGTAATCATGATGTCGCTCGGAACGCCAGGAAATACCCCATCGTAAACACACTGGCGGAGACTCGCGGTGACCGCCGTCGCCATGAAAAAGCTGCATGCCCTAGACTGGTCGCATTCACCCGCAAGGAGATGCCCATGGCAAAGCCGAATTATTCGTTTGAGAAGCGACAGCGCGAGATCGCGAAAAAGAAGAAGAAAGAAGAAAAGCTGTCTCGCAAGCAGCCCACCAAAACCGATACGACCGATACGACCGATACCAGCGGCGACGCAGCCGTCACCCCGACCAGCCACACCCCGGTCCAGGGCTGAACCAGCGGGCTGACCGCGTTGCCGGGCCTCCAATATGCGGAAACGGCGTGACCGACTCATAACCGGTCGCTAGCGGTTGATCGCGAAAGTTACACGCGCACTGCCGGTGAGCGCTAAACTAGGCGGTCTACCCGACCGGACTTGCCGGCGCTGCCGAGAATTGCGATGAGCGCCGAAACGCCCGCTTCCCCCGACACTTCAACCTCAACTTCACCGAACTTCACCGATCTGGGCCTGCCGGACGCGCTGTTGCGCGGGATCGCGGACCTGGGCTACGAGTCACCTTCCCCCATCCAGGCCGCGACCATTCCGCCCCTGATGGCCGGCCGGGACGTGATTGGTCAGGCCCAGACCGGTACCGGCAAGACCGCGGCGTTTGCGCTGCCGATCCTGGCCCGTATCGATCCAAACCAGTTCAAGCCCCAGGCTCTGGTGCTGGCGCCGACACGCGAGCTGGCGATCCAGGTCGCCGAGGCGTTCCAGACCTATTCCGTCCACCTGCGCAAATTCAACGTGCTGCCCATTTACGGTGGCCAGAGTTATTATCCGCAGTTGCAGGCGCTCAAGCGCGGCGTGCAGGTGATCGTGGGCACGCCAGGGCGGGTGATTGATCACCTCGAACGTGGCTCGCTGGACTTGTCCGAACTGCGTTGTCTGGTCCTGGACGAGGCCGACGAGATGCTGCGCATGGGCTTCATCGACGACGTCGAGACGGTCCTGAAGAAGACCCCGGAAACGCGCCAGGTCGCACTGTTCTCAGCCACGATGCCGTCGCAGATCAAGCGCATCGCCCAGACCTACCTGAAAGATCCGGTCGAGATTGCGATCAAGAACAAGACCAGCACCGCCGCCAACATCCGGCAGCGGTACTGGGCTGTCAGCGGTGTCCAGAAGCTCGACGCACTGACCCGGATACTGGAAGCCGAGCCGTTCGACGCCATGATCGTGTTTGCCCGCACCAAGCTGGGTACCGATGAACTGGCTTCCAAACTTGCCGCACGCGGAATTTCCGCCGCCGCCATCAATGGTGATGTGCAACAGCAGCAGCGCGAACGGACCATCCAGAATCTCAAGGACGGCAAGATCGACGTGCTGGTGGCCACCGACGTCGCCGCGCGTGGCCTGGACGTGGAGCGCATCAGCCACGTGCTGAACTACGACATTCCCTACGACACTGAAAGCTATGTCCACCGCATCGGCCGCACCGGTCGCGCGGGGCGCAAGGGCGAGGCGATCCTGTTTGTCGCCCCGCGCGAGCGCGGCATGCTGCGCTCGATCGAGCGAGCCACCCGGCAACCGATCGAGCAGATGGAATTGCCGACCATCGAGACGGTCAACGAGCAGCGCGTCTCCAAATTTCTCGACCGCATCACCGACACCCTGGCCGACAATGACCTGGGGATGTTCCGCGAGCTGATCGAGCGCTACGAACGTGAGCAGAATGTGCCTGCGGTGGAGATCGCTGCGGCACTGGCCAAGCTGTTCCAGGGTGACCATCCTCTGCTGCTGGCCCCTCCGCCGCCGCGCGCGAAGTACGAGCCGCGCCCGGACCCGCGCGGAGCCAGTCCCCGCGATGTCGGCCATCGGGGCCAGCCGCCGCGCCCGCCGCGTCAGCAACGCACGGAGCGCGATGCCGCCCCGCGCAGCTTCGACGAGCGCCACGTGGCGCCGCCGGCTCGTGAGCCCCGCGAACCACGCGACTTCGGCAACCCGCCGGCAGCGGCCAGCCACAGCCCGCGATCCAGCGCTCCGCTCCCGGATCGCAACCCGCCGGCCAATGCCGCCGAGGCCATGTTCTCCGAGGATGCCGCGCCGCCGCATCGCGACGATTCACGCCCCGAGCCGCGCCCGGAGCCGCGCAACACCGAGCGCCGTCCGCCGGAGCGCAACGCACCACGTACGGAAGACATCGGCATGGAAACCTTCCGCATCGAGGTCGGCCACGATCACGGCGTGCAACCGGGAAATATCGTTGGCGCGATTGCCAATGAAGCCGACCTGGAAAGCCGTTTCATCGGCCGTATCGACATCCGCGACGACTACAGTCTGGTCGACCTGCCCCAGGGCATGCCGCACGAGCTGATGGAGCACCTCAAGCGCGTCTACGTCGCTGGCCAGCCATTGCGTATCCGCCATGCCGACGCTGGCGACACCGGAGGCGGTCGCAGTGGCCCGCGCGCCAACGTCGCCGCGCGCGCCCCGGGCCCGCGCGGACCGCGGCCACCGCATGCCGGAAAGCCCCATCCCGGAAAGCCACACTCGGGGCCCGCGGGCCGGTCATCCGGACCCAGGGATGGAAAACCTGCCGGCTTCGCGCCACGCAAACCATTCAAGCCGCGCTGATCGGCGCGCCAGCCTCCGACAAGGTCCGCTGGCTCTGGAAGCTCCGCTGACGCCCGGTCAGCGGATCAACGAAAGCCAGTGATCTGGCCAGCAATTTCAGTGGGCGTGAGTAGTCATCTGCCGCGCAGTCACGCAGTACCGGGTAGAGGCCATCGTTGGCGATGGGGGCACCCAGTGCGGCCATGTGCACGCGCAACTGATGCTTCTTGCCGGTGACCGGCTCCAACGCGTAGCACCATGACGTCGCCGACTGTTCGATTACCTCGATACGGCTTTCACTGTTAGGCTCGCCCTCGATTTCGGCCATCCGGAAGAACGGATCACCCGTGGCCAGGCAACTGCGCCTGAGCAACGGGAATGCCGTGTCCGGCAGTGGCGGCGCCAGTGCCTGGTAGTGCTTGCTGATCCGGCGCTCCCGAAACAGCGCCTGGTAGGTTCCGCGGGTCCCGGGGTTGGTCGACAGCAGCACCAGACCCGCCGTCGCGCGGTCAATGCGGTGCAGCGGCACCAGATCCATTATCCCCGTACGGCGCATCAACCGTGCCAGCAAGGTCTCTGTGACGAATCTGCCGGCCGGTGTGACTGGCAGGAAATGGGGCTTGTCAGCGACCAGGATGTGCTCATCGAGATGGACGATGGCCTCCTGGAACGGGATACGCGGCTCATCGACCACTTCCCGGAAGTACTGGACCACCGTTCCCGCGCGATGCGTGGCAGCGGCCATCAACGGTGTCCCGTCAGCATCCAGCACCAGCCCGCGCTGGAAACGCCGCAACCATGCGTCCCGATCAATAGCCGGGAACCTGGCGCACAGCGCGTCCAGTACCGTCGGCCAGGGGCCGGGGATCAATTGCAGGCGGCTGGCTGCCACGCCATCAGTGTTGAATAGTGCCGTCTTCACCCGCTCAGCTTAGCGGGGGACACGAACGGCAGCTGGAGGATCTCACGTGGCCTTCACGCGGAGTGCTACGGGTTTCATCTAGATTCAGGATTGCAGGTGAGCTCTCTCCGCGCACCAAGCGCGGCTCGACAACCGTTGGAGGTACGACCATGTCCAGGAAAATTTCCTTCGCCATTGCCGCAGCCCTCGCAGTTGCGACATCAGGATGCATGCAATCCGATACCGATAATGCGCGCTCCGCCCCGACCAACACACCCGACACCGCCAAGGCACAAGCCGGGGAGAAAGCCGCCACGCCCGGCGAGACATTGGCCTGGCTTATCGCGATCGACCAGTACGAAATCACGGCCGCATCGCAGGCCATTGAAAAGCAGGTCGATAGCGAGGTCGGCGCCTACGCCGATGCGATGCATACCGTGCATCGTCGCAACCTCAGCCAGACACGGGCCTTGGCAGACTCGTCAGGCGTGGATATCACCGATTCGGAGCCCTTGAAAACCTACCGTGGGGAAACCAAAAAAGCGTTGACGCAACTGGGCACGATGGAGGGCGAGCAGTACGCGGCCGCCTACCTTGCGGCCATGGTGGACAGCCACACCGATGCGCTGGCACTGATTGATGAGCATCTGGAAACCATGGCCGAAGGTGCAATCCGGGAACACCTGCAGGCGACGCGCGATATCGTCGCCGAGCATCGCGAACATGCGCAGCAATTGCAGGGCGACGGCTGACGCGGCTGTCCGGACGGTGCCTGCAGCGCCTAGAATGGCGATCCCCTTCGTCAGGCAGTCCATGTCCCCATGGCGCTCAAATCCACCGTCGTAAAGGCCGAGTTGCAGATCAGCGACATGGATCGCAACTACTACGCCACCCACAACCTCACCCTCGCCCAGCATCCGTCCGAGACCGACGAGCGGCTGATGGTGCGGGTGCTCGCCTTTGCGCTGTATGCCGACGAACGGCTGGAGTTTGGACGCGGCCTCAGCGACGAGGACGAGCCGGGTTTGTCGCGGCGCAGCTATACCGGCGAGATCGAGTTGTGGATCGACCTCGGCCATCCCGACGAATCGCGGATCAAGAAAGCCTGCGGACGGGCCCAGCAAGTGGTCGTGGTCAACTATGGCGGACGCGCGTCGGATATCTGGTGGGACAAGGTCGCCAGCTCGCTGACGCGCTTGAAGAACCTCACCGTGATCGACATCCCAGCTGAGGTGGTGGACGCATTGCCGGCCATAGGCGAGCGTGGCATGCGCCTGAATGTGTTGATCCAGGATGGTGAGCTGCAACTGATGGGCGAGCGCGGCAGCACCTCGCTGCGGCCGACTGTGCGGATGGCACCGCGCTAAGCCGGGAGCGCACGACGCAATGGAGCACTACGACGTTCTGGTCATCGGTGGCGGTGCCGCCGGGCTGATGAGCGCGGTCACCGCCGGGCGGCGCGGTAAGCGGGTGTTGGTAGTCGAACATGCCAACCGGGTCGGCAAGAAGATCCTGATGTCCGGCGGCGGCCGCTGCAACTTCACCAATACCGGCACCAGCGCCGACAACTTCCTGTCGGGCAACCCGCATTTCTGCAAGTCCGCCCTCGCCCGCTACACGCCGTGGCATTTCATCGAGATGGTCGAGCGCCACGGTATCGCCTTCCATGAGAAGGAACTCGGCCAGCTGTTCTGCGACGTCTCATCCAAGCTGATCGTGAAGATGCTGCTGGACGAATGCGCCGCGGCCGGCGTGCGAGTGGAAACCAGTTGCCATGTCGAGCGTGTGCAACACGGGGCCACCGCCGATCTGGCGACCGGGAGCACGTCGACCGGGAGCCGGTCGACCACGACTCCGTCGACCCAGACTCCGTCGATCGCGCAATCGGGCAGCGGGCCATTCCGGTTGCACACGACCGGCGGAACCTTCTGTGCACCCGCCCTGGTGGTCGCTTGCGGCGGGCTGTCGATCCCGAGCATGGGCGCCAGCGGCTTCGGTTACGAGCTGGCCCGGCAGTTTGGCCACAATGTGCTGCCGACCCGCGCCGGCTTGGTGCCGTTGACCCTCAGCGGCAAACATCAGGAACGCCTGGCCGACCTCAGCGGCGTCGCGCTGCCGGTCACTGCCAGCTGCAATGGGCAGGACTTCAGCAACTTCATGCTGGTCACCCACCGCGGCATCAGTGGACCGTCGATCCTGCAGATCTCGTCCTACTGGCAACCCGGCGACGAGCTGCAACTGGACCTGCTGCCCGGGCGCGACGCACTGGCAAGCTTGCAGCAGCTACAGGCCGAGCGCCCGGCGGCCGAGCTCAAGACCGTGCTGGGTGATCTGCTGCCCAAGCGATTCGCCCAGCGGCTGTGCGAGGTCTGGTTGGCACAACTGCAACCGGCGCGACCGATGAAGCAGTTCAACCTGCCGCAGCTGCGCGAGGTCGCATCGATACTGGAGCGATGGCCGCTGGTCGCCAGTGGCACCGAGGGCTACCGGACGGCGGAGGTAACCCTGGGTGGCGTGGACACCGATGGCGTGTCCTCCAGCACGATGCAATCACGGCACGTCCCCGGCCTGTACTTCGTTGGTGAGGTGCTCGACGTCACCGGCTGGCTGGGCGGCTACAACTTCCAATGGGCCTGGGCCTCGGGACACGCGGCGGGCAGCGCCGCGTGAGTTGATACCCGCTTCAGTGCCTGACTGCGCAGAAATTACTGGGTCATTGCCTTCAGTTCAAGCTGTTCAAACAGATCCCGCGCGGCAAGTCTCGCAGTGGCGTCCTGTTCCGCACTGAGCGGTTTGAGGTCTATACCGTCGCGACCTGCGACATAGGCTGGCCCGCCAACGTCATCGTCATATTCGGAACCGTCCTCGTTGATTGCGTAGTGCGCATCCCGGGTCAGATCCCTCCCGACCAGCTGCGAGAGGTACGCCCACGTCCAGCATCGGAGCAGATCACCTTGATCGTGCTCCTCTATGAGCTGGAGCATGGCATCCGTGTCCCCGCTCTCGGCAGCGACGGTCAGCCAATGCCGGGCATCAGCGGCACGCCCCAAGCTTTCTGCGATAGCGGCAACTTCCGCAGGGTCCGCACCAACAGCGCGGCGCGGCTGCTCGAAGAACGATGGGTCGTCAAATTGCTCCGCCAGGTCGAGAAGTGCATCCTCATTGCCCAGTCGACCGGCCTCACGGAGATGGTGCACACACTTTTCAGTTTTAGCGAGGTTAGCCACGTATGCTTCGGCCCATTCCTTTTGCACGCCCGCCAAGATCCGGCCCTGTTGTTCTTGGGAGTACCAGTAAGGATTCGCAGCGTCCGGGTCGTCGTCGGGGGCATGGATCAGCGCCAGCGCATAATGAGCCAGGGCATTGCCCTTCCTGGCGGCTGCATCCAGACCGTCCAACAGGACCGGCCTGAATCCATCCTCGTCGGCAAGATCGAATAATTCGTCCTGATCGCCTTCGAAGTCGTCGTCCTGGTCGGACCAGCCCCCTCTCAGCCAGTTGGTTAGCGACGAAATGCTCGCGACACCCAGTTGGCGCTCTGCCAGAAAGGACTCCAGTGTCACTGCAGCCAGGGTCGCGGTATCAGGCCGATACCCAAGCTCGATGCAACGCTGTTTGATGAGCGTGCTTTGCAAGGCATCCCGCTTGTCGTTCGAGCGAAACTCCGTGAGTACGGTATCAACGCTGAGTGCGGCGTAAGAGTTGAAGCCGAAAGATGCGGCCAACAGCTCGTAGATATGGGTTCTCTTGAATGAACCGCCAGTGCGGGCCTGAAGATGTTGCTGCGCGGAGTGCGCGAGCTCTTTGACTGTCATGAAAAACCCTTCCTCAATACCACGTCGATTTCGGGTCAGACGCACACGTTTAAGTCCCCGACGACGAGGCTCAAAGAGAGGTTTTAGTGACAGTGAGGCAACGCCTTTTTTTACTCGTGTGCAAGTAAGGTGGGCACCTCGGGCGACTTTATACCAGTGCCGCCGCTCGGTCTATACGAGCAACCGTCAGATCTAATAGCGTGAGCCATCTGCAGCAGCGTCGCACCATGTCCATGGTACGGCCAGCCGAGTTTCGCCGTTGGCATGGTGATCCGCTTGCGTCCACTGCGACACTTGATCTGGATCGGCACCGACAGAGTGATCCTGCAGTCACTCATTTACAGGGCGTCTGGCTCGCCGGGTTTCTGGATACGGATGCCGTTCAAGTCGTGGTGTCGTGGACGTGCAGCAGCGTGTCCAATGCCAGGCATAAGGGACGCGCGGCAATCACCTGATCCAACCGCAGGCGTCCGCAAGAGCAGGTAAAAAGACGCAGCGGAAGCGGCGATGCAGCGCCGCCCGGCATCACTCCAGCGAAGCTGCGTCGCTCAGTCTTCTTCGGCGGCGGCTTCGCGTCCCTGCTGACGGATCAAGGCCTCTTCGCGGGCATCGCGGATCGCCAGTTGCACGCTGTCCAGGTCGGCAGTGGACTCGTCGAATTCAAACTCTCCGGTGAGCTCGCTGTCTGGCCGCAATTTGCCTTTCTCGTACAAGGCCCACATTTCTTCCGCGTAGTGGGTAGACAGCAATTCGGGAGCGATCTTGCCTAGGCAAAGGGTGAGGTTGTTGACGTCGCGCTGCAGCATCTGGCGGGCGGCATTGTTGCCCGAGGCGCTGACCACCTGCGGGAAATCGATCAGCACCGGGCCTTCCGGGCCGACCAGGACGTTGTACTCGGACAAATCCCCGTGGATCAGGTCGATGCACAGCATCTTCACGACCTGGCGGACCAGATACCGGTGGAAGCCGCGCGCCTGGTCCGGTGCCAGCTCGACCTCGCCCAGCCGCGCCGCCGAATGACCGTCGGCATCGGTCACCAGTTCCATCACCAGCACGCCGTTGAAATAGCCTTTCGGATGCGGGACGCGCACCCCGGCGTCGACCAGCCGGTACAGTGCATCGACCTCGGTGTTCTTCCAGGCGGCTTCCTGCTCCTTGCGGCCGAACTTGGTCGCCTTGCCGATCGCGCGCGCCTGCCGGCTGCCGCGGACCTTGCGGCCCTCCTGGTACTGCACACGCTGCTGGAAACTGCGCTGGGCCATGTCCTTGTAGACCTTTGCGCACAGGATCTCGTGGCCCGACCGGACCACGTAGACCGATGCTTCCTTGCCACTCTTGAGCGGGCGCAGCACCTCGTCGATCACACCTTCATCGATCAACGGCTGCAAGCCGGCGGGAGTCTTCATTATTGACGTTCGGCCTTCGGAGGACCAAGCAGTATGGGCGATTTTCCCGCCCGGTTTAACCGCCGTCGCAAACCGACCCCGGTCGTGACCGCACGCCCGGCAGATCGGCTAGGCTCCGGGTTCCACTTTTTCAGTCTCCCCACCCATGCGCCGAATGATTCCCCGCTTCGCCATCCTCATGATGATCGTCGCATTGTTGACTGCGTGCGCTGAGCCCCAGCCGTTCGCGGGTGGCAGCGTGGACGAGTTGCAACGCATCGACCTGAAGACGGGCAGCGGAGAGGTGGCCGCTCCCGGAGACACCGTCGACGTCCACTACACCGGATGGCTGTATGACCAGGACGCTCCCGACCAGCAAGGAAAGCAGTTCGACAGTTCGCGCGAACGCGGCGAGCCGTTCACCTTCCTGCTTGGTGCCGGCCGGGTGATCCGCGGCTGGGACGAAGGCGTGGCCGGGATGCGTGTCGGCGGGCAGCGGGTACTGCTGATCCCGGCGGCCTATGGCTATGGGCGCAAGGGCGCCGGCGGGGCCATCCCGCCCGGCGCATCACTGGTGTTTGAAGTCGAGTTGATGGATGTGCAGAAGCAGCACTGACCGGCAAGCACGATCTCGTCGCCATCCGCTCAGATCGATTGCATGACCTCGGCGGCGATCTCAAACGAGCGCACGCGCGCCGCATGGTCGAAGATATTGGCGGTCAACAGCAACTCATCGGGGCGATGACGGTCAATGAAGGCGGCGATCCCCTCCTTCAGCGTCCCGGCATCGCCGACCACCGCGCAGGCCAACGCGCTTTCCACTCCCATCTTTTCCTGCGGACTCCACCACGACTCGATGTCATCGATCGGTGGTGGGACCAGGCCGATGTCGCCGCGGCGAAGCTTCGCGAACGACTGTTGCTGACTGGTGAACAGCCGCCGTGCCTCCGCATCGGTCTCCGCCCCCACGACGTTGAGGGCCAGCATGGCGTGGGGCTTGGACAAGTGCGCCGACGGGGTGAAGTCGCGGTGATACAGCGCCAACGCCTCATCCATTGAACCTGGCGCAAAGTGCGATGCAAAGGCGAATGGCAGTCCCATCGCCGCAGAAAGCCTCGCGCTGAACAGGCTTGAGCCAAGCAGCCACACCGGCACCTCGACCCCGGCGCCTGGCACGGCGCGCACCGGCTGGCCAGGCTTCGCCGGACGGAAGTAGCCCAGCAGTTCGGCGACATCATGTGGAAACGCGTCGGCACCCTCGTGGTAACGGCGCAAGGCACGAACGGTCGCCTGGTCAGTACCGGGGGCACGCCCCAGCCCCAGGTCGATCCGGTCGGGATACAGCGATGCCAGGGTTCCGAATTGTTCGGCCACCTGCAGCGGCGAATGGTTGGGCAGCATGATGCCGCCGGCACCGACGCGGATCGTGGTCGTGCCGCCGGCGACGTAGCCGATCAGTACCGCGGTGGCGGCACTGGCGATGCCCGGCATGTTGTGGTGTTCGGCCAGCCAGTAACGGGTGTAGCCGAAGCGCTCCGCCTGGCGCGCCAGATCCAGCGTGTTGGCGAAGGCCTGGCGGATATCGCTGCCTTCGGTGACGGGCGCGAGATCGAGTAGCGAGTAAGGAGTCATGGACAGGACCGACCGTGGGGGAACTCACCATATGGGGTCTTTCAGAGGATTCCCCATGCACGGAGGCAATCGTTCGTAGATAATAGCCATTC
This sequence comes from Lysobacter sp. A421, assembly GCF_054052145.1. Classification (NCBI taxonomy): domain Bacteria; kingdom Pseudomonadati; phylum Pseudomonadota; class Gammaproteobacteria; order Lysobacterales; family Lysobacteraceae; genus Lysobacter; species Lysobacter sp. A421. Next base: position 439,566 of record NZ_JBSVRL010000001.1, on the reverse strand, counting down.
TCATTTGCAACCCTTCTGAGGTGCACCCGTGCGATTGCCGTCCCCCGCGGTCCCGATGTCCATTGCGATCCTGGTTTCCCTGGCCGCCTGCTCGGCAGACAAGTCGTCAACCTCCGTCGCCTCCGTCGATGCGGCGGACAACGAGGCCACCGCCAACGAGCTGGTCGTCTACACCTCGCGCAACGAGCAATTGCTCAAGCCGCTGTTCGACCAGTACACCGAGCAGACCGGCGTCAAGATCACCTACCTGACCGACAAGGCGCCGCCGCTGATGGAGCGCCTGAAGGCCGAAGGCAGCCGCAGCCCGGCCGATGTGTTCATCACCGTGGACGCCGGCAACCTGTGGCAGGCGACCAATCTGGACCTGCTGCAGCCGATCACGTCGGCGCGACTGGAAAAGAACATCCCGTCCAACCTGCGCGATCCGGACAACCGCTGGTTCGGCCTGTCGGTGCGCGCACGCACGATCATCCACAACCCCGCGACCGCGCCGGCCGACACGCTGTCGACGTATGAAGACCTGGCCGATCCGAAGTGGAAGGGCAAGCTGTGCCTGCGCACCAGCAACTCGGTCTACAACCAGAGCCTGGTCGCCACAATGATGGCGAGCCTGGGCGCGGAGAAAACCGAGCAGGTCGTGAAGGGCTGGGTCGCCAACCTCGCCGCGGCGCCGATGGCCAGCGACAACGAGGTGATCGACGCGATTGCTGCCGGGCGCTGCGCGGTGGGCATCAGCAACACTTACTACCTGGGCCGCGCGCTGCGCAAGAACGCCGACCTGCCTGTCACCGTGTTCTGGCCGAACCAGGCCGAGGGCGAGCGCGGCACGCACGTCAATGTGTCCGGCGCCGGCGTCACCAAATACGCCCCGCACCCCGAAGCCGCCATCGCCTTCATCGAATGGCTGTCCGATGGCCAGGCCCAGGCGTTGTTTGCGGGCGAGAACCTGGAGTACCCGGCCAATCCGGCCGTCGCCACCGACCCGCTGATCGCGGCCTGGGGCGACTACCGTCAGGACCTGATCAACGTCTCCGAGGCCGGCGCGATGCAGGCCGAGGCCGTCAAGCTCATGGACCGTGCCGGCTATCGCTGATCCGCTCCAGCGTCGGCACGCTCCCGGGCGCGTCCGCCAGGTGATCGGCTTGCGGGGATGGACCTGGCTCGCGGTCGCGTTGAGCTTGCCGAGCCTGATCCCGCTGGCCGCCACCCTGGCGGCACTGGCGCGGCCCGACGGCGACACCCTGCAGCACCTGTGGCAGTACGTGCTGCCACAGGTGGCCGGCAACACCTTGTGGCTGTTGCTCGGCGTCGGCGTGGGCACGGCGGTGCTGGGCACGGCGCTGGCGGCACTGGTCGCCTTGTGCGAATTTCCCGGCCGGCGGGTGTTCGCCTGGCTGCTGGTACTGCCCCTGGCGGTACCGGGCTACGTGCTCGCCGTGGCCTTCATTGGCCTGTTCGACTACAGCGCGCCGCTGACGACTTTCCTGCGTGAATTCGCCGGGGCGCAACTGCCGGACATCCGCTCGCGCGGTGGCCTGATCGCCGTGATGACGTTGGCACTGTATCCCTACGTCTACCTGGTCGCGCGCGAGGCATTCTCCAGCCAGGGTGCACGCGCGATGGAAGCCGCCCGTGCACTGGGAATGGGACCGTGGCGCGCGTTCTGGCACGCCAGCCTGCCAATGGCCCGGCCGTGGATCGCTGGCGGCACCTTGCTGGTGCTGATGGAGACGCTTGCCGACTTTGGCGCCGTCTCCGCGTTCAACTACGAGACCTTCACCACCGCGATCTACAAGGCGTGGTTCGCGTTGTTCTCCACCGACACCGCGCTGCAGATCGCGGCCGTGCTGCTGATCGGCGTGCTGGTGCTGGTCGGTCTGGAGGCTGCGTCGCGCAAGCGCCAATCGTTCGCCCGCGTCGGTCTGGCCGAGGCCACCCGGATTCCGCTGGGCCGCCGCGGTTGGTGGGCGACTGGCGGCTGCGTGGCGGTGCTGTTCGCGGCATTGGTATTGCCGTTGTCGCAACTGGCCTGGGATGGCATGGCCCATCTGGCCGACCTCGACCTGCGTTACCTCGCCAGCCTGCGCAATGCGCTGTCGTTGTCGGCGATGGCCGCCGCGCTGACCACCGCCGCCGCGTTCGTGATCGCACTGGCGGCACGCGAGCAACCCGGCCTGCTCGCCACCGCCATCACCCGCATCACCACCCTCGGTTACGGCTTGCCGGGAGCGTTGTTGGCCATTGGTCTGTACGTGCCGGTCGCGCAATTTTCGACCTGGCTGATGGAAACCCGCGGCTGGGATGTCCCGCTGGAGGGCGGCCTGCTGCTGTTGCTGGTCGCCTATGGCATCCGCTTCCTGGCCGTGGCCCACACTCCGGTAGCCGGCGGCCTGCTGCGGATCCGCCCGCAACTGCTGGAAGCCAGCCGCAGCCTCGGCGTGACCGGCGCGCGTCAGCTGCAGCAGGTGCACTGGCCGTTGTTGCGCGGCAGTTTCGCCACCGCCGCCCTGCTGGTATTCGTGGATACGATGAAGGAAATGCCAATTACGCTGATGATGCGACCGTTCGGCTGGGACACCCTGGCCACGCGCGTGTTCGAGCTGACCAACGAAGGCGAGTACGCGCGCGCTGCCCTGCCCTCACTGGCGATCGCGCTGGCCGGCCTGATCCCGGTGATCGCACTGACCCGACGAGGCCGCCATGCAACTTGATATCGAGGACGCCGCGGTCGGTTACGACGGCCGCATCGTTCTGGAAGGCGCCAGCCTGACCCTGACCGACGGCGAGATCGGCTGCCTGCTCGGCCCGTCGGGTGCTGGCAAGACCACGTTGTTGCGTGCGGTGGCCGGCTTCGAGCCACTGATGCGGGGCCGCATCCGCGCCGATGGTCAACTGCTGGTCGGCGACGGCGTGCGACTACCACCGGAGCAGCGCCAGATCGGCATGGTGTTCCAGGATCACGCCCTGCTGCCGCACCTGAGCGTGCTCGACAACGTGCGGTTCGGGCTGTTCCGCTGGCCCCGTGCCAAGGCGATCACACGCGCCCGCGAGATGCTCGATCTGGTGGGTCTGGCCGACACCGCCAAACGCCAGCCGCACCAATTGTCGGGCGGTCAGCAACAACGTGTTGCCGTCGCCCGCGCCCTCGCCCCGCAACCCCGGCTGGTGTTGCTGGACGAACCGTTTTCCAGTCTCGATCCCGACCTGCGCGAGCGCCTGGCCCTGCAAGTGCGCGAGGCTCTGAAAGCCACCGGTATCGGCGCCCTGCTGGTCACCCACTCGCAGGCCGAGGCGTTCGCGATGGCCGACCGGGTCGGCGTGATCGGCCATGGCCGGCTGCAGCAATGGACCAGCGCCTACGACCTCTACCACCGCCCGGCCAACCGCTTCGTCGCCGGCTTCGTTGGCGAGGGCGTGCTGCTGCCCGCACGGGTGGTCGACGACGGTCATGTGGGCACCGCATTCGGCGTGCTCGCCGCCGACCACCAACTGCTCGACCCGCCCGGCACCGCCGTGGACATGCTGCTGCGCCCCGACGACGTCATCCATGACGACGACGCCCCGTTGCAGGCACGGATCGTGCGCCGCCATTTCCGCGGCGCGGACTTCCTCTACACCCTGCAACTCGACGGCGGCGGCCTGGTGCAGGCACTGGTGCCCTCGCACCACGACCACGCCATCGGCCAGAGCATCGGGATCCGGCTGGATCTGGAACACGTCGTGGTGTTCGAGGAGCCGGGAAACGGCAAAGGTAACGGCCTCCTACAACCGGCGTGAAAACTGTTTCTGTGCGTCGGAACGAGCAAAAATCGAGTTGTTCAGGCCTTCCTTAACCCGGTGACAGCTTGTCCTTCTCCACCGGTGCCAGTCGCAGATGGTGGAAATCGAAGCTGAAATCGGTCGCCGGTGAAATCGCTTCCATCCGCGCCTCGCGGATTTTCCCATCGGGATCCAGCGCGAAGCTCAGGAAGGCATCGGCATTCAACCAGCGCTGGTCCCAACGCACCACGAAGGTGTCGTTCTGCCACGGCTCCAGGCTGCCGACCAACGCGGCGGTATGGGTGAAGCGGATCCGCAGTTTGCCGTCGTCATGGCTGATCACCACGTCGCCGTACCAGGGGTCGCGGTAGGTATCGGCATAGTCCGCCAATGGCAAAGAGGGTTTGGACCCCGCGTCACGCGCATCCAGGTGGGCTTGCCAGTCCTTGGCGGCCTTGTCCTGCGAGCTGCCCTGGGCGGCGACGTAGGCCGCCGTCCAGTCGGTTTTCGGCGCGTCCAGATAGGCATCCAGTGCGCGCATGGTCACCGCCTGGAACGCGCCGCCGGCCTCGGCGCTGGTCAACACGATGATGCCCAGCTCCTGTTCGGGGACCATGGTGATGCGCGAGACATACCCCGGCCAGCCGCCGGTGTGCCATGCCAGCTTCTCGCCGCGATAGTCGGACAACGACCAGCCCTCGCCATAGCCCATGAAGTTGGGCGTGGCGGCGGCCAGTTCGGGAACCGAAGGCTCGCGGACCCGGATCGGAGTGAGCACCGACCACATTTCCTGCTGGCGCTTCTCGCTGAACAGCCGCGCAGGCTCCTGGCCGTCCTGGCCGGCGCCATCGGCCGGTGCGATCACACCCTGGTCGAGCTGCACCTGCACCCACTTGGTCAGATCGTGGACGCTGGAGTACAGGCCGCCGGCTCCGGAAACATTGCCCCACGACAGCTTTGGCGCTTCCACCAGCGTCGTGAAGTCCGCCTTCGAGTAGCCCGTGGCGACGTTGTCACCGGGCTTCAAATAGTCACTGTTGAAACGCGTCTCACCCATGCCCAGCGGCTTGAAGATGCGCGCTTGCAGGAAGTCCTTGTAGGTTTGTCCGCTGGCCGCCTCGACCACCAGTTGGGCAACCCCGAACAGGATGTTGTCGTAGGCATATTGGGCGCGGAAGCTGGCACTCAGCGGCACATCCTTGAGCCGGCGCGCGACCTCCTCGGTGCTGTAATCGGTGCCCGGCCAGTACAGCAGGTCGCCGGCCCCCAGACCCAGTCCGCTGCGGTGCGCGAGCAGGTCGCGGATCCGCATCTCGCTGGTCACGTACGCGTCGGACATCCGGAACCAGGGCAGGTGCTCGATCACCCGGTCGTTCATGTCGAGCTTGCCCTCGTCGGCCAGCATCGACAGCGAGGCGGCGGTGAACGCCTTGGTATTGGAGGCGATCGCGAACATCGTGTGCTCGTCCACCGGCCGCGTGCCATCCAGTTGGCGCATGCCGTAACCGCGCTCCAGCACGACCTTGCCGTCTTTCACGATGGCCACTGCCATCGCTGGCACGTCGAACTGTTGGCGCACGTCCTCGATATACGCGTCGAAGTCCTGCAACTGCGCGGGCAACGCCGCGCTCGAGTTGATCACCGACGTCGCTTCGCCCACGTGCGACCCGGTCGTCGCTTGTGCGTATGCGCCAGCAGGCATGGCCACGGCCACCGCAAACATCACCGCAACCGCCAGTCCCCGGCGTGGGTTGGTCTCGATCTGCATGCTGCCCCTGCTCCCGTTCGATGCGAAACGCCGACGATACCGCAGCGATGCGCTGCCCGGCAGCCTCTGCCGGACACGGCATAATGCGGGCCGGGCATCACACTGGATCCCCCGACACTTTTCACTGCGCACCTTGTCCCCGCGCGAGCACTTCACCGACGTGAGCATGTCCCAACAAACTGCCCTGCCCGGCCTGGCCATCATTGGCGGCGGTCCCGCCGGCCTGATGGCGGCCGAGGTCGCCCGTGCGGCCGGCATCGAGGTCGACCTGTTCGAGGCCAAGGGTTCGGTCGGGCGCAAGTTCCTGATCGCCGGCAAGGGCGGACTCAACCTGACCCACGGGGAGCCGCGCCCGGGCTTTGACGCGCGGTATCGCGAGCGCCGTGGCACGGTGGCCAACTGGCTGGACGACTTCGACGCCGACGCCGTGCGCAACTGGGCGCGCGGTCTGGGCGTGGAGACCTACGTCGGCAGCTCGGGGCGTGTATTTCCACTTGACCGCAAGGCGGCGCCACTGCTGCGCGGCTGGGTGCGACGGCTGCGCGAGGACGGCGTGCGCTTCCATGTGCACCACCGCTGGCTGGGATGGACCGAAGACGGCGCGCTGCGTTTCCAGGCCGCGGACGGTGAGCGCCAGATCCACGCATCGGCGACGCTGCTGGCACTGGGTGGCGGCAGCTGGCCGCAGCTGGGCTCGGATGGTGCTTGGCAACCCTGGCTGCTCGATCGCGGCGTGGATGTCGCGCCGCTGGCACCGGCCAACTGCGGATTCGACATCGACTGGAGCGGACACTTTTCCAGCCGTCATGCGGGCGCGCCGTTGAAGCCGGTCGTCGCCCATTGGCGCGAAGCCGATGGCGAGCACGCGCTGCAGGGCGAATGCGTGGTTACTGAACCGGGGATTGAAGGCAGCCTGGTGTACGCCCTGTCCGCACAACTGCGCGAGGCGATCGCGCGCGACAGCGAGGCCACGCTGACACTCGACCTGGCCCCCGGCCGCACGCTGGAACGGCTGCAGAACGAACTTGGCAAGCCACGCAACGGCCGCAGCGTCAGCGACCACCTGCGCCGTCAGACCAGGCTCGCTGGTGTCAAGGTGGCATTGCTGTACGAGGTATTGGGAAAGGAGCGCATCGGCGACGACGCCTTGCTGGCGCGGACGATCAAACGACTGCACCTGACCTTGCGCCGTGCGCGGCCCATCGCCGAGGTCATCAGCAGCGCCGGCGGCGTGCGGCTGGAAGCGATGGACGAGGCCCTGATGCTCGCCCGACTGCCTGGCGTTTTCTGCGCCGGCGAGATGCTGGACTGGGAAGCCCCCACCGGCGGCTACCTGCTGACCGCCTGCTTCGCCAGCGGCCGCCGCGCCGGTCTGGGCGCCGTGGAGTGGCTACGTGCGAACCAACCCCATCCAACCCCCGCCGCTCCACTGTAAACGCCCGCCGCTCCAATGTAGGAGCGGCTTCAGCCGCGAACAGGCAGAGATACGAGCGCCTGCACAGCCTGATTCACGCGTCACCCGCCAGGTCATCCAGGATCGGGCAGTCCGGCCGGTCATCGCCGTGGCAGCGGTGGGCCAATTGTTCCAGCGTGCGCTGCATGGCCTGCATCTGCTCGACCTTCTTCGCCAGCTCGGCGGCGTGCGCCAGCGCGAGTTGCTTCACCTCGCCACTGGCGCGCGCGCGGTCGTCCCATAGCGCGAGCAGGCTTTCGATCTGCTTGATCGGAAATCCCAGCGAGCGGGAACGATGGATGAAGCGCAAACGGTGCAGCGCGGTTTCGTCGTAGATCCGGTAGCCGGCCTGGGTGCGCGCTGCCGGAGGTGTCAGGCCGATCGCTTCGTAGTGGCGGATCATCTTCGCCGACACGCCACTGAGTGCGGCGGCCTGTCCGATGTTGTGCAGGCCGTCGGCGAGGGCTTCGGCCAGTTCGGGCTTGGTCATGTCAATCCTGCTCCTGCAGCGCAACCGCCGACTGCGGCTTCCAGCGTCGCAGCAGCAGGGTATTGCCCACCACGCTGACACTCGACAATGCCATTGCCGCGCCGGCCACCACCGGGTCGAGCAGGCCCGCCGCCGCCAACGGAATCCCGACCACGTTGTAGATGAAGGCCCAGAACAGGTTCTGCCGGATCTTCGCACTGGTGCGGCGCGAGACCGCGATCGCGTCGGCGACCAGCCGCGGGTCGGAGCGCATCAGGGTGATCCCGGCCGCGTGCATGGCGACATCGCTGCCGCCGCCCATCGCGATACCGACATCGGCCGCCGACAACGCCGGAGCGTCGTTGATGCCATCGCCGACCATCGCCACCGGGCCATGCGAGCGCAGCTCCAGCACCGCCTCGGCCTTGTCGCCAGGCAGCACGTTGGCACGCACGTCATCGATGCCAAGCGCATCGGCGACGGCCTGGGCCGCGCCACGGTTGTCGCCGGAAATCATCGCCGTGCGCAGGCCAAGCCGATGCAGGGTAGCGATCGCGGCACGTGCCTGCGGCCGCGGCTCATCGCGGAACGCGAGCAGCCCGAGCAGGCGAACCTCACCCACATGCCGCTCGGCCAGCCACGACACGCTGTGGCCGTGTGTCGCCAACTCATCGCCGCGCGCCTGCAAGGCACCGAGATCCACGCTGGACTCCTGCATCAGCCGGGAACTGCCAAGCAGCAGGTCGCGGCCTTCAACATCGCCCTCCAGTCCGCGCCCGGCCAACGCCCTCACCCCGCTCGCCTGCGGGAAGCCGGCCGGCTGCGCGGCCTCCACCACCGCGTTCGCCAGCGGATGTTCGCTGCCCGACTGCAGCGCGCCTGCCAGTCGCAGCAGTGCGGCGTGGTCGCCATCGACCGCGAGATATTCAGCCAGGGTCGGTCGGCCTTCGGTCAGGGTGCCGGTTTTGTCGAAGGCGATCACCTGCAACGCGCGCGCGGTTTCCAACACTTCGGCATCCTTGATCAGGATGCCGGCGCGGGCGGCGACGCCGGTACCGGCCATGATCGCGGTCGGCGTGGCCAGGCCGAGCGCGCACGGACAGGCGATCACCAGCACCGCGACCGCATTGAGGATCGCCACGTTCCAGTCACCGCCCACTACGCCCCAGCCCAGCAACGTCAGCACGGCAACACCGACCACTACGGGCACGAACACCGCGCTGACCTTGTCGACCATGCGCTGGATCGGCGCCTTCTTCGCCTGCGCGTCCTCGACCAGCCGGATGATCCGGGCCAACGCGGTCTCCGCGCCGACCGCGAGCGTGCGCAGCCGCAGCCGGCCCTCGCCGTTCATCGCACCACCGGTCACCCGTTCACCGGGTTGCTTGGCCACCGGCAACGACTCGCCGGTGATCAACGACTCGTCGGCGTGGCTGCGGCCTTCGAGGATCTCGGCATCGACCGGGATGCGCTCGCCCGGCAACACGCTGACCTCATCGCCGACGACGACCTCGGCCAGCGGTAGCTGATGCTCCACACCGTCGCGCAGCACCCGCGCGGTGGCCGGGCGCAGCGCCTGCAACGCACGGATCGCCTCGGTGGTCTGGCGCTTGGCCCGCGCCTCCAACCACTTGCCCAGCAGGACCAGGGTGATCACCACCGCCGAGGCCTCGAAATACAGATGGCCGCTGCCGCCCGCGTCGGCAAACAGATGGAACACGCTCAGGCCGTAGCCCGCGCTGGTACCGAGCGCGACCAGCAGGTCCATGTTGCCGGTCCGTGCCTTCAGCGCGCCCCAACTGGCGCGGTAGAAGCGCGCGCCGAGCCAGAACTGGACCGGCGTCGCCAGCGCGAACTGCCACCAGCCCGGCAGCATCCAGTCGCGGCCGAACGGCATCGCCAGCATCGGCAACATCAACGGCGCCGACAGCACGATCGCGATGATGAGGTGGCGCAGCTCGCGCGAGCGACGCGGGTTTGCGGCCGCCGTCCCGCCCGATGCCGAAGTAGCGGTGTCGCCTGTCGACCCGTCCTGCGGCAACGTCGCGGCGTAGCCGGCCCGGGTGACCGCGGCGATCAACACGGCCGGATCGGGGCCGCCCACCGTACGCACGGTGGCACGCTCGGTCGCCAGATTGACGTTGGCCTCCAGCACGCCGGGCGCTGCCGCGAGTGCCTTCTCGACGCGGCCGGCGCACGACGCGCAGGTCATGCCTTCGATCGCCAGATCGACCGATTCGCCCGCGACTTCGTAACCGGCGGTGCGTACTGCTTCGACCAGAGTCGTGACCGGAACGTCGTCCCCGGCCCGGATTTCCACGCTTTCGGTGGCCAGATTAACGCTGGCCGCCTGCACGCCCGGCACCTTCGCCAGCGCTTTCTCGACCCGGCCCACGCAGGACGCACATGACATCCCGAGGACGTCGAAGCGCACGGTGCGCGGGTTATTCATATCGATCGCAGGGGGTGACATGCGGACTCCGAAGCTTGGCTTGCGGACTATTCTGCAGCTTCCCACCATGGGAAGGTCAACCTCGCCACTGCCCGCTCGCCAACTCGACCGGCTTGCATCGCATGTAATCGGCCGGGCCGGGCCAAACCAACCCGGTCAGATCACCGGTTTGAAGTCCATGGATTCCCGCCTTCGCGGGAATGACGATGACTCCCTACCCGGCGTGCCCCGGTTCGACCAGCGGCTGCAACGCCGGATCCAGCGCGACCCGCTCATCGAACACGAAGCAATGGCCGTCGTAGCCCGCCCCGCCCACCTGCTCGAAGTAGCCCAGGATGCCGCCATCGAGCTGCAACAGGTTGTCCATGCCGTCGGCGCGCAGCCACAGCGCGGCCTTCTCGCAACGGATACCTCCGGTGCAGAAGCTGACCACGGTGGCGTCGCTCAACCCGTCGCGGTGTGGCTCAAGGGCTTGGGGCAACTGGGTGAAGTTGTCGATCGGCAGCGTTACTGCGCCGGCAAATGTCCCGTAACCCACCTCTTCGCGGTTGCGGGTATCCAGCAACACCAGCCGCTTGCCGGCATCGTCGGTGCCCTGCTCGATCCAGCGCGCGAGGTCTGACGGCGCCACCACCGGCGCGCGGCCGGCCGCCAACGGTGAGGCATTGTCGCGACGGAAGCTGATGATCTCCGCCTTGCGCTTGACCTTCAGCCGCGCAAATGGCTGCGCGTGGCTGTGGCTGGACTTCACGACCATGTCCGCGAAACGCGGATCTTCGCGCAGCTTCGCCAGAAAGACCTGCACCGAGGCCTCCGCGCCGGCCAGGAACAGGTTGATCCCCTCGGGCGCGACCAGCACCGTGCCGCGCAGGTTGCCGTCCTCGGCGCGGGTACGCAGCTCGTCGACCAGGGTGTCGGGCTGGTCAACGGCGGTGAAATGATAGGCGGCGACATTCAGGATCATCCGCCAATTTTAACCGCGACCACGCCGCAAGCGAGCTCCGACTTCTTCTCACCCTGTAAATGTTGCCCTCGCTAACGTGTCCACAGCCCTGCACGTTTGTATCAACGCGCACGACATCGCCAACCCACCGGAGACGACTGAATGAAGATCCAGCTCAATACCGACCACAACATCCAGGGCGATGATGCCCTCGCCGCCCACGTCGAAGGGGTCGTTACCGACGCCTTGGGCCGGTTCAGCACCCAGGTCACGCGGGTCGAAGTCCACCTGAGCGACCTCAATGCAGCCAAGGGCGGCAGCGCCGACAAGCAATGCATGATGGAGGCGCGACTGGAAGGCCGCCAGCCGATGGCCGTCACCCACCAGGCCGATACCATGCGTGCGGCCATCACCGGGGCGACCGGCAAGCTGCAGCGGCTGCTGGCCAGTTCCCTGGGCAAGCTGGCCGCACCGGAGCGCCAAGCCCGCCCCGCTGCCCAACAGGACGCTGGCCAATCGGACGGTGAGGAGTTGGCCGACGCCCCCTATGCCGAGCCGATGTAGGTTTTCTGCAAAACCTATCGACCCGAGCCCGAGGCGTAACCCGGTCATTCCGGGCCGGCGGATCTACGCTGGCCCGTCTACACTGGCCCGCCCGAATGCAGGTTCCATCGATGTCTGACCCATCCCAGGACGATGCCCCGCCGTCATCCGAGCGTTTGTCGCGCCGGGTCTCGGGGTTGGCGGCATGTTCACGCGCGCAAGCCGAGCAGTACATTGCCGGGGGTTGGGTCCGGGTGGACGGCGAGGTGGTCGAGTCGCCGCAGTTCATGGTGGCCGGGCAATGCGTGGAAGTGGATCCCGACGCACAACTTGAAGCCGCCGAACCGGCGACGATGCTGCTGCACAAGCCGGCGGGCGTTGCGTTTGAAGACAGCGCCCCATTGATCATCGAGTCCAGCCGTGTCGAGGGTGACCACCGTCGCGGCATCCGCGTATTGCAGCGTCATTTCTCGCACCTGACGCCATCGATGCCGCTGGACAGCGACGCCAGCGGCCTGGTGGTGCTGAGCCAGGATCCACGCGTCCTGCGACGGCTGAAGGAAGACGGCGCGAAGCTCGAGCAGGAGTTCCTGGTCGAGATCAGCGGCCAGGCCGGCCCGTACACCCTGAGCCGCCTGGCGCGTGGGCTGAGCTACCAGGGACGCGTGCTGGGGCCATGCAAGGTCAGCTGGCAGAACGAGATCCGCCTGCGCTTCGCCATCAAGGACGTGCGCCCCGGGCAGCTGCGGGACATGTGCGCGCAGGTCGGCCTTGAGGTGGTGGCGACCCGCCGTTTGCGGATCGGGCGGATCGGCCTGAACAAGATGCCGGTGGGCCAGTGGCGCTACCAGCCGGTCACCGATCGCTTCTGACCGCGGCTCAGTACGCGCCCATGTAATCGCGCTTGCCAATCTCCAGTCCGTTGTGACGCAGCAGCGCGTAAGCCGTGGTCACGTGGAAGAAAAACTGCGGCAGGCCATAGGTCAACAGATAGTCCTGGCCACTGAAGCGACGCTCCTTCGCAGTACCGGGGCGGGTCACTATCTCGCGGGTCTCACTGCCGTCAAAGCGCGCGGCATCAAAACTGTCGACAAAAACGATGGTGCGCTCGAGCAAGGCCCGCAGCTGGTCGATGCTTTGCTCGTTGTCGTCATAGACCGGCACCTCGGCGCCGGCCAACCGCGCGGTGACTCCCTTGGCGAAGTCGCAGGCAATCTGCACCTGGCGCACCAGCGGCAGCATGTCGGGAAACAAGCGTGCCTGCAGCAGCACGGCCGGGTCGATCTTGCGCTGGGACGCGTGGGCTTCGGCCTTCTCCAGGATCGCGGCAAGACTGCCGAGCATCTGCTTGAACACGGGAACGGAGGCTGCGTGCATGGAAATCGTCATCGGAATTCTCTCAAGGGGCAAGTCTTGATGGTAGCCGGTTCACCTCTGCGTTCCACTCATGCACGCCCGGCGTTGGCCGCGACACTCTAGAATCGACGGCCTTGTCGTCTTTCGGTCATCCAATGCCGCGTCGCGTACTGCAGTTGTTCCTGGGGTTGCTCGCCTACGGGGTGTCGATGGTGATGATGCTCCAGTCCGACCTTGGACTGATGCCATGGGACGTGCTGCACCAGGGCATCGCGTTGCAGGGCGACTGGCCGATGGGCCGGGTAACGATTGCGGTCAGCTTCGCGACGTTGTTGATGTGGATCCCCATCCGCCAAATGCCGGGCGTCGGCACCCTGTGCAACGCGGTCGTGATCGGGCTGGTGTTCGACGCCGTCAATGCTCTGATTGGCGACCGGCTGCTCGAAGCCTCGCTTGCATCGCGCACGGCGTTGCTGATCGGCGGCATCGTGCTCAATGGCGCAGCGACGGCCGCCTACCTGGGGGCGCACTTCGGTCCCGGCCCGCGCGACGGGTTGATGACCGGACTGGTACGACGGACCGGCCGATCCGTGCGCCTGGTGCGCACCATCATCGAAGGCAGCGTGCTGGTATCGGGCTTCCTGCTTGGCGGCACGTTTGGCATCGGCACGGTGGCCTACATGCTGGTAATCGGGCCGTTGATCCAGCTGATGCTGCCGTGGTTCGACCCACGCTGGAAAGCGACTGCAACGCCGCAGCCCGCCGCCGAGGCGCTATCCGCGCAACAGGATCGCCGGTAGCGCCACCAGCCCGAGCAACACGATAGTAGCGACGACCGCCAACAGCACCCGGCCGGGCTCTTCGCGCAGCACGTCCTTGAACGTCTGGGCGGTGCCGTCACGCTGGGCAGCTTCATGTTCGGCGCGCGCGTTCGCCTGCCGCTTGGCCTGATACTCCGCCATCAGCCGCTTGGCCCTGGGCAGGTCGTCGTCCTGACTCAGCCATATACCGCCATGCGAGATCCCCCAGCGACTGGGCTGCGTCTCGTAGTACTCGATCCGTGCCTCATCGAGCATCGCCCGCACGTCCTCGATCTCGTCGTCCAGTACCAGGCGCAGATTGAGCAGCAGTTTTGACATGCGGCCATCATACCGGCGGGCGGCGGTGCCGGACGGTTCATTTTACTCCCAGCACGTCCAGCGGGTCGGCAACCGGCTGCTCGGGAAGCGGCTCACCAGGAAGCGGGACGGAGCGTCGGGGCAACCGGCTCCTGTACGCCTCTATCGCCTTTTTTGCATGTTGGTCGAGTATCCCGGCGGGAATCGCCTGCTCGCCAAACACCTCGATTATCTGGGCCAGCAGTGCTTCCGCCGGTTTGCGCCGCGGCTCGACCTGCGCGGCGTCAGTGGCGCGCAATCGGCGCAAGGTCTCTTGCGCTATGTCCAGACCGCTGTCGATGAACAGCTCGCCGGCCTGCTGGTCCGCCGGGTCGCGGCGCAGCACTTCCTGGCAGGCCACCAGCGCCGCCTCGGGCTGCCCAGCCTGGGCCTGGAGCAGCGCAATCTGCTGCCACGGTTGCTTGCGCGCCGGGTCGGCCAAAGCCGCCTGTCGGTAGGCCTGCAATGCCTGTTCAGGCAAGTCGTCGCGAACGGCAGCATCCGCCTCGGCCATGTACTCCGGGTATCCCGCCTTGGACCCCAGCGAAACCGTTGCACAGCCAGACAGCACGACCAGAAGCGCTGCGGCGGGGAGATATCGCCACCAAGCCGGGAACCGCGCATTCATCGTCGTCATCGTTTCGTACCCTTCGTCGTCCCAGCGTGCGTCGCGCCAGCGTGCCCCCAATCGAAACATAGCAGTTGCATGGATCATTGTTCCCGTTGCGGGGCTACCGGCAGATGCCAGTCGTAGCGGATCGCCATGTAGCGCAGCCCAAAGCACAGCACCGCGGACACGATCATCACCGGTACCAGCGGCAGGTCGAAGAAATCCCCGACGACAATCACGATCGCGCCAATCATTGCGGCAACCGCATACAAATCGGATTGGAATACCACCGGCGTGCGCGCCACCAGCACGTCCCGCAAGATGCCCCCGCCGATGCCACTGAGCATTCCCAACAGCACCGCGCCCACCGGCCCCAGCCCGTGATCCAACGCCTTGATCGTGCCGATCACCGCAAACAGCGCCAGTCCGGCTGCGTCGAACAACCGCACCGGATTGTGCAACCGTTCTATATCGGCATAACGATAGAAAGTGACGACACCCGCCAGGCAACTCACCGCCAGGTAATGCCAGTTCGTCAATGCGACCGGTGGTGTCGCACCAATCATCAGGTCACGGGTGATGCCGCCCGCGGCTGCCGCTGCGAACGACAGCACCAGTACGCCAAACAGGTCCAGCCGGTTGCGTACCCCGAGGGTCGCACCGCTGATGGCAAACGCGAACGTGCCGATCAGGTCGATCACGGTGATGATGGAATTCAGGTCCAAGGCAGCCCGGGCTCAAATTGAATGGCTGAATAGGATGCCACGCCTCCGGAGCCATGAGCGATACGCGCAGGCCCTGGTGGCTCAGCCGGCATCCGGATCACGTCCGGGGTTGCGGGCGCGCCAAGCCGCAAGAAGGACCTGGTAGTGATCCATTTCGTCGGCGTAGATATCGGACACACAACGCTCGCAGCCACTGTCACAGCAATCCATCGGCAGTGGACGCTCGGGCAGCAACGGCGGCGGGTCGTCGCTTGTGGGCGTCGGGACCGGGTTGGAAGGATTGCCAGGCACGGGTCCAGTATGGACGCTATGGACGCCTGAACCCAATCCGCAATCAGGCCAATGGGAGACCGCTCGGATCCTGCGTCTATTGAAACGCAATCGGTTCGCCGTTGACCGCACAGCTCACGCCGAAGCGGTCGGTCAACATGCCAACGGTCCTCGCACAGAACGCGGGCGCCAGCGGCATGAAGTGGGGGGATTTGTCTGCCTGCACTGACTCGTCGAACGCGAGCTCAATTGACATGACGCTGTGTAAATGGTAACAGCCTTGGCGTACGGAATGGAAAAGGGGGTGGAAAAGGGGGTGGAAACGGGCGCTCGCGCACGCCCATGAGGAGGCACCCCCATGCCTGAATCCATCACTTTTGGCCCGGAAGCCGGGCCCACTGTCGTCATCAACTCCTCATTGCAGCTCCCCGGCAGCCATATCGGGAGCCGGATCATGCAGCTTGACCTTGGACTCGATCCGCAAACGGATTTCCTGGGGATCACTCGTCAGCCAGCTCCGTCGTATGCCGAGCTCGCCGGTGTCTCCGAGTCGGGCCAGGTAGAGATGGGCAAGGCACAGAGCTTTCTCCGGTCCAGGTTGCTTGCGATCGGATATGGCCGGGACCAGGCCAACGAGGCAGTATCGTTGCTACCTCGGTACTTGGGACGTGGCTCGATCGCGATGAGTCGACCACAGGGCGAAGTGCCTGAAACGCCGATGCGCGGATCCAGGGACGACATGTGGGCCGTTGACCCCGTACTCGGAAATCCGGCCGTGCTCATTCAGGAGTTTGCCGACCATGCTTCCCATGGGGAGGTCGCTATTCCCGGCAAGAACAGCGCTGGCAAGGGTGTCACCACCGTGACTCCGTACCACCAGGAGCCGGAACCTCGACTCTTTCTCATCGAGCGGTACACCATCAGCTTTGTGCTTGGGGATTACGGCATGGGGCGGACAGTCCGCACATTTACGTTGCTGCCCGGAGAGTCGACAACCATTCGGCTGAAGACCTGGCAGTCGACAACCGAGAGTATCAAGCAGTCCTCCAGCATCATCGATTCCCACGAACAGTCGGCGAGAGACCGGTTCTCGTCCAAGGTTCAGAGCGAAACGACGGACAAGAAAACACGTGCCCAGACTGAATCCTGGCAAGTCCAGGCCGAGGCATCGGGATCATGGGGATTCGGGTCGGCGTCAGTCTCGGCCGGGGCATCAGGCGAGTATCAGTCCGGGCGGGAGCAGTTTGCCCGGCAGACAAGCGAAGCCTTGGGCGAGCATGCGAAGGAGGCATCCTCAAAGCGTGAGCTCACGGTGACGTCGAGTGCCGAAACGAAGACAGAGACCGGCATGGAGTCACTGATCGAGCGTGAAATCAACAACGTGAACATGCGTCGGGTCCTGAACTTCGTGTTTCGCGAACTCAATCAGCAGTACACCACGAGGTTGCACCTGACCGATATCCACGTCGGCTACACCAACGGTCTTGACGGCACATGGAGAGAAGTGCCGGTCGCGGGTCTGCGAACACTGCTCAGCGAGGTACTGGTGCCCGGGAAGATCGACGACACCGCAACCAGCATCCTCAAGGTCGCCAGTGTCGTGTTCGATGCGCAGGACGTCCCGGTTCGGGTACTGGAGGCGGTCGATTACGATTCAGCGAACGACACGATCGCGGTCAGTGCGATCCAGCCGGGGCCGATTCCGCCGCCGACAGAGACGCGCTACTACCGGTTCCAGCGAGGCCCCCTGAACCAGGACGATGCGGAGCACCCAGTGGACGGGGTCTTGTTGTCGGAACAGACAATCGTGATGCGGACCGACAGCGTCATCGTCGAAGCCCTGCTTGGTCAGTCCGATGCCCTTGACAGCTTTGCGATGGAAATACAGGAAGCTGCGGCGCGGGCCAAGACGCTTCACAACGAGCGCGAAACGCTACTGCTTGACACCTTGCGGGCGATACCCGACCCGGAAGCGAGAGCAACCATGGCTGCCACGCTTTTCAATCCACCCGATGCGAGCTAGGTGGTGACGACATGCCCGATCCGGTCACGAATCACCCGGCGGTAGTTGTCTCGCAGCGAGCGGCTGCGCCTGGGGCCGTCACCTCGACGAACGCAGTCCTTGGCAGTTCGAGTGCCGCCGCATCGTCATTGACTCCGGCGGCCCCGGCGACACCGGCAGCCATCATCACAGGCAACTCCAGCAAGGCGCAGCAGCAACGACTGGTGAAGCTATACGGGTCGCAAATGTCCAATGTGAAAGTCCTCCCGTATGCGCAGATCAATTGGCACCCGAAGCTGAGGGCGTTCGCATTCGGGGCCTGGACCAACTCCGGCACCGACATTTACATGAAGTTCGTAGGCCCTCGCATTCCGCTTCCGCGCCGATATTCCGAAGGGCTCTTTTATGTCCTTCTGCAGCATGAGGGGCGGCACATCATCCAGTTCCGCAAAACTGGTGGATACCCCGCTTCCTATGAGCAGATGATGCGTTTCGAGATCGAGGCCTACGGCAATTCCGCACTCTGGCTGGCGGGCCTGCTCGTCATCAAATCGGCCCGGTGGCTGGCAAGGGAGATCGGGATCAAGCAGCTCCTCAGCGCGGCGGGAGTCGATCCGGGCATCATCCTGCCGTCGACTGCGGATTATCAGATACGGACCAGCACGTTGACCTCGCAAATGAGCGCGGCCACTCAGACCGTCTCCAGGTTTCTGGCGAAGCTCCAACAGATGGATAACCAGGGGCTCACCGGAAAATCAAGGGAAACAGAGTTGCAAAAGTTCCTGCTCGGCAACGGTGATCTGCCACAACACGCCTGCATCGCAGAGCTATATGGTGACCCTTGCCCGACGAAGCCGTAGCACGCGCCTCGACCCGTCACCACCCGTGGCTCAATCGCCCTTGGTGTATTTTTCGTGCAACTCCACCGGTGCGGCCTGCTCCTTGCTGCGCCGCCGGATCCACAGGTTGATCATCTCCACGAACACCGAGAACGCCATCGCGACATAGATGTAACCCTTGGGAATGTGTTGGCCAAACCCGTCGGCGACGAGTACCAGGCCGACCATTATCAGGAAGGCCAGCGCCAGTATCTTGACCGTGGGGTGGCGCTCGACGAACTCCCCGATCGGCCGGGCAAACGCCAGCATGAAGCCAATCGAGATGACGATGGCGGTCACCATCACCCAGCGCTCGTCGACCATCCCCACCGCCGTGATGATGGAATCCAGCGAGAACACGATATCGAGCACCATGATCTGCACGATGACCGCCCCGAAGGTCGCGGTTGCCGCGCCCGTCGCCACCTGCTCGGTTGCGCCCTCCAGCTTCTGATGGATCTCGTGCGTGGCCTTGGCGATCAGGAACAGGCCACCGCCGATCAGGATCATGTCCCGCCACGAGAAAACATGATCGAACACCGAGAACAGCGGTGCGGTCAGTCCGACGATCCATACAATCGCAAACAGCAACATCAGACGCGTCACCGCCGCCCCGAGGATGCCGATGCGACGCCCCATGGCGCGCTGCTCGACGGGCAGTTTCCCGGCCAGGATCGAGATGAAGATGATGTTGTCGATGCCGAGCACGAGCTCCAGCGCCGTCAGTGTCAGCAGTGCGACCCAGATTTCCGGGTTGGCGAGCAGTTCCATGATGATTTCCAAATGTTCCAGCGAGGTATGAAAAACCACGATCGGAAATGCATCGGATGGATGCACCTTCGCCATGGATGGCGAAGGTCTTGCTCACAAACCGCTGACGGTTTGCTGCTGCACCGGAGCAAATGCCCGTAATGACGGCGACAGCGATTGGGAGCTACTCCCCTTCGCCGGCGAGGCTATCACGCAAAACCATGAAAAAGCCAGATCCGCATCGCTGCGGACCTGGCCTGGTTTGTTGCATCCGCCTGGCGTTCAGGCATGGCGGACGCTGCGTTGGTCAGTGACCGGAGGAATGATCGATCGCTTCGTTGGACTGGAAGATCGCCGGGTCCGCGTCACCGTTGACGTTCAGGAACCCGATCAGGCCCTTCTCGGTCCGCGACAGCGCGTGGTCGACCAGTATGTAACGGCCCGGATAATCCACCTTGAACTCGACCATCGTCGCCCCGCCCGGCGGCACGATCGTGGTCTGCACGTCGGTCAGCGGCGGGCTGGTGAACGACGCCAGGTTGTAGACCCGGTCGAAGACCTCGCCGATCAGGTGGAAGCTGGAGGTCAGGTTGGGACCGCCGACGCCGAAGAACATGCGCACCGTCTCGCCCACCTCGGCTTCCATGTTGAAGGTCTTGGTCAGCGCGTCCATGCTGCCGTTGAACATCAGGTGCTCGGGTTTTTCATCCAGCAACTTCTCCAGCGAGAACTCCTGCAGGCCGGACGAGCCGTGCTTCTGCGCGGTGTAGAGCTCGCCCTGCATCACGTAGAACTCCTTGTCGACCTCGGGCAAGCCACCTTCAGGCTCGACCAGCACCATGCCGTACATGCCGTTGGAGATGTGCTGGGCAATCATCGGCGTGGCGCAGTGGTAGACAAACAACCCCGGATGCAACGCCTTGAAAGTGAAACTCTTGGTCTGCCCCGGAGCCACCTGGGTTACCGCCGCGCCGCCACCAGGCCCGGTCACGGAGTGGAAGTCGACCGAGTGGATGTTGATGCTGTCCTCGGCGTTCTTCAGGTTGATGGTCACCGTGTCGCCCTGGCGGATACGCAGCATCGGCCCGGGCACGGTGTTGTCGAAGGTCCAGTAGCGATAGCTGCTGCCATCGGACAGCTTGCCTTCCAGTTCGGTGGTCAGCAGATCGTAATTGACATGTTTGGGCGCGCGGTCGCCGACCGGCTCACCGACCTGGTGCGGGTCCTTGGCCACGTCCGTGGCAGTGCTCACCACCTCGGCCACGTCGCCCACGATCAGCTTGCCGAACATGCCCGCCGCCCGGTGCCCCGGAATCGTGCACACGTACTCGAACGTGCCGGCCCTGGTGGCGCGGAACACGATGGTGGTCGCCGAACCCACCCCCACCAGGCTGTCGGACTGGGCGCCGAACTCGGGGACGGCAACGTCATGCATTGCACCGTCGCCATTGATCACGGTGATCGCCACTACCGCGCCTTCGGCCACCTTCAAGTCGGGGTTGATCTGCCCTTTGATTGCACCGCCATCACCAACAAAGACCAACTGGCCGTCATGGATCTGCGTCCTCAGGGTGTAGTTGACATCTGCCACTGGCGTAACCGATTCATGGGCGGCAATCGCCTGGGGTACGAATCCCGCAGCTCCTGCCAGCGCAAACAACAACACAAGCTCTTTCATCGTGGACTTCCTTCCAGTTATAAAAAATCTGCCGCTGCTGGGGTCCAAGATAGGAGGCGCGGGCGACTCGCTCCATGACTTGGGTCAAGCTAAACCAAACGCCGCCGTATGTTTGCTGGAAAACCAGTTCTGGCAAAGGCTGCAGCCCATAGAAAACGCCCCTGTAGGGCGTCGGTAAAATGCGGCGGTGTGGGCTTGCCCGGCGAGGTGGACGACTCAGTCGTGGGTCAGCGGCTGGAAGCCTTCGTGGTCGAACGTCGTCTGATAGTCGTTGACGACCGCGACCAGTTGCGGCATCCCTTCGCTGGAAGCCGGGTCGGTCTTCAACGCCTCGAGCGCGCCCATCATGCGTCCGATCAGGACATGCAATGCCGCATCGGGCTCCGGGCTGAGCTTGCAGTTGGCAAACATGTAGTCGATGTCGTTCTCGACCCCGATCGCCAGCGCGTCGGCGTCTTCCACCTGCAGACGGCCCTGGTGGTAGGCCGGAAGGTTAAGCGCGACGGCATCGTGGATCCGGGTCATCGCTGCCCGCAGCGGCGCATCGGTTTCCCAGCGTTGTCCTTCGGCCAGGACCGGTGCAGCTTGATCGTGGTCGGCATGCTCGGCCGCTTGCTCGTGGGCAGATGTCGCATCCGGCGTGGCGCTGGCAGCAACCTCGTCGGCAGTGACGTGCGCCGACGGATCGACGTCGGCACCGTCGCTGCAACCGGCGCTGCCAAGCATCAGGGAAACGACCGCCACTGCGACGGCAAATTCTCGAATATTCATGATGGGTACTCCTGGATGATTGCCAACACGTTAGCGAGTCTCCCGGCCAATACCCTGATTCATGTCAAGCGCGCACATGTCAAGCGCGGACATCAACGGTATCCGCGGCGGCCCGGCACGCTGCTGCGGTAAACAGCACGTCGGTGGATGAGTTCAATGCTGTTTCCGCCGAGTCCTGGACCACCCCGACGATGAAGCCGATCGCAACCACCTGCATCGCGATATCAGTCGATATCCCGAACAATCCGCAGGCCAGCGGAATCAGCAGCAGCGAGCCACCCGGCACGCCGGAGGCACCACACGCGGCAATCGCCGCCACCACGCTGAGCAACAACGCGGTAGGCAGATCCAGGGAAATGCCCAAAGTGTGCACCGCAGCCATCGTCAGCACGGTAATGGTGATGGCCGCGCCGGCCATGTTGATGGTTGCGCCGATCGGGATGGATACCGAATAGGTCTCCTTGTGCAGCCCCAGCTTGCGGCACAGTTCCATGTTGATCGGGATGTTGGCCGCCGAGCTGCGGGTGAAGAACGCGGTGATCCCGCTTTCACGCAGGCAGGTGAACACCAGCGGGTACGGATTGCGCCGGGTGATCGCGAACACGATCAGCGGGTTGGCGACCAGTGCGACGAACAACATGCAACCGATCAACACCAGCAACAGATGCAGATAGTCCAGCAATACCGAAAGCCCGGCCTCGGCAAGCGTCGAAGCCACCAGTCCGAAGATGCCCAGTGGCGCCAGCCGGATCACCAGCCGGACCAGCCAGGTAACCGCATTGGACAGGTCTCCGACCATCTGCCGGGTACTGTCGGCCGCATGGCGCAGCGCAATGCCCAAGCCGACCGCCCACGCCAGGATGCCGATGAAATTGCCGGTCACCAACGCGTTGACCGGATTGTCGACGATCTGCAGCAACAGGGTCTGGAGTACTTCCACGATGCCATCGGGCGGGGTCAAGTCACTCATGCCGACGCCGGACAGTTGCAGCACGGTCGGAAACACGAAGCTTGCCGACACCGCCACCAGCGCAGCAGCCAACGTGCCCACCAGGTACAGCACCAGGATCGGCTTGATGTGGGTGCGCTGGCCATGACGATGGTTGGCGATCGACGCGGCCACCAGTACCAGCACCAACACCGGAGCCACGGCTTTCAGGGCGGAGATGAACACCGAGCCCAACAGACCAACCGAGGCCGCCGCCGAGGGAGACACCAGCGCCAGCAGGGTTCCGGCAACCAGGCCAATGACGATCTGGCTGACCAGACCGAGGGAGAGCAGCGAAGCGAAGAAAGCTCGGAGCCTGGAATCTGGCATAAGTACCTGGTCGGATAAAAGAGGAGTTCATCGCGCGACCGAAGCCTCGCAGTGGATGCGTCCGATAACGGCGCAGATGCCGATTGTCGCCGAGACCGGGACATAGTGCGCGTGTGGCGGATCCATGCCGCCCTGACCCATGTCATTGTCAGTAACCCGCACGGCCCCCAACATGTATACCGACACAGTCGTCGCTGACGACCGGACCAATCCAAGGGAGCCAACTCACATGCATGGCGAATACAAGGTGCCCGGCGGCAAGCTGGTGGTAGTCGACCTGGAAACTGCAGACGGGCGTCTGGCGAAGGTCCAGGTCAGCGGCGACTTCTTCCTGGAACCGGACTCTGCGCTGGAGTCGATCAATACCGCGCTATGCGGCTTGCATGCCGACAGCGGCACCGCCGCGATCGCCGGTGCGGTGGAAGCAGCGCTGGGCCCCGACGTCAGTCTGTACGGCATCACCCCGGAAGGCGTCGCCATGGCCGTGACCCGGGCACTCAACGCCGGAGCCCGCCCATGAGTGGCTCGTCCTGGCGCGAATATGACTGGCAGTTGATCCATACCGACGCGCAATCACCCGCCATGCACATGGCACTGGACGAGGTGCTGACCACGGAGGTGTCTGCCGGCCGACGTCCGCCGACCCTGCGGGTGTGGGAATGGGCGAGCCCGGCCGTGGTCATCGGCCGCTTCCAGTCGCTGCGCAACGAGGTTGACGCCGAAGCAGCCGGCCGTCATGGCATTGAGGTGGTCCGCCGGATCAGTGGCGGTGGCGCGATGTTCATCGAGCCGGGCAACACCATCACCTACTCGATCTGCGCGCCGCTGGCGCTGGTGGAGGGGCTGTCATTCCAGCAGTCCTACCAGCTCATGGACGCCTGGGTCATCGAGGCGCTGGGCGAACTCGGCATCCGCGCCAGCTACCAGCCACTCAACGACATCACCTCGCCCGGCGGAAAAATCGCGGGCGCCGCCCAGGCACGGCGCGGCAATGCCGTGCTTCACCACGTCACCATGGCCTACGACATCGATGCCACAAAAATGCTGGAAGTGCTGCGGATCGGCCGCGAGAAGCTGTCCGACAAGGGCACGACGAGCGCGGCCAAGCGGGTCGACCCGCTGCGCAGCCAGACCGGCCTGAGCCGCGAGGCGGTGATCGAGCGAATGGTCCAGACCTTCCAGCGCAGCCATGGATTGCGCCCGGACACCCTGAGCGCCGACGAACTGGACCGCGCCACCGTCCTTGCCAGGGACAAGTTCGCGTCCGCGGACTGGACCGCCGTCGTCCCCTGAGACGCGTGACCCCGCGCGAGGGCGGCGACGGGTATTCACGTCATTGTCCGCGCCGGATGCTAGCGTCGACGACACCCCACACCAGTAAGGGCGCACCGTGAAAAAATGCTTCCAGCGCACCGCTCGCGGGCTGGCTGTCGCGCTTGCCCTGTTTACCCTGGTCGCCTGTTCCACCGGACCCCGGGTGCGGACCGACCTTGACCCGGAAGCCAACTTCGCCGGTTACCAGACGTACGCATTCTACGAACCGCTGGCAATGGAGGCCTCTGGCTACAGCTCCTATCTCTCTGCGCAGATCAAGACCAGCATCCGCCGCGAGATGGAAGCGCGTGGTTATCGCTTCGACCCGGCAGACCCCGACCTGCGGGTGAATTTCCAGGGAGTGATCCGAGAGCGCACGTCGGTATACGACGTCCCCCGCTCTGATGTGCGCTGGTTCTACAGCTACCGCGCGCGTTCCTACGTGGCCATGCCGGTGTGGTACGACGAGACCCGGGTCAACCAGTACACCGAGGGCACGCTGACGGTCGACCTGGTGGACGCCGACCAGAACCGGCTGGTCTGGACCGGCGACGCCATCGGCAGGGTGACGCAGAAAACCGCACCCGACCGCATCATGGCCGCCGACCGTGCGATCAACGCCATCTTCGCCCAGTTCCCGTATTACGCGTCCGGAACCGCCGCTCCAATGCCATCGCCGTGACGGGCGCTGCATCAACGAACCAAGCGTTGGCCATCCACGCGTTGGCTGATTACTTGCCGCCCCCGCTCCGCCAGATCGACAACACCAGCCAGGCACCGGCAATCGCCGCACCGAGAAAACCCAGCAAGCCGAATGCCGGCAGCCCGAGCAAAGTGGGGCCCGCATCCACGGTCAGCGCGATCGACGAGCCGATGATCAATGCCGCCAGCACCACGCCCACGGTCAGCCGGTTGGCGGAATGGTCGATCTGGGTACCGAACCGCTGCAGGTGATCGACATCCAGCCTCAGCTTGAGATTGCCGCCGCGCGCGGTACGCAGCAGGCGGCGAAGATCACGTGGCAGCACCGACAGGATGCCGGCAGTATCGGATAACACCCGCAACCCGTCGCGTGCGACCGCCCCCGGTGCGTAACGCGCCAGCATCGCCCGACGCAGGAAGGGTTCTGCCTCACCGGCCATGTCGAAATCCGGGTCCAGTTTGCGCCCCATCCCTTCCAGGGTGACAAACACCTTGATCATCAACGCCAGGTCGGCCGGCAACACCAACTGGTTGGCGCGCAGCAACGCCGTGACCTCCATCAGCATCGCCACCAGGTCAAGCTGACCCAGCGGTACGCCGTGGTAATGGTCAACAAGCCCGTCAATATCCTGGGCCAACTGGGCCTCATCCAGCTGCACTGCGCTGCTCCACTCCAGCAACATGTCGGTCACCCGCTCCGAGTCACGCCGGACCAGCGCATCCAGCAACCCGACCACCTGCGCGCGCCTGGAGTCGGATAACCGCCCAACCATGCCGTAGTCAATCAGCCCAATGCGGTTGCCGGGCAGCACGAACACGTTGCCGGCATGCGGATCGGCATGAAAGAAGCCGTCCTCGAACATCATCTTCAGTACCGCCTGGGCGCCGCGACGGGCGACCAGGCCGCAATCCAGGCCCGCCGCGTCCAACATCGCCAGATCCGAGACTGGAATGCCGTCGACGAAATCCTGCACGTTCATCCGCGGGCCGGTGTAGTCCCAATGCACTCGCGGCACCACGATCTGGTCGTTATCGATGAAGCTGGCCGCAATCCGTTCGGCGTGACGGCACTCGGCGGCCAGGTCCAGCTCGCGAGTCAGCGATGCCTTGAACTGACGGACCATCCCGGTCGGCTGGAACTGGCGCAGCTCCGGGAATCGCGCCTCGATCGCCTGCGCGGCGCGCTGCAGCAAACGCAGGTCGGCCTCGACCGTCGGGCGAATGCCCGGTCGACGTACCTTGACCACCACCTCGGTGCCGTCATGCAGGCGCGCACGATGAACCTGGGCGATCGACGCGGCGGCCAACGGGGCTGGATCGAACTGCAGGAACACCTCTTCCGGCGGCGCACCAAGGTCTTCCAACAGCTGTTTGCGGATCGCCTCCGGCGACGCTGCCGGTGCCTGGCTCTGGAGCTTGCCGAACTCGGCAATCCATTCCGGGGCGAACAGATCCACGCGGGTAGCCAGGATCTGGCCCATCTTGACGAAGCTCGGACCCATTTCCTCCAGCGCTCGCCGCACCCGAACCGGCGCCGGCAGCGCCACCGCGGCCTCGACACGGCCCAGCGGCAGCACCCGGCCCGCACCGGCCAGCAAATTGGCCAGGCCCAACCGGCGAACCATGTCGCCAAAGCCGTAACGGACCAGGATAGAGGCGAGCTCATACACCCGGCCCAGGTCCCGCGTTGCGGTCAATCCTTCCCAAAGCATCGTGGGTCTCCGGTTCGGCAGCGCGCCGTGACGGCGCCAGCCCAGACTACGTGTCGCTCAGACTACGTGTCGCTCAGACTACGTGTCGCTCAGACTACGTGTCGCTCAGACTACGTGGGCCATTACCGCGACGTAGTGACACAGGCTGCCGCCGAGCACGAACATGTGCCAGATCGCATGCGAGTAGCGCAGCGTCGGGCGATGGTAGAAGAACGTGCCGGCGGTGTAGGAAATGCCGCCGGCCAGCAACCAGCCCAGCGTCCAGCCGTCCAGGGCATTCCACATCGGCTTGGCCGCCACCACGACCAGCCAGCCCATGCCGATGTAGATCATCGTGGACAGGCGCTTGAAGCGGCCGGTGAAGAACAGTTTGAACACCACCCCGGCCACGGCCAGCGTCCAGATGGTGGCAAACATCCACCAGCCCCACGGTCCGCGCAGGCCAATCAGGGTGAATGGCGTATAGGTGCCGGCAATCAGCAGGTAGATCGCACAGTGGTCGACGACCTTCAACCGCGACTTGAGCACCGGATGGCGCACCGAGTGGTACAGGGTCGAGGCCAGGTACAGCAGCAGCAACGAAATGCCGAACACGATCGCACCGGCCAGTTGCCAGCGACTGCCGTGCAACGCGGCCAAAGTGATCAGGACCGCTCCACCGGCAAGCGCCGCTGTCGCACCCAGGCCGTGGGTCAGCGCGTTGGCGAGCTCCTCCGACGCACTCGTTTCAACCGGGCCCGGGTCTGGGGAGCGAGGATATCCGGATCGGCCATGGCTGCGCATGACCGCAATGCTAGCGCGATTTTGGCGTCAGGCTTTCTTCAGGAAGCAGGTTTTCAGCACCAGGCCCTTGATCTTGTCGGAGCTGCCTTCGATGTTCTCGGCATCGCCTTCCACCAGTCGGATGTTGCGGATGACGGTGCCCTGCTTGAGCGGGATCGACGAACCCTTCACCTTCAAGTCCTTGATCACCGTGACCGTATCGCCTTGGCTGAGGACATTGCCGTTGGCATCCCTGACCACGACGGCGTCGCCGGCTGCGGCACCCCCGGCAATCGGCCATTCATGGGCGCAATCGGCGCAGACGTAATTGTCACCATCGGGGTAGGTGTTTTCCAGGCCACATTGGCTGCACGCGGGAATATCGGGCATGAGTCCGTCCAGGAGAGTCGTTGAGCGGGCACCGGATTATAGACCGTCGCGGATGGCCACCAACGGGTGCTGCGCCGCCCTGCCGGCGGTTCCATCGCTGAACCGGAACCCCGACCGACGGCGTGCCATGCACTGTTGCCCCCACCAACGCGTAGCATGTCCCGGTACGTCCTCGTCAACAGCTCCTCTCGCGGCCCGCTCCAATCCCCGGACCGCCCCTCCATGCGCCATCACCCAGCTTCAGCGGTGACGCTTTTCCCGGAGGCTTCCGATGCCCGGCTATACCACTCGCCAGCAGCACCTGCGCCTGGGTGGGCATGACTATCGCATCCGCTCACTCAGCGATCGCCAGCAGTTCTCGGATCCGGATGGCCGCGCCGAAAGGCTTGGCATCTCGTCGGCCCAATGGTGCCTGTTCGGTCAGATCTGGCCCGCGGGCCGATTGCTGGCCAACGCGATGAGTGATTTCGACATCGAAGGCAAACGCATTCTCGAGATCGGCTGTGGACTTGGCCTGGCAAGCCTGGTGCTGCAAAGACGCGACGCGGATGTCGTCGCCAGCGATATCCACCCATTGGCCGAGCCCTTCCTGGCGTACAACTCCGCCCTCAACGCATTGCCCTCGGTCCCGTACCGAAAACTGCGCTGGGCCGTGCCGTTGCCCACCCTGGGCCGGTTCGACCTGATCATCGGCAGCGACGTGCTTTACGAGCGCACCCACGCTGAACTGCTGGCGGCCCTGGTCGGGCGCCACGCCAATGAGCAGGCCGAGGTCCTGATCACCGACCCCGGCCGCGGCAACAGCGCACCATTCACCCGCGCCTTGGCGGTACAGGGCTTCGTGGTGACCGAGACCCGCGGACCGATGAACGACGACGACCTGCCGCCATTCCGTGGTCGCCTGCTGCATTACCACCGCGACGCGGTACCCGCCTTCCACCCGATCCCCACTTCTACCGTGAGCAGGCAATGAGTTCCCCGCTACACACCAACGGTCACTCCGACGACCACGATGACGACCACGATGACGACCACGATGACGACCACGTGGTCGACCCGACGGTCTCCTGCGACCACTGCGACGCGGTGTGCTGCCGGTTGACGGTCGTGGTCATGCCCGAGGACAACGTGCCGCGTCACCTGGTGGAGCGCACCGAGCGCGGGTTGGAAGTGATGGCGCGCGACGAGGACGGCTGGTGCGTCGCGGTCGACCAGAACCGCATGTGCTGCAGCATCTATGAGCAACGTCCGGCCATCTGCCGCAAGTTCACCATGGGCAGCGGTTATTGCCGCAGCGAACGGAAGGCCTATGCGCACCGTTATGACCGCGAAATCCCGTTGACCGTCATCGACACAGTCTGATCCGGGAGCCGGTAGCGATGCTCAGTCCTTGACCAGCCCACCGTCGACGACAAGGTTCTGGCCGGTCACGGCGCGCGACCACGGGGATGCGAAAAACAGCACCGCATCGGCGAACTCGGCCGGCGTGGTCACGCTTTGCAGCGGAGTACTGGCCGCGATCAGGTCGAACACTGCCTCGGGCGTCGCGGCGCTGGCATCGGTGGTCCGCAACAGGCCGCCGGACAGCATATTGACGGTGATTCCGGCCGGGCCGAGATCGGCCGCCATCGTGCGCGTCAGCGACAACAACGCGGCCTTGGCAGCGGTGTAATCGTGATACGGCACCACCGGATTCTGGAACAGGTTGGTGCCAATATTGATCACCCGCCCGAAGCCTCGCTCGCGCATGCCGGGGATGGCGGCCTGGATGATGTTGAGCGCGCCACGCACGCTGCCCTCGAACTGCGCCGAGAACTGTTGCCAGTCGATCTGCTCCGCATTCGCGCGGGCATCGCCATTGAACGAGAAATCCGCCAGCGCGTTGTTGACCACGGTGGTGACCGGCCCGCCGAAATGCCCACGCGCCGCCGCGACCATTGCCGCCACCTGCGCGGCATCGGTGACATCGGCCTGCAACGCCAGCGCACGCCCGGTACCGATCTGGCGGCACAGCGTTTCGGCCGCCTCGCGACTGGCGCGGTAATTGACCACCACCTTCGCACCTTCAGCGGCGAACGCGCACGCAATCGCACTGCCAAGCCCCCGGCCTGCACCGGTTACCAGGACGATCTGTTCGGATAATTTCAAGTTCACGACTATTCGCGCTTCAGCAACGACTTGAGGTTGGCAAACGGATTACCGGTTGCCGCTGGCTGCTTATCCTCGGCATCCAGCGCACTGCCGCCGGTGTAATCCACGTAGCGCGAATGCTCGTTGTCGTGGCAATAGACGCACAGCAATTCCCAATTGCTGCCGTCGGGCGGGTTGTAGTCGTGGTCGTGGTTGCGATGGTGCACCGTCAGTTCCGACAGGTTGGTGCGGGTGAACTCCCGCGCGCAGCGGCCGCAAATCCACGGGTACATCTTCAGCGCACGCTCGCGATACCCTTTGCCGCGCTGTTCCGCGTCGCGCCGGGCCTGGGCGACGATGCGGTCCAGTGCCTCGCTGGAAGCGTTGGCTTTGTTGTTCGACATCGGGATCCACATGGGCAATCGGTGCCCCGACTTTAGCGCAAAGACTGCCGTATCGTGCCAGCCATGGCCACGCTGAAATACCTGACCGGCTACAACGAGAACGTTCTGGCGCAAGTGCGCGAGCTGATCGCCCGTGACCGTCTGGGCGGGTGGTTGCATGACAAGTACGGCCAACTGCACGACGTGCGCAACGACAAGGCGCTGTACGAGTACACCGTCGCCATCAAGGAGCGTTACCTGCGCAAGACCGAACCGCTCAACAAAGTCGTGTACGACAACAAGTTGCAGGTAGTGCGGCACGCGTTGGGCACCCACACCACGGTGTCGCGGGTGCAGGGGAGCAAGCTCAAGGCCAGCCGTGAGATCCGTGTCGCGACGGTGTTCCGTGACGCGCCCGCGGAGTTCCTCAAGATGATCGTGGTGCACGAGCTGGCGCACCTGAAAGAACGCGACCACAACAAGCCCTTCTACCAGCTATGCACCCACATGGCACCGGACTACCACCAGCTCGAATTCGACCTGCGTTTGTACCTGACCCACCTCGATTGCCTGCGAGTCAAGCCATCGCCGGCCCACGGCGTCTGATAGCGTTCAACGTAGCTGGCTGTCCTTGCTGCCGCGCCGGTTGTATCCGGCGCCCGACTGCTCCTGGTCCAGCGCTTCCTGGCACGTTATGCACAGCCGCACGCCCGGGACCGCCATCCGCCGCGCCTCCGGAATGACGCAATCGCATTCCTCGCAATGGGTCAAGCCCGGCCCCTTTGCCAGCTTGCTGCGCGCCCGCTTGACGGCGTCTTCGACGGTCGCATCGATCTGGTCCTGTACGGCGCCATCGCCAGCCCATCCGGTTGCCATGGGAGCCTCCAAACCGCGGTGCACGAAAGTGTCGCCAATCATATCCCGCTCCGGTGGCGGCCTGCGTGAGCGCGCAGCAAGGCAGGCCGTCATCTCGCTACCCACCACCCACGGGTATGATTCAACGCAACCGAGGCTCTGGGGGGGCGACGTCTTGAATGGCTTACCTGTCACGCATGGTCACCGGCGCCACCGCATTCGCCATGGCGGACGCGCGGGGCATGCAGGCGCTCGATGACAGGCCACGCAAAACGGAAGCGCCTGCTCCTGGCCCGGCGTATATACCCCTTCCGGATACTGGGCATGGGGCTGAGCGGGCTGGCCGTGGCGGCTGTGCTCCATCAGCTGAAGGCATCGCCGGGCGCTTGGGCATTCGTGGCATTCAGCGCGCTGGTGTGGCCGCACCTGGCCTACCGGATGGCCGTGTCCAGCGCCGACCCCGCCCGCGCCGAAACGCGCAACCTGCTGATCGATTCCGCCATCGCCGGAGCACTGGCACCGCTGATGCACTTCAACCTGTTGCCCAGCGTGCTGATCATCACCCTTGCCACGGTCGATAAAATCAGCACCGGGATCCCGGGCCTGTGGATCCGATCGATGCCCGGGTTGCTGCTGGCGCTGGCGGCCACCACCGTGCTCACTGGCGCCGCGTTTACGCCGACCACCACCATGAGCGTGCTTGTCGCCTGCTTGCCGGTGTTGTTGATCCACACCATCGCGGTCAGTTGGGGCAGCAACAAATTGATCCGCAAGATCAGCCAGCAAAACTCCGTGCTGGACCAGATACGCCGCATCGACACGCTCACCGGCCTGTCGCGGCGCGGCGATTGGGAGGAGCAGGCGGAACGGTTGCTGTCCAGCCACCCGGAAACCGACGGGCACGCCTGCATCCTGTTGATCGACATCGACCATTTCAAGCAAGTCAACGACCTGCACGGCCACGGTGCCGGCGACGAGGTCCTGCGCCAGGTGGCCGACCGGCTGCGCAAGACGCTACGCCCCCACGATCGCGTTGGCCGGATCGGGGGCGACGAGTTCGCGGTACTGTTACCGGATACCTCAGAGCACGAAGCCGGCCAGGTTGCCGAGCGTTTTCGCGTTGCCGTCGAAGCCCTGCAGCTGCCCGACTACCCCGACCTGCGCCCGACCATCAGCATCGGCCTGGCCCCCTTCCCCACCGTGGATGCGGACCTGCGTGCCTGGCTCAACTCCGCTGACAACGCGCTGTATCGAGCCAAGAACCAGGGTCGTAACTGCGTAAGTACTTGAATACGGCCGACCATGTCGGCGGTTTGAGGATGCGGGTAACCGTCCCCATATCGACAATTCCGCATCCGCCTGGACAACGCCTCCTTGCCTCCTTCCATACCTCCCTCCTCCGACACCAGCGCGAGCGACCTGACCAGCAGTTTCCTCGGTGTGTTCCGTTTCAGCGGGCGCGCCCTGGAGCTGGTCTGGAGTACCAGCCGCCTGCTGACCGTGGCGCTGGGCCTGCTGACCCTGGTCGCCGGCCTGCTGCCTGCCGCCGTGGCTTATGTCGGCGCGCTGATCATCGATGCGGTGGTCGCCGCCAGCGGCGCGGTATCCGCCGGGGAGCCGCTGGTACTGGCGCCGGTGTTCGTGCTGATCGCGGTGGAAGCGGCACTGGTTATGGGCCTGACCGGCACCCAGCGGGGCCTGTCGTTGTCGCAGTCGTTATTGCGTGCGCAACTGGGCCAGCGGGTCAACGTGATGATCCTGGAGAAGGCGCTGACCCTGCAATTGGCGCACTTCGAGGATTCGGAGTTCTACGACAAGCTGACCCGCGCCCGCCGCGAAGCTTCATCGCGGCCGCTGTCGCTGGTCACCCGGACCTTCGGGCTGGTCCAGAACGCCATTTCGCTGGTCAGCTATGGCGTCCTGCTCGCGGCCTTTTCACCGTGGGCCGTCCTGGTCCTGCTGCTGGCAGGTTTACCGGCATTCCTGGCCGAGACGCGGTTCTCCGGCGATGCCTTCAAGCTGTTCCGCTGGCGCTCACCCGAGACCCGGATGCAGATGTACCTGGAGACCGTGCTGGCGCGCGAGGACCACGCCAAGGAGGTCAAACTCTACGGCCTCGGCCCCTTGCTGCTGGATCGCTATCGCAACATCTTCCGCACGCTCTACAGTGCCGACCGGGACCTCGCCATCCGCCGCGACGGCTGGGGGTTCGTGCTCGGCCTGATCGGCACCGCGACGCTGTATTTGGCGTACGGTTGGATCGCGATGACCACGATCGTCGGGCGCATCACCCTGGGCCAGATGACGATGTACCTGATGCTGTTCCGCCAGGGACAGGCGGCGGTGTCGGCGAGCCTGTCGGCCATCGGCGGCATGTACGAGGACAACCTGTACCTGTCGACGCTGTACGAGTATCTGGAGACTCCGGTGCCGGCCAATCGCGGGAGCGCGGAGGCGGGCCCCGACCCCAGCGACGGTATACGCTTCGAGAATGTCGGCTTCACCTATCCCGGCTCCGACACCCCCGCGTTGCAGGACATCAACCTGCATATCCGCCCCGGCGAATCGCTGGCGCTGGTCGGCCAGAACGGATCGGGCAAGACCACCCTGATCAAGCTGCTGACCCGGCTGTACTCACCCGACACCGGGCGCATCCTGCTCGACGGGCGCGACCTGCAGGAGTGGGACGAAGCCACGTTGCTGCAACGCGTCGGGGTGATCTTCCAGGACTTCGCGCGCTACCAGATGCGCGTCGGCGAGAACGTCGGCGCCGGCGACGTCGAGCACTTCGAGAACCGCGAGCGCTGGCAGGAGGCCGCCGACATGGGCATGGCCACGCCTTTCATCGAGACGTTGCCGGCCGGCTTCGATACCCAGCTCGGCAAGTGGTTCCGCGAAGGCCGCGAGCTGTCCGGTGGGCAATGGCAGAAGATCGCCCTGGCCCGCGCCTTCATGCGCTCGCGCGCGGACATCCTGGTGCTGGACGAGCCCACCTCGGCGATGGACGCGGCCGCCGAGGCGACCATCTTCGAGCACTTCCGCAAGCTGACCCACAACCGCATCGCGATCCTGATCTCGCACCGTTTCTCGACCGTGCGCATGGCCGACCAGATCATCGTCATCCAGGACGGCCGCATCATCGAGCGCGGCAACCACGAGCAGCTGATCGCCGCCGACGGCCATTACGCACACCTGTTCTCGCTACAGGCGAAAGGGTATCGCTGACCTCCCAGCCTGATCGACACCCCGCTTCTCGCCGCCTACATCAAGTGCCGCAACTCCGGCAGGTACTTCTCGGCCGAGCCTGTATTGACCGCCACTACGCGCTCTCCGCGGGCGATCAAGCCGCGATCCAGCAACTGCGGCAGCGCCGCCAGGCACGCGGCGCCCTCGGGGCCGATCCACTCGGGTTTTTCGTGCCACAGGCGTGCGAACTCGGTGGCGATATCGGCCTCGCTGACGGCGACGGCGGCGCCCTGGCTGGCGCGGATGATCTGCAGCACGCGGAAGTGGCCGACGCCACCGGGGACGTTGAGGCCGACGGCGAGCGTGTGCCCGGCAGCCGGCGCGCTGGTGTCGTCGTCGCCGCGGTCGAACGCCTGCACCAGCGGTGCGGTGGATTCGCTTTGCACGCAGATCATCCGCGGCCGGCGTGCGTCAATCAGGCCCAGCGCCCGCAACTCGTCCCAGGCCTTCCACATGCCGAGCACGCCGGTGCCGCCGCCGGTGGGATAGATCACCGCATCGGGCAGGCTCCAGCGCGTCTCGCCAGCCTTGGGTTCCGCCAGCTCCAGCCCCAGCGATTTCTTGCCCTCGATGCGCCAGCCCGGTTCCTGGAAGGTCGCGGCCGAGAACCAGCCGTCCGGAATGTAACGTTCCTTCAGCAACGCAGCCGATTCGCGGATGGTCGGCCCGGCCAGTTCCAGCCGGATCCGGTCGGGATGGCGCAACGCGGCGGCTGCAACACTGCCGAGGATCGGCAAGGGTGTGTCATCCGGCATCGCCACCACCACCGACAAGCCGCCGGCCAGCGCATAGCGCACCAGTGAATCGCCCGCGTTTCCCTGGGTGGGCACGGCCAGTCGCTGCAGGCCCAGACGTCGAGCCTGCGCGGCGACCATCGCCATGCCGCGGTCCTTGAAGCTCTGGGTCGGATTGGCGCCATGGCCGGCGTGCGCCTTGCCCTCGTCCTTCAGCTG
The DNA here is from genome assembly GCF_054052145.1 of Lysobacter sp. A421. NCBI lineage: Bacteria > Pseudomonadati > Pseudomonadota > Gammaproteobacteria > Lysobacterales > Lysobacteraceae > Lysobacter > Lysobacter sp. A421. The sequence continues at coordinate 404,217 of NZ_JBSVRL010000001.1, read as the reverse complement.
CAGGGCGATGCCGGCGCGACCGGCGAGCGGATGATGGCTGTAGTCGAGCAACGGTGTAGCGCCGCCGCCAAGGGGGACGATGTGGGCGGCATCGCCCGGATCGTTGATGTCCAGAGCCATCAGCGCACCGAAGCGCCACATGTCGCGCCGGTCCGGGCTGTACCAGTCCGCAGCCGGGTGTTCGGCGCGCAGGCGATCGAGGTCCAGCACCATTTCCACCGGACGACCATCGACCGGGTCCAGGTTCATCGGCAGGTCGGCGGAATACTCCACGCCTGAAACCAGGCCGCGCAGGCAACGTACGTAGGACATCACGACTCCTCGACAAAGAAATTCAGGGTAACGCTGCGTACCCATGCTGCACAGCGGCGGCGAGTCGCGCGAAAACAAAGAGGCATTCCTGCGACGCACCGGCCGGGGTAGGATGGGTCGGGGGCCCGCAACAGCGCGGTCGAGGGATTCGAATGGAATCACTGTCCAGACGGTATCGCGGAAGCGTACTGAAGTTGGTGCGGGTAGCCATGCTCGTCCTGGTCACGTATCTGCTCGCGGGAGTGACGGTCGCCGGATCCGCCGACACGCGCGACCGCTCGCCCATCCCGGCGCAGCCTTCGACAACGACCATCGTGGTCGGCGGCGACCGCGAGTACCCGCCATTCCAGTTCCTCGATGACGAGGGCGAGGCGCGGGGGTTCGATGTCGAATTGATCCGTGCAGTGCTCGAACCCCAGGGATTGGCGGTGCGCTTCGAGCTGGGCGAGTGGGACATCGCACTGGAACGTCTCGATCGCGGCGAAGTCGACGTGGTGCCGATGTTCGCATCGCCGGAGCGCGCCAAACGCTTTCTGTTCAGCAAGCCTTACATGCTGCGCTACCACGCCGTGTTCGGCCATCGCGATTCTCCGCTCATCCTGTCGCTGGAGGAGCTGTCCGGACACCGCGTCGCGGTCCAGCACGCCAGTCTTGCCCTGGAAGCCCTGGGTGCACTCCCGCTCACCGCGGTGGAGATCGTCCAGGTCGACGTCGAAGCAGATGCCCTGGCAGCAGTGAAACGAGGCGAAGCCGACTACGCCCTGGTGCCGACCGGGATCGGACTGTACGCCACCGCAAACGCCGGCATGACCGACATCATCGCGCTCGGCCCACCCCTGCTCGAGCGCAGTTACGTCTTCGCGGTGCGACGGGACCGACCGGAGCTGGTGCCCATCATCGACGCCGGGCTGGACCGGGTCCGCGCCAGTGGCGAGCGGGAACGACTGTACGAAGCCGCGACCCTGGGCAGACCGGTCACCGCTGACGCCGGCAAGTCGTGGCTGTGGGCGGTACTGGTCCTGTCCGGCCTGTGCCTGGCGCTGCTCATTCCCGCACTGGTCTGGTGGCGATCATCAGGCGGCGTCAAGCCCTCGTCCGGCACCTATTATCACGCCGGCCTGGAGCCCGACCCTGGTCAGCTGATACTGCTGTCAGAGCTTCGCCAAGCCATCGCCAACAAAACGTTGGGTTATGCGCTGCAACCAAAACTCGACCTCGAAACCCGCCGTTGGGTCGGGGTCGAGTTACTCGTGCGCTGGCATCACCCACGGCGTGGCCCGCTGGCGCCGGAAGAATTCATACCGCTGGCCGAGCGCGCCGGCGTCACCAGGGAACTGACCCTGTACCTGGTGGGCTGCGCGCTCAAGCACTGTCGTCAATGGCGCGAACAAGGCCATCCGCTCACGATCGCCGTCAATGTGTCTGCCAACGACCTGGACGACCCGGAACTGGTCTCGGCAATCATCGCCGCCACTGGGGACCTGGGCTCGCAACTGTTACTCGAACTCACGGAAACCGACGTCATGCGGGATCCGGACAAGATCGTCGACGCCATTACCCGGCTGCGCCCATGCGGCATCCGCATCTCGATCGATGATTTCGGCACCGGCTACTCCTCGCTCACCAACCTGCGTTTGCTGGACGCCGACGAACTGAAGATCGACCGTACCTTCGTGCTGCGGTTGCTGCAGTCGACTTCCGACCAGGCGATCGTGCACGCGACGATCCGCCTCGCGCACGATCTGGGCGTGCAGGTTACCGCCGAGGGGGTTGAGGACGAGGCAACCCTGGCCTGGCTGGCGAACGCCGGCTGTGACCGCGCGCAGGGCTTCGCGATCGCCCATCCGATGAGTCCGGAAGCCTTTGCCGCGCTGCTGGAACAAGGCGGCCCAAGCGGGCTACCGGTGCAGCACTGATCGACTGTCCGGCTACGCCTGGTGTGTCCTTCAGTGAGGCGTCTGCTCGGTGACCGCCGACATCCGGTTGTCGACCCCGGTAACACCCTGCATCGATTTCAACGCCGCCGTCAGCGCGTCGATCTCGGACGCCGAAGCGCGCCCACGCAGCACGACGTGGCCCTCGTTCACCTCGATATTGACCTCACCGGGATGCGCGAGCAACCGCCCGAGCCGGGTGCTGATGCGGCCGTGCAGCTGACCCTCCTCCACCGGCGCATTGGACAATCCGGCCCGTGCCCGAGCCACCACACCGTGCGCACGGTCGATCACTTGCTTGGTCTTGCCCCGCGCGAAATGCTCGGCGTCATGGCCGACCGACACCCCGCGGTCACGCGCCAGGGCGCGTCGCCGCCGTCCTGTCGCCGGGTCCAGGAAGTACATGAGGGCCGCGCCGGCACCCAATGCGGCGGCGAGTCTGGCAAAGGTTTTCATGAATGGCGCTCCGTTGAAACAGGGATTGCCATCCTGGCATCGAGACCGCGAAGCGAGCGCGAAGGCCATGGGTGGGCGGGCACCGCTTCCACGGGGACCTGCACCGCTTCCACGGGGACCTGCACCGTTTCCAGTCGTCATTCCCGCGAAAGCGGGAACCCAGTGCCGTCCCGCAACGTGCGATCAAACAGCGCGACCGTACGGCGCCACGCCTCACGTGCGGCATCCTCGTCGTAGCGTGGCGTAGTGTCGTTGTTGAACCCGTGTTCGGTGCCGGCGGGCTGGTACAACGTGTAGTCCACATCGGCTTTCTTGAGCGCGGCCTCGTAGGCCGGCCAGGTGGCATTGACGCGCTCGTCGTTCGCAGCAAGCACCACCAGCAGCTCGGCTTTGATCGTGCCCACGTCATCAAGCGGCGGCGCACTACCGTAAAACGGTGCCGCGGCGGCGAGGCTCGGCAGGCGCGTGGCGAGGAAGTTGGCCACGCCGCCGCCGTAGCAGAAACCGACCACCCCTATCCTGCCGTTACCGTCCTCCACCTTGCCAAGCATGTCGGCGGCGGCGAGGAAATCCTGATGGGTCTTGCGCTGGTCAAGCTTGCCAAACAGCGCACGGGCCGCGTCCTCGTCGCCCGGATAGCCACCCAGCGGGAATAACGCATCGGGCGCGAAGGCGATGAAACCTTCCAGTGCGATCCGCCGCGCGATGTCCTCGATGTGCGGATTGAGGCCGCGATTCTCGTGCACCACCAACACCAGCGGCAATGGGCCGCTCGCCTGGGCCGGCTTCACCAGGTAGCCGCGGCCGGTGCCGTAGCCCTCCGGAGAATCGAACTCGATGTACTCCGCCGACAGCCGCGGGTCTTCCGGCTTCACCTGCTGCGCCTGAGCAAACTGCGGGCTCAGCGCCGCCAGCAGCCCGGTCGCAGTCGCTGCCCCGACCGCAAGCCGCGCCGCCCCAGTGAGGAAGCCGCGGCGATCGATCACCCCGTGGACGTACTTGTCAAACAGTCGCAGCACCTCGGGATCGAAGTCGCTGGCCTTTGAGCGGGGTCGGTTTGACATGGAGTTCTCCGGGACTGGCGTATGCCGCAGCCCGAGCATATCGGGCCAATTGTTATCGAATGGAAAAGCCGGCCACCCTCGCCCACGTGTAGTGGATGTCCATGCCCGGCAAGGCGGTGTATTACGGCTCCGCCTACACCTTACATCCGGTCAACGGTCGGTCGTAGGGTGCATTAACAATGCACCGCTTTTCCGCACCCGCAAAGGTTTGCATCAAGCACCCATGCGTTGCAATTGCGATGCAATATTCACCGCTGCCTGCCGCGCCAGTGCCCGGAGCGTGCACCGGCATCCCTCACTCGTTCCCGGCGCCTTTATCCAGCAACCCCTGCCCCCGATGCCAGTCCTCCAGCGACTCCTCCGGGAACCCCAGGATCTTGGTCACCATCGCCGGACTCACGCCCAGGCGCGTTGCGAGATCCGAACGCGATAGTCCACCTCGCTCAAGCAGCTTCGCCAGGGTCAGCGCGAACCCGGGCCGCCCGGAGAATGCTGGCGAGTCCGACGCCCCATGCTTTCCGCGTTATCCCGGGCACATTCCTGTGGAGCGCGCCGATGAAAACAACGGCCTCGATCCTGGCTGTCCTGCTGCTGGCGTGCACGCCGCCGGCACACGCGCAGCACTACACCGGCCCGGTGATCGACGTGCACTTGCATGTCGGCGCGGCCGCGCCCGGCGCGCCGAACCCGGCCACCGGCCAGCCGACCACGGCCAACACCGATGCCGAGCGCGAGCAGCTGACACTGGAGCAACTGCGGCAGCACAACGTGGTGCTGGGCCTGGTTAGCGGGCCCGATGGCGCGATGAAAAGCATGCGCGACGCCGGCGGCGAGCGGATCTGGGCGGGTGCGTTCCTCGACGATGGCGGCCACCCGCTGCCACCGCCCGAGGTGCTGCGCGCAGCATTCGCCTCCGGTGAACTGAAGGTGCTCGGCGAAATCGGCGCGCAGTACCACGGGCTGGACCCGAGCGACGAATGGTTCGAACCCTACCTGGCACTGGCCGAGGAGTTCGATATCCCGGTCGGCATCCACACCGGCCTCGCGCCGCCCGGCGCCGCCTACGGGTGCTGCCCGGACTTCAGCATCGGCCTCGGCAACCCCGCGATCCTGGAGCCGATGCTCAAGCGCCATCCGAAGCTGCGCGTGTGGCTGATGCACGCCGGCTGGCCGTACCTTCAGGAGACCAAGGCGATCCTCTACATGTACCCGCAGGTCTACGCCGATGTCGCGGTGATCGACTGGATCATCCCGCGCGCCGAGTTCCACCAGTACCTGCAGGCGCTGGTCACGGCGGGCTTTGGCGACCGGCTGATGTTTGGCTCCGACCAGATGGTCTGGCCCGAAGCGATCGGCCAAGCCTTCGAGGGCGTCGACAGCGCGCCGTTCCTGGATGCGGCGCAGAAGCGCGCGATCTTCCACGACAACGCCGCACGTTTCCTGCGGTTGGAGCGGTAACCAGCCCTCGGGGGGCCTCGATGTATCCGGCGCCTGCCCCGACACGCTCACCTTTGCACAGCTTGGCGGGCCGGCACACCGATTGCGCCGGCCTGGCGTCCTGTCACATACGTGAAGCATCGCAGTAGCCCAATGCATCAGATCCCTCGGTCCGCCACGGACGACGGCAGCAGACATGAGTAATCTGATGAAACTGATTGGAAAAATTTCCTCCGCCCGACCGCTCCAGGCGGCGCTGGCCATTGCCTTGCTGGGCGCCACGCTCGCATCGCAGGCACAGGCTGAACAGTACCGGCAGGGCGAGTGCGGCACCTTCACCATCGCCGCCATCCCCGACACCCAGAACTACATGGACTTCAGCCACCAAAAGTCCCACGGGTTCCCCATCGATGCCGCCGAACTGTACTTCGAGCAGATGCGCTACATCGCCGACAACGCCAGGAGCAACGGCGGCGACATCGTGTTCGCCACCCACCTGGGCGACATCTGGCAAAACCGCGTCGAGCGTATCGACCCAGGGCACGCCGCGCGTGGCTTCAAGGCACTGCCCGACTCGGTGACTGGCGGCAAGCCTGGCCTCTACCCCGAGGACGTGCCGAACCACGAGATCCCGACGGCGGTAAAGGGATTCGAGATCATCGCCAACGCCCTACCGTTCTCGGTGGTCCCGGGCAACCACGACTACGATGCCGTCTGGACCGACCCGGCCCATCCGCCGCAACCCGAGTCCGACCCCATGGCACCGGAGATCCGCCACTTCGGCGGACTGACCGGCTTCCTGTCGGCCTTCTCCGAGCAGTCGAACTTCTTCCGGGACCAGCCCTGGTACATCGCCTCGAATGACGGTGGCGCCGACAGTGCCCAGGTGTTCACTGCAGGCGAATGCAAGTTCCTGCACCTCGGCCTGCAGTACGACGCCCCGGATTCCTCGCTGGCATGGGCGCGCCGCGTGATCAATCAGAACCCCGGCCTGCCGACCATCGTCACTACCCACAAGTACACGGGGCGCGACGGCAGACATGCGGTCGGCGGGACGCTGGACATGAGCCTGATCGACCGGCAGGACAACAACCCGCAGATGGTCTGGGACGAGTTCATCAGCCAGCACGACCAGATCTTCCTGGTGCTCAGCGGCCACATCGGCGGCCAAGGTCACGGCATCGACTACAACGACAATGGCCACGAAGTGCACCAGATGCTGTCCGATTACCAGCCGCGTGCACACGTGGCAAAGACGAAGGACCCGGAAAACCGGTATCCGGACAACACCCAGACAGGCGACGGCTGGCTGCGCCTGCTGACCTTCAACCTCGACAGCCAGCAACCCAGCGTCCAGGTGCGGACCTATTCCACGTACTACGGAAAGTTCAGCTCGGAAATCCCCGAATACGCCGCCTGGTACAAGGCCGGTGAGAGGCAAGCCGACACCCCGGATGCCGAGTTCATGGAGCGCGACGACTTCGTGGTCGAGCTGACCGGTTTCCACGAACGATTCGACAACGCACGCCCGTAATGCCGTAGGCCGCGCGCCCGGCACGCGAAATCTCGCGTCTTCCCCACTGCCCGACCGACCCTGGCGGTCGCAGCTTGCCTGCGACCGCCACGGTCAGAACATGGATTTGCCAAAAATGTCCCCCGTCACCGCATCGACCCTTCATCACAACCAGCGCGGCCTGCCGCAACACCGCGTCCTGGCGCTGGCCCTGTCCGCCGCCATCGCCGCCGCGGCGCTCCCGGCCTTCGCCCAGGAAACGCACACCGCCGCCCTCGCCGCTGATGAGGCGGCACCCGAGACCAACATCGAGACCACTCTGGATGTCGCCAACCTGGATGCGGTGGTCGTCTCCGGCTCGCGGCTGCAGGCCAAGTCGGAGATCGAGGCCCGGCGTGAAGCACCGGCGATCGTGGACACGCTGTCCAGCGACGAGATCGGCGCCATGCCCGACCTCACCATCGCCGAGTCCCTGCGACGGATCACCGGCGTGACCACGGTGTACAACGACGACATCGGCCAGTTCGCGTCGATCCGTGGCTCCCACCCCGACTTCGTCCCGGTGACCATCAACGGCCTCACGATCGCGACCACCGGCGACCACGGCGAAGGCACCCGCAAGGTCAACCTGCAGGTGATCCCGTCCAGTGCCGTGCACCAGTTGCAGGCCTACAAATCGCTGTCCCCCGAGCTCGACGCCGGTGCGGTCGCCGGCCTGATCAACATCGTGCCGACCAGCGCGTTCGACATGGGGCAGCCGCTGTTCAGCTTCAACCTGGGCACCAGCTACTCGACCTACATGGACGTGCCCGACGACAACAGTGGCGGCCGTGATTCCAAGGACTCCCCGTGGGGCCGGTCGGGCCAGTTCTCCTGGGCGCCGACCTTCGCCAACGACACCATCGGCCTGATGGTGACCGGCATCTACGAGCAGCGCCCCCGCACCCAGTCCAACGCCGCGATCCCCAACCGCCTGTACTACAACGATGACGGCACCCTGACCACGCCGGAATCGGAGGACTGGAACGGCTTCGCGGCCCCCGACGGCTTTGCCGCTCACAACTACACGAACATGTTCACCAAGCACGGCGGCACCGCGAAGCTGGACTTCCGTCCGAGCGAAAGCTTCCAGGCTTCCCTGTTCGGTTACGCGTACTTCTCCGACGAGCAGGAGACCCGCAACACCAACCGCGTCTACAGCCTGAACCAGCACCGTGACCTGACCGAGCACACCGGCACCGCCAACGTCCGCGCGATGGACTCCCAGTGGCGCTTCAACGACTTCAACCGTGACCAGATGGGCATCCAGGGTCACGCCGCGTGGGACTTCCAGGACAAGGGGAACCTCAGCGTTGACCTGAGCCGGACCCGCGCCTGGTACAGCTCGGACCGCCCGTTCGTGGCCTTCCTCTACAACCCGAACACGCGAATCAACTACGACCTGTCCAACCCGGGCCAGATCTTCATTCCGGACGATGGAAATGCGTTCATCGACCCGGCCAACTTCAGCAATGGCAACACCTACCAGGACCGGCGCGAGGCGTGGTCCTACGTCTCGCAGGCCAAGGTCGACTACGGCTTGAACAACGAGGCCTCGGACCGTGGCTGGGGCTTCACCACCGGCCTCGACTACCGGGTCATGGACATGGAGCGCGACAACACCGCCACCTACTATGAGAAGGGGCAGGTGACGATGGACGGGTTGTCCTACTTCCCGGGCTTCAACACGCCCGGCTACAGCTGGCCGGCGATGTGGCTGGCGAAGCCGGAGGCGTTCTGGAACGACGTCATCCCGGGCCTCGCCATCGACGAGGACGAGTCCCTGCAGAGCTCGCTGATCAACGACTACAAGTACCGCGAAAAGATCCTGGCCGCCTACGTGAACGGCGTCTACTCCACCGACAACCTGCGTCTCAGCGGAGGCCTGCGCATGGACCGTTCGGACTTCCAAGCGGAAATGGCGAAGACGGTCGGCGGCGTGGTTCAGCCCGACAAGGCCCGTGCCTCGGGCGACGACACCAAGGTCCTCCCCTACCTCAACGCGATCTGGTCGCTGTCACCCGACTTCCGGATCAAGGCCTCGGCCTCAAAAACCCTGGGCCGGCCCAACCCCGAGATGATCGCGACGGTTGAGAACCTGAACTACGACGACCTCACGATCTCGCGCGGCAACCCGCTGATCAAGCCACGGCAGTCGACCAACCTCGACCTGGGCATGGAGTACTACTTCAACGACGGCCTGAGCATGTTGACGCTGACCGGGTTCTACAAGGACGTCAAGGACGACATCCTCGACGTCTCCTCACAGGAAGTCATCGATGGCGATACCTGGACGGTCTCCGCACCGGTCAATGGTGACGACACCAAGTACAAGGGCCTGGAGCTCGGCATCGTCAACAGCAGCTTCGTGAAGATGCATCCCGCCCTGTCCCCACTGGGCGCCTCGTTCAACCTGATGTTGGTCGATGGCAAGTCGTCCTACATCTACAACGGAACCCCGCAGGAGCTTGACCAGTTGCAGTACCAGTCCGAGATCGCCGGCAACGCCGCGGTGTTCTGGACCTTCGACCGCGGGTCGGAGCTGCGCCTGTCCGTCAACCACCAGGGCGAGTACCTCGAGTCGTTTGCCGCCAACCCCTGGCAGAACATCTGGATCGAACCGTTCACCACCTTCGACCTGAGCGCCAAGTGGGTGGTCAACCCGAACCTGCAGCTTCGCGTTGAGGGGCGAAACATCTTCGGCGAGGAGCGCGGACGCCTGACGGGTCCGAACAATGACCTGTTCCGCGCGAATCTCGAGGTCGGCAGCACCTGGTTCGCGAGCATGAACTACCGGTTCTGACGACGCCGGCAAGCGACCGCCAGGAGACCTGGAGTCCTGGTCTCCTGTGCCGTTGGCTGCGGTCTATATCTTGGCCCGACTGACGGGCCCATCCTTACAAAGCATGTGCTGCTCCTTAGAATCCCTGCGAACAAGCCCTTCATGCCATGGCAACGACCATGGCGGTCTACGCAGGCGTATTGCGCGCCGACCACATGCGAGGACACCCCATGGCCAAGACATCCGGCAGCAGCAGGAAGGTTGTCATCTCCGCCCTGCTCGGCAATGGCGCGATTGCCGTGACCAAATTCATCGCCGCCTCGGTCACGGGCAGCTCCGCGATGCTGAGCGAGGGCGTGCATTCGCTGGTCGATACCTGCAACGAGCTGCTGCTGTTGTACGGCCTCAAACGCGCCGCAAAGCCGGCCGATGAGAGCCACCCGTATGGCTATGGGCGCGAACTGTATTTCTGGAGTTTCATCGTGGCGCTGCTGGTGTTTACGCTCGGTGGCAGCGTGTCGATCTACCAGGGCATCAGCCACCTGCAGCACCCCGAGCCGATCGTCCGGCCGTTGGTCAACTACCTGGTATTCGGGGCCTCGCTGGTGTTCGAGGGCTACACCTGGTGGGTGGCGGTGAAGGAGTTCCGCGCCACCAAGGGCGACCAGGGCTGGTTCCAGGCGTTCAAGTCCAGCAAGGACGCCAGCACCCTGACCGTGCTGCTGGAGGACAGCGCCGCCCTGATCGGGCTGATGTTCGGCTTGGTGGGCATCACGCTGGCGCTGGTGCTGGACGACCCGGCATTTGACGGTTACGCCTCCATCGGCATCGGCCTGTTGCTGGTCGCCACCGCAACGTTGCTGGCGCGCGAGACCAAAGCGTTGCTGCTGGGCGAATCGGCACACCCGAAGCTGCGCGCGGCAATCATGCGCATCGCCAATGAAGACCCCGCAGTGCGTTGCGCCAATGGCGTGTTGAGCACGCAGATGGGGCCGAAGAGCGTGGTCGCCGCACTGAGCGTGGAGTTCGAGGACACCCTCACCACGCCGCAGATCGAGAGCTGCATCAATCGCCTGGAGGCGACCGTGCGCACCGAGCATCCGGAGGTCGTGGCGCTGTTCGTGAAGCCACAGACACCGCAAGCATGGCAAGCGCATTACGACGCGTTGGCGGCTCCGCCGTCGTAAGCGGGGTTTCAGGTTCGCCACCCACAGCCTGCGGTTATGGCTAACACCCGTTTTTCTATTGGCGGACTTTGGCGGCTTGTGCCTAAGCTCGGGTCGTGTCATGGACGGAAGAACCCCGTGCCCGACCAGTATGTGCCGCTGTCGGGGCACAGGTCCGCGCGCCGCTTGAACCGGTTCCATGGCCGACTGTTGGGGGGCATCCGTTGCACGGTCAAGATGATGTGACTGCTTTGGCCGTGGTGGTTTCATGACACGTAACGCTGGGAGCACTTTGCATGAATGATCGCTTGGGTCGGAATATCCCCACTTTGTTGGCTGCGTCGGTGCTGCTTGCACTGGCCGGTATGGCAACCGCGCAAGACCTGGAAAACGCGGACCAGACAAACACCGCCCAGGACACCAAGTCCGAAGCTGCGACAACCGCCAAAGCCTTGGACATGGCCACGGTCATCGTGACAGGCACGCGCATCAGCGATCGCACGCAGGCCGAGTCGCTGGTACCGATCGACGTGATTCCCAGCGACGTCTTGACCCAGTCCGGCGCCATCGACCTGGGCAGCGCGCTCGACCTCGTCGTTCCGTCGCTGAATTTCCCGCTCGCGTCCATGTCCGATACGTTTGCTTTCACGCGGCCCTTCCAGATGCGCGGCCTCAACAGCGACCAGGTGTTGGTGCTGGTGGACGGCAAGCGTTGGCACGCCAGTGCGCTGATGTTGACGCTCGGCCAGGTCGGCCAAGGCTCCCAGGGCGTGAACATCAGCACGATCCCCATTGGTGCCATCGACCACATCGAGGTGCTGCGTGATGGTGCCTCGGCACAGTACGGCTCGGATGCCCTTGCGGGCGTCATCAACATCATTCTGAAAAAGGGCCCGGAAGGCGGCCAAGTGCAAGCCAGCTACGGCAAATACTCGGCAGGCGACGGTGACCGGTCCCGGGTCCAGGCCGACATCGGCTTTGCACTTGGTGCGGATGGATGGTTGCGGCTTTCTGCGGAGGTGGGCGATCAGCAGCCCACCAACCGTGCGGGGCTGGATAACAGGCCAGGCTTTACCGAACTGGGAAAGAAGTTCCAGGTAGGCATCCCGAAATCCGAGAGCTACAACACCTTCCTCAACTGGGGCTATGATTTCACGCCGAGTGTGAGTCTGTATGGTTCCGGGCATTACGGCATGCTCATGGCCGAGCCCATGGCGTTTTACCGTTATGGCGCCAATGCACCGGAACCGAAAGATGACCTGATGCAGTATATCTTCCCGGATGGCGATGGCTTTCAACCGGTGGAACACGGCGAGTCGAGGGACAAGAGTTTCGTCACGGGGCTGCGCGGTTATACCGATAGCGGCTGGAGCTGGGATGTCAGTGCCAACTGGGGCGCCAACCGCGTGTCCTATGGCACTTTCAATACAGTCAACTTCGCCTACTGGAACGACTTTGGCTACAGCCCCACGGATATTCACGACGGCACCCTGACTTCATCACAATCCACGTTTGATGTGGCCATTGCCAAACCGCTGGGGGACAACTGGGATCTTGGCTTTGGTGTGCAGTATCTGCACCAGAGATACGAGATCGTCGAGGGTGACCTTGCCTCGTGGTACGTGGGCAATTCCGGGATCACCGGTGCTGCCCAGGGTTTTGCCGGCTGGGGGCCACAGGACGCGAGCGACAATTCGAGGAATTCCATTGCCGAGTACGTGCAGTTGGAAGGGAATATTACGGAGCGGCTGAGTACCTCCCTTGCGGTGCGTCATGAAGATTACTCGGATTTCGGGACCAACGTGTCCTACGCGTTATCCGGACGCTACGACTTTGACAACGGATTCGCCCTGCGCGGGACGGTTTCCACCGGGTTCCGCGCCCCGGGCCTGGGACAACAGCATGGCTCGGCAACCACCTCCGTGTCCTATCCAGAAGGCAACTCGCTGGGCCTGCCCGAGGGAATCTACCTGCGTGGACTGGTGCCGGTTAATAACGAATTGGCCGTGCTGCTTGGCAGTGAGCCTCTGAAGGCGGAAACCTCGAAGAGCTTCACCATTGGTGCGGTTTGGAACCCGATCCCTGCACTCACCACAACGGTGGATCTGTACCAGATAGACCTCGATGACCGCATCCTGATGTCGAGTTCGATGTCGCTCGTGGCCGATTCGGTCCAGGACTACCTGGCGGACAACGGTGTTTCCGACCCGCAGTTTGTTGCCCTTGCCTACTTCACCAACGCTGCGCAAATGCGCATCCGAGGTATCGGCATGGTCACCAATTACTTCACGGAACTTGCCAACGGCGGGGAATTCGAGACGACCGTCAACTGGTCGTACCACAAGAACGAGGTGACCGGCGTTCGTCCGAACCCTGCGGTACTCGAAGCGCTGGGTGATGTCGGCTTCAACCGCATCACCCGCAGTCAGACAAAAGGATTGCTCGCCGACCAGATGCCCCGCTCCAAGTTCATCTGGACCAATACCTACAAGAAGGACCACTGGGGAATCACCGGAACCGCCCTGCGCTACGGAGGCGTGACCGAATACAGTTCTACCGACGCTATCAACGACGACATATACCCGGCCAAATGGATCCTCAACACTGCCGTTGATTATTACAGTGATCGTTGGACATTCACCCTGGGCGCCGACAATATCCTCGATACCTACCCACAAAAGGCGCCCGAAGGCAGCGATTTCCACGGCATATTCCCATATCCGAGCAGCTCACCGTTCGGCTCCCAGGGAGCCTTCGTCTACGGGAAGGTCAGTTACCGCTGGTAACCAGCAGCCCTATCAAAGAGGAGTCAGACCCCGCGGGTCAGCAAGCGACGTAAGTCGCGACCTGTGGGTCGTCTGCACGGTTGGGTGGGTCGCGACTTACGTCGCTCCTACAATCAGTCGTCCAGTTCAGGATAATGACGGAAGATGCCGTTCTCGTTGAACGGCAGGCGGCGCGCGGATGCCAGATAGGCGGCGATGTTGGGCCGCTCGGCGACCGAGTCCGCCAATGCCAGCACTTTGGGTAGGTCGCCTTGGAGCCGCTTCATCGCCTTGGGAAACGCGTAGCGCAATCCGGCCACCAGCTGGAACAGGGACAGGTCCACGTAGGACAGTCGCGCGCCGACCAGGTACTGCGCGCCGCCGGGGTTGTTAGCCAATACCTGTTCGAAATAGCCCAGGAACTTCGGGATGCGCTGATCGCGGAAGTCGCGCGCACGCTTGGCTGCCTCGGGTTTCTGGTTTTCGTAGTACTCGCCCGCCCCGAGCGGATGATGCACGTCGTGCGCCTCGGCCACGATGTCGGCGACTGTCAGTTCCAGCTGATGCGTCCACAACGAATCCGCCGGGTTGTCGGAGACCAGCCCCAGCGGCGGGCCGAGGAACTGCAGGATGTTGGCGACCTGCGCGATCACCACATCGCCAACCTTGAGGAACGGCGGCGCGAACGGCGGGCGCTCGGCACTGTCGTCATCCAACCCGCGCTGCACCGCTTCCACGCCGCCAGCGGCCTCGTCGTTGCCCACGTCCACGTAGTCGGCGCCCGCCTCTTCCAATGCAAGGCGCACGAACTCGCCGCGTCCCGGTATCTCCGGCCAGTAATACAGTTCGTAGCGCATCGTCTGTCTCCTGTCGGTTCTGTTCGGTTCGAATGCTAGGGCCGGAGCTTGCCGGTGAGCATGTCCCACCACATGCGCCAATCGCCCAGAAAGCTCAACAACGGATACTGGAAGGTGGCCGGCCGGTTGCGCTCGAAGATGAAATGGCCGGCCCACGCGAATGCATACGCCTGCACCAACGCCACCAGCAGCAGCCACCACACTTGGGTGACGAGCGCGGCGACCAGCAGCAACAAGGAGATGCTGGTACCGACGAAGTGCAAACCGCGCGAGACCGGATGGGAATGCTCGCTCAGGTAGAACGGGTAGAACTCCGCGAAGTTGCGGTAACGCGTCGATCTATTCATGAAAAAAGCCTCGGGGCTGCGCCCTGCGCCGGGGAGGCGCCGGCAACGCGTTGTCGAGCAGGCCGTCAAATCACTCGACGCACACTTCCCATCGCGGACGGCCAGTGCCCCAAGGCACCGAGACGATCGCCGCCGGCAGCACCACCCGCAACCGTTGCCGCAATCTCCATCACCACCACCGGATGGATCAGGATCGATGCAAGCCGGGCGGCCCGGTTCTTGACGCTCGCCACCTGGGCGCTCAGCTCAAAACATACCCGGCAAGCACCGACTGCACCTCGTAGATGCTCAGTTTCTTGGTGAAGGTCTTCTGGATCGAAGTAGTCGCGGATGAGCTTGCAGGCGTGCTCCACCACCTCACCCGGCGCGAGCACCTGTGCGAATTCCTGCTGGATCGCAGCATTGTCGATCTTGGATGCGTTGCCGAGCAGTCCGTCAAAAAGCCCCATGGCCCCTTCTCCTGTTACCTATTGGCGCAGTCGACCTTGCGGAACTTGCGCTCACCGATGATCCACATGAGAACGCCAAACAGCGCGCCCCCGATGGACCAGACAATCGCAGAAATACAGATGAAGTTGACGCTGAGTTTGTCCCGATGCACGACGAACGTCATAACGATGAACATGATCAGTCCATAGGCCAGTACGCCGTTCACCAGCACGAACCGCAACATTCCCTTTTGCCGGGTTTCCTTCCACTTCTCGAGCTGTTCCGGTTTCATGCACCCGCCTTCAACTTTCGAACCGGACCGGCACCGGCCCGCGATGCGTCGAGCGCACAACCACGGTGCCCGCCAGCTTGTCGTGCCAGCCCTGTTTGCGCGGGTCGAACGCCACCCAGAACAGGCCTAGGCCCAGGGGAATCGACGAGACAAAGTACCCGAGGTACCGGATGACGGCCTGGCCCGTGGTCAGGGTCGCACCGGTCTTGGCGTCCACCACCCGGGCGGACACCGCCATCTTGCCGGGGGTGGCCTGCTTGTAGAGCCAGAACAGGATGACCGCCACCGCCGGCAGCACCCAGGAAATCAAGAAGTCCGCCGGGCCGGCGATGAAGGGCGCATCCGGGTCGGTGATGTAGCCCGCGCCATAGATTGCGAACAGAGCCGGCCAAGTGAGAAGCAGGAGGATGATGGTGTCGAGCAGTGAAGCGCCGACCCGGGGCCAGAACCCCACGTATTCAAGGCTGTTGTCCGTCATTGGATTCTCCAAAGGACATTGCAAAAAAATGCGACAACGAGGCCCACGCCTCCGGTCATCAATCCGGTCATTTCTATCCCCTATGTCAACCCGAAAATCCCCGTAGGAAGTAGACCACGTATGTATCTTCGACACCACGTGGGCCCGTACTAAACTAATCTGTAGCTAGATCAGGGGGGGAAGTCGAATGGCACGCCGAAAGTCCAGTCTGCTCGATGAAATCGCATCACTGCCGTGGTACGTCGGCTGAAACAGCGCGAGCAGGTGGTGACGATCCACCCGCGCGACGGAGCGCAACGCGGGCAATTTTCTTGGCAATTCCCATCGATGTTCCCTGTAGCGAAGCAAGCTCGGCTTGAACGAATCGTTTGCGTCAAACTCGGTCCGCTGGATGGTTGACGCCGTCATTGGTTGGAACATTCGGAATTTCAAACGGGTTGACCCCCACCAGGCAACCAACGTTGTAGCCGTACTGGCCTGGGTTGGAGCGACGCTGATGATGCGTGTAGATGCCGCAATTGGCGCAGAAATAGTGCTTTGCGGTGTGTGTATTGAATTGGTAGAGCTTCAGATGCTCTGCGCCCTTGACGATGCGGATGCCGTTCAAGGGAACCGAAGCGACAACCGCGCCTTTGCGCCGGCAGATGGAACAGTCACAGCGGCGCGGATTGACGATGCCGTCTGGCAGATCGAGCTCTAACTCCACTGAACCACAGTGACAAGTTGCCCGGTGCTTGGGCTGAATCTTGACGCCGCCAACTTCTCTGACCACTGAGAGTCTCCCTTGCGAGGCCTAGCGCTTGGCCGAATTATTAGGCGTCACCGGCATTGCAACCGCACAGCCGGTGACGCATGCATAGCTATTTTGCCAAGCGTGACTCAAGCACGTTCTTCTTCCCCTCCGCTTCGGAGACGACTTCCAGGTTCGCGCCACCGACGAAGACTCCTAGCTTTATGTACTGCCTGATGAAGTAGTTGATGCCGCCGTTAACGTCGAGCGTGAGCGCGTTATCGCTGAACTCGGACTCGGTGGAGAGTACGTGCTGGCCGGGCGCGACCTGTTTGTAGAAATAAACCTTATTCGCGCTTTCACCGAGGTACTCCCCGTCTACATACACGTCCTTTTTCAGGGCTTGGCCGGCGAGGCTGTTCCTATAGATATAGAGTGCCGCCTTATCGGCTGGAGGAGCAGCAAATGTCTTGAGAGCCGCATCTTGCGTTGCAGGAGCCATCGGGACGGATGCGCACCCGGAAGCGACCAGAACTGCAACGACAGAAGCACTAAACAGCATTTTCTTGAGCATGAGAATCCCCTTGTGTGTACATGGAACAACCGTGGTTTGACGCCTACTTCTTATCCGAACTGCGTAGTGGAGGCAAAGGCATGGCAAGCTTTTCCTATGCCTTTGCCGTAACGAAACGGTTGTCGACGCTGAGCGGGTTGGTCCAGATGCGGCGCAGGCGCTCGCGGACTTCGGGCTTGCGCAGATCGGCCAGGTCGATGCGCCCGGCGCTGGTGCTCCCGTCGCCGTGGGCGGAGGTGATCGGCCGCTCGAACATGTAGTCCTGCTGGGCCGTGGCGTGCGGGGCGTCGACGCCGAGCAGGTGGACAGGTCGATCAGGAAGCTGCGAGGTCGATAGCTCGATGAAGGCATCGGCGGCGGCGTTGTCAGAAGATCGGTTATCTGCGTCGTCGGCCACTATGGGTCCCCTGCCCTGCGGTTTTGTGATGCCGTTGGCAGGATACGCGATGGAGCTGCCAGGTCGCAGGCGGATGCTATCCGCTACACCCGCCGCAACAGATGGACGGCAGTTGCCGTACCTGGTCCGAGCTCACCGGATAACCGGCGTGGTTGATCAGCGAGACCAGCTCGACCGAATCGATCGAGGTCGCCACCCTCAGCAGCTGGCCGGTCGGATCAATGTCGACCAGCGCCGAAGGATCCACCTCGCAGATCGACGCCTCAATGGCATCGGTATCCGGCACCGCGCCAACAACGCTGATATGGAATTCCATCTGGATGACCTCGCCTGCGGACATCACATTGCCCGGACACCCCCATTGTCCGCCCCGCAACCGCCCCCGCCCTGACCCAGATCAAGCCAATGCCCCCCCACACCCACGCCCACGCAAGGTGTATTAGCCAAAGGCGTAATACACCGATCCGCAACACCTTTGTTTCAGTCGCCCGCCAGCAACGCCGCATCAAGTTCCGCAGCGCGCTGGAACGCCGGCCGGGCTTTCGCGCGCTCGATGTACTGCTTGATCACCGGGCTCTCCGGCACCAGGCCAAAGCCGGTCGTCCACGACAGCGCGACCCCCCAGAGCACGTCGGCGGCGCTGAAGCGCTCGCCCAGCATCCAGGGGCCGCGCGCAAGCTGCGCTTCCACCACCGCCAACATCGAGTCGTAGTCGCGGTACGGCGACATCATCGTCGCCGCGGCTTCGCGCTTCATTGAGCGATCCACCACCGCAGGCTCGAAGCACGAGGCGTAATACACCATCCAGCGCAGGTAGCTGCCGCGCTCGGGGTCGCCAATGGCCGGTGCCAGTCCCGCCTGCGGGAAGCGCTCCGCCAGGTGCAGGTAGATCGCGACCTGCTCGGTCACCACCGTGTCGCCGTCAACCAGCGTCGGCAATTTGCCAAGCGGATTGAGCGCGAGGAACTCCGGCCGGCGCTGCTCGCCGGCCTGCAGGTTCACCAGTTCGACCCGGTAGTCGACGCCCAGCTCCTCCAGCATCACGCGGATACCGGCGGAACGGGAATGTGGATGGTGGTAGAGGGTCAATGCGGGGGTGCTGGTCATGCCGTTCTCCTGGGTTCAAAGCGCCATGCAGCGCCGGTAGCGGTCATCCACGCGGTTCGCGAACCACGCGGTGGTCAGCTCGCGGGTGATCTTGGGGCTTTGCAGTGTAATGCCGGGGATCATCGCGCGTGGCAGGGGCTTGCCGGCGCGGGCCTCGGCAAGCGCGAACACCCGCTCGAACAGCGCGGCATCCGGCTGGAACGGCCAGTGGCGTCCGGGCAACGACGGCAATCCGGCCAACTGGTGGAATGCCGATGACGTTCCGGACCCGACCTCGCCGATCGACTTCCATATCGCCGACTTCTCCAGCCGCGAGCTGGCGGGACAGGATCTGGACGTGGCCGCACCCGGCTCGTGGGTAGTGGGTCCCTACCAGTTGCAGAGCGCCAAGACCTCGTTCTTCTACCTCAGCGGCACCTCGATGGCGTCACCGCACGTCGCCGGCATCGCCGCGCAGATGCTGCAGAAGAACCCGGCGCTGGATCAGGCGGCGGTTGAGGTGATCATGGAAGCCGCGGCGATCCCGATGCCCGCCGGCTGCGCCGACCTGGCTCAACCGTCCGGCGTGGTGGTCGAAACCTGCTGGGGCGCGGACGCCACCGGCGAGGGCCTGATCACCGCCGACGCCGCGATCGGGCTGACGCCGTAACAGGACCGAAGCAACCGCCCGGCCTGGAGCCGGGCGGCTGCCGTGACCATCGGCACGCACATCGCGTAAGCGCCGCCAGTAATCTCGCTGGGCCTCTTCCAACCCAAGGTCCACGCATGTTCCGCGCCGCCCTCGTGATCGCCGGTCTTCTACTGGCGGGCCCGACCTTCGCCACTACTATCGATATCGCCGCGCCGACACCCCAGGTGCGCCATGCGTTCGACCTGCGGGTGCCGGTCGCGCCGGCACCGCTCCCGGTGGCCGGCACGCCACGGCTGGTGTACGAGTTGCACCTGACCAACTTCGCCCCGGACACACTGGCGCTGACCGGCCTGCAGGTGCTCGCGGGCGACGATGCGCGCCAGATCGCCGAGTTCGACACGGGGCAGCTCGCGCACCGCATCGGTCGACTCTCGCCCGAGGTCGACGATCCACTCCTGTTCGCGCCCGGCGCAAGCGCGGTGATCTACCTCGAGTTGCCGCTCGACGTGGCCGCGCCTCCGCGCGAACTGCTGCATCGCGTGGCGTTCGACGTCGTCGATGCACAGGGGCGCACCCCGGCGCGGATCACCGGCGCGCGCATCGCGCTGGATCGGCAGCCGCCGGCGGTGCTCGGTCCGCCGTTGCGCGGCGGCCCGTGGGTGGCGATCTTCGACGCGTCCTGGCCGCGCGGCCACCGGCGCATGGTCTATGCCGTCGATGGCACGGCGCGGATCCCCGGCCGCTACGCGATCGATTGGGTCCAGCTGGACGCGCAGGGCCGCGAGTTTCCACCCGGACACGAGGATGAGGCCGCCGCGCGGCACGGCTACAGCGAGCCGGTGCTGGCGGTGGCTGACGCGGTGGTCGCCGCCGTGCGTGACGGCATCGCCGAAAGCGCCACCATCAGCGGCCGGTCGAAGAACCCGCTGGGCAAGGCCGCCGGCAACTACCTCGCGCTGGACCTGGGCGACGGCCGCCACGTGCTCTACGAGCATCTGCAACCCGGCAGCCTTCGCGTCGCCGTCGGCGACCGCGTCGAGCGCGGCCAGGTGATTGCCGCGCTCGGCTTCACCGGCGACTCGACCGGGCCGCACCTGCACCTGCACGTCGCCGACGCCGCGGCGCCGCTGGGAGCCGAAGGCCTGCCCTACGTGTTCGACCGCTACCGGCTGCTCGGCCGCTACGATTCGATCGAGGCGGTCGGCTCGCAGCCTTGGCCCGATGCCGACGATGCCCCGCCGCAATACCGGCAACGACCGGCACCCCTGAGCGTGGTCGAGTTTCCCTGACCTGCCGGCATCAACGTGCCAAGCAGCGTCGGTAGCGGCCGTCGACCCGGGTGGCGAACCACGCGGTGGTCAGCTCGCGGCTGATCTTCGGACTCTCCAGCGTGATGCCGGGGATCATCGCCCGCGCCAGCGGCTTGCCGGCGCGGGCCTCGGCCAGCGCAAACACCCGCTCGAACAACGCGCTGTCGTTGAAGTCCAACCGGTCGCCGCGCTCCAGCGCGTCGCGGATGGCGTGGTCGTCCATGCCGAGTTGGCCGGCCAGCGCGCGCACCGCGCGCTCGGTCTCGCCCGGCCGGTCCAGTGGCGCGCCCGGTAACAGCAGGTCGCCATCCAGCGCCAGGGACTGCCCGCTCGCCAGCGCCACCGCGTTCTGGAATGCGGCGTTGCGGCTGGCGTACCAGCCGGCGTTGAAGTCGGCGAAGCGGTGCACCTTGCGCGTGTACGGGGTGGCGTAACCAAGCAGGTGGTCGATGCCGAAATACAGGCCGCCGCGGCGGGTGAACACCTCGTCGCGGATGCTGCCGTCGGTCGGGTACGGATAGCCGTTAGCGCGCGACTCGGCGAACGGGATCGACACCTGCATCGGGCCGCCCGTCTGCACCGGGTTGAAGCCGTCGAACAACCGCTCGCCCAGTGGCACGCGGCCGGTCAGGTCTTCGTAAAGTTCGCTCAGCTGTCGTTCGGTGCGCGCCGCACCCAGCCGCTCGTCGTAACTGCGGCCGTCCGACGAGTCCAGTTTGAGCGCGGCGGTGACCATGAACTTCGGTACATGCACCGCCGCGGCACGCCGTTCGATCTCGGCACGCGCGATCGCTGGCAGGTTGGCCACCGGCGGGTCGGCCTGGTAGCCGGACTCCTGCTCGATCACCGCCAACACCGCGCAGATGTTCTCCTCGATCGGCTCGATCTCCTGCGCCGCAAATGCCGCCTGGATGTCGGCCGCCCAGCCGGCGCGGTCGTCGACCTTGGCCGGGATCCGTCGGGCGATATCGGCACGCACCGCATCGGGCGCCGGCCCGGTGGGCCGCGGCGCCGTGGCGCAACCGGCCAGCACCAGCAGCAACCCAAGGGTGGCACCCCAGCGCAGGCGTCTCAAAACACCGACAGCCCGGTCATGTAAGCGAAGCGGTGCAGCGCATAGCCACCCAGCAACGAGTTGCCCTTCTCGTCCAGTCCCGGGTACCAGACGCACAGGCTCATCACGTGCGGCACCACCGCGACGATGCCGCCACCGACGCCGCTCTTGGCCGGCAGGCCGACGTAGAACGCGAAGTCGCCGGCGGCGTCGTAGGTGCCGGCGGTCATCATCAGCGAGTTGATCCGGGTCGACAATTGCTCGCTGACCACCCGCGTCCCCGAGATGCCGCAATGACCGCGCCGGGCCAGGTACTGCACGCTGCGCGCCAGATCCACGCAGTTCATCCGCAGCGAGCATTGCAGGAAGTAGAAGTCGAGCACGGCATCCACATCGTTGACAATGTTGTCGTAGCTGCGGATGAAATTGGCCGTGGCGATATTGCGGAAACCGCTCTCGCGCTCGGACCTGATGAGCGCCTCGTCAGCGCCCACCTCGACGCTGCCCGAGCGCGCCCGCATGAACTCCAGAAGCGCCTGCTCGGGGTGCGCGTAATTGGACAGGATGACGTCGGCCACCACCAGCGCGCCGGCGTTCATGAACGGATTGCGCGGGATGCCCATCTCGTATTCGAGCTGGATCAACGAGTTGAACGGGTCGCCCGACGGCTCCCGGTCCACGCGGTCCCACAGCGCATCGCCGACCGCATCCAGTGCCATCGTCAACGTATGGACCTTGGAGACGCTCTGGATCGGGAAACGCTCGCGCGCGTCACCGACCTCGTGCACGTTGCCGTCGCGGGTCACCAGCGCCATGCCGAAGCGGTCCAGCGGCACGTTGGCCAGGGCGTCGATGTAGTCGGCCTGTTTGCCCTCACCGAAACGGGCGCGGACCTCCTCATTGATGGTGCCAAGGATGTCCGGCAGGTCGAGCTCACTGAGATCGAACTGGGTCTGGATGGGTTCTGGCATGGTGGTGATTCAACTCCGGTGGCCGACCATGATGACGCCGGCGGGTGGACAGGCCAACCGCCGGCGCAACGGACTCACCGGTTTGCCGTGTTGCGGCTTACCAGATCCTGACGCGATCGGCCGGCGCGATCCACAGCGCGTCGTCCTCGGTGACATCGAACGCGGTGTACCAGGCGTCGATGTTGCGCAGCGGGGCAGCGGCACGAATCTGGCCCGGCGAGTGCGAGTCGCCGACCAGTTGCTGGCGCAGTGCGTCGTCGCGGTATTGGGTGCGCCAGACCTGCGCCCAACCCATGAACAGGCGCTGCTCGCCGGTGAAACCGTCGATCACCGGTGCCTCCTGGCCGTCCAGCGAGCGGCGGTAAGCCTCCAGCGCGATGGTCACACCGCCCAGGTCACCGATGTTCTCGCCCATCGACGCCTTGCCGTTGATGTGCAGGCCCGGCAGGGTCGGGAACTCGTAGGCTTCGTACTGGGCGCCAAGCCGTTCGGCCTGGGCCTCGAACTTCGCCGCATCATCGGCGGTCCACCAGTCGCGCAGCAGGCCATTGCCATCGGACTTGCGGCCCTGGTCATCAAAGCCGTGAATGATCTCATGGCCGATCACCGCGCCGATGCCGCCGTAGTTCACCGCCGGGTCGGCATCGGGATCGAAGAACGGCGGCTGCAGGATGGCGGCCGGGAACACGATCTCGTTCTTCACCGACGAGTAGTAGGCGTTGACCGTCTGCGGGGTCATGCCCCACTCGCCCTTGTCGACCGGCTTGCCGATGCGCACGCGGTCGTGCTCCCACTCGAACGCAGAGGAGCGTTCGGCATTGCCGAACACATCGTCGTTGGCGACCTGCAATGCGGCGTAGTCGCGCCAGGTGTCGGGGTGGCCGATCTTCAGGCCGAAATTGGCGAGCTTCTTGTGGGCCTCGGCCTTGGTCACCGGGCTCATCCACGCCAGTTGGTCCAGCCGCGCGCCCATCGCCGCCTTCACGTTGGCGACCAGGTCGTCCATCTTGGCCTTGGCGTCAGCTGGGAAGTACAGCTCGACATAGTCACGCCCGATCGCCTCGCCCATCGCGGATGCGGCGAAGGCAACCGCACGCTTCCAGCGCTCACGCTGCTCGGGCTGGCCGGACAGGAACTTGCTGCGGAACTCGAACTCCGCATCGACAAATGCCTTCGACAGCAGTGGCGCGGCATTGTCGGTGGTCTGGAACGCCTGCCAGGCCTTGAGGGTGTTCAGGTCGGTGTCGGCAAAGATCTGCGCGATCTTCGGGAACGCGGTGTCCTGGCGGATTACGGCACGCTCGGCATAGTCGACGCCGGCCGCCTTGAAGAACGCCCCCCATGGGAAGCCGGGTGCGGCCGCATCGATGTCGGCCAGCATCACCGGGTTGTAGGTCTTGTCGCGGTTGCGGCTCTCGGCGCGGGTCCAGTGCGCCTCGGCGATCTTCGTCTCCATTGCCATGATGGCGTCGGCGTTGGCCTGCGGTTGCTCCCAACCGGCCAGTTCCAGCATCTGCGCGATGTACTCGACGTAGCGCTCACGCTGCGGCGCGAAATTCTCATCCAGGTACATCTGACGGTCGCCCAGGCCCAGGCCGGATTGGCTGAGGTAGAGCGCGTAGGTGTCGGGGCTCTTCTGGTCGTCGGAAACGTAGGCACCGAAGAAGCTGCCACCGAAGTTGGCGTTGCGCTGGCCCATCAGGGCGGCAATGGCGTCCTTGTCATTGGCGGCGCGGATGGCATCCAGGTGCGGCTGCAGCGGCGCTGCGCCGAGCGCCTCGATGGCGGTCTGGTCCATGAAGCCGTGGTACAGCGCAGCGACCTTGGCCGCATCGCCGCCGGTCGCCGGGTCACCGAGCGCATAGCCCTCGACCAGCTGGTGCAGGCGCGCTTCCGACAGGTCGCGCAACGCGTAGAACGAACCCCAGCTGGAGCGGTCGGCCGGGATCTCGGTGTTCTGCGCCCAGTTGCCACTGACGTAGCTGAAGAAGTCCGCGCCCGGATCGACGCTGGGATCCATGCCGGCGGTGTCGATACCCCAAGTGCCGAAACGCTTGGCGGCGACGACCGCATCACCGCCGCCGGCGTTGTCGTTGGCCTCGAACAGGGTCTGGATGTCGCAACTGCCATCGATGCAGCGCTCCTGGGCGGCCAGTGGTGCAGACAGGCTCAGCGCGGCCGCAGTCGCGAGGCATAGCAGGGTCTTGTTCAAGGCGATCTCTCTCCGGGATAGACGATGGGCCGTAGCCGACTGGATGTTCTACAGTACCCGGTGCCCGCCGGGCAGTGCCGAACGTTGTAGCCGTCAGCACACACACCCATGGAGAAAACATGCGCACCCACCTGTTGAGTTCGGCCCTGCTCGCCGCTGTTGTCCTGGCCTTGCACGGGCCCGCGCCAGCCCAGGAACCCGTGACGACAGCTGCGCAAGCACCGGCCGAATCATTCAACGCGATGATCGACCGCCAAACGCAAGAGACCATCAACACCGATCCCGAGTTGCGCACAATGCTGGGCATCACCGGCGACGGCGTTGGCGACCTGTCCGATCAACTGGTGGACGTGTCCTTGCCCCGCCGCGCTGAGCTTCACGACAGACTTGCCCAATACCGTGCCGAGATAAAGGCGGTGGAACGCGACACCCTCGTCGGGCAGGAGCGCTTCACCCACGACATGACCATCTGGTTCTACGACCGGCAGTTGGAGTTGATGTCGCCCGACTGGGCGCCGGCCTGGCTGCCGCTGGGAAGCGTGTACGCGGTCGACCAGTTGTTCAGCAGTGCGGTGCAGCTGCCGGACTTCATGGACACCCACCATGTAGTTGTCGACGAGACCGACGCGCGCAACTACATCGCACGACTGGGGGCGATCGCGACCAAGCTCGATCAGATCGGCCAGAACCTCGACATGCAGGCCGGCCAGGGCATGGTGCCGCCGGCGGTCGCGCTGGAAGGTGCGGCTGAGCAGTTCCGCGGACTGCTGGAGCCCGAACCCGAACAGAGCCCGTTCGTGCTGTCTCTGGAACGCAAGCTGGACGCCCTGCCCGAGATGTCACCGGAGTTGCGCCAGACGCTGCTGGATGACGCCACCCGCGCCGTGGCCGAGCGCACCAATCCCGGCTACCGACGTCTGCTCGGCAAGTTGCAAGCGGCGCTGGCCACGGACCCCGGCAACAACGGCATCTGGTCCGTGCCCGGTGGGGACGCGTACTACAACGCCGCGCTGCGCTGGAACACCAGCACCGACCTGGACGCCGACGAGATCCACCGCATCGGCGTGGCCGAGGTCGCCCGCATCGAGCGCGAGATGGATGCGTTGCTGACCTCGCAGGGCTACGCCGACGGCACCGTGGCCGAAAGAATCAAGACCCTGGCTGATGTGCCCGCGCTCAATTACGAGGACTCCGATGCCGGACGCACCGAACTGCTGGCCGACATCGATCGCATCCTGGCAGCCATCGAGCCGCAGGTGCCCGAGTATTTCAGCCGAGTGCCCACCCAGGCGCTCGAAGTCAAGCGAGTGCCGGAACACGCCGAGCAGAGCGCTCCTGGCGGTTACTACTACCCGCCAGCGCTGGATGGCTCGCGGCCAGGCACCTTCTACATCAACCTGGCCGACATCAACGCCAACACCCGCTGGAATCTACCGACGCTGGTCTACCACGAGGGCTCGCCCGGGCATCACTTCCAGATTTCACTCGGCCAGACCATCGAAGGCCTGCCTTTCCTGCGTCGCAACCTCAACCCCAGCGCCTATACCGAGGGGTGGGCCTTGTACGCGGAGCAACTGGTCGACGAGATGGGCGTCTACGACGACAACCCGATGGGCAACCTCGGCCGCCTGCAGGCCGAGATGTTCCGCGCCGTGCGCCTGGTGGTGGACACAGGCCTGCATCGCAAGCGCTGGAGCATGGAGCAGGCGATGGACTACATGGCCGCCAATACCGGCATGACCCCCAGCGAGGTGCGGATCGAGATCAGCCGCTACCTGGTCCAACCCGGTCAGGCCACGTCCTACAAAATCGGCCATATGAAGCTGGTGCAGATCCGCGAGCGCGCCCGCAAACGCCTGGGTGAGGAATTCGACATCCGCGCCTTCCATGACGTGGTGCTCGGCAATGGCGCCCTGCCGCTGATGGTGCTGGAGAAGGTGGTCGAGGAGTGGGCCGCCTTACTCGCGGAAGGTCTGCAGGTGCACGCCGGCCTCGCTGGCGCTGATGCCGGGGATCTTGCGGATGCGCCGACGACCACACCGTCGCCCTCAAGCTCCATCCCCATGCTCAACGAGGAGTCTTCATGACCACCCTGCTCACCACCCACGATGTCGCCAGGATTGTCGCCACCCACGGCCTGCCGACGATGCTCGGTCGCATGGTCGAGTACATCGAAGCCGACTTCGGCCGCTGGAACGACTTTGACAAGACCGCCCGCACGGCTGCCCACTCCGATGTCGGCGTGATCGAGTTGATGCCGGTCGCCGACGACAAGGAATACAGCTTCAAGTACGTCAACGGACACCCTGGCAACTACCGGCACGGCCTGTCGACGGTGATGGCGTTCGGCGCCCTGGCCGATGTCGACACCGGCATGCCGACCGTGCTCAGCGAGCTGACCCTGACCACCGCGATCCGCACCGCCGCGACCTCGGTGATGGCCGCCAAGCGGCTGGCCCGCAAGAACTCGAAGGTGATGGCGCTGATCGGCAACGGTGCCCAGAGCGAGTTCCAGGCGCTGGCCTTCCACCACCTGCTGGGTATCGAGGAAGTGCGTCTGTTCGATGTCGACCCGGGCGCCATCGACAAGCTCGCCGCCAACCTCGCCAGCGCCGCACCCGGCCTGCGTGTCGTCCGCAGCGCCAGCACCGCCGATGCTGTGCGCGGCGCCGATATCGTCACCACCGTCACCGCCGACAAGAAGAACGCCACCATCCTGAGCGCGGCGATGATCGAGCCGGGCATGCACGTGAACGCCGTCGGCGGCGACTGCCCGGGCAAGACCGAGCTGGACCCGCAAATCCTGCTGCGCGACGACGCCCGCACCTATGTGGAGTTCGAGCCGCAAAGCCGCATCGAAGGCGAGCTGCAGCACATGACCGAGGACTTCCGGGTCACCGAGTTCTGGCGCGTGGTCGGAGGCGAGGCCGAGGGCCGCACCAGCGACACCGATGTCACCATCTTCGACTCGGTCGGCTTCGCCCTGGAGGATTACGCCTCCTTGCGCCTGATGCGCGATTGCGCCGCCGAGCTGGACCTGGGCCGCAAGATCGACCTGGTGCCGGTGATGGAAGACCCGAAGGACCTGTTCGGCCATCTGGTGGGAACGGCGCTGGCGCAGGAAGCTAAAGCGGCCTGACAAATCGCCGCAAACCTTGCGGCGTTATTACCTTACGAAACATCACTCCGCGGACGCGTAGACACGCGCGTCCGCGGATGGCTTTGCCGGGTAATCAGGCAGCCGAAGCTACATGCCCGTTGTTCAACTCTTCCTCGGTCGCTTCCCTCACTTCGACCACATCGACCGCGAAGTGCAACTGCTGGCCGGCGAGCGGGTGATTGCCGTCAACGACCACTTCCTCAGGCTCCACCTTGGTCACGGTCACCAGCAGCGGACCTTTCTCGGTACGTGCCTCGAACTGCATGCCGGGCTGCACCGACTCCACACCTTCAAACGCACTGCGCGGCACGGTCTGGATCAGGCCCTCGTGGCGCGGGCCATAGGCCTCTTCGGGCGCGACATCGGCGATGAGGCTGTCACCGGTCTTCTTGCCGAGCAAGGCCTTTTCCAGGCCCGGGACAATATTGCCGGCACCATGCAAATAGGCCAAAGGCGCATCCGTGGCGGATTTGTCGATCACCTCGCCAGCGTCATTGGTCAGGGTGTAATGAAAAGCGGCAACGCGTCGTTCTTCGATCTCCACGGGAAACCTCTCTTAGGGATAGTCAGGGGGTGTGCCGGTCGATTCACGGCGAGAGTGGGTGCTACCCCACCAGCGTAGAAAAGATGCACCGCAAGTGCAACCCGTCTACCGCGCCCCGGCGACCATCCAGTGAGAAAAACGCGTTTAATCCGTTTGTTATCCGGCCTCGAAGTCACCTGGCACCCGTACCGAGCCCTCCATCAGCACGCGTGCGCTGCGGCTCATTATCGCCTTGGTCACCTGCCACTGCTGTCCGTCCACCTGGACCGCTTCGGCGCCGACCCGCAACGTACCGGACGGATGCCCGAACGTCACCGAACTGCGTGCGCCACCACCCCCGGCGAGATTCACCAGCGTCCCGGAAATGGCGGCCGCGGTACCGATAGCCACCGCCGCGGTGCCCATCATCGCGTGGTGCAACTTGCCCATCGACAGCGCCCGCACGTTGAGGTCGATGTCACTTGCCGAAATCGTCTTGCCGCTGGAAGCGGTGTAGTCCGCAGGCGGCGCAACGAAGGCCACCTTGGGCGTGTGCTGCCGCTGCGCTGCTTCGTCGACGTGCGTGATCAAGCCCATCTTCACCGCACCGTGGGCGCGGATGGTCTCGAACATCGCCAGCGCCTTGTCGTCGCCATTGATCGCGGCCTGCAACTCGGTGCCGGTGTAACCAATGGCGTCCGCGTTGACGAAGATCGTCGGGATCCCGGCATTGATCATCGTCACCGTGAGCATGCCGACGCCGGGCACATCCAGCTCGTCGACCACGTTGCCGGTGGGAAACATCGCACCTTCGCCATCGGCAGGATCCATGAATTCCACCTGCACTTCCGCCGCCGGGAAGGTCACGCCGTCGAGCTCGAAATCACCGGTCTCCTGCACTTCGCCCGCGGTGATCGGCACATGGGCAATGATCGTCTTGCCGATGTTGGCCTGCCATATCCGCACCATGCAGATGCCGTCGGTCGGAATGCGCGCGGCATCCACCAGCCCATTGCTGATCGCGAACGACCCGACCGCAGCGGTGAGGTTGCCGCAATTACCACTCCAGTCCACGAATGCCTTGTCGATCGCGACCTGGCCAAACAGGTAATCGACATCGTGTTCCGGCCGCGCGCTGGCGCTGACGATCACCGTTTTGCTGGTGCTGGACGTCGCCCCGCCCATGCCGTCGGTCTGCTTGCCATACGGATCGGGACTGCCGATCACGCGTAGCAACAGCGCATCGCGCGCCGGACCCGGCACGCGCGCGACTTCGGGCAGGTCTTCAAGGCGGAAGAACACGCCCTTGCTGGTGCCACCGCGCATGTAGGTGGCGGGGATTCGTATCTGAGGTGCGTGCGCCATGTCCGCTTCTCCTCAAGCCACTTGGGTAGTGGATGCGAGGAAGTCCTGCGCAAACCGCTGCAGCACGCCACCGGCCTCATAGATCAGCAACTCCTCGTCGCTGTCCAGACGACAGATGACCGGCACTTCCACGCGCTCGCCATCGCGACGGTGAATGACGAGGATCATCTCTGCGCCCGGTGTGGGTTCGCCCGTCACGTCGAAGGTTTCGCTGCCGTCGATGGCCAGCGTATTGCGGTCGGTGCCGGGCTTGAACTGCAGCGGCAATACGCCCATGCCGACCAGATTGGTGCGGTGGATGCGCTCGAAGCCCTCGGCCGCGATCGCTTCCACACCGGCCAGACGCACGCCCTTGGCGGCCCAGTCGCGCGAACTGCCCTGGCCGTAGTCCGCTCCGGCAATGATGATCAGCGGCTGCTTGCGTTCCATGTAGGTTTCGATCGCTTCCCACATGCGGGTGACCTGGCCTTCCGGCTCGATCCTCGCCAGCGAGCCCTGGCGCACCGAGCCGTCCTCGTTGCGCACCATTTCGTTGAACACCTTCGGGTTGGCGAACGTCGCGCGCTGGGCGGTCAGGTGGTCGCCGCGGTGGGTGGCGTAGGAGTTGTAGTCCTCTTCCGGCACGCCCATTTTCGTCAGGTACTCACCGGCCGCACTGCTCGCCATGATCGCGTTGGACGGCGACAGGTGGTCGGTGGTGATGTTGTCGCCCAGCACCGCCAGCGCGCGCATGCCGGTCATCGTGCGGGCGCCGGCCAGTGCGCCTTCCCAATACGGCGGGCGGCGGATGTAGGTGCTCATCGGACGCCAGTCGTACAACGGATCGACCTTCGGCCCACCCATGCCGCTGCGGGCGAACATCGGATCGTAGACCTGGCGGAACTGCTCGGGCTTGACGCTCGCGGCGACGATGGCGTCGATCTCCGCGTCATCCGGCCACAGGTCCTTCAGCGTGACCGCGTTGCCCTCCTTGTCGATACCCAGCACGTCCTTCTCTATATCGAAACGGATGGTTCCGGCGATGGCGTAGGCCACCACCAGCGGCGGCGAGGCGAGGAACGCCTGCTTGGCATACGGATGGATGCGGCCGTCGAAGTTACGGTTGCCTGACAACACAGCGGTGGCGTACAGGTCGCGCTCGACCACTTCCTTTTGGATCGCCGGATCCAGCGCGCCGCTCATGCCGTTGCAGGTGGTGCAGGCGAAACCGACGATGCCGAAGCCAAGCTGCTCCAGCTCCGGCAGCAGTTTGGAATCTTCCAGATACAGCTGCACCGCCTTGGAGCCCGGCGCGAGCGATGTTTTCACCCACGGCTTGCGGGTCAATCCGCGCGCGTTGGCGTTGCGCGCCAACAGGCCCGCTGCGACCACGTTGCGCGGGTTGCTGGTGTTGGTGCAGCTGGTGATGGCGGCGATGATCACCGCGCCGTCGGGCAACAGGCCCTCGGCTTCCTGCGCGCGGGCACTGTCCAGATTGCCGGCGATGCCGCGCGCGGCGAGATCGGAGGTCGGCAGACGGGCATGCGGGTTGGACGGCCCGGCCATGGTGCGCACCACGGCGGACAGATCGAACGTGAGCACGCGCTCGTACTCGGCGCTGGTCAGCGCATCCGCCCACAGACCGGTGTGCTTGGCGTAGGTCTCGACCAGCTTGACCTGCTCGTCCGCGCGGCCCGTGAGTTTCAGATAATCGATGGTCTGCTGGTCAATATGGAACATCGCCGCGGTGGCGCCGAACTCCGGCGTCATGTTGGATATGGTCGCGCGGTCGCCCAGGGTCAGCGCCGATGCGCCTTCGCCGTAGAACTCCAGATAGGCACCGACCACGCGCGCCTTGCGCAGGAACTCGGTCAGCGCCAGCACGATGTCGGTAGCGGTGATGCCCGGCTGCGGCTTGCCGCTCAGCTCCACGCCGATGATGTCCGGCAGGCGCATCCACGACGCGCGGCCGAGCATCACGCTCTCGGCCTCCAGCCCGCCGACGCCAATCGCGATCACGCCCAATGCGTTCACATGCGGGGTGTGGCTGTCGGTGCCGACCAGCGTGTCCGGGGAGGCCACACCATCAATGGCCTGGATCACCGGCGACATCCGCTCCAGATTGATCTGATGCATGATCCCGTTGCCCGGCGGGATCACGTCAATGTTCTTGAACGCCTTCTTGGCCCAGTTGATGAAGTGGAAGCGGTCCTCGTTGCGCCGATCCTCGATGGCGCGGTTCTTCGCGAACGCCTGGCGGTCGAAACCGGCGTGTTCCACCGCCAACGAGTGATCGACGATCAACTGCGTCGGCACCACCGGATTGACCAGCGCGGGGTCGCCGCCCTGCTCCGCGATCGCGTCACGCAGGCCCGCCAGATCCACCAGCGCCGTCTGGCCGAGGATGTCGTGACAGACCACGCGGGACGGAAACCACGGAAAGTCCAGGTCGCGCTTGCGCTCGATCAACTGCGACAGCGACGCGTCCAACGTGGCCGGATCGCAGCGCCGCACCAGGTTCTCGGCAAACACGCGCGAGGTATACGGCAGCGTGTCGTACGCACCCGGCTGAAGTGCATCCACGGCGGCGCGCGTATCGAAATAATCCAGGGACGTGCCCGGCAGGGGCTTGCGATGGGCGGTATTCATGGCGGGCAAAAGTAGGCTCCTTGGCGGGCGATCGGTGACGGTTGCAAAACGCCTGATCGGACCCGCCATTGTAATGGTGGCCGTGGGCTTCTTGTTTCAGGGCACTGAAGCGCAACTCGAATAATGTAATTTTAGCCGAACTTAGGCGCATTTAACGGCTTGTTCACGACATTTGTCGTAATATCCGCATTCCTTCCACCCCTGTAGCCCTGTATTGGGGACGTTCCCCCAAGGTCTTCAGCCGCGCGCCTCAACCGCACTGCGGAAGGAACCCACCGATCGCGATCCATCCAGCCCAAGGAGAACCATGTCCCGCAAACCCGCCCAGACCGCTACCAAACGCAACAACCCGTCGCACCTGTTCGCCTCGAACAAGCGCAAGAACCAGAACTCCAGCATGACCAGCGACACCATCGCCGACGACATCGCGGCCTTCAAGAAAAGCGGCGGCCGCATCGAGGTGCTCGGCACCACCCCGCTGCGCGCCAACATCCCGGCATTCCGCTCCCGCGGCAATGCCCAGCGCAAGCGCCCGGCCGCGGCCAAGCCCGCCGCCGCCAAAAAGGCCAACGGCTGACACGATCGCCGCGCCCACCAGCAGGGCAATAGTGCAATCCGTCTATCGCGCGCCGACGATCATCCAGCGGTCGTGACGGGCGCGCAAACCCAGCGTGACCAGCCGCGCGCCGAGAAAGCCGAAGACAAACGCTGCCATCAGCCAAGCCAGCCCCGCCGCACCCGGCGGCGCGGCCACCATGACGGCAGCGGCCAGCGGCACGAACACCGCCAGGTTGATGACGCCGGCGATGGCCAGGTAACGAAGGTCACCGGCGCCAATGAGAACCCCATCCAGCACCCACACGATGGCACCCAGCGGAACCGAGAGGCCGAGAATAATCAGGGTGGGCGGCAGCAATGACGAGACCTCCTCCGCATTGGTAAAAACGCGGCCCAGCACACCGCTGGTGGCAATCAGCAATACCCCGAGTACCACCCCCGCGAGCACGCCCCACTCCAGGCAGCGACGCAGGATCGCCTTGACGCTGGCGACATCGCCCGCCCCCAGGCTTCGACCCACCAATGCCTGGGCGGCAATCGCCAGCGCATCCAGCGCGAAGGCAAGCGTTGCGAAAATCGTCATCGCGACCTGGAAAGCCGCCAGCTGCGGAGACCCAAGGCCGGTCGCCACGTATACCGCCAGAACCATGGCGATGCGCATGGTGACTGTGCGCAGGAAGAGCCAGCCACCCGAGGTCGCACCCAGCATGATCCCGGCGCGCTTGGGCCATACGCTGGCACCCTCACGCCTCGCGTGGCGGCCGATCACCACCAGGTAGACCACCGCCATCCCCCATTGCGCCACCACAGAACCGACGGCAGAGCCCGCAATGCCGTGGTCAAGGCCGTAGATGAACCAGTAATTGAGCACGATATTGGCGGCAAACCCCCCACCCGCCACGATCAACGGTGTGCGCGTGTCCTGCAGTCCGCGCAGCAGCCCGGTGCCGGCAAACACCAGCAGCATCGCCGGGATACCGGCCATCGAGATGCCCAGGTAGGTCGCCGCCGCAGCGTTAACGCCAGCGTCCGCACCGAATGCGGCCACCAAACCGGGCGTTGCTGCCCAACCCGTGCCCGCCAGGACGATGCCAAGGCCCAACGCGAACCACAATCCGTCGATGCCCACCGCCACCGCACGCCGTATGTCGCCGATGCCCAACCATCGGGCCACAGCAGGCGTGGTGCTGTAGGCGAGGAACACCATGAGGCCGATGATGGTTTGCAGAACGACGCTTGCCAGCCCGAGACCGGCCAATGGCACCTCGCCCAGATGCCCCACCATCGCCGAATCCGCCAGCAGGAACATCGGCTCGGCCACCAGCGCGCCAAACGCGGGAACGGCAAGGCGCAGGATCTCGCGATCCATCGGTTGACGGCTAAGGATTCGGATGTGCCACGCCTTGCATTTTGATCGGCCAGTTCGCGCCATCTTGGATTTTTTGGGTCATCTGGGCCAGTGCTACAGTGCCTTGCCTTCTTTAGCCATTGCGAAACGAGCCCCATGACGAAGACCCCCGCACCCTATCCGATCGGCACGCCAGGACAGCCCTGGGGCCCTGCCGAAGTGGCGACCTGGCTGTCTCAGCAGACTCCCAAGCGCAGCTACGAAACGGACGTGCTGAGCGTCATCGACACCCTGAGGGCACGCTTCGACGTGGTGCAGTACGGCCAGCTTGACTACCACCCCGACAAATTCCCGCTGTTTGCGGTCAAGACCCGCAACTGGCGCGACGACCTCCCCTGCGCGCTGGTCACCGGCGGCGTGCACGGCTACGAAACCAGCGGCGTGCATGGCGCGTTGCAGTTTCTCGACCAACATGCCGCCAGCTATGAGGGCCGCGTCAACCTTGTCGTCGCCCCGTGCGTGAGCCCCTGGGCCTACGAGATGATCCACCGCTGGAACAAGGACGCGGTCGACCCGAACCGCTCGTTCCGCGACGACAGCCCGGCGCAGGAATCGGCCGCGCTCATGGGTCTGGTCGCGCCCTTCCGTGACCGCGTCCTGGTGCATGTCGACCTGCATGAAACCACCGATACCGACGAGTCCGAGTTTCGCCCGGCGCTGGCCGCCCGCGACGGCGTCAGCAGCGAACCGGGCGAGATCCCCGACGGCTTTTACCTGGTCGACGACAGCGAGAACCCGCAGCCCAAGTTCCAGCAGGCCGTGATCGATGCGGTAGCGAAAGTCACCCACATTGCACCGGCGGACAGCAACGACGAGCTCATAGGCTCGCCCATGGTCGGCCCGGGCGTCATCGCCTACCCACTCAAGCAGCTCGGCCTGTGCGCCAGCATCACCAACGCGCCGTACAAGACGACCACCGAGGTCTACCCCGACAGCCCACAGGCTACGGCGGCGCAATGCAACGCCGCGCAGGTGGCGGCGGTTCGTGCGGCGATCGATTTCGCGCTGGCACAGTAATTTTCGCCGAATTTAGGCGAACATAACTTCTTGTTCACAGACGTTTCTGTATGATGCGCCTTCTCTCCCCCTCTTGCCCGTATCGCTGGGCCATGTCGCACGCCTCAGCCGTGCCGGGGAAGGAAGCAAGCCATCGATCCGCGGTGGGCCGTCCACGCCCTTCGCCGAACGTCACGCCGTGGCGCGCCAGGTGCCTGCCACGGCGGACCCGCACAAGGAGTAGCAATGTCCAGCCAGAACGCCGTCAAATCCAATAATCCGTCACACCTGTTCGCTTCCAACAGCAGCAAGAACAAGAACCAGAACCGCAGCATCACCAGCGACCACATCGCCGACCAGCTCGCGGCATTCAAGAAAAGCGGCGGCCGCATCGAAGTCCTGGGCAATACGCCACTTCGAGCCAACGTCACCGCATTTCGGTCCAAGGGCAATTCCCCGGCCAAGACGCGTACCGCCGACAAGGCCGACAACAAGGCCACCGGCTGACTAGCGCCCGCCCTGCACTCCTACCCACTATCCAATCATGAAATCGACCACGATCACTGCCCTCTGGAGTCCGGCGGGTTGACGTAGGCATAGCTGGTGGCCACCGCCGGCCGGGCGTGCTCCGGAGACCTGGTGCTCGCCCAGGGCGGCTGGCAAGACTACGCGTTGTCCGACGGCAGCGGTCTCAACCGGAACAGGCCAGCTCACCTGGCATGTGGGACCTATGACCGGCGTCGAATATCGCTGTAATCGAACAGTGCATTGATCGCGCCGTAGTCCAGCCTCTCCGCATTACCGGAATCAGGCGTGCGATGCAGGAAGTCGGTTGCCAGACGCGCCGTATGGCTCAATGCGGAGATTGAAATAGACGCCCCGGCACTCAGCCGCCGCACCCCCAGCACTTGGAGTTCCCCGGCCGTTGGCAGCCCTGGGACCACCATCAGATTGAGCGGCAAGCCTGCGCCGGCCACTACTTCACCGATCTGGTCGACGGCGACCAGGCCCGGCACGAACAGCCCGTCGGCACCCGCATCCCGATAGCGCTTCGCGCGCAGCAGCGTTTCTTCGACGCGTCGATCTTCGCTGGCGAGACCACGCAAATAGACATCGGTACGCGCGTTGACGAACAGATCGACGCCACGTCCGGCGGCCACGCGCTTGATGCTTTCGATCTTGGCAACGAGCAGATCGGGATCGTCGACACCGTCCTCGATGTTGATACCGACGACGCCGGCATCGATCACCCGGCTGGCATGGTCGGCGACGGTCGCGGGATCGTTGGCGTAGCCGTCCTCGAAGTCGACGCTGAGCGGCACGCCAATCACGCGGGCGATGCTCGCGACCGTGTCGACCAAGCGCTGCATCGGCAGGTGGCTGCCATCGCGGTAGCCGTTCGCCCAGGCCACGCCGGCGCTGGTGGTGGCGATGGCCGTGGCACCGAGGCTCTCGATCAGGCGCGCACTGCCCGCGTCCCAGGCATTGGCCAGCAAGAGCAGGCCGTCGTTGTGCAAGTGACGGAAGGTGGCGGCATGGCGGGCGTGGGACATGACTGGCTCCGGGATCGATGCGGTGTCCATGAGGGTTGCATATCCGATAGAGCATGGCTCGCCGTTTTCGGACATGGTCGCCAGGGGCTGAAGAATCCTCCGGCACGGCCGATAGAACATGCGCACCGGCCCTTCGATCGGTCACGGATGCCCCATGTTCGACAGTTGGTCTCCAGGCAGCTTGCCTGGGACCGCGGGAAACGCGGCGGACTGGCTGTTGCCCATGGTGGAAGCCATGACCGTGCCGGTGGTGGCGGGCGCTACACCCACTGGTACGCGACGCTGACGCTGCGCTCTACCGCGCCAAGGCGCTGGTCCGCAACCCGGCGACTTCCTGAAGGTCGCCGAGGAGAGCGGCCTGATCACCGCGGCGGCCGCCGCCTCGATCACCGCCTGCGCCCGCACCGACACGATGATCAGGTCACCTTCTTGTAGATGGTCATGCCAAGCACGAACAATACAACCGCAATGATCACGGCGGCCCAGAACAGGAACTTGGCGATGCCGAAGGCGCCGCCGGCAACGCCACCGAAGCCCAGCACACCCGCAATGACGCCGATAATCGCAAAAATGATGGCCCACTTGATCATGACATTCGACCTCCAGAATCCATGCTTGAGCGTAGCGACGGCGTCGTCATCCGGGCGTGAGCGCGCAACCGCCGCATGACTAACGGCCGGCGTGCGTGGAAGCGCGGCCACCTAGACTTCAACCCTTCAATGTCGAGCCGACTCTTTGGGGAATGAAGTGATCAAGCGCTGCCTGCTGCCGATGTGCGTGTTGCTGATAGGCCTGGGAATCAACGCCGTCGCCGTGGCCCAGGAGCCGGTCGACCTGGACATGGTGAACCGCATCCGCCAGGAGGCGTTCCACCGTTCGCAGGTGATGGCGACCTTCAGCCACTTGACCGAAACCATCGGCCCGCGGCTCACCAATTCCCCGCAGATGGCCGAGGCCAATGCCTGGACCCGCGAGCAATTCACTCAATGGGGCCTGGCCGACGTCCACGACGAAGCCTTCGATGACTTCGGCCGCGGCTGGGAGTTCAGCAACGCCAGCGTGCAGATGCTCAGCCCGCGCACGCTGCCGCTGCATGCGTTGCCCGAGGCATGGACCCCGGGCACCGACGGCCCGGTCGACGGCGAGGTGGTGGCCGTCACCATCAAGAAGCTGGCCGATCTGGACAAGTACAAGGGAAAGCTGGCGGGCAAGATCCTGCTGCTGGATGAAGCACGCGACTACAAGCGCGGCGACAAGCCCGATTCGAGCCGACACGAGGACGACGATCTGGTCGAGCTGGAGATATTCGCTCTACCCAAGGACAAGGACGAGAAGGATCGCGACGAGCGGATCAAAAAGTACACCGAGCGCGTGGCGCTGAGCAAGGCCAGCAACAAGTTCTTCGTCGACGAAGGCGTGCTGGCCACCCTCAGCATCAGCGTCCGCGACAACGGCATCGTCCGTGCGACCGGCGGTGGCTCCCGCAAGGCCGGCGAATCGGTCGGCGTGCCGGCACTGGTGATGGTGGCCGAGCACTACAACCAGCTCGCGCGCGCGGCCGAGCGCGAGCAGCCGGTCAGGTTGCGGGTCAACGTAGAGGCGCGCTTCACCGACGAGGCCGACCAGCCCGGTTACAACACCATTGCCTCGATCCCGGGCAGCGGCCGCAAGGCCGATGAAATCGTGATGCTGGGTGCGCATATGGACTCATGGCACACCGGAACCGGCGCGGCCGACAATGCGGCCGGCGTCGCGGTGATGATGGAGGCCATGCGCATCCTCAAAGCCGTCGACGCGAAGCCCAACCGCACCATCCGCGTCGCGTTGTGGAGCGGCGAGGAGCAAGGTCTGGTGGGGTCGCGGGCTTACGTCGCCGAGCATTTCGCCGCCTACCCCGAGCCCACCGACCCCGTGCAGAAAGCCCTGCCGTCGTCGCTGCGCGAGCCGACCGGCCCGCTACGGAAGACACGCGATTACGACCGTTTCTCCGCCTACTTCAACATGGACAATGGCTCGGGTCGCTTCCGCGGCATTTACGCGCAGGAAAACCTGGCGGCGGTGCCGATCTTCCAGGCCTGGCTGGCGCCATTCCACGATGTCGGCGCCACCACCGTGACCACGCGCAATACCGGCAGCACCGACCACGTGTCCTTCGATCACGTCGGCCTGCCCGGCTTCCAGTTCATCCAGGACCATCTGGACTACTTCAGCAATGCCCATCACACCGACCTGGACACCTGGGACCACGTCGAGCCGCAGGACCTGAAACAGTCCGCGGCCATCGTCGCGTCATTCGTTTACCACGCCGCCATGCGCGAGGAGCGACTGCCGCGCAAGCCACTGCTGGAGAACAACTAGTATCGTTGGGCCCAAGCACTCCGCGAGGGAATCAACCATGTATTTTCGCCTGTTTGTCATTGCCCTGCTGCTGTCTGCATGGACGCCCGCAGATGCGCAGCAGAAAAACCTGCGCGCGTACGGGATCACCATCGGGGTGCTGCAGCCGGGACAATGGAACGCCATCACCGACGTACCGGGCGTCGCGGTCGGCCACAAGACGCTGGTGCGCGGCGACGACGTCCGCACTGGCGTGACCGCGGTCCTGCCGCATGCCGGCAATATCTTTCAGGACAAGGTTCCCGCCGCCGTGTACGTGGGCAACGGATTCGGCAAGTTGGCCGGGACGACACAGATCGAGGAGCTCGGCACCCTCGAGACACCGATCATCCTGACCAATACCCTCAGCGTGCCGGTCGCGGCCGATGCGCTGATCGACCACGTATTTTCCTTCCCCGGCAACGACGACGTGCGCTCGGTCAACCCGGTGGTCGGGGAAACCAACGACGGCTATCTCAACGATATCCGCGGACGCCATGTCAGCAAGCGCGACGTGCTGGACGCGATCGCTTCGGCCGCCAGCGGTCCGGTCGCGCAAGGCAACGTCGGCGCTGGCACCGGCACGGTGACGTTCGGGTTCAAGGGCGGCATCGGCACGTCGTCGCGGAAGCTGCCCGACAACCTCGGTGGCCATACCGTGGGGGTCCTAGCGCAGACCAACTTCGGCGGCGTGTTGAGTGTTGATGGCGTGCAGATCGGCAAGTCGCTGGGCAAGTACTACCTGAGCGACGAGCTCAACGACTCGCCCGACGGCTCCTGCATGATCATCGTCGCCACCGACGCGCCGCTGGACGCGCGCAACCTGGAGCGATTGGCCAAGCGGGCGATGCTCGGTTTGGCCCGGACCGGCGGCATCGCCTCCAATGGCAGCGGCGACTACGTGATCGCGTTCTCGGCCAACGAATCGGTGCGCGTGCCCTACCAATCCGACAGCCCAGTACGCGCGGTCGCCGTCCTGCGCAACGACGCCATGTCGCCGCTGTTCATGGCCGCCATCGAAGCGACCGAGGAAGCCATCCTCAATTCGCTGTTCCACGCCGAGACCATGACCGGCCGCGACGGGCATGAGGTCGGTGCGTTGCCGGTCGACGAGGTGCTACAGATCATGGAGGCGCGCGGGTACCCGCTTTCGCGCTAATCGGTTACCCCCGCCAGACACCGGTGGCTGGGAAGCACAGACCTGCGTGATCGCGAAGTACCTGCAACAGCCGGCAGGCGATCAGCTGGCAAGGATCGATCAATGCGCTCCCGGCTTGTAACTCCCACCGATCGTCCGCGACGCGATGTTGATGCGGTTGAAGCTGTTGATCGCGACCACCAGCATCGTCAGGTCGACCAGTTCGGCCTCTTCGAACTGCTGGCGTGCCCCCTCGTACAGCGCATCGGATACCGCTTCGGGCGAGGCGAGTTTGGTCAACTCCTCGGCCCACGCCAGCGCGATCTGTTCGCGTTCGCTGTACACCTTCGTCTCGCGCCAGGCTGGCAGCATGTACAGGCGTTGCTCGGTCTCGCCGGCGGCCCGGGCGTCCTTGCTGTGCATGTCGAGGCAGTAGGCGCAGCCGTTGATCTGCGACACGCGCATCAACACCAGTTCGATCAACGCGGGCTCGAGCCGCCCGGCGGTTCGGATGCTCTGGTCGAGCGCGATCAGCGGCTGCAAGGCGGCGTAGTGGCGTTGCATCGAAAAACGGGTCATGGAAACACTCCTGCAATGAGCGGCCGGGATTGACCGTTTCAATGCAAGGACGTGGAGCCTCCCGGTTTCGTGACAGCCAGCAGCCGGGCCAGCTTGTCCGGGTGGCGCAGTGCGTGGATCGCGGTGATGCTCGCGCCATCGCACTCGACCCACATCGCCGCGAGCAGCGCGTCACCGTCGCGCAGGAACAGCGCCGGCGCGCCGTTGAGGGTGACCGACTCATAGCGCACGCCGGCACCGCCGAGGTTGCGCGCCAACTGCAGGTACAGTCGGGCGAGCCGGTCGGCGCCATGCAACGGACGCAACGTGGCGCGCGCGACGCCGCCGCCATCGCTGACGTGGACGGCATCCTCGGCAAACAGCGCGCGCAGCGAATCAAGCGTGGGTTCCTCCATCGCGACGATGAAGCGCTGCAGCAACCGTCGCTGCGCGGCCTCGTCGACATTAAAACGCGGGCGTCCCTCGCGCAGGCGCGCCTTGGCGCGGTGTACTCGCTGGCGGCAAGCATCTTCGCTGATCTCCAGGATCCCCGCCGCCTCGGCATGGCTGTAGTCGAACACTTCGCGCAACAGGAACGCCGCGCGCTCGTCCGGACTCAGACGCTCAAGCAGCAGCAGGAACGACAGCGTC
This sequence comes from Lysobacter sp. A421, assembly GCF_054052145.1. Lineage (NCBI taxonomy): Bacteria > Pseudomonadati > Pseudomonadota > Gammaproteobacteria > Lysobacterales > Lysobacteraceae > Lysobacter > Lysobacter sp. A421. The sequence continues at coordinate 362,446 of NZ_JBSVRL010000001.1, read as the reverse complement.
AGCGACTCACCGCGTTCGAGCGTGGCATCCGGATGTTCGGTTTCCGGCATCAGTGGCTCGGGCAGCCACGGCCCGATGTAGTGCTCGCGCTCAGCCTTCGCGCGGCGCAGGCGGTCCAGCGCCAGCCGCGTGGTCACGGTGACAAGCCAGGCCTCGGGATCGTCGAGCGTGGCCAGGTCGTGCGCATGCAACCGCAACCAGGCGTCGTGCAGCACGTCCTCGGCATCGGCGGGCGTGCCGAGCATGCGGTAGGCCAGGCCGAAGAGGCGGGAGCGGTGGTGTTCAAACAGGTCGGTAGTGGGGTCCATGGGTTGATTCTCGGTCAACACATGGCCAGGACGCACGAATCGGTGCGCGTGCCCTACCAATCCGACAGCCCACTACGCGCGGTCGCCGTCCTGCGCAACGACGCCATGTCGCCGCTGTTCATGAAGAAGCGCGGATACCCGGTTACTCGACCGCGATAACACCCTTCATGACCGCCGAGTGGCCTGGAAAGCTGCAGAAGAACTCGTACGGTCCGTCGCCCTGCAGCTTGCTCACCGGGAAGCTCACCGAGGTGGTCTCACCACCACCGACCACGTCTGTGTGCGCGATGACGCGCTCATCGCCGGGTTTCAGGTAATCGGCATCCAGGCCGGCGCCCATGCCGTCGGCGGCGACCGCCTGCATGTCGGCGGCGGCAGTGATCACGACGTTATGGCCCATTGCGGCGACCGGCATCTGACCGGTGTGCTTCAGCTTGATCTTGAACTCGCTGCACGAGGCGGGAATGGTGATGGAGCCGACGTCGAACTGCATCGCGTCATTGCCCTCGATCACGGTCGCGCAGTCGCTGACCACGGCGGCAGGCTTGTCGCTGCCCGGCGCAGCCGCGGCCGAGGTCGGCGCTGCGCCGGCAGTCTCGGCCGCAGCAGGCGTGTTGGCCGGCGCGGTTTCAACCCCGGCAGGCGCATTGGCGGTGGTGTCGGCGGTGGTGTCGGCGGTGGTGTCGGCGGTGGTGTCGGCCGTGGTGTCGGTGGTGCTGGGCGCCTTGTCGCCGCAGGCCGCCAGAGCCAGTGCGCAGGCGGCCGCCAAAAAAGTGATCCGGGTATTCATGTGGAGGCTCCGTCTGGTGAATTTGCCGCCCATTGTTCGACGCCTACCGTTGTCATGGGGTGAATCCCACAACAACCCTGACCGGTCCCGTTTCAGGGACGGCGGCCAAGGCCGCGCGATTGACAATGCCCGTGGCGCCTCGGAGCATGCAGCGTGCCCTTCACGGAGCATCACCACCATGTGTCGCGTTCTTGCGCTGTACCTGCTGCTGTTGCCATTACTGATGCCAATTGTGTCCGAAGCCCAGGAAGCCGACGCGGCTTCGGTGTCCACCACCACGGCCGCGATGCCACCGCCTCCCGCCTGGCTGGGCGAACTGGATGCGTTGTACGACACCCGCGTCCGGGTGGCGGGCCTGGACGACCGGACGTTTTCGCCGGAGCAATGGTGGGATGTTGCCGGGCCGCTAGCGACGGAAGCGTGGGGCTTCCATACCGAGGAGGTCGGCCGCAGCGCGGAAGACCGACCCCTGCGCCACGTGTCATGGGGCCAAGGCGATACGCGCGTGCTGCTGTGGTCGCAGATGCACGGGGATGAAAGCACCGCATCGATGGCGCTCGCCGACCTGTTCCGGCTCCTCGCCGAGCATCCGGAGCATCCACTGGTGCAGCGCCTGCGCGAGGCCACTACGCTGCATTTCCTGCCGGTCATGAACCCCGATGGCGCGGCGCGCTTCCAACGCCGCAACGCGCAGGGAATCGACGTCAACCGCGATGCACACGCACTGGTCTCCCCCGAAGCGCGTGTGCTACATGAGTTGCGCGAGCGCGTGCAGCCGCATTTCGGCTTCAACCTGCACGACCAGCGGGTGGGTTACCGCGTCGGCAAGTCCGACCGCGGAACCGCCGTGGCGCTGCTTGCGCCAGCCTTCAACAAAGCGGGTGACGTCAACGCCACCCGCGCGCAAGCCATGCAGGTCGCCGTGGCAATCCGCGCCGTGCTCGAGCCCTACATCGGCGGCCACATTGCCAAGTGGGACGACACCTTCAACCCGCGCGCGTTCGGCGACCTGACCGCCCAGGCCGGCGTGGCCACGGTGCTGATCGAGTCGGGCGGCATCGAGGGTGACCTGCAGAAGCAGCGCCTGCGCAAGTTGAACTTCCTCGCCCTGGTCGGCGCGCTCGACGCGATCGCCACCGGTTCGTACGACGGGCTGTCGCGTGCGCACTACGAGGACCTGCCCGAGAACGGCAAGGTCTGGCCGGACCTGCGGATCACAGGCGGCACGCTGGCGTTACCCGGGCAACCGCAGGCGAAGGTCGACCTGCTGGTGGACTTCGAGCGTCCACTGCTCGAGCGCGGCGGCACCATCGCCGACGTCGGCGACATGGGCGACGCACGCGCGCGCCGCACGATCGATGCCTCCGGCCTGTACATCGTGCCGTTCGACCCACCCGGCGCCAACGCAGAGCGGGAATCAGGGATGCTCGCCCCGGACATGCCGGCGTACTTCCACCTCAGTCGCGATCCCCAGGGCCACGACGTCGTCTGGACGCTGGCGGGTGATGTGGATCCGGCATCACCGGAGCCCGCCGAGGGGCGTTGACACAGCGCATGCTCGTCCGCCGGGGCGCCCGCGCTTCAGGGACCACACGTCAGCGTGCCGTCGTAGATCCGCTCGGCGCCGTCGGCCCGCTGCACCTTGAGGGCGGCAACATGCTGCGTCGCCTCGTTGCCGGTGGGCTGTGAATCGCCGCGCTGGAGCTCCACCACAAGGCCCTTGCCGGACAGGGTGATGCCATCAGCCAAGTCGTTGAATCCACCCGCCCGGCCGTTGCCCAGCATCTCCACATACCCGTTGTTGTTCAGCACGCCACGGACCATCCCGTCGGGAACCACGTCCGCACGCGCCAGCAACAGCGTCCCGCCGTCGCCATCGGAAAAACTGCAGGCCAGCTCGCCTGGAAGATCAACGCCGTCCAACTGTTTCGTGTCCAACGGCAGCAATGTGATCTGCGATCCGTCGCCCCCAAGCGTCGGCCCTTCCGTGACCGGGGCCACCGGCGCGTCCGCTGTCGGCTGCACGTCGGGGGTGGTTTCGTCTGCGGCATCGTTCGCAACAACGGCGGCGTCATCGCTCGGACTGACACTGCGTTGGTCGCTGCAGGACGCGAGGACGGGCACGCACAGGCATAACAGGAGGAATGCATTTCTCAGGGGCATAAGGCAATTCCGCAAAAAGGAAGACAGGGTCAGCATGCACATCACGCCACAACGCAGGGTGACAAGCGCTCCGGGGGATCATCACCTCTTCATGCGCGCATGAACCACGGCAAGGGCGATGACCATGCACGGCAGCCACAGGATGGCGACGCCGAGCGCCCAGGGGATGGTCGATCCGGGGCGGTAGATCGCGCCGTGCGCGGACATGCAAACCAGCGACCACGTCCACCGGGTTTCGCCGGGCAGGCTGTAGACCTCCTCCAGCACGAACGGGTCGGGGAACCCGGCCGGGCAGGCCAGCGGTGCGGCATGGGCCATCGCGCCCGGCCAGACCACCCACAGGATGAGGACCAGGAACACGGCCGCCACCATCGACGCCGCTGCCGCCATCGCCGCGATCGCTGTCCGGGACGCCCGATCGGAAGGCCCGGGGCGCTTCACAGCGGCCTGCCTTCGGCGTCGTACTGCTGCGCTGCTGTGCCTCGACGCGGATCAGTAATACGGACCCAAAGGCGCGGGCCGGGTCTGCGCCCCTCGTCCGCCTTCGCGTTCACCGCGGGCTTGATTTCCACCGTCCCCAACTGGCCCTCGGCAAACCCGATCCGCGCACGGGCGTCGGCAACCAGCGTCGGCAGCCGATCCAGCGCCCGGAATTCGCCCAGCCGGAACCCGGACAGTGCGCCGGGCCGCGCCCGCACGGGCATGGGCTCACCCAGCCGGCCACTGGCATATCGATAGCGGTCCCAGTTGCCGGGTATGCGCGGGTCCGCGGCAACCAGGGCCAGATGATCCGGCGCAATCGAGATCGAGGCGAGGACCAGGGTGCCGGCCTCGGCTGACAGCCGGGCTGCAACTGCGGCCTCTGCCTCGCGCACCAGGAAGGGCTCGGCCCCACCGCCGCGCTGGAGCGCCTCGGCGCGGATCTCCGCGTAGTCCTGGCCGCCGATGCAGCCGGCGAACAGCAGCGGCAAGGCGAGGACCGCTGCCAGCCTGGCAGCGGTGGTTGCGATCAGTCTGGCCAACGTGACCGTGTGCATGAGCATTCCGCAGCATGGCCGTTCAATGTGACAGCTGCGCTGCAGACGATGCGGCCACCATCGTCGTACAACTGCAAACTTTGGCAGCGAACATGCCGGTTTCCCCGCGAGCCGACATGATGGAACTGGACGACGACATCCACGCGCAGATTGAAGCGCTCAGCGCCAACGGCGACGACCTCGCCGAGGCAGGCGACTTCACCTCCGCACTCGAGTGCTACTGGGCCGCGTGGGGGCTGCTGCCCGAGCCACAGACCCAATGGGAAGCTGCCACCTGGCTCTTGGCCGCCATCGGCGACAGCAACTTCCAGGCCGGCGACTTCGAGGCCGGCCGCGACAACCTGAGCAGCGCCATGCACTGCCCGGACGCCATCGGCAACCCCTTCCTGCACTTGCGCCTTGGCCAGTGCCAACTGGAGCTGGGCGACGAGGAGCGCGCAGCCGACGAACTCGCACGCGCCTACCTGCTCGACCCCGAAATTTTCGAGGACGAGGACCCGATATACGGGGACTTCGTGCGGACACGGCTGCTGGGCAGCTGAAGGACCGCCCAATCAGATGGCCAGCTTTTGAACTGGCGCCATGCAATGTGGTGCCCTCGCCGACTACACCGGCACGACCGCTTAACACTCATCCGGCGATCCTCTTACGGTCCCTTCCCCACGGCCTCCCCATGACTAATCATCCCGAACTGGCCACCGCTCCCCGCGTCGACATCCAGCGCTACATGGGAACCTGGTACGAGCTGGCGCGCCTTCCCATGCGCCACGAGCCCGAAGACGCGACCGACATCTCCGCCACCTACACGCTGCAGGACAACGGCAAGGTGCGGGTGTGCAACCGCATGCGCCGCGACGGCGAGGTCGAGCAGGCCGATGGAGAGGCCACCGCCACCGACGACAGCGGCAGCAGGCTGGAAGTCAGCTTCCTGCCCGACGGCTTGCGCTGGATCCCGTTTACCAAAGGTGACTACTGGATCATAGCGCTCGAGCCCGACTACACCGTCGCACTGGTCGGCAGCCCGGACCGCAAGTACCTGTGGCTGCTCGCACGCGACCCGCAACTCGACGAGGCCGCGCGCAACCGCTACCTGTCGATCGCGCGGGCCCAGGGGTTTGACCTCACCGCGTTGATCCGCACACCACACACGGGCCGAGCCACGGCCTGATGTCGATCCCTGCCCTCGCCGTTCGTCGTATGTCAGAAGGGTCTGCACAGGCCCTCTTTCCACCACCCAACCCACGAGGCATATCGCTATGAAAACCAACCCCATCGTCTGGTTCGAGATCTACGTGCAGGACATGGCCCGCGCGCAGCGGTTCTACGAGGCCGTGCTGCAGGTGAAACTGGCACCGCTGGGCGACCCGAACGACACCGGGATGGAGATGAAGGCCTTCCCGGCGGAGATGGACCGCACGGGCGCGGGCGGCACGCTGGTGAAGATGGACGGCACCCCGTCCGGCGGCAACAGCACGCTGGTCTACTTCGACTCCGAAGACGTCGCCCTGGAGGAAAGCCGCGTCGAGGCTGCCGGCGGCCGCATCCAGCGCAAGAAGATGTCGATTGGCGAGTACGGTTTCATCTCGCTGGTATTTGATACCGAGGGCAACCTTTTCGGGTTGCACTCGATGAAGTAGCAGCAGGCGCTCCTCCTGCAGGAATTGGCGGATCCAGGGCTCCCGGGTCAACCATCCCGCCGCAACATCCGTCCTGCCCGTCCCACCGGCTCGCCATCCTCCAAGGCTGGCTGGCCGTTCACCAACACCAAGTCGAACCCTTCGGCCATCGCGGTCGGATTCACGTAGTCAGCGTGCGCCTGCACCTTGGCCGGATCGAACAGCACCAGGTCGGCCTTCGCTCCCGTGCGAATCACGCCGCGGTCGGTCAAGCCCAGAATCGAAGCCGCGAAGCCGCTAGCCTTGCGCACCGCTTCCTCCAGCGGCACTTGCGACGTGCCGACCACGAAATCCTCGATCCACTTGGCAAACGTGCCGGCGCCGCGCGGGTGGCTGCCACCGGGCGAGCCGTCGGACGCCACCGCCACCATCGGGTCCAGCAGCAGACGGTCCTGCAGCGCACGGTCCATCACGAAATGCGCGGCCTGGCCGCCACGGGGACCGATCTCCATCAGCGCGTCGGCGAACGGCAGGTCGCGCTGCGCGGCCACTTCGGCCAGCGTGTGCCCGGCATGCGGGCCGGTGCCAAACAGCAGCGCCGACGGGCCACCGCGCTTTTCCATGCGTTGTTGGAGGTAGGCGCGTAGCTCGTCGCGACGGGTCTGCAGCACGGTGGCGTAATCGGTCGGCGGCAGCGCCCACTCCGGGAACAGGATGCCGACGCCGGTGTAGCTGGCCTCGTACGGGTAGGCGTCGGCGGTCAGCGGCTGGTCAGGCCCACGCAGACTCTGCAAGAACGCGAGCAGCTCCTCTGCGGCGGGTTCACCCTTGCCGTAGACCATCTTCAGGTGCGAGACGTGGGCGCGCGCGGGACCGGCGGCCGTGACCAGCTCGCGGATGGAATCGCGCACGTCGTCGGCATCCTCGGACCGCATGTGGCTCATCGCCACGCCGTCATGGCGGGCGATCACCGGCCCCAGGCTGGTGAGCTCGCGCATTTCCGCGTAGCGGCCGGGCACGTACTCCAGCCCGGTGGACAGGCCGAAGGCCCCGGCACGCAGGTCATGCTCGAGGATCGCCTGCATCCGCGCCAACTGCGCGTCCGACGGCCGCCGCGTGCCGTCGTCGATGCCGGCGCGGCGGCGCAGCGCTCCATGGCCAGAGAGGGTCGCGATGTTGATGTCCGGTGTGGCGCGGCCCACTGCGTCCATCCATGACGACAGGCTGTCGGCGTTGGTGCCCTTGTCCGGCAGCGACGGACTGCCGCCGTCCTGGCCGAGCACCACGGTGGTCACGCCCATCGCGAGGTACGGCGTGTACGCCTCCTCCAGCGGGTCGCCGTGGGTGTGCAGGTCGATAAAGCCCGGCGCGAGGACGCGGCCGCCGCCTTCGATGACGCGCACACCGCGCAACTCACGGGCGGACAGCGTGCCGATGTGTTCGATGCGGTCGCCGCGGATGAGGACATCGGTGGCGCGACCGGGAGCACCGGTGCCGTCGACCAGGAGAGTGTCGCGGAAGAGCAAGCCGCCTGTCTGTGATGCGGGCTGCGCACCCACCACTGGCGGAACCGCCGCGTAGGCAGCCCCCGCGACCATTGCACCTAGTACCTCGCGCCTGGACCAACCCGGTTGCTGCATCGTCGCGTCTCCGCTGGAGTGAGTACGGGTCACATTAACGGAGCTGGGCGATCGGGTCACACCTTGGCCGCGCAACCTGCCATCACGTCAGTCGACCAAGGATCCGCCGGATACAATGCGGGTGATCGCCAGGACACGCCCATGACTTCATTCCTGACCATTGATGGCAGCCGCATCCATGACATCCCGTCGTTCTATGACGAGATCAACCGCGTCTTCATGACAGGCGTCGACTGGACGCTCGGCCACAGCCTGGATGCACTGAACGACCTGTTGTACGGCGGCTACGGCGCACTCGACGGTAGCGCCCCGGTCACGCTGGTCTGGACGGAGTTCGAGAAGAACCAGCGTGACCTCGGCATCGAGGCAACGCGCGCCTTCCTGCAGGCGAAACTCGATGTACCGGGGCGTTACGACGATGCACGCATCCAGCGCGACCTCGATGCGCTGGAGGCCGGCACGGGCCAGACGTTCTTCGACATCGTGCTGGAGATCATCGCCACGCACCCGAGCATCACCCTGGCACCGCGTTGAAACGGCGCGAGCGGACTAAGGGAACGGTCACCTGCTGGTGATGGCCCTACCCGGCCTGGAACACCGGCTCCAGCATCCGGAATGTGCCGGCATCGGCATCCATCTCCACCTGCCCGCCGACCGGCACGATGAACTGCTCCCGGATGTGCCCGATCATCGCGCCGCGGTAGGCGGGGATGCCGAGCGGCTTGATGTGGTCGTCGAAAATCTGGTCCAGCGTCAGCGAGCCGTAACCCTCGCCGGGGTCGCAGTCGGTGCATTTGCCGAAGATGAAGCCGGCGATCCGGTCCAGCGCGCCCATCAGCTTCAACGTGGTGAGCATGCGGTCGATACGGTACGGCGCCTCCTCCACGTCCTCCAGGAACAGGATCTTGCCGTCGAACTCCGGTAGATACGGCGACCCGGCCAGCGCCACCAGCACCGACAGGTTGCCGCCGACCAGTTCGCCGCGCGCCTTGCCGCCGGTGATGGTGAGCGTGCGGTGCTTGCGTGGCACCAGCTCGTCGCCGGCATCGACCACATTCTTGTAATGCATCAGCTCGCGGTCGAAGAACAGGCGCTTGAACTGGTCGACGTTGAAGGCGTTCCAACTGGCGGCGCCAATCGGCCCGTGGAAGGTGACCAGTCCGGCCTGCGCGAGGATGGCGTTATGCAGCGCGGTGATGTCCGAATAACCGAGCAACACCTTGGGATTGGCGCGGATGGTGTCGTAGTCCAGCAGCGGCAGCAGCCGCGCGGCGCCGGACCCGCCGCGGACGCAAATGATGGCCTTGACCTCGTCGTCGGCGAACATCATGTTGAGGTCGCCGGCGCGCTCGGCGTCGGTGCCCGCCAGATGACCGTACCTCGACGCATAGTGCGCGCCGGTCTTCACCTTGAAGCCCAGCGCCTGCATCACTTCCTGCGCCAGCTGCAGGCTGAGCCGCTCGTCCGTCGCCGAGGACGGGCTGACCAGCGCGACGGTGTCGCCCGGGTTCAGCGCCGCCGGCAGCAATCGCCCGCGTGGTGCCGCGATCGCACTGCCGCCGCTGCCCACCAGTGGGAGGAGCGCCGCCAGCGCCACGCTCTGGATGAAGTCTCGTCTTTGCATGCTGTCACTCGCCGATCAGGATGCGGCCAAGGTTAGCGCACCCAAGTCCGCGCGCTTTGTTCAAAGCAGCACTTCGAGCCCTTTGCGGTCGATGAGATCTGATACGGGTCGGGGTCCGCCACATTGCCTGCGCGGTCCCACGTCAGGTCCCATCCGGAGCTACTCGATCGGCATGAAGGGCGGACGCGCGCAGGTCCGGCACCACAGGAACAACTCACCACCGTCATCCAGAAGGACCGACCCGGTGCCGTACTGCCGGATCGTCCAGGTCGCCATCCGACCGTCCGTCAGCACAACCCGTCCACGAGCGAGGCACGGCGACCATGGAAGCTCGTGCATGTACTGGTCGCGGCTGACCGACTCGCTGCCCTCCAACACCCGCTTGATCCTGCCCTCGTCCAGCACGAATCCCCGACATTCATCCGGGTCCACATCGGGCCTAGCCGCACCGTTCTCAGTAACTTGGAGCGTCTCCACGATCAGACCAGACCCGGTCCGCCCGCCGGCTTGGGTACCCGGCACGGACAAGGCGCATGCCGCGATACCGAGGCTGAGTGCAACAGTCAGGCTACAACGGAGCATCCTCACCATGCCGCGGTCGCCGCCTCGGTCGGGGTTTTGTAGGACACCTTCGGATGCCGATACACCTCATCGGCCGCCACCTTGAGCGTGCGCCGGAGCTCGCCCACCAACCACCGCAGTGCAGCGTTCTGCTCGTCAGTTACCGGGACGTACAGGAACTCGTCCGCGCCCCGGACCTTGCCGAAGTCGGGGTTGCGGTTGTACTCGCCGACCAGCTCAATGCCGATGCTGTCGCGGTTCGACGGAAAACGGTCGGGGAACGCCTTGCCATACTCCATCGTGCTGCGCGTACGTAGCGTCGCGGACTGCAATCGCTTCAACTCCGCCGGTGCGCAGACGTGCCGTTCCAGGCAACGCGAGCGCAGGAGCCCGACGTGGTTGGCGCGCTTGTATAGCGATGCCGTCTGATAGATCTTCCCGTCCTTCTCGATCAGGAAGTGGGCACCAATGTTGCTGTTGCGGTAGCTGTTGAATGTCGACTGTGCGGTCGAGCCGCCGGTCTGGTGGACGACGATGCCGTTCACCACCGGCATGTCGCCGCGCTCCAGCGCCGTGAACCGGCGCGCTTCGACGAGCGCACTGCGGACCACCCCGTCTTTATCGATACGAAACATGCATCCTCCTTGATGGGCAAGGCCGCGATCCTGCGGCGGGAAACAGTTTGCCGCGCGGGAGGGATGGTGGCAAATGCGGACCATCCTTCACGCACGACGACGACCGATGCCCTTGGCTTGTACATCGATCGACCCCGCTTCACTCCCCCAGCAGGCGCGCCACGTCCGCATCCTTCTCCTGCCACAGCCCGTTCATCCATTGCTGGAACCGGACACGGAAGGCGCGGTCGTTGCGGTAGTCGCCTTCCAGCAGTTCATCGGGGATCGGGCGCTCGCGCACGTGCACGTGGATCGCGGGGACGCGGCCGGCCATCAAATCCATCATCGACGGCCGTCCGCCGGGATAGGCGATGGTGACATCGAGAATCGCGTGCAGGCCATCGCCCATCGCATCCAGCACGAACGCCACGCCGCCCGACTTGGGCTTGAGCAGGTGCCGGTACGGCGCGCCCTGCGTCGCATGCTTGGCCGGCGTGAACCGCGTGCCCTCGACGAAGTTCATGATCGCCACCGGGATCTCGCGGAATTTCTCGCAGGCACGGCGGGTGGCTTCGATATCGCGCCCGGCCAGCTCGGGACGCCGCGCGACCTGTTTGGGTGTGTGGCGACCCATGAACGGGAAGTCCAGCGCCCACCACGCCAGCCCCAGCAGCGGCACCCAGAACAGCTGCCGTTTCAGGAAGAAACGCAGCAGCGGGATGCGCCGGTTGAACACCTTCTGCAACACCAGGATGTCCACCCAGCTCTGGTGATTGGCCAGCACGAGGTAGTGGCCATCCTTCTGCAGTGCCACGTCCTGCTGCACATCGACGCGCGTGCCGAAGAAGCGGTCCCATAGCCAGTTGTTCACCCCGATCCAGCTTTCCGCCAAGCCGGTCAGCACCGGGTTGCTGGCCTTGCGCAGGCGTGCGAACGGGAGCAGCGCCTTGACCACCGCCACCAGCAGCAGCGGCGCGACGTGCAACACGGTGCTGGCCGCAAACAGCAGGGAGATCAGCGTCACGCGCAATGGGGGCATGGGGGTGCGAAAGTCTCAACGGGATGCGTATTGTCGCGGAAATCGGACCGGGCTCCCGCAGGGGCTCGACCACGAGAAGTAAAACGGGCATGTTCATGCAGGTTCATCCGGAGTCAGATTGCCACCCCATGACCAAAATCACCTTCCTCGCTGCACTGCTGTTCGCCGCCACATCCCTCGCCCACGCCACCGAGCCGGTTGCTACCGTGCGGGTCACCTTCGACCACGACGGTGTCACGTCAACCTACGTCCACGGCATCGCCGACAAGACGACCGGGCGCAAGGTCACCGCGGGCGACCCGGTGCGGATCGCTTCGATCTCCAAACTGGTGACCGCGATCGGAGTGATGCGGCTGGTCGAGGACGGCACGCTCGACCTCGACGCCGACGTGGGCGATCTGCTCGGCTGGCCGCTGCGCAACCCGGCGTTCCCGGACACACCGATCACGCTGCGCCTGCTGATGTCGCACCGCTCCAGCCTCACCGATGCGGCCGGCTACTGGCAGACGCCGCTGGGCGGGCAACTGCACGACATCCTCGACGATCCCAGCGCGTGGGACACCGCGCATGCGCCGGGCACGTATTTCCGCTACACCAATCTCAACTTCCCGCTGGTGGTGCAGGTGATGGAGCGTGCCACTGGCGAGCGCTTCGACCGCCTGATGGACCGACTGGTGCTGCAACCGCTCGGCATCGAGGGCTGTTTCAACTGGGCCACCTGCAACGACGCGGCCGCCGCGCGCGCGGTGGTGATCTACAACGGCGAGGGCGAGCCGAACAAGGACGATGATCTGAACGGTCACAAGCCCGCTTGCCCGGTGACCCCTGCGCAGGACGGCAGTTGCGACCTGGCACAGTGGCGCGCGGGCGATAACGGTGCGCTGTTCGCGCCGCAGGGCGGACTGCGGATCTCGGCCAACGGGCTGGCGCGGATCGGACGGATGCTGCTGGCCGAAGGCGAGTTGGACGGCGTGCGCCTGCTGACATCGGCCTCGGTGCAGGCACTGGCGACCCCGCAATGGCAATACACGCCCGGCGACGGCATGACCTATGAAGCCGACACTGGCGACGTCGGCGAAGGGTTCTTCTGCCGCTATGGGTTGGCGATGCAGACGCTGGCCACACCGGTGGAGGGCTGCCGCGACGACCCGTTCGGCGACGGCGTGCCGCGTGTCGGCCACTCCGGGTCGGCGTACGGATTGCAGTCGGGCCTGTGGCTCGACCGCGCGGGTGGCACCGGCGTGGTCTGGTTCGTCACCGGCATGCCGGGCGATCGGCTCGGCGGGCAGTCGGCGTTCAGTGCGGTGGAGGAAGCGTTGGCGCAAGGGATGTGAGCCCCCGCGCCTGGCGGGCCTAGAACGGGGTCAGGTCCACTTTCCCGCCGAATACGGCCAGATCGAGAAGTGAACCTGAGGTGGCCCGGCTTTTTCGGACACGTTGATTAAGCACTCAAGGCCTCGTCATCGACCACAGCCGGCACCCGATAGCCGAGCGTCTGATGAAGCCGTTTGCGGTTATAGAAGCCCTCAATGTAGCTGACGATGGCCATTCTTGCCGCATCACGCGTGGCGAAGGCAGGGTCACGTCACCAGGTTCGGATACCTTGAAGCGTACTGGGCTTTCGACAACGCCGTGTTCACTGAAGGCGCGCTTAGTGCGCGGGAAAAACAGCTGATCGCGGTGACCGTTGTTGCCAGGAGCCTGTCGGGCTTGAGTGGCCGACAGGCTCCTGGTCGTTTCAGCCGCCGCTGCTCATGGCATCACCGCCGGTCTTCTTCATTTTCATGGCATCGTGCTTCATGGCGCCCTTCTTCATCGCGCCATCTTTTTCCATCATGCCGTCGGACTTCATGGACGGATGCTTCATGGCGCCGGATTTCATGGCGTCGTGCTTCATCATGCTGTCCTTGGGCATGGCGTCGTGCGACATCGCCGAACCGGAACCGCTGGTCATCGCATCCTGCGCGAAGACCGGGCCGAAAGCGAAGGCGCCGACGGCGACGGCAGTAACCAGGGCGACAAGCGTGCGTGTGTTCATGGGTGCATCCTTGGAGGGAAAAGGGACGGAAGCGATCTGGCCGCTCCCACCCATTCCTTCGCAGGCCATGCGCCGGCGGTTACCTCGAGACAAACCACGACGCACGATGACTGCGATGCGCCACCGATCAATGCCGCGACAGCAGTCGGCCGCCCATCGCCACATTGACCATCACCACGATGGCCACGGCCAGCGCATGGGTCAGTAGATCGGTGGCGGCCGCGTCGAAGGCGTGGCAGATTCCCAGCAGGCTGGCCGAAGCGGCGGCGCTGGCCAATCCCACCATCACCGCGGTGAGCGCCGGCCGCAGCGGACAGGCGCGGCGCAGCAGCCAGACCATCAGCACCGACAACGGGATCGAGAAGCCGATGATGAACAGCAGACAGTCGACCGACTGGTGCAAGGTGGCGATGCTGGTATCCGGTGCCAGCCAGGTGCGCAGACAGCCCAGACCGCTGGCGCCGATCCACAGCAACAGGCCGGGCAACGGCAGCCAGGCCCATGCGCGCGAACGCCCGGGCACGGCCAGCACAAAGGCGGACCAGGCGGCGCAGACGGCGGTGAGCACGGCACCGGCGGCAGCCCAGGCCAGATCAGGCGCACCGGCCCAGCGCTGCAGCATCGGCTGGTCGCCATAGCGCGCCAGCAACCCCACGGCGATCACTGCCACGGCGAGCAGCCAGCCGAGCGTGCGCAGCCACGGCGGCGGCAGACGCCGTACCGGCGTCAGTTCGGCAACGAGCGTATCGATCAGGGCTTCGGGGCGGCGTGGATCGGACGACATGGTTTCTACGGTTCTCCGTGCAGGCGGCCGCGCAAGGCCTTCAGTGCGCGGTGCAGATTCACTTTCAGCGCGCCGGTGTTGCGCCCAGTGAGGATGGCTGCCTCGGCCAGCGTGTGTTCCTTCAAGCCCAGTTGCTCCACCGCTTCACGCTGGCCCGGCGGCAGCTCGGCGATGGCGTCGCGCAGGCGCCGGGCCTGTTGTTCGCGTTCGCCTTCGGCGCTGGCATCATCATGAGCGGCATACTGGTCCAGCGCGAATTCGTCGTGCACTTCGCGCCGGCCACGGCGCCCCTGGCTACGCAATGCATCGATCGCACGACGGCTGGCGATAGCGGCAAGCCAAGCGTCGAAGGAGCGGGTCGGGTCATAGGTGTGGCGCACGCGATGCACGGTCATCAGGGTTTCCTGCACCACGTCGTCGACCGCATCCACCGGGACGCCCTGCCGACGCGCCACGCTGCGGATCAGCGACAACGCACTGGCCAACACACGCTCATACGCGCGCCGATCGCCCGCCTGCGCGGCAGCCATCCACGCTGCCCGCTGGCGCTCGGCCTGCTTGCTGGGGCTGGCGGGTTCGGCTGACACGGTAAAAGGGCGATCCGATGATGAAATCAGACCGTCATCTAGTACCCGTGAACCGGTAGCGGTCAAGGGGGCATGCTCATTCCAAATCACTGCACTCATTTCAGGATTCGCCGCATCCACCGCGATGGTTACCCCCACCTGTGGATGTAACCGCCGGGCCAGAACCGGCGAATACCCCAGCGAATCCTTCATTAGGTGCCCCACGCCATGATCCTGCTGCTGCTCGCCTACCTCGGCGGCGTCCTCACCATTCTCAGCCCGTGCATCCTGCCGGTGCTGCCGTTCGTGTTCGCCCGCGCCGACCGGCCATTTGCGCGCAACGGCCTGCCGATGCTGATCGGCATGGCGCTCACCTTCGCCCTGGTAGCCTCGCTGGCGGCAGTCGGCGGTGGCTGGGCGGTGCACGCGAACCAGTACGGTCGCATCGCGGCGCTGGTGGTGCTGGCGTTCCTCGGCCTTACCCTGCTGTCCACGCGTCTGGCCGAATGGATCACGCGGCCGTTTGTGGCACTGGGCAACCGGCTGTCGCAACACGCCGACTCCAAACAGGATTCGATCTGGAGCGCGGCGGGCCTGGGCATCGCCACCGGCCTGCTGTGGGCGCCGTGCGCGGGGCCGATCCTGGGTCTGCTGCTGACCGGCGCGGCGCTGAACGGCGCCAGCGTAGGCACGACCCTGTTGCTGCTCGTCTACGCCGCCGGTGCGGCCACCTCGCTGGCGTTGGCACTGGCCGTGGGCGGGCGGGTGTTCGCCATGATGAAGCGCTCGCTGGGTGTCGGCGAATGGGTGCGTCGCGGTCTGGGTGTGCTGGTGTTATGCGGCGTGGTCGCGATTGCGCTGGGTGCGGATACCGGCCTGCTCACCCGCATCTCGCTGGCCAGCACCGGCCGCATCGAGCAGACGCTGATTGATGCGGTACGGCCCATGCCTACGGCCTCCGCGTCACCTGCGCCGAAGGCCGGCGAGCCGCTGCCGATCGAAGGCGAGTTCCCCTCGCTGGGCGGCGCCACCGGCTGGCTCAACAGCGCACCGCTGACCCCGCAATCGCTGCGCGGCAAGGTGGTGCTCGTGGATTTCTGGACCTACTCCTGCATCAACTGCCTGCGCACGCTGCCCTACGTCGAGGCCTGGTACGACAAGTACAGGGACCACGGCCTGGTCATCATCGGGGTGCATGCGCCGGAATTCGCCTTCGAGAAGGATCCAGCCAACGTGGGCGCCGCGGTGAAGCGGCTGGGCGTGAAGTATCCGGTGGCGCTGGATAACAACTACGCGATCTGGAAGGGCTTCAATAACCAATACTGGCCTGCCCACTATTTCATCGATGCGCAGGGTCGCATCCGCGCTCACCATTTCGGCGAAGGTGGCTACGCGGAAGGCGAGGACATGATTCGCCGCCTGCTCACCACTGCGGGCTTCAAGAACCTGCCGGGCGGCTACGTGAAACCGGGCGCGAAAGGCGCGGAAGCGGCGTCTTCGGGTGATGCGCAGCGCTCGCCGGAAACCTACGTGGGCTATGCACGCGCGGAGCATTTCGCCAGCGGCCAAGTAGCCCATGACGACGCATTCGACTACCACGCGCCCGCCACGCTGGCCAGCAACCAATGGGCACTCGACGGCCGCTGGACGGTGCATCCGCAGGACGCCACGCTCGAACGTGCCGGCGGCAGCATCAGCTTCCGCTTCCGTGGTCGCGACCTGCACCTGGTACTGGGCCCGACCAGGGACGGCAAGCCGGTGCGCTTCCGCGTCACGCTGGATGGCCATGCGCCGGGCGCCGACCACGGCATGGACACCGATGCCGACGGCAACGGCACGGTGACCTCGCAACGGCTGTACCAACTGGTGCGCCAGGACCACGGTACCGGCGAGCGGGTGTTCAAGATCACCTTCCTCGACCCCGGCGTGAGCGCCTATGCGTTCACCTTCGGCTGACGGTCCCATCCCATCGCGACTCTGCGCCCGCTTCCTTGTGAAGTGCGGCGTCCATACCAACAACGATCGAGGTCGAACATGAAGGTTCTAGTTTTGGGTGCAACAGGCGGGACCGGACGGCTGATCGTCCACGACGCCTTGGAGAAAGGTCATTGGGTCGTGGCGATGGTTCGCTCGAAGGCGAGCGCGCCCGATCTCTTGGGAGCAGACATCATCGAAGGCGATGTTCGGGATCAAAGCGCCCTCATGCGCGCCTTGGACGGCTGCGATGCCGTCGTCAGCTCGCTCGGGACGGGAGTTGGCTTCAGCGAGGTCAGCCTGCTGACCGAAGCGACACACGCGCTGATCCCGGCGATGAACCGCAGCGGTGTGCGTCGTCTGGTCTGCATCTCCGCCTTGGGCGTTGGGGACAGCCGCGGCCACGGCGGCTTCGTATTCGATCGGCTATTCCAGCCCTTATTGCTTCGCCATGCCTACAAAGACAAGGGTCGTCAGGAAGACGCGATTCGCGCCAGCGCACTCGATTGGGTCATCGTCCGGCCGGGCATGCTCACCAACGACCCCGCTCGCGGAAGTCTCAGGGCCACTGCCGGCCTCGCCAGCGTCCACGGCGGGAAGGTAGCGCGCGCCGATGTCGCCCGGTTCGTGGTGGAGCAACTGGCGACCAACACCTGGTTGAAGCAGACACCCGTCCTCCTGTGGTGAGGGTGTTCTCGTAGATCACCTTTTCTCGGAAATCAGCCAGCTTGTCGATCGAGGGGTCATATTGAGGTGACCCCGTTTTTGCGCGATTACGTTCCGGCCCGAACCCGGGTGTTCATCGCCTTTCTCGCAGAGCGCCTCCTCTTTAAAGGCCTGCAATGAGTCAAGACGATCTGCACTGAACGCAATACGTTCAGAAGCCACGAGCGTGGAATCAAAGGCAACACTGTCTCCACTCCCAACGCACACCGCGTTAGGTTGCTGATTAGCGTTCCTCACCACACTCTTGGAAGCCTTGATCATGAAAGCCTTAAGCATCGAGAACTATAGAAACAGCGCACAAAACCATTCAACGCTCGGGATAAAAACCATGGCAATAGGCGCCTACGGTGCTTATTTTGCACTTGCCGTCATTTATTTCTGGTTCGGCGGCATGAAGTTCACCCACTACGAAGCCGTGGGACTGGTTCCGCTGGTGAGCAATAGCCCTCTCCTGGGTTGGGTCTATGGCATCTTCAGTGTCGATACCTTCTCCAGTCTGCTCGGCGTGCTGGAGGTCTCGATCGGTGCTCTGATTGCAGGTCGCTTGCTGACACCAAAGCTTTCATTGATTGGTGGTGTGCTGTCTGCCGGATTGTTCTTCACGACCTTGAGCTTCATGTTCTCGACCCCTGGCGTGATTGAACCCAGCCTCGGTTTTCCAGCCATTTCGGTTGCGCCGGGTCAGTTTCTTCTTAAAGACATCGGGTTGCTTGCCGCTTCGATATTCGTGGCCGGTCATTCTTTGACCGAGCTGGAAAGGCGTTAAACCGATGATTGACCTAGATTTTTCATCCAGTCCCGAGGGCTGTAGCCCGTCTTGCGTCGAAATGCGCGTGCAAGTGCGGATGGACTTTCATAGCCGACTTCGGCGGCGATCAGCGTAATCGACCGTCCTTCACGCAGGAGCTTCTGCGCCAGGCTGATACGCCAACTCAACAGATAATTAGCAGGTGTCTGCCCGACAACAGCCCGAAAATTAGCGGCATAGGCTGCACGCGACATATTCGACTCGCTCGCCAGTTCCGCGATCGACCAGGCACGGTGAGGTGCGTTATGAATCTGTACAAGAGATCGCGCCAGTCGCAAGTCGGCCAATCCAGCCATCATTCCGGTACGTAACTGGTGATGGTCGAGCAGGTGCCGAAACAACAAAATGATCAACAACTCGAACAAGCAATCCAGCGCGGCCTCCCTGCCACAATGCTCACCTGCCGCCTCGCCGAACATCCATTTCAGCGTATCGGCCAACATTGGCAGCTCATCCAGAGGCAGCACCAGACAATCGGGTAACGAAGCCGACAACGGGTTATCTACCCCGCCCGTAAACTCCATTGACGCACACAATAGTTGAGCGCCCTCGGACTCACCGGCAAACAGTTGATGCCGGCCGGGGCGTGGCATAAAAATCAGGCTGGGGCGGGTCAGCAGCAAGTCCTTGTGATCGGGCCCCAGCAAAGTGACGCTACCAGCCTGCAGCAGATGGATATAACCACGCCGTTCAACGCCATCGTAGGACGTCAAGCCGCGCAGTTTGCCATTGTAAATAAGATTTGCGCGCACGCCGAACTGCGACAACAACGTGGACAAGCGATCCATGGGCAATCTCTTGGCGAAATATAGACGCTCAGATCATATAAGAACGTAAGAACGGGGTCAGGTTCACTTTCCCGCCGAACGCAGCCAGGTCGAGAAGTGAACCTGACCCCGTTTTTGAAGTAGCAGCGCGGTAGCTCGACCGCGCTATTCCAGTGGCACCAACTGGTGAGACGGGTCCGCGCACACCACCAACCCGCCCTCGCCCGATGCGGCACCGACCGCCTGCACACGCATGCCGACGACCAACCCCTCCACGTCCACCGGCGCCGCCTTGCACAAACTCCAGCGGGCCGGGAGCTGGACCTGCACAATCCCGCGCCTTTCCGACTCGACCTGCACGACGGCCGATCCGGTGAAACCGCTGGCTGGGTACATCCCAGCGAGCGCTGAAGCGCACCCCTCCACTCCACGACAGAGACCAGAGAAGCATGATGATGAAGAATATCCTTATTGTATCTGCGCACCCCGAACCAACCTCGCTCACCCGGCAGTTGGTCGATGTTACTGTCGAGACGCTTGGCGCCGCCGGACACGAGATCGTGCAATCCGAACTTTACGGCATGAAGTGGAAAGCGGTGTTCGACGCCGACGACTTTCCCGTCCGCACCAATCCCGACCGCCTGTCGTTCATCATGGAGTCGGGCCATGCCTATGCGACCGGCAACCAGACGCCGGATGTTGTTTCCGAACAGGCCAAACTTCTTGCCGCGGACGCGGTCATCCTGCAGTTCCCGCTGTGGTGGTACAGCGTGCCCGCGATCCTGAAGGGCTGGATCGAGCGCGTCTATGCCTTTGGTTTCGCTTATGGCTACGAGAACGGCACCAACGAGTTTCGCTTCGGGGACGGCATCCTGAAGGGCAAGCGCGCGCTGGTAAATGTTCAGGCCGGTGGACCTGTGGCGGACTATGGCCCGCGCGGGATCAACGCACCGATTGAGGAGCTGCTTTTTCCGCTGACCCACGGCGCGCTCTTCTATCCGGGCATGGAGGTGCTGCCCACGCACGCTGTCTACAGCGCCGGCCATGTCTCCACCGCCGAAGAGGTCGAGGCGATCAAGGCGGGCTGGCGCGCGCGACTCGCCGGGCTTTTCACCGACGCGCCAATCCCGTTCCGTGTGCAGAACGGAGGCGATTTTCCCGATCGTCACACCATGGCGGATGACGTCGCGCCGGGCCAGACCGGCATCGTCGCGCATGTCGCCGATAGGGTGGTCGAGACGGTTGACGCATTGCCGTCATAGGTCCACGGCTGCAAGTCGATGGAGGCGATAGTGCCTTCGATGCGCAGCGGCCCATCCGCCTGCTCGGCAACATCCGCAGTGGTGGCGCAGGACGCGGCGGCCAGCGCCACGGCAAGCGCAAGGGTGAACGGAAGCGCGGGTGCGATACGGGTCATGGGCAGTTCTCGCTGCGGTTGAGGTCAGCGGAGATTACGCGTTCCAGAACGGCAGAACGGGGTCAGGTTCACTTTCCCTACGTTGGTCGATGGCGATGCCCGATGCGCAACGGCGGCACGTGCCGGCTGCCGCCACGCGACTGCATCGCCATGCTCATGGACATGGCCCGCCTCCCCCGTCTCGACCTGCCCGGCATCCCGCAACACGTGGTCCAGCGCGGCAACAACCGGCTGCCTTGCTTCCTCGACGATGGTGACCGGCGCCAGTATCTGCACCTGCTGCGGGAATCGCTCGCTGCAACGCACTGCCGGCTGCATGCCTATGTCCTCATGGACAACCATGTCCACCTCCTCGTGACCCCGCAGGAGGCCGGCGACGTGGGTCGCCTCATGCAGCGACTCGGCAGGAGCTACGTCGGCCTGTTCAACGCCCGGCATGGCCGCAGCGGAACCTTGTGGGAGGGGCGGTACAAGGCCTGTCTGGTCGATAGCGAAGACTATGTCCTGCGCTGCCATCGCTACATCGAACTCAACCCCGTGCGCGCACAGCTGACCGACAACCCGGCCGCGTATCGCTGGTCCAGTTGCCCGGCCTATCTCGGCCAGCGCGCAACCTCGGAACTCTGCGAACATCCAGTCTGGCGAGACCTTGGTGACACCGCGACGCAACGCCAGAAGGCGTGGCGCCAAGTGCTGGACGAAGCACTCCCACCCGAAGAACTGGCAGAGATCCGCCTCTACCTCCAGCAGCAGCGGGCGCTGGGCCGCGACGTCTTCAAGGCGATGGTCGAAGCAAAAACCCGGCGCTTCGCCTCCGCGCGGCCGGCTCATCGCCCGCGGCAAGAACCAGACCCGAGGGGTAAGTGAACCTGACCCCGTTTTCCAGAAAACCCCCGATGACGGTGTACACGAGCACCACCCCAAGGGTCAGCGACACGCCCGCCGCGTAATCGGTCATCCAGCTGAACTCGAGCACCGCGCTGAACGCGCTTTCGGCAAGCTTGCCGCCCGCCACCAGGCCCGATGCGGTGTACACGGAAAAGAACACCACCACGATCAGCGCCGAGATGACGCGCAACGCCATTGCCCTGCTGGGGAATCGTTTGGAGAGGAATTGCGGAATGGTCAGGCTGTTGTCGTAGCGCTCGGTCTGCTCGCGCAGGCGCGGTGCGACCACGATCCAGTTCACCAGTGCACCCAAAGTCAGGCCGATACCGATCCAGGCCGATACCAGGCCGCTGACGTACAGCGCGCCGGGCAAACCCAGCAGCAGCCAGCCACTCATGTCGGAGGCTCCGGCAGACAGCGCCGCGACGGCGGGCGACAGCTTGCGTCCGCCGAGGGTGTACTCCTCGGAAGACGAGGTCGAGTTGCGGTACGCGTAGAAGCCGATGCCCAGCATCAACGCGAAGTAAAGGCCCAAACTGATCCACACACCAATCGCCATAAAACCCCACTTTCGACGGCTACGGGCTAACACCCATAACGCGGCAGTCAATCACACCGCGCGCCGCAGAAGCAAATGACACCAGTCCCGGCGCTATTCCATTGACGCCAACCGGTGAGACGGGTCCGCGCACACCACCAACCCGCCCTCACCCGATGCGGCACCGACCGCCTGCACGCGCATGCCGACGACCAACCCCTCCACGTCCACCGGCGTCGCCTTGCACAGGCTCCAGCGGGCCGGGAGCTGGACCTGCACAATCCCGCGCCTTTCCGTCTCGACCTGCACGATGGCATTGCCGTCGTAGGTCCACGGCTGCAGGTCGATGGAGGCGATGGTGCCTTCGATACGCAGCGGCCCATCCGTCTGCTCGGCAACATCGGCAGTGGTGGCGCAGGACGCGGTGGCCAGCGCCACGGCGAGCGCAAGGGTGAACGGAAGCGCGGGTGCGATACGGGTCATGGGCAGTTCTCGGTGCGGTCGAGGTAAGCGGAGATTACGCCTCAGCTGGCTTTCTCGGCGGCGAGTGCCGGGGCGGCAGGGCCTAGCAAGGGCACCCACTCGCGGATCTCGCTGGTGGCTACCACGCCCTGGGTGACGAACGGATCCCTGTCCACGATTGCCCGGAGGGCCGCTTGATCACCCACGCGGAAGATCAGTAAGCCGCCGCGCGCGTCGTCGGGACCCCAAGGTCCTGCAACGACGAGCTTGCCGGCGTCGACAAGGCCGCGCAGGTGCTCAAGGTGTGCGGGACGCGTGGCGTCCTGGAGCGCCACGTCGGGGCTGTAGGAATACATGAGGGCGAAAGTCTTGGCCATGAGGGATTCTCCTGATGGTTGTGCGGAACGCACGGGGGGTGTGGGCATGATCGCTGCCGTGTTGCACTGCAGAACGCGCGGGAACCGATCTGGCGACCGGTCCCCGTGTGGGGCCGGCGAACGGGGTCAGGTTCACTTTCCCGCCGAACGCGGCCAGATCAAGAAGTGAACCTGACCCCGTTTTAGACCCTGCTCCGTTCAATCGCGCCTGAGACGGCGCGCTGCCTCAGCCGCGGCCTGCAGGACGCGCACATACGCCACACGGGCTTTCGGGGCGTTGCCTGCAGCGCTCTCCAGCCCGTCGACAAACGCCTCCATCAGCGCCGGCGCGTTGTACTGGTCGCCCAGCGAGCCCATCGACCTGGCCACGGCATCGCGCAGATGCCAATCCACGTTGACGCCGTTCTCGGCTTCATTGGCGAGGTCGACGACGCGCAGCAGATGCGGCGTCACGAGACCGACGACGGTGGCTCTCATCCCTTCAATCCTGCTTTCGGTAGGACGGAAGACTAACCCGGCGGGCACCGCTACGTGGGCCACACAGGATCGACGAACGGGGTCAGGTTCACTTTCCCGCCGAACGCGGCCAGATCGAGCGGTGAACCTGACCCGGTTTTAAGGCGCAAGCTGAAACGGTGTCGAGTCGCGCCGCCTCCGTTCGTCGCACAGGTAACCCACCCGGAGCCCCACATGCCCGCTGCCTGCCCCCGCCTGTACGCCCACCCGCTTTCCTCCCACTGCCATTGATCCACCGTTTCACCGCCCCTTTGTTTCGGAGACGCAAGATGATCAGCAAAAACACGATTTGTCTTTGGTATGACGGCACCGCGCTCGATGCCGCAACGTTCTACGCCGAAACCTTCCCCGACAGTTCGGTGGACGCCGTCCACCACGCGCCCGGCGACTTTCCGGACGGCAAGCAGGGCGACGTCCTGACCGTCGAGTTCACTGTGATGGGCATCCCCTGCCTCGGACTGAATGGCGGCCCGGCGTTCAAGCACGACGAGGCGTTCTCGTTCCAGGTCTCCACCGACGACCAGGAAGAAACCGACCGCCTGTGGAACGCGATCGTCGGCAACGGCGGCGAGGAAAGTGCCTGCGGCTGGTGCAAGGACAAGTGGGGCCTGTCGTGGCAGATCTCGCCGCGCGTGCTGATCGAAGCGGTCACCGACCCCGATCGCGCGGCGGCCAAACGCGCATTCGACGCCATGATGACGATGCGGAAGATCGATATCGCCACGATCGAAGCGGCACGGCGGGGCTGACTATCCCGTGATGCCCGTGATCACCGCATTGCGCCAGTGCAACCGGGTCAGTGGGGCCAGACCGCGCCAGACGCGGAAAACCATGCTTCTGCGTGTCACCGTGCCAATAGTCAGGGTTGAAGGCGCGGGCAGCCGTGTAATACCGTAATAGTCACGTATATCACCGTCACCGCCCAAAACCACCCAGCGGGCAAGCCAGCCTGCCCGCTCGCAACGCCCGCGCACCGACCATGGAGCTCCTTGTGCCTGACATGAACCAACCCACCCGCGCCCTCGCACTCGCCGCCCTCGTAGCCGCCCTCATGACTGGCTGCGCCGGGATCGCCAGCAAGGAAATCGAAGCCGAACGCATTGCGCTTCACGCCGAGCCCCTGGAGCTGGATGCCGAGGGTCGCCCCGCCGCCAGCATCGCCCCATCGGGTGCAGTGACCATCGGCGATGACACCCTGGCACTGACCGATGCCCAGCGCGCCGAAACCGCCGGCTACCGCGACGCCGTACTCGACCTCGTCGACCTCACCCTCGACGACACCAAATCCCTGACCAACCGCGCGATGGTCACCGCCCTGCTCGGCGTCGTGACCGGCCTTGGCGACCAGGCCGAACGACACATCGAAAGCCAGGCCAGGGAAATCGCCCACACGCCGGAGTTCTGCGGACTGCTCGACGACGTGCGCCAACACCAGGACCGGATGGTGCGGTCGGTTGCGCAACTGCAGCCCTACGCCGACATCAGCGAGCAGGACGTCGACGACTGCGCCGCCGGACACCCATACGACCTGAGCATCTAGGAGGAACCCGACATTGCGAAAGACACTCACAACCCTGGCGCTGTCGCTTGGACTGGCCCTGACCGGCACCGCACACGCGCAAATCGACCTGTCGACGCTGGACAGGGACATGGCCGGCCAGCGGGCGCAGGTGCTGGTACTGGGCAGCGTACACCTGACCCAGATGCCGGAAGAAGACTTCAAGCCGGAATCGCTGGAACCGCTGTTGGCACGGCTGGCCGCCTTCAAGCCGGATGTCGTCACCATCGAGGCGATCTCCGGCGAAAGCTGCGACCTGATGGCGCGCCACCCGACCGTCTACGACCCGGAAGGAATATCGCGCTATTGCAACAGCCCTGATGAAGCCAAGGCCGCGACCGGCCTGGATGTACCGGCAGCCATTGCCGAAGTGAAAAAGACGTTGGCGGATTGGCCCGCGCAACCGACCCCGGCCCAGCGCCGGCATCTGGCCGCATTGTTTCTGGCGGCCAACGACCGGGCCTCGGCATTGACCCAATGGCTGCAGCTGCCGGAGGCCGAACGACGCGCCGGGGATGGACTGGACGAAGCGCTGGTGGCGCGACTGGACAAGGTCATGGCATACAACAGCGAGAGCTACCAGATCGGGGCGCGACTGGCCGCCCGGCTCGGGTTGGAGCGCGTGTTCGCCACCGACGATCACACGGGCGACAGCTACGAGGCGCCTGACGGGGATCTGGAAGCGTTCGGCACGGCGATACAGCAGGCATGGGACGCCGCCGCGGCGCAGATGCGGCCGATTGACACGCACATCGAGGAGCTCAAGAAGCGCGGCGACATGCTGGCGTTGTACCGCTTCATCAACCGCCCCGACAACCTGCAAGTCCATGCCGACAGCGACTTCGGCGCCGCGATGCGCGAGACCTCGCCACAGCACTACGGCCAGCTCTACGTTGCCGGCTGGGAGACCCGCAACCTGCGCATGGTGGCCAACATCCGCGCCGCGTTCATAGAGCACCCGGGCGCCCGCGTGGTGTCGATCGTCGGCGCCTCGCACAAGCCGTGGTTCGACAACCTGCTGGGGCAGATGCAGGGCGTGGATATAGTCGATGCGCAGAAACTGCTGCAGGCTCCAGCCAACTGACAGCAAGCGTTCCGTTTTTGCCGTCGATCCCGTCTGTCGCCGCGCGTCGCCAGCCTGGAGCAGTCGCTCGATGCACTGAAGGCCAGCATCCGCCATGACAATGCCAGGCGGCTGCTCGGCCTCGACGAGGGCTGACCCGCGCGTACAGCCGCCGGCTACTCGGCGAACGCCGGAAACGCCGGCAACTTCGAGACGTCGCGGGGGTCGTGCTGGATGATCACCGTCGCATCCAGGTTCTTGGCGATCTTCCGGAAGCGATCCAGCGACGCGAGCGAATCGGCCCGGTCGGCGTTCCAGCGCGGCACGCCATCGTTGTCGTAGTTCTCGTGGAAGTGGGTCACGTCGCCGGTGAGCAGCACGTAGCCGGTCTTCTCGAGCTTGACCAGCAGCGCGTGGTGACCCGGCGTGTGCCCGGGCAGACTGATCATGACCACCGAGCCATCGCCGAAGACGTCCTCGCGATCGCGCAGCAGGGGCTTCACCTTGCCGCCACCGGAGATCCATGGCACCAGCGGCGCGCGACGCGTCTCGAACTCCTTCGCTTCCATGCCGGGCGGGGGCTGGCCGGCGCTCATCAGTTGCCAGTCGCCCCGGCCCATCAGCAGCGTCGCATCGGGAAACGACGCCAGCTGGCCGGTATGGTCGGTGTGGTGGTGGCTGATGCCGACGAACTCGATCGCATCGACCGGCACGTCGATGCGCGCCAGCAGGTCCACCAGGGGCACCTTCGGGGCCTCGGGTGCACCATCCATGGGGTTACCCGTGTCCCAGAGCAGGTACCGGTCGCCGTGTCGGACCAGGTAACAGCTGTAGGTCAGCTGCAGCTTGAAATCCGGATACGCGTAGGTGTCGGAGAACGAGGCTACGCTGACCGGTTTGGGCTCGTTGCCGCAGTCCAGCCGCGCCAGGCCGACCTCGGCGGCCTGCGCCGACAAGCCGGGCGCCAGCGAAACTGCAACTGCTGCCAACAGCGTCCGCGCGAGTGCTATTGCAATGGGCATGATCTCCTCCTGTTGTTCATGGCGCACTCCGGCCCCTGCTTTCATGGAACCTTGTGCACAGACATACTGCAAGCTCAGATGCTAGACCTGATCGAAGCGGTCACTGACCCCGACCGCGCGGCGGCCAAGCGCGCATTTGACGCCATGATGACGATGCGCAAGATCGATATCGCCACGATTGAGGCGGCACGGCGAGGCTGACCTTGCCCCCCGTGATCACCGCCTTCGAAAGCCCGCCGGACCGCGGCCGCGGCCTGGTTTGAGTAGGAGGAATGTCATGAAAGTATCAGCAACTCCGAGAATCGTTAGCCGTGATGAGTGGGAACAGGCTCGCGCTGAACTACTGGTCCGTGAGAAGGCGCACACTCGCGCCGGCGATGAACTGGCCGCCGCTCGGAGGCGTCTCCCGATGATGCGGATGGAACCGGTCATGGTCGTGGGTCCGGACGGCCCGGTCCATCTGCACGATGTGTTCGAAGGCCGCCGCATGTTGATCGTCTATCACTTCATGTGGAACCCGGGCGCACCTCACCAAGGACAGTGTGAAGGCTGCACGCACAGTCAGACGGCAATGAACTCGGCCGTCCGCTCCTATCTGGCCGAACGCGACGTGAGCTACGCCGTATTCAGCAGTGGCCCGTGGGCCGAGATCGCTGCCTACCGGGATTTCATGGGTTGGACGACGCCGTGGTACTCGACAGCCGACTCCGGAGATGTGCTGGCGACCCGAAACGGGGGTGACCTCCGCTGCTACGTTCGGGACGGCGAAGGGGTGTTCCAAACGTACGAAACGAAGTGGCGGGGGATTGAGGCGATGCTGCCCACTCTCCAACTGCTTGACCTCACTGCCTACGGTCGACAGGAGACGTGGGAGGACTCGCCTGTCGGCTGGCCGCAGCAGGACGAGGCTGGGTCGTGGTGGCGGCGTGACGGCCGGCCAGTTGCTCAGTGGACGCGCACCAGCGCACAGGCCGGGCCCTAACGGGGTAGGCCCTCCGCCTACGCGACTAGACCTGCCCGGCATACCGCAGCTCCCCGCTGTCAATCACACGGACTTTCGGCGTCAAGGCCGAGCGCATCGACTGCGACGCGGTAGATATCGCGAAGACCGTTCCCCGGACTGGCGAGACGGCGCGTCAGCGTTGCCATGTCGTAGCGCCGGTTTCCCTGGCGGAAGGTGCTGCGATTGCTGGTGAAGTAGAGGTACTTCCCACTGGGATCGATCCGCGGCCCGAAATCCCAGCCGGCCGAGTTGGTGGCGGCCCCCAGCGCCCGCGGGCGGGACCACGTACGCGCGCAGCGATAGGTTACGTAGAGGTCGTACCCGCCGGCGCCGGGTTGCCGCCCTTTCGCGGCGAATACGAGGTAGCGCCCGTCGGGATCGACGTAGGCTTCGATCTCCTGGTCCGCGGTATTGATCACCGGGCCAAGGTTCTGCGGTTGCAGGAACCGCTCGCCATCCCAGCGGGCGCGCCACAGGTCGCTCTTGCCGTGGCCACCTTCCCGCTCCGAGCCGAAGTACAGCCAACCATCACGGGTCATGGTGGGAAACCACTCGTTACCGGGGCTGCTCAATTCCGACACGTGGCGGGGCGGGCCCCAGCCGTCTGGAGTACGCCGCATCGCCCAGATTTCGGTGTCGGGACGCGCACGCGTTCCCTTGATGGGCCGGTTGGAGATAAACAGCATCCGGCTGCCGTCGAAATCGATGAATACATCCGCGTCGCTGTAGCGGCCACTGAACGACGCGACCTCCGGCGGCTGCCACCGGCCGTCGCGTTGATGGCTGACCAGCGTGGTCCAGTGGGCGAAGTCGGGCGAGCTGCGCAGGAAGTACGCGGTGCGACCGTCCGCGTCGAAGGTAATGTGGGCGTCGTCGTACTGGGTGGAGAACAGGCCAGAGCCGAACAACTCCCCGTGCGGGGGTGAAGCCAATGCAAGGGCAAGTGCAAGACCGACAAGCATCATGGTGATGCCTCATTGCGGGAAAACCACAAGCTAGCGGGACGGTGGCCGCGGGACTTGCAAAAACGTGCGCATCGCACGGCGCCGCGACGGCGCCAGCCGTTCCCGCGCCGCGGCCGGGGCAAGGCCGAGTTCGCGGCCGAAGGCGGCGTCCATGTGGCTGTGGCTGGCGAATCCGACATCCAGCGCCAACCGGGTCAGGTCCTCGCAGCCCTCGTCCAGTCGATCCAGCACGGCCGCCACCCGCAAGCGCCGCCGGTACCCGCGCATCGTCTGGCCGGTGTACGCCCGGAAACTGCGCATCAAGTGGAAGGGCGAAAGCCCGACGGTCCGGGCGACGACGTCGACACCGACATTGCGGTCCAGGCAGTCGCCAAGCAGCATTCGTGCATCGTCGAGCTGGCGCTGGAAGCGACGCCGTGCTGACGCGTTCCGCACCGGGACGACCGGCAACGGACGCAGGAGCCCGATCAGCTCCAGCGTCAGTTCCTCGCTGCTCATCCGGTCGCCTCCCGGGCACGCGAGCTCCCGCCACAGCGCGAGGTGGGCGAACTGGCTCCGCGGATCCACCGCGAATTCCACCCGTCGCCCCTCAAGCGCGTCCCGGCCGAATACCTCCTCGTCCAGTCCGGGGGCACACGCGATGATGGTGCACCGGTCGCCGCCTTCGACGGGGTGCGAAATGCGATAGGCGTGGCGCGCGCAATGGAACAACGCGGTGGTCGGGTCGGCGTGGTGGCGGCGGTTGCCAGAGTGGTAGGCGAAGGCGCCGCGCCGCACCAGTGCGATGTGCGCGCCCTCATCGCCCCGCTCGGCCCCGCAGCCGCCGCGCGGGGCCGCACAGCGGATATCACGGACCGTGACCGTATCCGTCGCGAACAGCTGCGTGTCGTGGGCCATGACCGGCATTGTGGCATCCGGCATGCGCACACCGGGAGCCCTACAACGTCTTGAGGTACTCGACCAGGTCCTCGCGTTCGTCCGCGGTCAAGCCAAGCGCCAGCGTCTCGTCGTAATGCTCGACCACCTCGACGAGCGTGGCCGCGCTGCCGTCGTGGAAATACGGTGGGTGCTGCCAGAGGCCGCGCAGCGGCGTGGTGCGGTAGGCCTTGTTGGCGGTGCGCGCGGCGTACGCGCCGTCCATGCCGGTCTCCTCCGGCGCGTGCAATAGGCCGGAGATGTTGTCGGTGCGGGTCTTGGCGACGTGGCAGCCCATGCAGTTGCGCGCGAACACCGGGAAGCCGCGCCGCGCGGCAACGCGGTCATAGCTGCCCACCGGCGGCAGCGGTGCCTCAAGGCTGAGCTGGTACGCGCGCAGCGCCGGCAGTTTCGGGGTGACGAGGTCGGGCGTCTGGCGCACGTCGATGCCCAGGCGCGGATCGGAGAAGTTGCCCTGCCCGCCCATCTGGGTCACCGCGACGTAGGCGTTCCAGTACGACACCGTGCCGTCGCCGGTGAAGGTCTCGTTGCGGATGTGGCGCAGCCCGTAGGCCGGCGGCAGCACGATCGGCGTGTTGAGGCCGTCGATGTTGAAGCGGGGGTCGTACTTGCCCGGCCCCCAGCTCATGTACACCGCCCTGTCCTCCGGCGACACCGCCGGCGACAGCGCGATGATGAAGCCCGGGTCGAGGTCGACGTTGGCCCAGCCGTCCATGCGGCGGCCGATGCCGGGCCCGACCGAATCGTCGACGCTGGAATGGCACAGCGCGCAGGTGATGCCGAGCCGGGTGATGCGGCCATCGGCGTCGACGTCGGCCTTGATGCCGAGCACCGCGTCGAGGCTCAACAGCGCCGCAGTGGTGGCCGGATCGCTCAGGTCAGCGGTTTCGAGGATGCCCGGCGGCAGCGCCTCCGAATCGACCTTGAGCCCAACCGCGAGCGCAGTGATTGGATCGATCGTCGCGACCACCTCGTGCATACGCAGGCGGTCGGTCCAGAGCTGCTCGTCGCCGAAGGTGTCGTAGCGGAAGATCTGCTGGCCTTCGGCAATGAGCGCCGGCGTCGGCGCCGGGTTCGCGGGGTGCTCGGCGGCCTGCGCCTGGCCCTCCGATGACAGGCCGCAACCGGCGCTCGCCGCGGCCGCGAGGGTGATGAGCAATCCAGGCAGGGCCGGGTGGATAACGACATTCGACATGACGCCTCTCCGATGGTCGCGAGGGCCGGAACGGCAGTGCGGAACGTCACTGCCCCCGCGTCGCGAGGTGGGGGCTTTGAACGTTACCGGGCGTGTGTCGAAATGCGAGTGGGGTATGTGTAAAGGGCGCCATTCTGTTCGGCCTGCGCGACACGCCCATCATCGCCGGACCGAGCGCTCCACGACGATGCGCTCAGCCAGCCATTCGTTGTTGCCGATCCGCCGCGCCTCGATCCGCACCAAATCCCCGCGCTCAAGGTCCTCGGGGCGGTAGCGGCGACCCTGGTACTCGACCGTGGTGCGGCTGTCGTAACGCAGTCGCGTCGCGTTGCTGTAGCCGCCGCCGTCCAGCCCGATCAATCGCGCCCGCGGGTCGACAAAGGCAACCGGACCGCGCAGGTCCTGGCCGTAGCCGCCGCCATACCCGCCATCGCGGACATTGCGCACGACCTCGATCGAGCGCGCCAGGAGTTCGCGCCCCGACGAGGCGACATCGACCCGGATGACGTCGCCCCGCTCCAGCCCCCCCACCGGGTGCTCGCGCCCCTGGTAGAACAGGCGGGTGCGCTGGTCGTAGCGGACGTCTGTGCGCTCTGAGCGCCGGGTGCGCGGGTCGTCGACGACCAGCACGATGCGGCCGTAGCGTGTGTCGACGCCCTCCACGGTGCCCTGCAGCTGGCTGCCGTACTGCCCGGAGTAGCCCGGGTCGGGCTGTCCGTATCCACCCGGGTAGCTGTCGTAACCGCCGGGGCTCACGCAACCGGCGAGGAGCAGGACGCTGATGGACAGCACGATGGCGATGCCACGGATCACGTGGTTCATGGTGTGCTCCCGGGGAACAGAAACCCGACCGTAAGCGGGGCCGCCTGAACGCGGCCAGATCGCGAAGTTAAACTCACCCGTTTTTGGCGAAGTCAACCTGACCCCGTTTTTGCCATCACCCACGCCGTCAACGGATTCGCCGGATCCGCCAGCAACTTGACCGTCAACGCCAACGCCATCACCACCAGCAGCGGCCGGATCACCTTGCCGCCGACGCGCAGCGCCAGGCGCGCGCCGACCTGCCCGCCAGCGACGCTCGACACCGCCATCAGCAAGCCGATCGCCCACAGCACGTGGCCACCGATCGTCAGCGTGATCAACGCCGCGATGTTGCTGGACAGGTTGAGGAACTTGGTATGCGCGGTGGCGGAGACCAGCCCCATGCCGAACAGCGCGACCAACGCGGTGGCCAGGAACGACCCCGCACCCGGGCCGAAGAAGCCATCGTAAAAACCGATCGCCGTGGCGAGCCCGACCAGCGCGCCGGTGCCGAACCGACTGTGGCGGTCCTCTTCCGAAGCCTTCGGCGCAACGGTGAAGTAGATCACCATCAGGATCAGCAGCACCGGGATCAGCCCGGCCAGAAACGCGGGGTCGATGCGCTGTAGCGTCCACGCGCCCAGCGTCGAGCCGACAAATGCACCGATCGCCGGCTTGGCGAAGCGCTTGAAGTCGATCCGCCCCTTGCGCGCGAATGCATGCACCGCGCTCGCGGTGCCGAAGGTGCTCTGCAGCTTGTTGGTGGCGATCGCCTGGATCGGCGGCACGCCGGCCGCCATCAGCGCCGGGATGGTCAGCAACCCGCCGCCGCCCGCGATCGCGTCGATGACGCCTGCGATGAAGGCAACGCCCATCAGCAGGGCGATGGCCTCGATTCCAAATTCCATGGGGGATCCACTCTGGTGAGCCGACCCCTTTACGCCGAGGTATCGACATCTTCAACGGCGCTCGGCAAGCGCCCTGGGGAGTTTAACCGGGGCGCGCGACCCCCGTCAGCGGGCTCGGAACCCGACAGACGATATCGCCGACTTGGACGCTGTCCACCCCGAACGCACTGCTGTAGTCGGTGGGTGTCACGGTTGAAGCGGGTGGGAAGGCTCGCAACCGATTCCCTATACTCGGGCCACGATCGTGGCAGGGGAAGGTGTGGAGAGGCGTCAGCTCTACTTGCGGGCCAAGGCTATCGTGGCGGCGGCCGACACGCTGCCGGACACTGCCCGCGCGGCGTTCGTCGCCGTGGAGTGCGGCGACGACGAGGCCCTGCGGACGGAGGTCACATGGTTGCAGCGCCCGCTGGACGAGCCGGATGCGCCGGAAGCGTCCGGACGGAATGTGTCGGGGCGGGAGGCGCCCGACCTGAGCGGCGCGCAGGTGGAGGCGGCGGCGGGCAGCGACTACCGCGTGCTGCGGCAGTTGGGGCGCGGCGGCATGGGCGTGGTGTACCTGGCCGAGCGCCGGTTCGGCGACGGGCTGCAGCGTGTCGCGCTCAAGCTGCTGGATGCCGAGGCCTGGCCAGAAGAGGACGCGTCACGGCGCCTGGCCTCGGAAGCGCGCATCCTGGCCGGTCTCTCGCATCCCAACATCGCCGGTCTGCTGGATGCAGGACGGATGCGCGATGGTCAGCCGTTCCTGGCCATGGAGTACGTGGAGGGCGAGCGCATCGACCGCTGGTGCGCAGCGCGCACGCTGTCGCTGCAGGCGCGGATCCGGCTGTTCCTGAAGGTCTGCGCGGCCGTGCAGTACGCGCATCGGCACCTGGTGATCCACCGCGACCTCAAGCCCGCCAATATCCTGGTCGACGCCGACGGCGAGCCCAAGCTGCTGGACTTCGGCATCGCGCGCCTGCTGGGCGATGGCGCCGCCGCGCGCACCGAAACCGGGCAGCATGCGCTGACCCTGGCCTATGCCAGCCCCGAGCAGATCCGCAACCAGACCCTGAGCACCGCGAGCGATGTCTGGCAGCTCGGCGTGGTGCTGTACGAACTGGTCAGCGGCGTACGCCCGTTCCCGCAGTCGGAGTCGCCGCTGACCCTCACGCACGCGATCCTGAGCGGCGAGGTGCCACCGCCGAGCCGGGCCCGCTCCGCGGGAGCCGCCACCGCGCGGCCCGGCGCGGAGCGGCGGCTGAAGATTCCCGCCGACATCGACGCCATCGTGTTGAAGGCGATGCGGGCCGCGCCGGGCGAACGTTACGCAGGTGTTGCCGACCTGGCCATCGACCTCCAGCGCCACCTCGACTCGCGCCCGGTGCTGGCCCGGCGCGGGCAGTGGTGGTATCGCGCGCGGCGTTTCGTCCACCGCTATCGCAGCGGCGTCGCGGTGGCCGTGGTGATCGCCGCGCTCCTGGCCGGCTTCGCGGTCGAGCGCGAAGCGCAGCTGCGGCAGACGCAGCTCGAGCGCGACAAGGCGCAGGCGCTGGCGGACTTCATGCGCGGGCTGTTCGAGGATGCCGACCCCTCCCGCACCCGCGGCAACCGCCTCACCGTGGCCCAGGCGCTGGAGCTGGGCGTGGAGCGCTTGCGAGACGGCGGCGCCCTGGCGCCGGAGGTCAGGGCGGCACTGCTGCTGTCGGTCGGCCGAGGCTACACCGCGCTGGACATGGGAGACCGTGCCATCCCGCTCCTGCGCGAGGCCGATGCGCTGTTGCAGCGGACCGGAGCGCCGCCCATCGAGCGCGGCCGGACCAAGGCCGCGCTCCGGCGGGCATACTCGATGGCGCTGGATACCGCATCGGCAACGGTCGCCGGCCACGAGGCGATCGCTCTGCTGGAGCAGGCGCCGGACGCGGACCCCGACGAGATCCTGCGGGTCCGGATCAACCTGCTGTTCGACCATCTCACCGTGGGCGACCGGCCGCTCGACGGCCTGGTCGCCGAACTGGAGTCGATCGTCGATGGCCTGCAATCGCGGGATGACGCCCAGCCCGAACTGCTCATCCAGGGGCTGGCGGCACTGGCCATGGCGCACACTGCCGCCGGCAGCGATGGCGTCGCCGCCGGGCATGCCGATCGCGCGCTGTCGATCGCGCGGAGGCTTTACGGCGCGGACGATCCCGCCCTCCTCTACTACCGCTTCACCGCCGCCCTGGCGCGGGTGCGCAGCGATCCGGCCGCAGCGGTACAGGCGTACCGCCACCAGATCGCCGACTACGAGCGGATGAACGATGGCCCCACGCCCGGCCTGGGCGCGATGCTGGCCTACCTGGGCTGGACGTTGGAGCGCATGGGCCGGCACCAGGAGTCGGTGGCGGCGCTTCGACGCGCCGAAGCGGTTTCCGGCCGGTTCGCCGGGGTGTCGCCGGACTTCCACCTGCATGTCCTGTCCGGGCTTGCGGCGCAGTATCATCGCCTCGGCCTCGACGACGAGGCGGTGTCGCTGCTGCAGCCGCGGCTTGCCCGGATGGCCGAGCGTGCGCACGCCGGGACGTCGTGGGTTGTCAACAGCCGCATCCGGGGTCTGAATGTGCTGGGCGGGGTGGCGCTGCGTCGAGGCGACGGCGAAGAGGCGGTGCGTCATTTCCTTCTGGCCCTGGAGGCAGCCGAACGCCACCCGGACCTGGCACAGGCGAGTTTGCGCGCGGCCAGCCTCGCGGGCATGTGCTCGGCCGACGGCGAAAAGGGGGAGGCATGCTCCGACACCCGGCCCCCGCATCGTCCTCGCAAGGCCGCTTCCACAGATAAGTGAACCTGACCCCGTTCCCCCGACCCCGTTCCCCCCCCGTTTCCCTAATACGGCGGCGCCCGACGCACCTTCTGCAAACGCGCGGCCTCGGCCCACCACGTCAGATCATCCGCGAAGCGGGCAAAGCTGCGTTCGAGCGACTTGCCGGCCGCTTCCAGAGGTTGGCCCTGGTCGTCCAGGGTCTTTGCAATCGGCCCGGCCTCCACCGTGCTGGAGATCACCACCATGCCCATTTCCGACAGGGTGCCGTGCCAGGCGGCATTCGCGCGCGCACCGCCCAGGCGCCCGGCTGAATAGCTGACGATACCGGCGGGACGCCAGAACCACTCCTCCAGGAAGTGGTCGGTCAGGTTCTTCAGGCCCGGCTGCATACCCCAGTTGTACTCGCCGGTGACGAACACGAAGCCATCGGCACCGCGGATCTTGCCGGCCAGCGCTTCCATTGCCTCCGGTGCCTGGCCCTCCGGATACTCCTTGTACATGCGGTCCAGCATCGGCAGGCCGACCGCCCTGGCATCGATCAACTCCGCGTCGATGCCGCGCGCCTGAAGCGTGCGCACGCAATAGTCGGCCAGACGGATGCCCATGCGGTCGGAACGATAGGAACCGTAGAACACCAGGATGCGTTGGGACATGACCTTGTCTTCGAGGGGAACGGTGTCTGCGCTGGATCATCGCATTTCGGGCGCCACGCCCCAGCGCAGCGCTGCCCAATGCCTGGTCGGGTACGGATTGTGAGGAGTCGGGTCGGCCAGCACATTCCCGCCGGGATCGACCTGACCAAGGTCCTGACCGGAGGCGGCGTGGACGGTGCCGGCGACGAGGTTCCCTTCACCAGCTACGGTCGCCTCGCTAATCGAGAAGTGAACCTGACCCCGTTTTAGACTTGGCGCGCTCCTGCCGCGTCAGCACCCGCGGCTCGGCCAAGGGCCGGGATGTTGCCGGATCGAAGAACGGGTTGTCACGATGGCGACCGCTCAACTTCGCCCGCAGCACGCCCCACATGATCCGCACGATGCCGAAGGCGGCCCGCACCGGTGTGGCTGCGACCTCGCCACGCGCGGAAGCCGTATTCAAGGCGATGCGCGGCGACCCGATCGCGGCATCCAGCACGTCGGGCGCCACGTCCATGCAACGGGCCAGCACCCCGACATACGGCAGCTTCGGATCCCGCGCCGTGTTGCCGATGGGCGTGTTGCAGCAGGCCGAATGCCAGCGCAGCAGGCCCTTGGGACTCAACGACAGGCAGGCCACCTGCCCGATGCCCGCAGTGAAGCGCAGTCCGTCGGGTGCCATGGCGACGATGTCGGTGCCACCGTTCGGATCCAGCACCTCTTGCTCGCTGCCGAGCGCGCGGGCGAAGGCCTGGCAATCGCGGCAATAGCAGACGGCGCGGGCGTAGACAGCGCCGGGCTCGATCTCGCCCTGAACCGTGCCGCAGCGGCAATGGAAGGGAATGGCCATGGGGAGTCTCCGTGCGAACCTCCCCGGATTCTCAAGCTGCAATCCGCTTGGCACAAGTGAGCACCGGTTCGGTTCATCCCCGGATGTGATCTCTCGGCAGGTTGTTCATCCGTGCAGAACGGGGTCAGGGCACCAAATAACCGCTCACATCCTCCGATGGCCGTTGGCTGTCTATTGCGAGCAGATCCTTCAAGATCGCTGTGTGCCCTGACCCCGCCACCACGAGCACGCGATGGCCCGGAGTCGCGGCTTTCTGCACGTTGGCATACATGCGGAAATTACGGTGCCACCAGCTGGCCGAAGCATCGGCACCGGCGAAGCTGCCACCCGCATCGACAGCGTTGGTGCGGATGTACAGGTCCTTGTTCTCACGATCTCGCTCCGCATCATTGCTCAGCTGCAGCAATTGCGGCAGGGACAATGTGGACTGCTCGCGGCCCGAGCGCTCGGACAGCGATTTGTACATCGCATCCATCGACGCCTGCATCTGGGGATCGTTCGCCTTGATGTAGTTGAACATCGGCTCCGCATCCCAGCCGACATTCCCCTCGTCAAAGCACGTGATTTTGTCGACCCTGGCGGCTTTCGCCACCTTGAACCCGATCTGGTAGATCTCGTTGGACTTGAGCGCGAACGTCCCCTTCTTGTATCCGTCAAAGTTCTTGTCGAACCGGGCCTGATCCGACGGGTCGCATTCAACCAGTATGTCGGTGGGCCGAAATGCCGCCAACCGTGTCGCCAGCCCGTCCAGGTAGGCCTGGTTGTCATTGGTCATCACATCGATGACTCCCGACTTGACCATGTCCCGCCCGGGGTTTGCGAAATGAAACACCCCCATCACCATCACCTTCGCGGGCTCTGGCGCTGGCGAAGACTCAGCGGCGACAGCCTGCATGGGCAGTGCGGCAACCAACAAGATCAGCGCCGCGCGTTGCAATCGGTTCGAGGTCATCTGGTGCTCCATGGTCTTTGACCAGTATTCAACGTTTCAGGCGGCGGAGGGGCCTGCGCTCAAGCTGACGTGTCAGAAGCTGTCGAACATCTGCCAGAAGTCCTACCTTTGGCTTGAACGAGAGCAAAGCGCCAACTGAAAAATGACAGCCCGCATTGCGAGGCTCCTTGAGCGAGACCGAACGAAAGCCAACGAGCCGCATGGGGCCGGCCACGCCTGGTTGACCGCTTACCCAAGTCGGAACGATGATCCGAGCACACGCATACATGACGTCCTACAGGGGGGAAGTCGTGACAACCCAGCTCAATCGATTCATACAGAGCATCGAGGACAAGCTTCCTCGACATGATTCCGTCGCAACGGCAGCTGCCGAAGTCAAGGCGGAACTCGCCGGGCTTGGGATACCCATCGAAGGTCAGCTGAAGCAGGACCTCGAGAACGCCATCAAAGAGGTGAACGCGCGCCTCGGACCTATCGAGGTGCTGCGCCGCAACTCGATCATCAAGCCTCGGGAGCAGTGGTACGACGGTCCCTCCCCAACGTCGCTGCATTGGCCGGCGGTACGCGGCTATCTGCAGAACGCCAAGGGGTGGGACAACGAGACGATCCAGTCGATCGATGACAGCTCGACGGAGATTGTCTCCTTGCTCGCGAACCCAAGGAACGCGCAATTCCGCTGTCGTGGGCTGGTCGTGGGCTACGTGCAGTCAGGCAAGACTGCAAACATGACTGCCGTGATCGCGAAGGCGGTAGATGCCGGCTACAACCTGGTCGTCCTGCTTGCAGGCGTGACCAACAAGCTGCGTGCGCAGACGCAGACGCGGATCGAAACTGACGTGGTCAAGCGCCACCGGCACAACTGGCAGCTGTACACCACTGAGGACCACGACGGCGACTTCATCGACCCGGCCAACCGGAGCTTCACGATGCCGCGCGCCGGGACGGCACAACTAGCCGTCATGAAGAAGGAAACAAACCGGCTGGAAGCATTCCGCCGCACGATTGCATCGACACCCAACGCCATCCTCGGGAAGTTGCGTGTGCTGCTGATCGATGACGAGTGCGATCAGGCCTCCGTTAATTCCGCAGCCCGCGAATTTGACATGACCAGGATCAACGAGCAGATCCGGGAAATCATCACAGCTCTTCCTGCCGTCTCGTATGTCGGGTACACGGCGACACCGTTCGCGAACGTCTTCGTCGATCCCTTCCCTTTCAACAAGGAAGTTCTGGACGACCTGTACCCGGAGGACTTCATTACCGCATTGCCGCGGCCGAAAGATTACTTCGGTGCCCGGGAAGTGTTTGGCGAGGAGCCCGACGACGCAAGTGGCGATCCAGAGACGGGTCGGAACATGATCCGCGTCATCAAGGATGATCTCGATTTCTACCGTCCGGCCCGCGCAAAGGACCGGGAGGATTTTGAACCAGTGATGGGACCGGACCTGCGGGACGCGATCCTCTGGTTCCTGGTCACCTGCGCCGTGAGGCGGTCGCGCGGCCAGCACGACAAACACATGACGATGCTGGTGCACACATCGGCCAACATCACGCCCCACCAACGAACCGCGGACCTGATCTCGCGCTGGATCACTTCGCATGGAGAGGATCTTCGCAAGCGGGTCGGGCCAAGCCATGGACGAATGCTGGAGCTGATCGCGAAGGAAACCGCATCCGGCCCGGATCCCGGCCACTTCCCTGTGGGTGCTGAACTCACGGCCCGGATCAGCGAATCACTGGATGCACTCGAAGTCGTGGTCGAAAACAGCGCCACCGACATCGATGAGCGGCTCGACTACTCGGATCCAGCCAGGACCTACATAGTGGTTGGTGGGTCGGTGCTGTCCCGCGGTCTCACCCTTGAAGGATTGGCGGTCTCGTTTTTTCTCCGCACTTCACGGCAATACGACACCCTCCTGCAGATGGGCCGATGGTTCGGGTACCGCCACGGCTACGACGACCTGCCCCGACTGTGGACGACCGCCGAGCTGGCTGCTGATTTTCGGGCCCTTGCGCAGATCGAGGAGGAAGTGCGAGAAGAGATCGCGGTCTACCACGAACGGAGCGCGACCCCCCTCGACTTCGCCGTCAGGGTGCGGAGCATTCCGGGTATGGCCATCACCGCTGCATCCAAGATGAGGCACGCATACCGGACAAGCATCAGCTTCGATGGCCGCCACATCCAGACCATCCGCTTTGAGCATCAGGATCTGGACGTCGTAACGGGCAACTGGAAGGCTGCGGGGCAACTGGTTACCGATGCGGCTGCACACCGTGAACCCGGCACTTGCCTCTTCAGGGGAGTGCCTGTCTCGCTGGTCCGGCAGTTCCTGAAGGAGTACCGCATCTGCACCGCCCACATGGACCTGAAGGAGGACCTGCTCCTGGGTTACCTGGACGCCGCCGAGCAAAAACTTTCGAAGTGGAACATCGCCGTGGTCACGGCATCCGACGCACCGATGTCGGAACGGCCGCTCGGTGCGCTGGGTCCAGTTGGGACGGTCCGCCGCGCGCAACTCAAGGACACGGGGACCGATTTTGCGGACATCAAGGCCCTGATGTCCAAGCGCGACATCCTGGTGGATACCGAAGACCAGTCCTTCGAAAAACATGAAAAGTGGGACGTCCTGAAAACCCGACGCCCGTCCGTGCCCTTGCTGCTCTTGTATCCCATCAACAAGATTTCTTCCCCGCGGCCCGGCAGCAAGACCCGTTGTGCACTTGACGCGGTGGGCGACCTACTTGGTTTCGGCATCGTGTTCCCTGGCGTGAGGGACCGGTCGGGCAACTACTTCGAAGTCCGGCTGGACGCTCCATCCTCCGAGGAGATCGAGGTCGAAGAGGCGGCGTACAGCGGGGAGCCCCAGTGACCTCTAGCCACCCTGCCCCTTTATGGGGGCGACTCAGGGCCAGAGTCCGCGATGATGGCGACGAAGTCTCAACACTTGTCAGCCCAGTCGACAGTGGATACGGACGTGTCCGATACGCGCTGGGCGCATACGGGGAGCCTCGTCTTCTGGTGCCCTGCTCTTCCACCATCCGCTTGGCCGCGCAGGAGGCACAGAACCTCAGCTTGGAGCTGGTGAGGCTGACGATTGAAGGCAATTCGGGGATCTTCATTGACCTGACCTGCGTGGACGGCCGCTTGGAGTCCGTCTTTGCGGAGCTTGCGAGCGAGATCCTAAAGCGATTGCAGGCAGGAGCCTCTCCTTCCATCGCAGTAACAGGTGGCATCCGGGATTTCCGTGACCTGCTCAGCCAGGCACATCCAAATGACGTGTCCGACGAGGTCATCGCTGGACTCGTCGGGGAGTTGTTCGTGCTGTCACGCCTGTGCAACGAGGACGTCGACGCACTGCATGCCTGGACAGGCCCGGATGCGGAACGTCACGACTTCCGTCGCGCACGACACGCAATCGAGGTTAAGACGTCGCTGCGAGCGGATCGGAAGGTAGTTTCGATCCACGGCATCGAGCAGCTTTCCGCGCCATCCGACGGAACCTTGGTGTTGTTCCATGTCCGCATCGAGCGGACCGCCAGTGGCCTTCTGTCGGTAGGGAAACTGGTGGACGATCTAATCGCGCTCGGAATTCACGAGCCCACTCTAAGGACCCGTCTCGGCGAGCTCGGATGCCATGACCATCATGCAAACGAGTGGAACCGACGGTCTTTCAACCTGGAAGGCGTCAGCGCGTACAACGTCGGCCCCGGATTTCCGGCCATCACGCGGGAAGCGTTCGCCGCCGGCAAGCCGCCGTCTGGATTAACAAACATTGCGTACGACGTCGACCTTCAATTCGCGGCTGCGTTCGAGCTTGATGACGATGGAGTCGACGGTGTGATCGAAAGGTTCCTTGCATGAGCGAGCCCCTTCAACTGTTCAGTGAGCCCTTCGCCGCAACCGGAAATATGCATGGCGAAGGCTTTCGCCGGCTTCTCGGTAGACCGGATCTCAGCCTCGTTCAAACCGTCATCCGTGAATCTCTGCAAAATTGCGTGGATGCTGCGCTCGGGGATCAACCCACGGAG
Organism: Lysobacter sp. A421; assembly: GCF_054052145.1. Lineage (NCBI taxonomy): Bacteria > Pseudomonadati > Pseudomonadota > Gammaproteobacteria > Lysobacterales > Lysobacteraceae > Lysobacter > Lysobacter sp. A421. The sequence continues at coordinate 320,503 of NZ_JBSVRL010000001.1, read as the reverse complement.
GTGCTCCTGAGACTCCGTACCCTTGCTCCAGCCGAGCGCGAGGCGCTACGTGAGCTGGCGTTCTCGTCGCTCCCAGGGGCCGGAAGTTCACGCGAGGCCTTCGAGCAAGTCCTCGCAAAGACCGACATTCGGCTATTTGAGATCTGCGACTTCAATGCCGTCGGCTTGGCCGGCCCGACCCGCGCGGATGTGCCGGACGTCGGCAACGAACCGCACAACTTCGTCAACTTCCTGCGCAACGTCGGTGCCAGCCGCGACACCCACCAGGGCGGGGGGACCTATGGCTATGGAAAAACGTCCCTCTATGCGCTCAGTTCATGCGCCACGATCCTGACAGACAGCCTTACGACCAGTGGAGGACTCCCTGTCCGCAGGATGATGGGATGCCACTTGGGCGAGGCATTCGACGCACTCGACGACTCGGGAAATCGGCGCCGCTTTACCGGCCGCCACTGGTGGGGCGGCCCAATTGTCGATGGCAACCTTGAGCCCGCGACCGGCGACCACGCCGTCTCCGTTGCCGAGGCCATCGGACTGCCTGTGCGCCCGCTGGGACGGTCAGGCACCACGGTGGCGATCCTGGATCCGTTGTTCGAGTCCGAAACACTGGACGAGATCACAGATGAGCTGATCGAGACCGTGCTCTGGAATTTCTGGCCACGGATGACCCGGTCAACACCCTCCCACCGGCGCCTCGCCATTACGCTCGAGGTGGACGGAACGGAGGTGCAGATCCCGGCCCCCGAAGATTTTCCGCCACTCGACCTTTTCAGTCGTGCACTGGACCTCCAACGGGCGGGAGAGCAACAACAATCCATCATGTCCCGCAACCCCGCCAAGTTTCTGGGCAATCTTGTCGTCAGCAAGGGGATGTCGGCGCAGCGCATTGGCTCTGCCATGCGGAGCGACAGTGCAATACCTTCCCCGGCATCCCATATCGCGCTGATGAGACCCGTGGAGCTTGTGGTCAAGTATCTCCCCGGAGACTCCTTCGCCGATCCGCGCTACGAGTGGGCAGGCGTTTTCATCTGCTCTGACGACGACGAGGTGGAAGCCGCGTTCGCGGATGCGGAGCCTCCCGCACACGACGACTGGATCCCTTCCAACCTTCCGAAAGGCCGCCCCAGGACCTTCGTCAACGTTGCTCTGACCCGGCTCAAGGAAGCGGCCCGCTTGGTGACGCAGTCGGAGCGTGCTGCCGTTACGGGCAGCGAATCCGGACCGTCGCTGGCCCCTACCGCCGCCGTCATGGGACGCCTGCTTGCAGGAAGTTCCGGCCGCGGTCCCGGACGCGTGTCACGTTCCCGACGCCCCCCATCTACGCGCAAGGGTGTAAGCATCACCCGGCCAGAATTTGTCGCGCTGGAGCTTGGCGAGGACGATCACCGCATCGCCCGGTTTGAATCCGAACTCAAGAACGATGGCACCTATCCCAGACTCCGCGTGGTTGTGGAACCGCACCTGGTTGCCGACGGCGGACGCGCAGATGCCGGTGACCTGCCCAATGAGTACCAGGTAGCGCTGGTAGAACTCTCACTCCCGTCAGCAGGGTTGGCTACCGCCAGCCCAATGCTTTCGGTTGGACAGCACTCAGGAACGATCACGATTGCAGTGCGTGCTCCAACAGATGCTGCGGCAGGCGTCAGGGCACGGCTTGAATGGGATGAGGGGCAATGAGCAACGTCGCACTACCGTTCCTTGTCCTGTCTGATTCCGCCGTGATCCACGAGTTGCTGATCGGGCCTTCCGGATCGCCGCTGATGCCGGCGGGAGATGCCCTTCAAGGGTGGGATTACGCCCAGGCTGTCGACGTTCTGGCACATGCGTCAGTGGACATGACCTTGGCGTCGGAATCACTTGGCATTCCCTTGCCCGAGCTTCGCCTTTGTGCAGTGCTCCACGCTGGAACAGGGGCGGGGTCCTTGCCGCGGCGTTCTTGGGAGCTCGCGCGGTGCGAAATTTCTGGCACGGATGGGGCAATCAGCCTTGCCGGCAACATCGACGGGAACCTTCTGTCAGGGCGAATGAGGCTGGATCTGCAGATAGTACTCGCGGCGCCGCCCACCACGGCAAGCCCGCTTTCACCTTCGCTTCCTGGCTCGCGACTGTGGTCAAGCCAGCAGGACATATTGCTCGAGGATGGCGGCGACTCCCGATTCCCGATTGAACTGACCAGCTTCTCCCACACCTTCGCCGGACAACTCCACTCCTATGCCCCCTGGTACGTGGACTGGAGTCCCCACGCCCTGGAAGCGGACTTCGGAGGAACTGTGCGCGTTTACATCAACTCCGACCTTGAGACCGTTGCGGAGCGGTTCGTCGCCGGAGACCCTCCGACGCTTCAAGCGATCGTGGCCGATGTGATGACCCAGATGATCAGCACAACGCTCGCAGATGAAGATGCCGAAGATCTGCTCGAACGGTGCGAGGAGGGCTCCGTAGGCCACCAGGTCCGGTTCTGGCTGGACAATGCGTTCCCTGGCCACGGCCACGCATCAATCCTCGCGATCATGCAAGACCGGCCGAACGTGTTCCGGGCCACCCTGCTCGCGTTGGCAGCGGTGGGGGATTCGGCATGACCTTGCTGTTTCCGCGGCTTTCGAAATCCGGGGTTGCCAGTATCTTCGCCGCACACGCACCCAAGCCTCCCCCTGCCCTCGGTCAGGCCACCGCACTGGGCACCTACTCCGACCTCATATCCTTCGCGCCCAGTGGCGGGGCCAGGTCACCGGAAACGGCCTACAAGATTGCGGATGGCCTCCGGGAAATTGCAGAGCAGTGCGGCTATCCAAATCTGCTCTCGCGCGCGATGTTCGATCGGGAATCGGCTGTCTACCTCGCCGAGCACGCTGCCCTGCAATCGGGCGAGGCCCTGCGGAATGACGTCTGGGCGTTCATCACGACCGTTGTCGCGCCGGACCTTGTTGCCTGGCGCTTCAAGGACTTGAACAAGGAGCGCTTCGAAGGCGGTGTACGCAACGCCTTCCAGCGCCTCTGGCTCCGCAGCAAGGCGCTGGACCGCGGCAGGCATCACCCTGAACAATGGAGGCTGACGTCGTCCATGCCCGAGGATGCGGCGGTACAGATTGTGGAGCGGCCTTCCCTTGGGGGACGCCCGCGGGTCGCACTCGCCTTGGGAGAAGGCTGGCTCAGGATGATCCAGTCCGCTCCCTTGGGCGAACACGAGCAGCTGATGCGGACCGCCACCAAGATACTGCGCCTTCAGAACGAACTCGTGGATCTCATGTACCTCTCTGATGACGAGCTTTCGGGCGTTGTGGACGCCGCATTCGCGAAGGCCCGGTGCACGCTGGGTGAGCCAGCCATACGTCCCGTCTTCACTGCAGGCTGACGAGCCGGATTTCTATTGACAATCCGAAGGCGTCTGCCATCCTGGGGACCTCCTTTCTCCCCTGCTCGCTCCATGCTCATCCCCGTCGTTGACATCTTTGCTGGCCCCGGTGGATTGGGCGAAGGCTTCTCCTCGTTTATCCCTGAAGGCCGGCGCGAGCCCGCGTTCAAGATTGGCGTGTCTGCCGAAATGGAGATCAATGCGGCGCGCACATTGCGGCTTCGCGCCTTCTTCCGGCAGTTTCCACATGGCCACGCTCCCGACAGCTACTACGAGTACGTCCGTGGCCACAGGACGACCCCTTGGAGAGAAGAAACCAAAAGTGAATGGGATGCGGCGTGTCGCGAAGCACTCCAACTGACCGTGGGAACGCCGGAACACGACGCAATCTTGCGCGAGCGGGTTGCCAAAATTTCCGAAAAGGATCGTCCTTGGATACTCGTGGGTGGACCGCCCTGCCAAGCGTACTCACTCGTCGGCCGCGCACGGAACCGGGGAATCGCCGGCTATCGTCCCGAGGAGGATGAGCGCCACTTTCTCTATCGCCACTACCTTGAGCTCATCAAGAATCACCACCCGACTGCGTTCGTAATGGAGAACGTCAAGGGAATCCTTTCCTCCAAGGTCGCGGGGGAGTTGGTATTTCCGCAAATTTTGCGGGACCTCGCAGAACCCGGCGGGCCGAATGGCCCCAAGTACCGGATCATCCCCTTCGTCACCCCTGTCGTTGAGCAGGAAGACACCACGGCCCGCTTCATCCTGCGCGCTGAGGAACTCGGTGTCCCACAGGCAAGGCATAGGGTCATCCTGCTCGGTCTAAACAAGGAGCTTGGCGATCTAGCCCACCCATCCTTGGCAGCAACGCCAGCGACAACGCATGTTGAGCATGTTCTGCGGGCGCTTCCGCCACTACGAAGTGGGATAACCACCAAGGTCATCCGCAACTGGTCCCAAGACGCTGCCCGGATCTTGCGCGCGACCGCGCGCCACGCAAACAAGTTGCAATCAGAAGTGGCGCGGAAGCTTGAGGAGGCGGCAAGCCGTGTCATGGAACAGGATCCCGGCACAGGAGGACGTTGGACACCTTGGGCCGGAGACCAAGCTTCCCTGCCACAGCATCTCGCACACTGGCTGCACGATCCTCGCCTGGGTGGCCTCCTCAACCATGAGGTTCGGTCTCACATGGAAGACGACCTAAAACGCTATGCATACACCGCTGCGTTCACTGAGCTCCACGAACGATCGCCGCGGGGAGCTGATGAATTTCCCGACATCCTGCACCCGAACCACGAAAATTGGGGAAGTGGAAAATTCATAGATCGGTTCAAGGCACAAGCCTGGAACCGACCGAGCTCGACAGTTACGAGCCACCTATCAAAGGATGGTCACTACTTCATCCATCCGGATCCCAGCCAGCTAAGAAGCCTGTCCGTCCGCGAGGCCGCCCGTCTCCAGACGTTCCCGGACAACTACTTCTTCGAAGGTGCCCGCGGAGCACAGTTCCGCCAGGTAGGAAATGCCGTGCCACCCTGGATGGCACATCAACTGGCAGAAATCGTTCACTCCGTACTGTCGCGATGAGCAATCTCGGACCGAATCTCAGCTGCTGCCACGCTACTCCGAATCAACATTGACAGCTGTTGCAATGCTTCCTCAGGACAATCACGAAGGGCACACTCCCAGATCGTCAAGACACGCCAATCTTGCTCCGAAAGGAGCTTTTCGGCACGAGCATCCCTATCGCGATTGCCCTGGATCTTGGCTTTCCAGAACTCGGGACGAGTCCCCGGGAGGCGGAAATAGCGGCACTTTTGATGGCCATGCCAAAAACAGCCGTTAACAAACAAGGCAACTCGCCACTTTGGAAGAACCAAGTCGGGCCGCCCCGGTAGATCCTTACGATGCAGCCGGAAACGAAACCCGCTGGCATGAAGATAACGACGCACGATGAGCTCTGGCTGGGTGTCCTTACCCCGGATCGAGGACATCATGCGCGAACGAATTTTTGCTTCAACGTTATCCAATAGCGCATCGTCCCAAGGGAGGTCTATCAGGTTGGAGACCGCGACCGCACATCATGGTCTTGTGACACCCGCAGCGCATGCTGGCCCAACAGTTCCGAGTGTGAGCCCATGCAGACAAAATCGCAGCGCCGTCCGCGCCGCAGACAAAGGAATTCACTATGCACAACGACGAACTGTTGTTCATTCAACGCGACAGGTCGGAGCAGGCGCTTTTTCTGATGCGACAACTTCTACCTCTGATGACACCCGTAGCCACGCATCCCAGGTGGACCGCAGAGGAACAGTGGATCTTGGGGATGCTGCTAACCTCCTGTGCACGCTCCACCGAAAGTAGCCTCCTGTTGTCTGCTTATGGCCAGCTATGGGACGCGGAGGTAATTCTCCGTTCGGTCTCCGAAGGGACATTGAAATTCGCCTACATCCTGCAGGCCCATGACGATTTCAAGCAGCGCATCCACGAATACTCAGTGGATCACTTCAACATCGCCCTGCTAAAGGACGACCACAAAATTAGGGAACTACTGTCTGCTTTGGGAGATTCGGGTTCTCCCCAATTGCGGCCTCTTGCGGACAGGCTTTTGCCAGATGAGAAATTGAGCGAACTTAAGAAGTCATACGACAAAACAACGCGTCGCTCCATGGAGTCGAGATGGGGCGTTGCCGGCATACTGGATGCCTTTCGTCGGAGTGGAGATGACTCTTCCCTCAGGTTCCGCGGCCTCCTGCACAATTACTCGTTGGCAAGCCACATCCAACACGCAGATTACATCGGAATTTCCATTCCAGATGATAGAGAACGACGCTCACCGGCCGGAAGAGATGCAATGCACTTGGCGCATCTGTCACGCATCATCTCAGATGCATTCGCCTACTTCCTCATGAGGCTCACCTCAGGCTACAGGCTCATCAATGAAGATCCTGCGCCCATCCGATCTGCGTATTCCCAGATAAATGCGCTGTACGAGAAATTCGGAGACGTGTATCAAAACTGGATGGATATCGAGTATAGCGATGAGAACGAAGATTTATAATGACCCACTTCCTACACAGGTTCGGCCTCTAAAGCATAAGTCTCTGGAGTTTGAAGTTCATGAATCACCGCCTTCGCGGTAATGATGACAGTTCAGACCCTCTCTAGCGGGTGATCATAGCAGGGGGCAACTTAGCATTGACTACATTCTGCCGAGGTTTGGCCTTCCCTGATCTGCTCACTGGCCACAGCAGACTACGCACCTGTTCTATCCAAGCAGGGGGCGAATCCGACAACTCCCGCGCGCAATATAGCTCCGCGAAATCGACCTTAGCTTCGCCTGTCGCAAAAAGTCGCTCAAGCAAACGGCGATCTGAGTCGCGAAAATCCATACAACTGGCAGACACTCTAGAAGTCACGACCAGTGGATTTGCATCAAGCAAAGCGGCCAGCTCAGTCGACAGCGAGTGTTCCCTCGCTGATAGAGCTGACAGGCACTCATGGAACGATGCAGGCTCCAAGGCGTCCTCAATGGCCGTGACGGGGGCGCGCAGATAATCGTTGCCATCAACGAGCACCACATCGTCGCCCTTAAGAACCATCCTTTTGAAAAAAAGATGTTGACTATTCCTTACCTCGACCTCATTTGCCTCCGCATCCGTATCGATGAGGCATAAAACTTTCCCGTAGACCTTATAGCTATCGTCGGCCAGAGGCGCGACGAGCCGATCATAAACTCTTTTAACATCGACCACACCGCCGACGGGAAGTATACGCAATCTTTTCGATTTAACCTCAGCCTGAAAATAGTGATCTAAATAGATCTTATCTGAAAGACCTTCACAAATTATCCAAGTATATGGGTTGTCTTTCCGAACTACTGCAGCAACGATCGTTTGAACCAGGTCGTTATAACTCTTTATCGCAACATCGACTGGCAGGCTACCCTTGGATTCGCGAACCATTCCTTTTAACGACTCTCGATAGCTGCGCAAATCGATAGTAGTGATCGACAACTCCCCGTCCCGCTCACTCATCGACTGCGCCTCACCTTCCGTTGCGAGGGGTAGAAAACCGTACCAATGGGTAGTAAGCAGCACCTGCGTTTTCGGGGTGGTCAAATCGACAATGGACGCGAGTTTCGTGAACTGATCGTGGCAAGCAGAAGCATGAAGGGAAGCGTCAGGTTCGTCGACCGCCAAGACAACTCGAACGTTGCGATCGCGGCGACGACGCAGAAATGAGTACGCCACATCGATTAAAGCGCGTCGTTTCTCTCCCGCGCTCAGCCCTGAAACGGGGACATCCCCATCCTTATGCAAAACCTTTGTCGAGAAGAACGCCTCGACCACCTTAGCGGTGAGGTCACGCATTGTGAGGCTTTCCTTATAGTTATTCTTGTATGAATAAGACTCAAGATGCTCGTGAATATCCCCCAAAAAGGCACGCAGCTCCTTATTAATAGTTTTAATGGTTTTCTGTGTTATTACTTTCTGAATCTGATTCTGGATGTCCTCGTCCAACAACTTTTGAATGCTGAGCTGCTCAAGCTTGGTATACGTCAAGGGATCCGCTTCTACCGGTATGTAGAAGTAAGCATACCTTTCGAGAACGAATTGCATTAAGGGCCCCAAGGCCGCTGTGAAGTGGTCGTCGCCCTCCACATTAAGTATCCGCCGAACTTCAGCATCCCTCTCGTACGGACCGAGGAAGACACGGCTATAATCATTGTGAGCCCGCCCGAGCACTATCACATGGGCACCCGGAAACTTTTTCAACAGTTTCTGACGAACCTCTTCGAATACCTTGACTGCTGGAGAGCTACGCGCTGAATCCAACGCGGTACTAAGTTTCGTCAGCGATTCGTGGAGCGGCTCTGGAACCTCTTCGGGATCTAGCAAAAACACTGGCGCTACAAATGGAATCTTGTCGTCACCATTCAACCCGCCACCCCGTTTAGCGGTGGTATTAACGCTCCACTCACCGCCATTAAACAAGACATCCAGTGCGTCGAGAATCGTGCTTTTTCCGACTCCGTTAGGACCGATGAAAAGCGACAAGTTTGCGCCTGTTTGGCTAACCGGAACAAAATGCGTCGCCCGATATGAGCGATAGTTCCTCAAGAATAGTCCTGCGATCATCCCGTCCCCTTCAGTCCGCACTCAAATCCAAGTAAAAACTAGCCCATATCGAACTAGCCGAAATACCTATAACTTACATATTCGCCGACATTCCCCATCCACGACATACAACGCATGGCTGAACTGCCCTAGGCTACGCGTTCACCGTCGTTATCACCGCGGCGAACCTTTGCGGTCGCGGGCGGCCTCCTAGCGCCTGCAGCCCCTCCCCCGACCAGTGCATTGCAATTTGTGATGATAGACACATTTACAGCACCCGATCACGCAACGCCAGACGCTCGGGCGTGAGCGCTCCGCTCCAATAGGCCAGTTCAATCATCTCTTCAAAGAAGTCGATCTTTGCGGCAGTGCTCAACCCGACCCACGCCAACAGTTGGGCGCGCTCGGCCTCCTCAAAGGAGAGGAATGTCCGGTCATCGGTACGCTTGACGCTACTCATGGGTCATGTCGTAACGGCGACGAGCTACATGTTGCGGCGGTATTCGCCGCCGACTTCGTAGAGGGCATGGCTGATCTGCCCCAGGCTATGCGTCTTCACCGCCTGCATCAACGCGGCGAACACGTTCTGGCGGTCGCGGGCGGTTTTTTGGAGGTAGGCGAGGCCTGGGGTGGGTTCGTCGGGAGGGGCTGAAGCCCCACCTACAGGAGCGGGGGCGGCTGGGGTTAGGGCGTTGCGGAGCTGTTGGAAGTTGGCGACGTTGTCGATCTGCTGGCCCTTCTCTTCCGGGGTCGAGCGGATCAGTTCGATCTCGGTGGTCACTTCGCCGGCGTGCTCCTTCGGCAGGAAGGTGTTGACGCCGACCAGCGGCAGGCTGCCGTCGTGCTTCTTGTGCTCGTAGTACAGGCTCTCTTCCTGGATCTTGCCGCGCTGGTACATGGTGTCCATGGCACCGAGCACGCCGCCGCGCTCGCTGATGGCCTCGAACTCCTTGTAGACGGCTTCCTCGACGATGTCGGTGAGCTTGTCGACGATGAAGCTGCCCTGCCAGGGGTTCTCGTTGAAGTTCAGCCCCAGCTCCTTGTTGATGATCATCTGGATCGCAACGGCGCGGCGCACGGACTCTTCGGTCGGGGTGGTGATGGCCTCGTCGTAGGCGTTGGTGTGCAGGGAGTTGCAGTTGTCGAACAGCGCGTACATCGCCTGCAGGGTGGTGCGGATGTCGTTGAACTGGATCTCCTGCGCGTGCAGGGAGCGGCCGCTGGTCTGGATGTGGTACTTCATCATCTGGCTGCGGCTGGACGCGCCGTAGCGCTCGCGCATGGCGCGGGCCCAGATGCGGCGGGCGACGCGGCCGATCACGGTGTATTCCGGGTCCATGCCGTTGCTGAAGAAGAACGACAGGTTGGGCGCGAAGTCGTCGATGCTCATCCCGCGCGCGAGGTAGTACTCGACGATGGTGAAACCGTTGCTCAGGGTGAAGGCGAGCTGGCTGATCGGGTTCGCCCCGGCTTCGGCGATGTGGTAGCCGGAGATCGACACCGAGTAGAAGTTGCGCACGCCGTTGTCGACGAAGTACTGCTGGATGTCGCCCATCATCCGCAGGGCGAACTCGGTGCTGAAGATGCAGGTGTTCTGGGCCTGGTCCTCCTTGAGGATGTCGGCCTGCACGGTGCCGCGCACGGTCTTGAGGGTGTAGGTGCGGATGCGCTCGTAGGTGTCCGCGTCGACCACCTGGTCGCCGGTGACGCCGAGCAGGCCGAGGCCGAGGCCGCCGTTGGTTTCCGGGAGCTCGCCGCTGTACGCGGGGCGGCGCTTGCCTTCGAACATCGAGTCGATTTTCGCCTTCGCCTCGTTCCAGCGCGCATCGTCCTCGCGCAGGTATTTCTCGATCTGCTGGTCGATGGCGCAGTTCATGAACATCGCCAGGATCATCGGCGCGGGGCCGTTGATGGTCATCGACACGCTGGTGGTCGGCGCGCACAGGTCGAAGCCGGAGTACAGCTTCTTCATGTCGTCCAGCGACGCGATGTTGACGCCGGAGTTGCCGATCTTGCCGAAGATGTCCGGGCGCGGCGCGGGGTCCTCGCCGTACAGGGTGACCGAGTCAAACGCGGTGGACAGGCGCGCGGCGGGCTGGCCGACCGACAGGTAGTGGAAGCGGCGGTTGGTGCGCTCCGGCGTGCCCTCGCCGGCGAACATGCGGATCGGGTCCTCACCGGTGCGGCGGTACGGGTAGACGCCACCGGTGTAGGGGTACGCGCCGGGCAGGTTTTCCTTCTGCAGGAAGGTCAGCAGCTCGCCCCAGGACTTGTAGGTGGGAGCGGCGATCTTGGGGATCAGTTGGTGGCTGAGCGACTCGCGGTAGTTCTCGACCCGGATCTTCTTGCCGCGGACTTCGTACTCGGTGATTTCGTCGGTGATGGACTTCAGCCGCTCGGGCCAGTGGCGCAGCAGCTTGCGGGAGTCGGCCGAGAGTGAGTGGATGGCGTCGTTGTAGCGCTGGCGCAGGGTGAGCAAGGTGCGGTCGGGGGCACCGTCACCCCCGGCCGCACCGCCTGCACCGCCCGCCCCGCCCGTCCCGTCATCCGCGCCCGCCCCACCTGCCGCGCCCACTCCGTCATCCCCGCGAAGGCGGGGATCCATGGACGTTGGATCTTCACCGGCCGAACGTCCATGGGTTCCCGCCTTCGCGGGAACGACGGTGGAGGCGTGATCGACGGTGGAGGGGTGGGAGGGTTCGGCTTGGCGGGTTGAAACCCGCCCTACGAGGTCGTCGGCCTGGTAGAGGTCCAGCTGCTTGGGGAGCGCCGGGTCTTCCAGGTCGTGCAGGCTCTGCCAATAGCTCTGCGCGCGGTCGGCGGTCTCGGACTGGGTGTCGATGGTGCTGTTGATCGCCCTGCCCTGTTCGGCAATTTCGGCGAGGTAACGGATGCGTGCGCCGGGGATCAGTACGGTGGCGCGCGGCTCTTTCAGGGTGGTGTCGAGTTCGGGGCGGAAGTCGCAATGGGCTGGCGCGGCGTGGGGGACATTGCCCTTCGACGTCCCACGCGGGTGCCCTGCCTGCTTAGGAGTCGTTTCAGCCGCGCCTACAGCAGGCAACGGGTCACCGCCAGTCGCATCGCCGTCATCCAGCAACACTTTCTCGCGCATCAGGCGGCACAGGTTGGCGAACATCCAGCTGATGCCGGGGTCGTTGAACTGGCTGGCAATCGTCGGGTAAACCGGGACGTCTTCGTCCTTGGTCTGGAAGGCGACGCGGTTGCGCTTCCACTGTTTGCGGATGTCGCGCAGGGCATCTTCGGCGCCGCGCTTGTCGTACTTGTTGAGTACCACCAGCTCGGCGAAGTCGAGCATGTCGATCTTCTCCAGCTGGCTGGCGGCGCCGAAGTCGCTGGTCATGACGTACATCGGGAAGTCGACCAGGTCGACGATCTCCGAGTCGCTCTGGCCGATGCCGGCGGTCTCCACGATCACCAGGTCGTAGCCCAGGCCTTTCAGGAAACCGATGCTGTCCTTGAGCACGATGTTGGTCGCCGCGTGCTGGCGGCGGGTTGCCATCGAGCGCATGTAGACGCGCTTGGAGCGCAGCGAGTTCATGCGGATGCGGTCGCCGAGCAGCGCGCCACCGGTGCGGCGGCGGGTCGGGTCGACGGAGATCACTGCCAGGCGCATGTCGGGGAAGTGGGCCAGGAAGCGGTTCAGCAGTTCGTCGGTGACGGAGGACTTGCCCGCGCCGCCGGTGCCGGTGATGCCGATGACGGGGGTTCGGCTGCCGGCCAGTTGCCATTGTTTGCGGAGGCGGTTTAGCTCGGCTTCGTCGTACTCGCCTTCTTCGATGGCACTTAGCATTCTGCCGATGGCGATTTCGTCGGTGATGGAGGGGGCGGTGGCGTCGGGGGTGTGGGTTTCGGCGGCGTCGTCGTGGCGGGTTGAAACCCGCCCTACAGTTTCGGGGGCGTCGCGGTGGCGGGTTGAAACCCGCCCTACATGGGTGCGGCGGACTACGTCTTCTATCATCTCTACGAGGCCCATCTTCATGCCGTCGTTGGGGTGGTAGATGCGTTCGACGCCGTAGGCTTGCAGCTCGCGGATCTCTTCGGGGGTGATGGTGCCGCCACCGCCGGCGAAGATCTTGATATGGCCGGCGCCGCGCTCCTTGAGCATGTCGACCATGTACTTGAGGTACTCGACGTGCCCGCCCTGGTAGGACGACAGCGCGATGGCGTCGGCGTCCTCCTGCAACGCGGCGCGGACGACGTCCTCCACCGAGCGGTTATGGCCCAGATGGACAACCTCCGCGCCCTGGGACTGGATCAGCCGGCGCATGATGTTGATCGCCGCGTCGTGGCCATCGAACAGGCTGGCGGCGGTAACGAACCGCAGCGGCGTGTTGTCGGGACGGGCTTCGGGCAGGCTGGCGGCGGACGTATTCATGCGCTTTCCATCGGAGAATCGTTGACCCCCGATTGTAGCGCCGGCGCGCCAATGAAGCCCGCCGCGGCTATCGGCCCCGTGGCGCTCCAATGGACGCGACAAACCGCCGATTCCATTAGACTGATGCGGCTGCGGCAGGCGTCTTGAAGACCTCCCACGCCCCAGATTTCAGCATTTTCAATAACTTATCAACCAAAGCTGGGACGGTTGCGCTACGCAATACGGCTACCAGCGTGCGGAGTCCGCAATGATTTTCGAAACCCTCGATACTTTCGGCCACGAGCAGGTCGTGTTCTGCCACAACAAGGATGCAGGCCTGAAGGCCATCATCGCCATCCACGACACCACGCTGGGCCCCGCGCTCGGCGGCACCCGCATGTGGCCGTACAAGTCCGAGGCCGAAGCGCTGAACGACGTGCTGCGCCTGAGCCGCGGCATGACGTACAAGAACGCGGTCGCCGGGCTCAACCTGGGCGGCGGCAAGGCAGTCATCATCGGCAATCCGGCCACCGACAAGTCGGAGGTGCTGTTCCGCGCGTTCGGCCAGTTCGTCGAGTCGCTCGGTGGCCGTTACATCACCGCCGAAGACGTCGGTATCGATGTCAACGACATGGAGTTCGTGTTCCGCGAGACCGAGTACGTCACCGGCGTGCACCAGGTCCACGGCGGCTCGGGCGATCCGTCGCCGTTCACCGCCTACGGCACCCTGCAGGGCCTGATGGCGTCGCTGAACAAGCGTTTTGGCGACGAGGAAGTCGGCAAGTACAGCTACGCCGTACAGGGCCTGGGCCACGTCGGCATGGAATACGTCAAGCTGCTCAAGGAGCGCGGCGCGAAGATCTTCGTGACCGACATCAACCAGGGCCTGGTCGACAAAGCCGTGTCCGAGTATGGCGCCGAGGCCGTGGGCCTGGACGAGATCTACGACGTCGCGGCCGATGTGTACGCGCCGTGCGCGCTGGGCGGCACCGTGAACGAGGAGACCGTGCCGCGTTTGAAGGCGAAGGTCATCTGCGGTTCGGCCAACAACCAGTTGGCCACCGATGCGATTGGCGATGACGTGCAGAAGCGCGGCATCCTGTACGCCCCGGATTACGCGGTCAATGCCGGCGGCGTGATGAACGTCTCGCTGGAAATCGACGGCTACAACCGCGAGCGTGCGATGCGCATGATGCGCACCATTTACCACAACCTCGGCCGGATCTTCGAGATCTCCGAGCGCGACGGCATCCCGACCTACAAGGCCGCCGACCGCCTGGCCGAGGAGCGCATCGCCGCCGTCGGCAAGCTGAAGTTGCCAATGGGTCGCGGGACCCCGCGCTTCAAGGGCCGCGTCCGCGGCAGCTGATTACCGGCGGCTGTTTAACCGGCTGTAGTACGCGACAAACACGACGGGGCGGAGTGCCCCGTCGTGCTTTCAAGACAAAACCTATGGAGCTCCAATGCGACCTTTTCCGCTGGGCGACGAGATTGATGCACTGCGCGATGCCGTGCGCCGTTTTGCCGAGGTCGAGATCGCGCCGCGCGCGGCGAAGATCGATGAGGACAATGTATTCCCGCAGGACCTGTGGCCGAAGCTGGGCGAGATGGGACTGCTGGGCCTGACCGTCGACCCGGAGTACGGCGGCAGCGGCATGGGCTACCTGGCGCACCTGGTGGCGATGGAAGAGATATCGCGCGCATCCGGCTCGGTCGGCTTGTCGTACGGCGCCCATTCCAACCTGTGCGTGAACAACCTCTACGCCAACGGCAGCGACGAGCAGCGTGGCAAGTACCTGCCCAGGCTGTGCACCGGCGAATGGAAGGGCGCGCTGGCGATGAGCGAGCCGGGCGCAGGCTCGGACGTGGTCGGCTCGATGTCGTGCCGCGCCGAACTGAAGGGCGACGTCTGGATTGCGAACGGCAACAAGATGTGGATCACCAACGGTCCCGAAGCCGACGTGCTGGTGGTCTACATGCGCACCGCGGGCAAGGAAGCGGGCAGCAAGTGCATGACCGCCTTCATCGTCGAGAAGGGCATGCCGGGTTTCAGCACCGCCCAGAAGCTCGACAAGCTGGGCATGCGCGGCTCCAACACCTGCGAGCTGGTCTTCCGCGACTGCGAAATCCCGGCTGCCAACGTTCTGGGCGAGGTCAACCAGGGCGTCAAGGTCTTGATGAGCGGTCTGAACACCGAGCGATTGGTGCTGACCGGCGGACCGCTGGGACTGATGCAGGCGGCACTCGATATCGCCCTGCCCTATGTGCGCGAGCGCAAGCAGTTTGACGTCGCCATTGGCACCTTCGGAATCATGCAGGCCAAGATCGCCGACATGTACACCTCGCTGCAGTCCAGCCGCGCGTTTGCCTACCAGGTGGCACGCGACTACGACGCCGGCCACCGCAGCCGGGTGGATGCCGCCTCGTGCCTGCTGCACGCCAGCGAGGCCGCGGTGCAGGTCGGCCTGGAAGCCATCCAGACCCTTGGCGGCAATGGCTACATCAACGACTACCCCACCGGCCGTTTCCTGCGTGACGCGAAGTTGTACGCCATCGGTGCGGGTACCAACGAGATCCGGCGGATGCTGATCGGGCGTGAGCTGTTCAACGAGCAGCACTGACCAGCAAGCCACGCCACGCCACGCCACGCAGAAACAACAACGCCGCGGACATCCGCGGCGTTGTTGTTTGAAACGTCGTTGTTTAAAGCGTCAACCGGGTCAGAACCCGACCGACCAGTTGGCAGACGCGCCGGTCCAGGTCCTGCCGAGCTCGTGACGGGCATCCAGGTCGAAGCCGAGTTGGCCGAGCGGCAGGTCAGCGCGCAGGCCGACGCCGAATACGGCCGCTTCCCGAGCCAGCCCGGTGCCACTGATCGGCGCCCAGGCATCGATCCCGGTAAAGCGCGCATCAATCAGGCTGCCGGTCTGCGACAGCAGGCGCTGCCACTCCAGGCGGCTGCTCACCGTCATCACCGATGATCCCACCCGCAACTGCTGTTGCACGCGAGCGCCCACCAGTGCACGGGTCGCCTCGAGGCTGGACCCGGTGGTGCTCAGGCCAAAGCCCGCGGCCCCGTTCTCGCTGAAGGCACCGCGCTCCAGTTGCATGGTTTCGGTGCCGACATACGGGGTCAGCGTGCCGCCAGCGAAGTCAAAGCGATGGCCGGCCTGCAGGCCGAAGCTGGTGTAGCGGTTGTCGTAGTCAGCGCCGACGCCGAAGCGATCCGCCCCCAGGGTGATTTCGCGCTGCGTCCTGCGGTCCATCTGTCCAATGGCGAAACGTCCGAGCACGTAGTTTCCGCCGGTGCTCCAGGCGGTGTAGAGCTGGCCTTCGAACTGACGGTTGTGCTCGCGATCGCGGCGCAGGTCGTGATTGGCGTAGCCATCGGTCTGGCCGAACGCGACGCCGACCGTCCAGTGCGGGCCAAACCGCTGGTCTTGACCGATCAGCCAGCCGTTGGCATCGACCCGGGTATGGGAGTGCGAACGCTCGCCGCCAAGGCGGTCGGCCCAGGCGCCGTTACCGGCACCGCGGCTCAGTGCATCCAGTCGCGATTCCAGCGTGTGGCGGCTGTCTTCCATCGCCATCATCGCGAACGAGGTATCCGCGCCATGCAGCTCCCCCGACAGGCTCGCCAGCGAACGCTCGGCAGCGGCGGCGGTCTGGGTGCGCTGGAGCGCCGCGGCGCCGTGGATGAACCCACTGGCTGCGTCGGCGCCCGTCGGGCCGTCGACCGGCAATGCCCCTGCACCGTTGCCATCGATGACCTGGAAGGCAGTCTCGATCCGCAACGCCGATCCGACCGAGGCCGCAGTCAGGCCCATCGACTGTGCGGCCGCACTGACATCCAGCCGGTCGATGTCCAGCCAGGCGCTGTTGGCGTCGTAACCCAGGGTGGCTTCGAGAAACACGCCACTGCTGGCCGAGACCTGGCCGAACCTCCCGTTCACGCCTTGCGCGGCCTCAAGGAAGGTCTCACGTGCGGAAAATACATAGCCTTCGGTGACGCCGGTGACCAGTACCTCGCCGTCAATGTCGGCGCGCCCTTGCACCTGCAACTGCGAGCCGACCTCCAGCGCAAGCCGGCCGCTGGCGGTCTGGGCGAAATCGCCGTCGATCACGTGCACCGCTCCATCCGGGTTGGCCCCATAGATCGCGGTCGCGCCCTCGTTGCGCAGCGTTCCGTGCACCCCGACTTCGTCCAGCAGCAACAGGCCGTCAATGCGCACCGTGGTGTCGCCAGGCAAGGCGTGCAGCGTGGACAGCGAGCCTGCCTCCACGATGGTCTCGCCGGTGTAGCTGTTTTCACCGGTCAGGTCGAGGTGGCCGGTACCGCTCTTGGTGATGCCGCCCGCGCCGGAAATCGGGTTGGACCAGACCGACATGCCACCATCGAATGCAGCCGTGACTTGGCCCCAGTCCAGCTTGGCCGGCCCCTGCACGGCTTTGCCCGCATCCAGCAGTCCATGCCCGAATACGTTGTCCACGCCGGCAACACCAAGGTCGGTCGCCGTGCCCAGCAAGGTCTGCCGCACCAGGTCATTGTCGAAATAGGGGAATGCCTCCCACACCAGCGCCGCCGCGCCCGATACCTGCGGCGCGGCGAACGATGTCCCGCCGCCGACCCAATAGGTCGGATTACCCGCGGTATCGTCCAGACCGGTGAATACCACGTCGCCCGGTGCCACCAGGCAGTAGTCCATCGCGATACCACAGGCGTTGGAATAGGAGGCGAGTTGAGTCGGTGAAAGGGTGTCCAGCGCGGCCACGGCGAGCCAGCCCCGCTCCAGGCCCGACGCGCCGGCGCCCTGGCTGGGCAAGGAGGCGGTATCGCTCGGATTGGCTCCGGACTCGTTGCCGGTCGCAAACACCACCAGGCCGCCCCAGTCCACCACGAAAGGCGTCATCGCATCGATGAAGGTCCTGGTCACGGCATCGCCATCCCAGTACAGGCCACCCCAGGAGTTGTTGGAGATCTGTACGCCTGCGCTGATCAGGTCTTTGTGGACCTCCCCCAGCCAGGAGCCGTCGGTGACGCGGTTGCCCTGGCCGGACCCGTCGTCCACGGGGGGATCGTCGGCAATGATCCGGGCGGAGACAAACGTCGCCCCGGGGGCAATACCGCCGGGCCAACTGCCAAACGCGCTGCCACCGGCCAGTTGCGCCACGCTGGTGCCGTGACCCAGCACGTCGTCGGTGTCGAGATCGTTCTGATCCTCATCCAGGTACACAAATCCCGGATCGACGACCCGGCCGACCAGGGTCGGGTGGTCGCGGCGGATGCCACTGTCAAGCAGGCCGATGATCACGCCTTCGCCAGTGAAACCGGCATCGTGGGCCGCGACCGCGTTGGTCAATACCAGATGGGCATCGAAGTCCGGCTGCGGGCCTGGCTCCGGCTCCGGATCCGGCGCGGTGGGAGGAGGCGTCGGCTGCGGGCGGATGTTGGACGAACCACCGCCACCGCTACACGCCGCCAATGCGAGCAGACAAGCCCCGCCCACCATTGCTTGCCAGCGCCCACTATCCTTTGGCTTCATTCTGTCTCCTCTCCCCATCTGGTCCCGGTGTCGCCCGGGTGCGTCATAACGGCTGGTTCATAACGGCTGATCAACCCCACCCTTTCTAGCCGATCGCGACACAGGCCACAATGGCGGGCACTGCGCGCACCCGCAACGGCAGCCGCGACTTGCGGTTTGCCGCAATGCAGCACGCGGCGGCATAATCGGAGGGGTTCGGGCAGCTCAAGCCCCCATTTACCGGAGTCCCCCATGAGCGACGTCGTCATCGTTGGTGCCAAGCGCACCGCCATCGGTTCCTTCCTCGGCCAGTTCACCGGCGTGCCGTCACCGGCGCTGGGCTCTGCTGCCATCACCGGTGCCCTCGAGCATGCCAGCCTCGCGGCCGACCAGGTCGACGAGGTCATCATGGGCTGCGTACTGCCCGCTGGGCTGGGCCAGGCACCGGCACGGCAAGCCTCGCTGAATGCTGGTCTGCCCACCTCGGCCGGCTGCACCACCATTAACAAAGTGTGTGGTTCGGGCATGAAAGCGATCATGTTTGGACACGACCTGATCAAGGCCGGCTCGGCGAAGGTCGTTGTGGCCGGCGGCATGGAGTCGATGACCAATGCCCCGCACCTGTTGAACGGCAGCCGCACGGGCGTCCGCTACGGCAGCGCCGAGTTCCTCGACCACATGGCCCACGATGGGTTGACCAACCCGTACGACGGCAAGGCAATGGGCGTGTTCGGCGACATGGCGTGCAACGAGTACCAGTTCGATCGCGCCGCGCTGGACGCGTTTTCCACCGAGAGCGTGAACCGCGCCAAGGCTGCCCAGGCCGAGGGCAGGTTCAAGGACGAGATCGTCCCGGTCACCGTCAAGACCCGCAAGGGCGAGACCGTGGTCGACACCGACGAAGAGCCGGGCAAGATCGACGTGAGCAGGATCCCGGGCTTGCGCCCCGCGTTCGGCAAGGAAGGCGTGTTGACAGCGGCGTCATCGTCGAAAATTTCCGATGGTGCTGCCGCCACCGTGTTGATGTCGGCCGAGGACGCCAGCGCACGCGGCCTGAAACCGCTGGCACGCATCGTCGCCCACGCGACCCATTCCCAGGCGCCGGAGTGGTTCACCACCGCGCCGGTCACGGCGATCAGCAACGTGCTGGAGAAGGCGGGCTGGAAGGTTGAGGACGTCGACCTGTTCGAGATCAACGAGGCGTTCTCCTGCGTCGCGATGGCGCCAATCAAGGATCTGGGGATCCCGCACGAGAAGGTCAACGTGCATGGCGGCGCGGTGGCGTTGGGACACCCGATTGGCGCCAGTGGCGCACGTCTGGTGGTGACACTCATCAATGCACTTCGCTCGCGCGGAGGCACGCGAGGTGTCGCGTCGCTGTGTATCGGCGGCGGCGAGGCGACAGCGATCGCGATCGAACTGCTCTGACTCGTTTCCCCAACGGCACCCAAACGTCAACGTTTCGTTAACGAAAAAGGCACTACGTGGCGCTTGACACGCGTCGCTCGGTTGTCATCATGTTAATGCGCGCACTAGCGCGTTGCCTAACCCTATTAACGACGAGGACTACACCATGACTTTCAACAAGGCGCTGCTCGCTATCGCCATGGGCTTTGCCCTGGCTGCCTGCTCCAACTCCCAGCAGGCTGACGACGCTGCGGCTGAAGCGGCTACTGCTTCGTCCGAGGCTTCCGAGGCTGCTGCCAACGCCGCCGCTACCGGCGACGCGATGGCTGCCGACGCTGCCCAGGCTGCTGCCGACACCGCCGCTTCGGCTGCCGATGCCGCCGCGACCTCGGCTGACGCCGCTGCCGCCGCTACCGACATGACCGGTGCCGATGACGCTGCCGACGCTGCCGAGAACGCTGCCGACGCTGCCGAGCAGGCCCAGGACGCTGCGGAAGAAGCCGCTGCCAGTGGTGATGCCGAGACCAACAACGACGGTCAGTAATCCGTCCTGGTTGTCAGCTGTACCGAAAGCCGCCGGGGTATCCCGGCGGCTTTTTTGATGGCCTTCACATTCCTTTACAGGCAAAGCCTCAATAGTGCGCCCGCCGGCAGAACCGGCGACCCAACGCAGTTTCACTGCCGACAAACCCAGGAGTCCACCATGAACTACAAGATCACCGCCCTTCTTGCTGCCAGCGCGTTTGCCCTTGCCGCCTGCAATTCGCCAAACGCCGACCAGCAAGCCAATGAAGCCGCCGCCCAGGCCGAAATTGCCGGCGACCAGGCTGCCGCTGCTGCGTCGTCAGCCGCGGATTCCGCCGCTGCCGGGATTGATGCTGCCGCTACCAACACCGCCGACGCCATCGACTCGGCTGCTGCCAGCACCGCTGACGCTGTCGACTCGGCCGCAACCAGCGCCGATGCCGCCGCAGATCCGTTGCAGCAGGCGTACGAGGAAGGCAAGGCGAATGCCGCCGGTACGATCGGCGAGGCTGCCGACAGTGTCTCCGCTAAAATGAAGCAGGAGCAGGCGGAAGCCGAGGCCGAGGCGGACGCCGAAATCCAGGACTGATCGCCTCGATCATCCCGTTACTCCAAACCCGGGCCCGCGTCATGCGGACCCGGGTTTTTTCATGTCTGGCTCGAACTGCCATTGGCGAAGTTGCCGGACGGGTATCCTGTAGCCCCTGGACCATCACCGACAGAACGCCGCATGCCCGTACTCAGTTCCGCGCTCGATCCGCGCTCGCAGGATTTCAAGGACAACGTCGCTTACCACCGCGCGCTGGTTGATGAACTGGACAGCCGGTTGCTGCGCGCTGCACACGGCGGCGGCGACAAGGCGCGCGACCGGCACACCGCTCGCGGCAAGTTGCTGGTGAGGGACCGCATCACTGCCCTGCTCGACCCGGGCTCGCCGTTCCTGGAGATCGCCCCATTGGCGGCAGGCGGCATGTACGACGACGCCGCGCCAGCGGCCGGCATGGTTTGCGGTATCGGCCGGGTGCAGGGCCTGGAGGTGGTGGTGGTCGCCAACGATGCCACCGTCAAGGGCGGCACCTACTTCCCGATGACGGTCAAGAAACATCTGCGCGCACAGGAAGTCGCACGCGAGAACCATTTGCCGTGCATTTACCTGGTCGACTCCGGTGGCGCCTTCCTGCCCTTGCAGGACGAGGTGTTTCCGGACAAGGAGCACTTCGGCCGGATCTTCTACAACCAGGCCCGCATGAGCGCGGACAACATCCCCCAGATCGCCGTGGTCATGGGCAGTTGCACCGCCGGCGGCGCGTATGTGCCGGCGATGAGCGACGAGTCGATCATCGTCAAGGAACAGGGCACCATTTTCCTCGGTGGGCCGCCGCTGGTGAAAGCTGCCACCGGTGAGATCGTCGATGCCGAAACCCTCGGTGGCGCCGACGTCCACACGTCGATCTCCGGCGTTGCCGATCACTTCGCCGAGGACGATCGCCACGCGCTGCAGATCGCCCGCGGGATCGTCGGCACGCTCAACCGCAAGAAGGTCGTGCCGGTCGCGGTGCAGCCCGTGTGCGAGCCACTATTCGCCGCCGAGGAGCTGTACGGCATCGTGCCGAAGGACACCCGCCGCCCCTTCGACATCCGTGAGGTAATTGCCCGCGTCGTCGACGGCAGCGAGTTCCAGGAGTTCAAGGCGCGCTACGGCAAGACCCTGGTCACCGGCTTCGCGCACCTGCACGGCTACCCGGTCGGCATCGTGGCCAACAACGGCATCCTGTTCGCCGAGAGCGCGCTCAAGGGCGCGCACTTCATCGAGCTGTGCAACCAGCGCGGAATCCCGCTGGTGTTTCTGCAGAACATCACCGGCTTCATGGTCGGCAAGAAGTACGAGCAGGCCGGCATCGCCAAGGACGGGGCGAAGATGGTCACTGCGGTGGCCTGCTCGCACGTGCCCAAGTTCACCGTGGTGATTGGCGGCAGTTTCGGCGCCGGCAATTACGCGATGTGCGGGCGCGCCTATGGTGGCCGGTTCCTGTGGATGTGGCCGAACGCGCGGATCAGCGTGATGGGCGGCGAACAGGCGGCCTCGGTGCTGGCGACGGTCAAGCGCGACGGCATCGAGGCGCGCGACGGGACTTGGACGACCGATGAGGAAGAGGCGTTCAAGGTACCGCTGCGCGAGCAATACGAGTCGCAAGGCAGCCCGTACTACGCCAGCGCCCGGCTGTGGGACGACGGCATCATCGACCCGGCCGACACCCGTCGCGTGCTTGGACTGGGGCTGTCGGCCGCGTTCAATGCGCCGGCCCAAGGTGAGCCCGGCACCCGCGGAACCCACTTCGGCGTGTTCCGGATGTAGTTCCTGCCGTACTGGCACGAGCGCGGCAACGCTGATCTGTCCACGGCGCCGCAGTGTGATGGGATGCACTGATGAACACGGCTTTCCTGTCGGTCGGCTGAAGGGAATGTGCTTTTCAGGCCGGTTTCACATCAAGGAGGCGTGAAGTCGGTGCTAGATTCGGAGGTCCCTGATTCGATGGACCTTGCAACCGATGGCTATCTGGAAAGAACCCGCCTCCTCAAAATCACCGGCGCCTGCCCCGGCTGCCCCGCCGGCGCCTGTTCAATCGGTACCGACCCCGACCCCGGAAGCGGCCCGGTTCGATGCCCCATCGACCCGTGAAGTGGCTGCACCGGGCCGCAACGAATCATCGATGAAGGAATCGCTGATTGCCGCCGACCTGACCATCGAGGGAAAAATCGAAGGTACCGGGCACGTGCGCATTGCCGGCAAGTTCAACGGCGATGTCAACGTCCAGGGCAACCTGACGATCGAGACCGGCGCCAAGCTGACCGGCGGCGTACGCGCGCAGAAGGTCATCGTTGCCGGCGAGCTGGAAGGCAACATCGAGTCGGCGCAACGGGTCGAGGTGCTGGAGTCGGGTGCGTTGATCGGCGACGTCAAGGCCGGATCGCTGATTGTCGCCGCCGGGTCGCGGATGCGCGGTCAGGTCGAGTTCGGCTGGGGTGACAAGGGCTACGACAAGGCCGAGAACAAATCCCAGAACAACTCGGGCAACAAGCCTGCCAACCAGTCCGGCACCAAGACGGGCCTCGAAAGCCTCGCATGAGCACACCGCGCCCGGGCACTGCGGGCGCGACCCGCACCTGCCCGCATTGCAAGACCACGATCCTGGAAAGCTCCAGCGTGTGTCCGCAATGCCGTGGACACCTGCGGTTTGATGCCGGCCCAGCCGCCGCAGCCGCGGTAACCGCCTTGAAGGTTGAAGGCACCATTCCGGCCCCCGCCGATGGTGCCTGCGAGTACTCGATGGTGCTGTCGATCCGCGACGGCCGCGGCAAGGAGATCAACCGCCAGGTGGTCGGCGTGGGTGCGCTGCACCCGGGCGACGAGCGGACCTTCAGCCTGGTGGTGGAAGCCACCGAAAGCACCGGTAAAAAAACCCGCCGCCCTCATTAGGGCGGCGGGTACCTGCAACACATTCCGGTTAGCACATTCCGGTCAGCGCGCTTTCAAACTGGCGTGCTCAAGCTGGCGTGCTCAAGCTGGCGCGTGGCTTACCGCGCCAATGCCGCGCGGCGATTGCCCCAGAACCCGATGATGATGATCGCCAGCGTGACCAGCTGCGCCAGCACGCCTTGCAGGGTTGGATAGATCCCCAACAGCGCGATCCGCGGAAAGCTGACGACCGACACCGACAGCCAACCGGCCTCCTGCAGCGCGGCAACACCCTTGCCCGCCAGCACCACGGCCAGTACGGCAATCAGTATCGAGCTGACAGAGAAGAAGGTGGAAATCGGCAGCTTCCGGCTGTACCGCAGCATCGCCCAGGCGATACCCGCCAGTACCACCGCGCCGGCGGCACCACCGGCCAGGATGGCATTGCCATTACCCTGACTCCACAGCGCGGCGTAGAACAGCACGGTCTCGAAGACTTCGCGGTACACCACCACGAATGACAGCAGGAACAGGAACCATGCCGACCGTTTCGACAAGGCGTGGGAAAGCTTTTCCTTGATGTAGCGCTGCCATGCACCGGCCTGGCTCTTGCCGTGCATCCAGATGCCGACGAACAGCAGCACCGCCGCGGCAAACAGGGCCGCGAACCCTTCGGTCAGTTCGCGGCTGGCACCGCTGATGCTGACCAGGTAGGTCGCCACCACCCACGTCAGCCCGCCTGCCAGCAACGCGGAGACCCAGCCGGCATGCACGTACGGCATGACCTCGGTGCGGTTGGCCTTGCGCAGGAACGCAATCATCGCAATCAGGACCAGCAACGCCTCCAGGCCCTCTCGCAGCAAGATGGTGAAAGACCCCACGAAGGCCGTCATGTTGCTCGCCATCCCCGGGGCGAGCGCCGCCTCGGCCCTGACGAACAAGCCGTCGACGACCTCGACCTGCGCCTGTATGTCTTCCACGCTCGCCGAGCGGCCGATGCGCGAACGCAACTCGGCCATGGCGGTTTCGATCTCCACCATCAGCGCGCCATCACGCGCCGCCAGCAACGGCTCCACCGGCTCGAACCCATCCAGGTAGGCGGACAGCGCCAGATCGCGCGCCTTGCGCTGATCGCCTGCCGCATACGCCCGGGTACTTTCGAGCAGACGCGAGCGGGCCAGGGCCAACGATCCTTCCGGCTTGGCCTGCACTACTTCAGGATGGCGACGCAGGTAAGCCGTCACCGCCTTGGCATCGTCCTCGCCAATGCTCTGGGCAAGGGCGGCCGGGGTCACCTGGGTCAAGGTTCCCAGATCCGGAAACCGCGCACGCAGCGACTCATCGCCGTTCCACAGACGCTCGCCCGGTGCCGCCAGCTCATCCGGATACGCGTACTGGCCGATATAGAACGACAGCGCCCAGCGGTCTTCCGATGGCAGGTGCGCATAGCTGGCCATGCCGGTGCCTTCCAGGCCCTGTTCGATCACCTGGTAGAGCGCGAACACACTGCGCTCGCGGGCGCGCGACTCATCGGTGAAGTCGATCGCCGGCGGGTCCAGCGCGATCCCTGCCGGGCCATCGCCGGCACCGGTCTTGCCATGACAGCTGGCGCACTGCTGCTGGTAGAGGTCGGCCGCCCGGGCCAGGTCCGGTGCACTGGAGGGCGCCAACGGCATCGGATGGGCCGCCAGTAATTCGCCGCCAAGATTGCGCGCCAGCGAGGCCACTTCCCCGGGGGTGGCCTTGTTCTCAATGGCAAGTTGCAGGGCTTTCGCGCCATCCTTCAGGCGCGCCCGGGTGTCGCTCGGCGGCAGGGCATCCAGGCGCTCGCTTACCGCGTTGGAAAACTCGGTCATCTCCGCGTATTCGGCTTCGCTCACGACCTCTCCGCCTTCCGCGGCGACGGCAACGGCATAGTCCACCGCGATGTAGTCGAGCAGGCGCCACGCGGTCTGCGCGTCCTGGTTCACTGGCTCGTTCACCGGCTGGTTGGCAAGCGGGTCGTCTGCGTACACAGGCAGCGTGAATGACAACATCAGCGAAATGGCAAGCAGACGCAGGGCAATGAGCATCGGAATCACGCGGAAAGGGACCCGCGGATTCTACTTCATAATGAGAATTGGTCGCATCCCGGTCGTGGATGGGTGGTTGCCGGAGCACGACGGCTATCATTCAACCAGTCCCGCAACCTCCGAGTACCGATGACCAACCCGCTGCTGAACCTGCGCGAGGGCCCCGTCGCCCGACTGCGTATGAACCGTCCCGCGGTCCACAACGCATTCGACGCCATGCTGATCTCGGCGCTGACCGGTGCACTGGAGAGCCTGGGTGGGGACGACAGCGTGCGGGTCGTGGTGCTGGAAGGTGAAGGCGCGTCGTTCTCGGCCGGGGCCGACCTCAACTGGATGCGCGGGATGGCCGACGCCAGCGAGGCCGAGAACCGCGACGACTCGCTCGCGCTGGCACGGCTGATGCGCACCCTCGATGAGATACCAAAGCCGACCATCGCCAAGGTCCACGGCGCGGCGTTTGGCGGCGGTGTCGGACTGGTCGCTTGCTGCGACATCGCGATCGGCGTGCCGGAGGCGAAGTTCGGGCTGACCGAGAGCAAGCTGGGCCTGCTGCCGGCGGTGATTTCGCCGTATGTGATCGAGGCGATCGGTGCGCGCCAGGCGCGGCGCTGGTTTGCCACCGCCGAGATTTTCGATGGCCGCCAAGCCTGCGCGATGGGCTTGCTGCACGACGTGGTCAACGCCACCGCCCTGGACACCGCGGTGCAACGGCAGATCGACTTGCTGTTGAAGGCCGGCCCGGTGGCTTCGGCGCAAGCCAAGTCGCTGGTGCGCCAGGTCGCGTCCCATCGTGATGGCGCGCGCCACGACGCCGACAACGCCAGCCTGATCGCCGGGCTGCGGGTATCGGCGGAGGGCCAGGAAGGGCTGGCGGCATTCCTCGACAAACGCAAGCCAGGCTGGTGCCAATGACCGCCCGTGCGTCCGCCACCCTTCCCAGCAACCCCCTTGACGCGAGCCCCCGCATGTTCAACAAGATCCTGATTGCCAACCGCGGCGAGATCGCCTGCCGGGTCATCCGCACCTGCCGTGAACTGGGCATCCGCACCGTCGCGGTGTACTCCACCGCGGACGCCGATGCCCAACACGTGCGCCAGGCCGACGAGGCGTACTGCATCGGTGGGCCCACCCCTGCGGAAAGTTATCTGCGCGGCGACGCCATCATCGATATCGCCACCCGGACCGGCGCGCAGGCGATCCACCCGGGGTACGGTTTCCTGTCGGAAAACGCCGATTTCGCCGAGGCCGTCGAAGGCGCCGGCATGGCGTTCATCGGGCCCAAGGCGGCCTCGATGCGCAAGATGGGCAGCAAGGCCGGCGCCAAGGACCTGATGCAGGCCGCCGGGGTGCCGGTGGTGCCGGGCTATACCGGCCAGGATCAGGCGCCCGCCCACTTGCAGGCCGAGGCGGACCGGATCGGTTACCCGCTGATGATCAAGGCCGCGCACGGCGGCGGCGGCAAGGGCATGCGGATCGTGCGCGAGTCGGACGAATTCCTGTCCAATCTGGAATCCTGCCAGCGCGAGGCGAAGAACGCATTCGGCCGTGACCGGGTGCTGCTGGAACGCTATGTCCAGCAACCGCGTCATATCGAGTTTCAGGTATTTGGCGACGACTTCGGCAATGCAATCCACCTCGGCGAGCGCGAATGCTCGGCCCAGCGGCGTTACCAGAAAGTGCTGGAGGAAGCGCCCTCGCCGTTCCTGACCCCGGCGCTGCGCGAACAGATGGGCGAGGCCGCGGTCATGGCGGCGCGGGCGATCGACTATGTCAATGCGGGCACGGTGGAGTTCATCGTCGGCCAGGATGCCGATGGCAAGCCGGCAGGCTTCTACTTCATGGAGATCAACACCCGCCTGCAGGTCGAGCATCCGGTGACCGAGCTGGTGACCGGACTGGACCTGGTCGCCTGGCAATTGCAGGTCGCCGCCGGTGAACCGCTGCCGCTGGCGCAAGACCAGATTGAACGCCACGGCCATGCGGTCGAGGTACGCCTGTACGCGGAAGACCCGGAGGCCGGCTTCCTGCCCGGCTCCGGCAAGCTGGAGCGTCTGCGGCTACCGGCACCCGGCCCGCATGTCCGGATCGATTCGGGCGTGATCGAAGGCGATACGGTGACGATTTTCTACGACCCGATGATCGCCAAGCTGATCGTCCATGACGTCGACCGTCCGCGCGCGTTGGCCCGGATGCGCGACGCGTTGGCGCAGTGCGGGATCAGCGGCCCCAAATCCAATATCCCGTTTCTGGAGCGCCTGGTGCGGCACCCGACGGTCGTCGCCGGCACCATCGACACCGGGTACCTGGATCGCCACCTCGAGCAATTCATACCAGCCAACGACGAGATCGATACCGACTTGCTGCTGGCCGCCACGGTAACCAGCCTGCTGGGACAGGAACGAAACGCCGCCCGGTTGGCCGAGAACTCCGGCGACCCGGGTTCACCGTGGGCCATCGCCGATGGCTGGCGCCTGGGTCACGGCAGCCTGCGCAGCCTCGCCTTCGGGTACCGGGAACAACGCATCGAAGTTCGCGCCAGCGGCAGCGATGGCAACTATCGTGTCGATACTGGCGGCGACACCCACCAGGTCACCGGCGCGCGGCTGGCAGGCGGGTCGCTGAGCCTGCGCATCGCCGAGCGCGCGCGGCGCTTCCAGGTGCTCGACCAGGACCGTCATGTCATTGTCCACGACGGCGACCAACGGCTTCGCCTGCAGCCATTGGCGATGTATTGTCATCAGGAAAGCGGTTCAGGCACCGGCGCGGACAACGTCGTTGCACCGATGCCGGGGCGCGTCGTGGTAGTGAAGGTCGCAGCTGGCGAGGTCGTCCAGTCCGGCCAGGAGGTGATGGTGATCGAGGCGATGAAGATGGAGCTCAGCCTGAAGGCACCGCGCGACGGGACCGTTGCCGAGGTCCGAGCGCAGGCCGGCGAGTTTGTCGACGCCGATGCGATCCTCGTCACCCTGGACCCGGTGGAATGAAGCCCGTGGTCCGCATCGTCGAGGTTGGCCCGCGCGATGGCCTGCAGAACGAGAAGGCGATCGTCGCCACCGCGGACAAGATCGAGCTGATCGACCGGCTGTCTGCGACCGGCCTGCAAAGTATCGAGGCCACCAGCTTCGTCAGCCCCAAATGGGTACCGCAACTGGCCGACGCCGCCGAAGTCTATGCCGGTATTGCCCGCAAACCGGGCGTGGACTATCCGGTACTGGTCCCCAACGAGAAAGGCTACGAGCGCGCACTCGCCGCCGGCGTCCGCGAAGTCGCGGTGTTCACTGCGGCCTCGGAAGCTTTCAACCAGAAGAACATCAACGCCTCGATCGCCGAATCGCTGGTCCGTTTCGCCCCCATCCTGGAACGGGCCAGGGCCGACGGCATCAAGGTCCGCGGCTATGTGTCCACGGTGCTGGGCTGCCCCTACCAGGGCGACGTGCCGTTGGCCGATGTGGTCCGGGTTGCACGCGAACTGCACGTCATGGGCTGCCATGAAATCTCATTGGGGGACACCATTGGCGTGGGCACGCCGGGCAAGGCGCGCGCGATGCTCAAGGCCGTCGCCGGGGAAGTCCCGATGACGGCACTGGCGGTGCATTTTCACGACACCTACGGCCAGGCGCTGTCCAACATCCTGGCGTGCCTGGAAGAAGGCGTCGCGGTGGTCGACTCGGCGGTCTCCGGCGTGGGTGGTTGTCCTTATGCGCCCGGCGCCAGCGGCAACGTCGCCAGTGAGGACGTGGTCTACATGCTGCATGGCCTGGGCATCCATACCGGCATCAATCTCGAGCTGCTGGCCGAAACCGGGCGCTGGTTGTCCAGCCGCCTGGGGCGGGAGACCAGCAGTAAAGTCGGCAAGGCAATGGCGGTGTAGATTGAAGCGCAAGCCACCCGCACGAAGTCCGTCAGCACCGCTTGGCCCGCTGGATGCATCGGCGGTGTTGATGGCGTTGGACCAGGCCGGCCAGGACACCACCCTGTCCCCCGCGCTGGCGACCGTCCTGCAGCAGGCCCGGGCCGCACTGCAGCAGTCACTGGGCAACGAAGCGTCCGCGCAGCAGCGCTACCGGGCGTTGTTTGACGCCATGCCGGATCCGATCAGCATCATTGCCTGGGACGGCACCGTGCTGGACCTCAACAAGGCCGGGGTCGCCGCATACCAACGCCCCCGGGATGAGATTGTCGGCCAGCCAATCGACCTGTTGAACCCTGACCTGCCGCCCGGCCACATGGGTCCGGTGCACGACGCGCTCGCGCGCGGGCAGAGCTATGTGATTGAAGTCACCAACCGGCGAGCGGACGGCAGCCGGTTTCCGGTCGAAGTCCATTCGGCCAATTTCGAATACGACGGCCAGCGCTGCCTGGTTGCGGTCGCGCGCGATCTCAGCGCCCGCGTCGATGCCGAGGTCCGCTTCCGTGAACTGACCGAGATGGTCGACAAGGGCATCGTGGTGCGCAACGCCGACGGGCACACCACCTACGCCAACGCGGCCGCGATCCGGTTGATGGATGCCGAACAGAGCACGAGCATCGATGAGGTGTTCAAGGACGGTCGCTGGCTGATGGTGGACGAGAGTGGCAAGGCACTGCCCGACAATGCCCTGCCATCGTCCCGCGCCTTGGCCACCGGCAAGCCGGTTGGACCCGAAGTGATCGGCTTCTTCAACCAGCGACGACACGAGCTGATCTGGCTGTCGGTGATCGCGGTGCCTCAGTTTGTCGCCGGTGCGGACAAGCCACACCAGGCATTGTCCGTATTCCACGACGTCACTGCGCTCAAGCGCGACAGCACGCTGTTCGAGCGCGCACAGGCACTGGCCCACATTGGTGGCTGGCAGTGGGACACCGGACGCAACCATCTGTACCTGACCAACGAGGCACAACGCATCATCGGACGCGATCCGGCCCCGGACACGATGGAAGGCCTGCTGGATTGCCTGGTCGAATCCGACCACCGACGCTTGCGCCAGGCGCTGGACCAGACCATGGAAAGCCGGCAGGGCCTGCAACTTGAACTGCAAGGCAGGCGTGGCGATGGGCATCAGTTCTGGATTCGCGTGATCGGGGAGGCTCAGGTCGCCTCGCCCTTGAGTGCCACCCTGACCGGTACCGTGCAGGACATCACCGAGGACAAACAGGATGAGGAAACCCTGCGTGTAGAAGCACGCACGGACCCGCTGACCGGCCTGTTGAACCGCGATGCACTGCGCATCGAGATTGAAGCGCGCCTGGGTGATTCATGCCAATCGGCGTTGGCGGTTTTATACATCGACCTGGACCGGTTCAAGGTCGTGAACGATGTGCTCGGCCACGCGGCGGGAGACCGGCTGCTCTCGTCTGCCGCACGGCGCATCCAGCGTGCGGTCGGCACGGAAGGACTGATCGCCCGCTTTGGCGGCGACGAGTTCCTGGTGCTGTGCTCGCTTGAGGACGACCCTGCCCGACCGGCACGGTTGGCCGACCGCATCCTGGAGATATTTGCCGATGCGTTCCGCATGGACGGCGAGGAGTTTGCGATCACCGCCAGCATCGGCATCGCCCAGTCGCCGCAGGACGGCGACCACGCCCAGCAACTGATCAAGAATGCGGACGTGGCGATGTATGCCAGCAAGCGCCGCGGTCGCAACAGCTGGCAGGTATTCAGTCCCGAGCTGGCCGCCGAGCAACAACATCGCCAGCAACTGGAAACCCAGCTACGCCATGCCATCGACAACGACGAGTTCCGCCTCGTCTACCAACCCCAGGTCGATCTGGCCAGCGGCCGGCTGATCGCGGTCGAGGCGCTGATTCGCTGGAACAACGAATTGCTGGGGGAGATCCAGCCGGACCATTTCATCAGCCACGCCGAAACCACCGGCGACATTATCGGAATCGGCAGTTGGGTCATTCGACAGGCGTGCTGGCAACTGGGCCAATGGCGCAGCCGTGGGTTGGAGATCAATCGCGTCGCGGTCAACGTGTCCTATCGCCAGTTCCTGGGCAAGGACCTGGCAACGGCGGTGGAGGCCGTGCTGCTGGAATTCGGCCTGCCGGGCAGCGCACTGGAGCTGGAATTCACCGAGCGGGTGCTGATCGAGGATGAGCCCGACACCCAGCACGCCTTCGCGGCACTGCGCGAGATGGGGGTGACGCTGACGATCGATGATTTCGGCGAAGGCTACAGCGCCCTGAACTACCTGCGCCGGCTGCCGATCCATGGGCTCAAGCTGAGCCAGGTGTTCGTCCAGGGCATCCCCGGGAACGCCTCCGACGTCGCCGTATGCGAGGCGGTCATCGGCATTGCCCGCAGCCTCGGTCTGGAGCTGGTAGCCGAAGGCGTGGAGACTCCGGAGCAACGCGATTTCCTGATCAAACTCGGGGTCAGTGTCGGGCAAGGTTTCCTGTTTGCCGAAGGCTTGTCGCCTGAAGCACTGGAAGACATGTACGCATCGGCGGCGGTGCCAGCGAAATAGTCCGCGGCAGCCATTCGCCGCCCCCGCGCCGCTGGCCTAGAATTACGGCTTTCCTATTCGGGGTTTCCCATGCAGCTCTCCACTACCCTCGCCATCATCACCGGCGGCGTTTCAGGCTTGGGCCTGGCGGTCGCGCAGCACCTGGTCAAGCATGGCGGCAAGGTCGCCCTGTTCGACGTCAACGAGGACAAAGGCGCGGCGGCGGTGGCTGGGCTGGGCGAAACCAACGCACGGTTCTTCAGCACCGACGTGTCCGACGAAGCCGCGGTGGTGGCCAGTGTCGCGGCGGCCCGGGAGTTCCTTGGCGGCCTCAACGTCACGGTCAACTGCGCCGGCATCCTCGGTGCCGGCCGCGTGCTGGGCAAGGAAGGGCCGATGCCGCTGTCGCGCTTCCAGGCCACGGTGATGGTCAACCTGGTCGGCAGCTTCAACGTCGCCAAGGCCGCCGCCGACCTGATGCAGCACAACGAGGCCGGCACCGATGGCGAGCGCGGCGTGATCATCAACACCGCGTCTGTGGCCGCCTACGAGGGCCAGATCGGCCAGGCCGCCTACTCCGCATCCAAGGGTGGTGTGGTGGGCATGACGCTGCCGATGGCGCGCGAGCTGGCCCGTTTTGGCATCCGGGTGATGACCATCGCCCCGGGCGTGTTCTGGACGCCGATGGTCGACGGCATGCCCGAGTCGGTACAGCAATCGCTGGCGGCGACCATTCCGTTCCCCTCCCGGCTGGGCAAGCCGGAGGAATACGCGGACCTGGTCGCCTACATCCTCGGCAACACCTACCTCAACGGCGAGACCATCCGTCTCGATGGCGCAACGCGCCTGGCACCCAGGTAACTACGGAAGAACCCAATGAAAGCCGCAGACGTCAAGAAAGGAAACGTGGTCGAGTACAGCAACACCATTTACCAGGTGCGCGACATCGAGCGCAGCTCGCCGCAAGGCCGGGGCGGCAACGTCAAGTTCCGTTTCACCATGTACTCGGTGCCCGGCGGCAACAAGTTCGATCTCAGTCTGGGCGGTGACGAGGACCTCAAGGAGGTAGAGTTGAGCCGTCGCCAGGTGACCTACTCCTACAGGGATGGCGATGCATTCGTGTTCCTCGATGACGAGGATTACAGCCCCTACATGCTGGACGCGGCGGTGGTCGGCGATGCGTCGGGCTATATCGTCGATGGCCTTTCGGGGTGCTATGTGCAGATCATCGATGAGCTGCCGGTCGGGCTGCAATTGCCGGCCAGCGTTGCGATCGAGGTTATCGAGACACCGCCCGAACTCAAAGGCGGCACGGCGACCAAGCGACCCAAGCCCGCCAAGCTGTCAACCGGTCTTGAGATCATGGTCCCCGAGTACATCGGCACCGGCGAGCGGGTACTGGTGAGCACAACCAGTGGCGAGTTCGCCGGTCGCGCCGACTGATCGCCTGCGCCGGCTCGCCAAGAATCGTCTGAACAACTGCGTCATCCCCGCGAAGGCGGGGATCCATGGACGTCAGCCTCTGATGGGCAACGTCCCTGGACTCCCGCCTTCGACCGCAGGAAGTCCAGTAGGACGCGGGAGTGACGATCAAAACGAATTGTTCAGACCTTCCCTATGGAAGGTCCAACCCTGAATCGCGCTGGTTCAACACCCGCAACCGCTCGCCGAGCGCATCCACGTTGTCCCGTGTGCGCTCCAGGTTGGCGCGCAGGTCGGGATCCAGCAGCGCTTTGACTTCATTACGCAGCTGGAGGTTGAGCTCGTCAAGACGTGCCTTGCGGCGCCCACTCTCCAGCGCCAGGCGTTGGATCTCGGCGGGCTGCGGCAAGCCATAGCCGTCGCTCGCAGCGAGCAACCCGGCCGGGCGGCTGAGGAACCCGCTGTGCTGCAGGATCTGGCGAAGCCTGGCACCGGCATCGGCAGGTTCGCCACCTGGCGCCGTCTGGCCCGCAGGCAAGGGATCCTCCGCGGCATTCGGCTGCCTGTTCGGCCCGTCGTCGCGTCCGGCCATCATCGCGCCCAGGTAGCGCCGTTTCAGATCTTCCTGGGCCAGCAATACCTGCCGACGCAATGCCGCTTGTTCCAGCAACAACAACGCGGCACTGGCACGCAACCCGGCCTGATCGAACCAGACGCGCCGTTCGCCGGGCGGCAATGCCAACCAGTCTTCGACCTCGCTTTGCGGCAGCCCCAGCTCTTGCCGCGCAACCACGAACATCACCTGGAAACGCTCGCGAAACGAGTCGAAGCGGTAACCCAGCCGGCGCGCCTCGTGCGGGTCGTCCAGCACCGAGGTATCGGCCAGGTCGCGCCGATCCAGCTTCGTCAGCAGGCCGGTCGGCGTAATCGCCGCCAACCCCGCCTGGGCCAGCTGCGGGACGCCGTCATGCAGCAGTTTGAATGTCTCCACCGCACAGTTGTTGCTGACGAAATAATAGCGGCCGTCGTAACTCCAATGCAGTTTTGCGGCGCGCTCCAGCAGGCCCTCGATCTGGCTGCGGTCCAGCGCCAACGGGATCGATTGCAGCGCGCGCAACTGGTCCTTGGTGTACTCCTCCACCACCTGCTCCAGCGGCAGCACGAACAGTCGCGATGGATAGGAGCCGGTCAGTCCACGCCAACTGGACAGTTGCACGTCATTGACGAAGGCGCGGAACGACAGCACCAGGTGATGCTGCAGGTCCAGCCGGCAGCCCGGCCCGCGCGGCCGCCCGGGCGCACAGACCACCAGCCGCAACATGCTGTGGCCCCAGCGACTCATCAACTGCTCGTTGCCCTCGGCCAGCAGGTATTCGACAGCGTAGACGCGTTCCGGGTCGAGCACGTTCAAGACCTGCGGAGTGCCGGAGGCGTCATCACCTGCCGCGCTACCCGCGTTCAGATAGACAAACCCCTGCGGGCACTGCGGGTGCGACGGCGCCCAGCCGAAATGATCCCGGAAGAACCGGTGCAACCCCGGCCGCCGACAGGCATAGGACGGGTCGAGCAGGAAGTACTCCAGATTGACCGCAACGAACTCGCGTGGGCTGGTGAGTTCGTACGGGTCCGGGCTGCGATCGACGAACCGATTCTCCGACTGGCGCGCACCGAACCACCGGGCCTTGACCTGCCACCCGGCCAGATCGAGCAAGCGTGGCTCATCGGACAGCCCGTGGACGCGGTCATGGAAGTGGGCAAGTTCGTGCAATACCGTGGCGATCAGTTCATCGCGCTGGCTACGCCCGGTGCGAGTGGCATCGCGGCGGCTCGCGCGCCCGGCAGCCGTGCCGTCGGTCAATCCGTCCAACAGCCGGCGGTTGAGCAGCAGCTCACGGTGTTCCGCCCGGCCCCAGGCATCGTGAGGCAACACATCGTCCCAGCGAACCACGACCTGTTGGTCCAACGAATCCGTGAAGCCCGGAGGCAACCGCGCGAGCGCCTGGTCCAGCAGTTCCTGACTGGCAACGACCTGGGCCGGTTCCAGCCCGCGGGTGTCCAGTTGCAGGCGTAGCGCGGCATGCGCGGGCGCCCATCCCGATAGCAACAACAGTGCGGCGCAATAAACGCGCGACCGGGCCGCGCGCCAACCCTTCATGTAACGGGATCCACCACCGCCGGGATCACAACGCGAGGATGGCCCGTGCCAGTTCAAGGTCGCTGGCGTCACGCGCCTGCTGCAACTGCCCGCGCAACCGCACGAACGCCGCTTCCAGGTGCACGCCGCGGATATCACCGTCGGTGGCCACGAAGCTGGCGGCATCGTCGCGCGCAGCGATGACGATCTTGTCGTCGCCGGCTGAACTGCTGGTCGCGGAAGTACCACCAACGGCGCCGCTTATCGCTTCGGAGAGCGTGTAGAAGCTGGACGCCGAAGCGATCGAAGAGGCGCTGGCAAGCAGCAGGACACAAAGCAGGCGAGAGTGAATGGTCATCGATTGGGTTCCATTGGGGGCAAGCAAGAGAATGGCGGTTGCAGGTTACCCGCCTGCGGCACGACCGATGTTATCGGCTGGCAACGCCGGTATTGCGGACGTTCAGCTAGGCGGCTGCGTATCTTCCAGGGACGGTCCCGGATCGAACAACTTGCCCGGATTCATGATGCCTGCCGGGTCCAGCACGCGTTTTATGCCACGCATCACTTCGATTTCCGCCGCCGACCGGGTGCTGTCCAGCCAAGGCTTCTTGACCAGACCGATACCATGCTCGGCAGAAATGCTGCCGCCGTGGCGCTGCAGGCACGCCGCCAGCAGGTCGGTCACCCGCGTGCACTGGGCCACGAAATCATCGGTCGCCATGTCATCAGGCGCCAGTATGTTGATATGCAGGTTGCCATCGCCGATATGGCCGAACCAGACCACCTCGAAATCCGGGTACTCACGCGCCAGCAGTGCCTGGGTTTCGGCCAGGAACGGCTGCATCGCGGAGAGTCTGACCGAGACGTCGTTCTTGTAGGGCCGGTAGCGCGCCAGGCTCTCGGTAATGCCCTCGCGCAGTCGCCACAATCCGGCGGCCTGGGCATCGCTCTGGCTGATCACGCCATCGCTGACCCAGCCCGCTTCCAGGCAATGCTCGAATGCTCCCAGCGCAGCAGCCTGCCGGGCTTCGTCACCGACGGCGAATTCGGCCAGCACGTAGTACGGGTACGACTCGTCAAACGGGTCTTGCGCGCCACCCTCAACGACATGACGCATTGCCACGTGGGTGAAAAACTCGAACGCTTCCAATGGCAGCCGCTCACGGAAGGCCGCAAATACCTGCATCAATTTCCCGAACGATGGCAGCGCCAGCAACATGACGCTTGACGGCGGCGGCAGGTCGGTCAGCCGCAAGCTCGCCTCGACCACGATGCCCAGGGTGCCCTCGGAGCCGACGAACAGGTGGCGCAGGTCGTAGCCACTGGAATTCTTGACCAGCCCGCGGTTGAGCTCCAGCAACTCGCCGCCACCGGTTACCACCTTCAGCCCGGCGATCCACTCGCGGGTGTTGCCATGGCGGATCACCCGGATACCGCCGGCATTGGTGGCAATGTTCCCGCCAATGGAGCACGAGCCACGTGCGGCGAAATCCACCGGGTAGAGCAAACCCTGCTCGCGCGCCGCCTGGTGCACGGCTTCCAGCGCGATGCCTGGCTGCACGGTCAAGGTGCGGTCGATGGGGTCGAACTCCACCACCTTGGTCATCCGTTCCAGGCTGACCACCAGCTCGCCATTGGCCGCGACTGCGCCGCCCGACAGTCCGGTGCGTCCGCCCGACGGCACGATTCCCACGCCATGCTGGTTGGCCCAGCGCACGACCGCTTGCACCTGCTCGATGCTTGCAGGCAACACGACTGCAAGTGGTGACGGCGTCCACCGCCGGGTCCAGTCGCGACCGTAGTACTCCAGGTCGTCCGGGTCGGTCTTGACCTGCAAACCGGGAATGGTTGCCAGCAAGGTGTTCAAGCGCGGGTCGTTCATCAAATGGTCGCTGCAGCGCGATGGGACTTCAGCCTGCCAGCAGCACCAGCCGCACGTCCAGTGGTGCGACGCAGCAAACCACCGGGGTTTCTGCGATATTCGGTTCTCTGTTCAATGAGTCCCGTCCGTGACCCCCACCACCTCGTACCCGAAAAACGACATCCGCGTATTGATGCTGGAAGGCGTCAGCCAGAACGCCATAGAAAAATTCCGCGCCGCCGGCTACGCGCAGATACAGATCCACGACAAGGCGCTGCCCGACGACGAGCTGAAGCGTCAGATCGCCCAGGCGCACATCATCGGCATCCGCTCGCGCACCCAGTTGACGGCCGAGGTGTTGGGCCAAGCGCGGCGACTGATGGCAATCGGCTGCTTCTGCATCGGTACCAGCCAGGTCGACCTGGATGCGGCCGAAAAGCTCGGCATCCCGGTGTTCAACGCGCCCTACTCCAACACCCGCAGCGTGGCCGAGCTGGTCATTGCCGAGGCGATCATGCTGATGCGCGGAATCGCGCAGAAGAGCGCGAGCTGTCATCGGGGTGGTTGGTCCAAGTCGGCCATCGGCAGCCACGAGATCCGCGGCAAGACCATCGGCATCGTCGGCTATGGCCACATTGGCACCCAGGTCGGCGTGATCGCCGAGGCACTGGGAATGCAGGTGCTGTTCCACGATATCGAACCCAAGTTGACGTTGGGCAACGCGCGCGAGGCCGCCAGCCTGGAGGACTTGCTGGCGCGCAGCGAAGTGGTGACGCTGCATGTGCCGGAGACCCCGGCCACCCGTGATCTCATCGGTGCGCAGCAGATCGCCCGGATGCGTCCGGGCGCGCACCTGATCAATGCCTCCCGGGGCAAGGTGGTCGATATCGATGCGCTTGCCGATGCCCTGAAATCCGGCCACATCGGCGGCGCGGCGGTGGACGTGTTCCCGGCGGAGCCGAGCAGCAACAATGACGTTTTCAGCTCGCCCCTGGTCGGCATCGACAACGCGATCCTCACCCCGCATATCGGCGGCAGCACGCTGGAGGCGCAAGACAATATCGGGTTGGAGGTCGCCTCCAAGCTGATCCGCTACAGCGACAACGGGTCAACCCTGTCAGCGGTCAACTTCCCCGAAGTCACCCTGCCCGAGCACACCGGAAGCCTGCGTTTGCTGCATATCCACCGCAACGTGCCGGGCGTGATGTCGCAAGTCAACGAGATCTTCTCCCAGCGTGGCGTCAACATCGACGGTCAGTTCCTGCGCACCGACGCGGACGTGGGCTACGTGGTGATCGACATCAGCGCCAGCGAGGCACAGGCGACAGAACTCAGGGCGCTGCTGTCGGCGATTACCGGCACCCTGCGCACGCGCGTGCTGTACTGATCGTTCCGGTACAGCGGCCATTGCCGCGGGCGCTCACCGGCGCTCCAGCCACTTGCATGCCATGCGCCTAAGCGACGGATCCGTCGATGCTTCGCTGGCAATGCCGGCGATATCGCGCCATTGCAGGTCGAGCGACTCGGCGCTGATGATGTAGTCCTCATCCGCGCCGGCATGGACGATGTATCGCGCGTCGTAATGCCAATGCCCCGGCACGCCCCGGCGCTCGCCGATCCAGTGACGGTCCAGGTCGAACAACGCGGGTTCGACCCGCAGCCCGGTCAGGCCGGATTCCTCCTCGGCTTCGCGCAGCGCGACCTGCGACAGGTCACGGTCGCCATCGGCGTGGCCTCCCAGCTGCAGCCAGCGACCCAGCTTGCGATGGTGGGTCAGCAGCACCCGCGTGCCGGTGCGGTCCACCAACCAACTCGAGCCGGTGAAGTGGCCCGCCAACCGGCCGCGTACGAACGGATCGTCGGCGTCGTCCAACAACTGCTGGAACTGCCCGACCACTCCGGTTTCGTCGGGCCAACGCTGGCAGTAACGGTCCAACTCCAGCCGAAGCGTGTCGATGGCCGGGTTGGCAGAAGGATGGGTTTGGGGGGTTGCGTGCATACGCCGGGGTACGTCCTGAGGGCTGGTTACTACCCGATGTTATCGACTGTGATGGGCGCCGCAAGCCGGCTTGCCGGACGTTTCTCCGCTGGGGTAAGGTGGCCCGCGCCCCTTCGCACGTGGTACGCGTCGGTATAGCACTCACGGCAGTCATCGCGATTGTCGACAATCAGCTGGGGATCCGGATGCTCAAGGAACTGTTAGTCACCAAGCCGATTGCACCGGCAGGACACGTCGATGCAGGCGAGCCATTCGAGGGCAGCCTTGAGGGCGAAGTTACACTCAAGCGCACCCTGACTCGCAGCCAGCTGGTACTGCTCGGCGTCGGAGCCGTGATTGGCGCAGGGATTTTCGTGCTGACCGGCCAGGCCGCGGCCGAGTACGCCGGACCTGCGGTGATGCTCAGTTTCATCTTCGCCGGCATCGCCTGCGCATTCGCCGGGCTGTGCTACGCCGAGTTCGCGGCAATGCTGCCGGTCTCGGGCAGCGCCTACTCCTACTCCTACGCCACCCTGGGTGAGGCGGTCGCCTGGTTCATCGGTTGGTGTCTGATACTGGAATACCTGTTTGCCGCGTCCACGGTAGCGGTCGGTTGGTCCGGCTACCTCAACGCGTTCCTGAGCAACTTCAACCTGGCCCTGCCGGCGGCGTTGGCAAGTGCGCCATACACCTTCGATGCCGCCACCCAGAAGTTCATCGGCACCGGCGCGCTGGTCAACCTGCCAGCGGTGCTGATCATCGCCGCCGTCAGCGGTGTGGGCTATGTCGGCATTACCCAGTCGGCATTCGTCAACTCGTTTATCGTCGCGATCAAGGTCACCGTGATCCTGTTGTTCATCGCCTTCGGCATCCAGTTCGTCGACCCGGCAAACTGGCAGCCGTTCATCCCGGAAAACCAGGGTGGCGACACCTATGGCATGCAAGGCGTGATCCGCGCATCGGCCGTGGTGTTCTTCGCCTATATCGGCTTTGATGCGGTATCCACGGCGGCAGGCGAGGCCAAGAACCCGCAGCGCGACATGCCGGTCGGGATTCTCGGCTCGCTGGCGGTTTGTACCGTGCTTTATATCGCGATGGCGGCGGTATTGACCGGCATGGTGGACTTCCGCCTGCTGAACACACCGGAGCCGGTATCCACCGCACTGGACAGCTTCCCGACCCTGGGCTGGTTGCAGACCCTGGTCGAGTTGGCGGCCATCGCCGGGCTGTCATCGGTGATCCTGGTGATGCTGATGGCGCAGCCACGGATCTTCTACTCGATGGCGCAGGACGGCCTGATTCCAAAGTTGTTCGGCAAGGTTCATCCCAAGTACCGCACGCCGTATATCGGCACGGTCATCGTCGGCGTGGTTGCCGCGATCCTGGCCGGCCTGCTGCCGGTTGGCTTCCTCGGCGACATCGTGTCGATGGGCACCTTGCTGGCGTTTGCCACCGTCAGTGCTGGCGTATTGATCCTGCGCTTCACCCAGCCTGATTTGCCACGCCCGTTCCGGGTGCCGATGGCGATCGTGATCTGCCCGCTGGGCGTCGCATCGTGCCTGTACCTGTTCTGGCAGCCGTTCAAGTCGCACTGGCCGTTGCTGCTGGGCTGGATCGTGGTCGGCGCGCTGATCTACGGGCTCTATGGCTATCGCCACAGCAAGCTGCACAACCGGTAGCCTGCCGCAATGAGCGTCCGCAAGATCGGCCCCGTGTTGGCCACCTTCCTGGTGGCCAACAACATGATCGGCTCCGGATTCTTCCTGTTGCCGGCCACCCTCGCCCGCTCCGGTGCGGTTACCGCGATCAGCTGGCTGCTCGCAACCGCGCTGGCGCTGGTACTGGGTGGCGCGTTCGCCCGACTGGCCCGCGATTATCCGAACCTGGAGTCTTCCGACGATTACGTGCGGCCGGCATTGGGCCGCGACGTCAGCTTCCTGGCCACGACGCTCTATTGGGCCTCATCGTGGATCGGCAACAACGCAATCGCCGTGGCCGCGTTTGGCTATCTGGTCACCTTGCTGCCATTCGATGGCAGCAACCCGCAGGTGCAGGTTGCCGGCCAGGTCGGCCTGATCTGGCTGATGTTTGCGCTCAACCTGCTGGGGCCGCGACCGGTGGCGAAGTTCCAGTCGTTCTGCGTGGTGTTCGGGCTGGCGCCGGTAGCCATGGTGTTGATGTTCGGTTGGGGCAGCTTCGACCGCGGTATCTACGACGCCGGCTGGAACGTCACTGGCGAGTCCGACGGCTCGGTGATCTTCAGCTCCCTGGCGCCGATCTTCTGGGCTTTCGTCGGCCTGGAAACGGGCGCCATGGTCGCCGGCGTGGTCCGCAATCCTGACCGGAACGTACCCATCGCCACCCTGGCGGGCATCACCATCGCAGGCGTGATCTACCTGATTTCGTCCGTGCTGGTGATGGGCATCATTCCGGCCGCGGACCTGGCCGCCTCCAGCGCTCCGTTCGCGCTGGTTGCCGCCGAAATATTCGGACCCTGGGCGGCCATTGCGATCGCGGCCGCGGCCGCGCTGAAGGCCACCGGCACCCTGGGTGGCTGGATGATGGTGACCGGTGAATCGGGCGCCCGCGCCGCCGAGCGTGGGTTCCTGCCCGGTATCTTCGCCCGCATGAATCGCCGCGGTGCGGCGGCATGGGGTCTGGTGATCGTGTGCCTGTCGATGACTGCCATCGCGTTCTTCACCCTGTCGCCCACCGTGTCCGGCCAGTTCGAGATCATCATTGGCACCGTGGTGTCGCTGGTGGTCATCGCCTACGCCGCCGCCGGCTTGAGCCTGGTGATGGGCACCAAGGCCCGTCGCTCCAGTAGTGGCGACCGCTTGTTGGGGGTGGGTGCACTGGTCGCTTGCGGGTTGTTGTTGTGGTCGTCGGACCCGGTCATCCTGCTTGGGGCGGCGGTCGTGGCCCTGATCGCCTGGATCGCCTACCGGGTATTTGGACGCAAGGTGCTTCCCGCCGCTTGACGATGGACCCCGATGGCAACGACGACGGCGCGGGCAACGGCGCCGTCGTCGTTTTCGGGGTGTGAAACGGACAACGGCCAGATGCGCTCCGGATTGCTAGAATCGAGGCATGAACACTGCCCTGCCCTACGACCCGCAACAGCTGAAGCATTGCGCCGGCGAGATCATCGTCAACGTGCGCGAACTGGCAGCTGCCGGCTGGACCCCCGCGACCAGCAGCAATTTCTCGCATCGGCTGGACGCCCGGCACGTGGCAATTACCGCCTCTGGCGGCGACAAGGGCCGGCTGACCGAGGCCCAGATCATGGTCGTCGACCTGGAAGGCCGGCCGGTCGCCACCGACCAGCGCCCGTCGGCCGAGACCCTGCTTCACACCCGGCTTTACCAGCGCTCCGCGCAGATCGGTTGCGTCCTGCACACCCATTCGCAGAACCAGACCGTCGCCTCTCGACTGTATGCCGGCATCGGCCACGTACATCTGGAAGGCTACGAGATGCTCAAGGCGTTCACGGGCAACACCACCCACGACACCATGCTGGACTTGCCGGTGCTGCCCAACAGCCAGGACATGCACACCCTCGCCGCCCAGGTCGATGCGCTGCTCGACAGCCGTGGGATGTGGGGCTATCTGATCGATGGTCACGGCCTGTATGCCTGGGGGGCCGACATGGCCGAGGCGCGACGCCACCTGGAGGCGTTCGATTTCCTGCTGGGATGCGAACTGGAGCTGAGGAAACTGCAACGATGAGCCGACTGCGGATATTCAACCACGAGCAACCGGCCACGGCGTTGCTGGCCACCAGCGACCAGGCCGCGATCACCCGTGAGTTGGCGACCATTGGTGTCGCCTTCGAGCAGTGGGAAGCCAGCCAACCGGTCACGCCCGGCGACCCGCCGGAAAAAATCATGCAGGCCTATCGCGCCGACATCGACCGGCTGGTCGCACAACACGGTTTCCAGAGCGTGGACGTGGCCAGCGTGGGGGCCGACAACCCCAAGCGCGCGGAGATCCGGAAAACGTTCCTGGACGAGCATTTCCACAAGGAGGACGAGGTCCGTTTCTTCGTCGCCGGCTCGGGACTGTTCACCCTGCACGTGGGCGAGAAGGTCTATGAGGTCTTGTGCGAACGGGGTGACTTGATCTCGGTGCCCGATGGCACCACCCACTGGTTCGACATGGGCGCAGAGCCGGACTTCATCGCGATCCGCTTCTTCAAGCAGCCCGACGGCTGGGTCGGCCATTTCACCGGCACCGACATCGCCCAGCGCTTTCCGCGCCACGAACCCGGTGAGGCCCGATGAGCACGCCGATGAAAGCCATCCTCACCGACATCGAAGGTACTGCCAGCAGCATCTCGTTCGTCCGCGACGTTCTTTTCCCGTATGCGCGGCGGGCGCTGCCCGGCTTCGTCAAGGCACGAGGCCAGGAACCCGCGGTGCGCAAGTGGCTGGACATGGTCGCCACCGAGATGGGCGGCATGTGCCAGGACGCAATGATCGCCGAGGTGATGCAGGGCTGGATCGACGAGGATCGCAAGCACACCGCGTTGAAAGCGCTGCAGGGAATGATCTGGGCCGAGGGTTACCAGTCGGCCGACTTCACCGCCCATATCTACCCCGATGCCGCCGATGCCCTGCGTCAATGGCACGCCGATGGCATGCCGCTGTATGTGTATTCCTCCGGTAGCGTGCCGGCGCAACGGCTGTTCTTCGGCCACAGCGATGCCGGAGACCTGACCGGCCTGTTCTCGGGCTGGTTCGACACCGAGGTCGGTGGCAAGCGCGAGGCCGACAGCTACCGCGAAATCGCCAGCTCGATCGGCCTGCCCGCATCGGAGATCCTGTTCCTGTCCGACGTGGTCGCCGAGCTGGATGCCGCGCGCGATGCCGGCATGGACACCGTGCTGATCGACCGCATCGAGGACTACCCGCAGCCGCGCACGGCCGCACAGGCCAACGGCCACCGCCGCATGGAATCGTTCAGCGCCGTCTAGCCGACGCTTTAAGCTACTCGGTAGCGGCCTGCAGTTGGTAGCGGGTTTCACCCCGCTGCTCGCCTTGCCACGGGTCAAACACGCGGACTTCGACCCGGTGCTCGCCCGTCGGCAGGTCGGTCGGCAACGCGCCACGCCACAGGTGCCGGCTGGGCTTGGCTTCCGGCGAGCGGTCAAAGCCGCGCAGGGCACTGGCCTCGTCGTCGCGGACGTTCTCGGCCAG
The DNA here is from genome assembly GCF_054052145.1 of Lysobacter sp. A421. Taxonomy (NCBI): domain Bacteria; kingdom Pseudomonadati; phylum Pseudomonadota; class Gammaproteobacteria; order Lysobacterales; family Lysobacteraceae; genus Lysobacter; species Lysobacter sp. A421. The sequence continues at coordinate 275,658 of NZ_JBSVRL010000001.1, read as the reverse complement.
CAGGCCCGGATCGGCCTGTTCGACGCGCCGCATCGGCTTCCAGTCACCCTCATCGATCCGGTATTCGACCCGGCTATCGTCCATGCCCATGAACACGTTGGCGTAAACACCCCAGGCCGGGTACGCGCCGCGACGCAGCACTTTCGGCGCGTGAAGGGACATGGCGGCCGTGCGGGCCGGATCATCGGATCCCAGGCGCGCCGGATGCCAGCTCAACGCGTACTCGCCGCCCTGCCCGACCATCAGCCGTGCATAACCGTTGGGCGTGCCATCGGCCATGGTCGCATCGGGAATTCCGGCCGCGTCCTTCGCCCCGGACCAGAACGCGCCGCAGGCGGCACCCAGGTTGTACTCGTGCAGTGGCTGACGACCGTGCCAACCATTGCTGACCCCGTGATCAACGTGCTGTTGCACATGGCCGTGACCGCTGAGCAGCAACACGTTCGGAAAATCCTTCAACAATGCGAACAAACGTTCACGATCGGCCGCACGAAATGTCTCCGTGCCCGGGATCGATGAGGTGTCGAAGAAAGGGATGTGGGCGCCAATAACCAGCAAGCCATTCTTGTCCACGGTCGGCAGATAGGCCTGGAGGAACTCGAACTGATCCTCGCGCAGGCCGCCGATATAGGACGGCTTTTGCCCCGGTTGATAGATCACATCGTCCAGCAGGACGAACGCAGCCCCGCGCTCCTCCCACGCCACCGTGTCAGGGCCGAAAGTCTGACGAAAGCTGAGCAGCGAGTCCTCATCGCGACTCGCATCAAAATCCAGGTCGTGATTACCCGCCGCATGCAGCCACGGCACGCCGAGCGATGCGGTATGGGTGTTGATCGACGGATACAGCGAGAGATCGTCATTGACGATATCGCCCAGGCTCAGGCCCAACTGCGCCGGGGACCGGGCTGGCGCGTCGCCATGGAGCGCATCGCCGCGGATCGAGGCGATGATGTCGCGGGCGTAATAGTCGACATCGGCCAGCGACTTGACCTGCGGATCGGCCAACACCACGACGTCCAGATCGCCCGGGGGCGCCTTTATCGGGTGCAGGGCCACGTCCATCCGCCGGCTGGACTGCCTGGGAACACCCGCGTACTTCAGCGTCGGCGAGCCGTCCGGGAAGTAGTGTTGCCAGAACGCAGGCAGCCCGTCATCCCGCTTGGCGAACACATACTCGGAGGGCTTGATCGCAAATACGGTGTCGCCTGGTCGGATCGGAATCGAGTAGCTGCCATCGGCGGCGCTGTGGACAATGTCACGCCCGTTGGACAACTTGACCCCCGCGACACCGGCTTCACCCGGATCACGTGTGCCGTTGCCATTGCCGTCGAGGAAAGTCTTACCGGAAAACTCGGTAGCAGGTGTCGGTGCGGCATGGCCGGGTATCGCCGCGATGGCGATGGCGGCGGCAACACAAACCGCCGGCAAGCATCGCCGCCATGACGACAGCGATGACGATTGGACGGGCAGCAAGGGCGACTCGGGCATGACGCGGTTTCCGATGGCGTGGTTCGTGAAGCGTAGCAGCGCGGCATGCCCGCTTAGAGGTGCAGGTCGCCCGCCGAGGTCAACATCGCTTCATGCAGGAGCCACATCAGTCGCGCCGTTCATCAGGGTTTGTGGCGGGCGCGCAGAACATCCACGGCGTCGCTTAGCGACAGGCCGCGCGCGCGCAGCAACACCTGCAGATGAAAAATCAGGTCGGCGGCCTCACCGGCCAAAGCGACGTCATCCTGTGTAACAGCCGCCAGTGCGGTTTCCACGCCCTCCTCGCCGACCTTCTGGGCGATCCGACGCAGGCCCGATTCAAACAAGCCCGTGGTGTAACTGGACTCCGGGCGCTCGCACTCCCGCTGCTTGATCAGGTGATCGAGATCGACCAGAAAATCGCCGGGAGCGTTCGGGAAGCAACTGCTCCTGCCCAGATGGCAGGTTGGGCCTTGCGGGTGGATCTGCACCAGCAAGGTGTCAGCATCGCAATCGGTCTGGATCGAGACCACCTCCAGGAAATGCCCGGAGGTCTCGCCTTTCAACCACGCCTTTTGCCGGCTACGACTGAAAAAATTCACCTTGCCGGTGTCATACGTCGCCCGCAACGCGGCGCGATCCATGTAGCCAAGCATTAGCACACGCAGATTGGACGCATCCTGCACTACTACCGGCAACAAGCCGCTGCGCTGGTCCCAGGCCAGGGAGTCGGGATCAACTTCGGTCATGACGAACCTCGATGTTCTGTGATTGCAGGTGCCGCTTCAGCGCGGGAATCCGGACGGCACCGGAATGAAACACGCTCGCGGCCAGCGCGCCGTCCACGTCTGCCTGATGAAACACCGCAGCAAAATGCTCACTCGCCCCAGCGCCACCAGACGCGATCAGCGGCACGCGACAAACCTGGCGAACGGCGCGTAGTTGCTCAATGTCGTACCCCTCGCGCACGCCATCGCTGCCCATGCAGTTGAGAACGATCTCGCCCGCGCCCAGACGCTGTGCCTCGACCACCCAATCCAGCGTGGGCATCGGCAGCGCCTCGGTACGTGCAGCGTCGCCGGTGAACTGGCGCACACGCCACTGGCCATCGGCGTCAAGCAAGCTGTCGATGCCGACCACCACGCATTGCACGCCAAAGGCATCGGCGAGTTCGGTCACCAGCCCAGGCCGCTGCAGTGCCGGGGTGTTGATCGAAATCTTGTCCGCCCCCGCATGCAGCACCGCACGCGCATCCTCGACGCTGCGGATGCCGCCGGCGACACAGAACGGAATGTCGATGACCCGCGCGACACGCTCTACCCACGTGCAATCCACACTGCGTCCTTGTGGGCTGGCGGTGATGTCGTAGAACACCAGTTCGTCCGCGCCCTGGTCACGGTAGTACTGCGCCAGATCGACGATATCGCCCATGTCGACGTGGTCACGAAAACGCACGCCCTTGACCACGCGGCCATCGCGAACATCCAGACAGGCAATGATGCGGCGGCTCAACACCCGCGTTGCTCCGCAAGCGTATCGGCCAGCGCCAGGCGTCCATCCAGCAGCGCTTTGCCAAGGATCGCGCCGGCGCAACCCGCCTCGCGTGCAGCGGCAATGTCGGCGACATCACGGATGCCGCCTGATGCCTGCAACTGCACGCCGGGCGCCAGCGCGTGGATGTGGCGGTACAAGTCCAGGTTGGGGCCACCGAGCATGCCGTCGCGATCGATATCCGTGCACAACAAATGCTGCAGGCCGGCGTCGGCGTAACGCCGCAGCAAAGGCTCCAGTTGCTCGCCGCTGTCCTGTGTCCAACCCGCCGTCGGCAATTGCCAACGGCCGTCGGCGGTCTGGCGTGCATCCAGCGCCACCGTGATCCGCTGGCTGCCGAACCGGTGCAGCCAGTCAATCACCAGTTCTGGCTCGCGTACCGCCAACGAGCCGATCACTACCCGCTCGGCACCCGCAGCAAGGACGGCCTCGACATCGCCCTGGTTGCGTACACCGCCGCCGGTTTGTATCCGCAACCCTGTTTCGAACTTCAGTGTGCGTAACAACGGGAGCAAGGTGTAGCCACCGGCCCTTGCTGCGTCCAGGTCGACCAGGTGCAGCCAGGCCGCACCGGCGTCGGCATAGCGGTCGGCCACGACCTGCGGAAGCCCCGCATAGCGCGTCTCTTGCGCGTAGTCGCCTTGTCGGAGGCGCACCACATGGCCATCGCGAACGTCGATGGCGGGATAGACCAGAAACGCCGAATCACCCGCGTTGGGATCCGGTGTGGCGTTGGCAGACAGGAAGGGGTTTTCGTCGTTCATCACGATGACACCGACAGGAAGTTGGCCAGCAGGCGCGCGCCGACCGCTGCGGATCGCTCGGGGTGGAACTGCATGCCGTGGCGGTTGCCGCTGCGCACCACGGCCGAAAACTCCTGGCCGTTACGGCTGCTCGCCAGGGTGGCGTTGCCAAGCGGCGCGGCATAGCTGTGCACGAAATACACCTGGGCACCGTCATCGATGCCCGCGAGCAGAGGGTCCTCTCGTCGGACCTGAAGGCGATTCCATCCCATGTGCGGTACCCGGGACGCGAGATTGTCCGGGGTCAACTTGGCGATGCGGCCCGGAATCAGCCCCAGGCATTCCACCTCACCTTCTTCGGATGAGTCGTACAGCAACTGCATCCCCAGGCAGATCCCCAGCAGCGGTTGCCGCAGGTCACGCAGCACCTCCACCAGACCCAGCTCTCGCAGTCGCACCATGCCGCCAGCCGCAGCGCCAACGCCGGGCAGGATCACCCGCTCGGCCGATGCGATGTCCTCGGCGCGGGAGGTGACCTGTACCTGTGTGCCCAATCGCTCCAACGCGTAACGTACCGACCCCAGATTGGCGCCACCGGCATCGATCAGTACCACCTTGCTCACAGCAGACCCTTGGTACTGGGCAGCTCGCTGCCTTCGCGCTTGATTGCCTGGCGCAGCGCGCGTGCAACGACCTTGAAACAGGCCTCGACCTTGTGGTGATCGTTGTCGCCACGCACCTGCAGGTTGAGGTTGAGTCCTGCGTTTTCACACAACGAGCGGAAAAAATGCGCCACCAACTCGGTCGGCATATCGCCGATGCGCTCACGCTGGAATTCGCCATCAAAGACCAGCCAGGGACGCCCGGAAAAATCCAGTGCCGCCGTCGCCAGCGTCTCGTCCATCGGCAGGGTGAATCCGTAGCGGCCGATTCCGCGCTTGCTGCCCAAGGCTTCGCGCAATGCCTGGCCGAGCGCCAGCGCGCTGTCCTCGATGGTGTGGTGCTCATCGATATGCAGGTCGCCATCGCAGTGCAGACTCAAAGCAAAGCCCCCGTGCTTGCCGATCTGTTCCAGCATGTGGTCGAAGAATCCCAATCCGGTAGCGATGCTCGGCTCGGCAACGCGATCCAGATCGACCTCGACGCGGATGCGGGTCTCCCGGGTGTTGCGCTCCACGCTCGCCGTGCGCGGCGCATCGGCAAGTACATGCGCAATTGCCGGCCAGTCCCAGTCACCGCCGAATTGCGGGGTGCGCAACTGGAACGCGCGAACACCCAGGGTGCGTGCGAAGCCGTTGTCGGTCTCGCGGTCGCCGACCATCGCCGAGCGCGACCAGTCGATGCTGCGATCCTTCAGATAATGCAGCGCCAGACCAATGCCCGGCTTTCGCGTAGGCGCGTTGTCGGATGGCAGACTGGTGTCGATCAGCACCTCGCGGAAGCTCACGCCCTGGCTCTCCAGCACCTGCATCATCAGCTCGTGCGGGCCGTCGAAATCCGCCTGCGGGAAGGCCGTCGTGCCCAGTCCGTCCTGATTGGTCACCATCACCAACTGGTAGCCGGCATCACGCAGCTTCAGCAGCGCCGGGATCACATCGGGGATGAAGCGCAGCTTGTCGAGACGATCAAGCTGGAAGTCTTCCGGCTCCTCTACCAAGGTGCCATCGCGATCAACGAACAGGATCGGCGTCAACGTGCTCATGCGCCCGTCTCCAGCGAGTTGATCGCGTCGATCACACAGGTGTTCTGTGCGTGGCTGCCGACGGTGATTCGCAAGGCATCCTCCAGTCCTGGCGTCGCGCGCTGGTCGCGCACGACAATGCCGGCCGCAAGCAGTCGCTCAAAGGCGGCTTGGGCATCGTTGAACCGCACCAGCAGGAAATTGGAGCGGGACGGATAGACCCGGCGAACTCCGGTCGCGGCCTGCAGTGCGACAAACAGTCGCTCGCGCTCGCCGATCAGATTCACCACACAGGCGTCGGTCGCCGCGCATGCCGATGACTCCAGCGCGCGACAGGCCAGATCGATGCACGGAGAGGGCAATGGGTACGGTGCCTGACAGCGCTGCAAAACCGTGATTAGTGCGGCATCGGCCATCACGCTGCCAATGCGTGCGCCGGCCAGGGCATGCGCCTTGGACAGGGTCCGCAGCACCGCGATATTGCGTTGACGGGCGAGCAGCGACATCGCCGACGGCGCTTGAGTGAACTCACCGTAGGCTTCATCGACAACCACCAGCGCGCGGCCTTCAAGGGTGCGGGCCAATGTTTCGACGGCATCAAGCGGCAACAGATTGCCGGTCGGATTTCCGGGTGAGCACAGGAACACCAGTTTGACCGCTTGCGTCTGGGCCGCTTGCGCGATCGCCTCGAAATCACAGGTGAAACCGTCCGCACCATCGATCAGCGGTACCTCGACCACCCGGGTGCCATGCAAGCGTGCACACACCGCGTACATGCCGAAGGTCGGTGGCGTGACCAGCACCGTATCGCCGCCCGGCCGACACAAGGCACGCACGAGCAGATCGATGGCCTCGTCGCTGCCCCGACCCACCAGTAGCTGCGATGGGGCACATCCATACCGCTGTGCCAGCGCGGCGCGCAATCGGTTGGGCTGTGGATCGGGATAGCGGCGCAGCGTGTCTCCCCCATCAACCACATTCGGCCACGGCGATTCGTTCGCGTTGAGCCAGATGTCGCCATCCAACGCTGCCGTGCGCGCCGAGGAGTAGCCGGAAAAACCGGCCAGGTCACTGCGGACCAGCACGAGTGGATCGGAAGGCATCGTTACGGTGCTCATGCCACGTCCAACCGTCGCGTCACCGCCAAGCGATGCGCATCCAGGCCTTCGGCGCGGGCCAGCTCCACCGCACACGGGCCGATGGCACGCAGGCCTTGCTGGTCGACCTCCTGCACGGTGATCGCCACCTGGAAGCTGGCGACATTGAGGCCACCGACAAAGCGCGCAGCGCCACTGGTCGGAAGGACGTGGTTGGTTCCACTGCAGTAGTCGCCCAGCGCTTCCGGTGCCCAGTCGCCCAGGAATACCGAACCCGCGGCTTGCACCTGAGGCAACCAGGCGCGTGCATCGCGCAATGCCAGGATCAAGTGCTCCGGTGCGTAGTCATTGCTGATCGAAAATGCCTCGTCCAGCGCCTCCACCTGGATCATGCGTGCGCACTGCAGCGCACGACGGGCGATGTCTGCGCGGGGCAAGTCGACCAGCTGTAGCTCGATCCGGGCGGCGACGCGGCTGATCAAGTCGGCGTCGTCGCTGATCAGGATCACTTGCGAGTCCGGCCCATGCTCGGCCTGCGACAACAGGTCGGCGGCGACAAACACCGGATTGGCACCGGCATCGGCGATCACCAGCACCTCGGACGGGCCGGCCGGCATGTCGATCCCGACGCCGCCCTCCAACCGGGCCACCTGGCGCTTGGCTTCGGTCACGAAGGCATTGCCCGGGCCGAACAACTTGTCACACGCCGGCACGCTGTCGGTGCCCAACGCCATCGCCGCGATCGCCTGCGCGCCGCCGATCTTGAATACCTTGCGCACCCCGCAGCGTGCTGCAGCCACCAATACCGCCGGATCGACGCTGCCATCGGATCGCGGAGGCGTGCACAACACGACGTCCCGACAACCCGCGAGCCGCGCCGGAATGCCGAGCATCAATGCGGTCGATGGCAATGGCGCCGACCCCGCCGGCACATACAAGCCAACCCGTCGGATCGGTCGCAACATCCGTTCGCAGCGCACACCCGGCGCCGTCTCCACGGCGTATGGCGAGGTCATGCCGGCGGCGTGGAACTGTTCGATACGACCGGCGGCCTCGTCGATCGCCGCGCCCAAGGCGGACGATATGGCGGTTTCGGCGGCAGAGAACTCGGCCCCGGTCACGGCAAAATCATCCAGCACCACACCATCGAAGCGTGCCGTCAATGCACGTAGCGCGACATCGCCACGCGTGCGGACATCCTCGATCAGCGCTGAAACCACCTCGGCGATTTCAGCGCCGCTGACCTGCGCCGGCCGCCGCAATGCCTGGTGACGCTCGGCCGGACCCAGCTCGCCCCATCGCAACACGGTCGATTGCACGCGGCCACTGTCCACCGCGCTCATGCCAGCATGCCCTCCACCGGCAATACCATCAGTCCGCAGGCACCGGCCCGCTTGAGCTCCTCCAGCCGCTGCCAGGTCAACGCGCCGTGGCATAACGCCTGCAACGCGAGATGATCGGCGCCATCCACCTGCATCACCGTCGGCGACTCGGCATCGGGCAACAGCGGCAGCAACCCCGGCAGCAACTCCCGCGAGGTCTGGAACAGCAGCAGCTTGCTGTGGCGGATGCGTAGTGCGCCATCCAGCCGGCGCAGCAGCAGCTCGACCAACTCGCCGCGCGCTGCGTCCAACTCGTGGACAGGACCGGCCAGCACGGCCTCGCTTTCAAACAAGGTCACCACCGGCTTGAGCTGGTTCGCCGCAAGGGTTGCGCCGCTGGATACCAGATCGCAGATCGCATCCGCCTGACCCAGCCGCGGCGCGATCTCGACCGAGCCGGACAGCAATGCGACCTGCGCGTCCACGCCTTCGCGCGCCAGCCATTGTCCCAGCAGCGCCGGGTAGCTGGTGGCGATACGCTTGCCGGACAGCTGCGCCGGGGACTGCCATTCCCAGCTTTCCGGGACCGCCAGCGCCAGCCGGCAAGCACCGAAACCCAAAGCGCGCCATTCGCGAAATGCCGAGGCACGACCGGCGCAGATCCGCGCGCCATCCTGCTCGGCCAACACGTTGCGACCAACGATGCCGAGGTCGCACACGCCATCGGCAATCAGGCCGGGGATGTCGTCGTCGCGTACCAGCAGCAGGTCGACCGGCAAGCTCTCGCCGTAGCAAAACAGGCGGTCACGACTCTCGCGCCAGCTCATACCGCATGAGGCGAGCAGCGCTCGCGCGGGTTCGGCGAGGCGGCCGTTCTTCTGGATCGCGATACGCAAGCGATCGCGGGTGGCGGGATTGGGGGGAGTCATCAGGAGTCCAAAAAAGTGATTGCACGTACCCGGCCTGGGCCGCTCTGAGTCGCAGGCGCGGTCCACCGGCAGGCGCGGCCGTGTCAGGCGTGTCGTGTCAGGCGGTGCCGGCCTCGGTACGGCGAATGGCAGTGGCGTACCCGCCTGCGCCGTATTCGATCGTCCGCGCAACGCGGCCAATGGTGGTCACGCTGACCTGGGTGCGTTCGTGGATTTCGCGGTAGGGAATCCTTTGCAACAACAACGGCACCACCAGCCAGCGGTCAGTCATGGCTTCCAGCTCGGCAGGCGTACACAGATCCAACAGAAATGCCCGAACCTCGGCAGGACCGCGCAAGGCGGAAAACGCCGATGCCAGGGGATCCAACTCGTCGGGTGCATCCTCGGTTTCGGCAATGCGGCGCTTCATCTATTTTGTACCAATGTATTAACGTGCTAGTACATTAATGCGATGCACTCTATCCGTCAACCGAAATAGAGCGCTACGATGCGGGTGCGAAGGCGAAGCAGTGTTTCCGCGGGGGCAACGATGAAGTGGAACGGGATGGGGATCGGCTACGGATTGCTGCTCTGGTTGGTATTCGCCGGCCAGGGTGCTCACGCTTTTTCCGCCACGCCCGCCAATGCAGCCCTACCCACCCTCGAGCTGGACGCCCAGGTTTCCCGGCTGGATCTGGCGCCGTACATCGGCTACTACCACGACACTTCCGGTGAAGCAGATCTTGCCCAGGCTCGCAACCTGTTGCGGGACGGTCGTTTCGCACCACTGCCAGGCGGCAGTACGACGTTCGGCTTCCAGCCCGGCGCCTATTGGTTCCATGCCCGGATCAGCAACAACAATCCGCTCGAGCCGCGCTGGTTGCTGGTACAGAAATATCCCCTCAGCGACCACGTCGACGTGTATACGGTGCATGCCGACGGCCGTGTAGACCATCACGCCGGCGGGGACTGGCTGCCGTTCGATGCGCGCAGCATCCGCTACCGGATGCCCAATTCCTGGATCCACATGGCCGACGGCCAGCCGGTCGACCTGCTGGTGCGGGTGAGCAGCCAAAGCTCGATGCAGGTGCCATTGTGGTTGTATACCCCGGCCGCCTTTGCCGAAGCCTCACGCGACGGCCAGTTCGGGATCGGGCTCTATTACGGCATCCTGCTGGCGTTGTTCGTCTACAACCTGGTGCTGTGGCTGCGGCTGCTTGATGCGGGTTACTTCTGGTACCTGCTGCATATCACGGCGTTTGGGTTGGTCCTGTTTACCCTCAACGGACTGGGCTTCGAGTACCTGTGGCCCGACTCGCTCTGGCTGGCCGACAAGTCGGTACCGCTGTCCATCTGCCTGGCACAGATCGGCATGCAGCAATTCGCGCGGCACTTCCTGGAGCTGCGGCAACGTTGGCGGTTCGGCGACTACATCGGTTTGGCGATGATCGGGTTTTTCGTCCTGCTCGGGATTGCCTCGTTGTGGCTGCCCTACCGCATTGCCACCCCGCTGGCGTCGGCCTCGGTGTTCATCAGTATTGGCTGGATTGCCGTTGAGTCGATCGTGGTCATGCGTACTGGCTACAAGCCGGCGCGGTTGTTCCTGCTGGCATGGGCGTTGTTCCTGATAGGCACTGCCATGTTCGCGGCGGTGGCGTTTGACCTGTTGCCGAAGAACTTCATCACCGAATACGGCGTGCAGATCGGATCGGCCAGCGAAATGCTGCTGTTGTCGATCGCGCTGGGCTACCGGTACGCCGTGCTGCGCACCGAAAACGAGCGCATCGTGCGCGAGGCAGGCCAGGAGCTGGAACAGACGGTCAGGCGCCGTACCACCGAGTTGCGCAACGCCTTGAGTCAATTGGGCGATGCGCATGCACGCCTGCGCGAGACCAGCCAGCGCGACGGACTGACCGGGCTGCACACCCGCGCCTATTTCATCGAACGCTTCCAGCACTTGATGCTTCAGTCGCACCGCCAGCGCCAGCCGCTATCGCTGCTGCTGATGGACCTGGACCTGTTCAAGCACATCAACGATAACCATGGCCATCTGGTGGGCGACGAATGCCTGCGTTGGACCGCCCGCACGATCGGGCAGACCCTGCGGGCACACGGCGCACTGCTGGCCCGGTTCGGGGGCGAGGAATTTGTGGTCGGATTGCCCGGGCTGGGCCTGCAGGAAGCGATCATCATCGCCGAAGAGATTCGCCAGAACCTGCGTGACGCCCCATGTTTCAGTGAAGACCGGCGGATCCGCGTGACCGTCAGTATTGGCGTCCACCAGCTGGAGCTCGATGGCAGCACCAACATCTCCCCCGCCCTGAAGCGTGCGGATGAAGCGCTTTACCGGGCCAAGGGCGATGACCGCGATTGCGTACGCTGGCGCTGAACAACTGTCGTCATTCCACACCAAACCGTCATCCCCAATACACCTTCATCCCCAATACACCTTCATCCCCAATACACCTTCATCCCCAATAAACCGTCATCCCCGCGTCCGACTGGACTTCCTGCGGTCGAAGGCGGGGATCCATGGTTGTCGGGTTAAAACCCGACCTACACGCCCCAAACCCGTCCGCCCCGAACACCAGGCCGCTGGGTTGACCAAACCTTCCCTAGAGCGTGCGCGCCGCGGTCAGCACATCGCCATCGACGACCAGCTGAACTGCGGCTGCCACATCACCGTCCAACGCCCGGTCACGTTCCAGGAACGGAATGCGCGCACGAATTGCCGCATGCGCTGCCGCCACCGCGTTGCCGGGACGGAACGCTTCGGCATCGACCAACTGCACGCGCAGCGCCTCAACCTCGGCGATGAAGGTGGCCTGGTCACTGCCATCGTCGCGCGGCCCGCCCTGGACCTTGGTTGCCAGCGCGGCAGCGTCGCCGCGGCGCGCCAACTCGCAGGCGGCGTTGATCATGCCCAGGCGCAGGTCCAGCGCCTGCGCGGCGGTGTACAACTCCAGCCCGAGCACCTTGCCCAGGTCGTCCGCCATCGCCAGCACGTGACGGGCCTCGTTGGCGCCCATCGAGACATGGTCCTCGGCGTTGGCGCTGGTCGGGATCGAGTACACCGACGCCGGCATGGCGCGGCTGGTCAGGTCGTTGACGATCGCCGCGGCGGTGTACTGGACGATCATGAAGCCCGACTCGGTTGCGTCCTCGTTGCCGATCAGGAAGCCCGGCAGGCCGTCGTTGGTGGCCGGGTCGACCAGCTTGTTGAGGCGGCGCTCTGAAATGCTCGCCAACACCGGGATGGACGCCTTCACATAGCTCATCACCAGCGCCAGCGGCATGCCGTGGAAATGGCCGGCGGAAATCACCTGCTGCTCGACGTGCTCGGCCTTCGCATCCGGGAACACGATCGGGTTGTCGGTCAATGCATTGAGTTCGATCTCCAGCACCCGCGCGGCCTGGGCGACCGCATCGCGAACCGCGCCGTGCACCTGCGGGATGCAACGCAAGGAATAGCTGTCCTGCGGCTGGTGCTTTTTGCCGCCGCGGAACGGACGGAACCGGGTGTAGAACTTTTCCCGGCCGTGGCGCTGGTCCAGCGGCACCCAGTCCCAACCGATATCGAAACGCAGTGCCTGCGCGTCGGACGTGTCCCAGGCGCGCGGCGACCACGGCTTGAACCGCGGCACGAGGTGATACGGAATATCGGCCAGGGTCGAGCCATCCAGCAGCCGGCGCAAATGGGCGGCGACCTCGACCTGTCCCGGATGCGGACGCAAGGCGTGGACTTCTTCGGCGAAGGCGCCAAGGCGGCCCGCAAATGCATCGATCGTCATCGCCGCGGCGAGGTCGGCGGTGTCCAGCAAGTCTTCCAGCTTCGACAGCGCGAGCACGCCGCACGCCAGCATCTGCGCGGTGCCGTTGTTGAGCGCCAGACCCTCCTTGTAGGACAGCGTGACCGGCTCAAGGCCAGCGCGCTCCAGTGCTTCCGCACCCCCGACACGCTCGCCCTGGTAGAACGCCTCACCGCCGCCCAGCAGCACGATGGCCAGATGGGACAACGGCGCCAGGTCGCCCGAAGCACCCACCGAGCCCAGTTGCGGTACCACCGGCACGATTCCGGCATTGAGCATCGACACCAGCGCCTGCAAGGTCTGCACCCGGATACCCGAGTGCCCGCGCATCAACGTGTTGATGCGGATGCACAGCATCGCGCGCACGACTTCCGGCGCGAATGGCTCACCCACACAGACGGCATGGGTGACGATCAGGTTGCGCTGCAGTTCCGCATGCAGCGTCTCGCCGGTCGGCTCCTCGCCGGGCAATGCTTCGCGCACCCGGTGTGCGCCCAACAGGCGGTCGGCGTTGCTGCCGAACCCGGTGGAAACGCCATAGATCGGCTCCTCCCGGCGCACCTGCTCGGCCAGGAAGTCGGCCGCGCGGGCCACCGCTGGCAACTGCTCCGCGGCCAGTTCGACCTGCGCACCATGGGCGACGGCAACCAGTCCGGCACGTGTCAGCGAACGACCATCCAGGCATACCGGCTTCATGGCTTCACCTCCGGTTGCGCCAGTTCGACCCGAAGCGTGCGGGCCAGATCCGTGCGCGCCACCTCGAACTGATCGGCGCGCCGCAGGTCCTTGATCGTCACGGTGTCCTTGGCGATCTCGTCCGCGCCCAACACCACCACGAAGCGGATGCCGGACCGATCCGCGTACTTGAACTGCTTTGCCAGCTTCGACGACTCCATCACCACCTCGGTATTGAGCCCCGCCTGTCGCAACTCATTGGCCACGGCCAGACAATGCGGCAACGAGTCCGCGTCCATCTGGGTCACCAGCACCTGTACCGTGCTGGCCGCACTGTCGACAAGGCCCGCATCGCGCAATTGCCAGAACAGCCGGGTCAGGCCGATCGAGATCCCCACACCCGGCAGTTTCGACTTGCTGTACTGGCTGGCGAGATCGTCATAACGCCCGCCCGAGCAGATCGAGCCGATCTGCGGATAATCATCCAGCGTGGTCTCGTACACGGTGCCGGTGTAGTAATCCAGCCCGCGCGCAATCGAGAAGTTCAGCGCGTAATCGGATTCCGGAACGCCCATCGCGCGGACCAGCCCGAGCACCTCGCGCAGCTCCTCACGACCTTCGCGCAGCGAGTCATTGCCCTCGCCCAATGCGTCCAGCTGCGCCAGCGCATCGGCATGGGAAGTCGAGCGCACCTTGACGAAATCCAGGATCGTATCGACCACCTCCGTAGACAGGCCAAAACCCTCGCCCGTCAGCGTCTCGCGCACATGATCCGGACCACGCTTGTCGAGCTTGTCGACCTCGCGCAGCACCCGCGCCTGCAACTCGCCATCGGCCACGCCCTGGGCCTCGAAAAAGCCGCGCATCAACTTGCGGTTGTTGAGCTGGATGGTGAACTTGCCGATTGCCAACGCCGAGAACACCGCGTGGATCACCGCCGGCATCTCCGCGTCGAAGCGCACGCTCAGCGTGTCCTTGCCGATCACGTCGATATCGCACTGGTAGAACTCGCGGAAGCGCCCGCGCTGGGCGCGCTCACCGCGGTAGACCCGCTGCATCTGGTAACGCCGGAACGGGAACGCCAGATCGTGCTCGTGTTCAGCGACATAACGTGCCAATGGCACGGTCAGGTCGAAGCGCAGCGCCATCTCGGGCAAGCTCCCGGCGTTCTTCTCCAACGCGCCGGTCGATTGCACGAAGTACACCTGCCGCTCGGTTTCGCCGCCCGACTTGGTCAGCAGCACCTCCGACAGCTCCATCACCGGCGTCTCCACCGGCAGGAAGCCAAAACGCTCGAAGTTGCGGCGGATCGTGTCCAGCATCCGCTGGAAGGCGATCTGGTCGGGGGGTAACAGCTCCATGACCCCGGGCGGCGTGCGCGGCTTGATCAAGCAAGACTCCTGGTGACGACGGTCGTGAAAAGGTTCGGCTCACAGTTTAGCGGCCCGGCTCTCTTTCCGCCTGCAGCGGTACTTGCCCCTTGCGTACTACCGGCCACAGTCCTACAATTTGCGGCTCTGCAGTCGGGGTGTAGCTCAGCCTGGTAGAGCGCTACGTTCGGGACGTAGAAGTCGCAGGTTCGAATCCTGTCTCCCCGACCAACTGTTTGATCCTAAGCGCCTGAAAAGATTCGTCTTTTCGGGCTCTTTTCTTTGGGGTCAGCACCTCGATCAGGTCGGATCTCGAACTCATCGACCTTCTTACTTTTCAATCACTTGGCGTTGCTGAATCTGGCTTCGTCCCAAGGATGCCGTTTCTATCGTCCCATCTTCGCCCCACGCCTTTGGCATCAACAGGTTGAGTCTCTGACATCTACGCTCAATGCGTAGATGTCTTATGGAACCAGACCCGCAGAGCGTCTACTGGCACCCAACATCATGGCTGCCATGACAGGAGAGCAAGACCTGCGTGCATCAGTCGGCGAAGATCGAAGGGTAACGGCGTTTTAGATCATCCACATCGATCACAATGGCTGTAGGCAGCGGACACGCGCCGAGATCGATCGCGCCATCAAGGTAATCGGCCAGAAACCTTCCCTTGACTGTGATCGTGGTGCCGTTCAAGGCCTCCTGCTTAACCATCAGCGCGTCCGGATTGGCGACGGTTAAGCAATAGCCTTCGTAGGCTTTGGGATCGAATGTGGGATCCTCAGCGTCCCATCGACGTCCAAATTCGGCTTTCAAAGCCTTGGACTGATACAAATTGTGGGCTTCTGGCACGAGCGTCAGAAAGCCCTCTACCGTGACAGTCTGCTCGTGATACCGCTGCGGGTAGGTATTCAGTTCACTGGGCGACACAGTCTCGGGACTAGTGGACGCCAAATGAGCGCAGCCGGCCATCACTAAAACGAAAGCCAAGACCGGAACGCGTATGTTCGTCATGGTCAGTCCTAGGGGTTGTGGAACAACTTCTGCTCGTTGTTTAAGTTGCGCTGAATTTGGTTCTCTTGACCACCACTCATCCCGCCCTGGGGGTAGGAGAACTGGAGTTGCCCGTTGTTGATTTCGTGCCAGCCCACTTGCCCTTGAGAAATCGTGGCGGTCGGCATGCCAGCCTTCAAAGATTGCGTATCGCCGTAGCCGCCGTTGAGTTTTGGCGCGTCCACCATGCCATTGGATCTGTTCGGTCCACCATCGATGTGGCCGTGGATGACACCCATGGCATTCTGCGGGATAGCTGCTGACGCGGTTGCGCCCGTCCCATTACTTGTGCTCTGGATGCCTTGTGCGGGGTGGGCCACCGGCTTGCCGTTTGCGTCAGGCACAAAGAAACCCAGACTTTCCTTCGAGCCGGATTTAACAGTGAACTGGGGCACGGCCGCGTTGCCGGCTGCGCGCAATTCTGGAGACGCCACTACTGTTCGCCCATTCGACTTGACGGGATTGTAGGTGTCGGCCGTGATGTTGCACTGATTGTTGGCGCATGACTTGGCCCGGCCATCTGGATCCGTGAACTTGTAAGGATTGTTGTCCACATAGTAGTAGCGGTTGAAATTTGCACCCGTGTTCGCGTTAGCTTTCACGGGATCCACCGACACGAACCGCGCCGATGCGTCAAACACGAGTGCGCAGAGCGCGATGAACAACAGCGTTGGAACGGTCTTGCGCATCATTGCCCCCTTCGCGCCTTCTCGCGCTGGATGGATTGTAGATAGTTGGCTTCCTGCTCTGGCGTCTTTTGCGACCACCCCAAGGCTTCGGCCTTGGCGAACCACGCCAGGTTCTCCCGGCTCAAGCGTTGGTAGTCAGCGATTTGTGCCGGCGGAATGTCGGCGACATTCGGATACTTGGACGCATAGCGCTGCTGCAGCTGAAGGTAGTAGGCATTGGCCTTCCACACCAAGGCCACCGGGTCCCGGGGGTTCGCCTCCAGCGCAAGTTCGGCCACAGCCATCAGCGCGTCTCCGTCCTTCTTGGCCCCGTAATGCTCCATCAGGGAGCTGGCTATGACGCCTGCTCCCTCGCGCGGCGTCAGTGGACGCAAGTAGAGCCCGTTCTCAATCGCTTGCTCGGAAATCCCCGTTTCGTGCTCGTAGCTGCTGTCGTATTTGAAGCCGCCCGCGGTGGCCTCAACGTTCAACCAGGCCTGCTGCGTGTCGTCGGCAAACTTCACCATGACGTGGTTGGGCGCCGTGGCCAAAGCTACGGGCAGGCCAAATCGCTGCCCCAAGATGACAATCAGGATGGGCATGGACACGCAGTTGCCCTTACGCGTTGCCAGATAAGTCGCCAGCTGCTTGTTCGTCGGGTTCTTGCCCAGCGGGTCGGACAGGTCGTAAGTGAAGGGCCGACCTTGGTTCCAGGCCCCTGGCTCATAGAGTGTCTTGAGCAACGCATCGAGAACTTGGCGCGCTGTGGGGTTGGTGGGCACGTTACCGCGAACGGCGCTTTCCCATTGATCCAGCTGTCGGCGCACGGCGGCCACGTCTGTGCTCGGGTCGATGAGGCGGTCTACCGTCAGCTTCGTGGCAGCATAGTCGACGCGGTTGTCTGGAAGTTGGAACAGAACGCGCAACGGCGCGAGGTCAGCCGCGCACGCGAACGGCGCTACCGACGCCAACAGCACGCCCAACACCCAGCCGGTCCAGCGGTGGAATCGTGTCCCCATGCGTTTTCTGCGTCCCCATTCTGCCTGCGCACCATAGCGCTGACCGGGACTTGCTGCCACAGCCCAGAGGAAGTGAGCAGCTCATTACGAGTGAATGGACCGTCACCCATCGTCCCATTCTCGTCCGACACCGGGACGATTCTCGGCTGAAGCCCCTGCCCTGCAAGGCTTTCCGATGCAAAGTGCAGTAATTCAGCACGTAGAAGTCGCAGGTTCGAATCCTGTCTCCCCGACCAATCAGATCAATGTCTTGGGCCACCCTCGCCGGGTGGCCTTTTTCGTGCGCGGCGAGTTGAGGGCGTGCGCAGTCCATGCAGCCGCCGCGCTTACCAGCTGCCGATGACCTGCTGCGTGGCCAGGCTGGACAGCGCCACGGCGACCCAGACCCCGAACCCCAGGCCTATCGGTCGCCAGCCGGTGGCCGCCATGCGGCGCAGGTTGGCCGACAGGCCGATGGCGGTCAGCGCGATGATGATCAGGAACTCGGCGCCGTCATGGATCGCCGGTTGCCACGCTTCCGGAATCCACCCCATCGTGCGCACGGCCGACGCCACCATGAACCACACGATGAACCAGGGAATCACCTTGCGCAGGTCGAAGTCGCCGCCGCCCTGCTTCTTGTGGCGCCATGCCTCGATCGCCGCCAATACCAGGCACAGTGGAATGATCAGGGTGGCCCGGGTCAATTTGACGATGGTTGCGTAGTCGCCCGCCACCTGGCCGTAGCTATAGCCGGCGGCAACCACCGACGAGGTGTCGTTGATCGCTGTCCCGGCCCACAGGCCAAACCCCTCTGGACTCATCTGCATCCAGTGTCCCAATGCGGGAAACACCAGCACGGCCACCAGGTTGAACAGGAAGATGGTGGAGATGGCGAACGCGGTTTCGTGCTCGTCGGCCTTGATGATCGGCGTCACTGCGGCGATCGCCGAACCACCGCAGATCGCGGTGCCGGCACCGATCAACATCTTCAGCTTTGATGGAATCCCCAGCAGCCGTCCCAGCAGCAACGCCGAAATGAAAGCCGCGATGACGCTGACAACGGTGACGGACAACGACTCCATCCCGGTCTGCGCCACCTGGGTAAGGCTCAAGCCAAGCCCGAGCGCAACAATCGACCATTGCAGGATCTTCTTGCCGGCAAACCTGATGCCGGGCTGGCAGGCGGCCGGCGGTGGCGCACCCAGGTTGCTCACCAGCACGCCCAGGATGATGCCGAATACCGGCCCGCCCACCAGCGGCAGCCATTGGCCCAGGCCAAACGCAATCACGGATATCACCACCGACAGCAACAAGCCCGGCCACAGACCGGTGGCCGGTGGCGGAGCCGCATTGGTGACGATGTTGTCGGAGCTGGCGGCTTGGGTGGTCATGGGTGTCCTGACAGTGGATCCGAATCAAACCGCGTCAGGATAACCAGTAGACCGATATAAGCCTATTTGAAACCACTTGCCGGCCATATCACCTGAACTTATTTCATCGTCGAGCCTTTCCCGGGGTGCTACGCAGCAACCTTGGGCACATCCTCGTGGCGAGTCTGGCCATCGCCGCGGACGACATAGCGCTCGATCGTCAGCGATTCCAGCCCCATCGGTCCGTAGGAATGCAGGCGGGTGGTGGAGATGCCGATCTCGGCACCCAGGCCCAACGCACCGCCATCGTTGAAGCGCGATGACGCATTGACCACCACCGCCGAGCTGCGGATCTCGCGGATGAAGCGATCGCACGCCGCAGCATCGGTGCTGACGATGACCTCGGTATGGTCGGACGTGTGGCGCTGGATGTGGGCAATCGCCTCGTCGATGGAGTCCACCACCCGCACACTCAGGATGGGCGACAGGTACTCGGCGTCGTAATCCTCCGGCGTCGCCGGCACGGCATCCGGGAACAGGGCCCGGGTCCGCTCGCAACCACGGATCTCTGCGCCACGGGCGGCCAACTCGGCCAACGCACCGGGCAGCCATTTTTCGGCGATATCGGCGTGGACCAGCATCGTCTCCAGTGCATTGCAGACGCCGGGGCGCGAGAGCTTGCCGTCGATCGCCAGCTTCACGGCCAGCTCCAGGTCCGCGGCACGATCCACATACAGGTGGCACACGCCCTTGTAGTGCTTGATCACCGGGACCCGGGCGTTCTCGGCCACGAAGCGGATCAGCTTCTCGCCGCCACGTGGAATCGCCAGGTCGATCAGGTCGCTGAGTTGCAGCAGTTCCAGCACGTGCTCGCGGGCCGTGTCCTCGACCAGCGCCACCGCTTCGGCCGGCAGGCCCTGCTGGCGCAGCGCGCGGTGCAGGCAGGCGGCAATTGCGATATTGCTGTCGCGCGCCTCCGAGCCACCACGCAACAGCACTGCGTTGCCGGCGCGCAGGCACAGCGCCGCAGCATCGGCGGTCACGTTGGGACGGGCTTCGTAAATCATTGCGATCAACCCCAGCGGGATGCGCACTTTTTCGACCAGCAGGCCGTTCGGGCGGGTCTCGCTGCGGGTCACCTGGCCAACCGGATCGGGCAGCTGGGCGATCTCGCGGATCGCGGTGACGATGCCGGCGATACGCCCGTCATCCAGGCGCAGGCGGTCCAGCATCGCACCGGTGGTCCCTGCTGCTTCGGCGCGTTGCATATCGGCGAGGTTGGCCTTGAGGATGTCATCGCTGCCGGCCGCAACCGCGTCGGCCATGGCGTCCATCAATGCCACCCGTTGGGCGGAATCGAGGCTGGCAATGACCTGGGAGGCGGCGCGTGCGCGCTCGGCTAGTTTGCGGACGTATCCATTAGTGACTGTTCCACTCATGACGTTACTCCTTGAATTATTCACTGGTTGGTACCGCCGCGGCGGCGCTCAACAGCACCAGGTCGTCGCGGCGGATGACCGAATGGCCGTTATCGAAACCGAGCATCGGCGCGATATCGCGGCTGTGGTGCCCCGCGATGCGCTCCAGGTCGCTGGATTGGTACTGGACCAGCCCGCGCGCGAGGCGACGATGGCCCGTCGCGGGCAGCACGTCGACCATGGCAGAGCGCGAGAAATCGCCTTCAACCGACAACACGCCACCGGGCAGCAACGACGCGCCGTGTTCTGACAGCGCCTTGGCGGCACCCGCATCCACGCGCACCACGCCGCCACTTGGCGGGGTGTGTCGCAGCCACATCTTGCGTGCGAGCAGTCGATCACCATGGGCCGGAATGAACGTGCCATGCAGGCGGTCCTCGCCGAGCGCCGAAATGGTCTGGGCATCGTGGCCACAGAACAATGCCGTCGCGATACCCGCGGAAGCGGTCTTGGTCGCCGCTTCCAGCTTGGTGTACATGCCACCGGTGCCGAGCAGGCCCGCACCACCCTGCGCCATGCGCATGATTTCGGGAGTGATCTCCTCGATCCGCGGCACCGGCCGTGCGCTGGCGTCCTCACCGGGATTGGCGGTGTAGAGCCCGCCGGTATCGGTGGCGATCAGCAGGATGTCGGCGTCGACCAGGGTCGCAATCGCGGCGGCCAGGTTGTCGTTGTCGCCCAGTTTCAGCTCGTCGATGGCAACGGTATCGTTCTCGTTGACGATCGGCAGCGCACCGATGCGCAACAGCTCGTGCAACGTGGCCTGTGCGTTGAGGTAGCGGCGCCGGTTGCGCAAGTCGTCATGGCTGAGCAGTACCTGGGCAACAGGCTGCTCGACCAGCCCTTGCCACAACGCCAGCATCGGGGTCTGCCCGATCGCGGCCAACGCCTGGCGTTGGGTCACGCCCATGCCGTGATTGGCCAGCAAGCCTCGGCCCGCAGCGACCGCACCGGACGAGACCAGAAGCACCTCGCGCCCCTGGTCACGAAAGCGGGCAATCAATCCGGCCAGCGCGGCGGCGTTGCGCTTGCCCAGCCCGCCCTTGCCATCGGTCAGTAGACTACTGCCGACCTTGATCACCGCGCGTCGCCAGGGCGGGAGTGGTTGTTCGGGGAATATGGAAGTCATCGGTTTGGGTGGCTCTCCATTGGAATGTTCGCGAGTGGGCGATGGACCCGGCAAGGCCCTGGCATCAACATTGCCAGGCAGCAAGGCATCGACGAATCAGGCGCTTCCCGCAATCATCCGACCCGTGTGGAACGGGTATTGCCTGCAGTGGGGGAGCAGTCCTGCGAAAGGCAACCCTGCGGCGCCATCGCCCCCGGCCAGCGGGCCGGGAAAGTGCGGATCCGAACATCGGAACGTCAGTAGTGACGCCGGAAAACCGGATCTGCCAAGCGACGGAGCCTAACACTTCAGCCCCGCCAACCCCAGCATGCGGTTCATCGTGTGGTGGGGCCGCGCTCACTACGGCAGTTGTTGCAAACGGTCGCGGAGCGTCTGCAGACGCAACTCTCCGGCCGCACCGGGTGACACGCGAGCGGCAAGGCTGGCTTCGGGATTGCCCGTGGCCCAACGCGCCGGATCGGCCGCCTGCTGGTAGGCATTGCGGAACGGCACGCCTTCGCGGGCCAGATCGATCGCCAGGTCGGTCGCGTACATCGATGGCTCCAATGCCGCGCGCATCGCGTCTGGTTTCCACTCCAGGTTACGCAGCAGGTCAGGCAGCAATTCCAGCGCCCCCAGGCCACGGCCAAACGCATGGAAGATGGCACCCTTGGTGAACTGCAGGTCACGGTGGTAACCCGACGGAAGCGACAGCAGCTGTTCGACCTCGGTTCGCCCAGCCGCAACGCTGGCGTAGCTGGCGCGCATCAACTCGATGACGTCCGGGTTGCGCTTGTTCGGCATGATCGAGCTGCCGGTGGTGTACTGCGCCGGCAGCGTGACGAAGCCGAACTCGGCGCTGGTGAACAGGCTCAGGTCCCAGGCCAGCCGGCGCAGGTCGAGCATCGCCGAACCGAGCGCCTCGATCGCCGCCATCTCGAACTTGCCACGCGACAGTTGGGCATAGGTGGCCGACAGTTGCATCCGGCCGAAACCGAGCGCCTGGGTGGTGTGCTCGCGTGCGAGCGGCAAGTTGACGCCATATCCGGCGGCACTGCCGAGCGGGTTGGCGTCGACCCAGACCAGGGTGTCGCGCGCGCGGATGGCGTCGTCGATAAAACCCTCCGCCCACGCCGACCACCACATGCCCGCCGAAGACACCACGGCGCGTTGCAGGTGGGTATAGCCCGGCAGCGGCAGGCTTGCCTCGACCTCGGCCCGGGCCAATGCGACCTCGGCGCTTTCGCGGCATAGCGCACTCAACCTGAGCAGCCGATCCTTGAGCCACAGACGGGTCGCGACCAGGACCTGGTCGTTGCGGCTACGGCCGGTGTGGATCTTGCGGCCGGCGTCGCCGAGTCTCTCGATCAAGCGCGCCTCGATCGCGGAATGGCCGTCCTCGTAGGTGGCGTCGAGCACGAACCCGCCTCCCTCGAAATCCTTCGCCAGTACATCAAGTTCGCGGATGATCCCGGCCAGTTCATCCGCGTCGAGGATCCCGATCTGCTGCAGCCCTTCGGCATGCGCGACGCTGGCCTGGATATCGAACCCGAAGAACTCGCGGTCGAGGATAACGTCGTCGCCGGCGCAGAACTGCTGGATGCGCGCGTCGACCTTGACGCCGGGTTTTTGCCAGAGGAGGTCGGTCATGATGTCTCTACCGTTGATGGGGGGCCTGTAGGGCGGGTTTCAACCCGCCATTTCATCGATAACGTTGGCGGGTTGAAACCCGCCCTACCCTGGGATTCCGGTCAGCTCGGGCAAGCCGAACGCCCGGTTGAGGTTCTGCAGCGCCTGCGTCGCAGCGCCCTTGAGCAGGTTGTCTTCGGTTGCGACCACCACCAGCCGTCGCCCATCGTCGGACAGGGTAAATCCGCCCACGTCCACATGATGCGCGCCGGCGATCGCGCTGACCCACGGCGCTTCGTCGAGCACGCGCACCAGCGGTTCATCGGCATAGCGCTGGCGGTAGCGCTCGATCACTTCGTCGCGATCGAACGCCTGCGCCAAATGCAGGTTGGCGGTGATCGTGATGCCGCGAAAATGCGGCGCCACGTGCGGCATGAATTCGATCGGATGACCGAGGCGATCCGCCACCTCGCGCTCATGCACGTGGCCGGTCAGCGCGTACGGAATCAGGTTGTCGCGCAGCTTTTCCGGGTCGTTCTTGTCCGACGGCGCGGTGCCGGCACCGGAATACCCGGACACGCCGAAGCATTGCACCGCCCCGTCCAGGACGTCCCGCATCGGCGCGATCGCCAGTTGCATCGCGGTGGCGTAGCAGCCGGGATTACTGATGCGTCGCTGGCCTTCGTAGCTGTCCCGCGTCAGCTCGGGCAAACCGTAGTACCAACGGTTGTCAAAGCGATAGTCCGCTGACAGATCGATGATCACCGGGCCAGCCGCCCCATCGCCGCCAGCCGCCTTGTCGAAAGCTTCGACGCATGACGCGGCCTTGCCATTGGGTAGCGCCAGCACCACGGCGTCAGCACCCAATGTCGGCAGTTGTCCGAAACTCGGCGCACTGAAGCGAAGATCGCCGGTGTAGGTATCGCTATGGTCGGCAACACGCTGACCATCAAGTCCGCGCGAGCACACAAAGGCCAGTTCGAACCGCGGGTGCACGGCGACCAGCCGGATCAGTTCGACGCCGACGTGGCCACGCGCACCGACGATGCCAATCTTGATGGATGGTTCAGTCATGAAAATGCCGTCCATGCAGGGGCCGGATGCTCATGCGGCCTCCAGGGGTTCAAGCAGGGTCGGCGCGCGATCGCGGCAGTGGGCGACGCAGCGGGCGACGTCGTCGAGATCATCAAGTCCGTACCAGAACACCTTCCACTGCTCCTGCTTGTAGTGGCCATCGGCCTCGGCGTAATAGAACGCATTGACCGGGTTGCCGTGGCGTGAGCGCCAGAACAGCCGCGGATTCTGCTCGCGCATCACCAGCCAGACGGCGCGACCGAGACCCTCGCCCTGCGCTTCGTCGAGCACCGCGAACTTGTCGAGGTAGGCGTGGCCATCGACGTCTGTGAGGATGATCGCGGCGCGGTAGTTCTCGCTGACGTAGGCGCGGTGCAGCGCGGTACGCTCGAAATAGTCCGGCGCCAGCCGGCGGCCGAACGCGGATTCGATCAGCGTGCGCAGGCGCGGCAGGTCCAGTGCGTCCCAGGCATCGACCTGCAACACCCGCTCGCCACGCCGGACCAGCGTGCCCGAGCCCTTGTGGGTGAACAATTCCTTCGCGAGCTCCGCCGGCTTGGTGATCGACACCG
The DNA here is from genome assembly GCF_054052145.1 of Lysobacter sp. A421. Classification (NCBI taxonomy): domain Bacteria; kingdom Pseudomonadati; phylum Pseudomonadota; class Gammaproteobacteria; order Lysobacterales; family Lysobacteraceae; genus Lysobacter; species Lysobacter sp. A421. Next base: position 251,085 of record NZ_JBSVRL010000001.1, on the reverse strand, counting down.
ATGACGACAACGGGAGGCGGTCGAGCAACTGCTTGATCTGCTCGATCTTGACCCGCATGCCGCCGTTGACCCACGGCTGCGCGAGCAGGTGCTCGTACTCGGTCGACAGGTTGATCGAATCGATCACCCGGCCGCGCTCGTCGAGCAGGCCGCCGGTGCCGGTCAGGAACACGATCTTGTACGGCTGCAGTACCTGCACCAGTTCGTTGGCGGCGAAGTCGGCGTTGATGTTGACGATCTGGCCGCCGTCGGTCTCGCCGAGGCTGGCGATCACCGGGATCGAGCCGGCCTGCAGGCTGGCCTGGATCGGCGCCAGGTCGACCCGCTTGACTTCGCCCACCAACCCGTAGGTGTCGCGGTCGAGGTAGTCGGCTTCGAACACACCCGACACGATCGAGGTCGCGCGTGCGTCGCCGCGCTGCAATGCTTCAACCAGTTTGAGGTTCTGACTGTGGAAGACGCGACGCACCACCGCCAACGCCTCCGGCGAGGTGACGCGCAGGCCGTTGACGGTCTGCTTCTCGATGCCGGCGGCGGCCATCGCCTCGTCCAGCTGCGGGCCGGCGCCGTGGACGACGATCGGGGTCAGGCCAACGTCCTGCAGGAACGCCAGCGACGAGGTCAGCGCATCGAGGTCGTCGCGCAGCACCGCGCCGCCAACCTTGACCACCGCGAAGCGCGCCGCATCGAGCTGCGAGAAGCGCTTGAGGTACTGGCTGATCTCCTTCGCGCTGGCCATGCTGGAGAGCAGCCGCACGATGGTCTGGCGGGTCTGGATGTCGTGGGAGGTGGGGGGAATGGTCATGGGATGTTGGCGTCAAGAATGCGCGCGACGGATTCGACGTAGCGTTGCAGTTGCTCCAGCGCCACCCACTCGTCGGCCGTATGCGCCTGGGCGATATCGCCCGGCCCATAGACCATCGCGGTCAGGCCGGCGGCCGAAAACAGCGAGGCCTCGGTCCAGAAATCGACCGCGTTGCCGATCGGCAGGTCGAGCGCCTCGGCAAGGTCGCGCGCTTGCAGGCGCTGGTCCTCGGCCGTCGCAACACCCTCGATAGAAGCCGCGCCCGATGGCAGCGACGGGCCACGGAAGGTTTCCTCGTAACGCTCAACCGCCCCGGCCTCGACCAGGCTGCCGAAACGCGCATGCAGCCCGTCGATCGACATCGACGGCAGCGGCCGGAAGCCGAACCGGACCTCGGCGCTGGGCGCGATCATGTTGGCCTTGATCCCACCCTCGACCCTGCCGATGTTGAAGCGCAACCCGGTCAGGCCACCGAAGCGCTGATGCGACTCCGCCTCGACCAGGTCCAGCGCACGATTGCCCCAACGCATCGTCTGGTGCAACGCGCTGGCGTCCATCGCGTTGGCGCCGGAGGCATGGCCGGCACTGCCGCGGAACCGCATCAGCACCGAGCTGATACCGCGATGGGCCAACACCGCCTCGCAACCGGTGGGCTCGGCCACGACCGCCTCGGTAAAGCCATGTGCGCTGGCGAGGAAGGCCGGGATGCAGCGCGCGTCGTTGGCCTCCTCGTCGGTGCCGAACAGGAAGGCGGCGTCACCCCTGGTCACAGCGGCGGCAGCCAGCAGGCCGGCCGCCGCGCCCTTGATGTCGCAGGCACCCAGACCGATCGCGCGGTCGTCGGTGACACGCAAAACGTGCGGATCTGCGGTCCATGCCGGTGAGTCCGGCACCGTATCCAGGTGGACGTTGAACAGCCTGCGCGGGTTGCCGCGCACCGCCAGCATCGACACCGCGCCGTCGCCGTGATCGGTGACGTCGATGCGGAAATCGGGCAGTTGTGCGCGCAGGTAGTCGAAGATGCCATCGCTGCCGATCCGGCGCGGCGGATTACGGGTGTCGAATGACACCAGAGCTTCGAGGTGGCGGAGGATGTCGGGGAGCAGGCTCACTTCCGATTGACCTCCGCCCACAGCGTGCTGCTCATGCCGAACAGCTTGATGAAGCCCTCGGCCTCGGCGACGCCCCAGTCGGCAGCCTGCGCGTAGGTCGCGCCCTTGGCGTTGAGGATGTGCTTTGAGTCGATCGCGACCGCGTCGACGATGCCACCGTGGGTCTCCAGTACGACCGTGCCGTTGACGGTCGACTGGCTGGAAGCCAGGAACGCCTCCAGGTCGGTCTTCAGCGGGTCATGGAAGAAACCCTCGTAGACCAGTTCGACCCACTTGCGCGCGACCTCGGGCTTGAAGCGGTTCTGCTGCTTGCTCAGCACCGCCTCTTCCAGCGCACGGTGGGCGACCAGCAACGCGGTCAGGCCCGGCGCCTCGAAGATGATCCGGCCCTTCAGGCCGATGGTGGTGTCGCCGGTATACAGACCGCGGCCGACGCCGTATTGCGCGAACAAGGCGTTGAGCCTGGCGAGCATCACGTGCCCGGCGATCTTCTCACCGTCGAGCGTGACCGCCTCGCCGTTCTCGAAGCCGAGCGTCACCCGCAATGGCTGGTTCGGCCACTCGTCGCGCGGCTTGCACCAGCCGGTCGCGCCCTCGCCCGGGGCCTGCCATCGATCGATCTCGCCGCCGGACATGGTCAGACCGAGCAGGTTCTCGTTGATGGTGTAGGCCTGCTGCTTGGCGCGCACGCCAAAGCCGCGCTGCTCCAGATAGGCCTGCTCGTAGGCGCGGACCTGGGTGTGCTGTTTCTGGATCTCGCGGATCGGCGCGACGATCTCGTAATCGCCCAGCGACTTGACCGCCAAATCGAAGCGGACCTGGTCGTTGCCCATGCCGGTGCAGCCGTGCGCGATCACACGCGTGCCCAGCTCGGCGGCGCGCGCCAGCGTGGCCTCGACGATCAGGTAGCGATCCGAGACCAGCAGCGGGTACTGCCCCTGGTAGCCCTCGCCCGCCCATACAAACGGTTTGACAAATCCGTCCCAGATCGCCGGGCCACCATCAACCGTGACGTGGGACGCGACGCCCAGTTCGGCCGCACGTTGCTCGATGAAGGCGCGCTCGTCGTCGTCCACGCCGCCGGTATCGCCGAATACGGTGTGCACGGCGTAACCATGCTCTTGCAGGTACGGCACGCAGAAACTGGTGTCGAGTCCCCCGGAAAACGCGAGGACGATGTTCTTGTCGGTCATGGTTTGTCTCGTGGCGAGGCAGGACGGGTCAAGACCCGCCCTACGGTTGGTTGATGAGGGTGGTCATGATGGATTTTTGGACATGCAGGCGGTTCTCGGCTTCGTTGATGGCGATGCACCGCGGCGAGTCCATCACCGCGTCGGTCGCCTTGACGTTGCGGCGCAACGGCAGGCAGTGGCTGAAGACGGCGCCGTTGGTCAGCGCCATCTTCGCCTCGTCGACGATGAAGTGCTGGTACCGGTCGCGAATGGGTTTTTCCGGCGCCCAGTTACCGAAGTACGGCAGCGCGCCCCAGCTCTTGGCGTAGACCACGTCGGCACCGGCATAGGCGCTTTCGATGTCGTGGCTGACCGCCAGCGAGCCGCCGCTCTCGGCCACGTTGTGTCCGGCCCAGCCCATGTAACGCTCGTCCAGCACGTACTCCGGCGTCGGGCACAGCAGCGTCACGTCCATACCCATCCGGGTGGCGATGGTCAGCGCCGAGTTGGCGACCGCGGTGTTGAGCGGCTTGGGATGGTAGGTCCAGGTCAGCACGAACTTCTTGCCACGCAGAACCTGCCCCGGACTCGATCCGGGGTCGGTCGTGCCGAAATGCTCCTGCAGCGCCATCACGTGCGCCAGCTCCTGACACGGATGGGTGATGGTCTCCATGTTGATCACCGGCACCGGGGAGTACTTCGCGAAACTCCTGAGCACCCGATCCTGGCGGTCCAGCGACCAGTCGACGAATTTCGGAAACGCGCGCACGCCAATCAGGTCCACGTAGCGGCCCAGCACTTGCGCGACCTCGGCGATGTGCTCCTCGGTATCGCCATCCATCACCGTGCCCAGGTCGAACTCGATCGGCCAGGCGTCCTTGCCCGGCTGCAGCACCACCGCATGACCGCCGAGCTGGAATGCACCCAGCTCGAAGCTGGTCCGGGTGCGCATCGAGGGGTTGAAGAACACCAGTGCGATCGACTTGCCCTCCAAAGGCCGGCCGCGCAGCTGACCGCCGGGTTTGCCGGCCTTGAACCCGGCCGCCTGCACAAGCAGCGCATCGAGCTCGGGGCGTGACCAGTCCTGGGTGTTGAGGAAGTGCTTGATGGGCATGACTGAGGGATCCGTGGGAGAGAAAAACAAAAAGCCCAGCTCGGAGGCTGGGCTTTTTCGTGTTACGCCGGATGCGGCGTGCGTGCGAGCGGCTACCCAGCCAGGTCAGTGGGCAACAACGGTCGGCGCGCGCGCGAGGTCATCCCCGCCGCCATGTAGGCAGAAGTCAGGATGTCAGCAGGGGCGCGAAGCTGGTTCATTGATGGAGGGCATGCTGGCACGTGTCGGCCAGCGGAGCAAGCATCCGTCACTGACTGCGCGAGCCTGACACCACCGGAGTCACCCCGATCCGGATCCGCAACCGGTTACCCGGATCATCGGGCAAGCGCGAGCGGTATTTCGAGCCCTTGTACACATAGTCGACGTCGTAGGCGATCGGGCGACGGAATTCGCGCTCGACGGACACCGCCTCGCAATCCGCCGCGGCCATTTCATCCCGCGTCTCCGTCGGCTGCCGGCTGAGCGCATCCTTGACCGCCCCCACCACGCGCGCCAAGCGCGACTCGCCGTCAGCCTCATCCGCTGGGGTCGGCACGCATTGCTCCTCGACGCTGGTAGCGGTCAGGGTCTGGTAGATCGGGGTTACCCGCAGCACCTGGGCATAGGCGAAACGGACGTTCTCGGCCTGGATCACCGTGGTGTCCTGCGCCCACGCCGAACCCATCACCAAGGCACACAGCAGGATCGTCAGTGAAAGGCGCAAACGCTTCATCGTGTCGCTGGACTCGAAGAACACAAGGAGACAAGTGTATTCGCCCATCAGGGCAGCCGGCTGAATCAATGCTGTCGTGCGGCACCTTCCGCGCGGGCCGGTAGCTGCGCAGGCTAGAATGGAGCAACGCCATTGACCTGTCCCCATGAGCCTGCACCTCTACAACAGCCTGAGCCGACGGGTAGAGCCGTTCACGCCGCTCGATTCTGCCCGCCCGACGATGTATGTGTGCGGCCCGACGGTCTACAACTACGTCCACATCGGCAACGCCCGCGGCCCGGTGGTGTTCGGCGTACTGGCCCAGTTGCTGCGTCGGCGCTACGGCGCGTTGGCCTACGCGCGCAACATCACCGACGTAGACGACAAGATCAACGCCGCGGCAAACGCCCAGGGTGTGCCGATCTCGGTCATCACCGATCGGTTCTCGGCCGCCTACCGTGACGACATGGCGGCGCTGGGCGTCGCGCCGCCGGACATCGAGCCCGAAGCAACCGCCCACATCGGCGAGATCATCACGATGATCGGGCAACTGATCGACTCCGGCCATGCCTACGCCGCCGAGGGCCACGTGCTGTTTTCCGTCGCCAGTTTCGACGGCTACGGCAAGCTGTCGCGCCGCCACACCGAGGACATGCTGGCCGGCGCGCGGGTCGAGGTTGCCCCCTACAAACGCGATCCGGGCGACTTCGTGCTGTGGAAGCCCTCCGGCAACGGCGCGGGCCCGGGCCCGGGCGCGGGCGCGGGGTCAGATTCTGAATCAGCGCCGGGCCAGGCGCTGCCCGGCTGGGAGTCGCCATGGAGTTACGGTCGCCCCGGCTGGCACATCGAGTGCTCCGCGATGGCGGCCGCACACCTGGGCGAGACGATCGATATCCATGCCGGCGGCGTCGACCTGCAGTTCCCGCACCATGAAAACGAGATCGCCCAAAGCGAATGCGCCCATGGCGGCAAGCCGTTCGCCCGGTGGTGGCTGCACAACGGGATGCTGAATTTTGGTGGCAGCAAGATGTCCAAGTCACTGGGCAACATCGAGAAGATCCACGACCTGGTTCTCGCCCACCCACCGGAAGCCCTGCGTTACGCGTTGCTGTCGGCGCACTACCGGCAACCGCTGGACTGGTCGGACGGCTTGATCGAGCAAAGCGTGCGGACGCTCGACCGGCTGTATGGGACGCTGCGTGCGCTGGCCGATACCGAGGCGACGGCCACGATCCCGGCGAGTCTGGAGGCCATCCTCGACGACGACCTCAACACCCCGCAGGCGCTGGCCGAACTCGCCCGGATCGCCGGCCAGGCACGCAAGGCGGTAGCGGTCGACGACAGGGCCCGGCTCAAGGGCGAGTTGCTGGGTGCCGGCCTGGCCCTGGGGCTGTTGCAGCAAGACCCCCAAAGCTGGTTCGCCGGTAACGCCGATGACGACGGCGACGATGCGCGTATCCAGGCGTTGGTCGATGAGCGCGGCGCGGCCAAACAGGCCCGGGACTTCGCCCGTGCCGACGCCATCCGCGACCGGCTCGCAGGCGATGGAATACTGCTGGAAGACACCCCGGCGGGCGTACGCTGGCGCCGCGACAACAGTAGCCGCCACCAGGATTGATGCCGTGATTGCCACACCGTTCCCGCTTGAACCCACTACCACCGAGGCTCAAGACGCCATCCGTGACGAGTTCGCATTCTTTGACGACTGGTCGCAACGCTATCAGTACCTGATTGACCTGGGCCGCAAGCTGCCGGACCTGCCAGTGGAGTGGAAGACCGAAGAACACCGCCTGCATGGCTGTCAGTCGTTGGTCTGGATCGTCGCCCAAGGCGATGCCGACAAGCTGGATTTCCACGCCATCAGCGATTCAGCCATCGTCTCCGGCCTGGTCTACCTGGCGCTGCGGGTCTACTCGGGCCGCAGTGCGGCCGAGATCGCAGGGACCGGGGCCAGCTACATCACCGACATCGGCCTGGCCAAGCACCTTTCGCCCACTCGGAGCAATGGCCTGGCCGCGTTGCTTGGCTTCATCCAGGCGCAGGCCACGGCGCAACTTGGCGGCGAGCCGGAGCGTTGACGTGCACAGGTCAGGCTGGCTGCACATGCCATCCACGCTGAAATAAAAAACCCCGCATTGGCGGGGTTTTTCCTTGGATCAATCCAGTGGCTCAGTCGCCCATTTGCTTGCGCAAGTGCTCCCAACGCTCCTGTGCATCAAGCGTCCGCTCGGCGGTAAGCCGGGCATCCATGCGCTCCAACCCGATCTCCTCGCCGGTGTCGGCGCAAAAACCGTACTCGCCCGAGTCGACACGCTTCAACGTACTGTCGATCTTGCTGATCAGCTTGCGATAGCGGTCGCGGGTACGCAGTTCCAGGGAGTTTTCGGTTTCGCGGGTGGCTCGTTCAGCCTCGTCACCGACATCCCGGACTTCGTCCTTCAGGTTTTCGATGGTCTGCTTGGACTCCTCAACCAGGTCTTCCCGCCACTGCAATAGACGCTGACGGAAGTATTCCAGCTGCAAGGGACTCATGTACTCCTCGTCGTCACTGGGCGTATAGCCCTTGGGGACGATCGGACGGCCACTGCCTTTTTCTGTTTTATATGGCACGACTTTGACTTTACCTCGGGGGGTGGGGGTTTGCGACTTGGCCGCAACGGCGACGGCCACCTTGCCCAGCCGTCGCCTGACCGGCACGGCTGAACGGGGTGCCGGCGATTCTGCCGTCTTCTTCGCGACCGGCGCCCTGGATTTTTCTACAGCCACCGTCTTGGCGACTGGCTTCTTCACTGCCGCAACCTTCTTGGCGGCCGGCGTCTTCACCGTCGCGGCTTTCTTGACGACCGGTTTCTTCACCGCCGCAGCCTTCTTGGCGACCAGCTTCTTCACCGTCGCGGTCTTCTTGGCGACTGGTTTCTTCACCGCCGCGGCCTTCTTGGCAGCCGGCTTCTTCACTGCCACAGCCTTCTTGACAACGCCTTTTTTCACCGCCGCGGATTTTTTCACGGCGACTGTTTTGACGGCCTTTTTACTGCTTTTGGCGACCTTCGTCGCGGTTTTTTTCATTGCCACGAGCAACTGTCCTTGATGTTGATTCCCTTGTGACGGGAAAGCGCGCTGTTATACCCTGCTCCGGCACCTGCGGCAACCTCGTCACAAACAAGGTGTTTCAGGTTTACGCGGGGTCTGATGGCAAACTGCCTTCGACCCCGACCGGGTCGGGCACGGATCCGGCCCATCCTACCCTCCATCCGTCGTTCGTGCCCGTATTCGAGAAACCGTGATCGACCGTCTGCTCATCGCCTTGCTGCGAGGCTACAAACGCTGGGTCAGCCCGCTGTTGGGACCGCGTTGCCGGTTTCATCCCACGTGCTCGGAGTACGCGATACAGGCCATCGCCCGGTTTGGCGCCTTCAAGGGCAGCTGGCTTGCATTGAAGCGGATACTACGGTGCCACCCGCTGCATCCGGGCGGCAACGACCCGGTGCCGCCCGCGCGCTGACTCGTCCCCGACAACTCGCCCAAAAGGATCCCCATGACCGCGCCATCAACGCTTATCGTCAATGCCCGTCTCGTCAACGAGGGCCGTGAATTCGAGGGCGACCTGCGCTTCGAGGAGGGACGGATCACCCAGATCGGCAGTGGCCTTTCCGGCCGGACCAACGAGACCATGATCGACGCAAACGGTCGCCGCTTGCTGCCTGGCATGATCGACGACCAGGTCCACTTCCGTGAGCCGGGCCTGGAGTACAAGGCCGACATGGAAATTGAATCCGGCGCCGCGGTTGCCGGTGGACTGACCAGCTTCATGGACATGCCCAACACCAGCCCGCCGACCCTGGATGCAGCAGCACTGGAGAACAAGTACCAGCGTGCGGCCGGCAGGGTACGCGGCAACTATGGCTTCTACATGGGCACCAGCACCACCAACCTGGAGGCCATCCAGCGTCTGGATCCGCTGAGTGCGCCCGGGGTCAAGGTGTTCATGGGCGCGTCCACCGGCAACATGCTGGTGGACGATCCGGTGGTGCTGGACGCGGTATTCCGCGACGTGCCCACACCGATCATCACCCACTGCGAAGATACGCCCATGATCGAGGCCGCCACCGCCGTCTACAAGGCGAAGTACGGCGACGACATCCCGCCCGAGTGCCATCCCGACATCCGCTCACGCGAGGCGTGCATGAAGTCGACCCAGCTGGCGATCTCGCTGGCACGCCGGCATGGCACCCGGTTGCATGTTCTGCACATCTCGACTGCCGATGAACTGGCGCTGTTCGAGGCCGGCCCACTCGTCCGCGCCGACGGCAGTCGCAAGCAGATCACCGCCGAGACCTGCATCCACTTCCTGCGCTTTGACCGCAATGACTATGCCCAGCTCGGCCACCTGATCAAGTGCAACCCGGCGATCAAGGACCCGGCAGACCGCGAGGCACTGGTCCGCGCCCTTGCCGACGATGTCATCGATGTGCTCGCCACCGATCACGCGCCGCACCTGCTGGAAGAGAAGCAACGGCCCTATACCAAGGCGCCCAGTGGCCTGCCGCTGGTCCAGTACGCACTCAATGCGGCGTTGGAACTGGTCCACGAGGGTCACCTGAGCACCGCCCAGGTGGTGCAGAAATTCGCCCATGCGCCGGCGCAGCTGTTCGACGTCAAGGGTCGTGGCTTCCTGCGCGAAGGCTACGCTGCCGACCTGGTCCTGATCGATGACAAGCCGCTCACTGTTCGGCGTGAAGACGTGTTGTCAAAATGCGGCTGGTCGCCGTTCGAGGGCCGCACTTTCCATACCCGGATTGCATCGACCTGGGTCAATGGCGTGCTCGCATGGGACGGCAGCCAGCTGGTGGGCGCCGCCAACGGCCAGCGCCTGGTTTTTGATCGATGAGGGCAATGCCACTGGTGGTTGCGCTGGCGTTTATTGTCGGTGCCGGAAGCACGACAAGGCCAGCCTGCGCCGCCGGTTCATCGCAGGACACCCGGCTGCCAGCAGTGGAAGCGGTGCAGGCCGATCGCCGCGTCGTGTTCCCCGGTTCCGTTCCCCAGGGCTCTCTGGTCATTGGCAAAGTGCCCTCCGGCAGCACCGTCCATTACGCCGGCCGTGACCTGCGGGTCACGTCCTACGGAACGGTTGCATTCGGTATCGCCCGTGACGAGACCGGCCCCGTAATCCTGCAGGTGTCAGGAGCCAATGGTCGGCAGCAATCGGTCAGCATCACCATCACACCGCGTGACTTCCCGACCGAGCGCGTCAACGGTGTGCCCGGCAAGACGGTCACACCTCCGCCCGCAATCGCCAAGCGCATTGCCCGCGAACAGGCCGCCGTCGCCGCGGCGCGGACCCGCGACGACGCACGCACCGGCTTCGCGCAAGAGTTCATCTGGCCGGTTCGCGGGCGGATCAGCGGCCGGTTCGGCAACCAGCGCATCTACAACGGAACGCCCGGCTCGGCCCATTCGGGCATGGACATCGCCGTTGCCAGCGGCACGCCGGTCAAGGCGCCGGCCGCCGGCGTGATTTCGTTCAGCGACGACCTGTACCTGACCGGCGGCACCATCGTGCTGGATCATGGCCACGGCATCAGCTCCAACTTCCTGCATCTGTCGCGCATGGATGTCTCGACCGGCGACATGATCGAGCAGGGCCAGGTCATTGGCGCCGTCGGCGCGACCGGGCGCGCCACCGGGCCACACCTGCACTGGGGGATGAACTGGCTGGACGTGCGGATCGACCCGCTACTGGTTCTCGACCGGGGCAAATGATCGCTGCACTGGTTGTGCAGGCCGTTGCGTGCCAACCAGTTTCGTGTTGCTCACGATGACGTCGTTCGCGCCACATGCAACGACCGGCTGCCGGTCACCCGGTTACGGCCGGCGGACTTGCTCGCGTACAGCGCAGCATCCGCGCGCTCCAGCAGCTGTTCAGCGTTCTCGTCCCCGACAAGCTCGACCACGCCCAGACTGAGGGTGGCGTCGAGCAATTGGCCGTCGATCGACAGCGCCCTTGAACTGACCGCCGACCGCAGGTTCTCGGCAACGCCCACCGCCTCAGCCAAACGGGTGTTGGGCAGCACTACAAGTAATTCGTCACCGCCCCAGCGGCCGAGCAGGTCGTAGGTACGCAAGCGATTGCGGATACGCAGGACGATGACCTTCAGGCAAGTGTCGCCGACACCGTGCCCAAATCCGTCATTGATCTGCTTGAAATTATCGACATCCAGGAACAACACCGACAGGGGAAAGCCATTGCTGCGCGACTCCGAGACGCAAGTCCACAATCGCGTTTCTATCGCCTGGCGCGACATTGCACCGGTCAATGCATCAAACCCCGCCAACTGGCTGGCATGGTCACGATCGCGCCGCAACTGCTGCATGGTATCGCTGAGCCCGATCAGGATGATCAGCCCGGACATCGCAATCGTCATCGGAAACACGTGATCCAACCAGGGCGGCGCTGGCCAAAGGTCGGCCATCGTGCCGACCTCAAACAGCATCAAGGTTGTCATCGGCAATATCGACAGCAACAACACATAGGCCGGCCGATAGCGGCGCAGGCAGCCGACCACGGTGGCAATCCATACCAGCCCAGTCGCCAACAGCAAGGCCAGATTGATGGTCGTGGCGATCCAGCTGGCGGCGTTGGCCAGTGCGGCCAGTGCCAGTGCGCCGAACAACGCGCCGCACAGTGCAAGCAATTGCTGCATCACAGGCTGGCGCACGCGCAGATCCAGATACCTGCCAACGAAGACCAGGCTGGACAAAACCGCAACGACGGCAAACAGCCGCGGAATCCGGGGGTCGTGACCGAGTAACGCGGCCAGGCTTGGGAGCAGGCGGATCTCCCCGCCGGAAGTCGCAAAATAAGCAGCTTGCGCAAGCAGCGTCAACAACAGGTAGGCGTAACTGCGCTCACCAATGCCGATCCACAGCCCCAATGCGAGTACCGCCAACAGCATCAGGCTGCCCAGCAGCGCCGTCCGCCATGCCACGTGGACCAGGTCGGCCTCGTGGACCGCACTCAGCGTATCTATCGAGACCGGCATCGAGACCGTCGCGGGAGCGTGGACCCGCAGGTAGATTGAATCCCCGGCCATCACCCCGTCCGTCAGGGGAAACACCAGCGCCCGGGTCGAGTAACCCAGGTCGGCTTCCGGCCCCACCCGCGCATGGATCGACGGTGTGGTGTGTCCCGGCCGCCAGACCTCGACACGTGTCATGTACGGCGATCGCATCACCAAAAGCGGTGCATCGAACATGCCGGCTGCAGACAATCCGGGAGCGACGCGGTCCACCGTCACCCGCCACCAGCGCGGCGATCGCTCTGACGCATGGATGATGTCGTCGGGAAGGGTGACAAAATCGTCATCCCTCTCGCCGGCGCTGACTTGCATGGCCGTCGGATCGGCGTCCAGCCGGGCGACCGTCACCGATGCCAAACCTGACCGGATGTCGGGATTCAATGTCGGTGCAGCGGCCCCGGAGCCGCCCGAGGCGAGCGACAACAACGCAAACAGACAGGCCATGGCCAGACCCAGCCATGCTGCCCTGCGATAGCGCTGACCCCAGCAAAACCCCATTCCGCCCCCCTAGCCTGCGTATGCTCCGAGCATAACGCCGAATCGACTCAGTGGCGTGCCGCGTTCCAAGCCAGCCACAACGTCGCCCAGGGCGATAGCGGCCGGTCGGGATCAGACGCCTGCAGGCGCGCTTTCGCCAATCCTGCCCACAGGCGCCGGCAACGGCTCGCGGCGAGGTGGTCCGGCCATCGCCTGGCCAGCTCGTTCGCCCATGCCGCCCGCGGGTCGCCAGCACCCGCCAGGGCCAGCATGTCCAGTGGTACGTGGGCATCACCGGGCTGCGCAAAACGGGCGTGCAGCAGGGTTGCCATCACCACCTCCCCATCGCCCTCATTGCCGGCGACGGCAAACAGCGCCGCATCGATGTTGGCGATCGCATTGGCGACCGATGACAACCCGCCGAACGCTTCGTCGATGCTGACGGGCCGGTCGCGGCTATTGGCCAGCGCTGGCAGTTCAGCCGCCAAACCGTCCCATGGCGCCGGGTAGCGCTGCAACACCACGCCCAGCGGATGCCGACGCGCGCCACGGCCCCAGCCAACCAGCTCTTCCTGCCACCAGGACAGTTTGGCAGCGCCTGGCCGCGGGTCGCTGCCGCCCCATGCGGCATCGGTCAGTTCTTGTTGGAGCGTGGCCCAGGCCAGCGCGCACTCGCGTTCGGAACGCGTCACGAAAACCTCAGCGACACTCCATTCGGGCCAGCGAGCTCGCCATTTCCCGATGAAATTGTCCAGTGTCTGGGCCTCGCCTTCGTCGGCGACGGGCCGTTTCGCGTCCGGAGCGCCCTTGATGCTCATGACCTCGATGACCCTGATGTCGATGGGGATGACGTCGACGGCCATGCAGACGCTTCCCACAACTGCTCCGGTGACGCGACCATCACGTCGCCCCGCCAGGCCGCAGGATCATCACCGGGCAGCCGATAGCCCCATAACGCCACCACCGAAGGCATGCCGGCGGCGCGCGCCGCGATGATGTCGCGTTCGTCGTCGCCGACATACACGCAATCGGCCGGGGCAATGCCCATGCGCTGCGCAGCAGTGACCAGCGGCAAGGGATCGGGCTTGCGCGCCGGCAGCGTGTCGCCACCAATCAACACCGCGCAACGGTCCTGCCACCCCAATAACGGAATCAACTGGGCAGCCAGGTACTCGGGCTTGTTGGTGACGATGCCCCAGCTACTGCCCGCCGATTCCAGCTTCGCCAGCATCGCCTCGATTCCCTCGAACGGTTGGCCGTGACGGCCGAGCTGGCGCTGATAGTGATCCAGGAAAGCCGGAATCCATGTCTCGCGCTGCGCCGGGTCGACATCGGGAAACGCGGCGGCGGCCATCGCACGTGCGCCTTTTGATACGTGCGGGCGCAAGCCGTCCATGGGCATCGGCGGCAAACTCCGCTCGACGCGCATCGCGTTGATCGCCGCCAGCATGTCCGGCGCACTGTCAAGCAACGTGCCGTCAAGGTCGAACAGGACGGTCCGGGGAAATTTTGCGGTCATTCGGGTTTGCGTGCGCAGGCCAGGTAGTTGATATCCGTGCGCTTCACCACCCGCGCTGCGTTGCGCCACGGCTCATACATCAAGCCGCTGACATCCTCCAGTTGCAGCCCCGCCTCACGCAACCAGGCGCCCAGCTCGGACGGCTTGATGAAGTCACGGTAGCGGTGGGTGCCCTTGGGCAGCAGACGGGCGACGTATTCGGCCCCGACGATCGCCAACGCAAACGCGGCCGGGGTCCGGTTGAGCGTGGACACGAACAGGCGACCACCCGGTTTGAGCAGGCTCGCACAGGCCTGGATGATCGCGCCCGGGTCGGGTACGTGCTCCAGCATCTCCATGCAGGTCACCGCGTCGAACCGCGCCGGCATTTCAACTGCCAGTGATTCGACCGACTGCACCCGGTAGTCGACCTCCACGCCGCTCTCCAGCCCGTGCAACCGGGCAACCTTGACCAGCTCCGGCGCCAGATCGATCGCCGTCACCCGCGCGCCCTCGCGTGCCAGCGCTTCGCTGAGCAAGCCGCCACCACACCCCACATCCAGCATGTCGGCGCCCGCCAGTGGACGACGCGCAGCGACATAACCCAGGCGAGCCGGATTCAGCGCATGCAGCGCCTTTTGCGGGCCCTGCGGGTCCCACCAGCGGTTGGCCAGCGCACCGAACTTGTCCAGCTCGGTCTGGTGGAAGTTGTCATTGGGCGTGGCGGATGGTGCAGTCATCGGATTCGGTTCCAGGATCGTGGCGGCTCAAGGATGGATCGCGGAGATCCGTTGACGCCATTGTCTTGCATTGGCGATCAGCGCCGCCGCATCAAGCCCGACCAGCTCGCGTTGACGCAGTTTTGGTTTGCCGCCGATCCACACGTCGGTCACCTGATGCCGGCCGGTGGCGTAAACCAGTTGCGAGACCACGTTGAACAGCGGCTGGCTCTCGATCTGACTCATGTCGACGCACACCAGGTCGGCCTGCTTGCCGATCTCGATCGATCCGATCTGCGTATCCAGCCCCATGGCCTTCGCGCTGCCCAGGGTCGCGGCGCGCAACGCACTGGGGGCACTGAAGGCTGCGGCATCGCCGGCCACGGCCTTGGCCATCTGGGCTGCCGTGCGGGTCTCGCCGAACATGTCCAGGTCGTTGTTGCTGGCCGCACCATCGGTGCCGATCGCAATATTGACGCCGGCCTGCTCCAGCTTGCCGATCGGACAAAAGCCGGACGCCAGCTTGAGGTTGGATTCCGGGCAATGCACCACGCTGACGCCGCGCGCGGCACACAGCGCGATCTCCTCGTCGAGCAAGTCGGTCATGTGCACCGCAATCAGGCGGTCATTGACCAGCCCAAGCCGGTCCAGCCGCGCCAGCGGACGCTGACCGTACTTCAGTTGCGACTCGGCGACCTCGTGCGCGGTCTCGTGGCAATGCAGGTGGACCGGGATGTCGAGCTGGTCGGACAGCATCCGGATCCGCTCGAAGCTGGCATCGGAGACGGTGTACGGCGCGTGCGGGACGAATGCCATCGACACCAGTGGGTCATTGCGCCACTGGTCGTGGACCTCCCCGGCACGGTCAAAGTACTCATCGTCACTGGCCGCCCAAGGCGTGGGGAAGTCGATGACCGGCAAGCCGACCCGGGCCCGGAAACCATGTTGCTTGTAGACCACGGCCTGGACGTCGGGGAAGAAGTAGTTATCGTTGGCGCAGGTGGTGCCGCCACGCAACATCTCGGCAATGGCCAGGGTCACGCCGTCCGCCACGAACTCGGGGCCGATCACCTCGGCCTCGATCGGCCAGATGTGGTCTTGCAGCCACTCCATCAGGGGCAGGTCGTCGGCAACACCGCGCAACAGCGTCATCGGGTTGTGGGTGTGGGCATTGACCAGGCCCGGCATCAGCACCGCGTCGGGGCGCGAGACGGTTTCCTTCGGGCTGTAACGCGTGCGGGCCTCGGCTGTCGGCAAGACTGCCATGATGACGCCGTCCGTCACAGCGACGGCGTGGTCTTCAAGAACAACGCCGTGCGGCTGGATCGGTACGACCCAACCGGCTTCGATCAACAGGTCGCAGGGCTGGGCCGGGATGTCAGTGTGCATGGGTTCTCTTGTTTACCTGGTCATTTGACGCGGCTGACGTACTCGCCGGAGCGGGTGTCCACCTTGATGATCTCGTCCTGGCCGACAAACAGCGGCACGCGCACGACTGCGCCGGTCTCCAGGGTGGCCGGCTTGCCACCGCCGCCCGAGGTATCGCCGCGCACGCCGGGGTCGGTCTCGGCGATCTTCAGCTCGACGAAGTTCGGCGGGGTCACGAAGATCGGCGTGCCGCTGAGCAGGGTCACGATGCAATCCTCTTCGCCCTTCAACCACTTGGCGGCGTCGCCGACGCCGTTCTTGTCGGCCTGGACCTGCTCGAAGTTGGTCGGGTCCATGAAGTGCCAATGCTCGCCGTCGGCATACAGGAACTGCATGTCGGTATCCATCACGTCGGCGGCCTCGAGCGAGTCGGTCGCCTTCATGGTGACTTCCTGCACGCGGCCGGACTTGATGCTGCGGTACTTCACCCGGGTGAATGCCTGGCCCTTGCCCGGCTTGACGTACTCGGTATCGACGATGACGCACGGGTCATTGTTGACCATGATCTTCATCCCGTTTTTTACGTCGTTCATGCCGTAAGAGGCCATGCTGAAACTCCTGCGCTGTAGATGGCAATGATGGCGCGGCCCGTGCTGTGCCGCGGGCCGCTAGAATATCTGGCTGTCTCCGGTCACGCCGGTCACAAGCGAAACTGGAACCGAATGATACCCGCAGCCCCCATCGCCATGCAGCCAGCCCCTTCGCGACCACCTCGCTGGCAGCAGCTGTGGCGCGACGCGGTGCGCGACCCGCGCGAGCTGCTCGACCTGCTCGGCCTGGATCCCGCCGCAATGGGCATCTCCGACGCCGCCGCGAGCCAGTTCGCGCTGCGCGTGCCGCGTGGGTTCGTCGCCCGTATGCGCCACGGCGACCCGCACGACCCCCTGCTTCGCCAGGTCCTGCCGCTGGATGCGGAAATGCAGCCAAGCCCAGGCTTCAGCCTGGATGCGGTGGGTGACGGGGCGGCCAAGGCCGGCAGCGGGGTGATCCGGAAGTATCGCGGGCGCGCCTTGCTGGTCAGCACCGGCAGCTGCGCCATCAATTGCCGCTATTGCTTCCGGCGCCATTTCCCGTATGCGCAGGAGACCGCCGCGGCCGGTGGCTGGTCCGAGGCGGTCGCGCTGATTCGCGCCGACCCCACGATCGACGAGGTGATCCTGTCGGGTGGCGACCCGCTGTCGCTGTCGAGTGCAAAACTCGCCGAACTCACCACCGCGCTCACCGACATCGCCCATATCAAGCGCCTGCGGATACACACCCGGCTGCCGGTGGTGCTGCCGGAGCGTGTCGACCAGGCGCTACAGGACTGGCTGTGCACCCTGCCCTGGCCGGTCGCGGTGGTTCTTCACGCCAACCACGCAAATGAATTCGATGCCGATGTCGATGCCGCCGTCGCTCGAATGCGCAACACCGGCGCCACGGTACTCAACCAGGCAGTGCTGTTGCGCGGGGTGAACGATTCGGTCGACGCCTTGGCCGCGCTGAGCGAGCGCGGGTTTGCCGCTGGGGTGTTGCCGTATTACCTCCACCAACTGGATCGCGTCCAGGGCGCGGCCCATTTCGAGGTCAGTGACCAGCGGGCCCGTGAACTGCACGCAGCACTGTGCGCCCGGCTCTCGGGTTACCTGGTCCCGCGGCTGGTCCGTGAAACCGCCGGCGACAGCGGCAAAAGACCGTTGTAGACCGCAACCGACGTCTCAACCTGATGCGCATGCATGGACGCTT
The DNA here is from genome assembly GCF_054052145.1 of Lysobacter sp. A421. Lineage (NCBI taxonomy): Bacteria > Pseudomonadati > Pseudomonadota > Gammaproteobacteria > Lysobacterales > Lysobacteraceae > Lysobacter > Lysobacter sp. A421. The sequence goes on along the minus strand of NZ_JBSVRL010000001.1, from coordinate 233,265 downwards.
GGGACAGGTTCTGGCATAAGCTGTCACAAGCTGACCGGATCGAGCCCGTGTTGCGGCACTTCGCCAGGCGCGGGTGCCCAGCCACCAATGGGCATCAAGTCACGCGTCCGGCAGCGCAAGGGGGGCATCATGCTGGTACAAACTGACAACAATGCCGTGGTTGCGGACAGCACTTCCACGGTCGGGGCACCATCCGATTTCAATGCAACGGTCCGCGTGGCTGCGCGGCAATCGTCGATCCATCCGGACCAAGGGGACAACATGCAGGCGGTGAAGAACACGATGCTCAGGCTGCTGATCGTCGACGACAGCGTGGAGGCTGCCGAAGGCATTACCAACGGCTTGCGCAACAGTGGTATTGCCGTGCGCCCCAGCCGTCCTGAACACGAAGCGGATTTCGCCGCCCTGTTGGCCAATCAACCCCACGATCTGGTCCTGGTGGCCAACGATGCGCATATCGTTCCGCTGGCCCAGGTGATGGCGCAGGTCGACGCCACCGGCAAGGACCTGCCGGTGGTGGTGTTGCTGGACTCCATTGACGGCGACAGCCTGGTCAATGTCATCGCGACGGGGGCGCGCGCAGTCGCCCTGCGCAACCGCCTGGCACATATCGAGACGGTCGTGCGCCGTGAATGGTCCGACCTGGAAGCGCGCCGCGACCTGCGTCGGCTGGAATCGCAGGTACGCGAAACCGAACGTCGCTGCGATGCCCTGATCGACTCGTCGCGCGACCCCATCGCCTATATCCACGAAGGCATGCACATCCGCGCCAACGATGCCTATCTGGAGACGTTCGGGTTCGACTCGTTCGAGGACATCGAGGGAATGTCGCTGCTCGACATGATTGCTCCACAGCACGTCGACGAGTTCAAACAGCTGCTGAAACGACTGGGCAAGGGCGAGTCGGCACCACCGCGGTATGAGACCGAGGCCTGCGCCAGCGATGGCAGCAGCTTCCCGGCGGTGATGGAGTTCACTCCCGCCAGTTACGAGGGGGAAACCTGCCAGCAAGTCGTATTGCGCCGACAGGAGCTGGATCCGGAACTGGTGCGGGAGATGGAAGCTCTGCGCCATCGCGACAACGCCACCGGCTTGCTCAACCGGGCGACCTTCCTGCGGGAGCTGGAGGACACGGTCGCCGATGCTGCGCGCAACGCGACCAGCCATGGCTTGCTGCTGGTGGAACCTGATCATTTCGCCCACCTGCTGCAAGACATCGGCCTGGATGCGGCCGACGACCTGATCGCCGCCTGCGCCCAGCGCCTGCAGGGCGTGCTGAGCGAGAACGACATCGCCGCACGCTTTGGTGAACACCAGTTGGCGGTATTGCGCCGCGGAAGCGATTTCAACGCGACCCTGGCCCTGGCCGAATCGGTGCGCAATGCATTCGCCAACCATGTGCTGGAGACCCGGGAACGATCGCTCAACGCAACCGTCAGTATCGGCGGGGTCCAGATCGGGCAGAAGATCGCCAGTGTCACCGAAGTGCTGGGCAAGGCACACCAGTCCGTGCAATCGAATGTCGGGGTCGGCGGCAACCGGGTCGATATCTTCGACCCCGGTGCGGTCGACCGCGCCGAGCAGGAGCGTATCGAGGCCTGGGTCGAGCGCATCCGCGATGCCATTGATGGTGACAACTTCGTCCTGCATTACCAGCCACTGGTGAGCCTGCACGGCGAGCCCCGGCAGATGTACGACACCTACTTGCGCATGCGCGGTGAGCACGACGAGCTGATCCAGCCACCGGCATTCCTGCACATTGCAGAAGAGCACGGCTTGCTGTGGGAAATTGACCGCTGGGTGGTCGCCAATGCGATCGCCAGCATTGCCCAGCAGCTCAAGGCCGGCCAGCGCACCACCTTGCTGGTGCGTATCACCGAGGTATCGCTGCAGGACGACAGCCTGTTGCAGCACATCCAGGAGCAGCTGGCCAGGCACGCAGTGGACGGTGAATTGCTGGTGCTCCAGTTATCCGAGTCAAAGGTGTTCACCCACCTCAAAGCCGCCCAGGTGTTCCAGCAACAGGTCGCGAAGATGGGAGTGCGGGTGGGACTGGAGCAGTTCGGCAGCGGGCTGAACTCGTTCCAGCTGTTGAGTCATTTTGACGCCGCATTGCTGAAGTTCGATCCCAGCTTCATGGAGGACCTCCCGGCGAACCCGGAGTCCCAGCGCCGCATCCGCGAGATTGCCGACAAAGCCCGTGAGTCGGGAAAACAGACCATTGCCGAGATGGTCGAGGATGCCGCCAGCATGACGGTGTTGTTCAGCGCGGGTATCGACTACGCCCAGGGACACTTCCTGGCCAAGGCCGGACCCAGAATGGATCACGAATTCAACTAGCGCTGCGTTGCACAACAGAAGTTTCATGCTTGCCTACTAGACTCTTCCAGCAAGGGAGCACCATCCCGATTGCACCCGCCATTGAGGAGAGACAGGACATGCAGTCACGCGTCGCATTGGTCACCGGCGGTACCGGCGGCATTGGAACCTCGATCGTCAGGCGATTGGTCAACATGGGCCACAAGGTCGCGACCAACTTTCGCGATGAGGCCCGTGGCGCTGCCTGGCAAGCCAAGATGAAAGACGCGGGCATCGACGTCGCGCTGGCACCGGGCGACGTGTCCAGCCCGGAACAGGCCGCCGCATTGATCCAGGAAGTCGAGCGCCAGCTCGGCCCGGTCGACATCCTGATCAACAACGCCGGAATCACCCGCGACTCGACCTTCCACAAGATGACGGCGCAGCAATGGAACGACGTCATCTGCACCAACTTGAACTCGTGTTTCAACGTCACCCGGCCGGTGATCGAAGGCATGCGCGCGCGCAGGTGGGGCCGGATCGTCCAGATCAGCTCGATCAATGGCCAGAAGGGCCAGTACGGGCAGGCGAACTACGCCGCCGCCAAGGCCGGCATGCACGGCTTCACCATCTCGCTGGCACAGGAAAACGCGAAGTTCGGGATTACCGTCAATACCGTCTCGCCGGGTTATATCGGCACTGACATGGTGATGGCGGTACCCGAGGAAGTGCGCGAGAAAATCATTGCCCAGATCCCCACCGGACGTCTCGGCACGCCCGATGAGATCGCCTACGCGGTGAGCTTCTTCATGCCTGACGAGGCGGGCTGGATAACCGGCGCCAACCTGTCCGCGAACGGCGGTCAATACATGGGCTGGTAACGTCGCAGCGCCGGCCGGCCTTGTTGCAAGACCTCACCTGCTGGGCCATGCTGCAAAGCATCATGGCTTCCGGTCCGATTGTCCCATGTCCTCCAATCGCGTCATCAAGAAATACCCCAACCGTCGGCTCTACGACACCGAGATATCCAGCTACATCACGATCGAAGATGTGCGGCAGCTGATCATCGATGGCGAGGATTTCGAGGTGCGTGACGCGCGTTCGGGTGATGACCTCACCCGCCAGGTGCTGTTGCAGATCATTACCGAGCATGAGCAGAACGGCGAGCCGATACTCTCCACGCAGCTGTTGAGTCATGTCATCCGCTTTTACGGTGACTCGATGCAGGGCTTCATGGGCAATTACCTGGAACGCTCGATGCAGACCTTCCTGGAGCAGCAGCAACAGTTGCGCAAACAGCTCGGCAACTCCGTCGGGCAGACGCCATGGTCGATGATGAACCAGCTGACCGAGCGCAACATGGCGCTATGGAAGGAATTCCAGCAGAACCTGTCCGGCAGCGTCGGGCAAGCGCCGACGCCACCGGGCAAGAAGACCGGTGACAAGTCCAGGTCCAAGTCCTAGACGCCGCCAAGCTCCGCGCGCTGCGGTTACCTGGCCGCCCCCTGGCAATATTTCTCATAGAACCCAATAGCCTGCGGCATCAGGGCTTGCAGCGTCTGGATGCGGTTGGCGGGGTCTGGATGGGTCGAGGCGAACTCTGGCGGACGTTCGCCGCCGCCCAGTTGCGACATCCGCTCCCACAGCGGTATCGCAGCACGCGGGTCATAGCAGGCCGCCGCCGCCAACATCAGGCCGACCTCGTCCGCCTGGGTTTCGTGGCTGCGGCCGTACGGCAGGATCAGGCCGTACTGCGCCCCTGCCCCCAACGCCGCCATCACCGCTTGTTGTTGTTGCGGGTCCATCCCGCCCACTGCCATGCCTGCGGCCACCTGCCCCAATTGCACCAGGTTCTGCTGGGCCATGCGCTGTGAGCCGTGGCGCAACAATGCGTGTGCAATTTCGTGGCCCATCACCACCGCCATTGCGTCCTCGGTCCGGGTGATCGGCAGCAGCCCGGTATAGACCGCCATTTTCCCGCCGGGCAGGCAGAACGCGTTGGCCTGGTCGGACTGGATGACGCTCACGTCCCACTGGAAATCCTGATATGAGGTGGGGGCTGGTTGCTGATGCTGGGCGGCCAGGTCCGCGGTAACCTGCGGCACCCTGGCCACGAGCCGCTGGGCGATGCTGCGGACCTGCTGGCTCACCGGGTCGCTCGCCGGCAGCAACGCACCTTGCGCCTGCGCGTCACCCAGCACTTGCTGGTAGGCGTTGGCACCAAGCTCCGACTCTTCCGCCGAACTGGCGCCATAGTGCGCGGTCTCGCCGGTATAGGGGTCGGTCTGCGCACTCCCGAACCACTGCCAGGCAGCGTAGCCGGCGAACAACAACAATATCCACCAACGGATGCCGCCGCCGCGACGCTTGCCAGCCGGCGCTCCACGGCGTCGGGAACCTAAAAGGGAACCGATATTCATTCCACGCTCCTTATTTCCCGGAACTCGTTACGTTCAGATCTCGCGCACTACCCGGAAGCCGACCCGGGCGTTGGTGGTATTGGCGTCGCTGCCAAGCCGCCACGCCGACCGCGTCTGGCTTGGCGAGCTTGCCCACGAGCCGCCACGCACCACCCGGTCCCGGCAGCCTGGATTGATCCACGCGCCGCCGTCGGACGGCGCGCGTCGGTAGCTGTCATGCCAGCAATCGGCCACCCATTCGCTGACATTACCGGCCAGGTCGTGAAGATCGTAGGCATTGCCCACATACGAGCCAACCCGCGCGGGCCCCCACGACCCGTCGCCATAATCGTCAAAGGCGTTGCGCCAACCACGCCCGGTAGGTGATTTGTCGAGTCCGCCGGTAAAGTTCCCGGCGTTGGCTGGCGGCGCACCGTCACCCCACGGAAACCGTGTCTGGCTGCCGGCACGCAACATGTATTCAAACTCCGCCTCGCTCGGCAACCGGTAGTGATGACCGGTCTGCTCCGACAACCAGCGGGCGTAGGCTTCGGCGTCCTTGGCACTCACATGCACGACGGGCTGGTCATCGGCCGCCGGAGCGCCGGTGTAGTCCGAGCGCCAGTCCACATGGCTTCGGCGCACCAGGTTGCCGCTGCGCTCGTCGTACACCGTGGAGCCCTGCCGTCGACTGGCGCGTGATTCATAGCCGGTCGCAGTGACAAACCGGCGAAACTCGCCCACGGTGGTTTCATTGCGCGATACCGCCAACCCGCGGTCAAAACGGATGCTGCGCACTGGCAGTTCCGACTCGCTCGCGCCTGGCTCGTTGTCACCGGCGCCCATGCGGAAGGCGCCATGCGGAATCACCACCATCTCCGGGCCACGGCCGCCGTGCTCAAGCGCTTCGGTGAACGCCTGCCCCGGCCGAAACAGCCCGTAATGCGTCACCAATTCGATTTGCTCGCGCAACTCGATTGCCGCAGGGTCGCCGGCCGGTGCGATCCGCAGCAACGTTGCCAACGTGCCACGCGCCACGTCGAGGCCGTCCTCCTTCGACAACGCAGCAATGCCCTCGTCGCGCAGGTTGCCCACCCGCGCGCCCCGCTGGCGCGCTATCCGTTGGCGCGCCTGCTCCACCGTGTCCATGTCCGGGCGCACCTGGGCGGCGTGTCCCAACCAGGTTTCGGCAGTGGCGTAGTCGTCACCCCCGGCTGCCAGCTCGGCCTTGTGGATCAAACCGCTCTCGGCCGCGGCCAGCCCCTGCCTCGCACGCGCATCCGCTGGGCGCAACGCCAATGCCTGGCGGAAGTAGCTGATCGCACCGTCCTGGCCGTCTTGCCCCTGATCCAACGCGCGATCCTGGTTCAACGCGCGTTCGCCGCGCAGGTTGGCTTGCCGAGCCTGGTCGGCGCGATCCAGCAATTCCAGGTACTCGATCACGCCCTCATCGGTCGGCGCAACCGCCCGGGCAACCGCGGCGATCTGATGGGCATGACGCAACTGCGCCGGGTCGGAATCGATTCCCCCCAGTGCGGCGCTGCCCTGGGCCAGCAAGGCCTCCAGGGCGCGCTCCAATCCGGCCAGGACCTCGGGATCCTCCGGTGCGATATCACGCAATGCCAGGTACGACGGGATGGCATCGCTGGCGTCGCCGAACAATTTGCCCTGCTCCAAGGCCAGCTGCGCGCTTATTTTCAGGTCGGCGGCACTGTCCGCATCCACTTCGACCGGCGGTGCCTGCCAAGCGGGTACGGGCGAGACTTGCTGGTCATCGCTGATGGTAACGACCGGCACCCGCGGGCCGGCAGCGGCTTCCGGATCGGCTGATGCAGAACGCTCCGTGTCCGGCTCGTTTGCACAGGCCGCCAACAGCAGCGCGAGCACCGTGGCCGCTACCCACCGCACCGGTCGTGACGCGGGTGACTGAACTGGCAATCGTGCTTGCAATCGTCCTCCTGCCCTGCGAACCATCGGCGCCGCGCCAAGGGGTACGGTGAAAGTAGGCTATTGTCACCCGCCCCGGCAATCTGTGTATCGGAGCCGCTCTCACGTGCCAAGTCCCGCCATGCCTTCATCATCCACTCCCGTCTGGATCATCGATCCCGCCGAGTTGACTGCCCGCCTCGCCGATCGCCCGACGCGTATCGCCCTGGACACCGAATTCATCCGCGAACGCACCTATTGGCCGCAGCTGGCACTGGTGCAACTGGCGCTGGAGCGCGACGGCGTGCTGGAAATCCTGCTGGTAGACACGCTGGCGCCGGGAATCACGCAGGCACTTGCGCCGATCCTTGTCGACGAGTCGGTCCTGAAGGTCATGCACAGCCCCAGCGAGGACCTGGTGGCCTTTCAGCACGCCTGCGCCGTGGTGCCGCAGCCGTTGTTCGACACCCAGCTGGCGGCCGCGCTGGCGGGCATCGCCGGCGGCATGGGCTACCAGAAGCTGGTCGAGAACCTGACCGGGATCGCCCTGGCCAAGGGTGAGACGCGCTCGGACTGGCTGCGCCGGCCGCTGTCTCCGTCGCAGTTGGAATACGCAGCGGACGACGTTCGCTACCTGTTCCCGATGCACGATGCACTGGCTGGCATGCTCGACCAGCTCGGTCGCAGCCAGTGGCTGGCCAGCGACGAGGCGCGCACCGTTGCCAACGCCCGCAACGCCGGGTTGGAGCAATGGCCGCATCTGTCAATGCGCAGCGCCCAGTTCCTCGACCTTGACGCCCAGCGCCGCCTGGTGCGCCTGCTGCGTTGGCGCGAGACCTACGCTCGCGAACACGACCGCCCGCGCAGCTGGATCCTCGACAACGAGCTGGCGATTGCACTGGCCCGGACCGTGCCGGCGGATGCCGCCGCGCTGCAAGCCGTGTTGGACGCCCACCCCAAGGCACCGCGCAAGCTGGGCGAGCCCATCTGGCAGGCACTCACCACCCCGTTGCCCGACGAGGCCGACCTGCCCGACGCGGGACTGGCGGAAAAACGCGACAAGAACCGTTTGCGGCAACTGCAGGACGCCGTCACCGCCCGCAGTTCGGAACTGGGCTTGCCTGCCGGCGTTCTGGCGTCGCGACGCTATCTGGAGGCACTGCTGGATCACGGCGAGTGGCCCGATGCCCTGGCTGGCTGGCGCCGTGAAGTATTGGAACCCAGTCTCGCCCCGTTGCTGCAAAAATAGTCGCGGGTACTGGCGCTGGTGCCCGCACGCCGCTACAATTTCAAGCTTCGTGGGGCGGTAGCTCAGCTGGGAGAGCGCCACGTTCGCATCGTGGAGGTCAGGGGTTCGATCCCCCTCCGCTCCACCACGAAACATTCCGGATAGCCTCCGGATACAAAAAACCCCGCCCAGTGCGGGGTTTTTTGTATCCGGCTTGTATCCAGCGCACCAACCATGCCTAACGTCACTTGACGGCATATAGCGTGGCCAGCACAGTCGATTGACACGTTTCTGGGGCGCGTTAACGATGGATAGACGACAGTTCCTTACCCTCGGCAGCCTCGGCGTCGCCGGCCTGGCGCTCCCCTCATGGGGGCACGCCATTGCCGCCGAGGCGCTGTTGGATCCGCTCGACGTGGCAGTCAACAAGGCGCTCGCCGATACCGCGCTGCAGGCGGCCACGGATGCCGGCGCGTCTTACTGCGACGTGCGCATTGGCCGCTACCTGCGCCAGTTCCTGAGGACCCGCGAAGACAAGGTCGAAAATATCGTCAACACCGAATCCACCGGCGTTGGCATCCGCGTGATCGCCAATGGCTCCTGGGGCTACGCGGCAACCAACGACCTCACTGCGGCAGGCATCGCCGATGCGGCCAGGCAGGCCACGGACATCGCCCAGGCGAACGCCAAGACCCAGACCGCGCCGGTGCAACTGGCCAAGACCCCGGGTCTGGGCGAAGTGTCCTGGAAGACACCGATCCGCAAGAACGCGATGGCGGTGCCGATCAAGGAAAAAGCCGAGCTGTTGCTGGGCGTCAACGCCGATGCCATCCAGGCCGGCGCCGACTTCGTCAACTCGATGCTGTTCCTGGTCAACGAGCAAAAATACTTCGCGTCCACCGATGGCTCCTACATCGACCAGGACATACACCGGATCTGGGTGCCGATGACGGTCACCGCCATCGACCGGGCCAGCGGCAAATTCCGTACCCGCGACGGGTTGTCCGCACCGATGGGCATGGGTTACGAATACCTCGACGGGAATGCCGACGACCGCTTCGTCCTGCCCAATGGGGTGGTCAGCTACGGCCAGTCCTACAACCTGCGCGATGACGCGATTGCCGCAGCGAAGCAGGCGCGCGAGAAGCTCAACGCGCCCTCGGTCAAGCCGGGGAAATACGATCTGGTGCTGGACCCCTCGCACACCTGGCTGACCATCCATGAGTCGGTCGGCCACCCGCTCGAACTGGACCGTGTACTGGGCTACGAGGCCAATTACGCCGGTACCAGCTTCGTGACCCTGGACAAGGTCAGGGATCACTTCCAGTACGGCAGTGAGCACGTCAACATCATCGCCGACAAGCTCGAGCCCGGCAGCCTGGGTGCGGTCGGGTACGACGACGAGGGCGTCAAGACCAGGCGCTGGGACCTGATCCGCGATGGCAAGCTGGTCAACCTGCAGGGCACTCGCGACCAGGTACACCTGCTCGGCCAGGACGCCTCGCATGGCTGCAGCTACGCCGACTCGTGGTCGAGCGTGCAGTTCCAACGCATGCCCAATGTCTCGCTGGCCCCCGGCAAGGACCCGCTCAGCGTTGCCGAGATGATCAAGGATGTCGAAAACGGCATCTACATCGTCGGTGACGGCTCGTTCTCGATCGACCAGCAACGCTACAACGCGCAGTTCAGCGGCCAGCTGTTCTATGGCATCAAGGACGGCCAGATCACCGGCATGCTCGAGGACGTGGCTTACCAGATGCAGACACCCGAGTTCTGGAATTCCTGCGCCGGGGTCTGCGACAAGAGTGACTACCGTCTTGGCGGCACGTTCTTCGATGGCAAGGGCCAACCATCGCAGTCGTCGACCGTCTCTCACGGATCCAGCACGGCACGCTTCAATGGCGTCAACGTGATCAATACAGCACGCAACCTGGGCTGATGGAGAACCCTGCACGATGATGCACCGTCGCGATTTCCTGAAAGCATCCAGCGCCGGTCTGGGCTTGTTGTTGCTGCCTTCGTTCGGCCATGCCATTGCCGCTGAAGAGCTGACCAGCCGGCTCGACGCCGCCGTGAACAAGCGTCTCGCCGACGCCGCGCTCAATGCGGCCAAGTCCGGCGGCGCAAGCTATTGCGACGTGCGTATCGGGCGCTACCTGCGCCAGTTCATCACTACCCGCGAAGACAAGGTCGAGAACATCGTCAACACCGAGTCGGCCGGCATCGGCGTGCGGGTGTTGTCCAACGGTGCGTGGGGCTTTGCCGCAACCAACGAGTTCGGTACCGACGCGGTGGCCGCAGCCGCGCTGCAGGCGCTTGCGATTGCGAACGCCAACGCGAAGATGATCACCACGCCGGTCCAGCTGGCACCGGCGCGTGGCGTCGGCGACGTGTCGTGGGCGACGCCGATCCAACGCAACGCCATGGCAGTACCGGTCAGGGACAAGGTCGAGTTGCTGCTGGGGGCCAACGCTGCAGCGCTGTCCGCCGGCGCCAGCTTCGTCGCGTCGCGGATGTTCCAGGTCAACGAGCAGAAATACTTCGCGTCGACGGACGGCTCCTACATCGACCAGGACATCCACCGCATCTGGACGCCGTTCACGGTCACCGCGATCGACCAGGCCAGCGGCAGGTTCCGTACCCGCGACGGGCTGTCCTCGCCGATGGGCATGGGATACGAGTTCCTCGATCCGCAGCCGGAGCACCGCTTCGACCTGCCTGGTGGCGTGGTGATGTATTCCGATTCCTATGACATCGTCGCCGACGCCGCCGCGGCGGCGCGCGATGCCCAGGCCAAGCTCAAGGCGCCGTCGGTGAAACCGGGCAAGTACGACCTGGTGCTCGACCCCAGCCACCTGTTCCTCACCATCCATGAGTCGGTCGGCCATCCGCTGGAACTGGACCGCGTGCTCGGCTATGAAGCCAACTACGCCGGCACCAGTTTTGCCACGCTCGACAAGTGGCGCTCCGGCGATTACCACTACGGCAGCGACCAGGTGACGATCGTCGCCGACCGGACCCAGCCGCATTCGCTGGGCGAGATCGGCTACGACGACGAGGGCATCCCGGGCCAGCGCTGGGACCTGATCAAGGACGGCGTCCTGGTGAATTACCAGGCCACGCGTGACCAGGCCCATATCATCGACGAGGCGCACTCGCAGGGCTGCTCCTATGCCGACTCCTGGTCGAGTGTGCAATTCCAGCGCATGCCCAATGTCTCATTGGCGCCCGGCAAGGCCGAATTGACCCCGGCGCAGATGGTCAAGGACATCGACAACGGCATCTACATCTTCGGCCGCGGCTCGTACTCGATCGACCAGCAGCGCTACAACGCGCAGTTCGGCGGCCAGTTGTTCTACGAAATCAAGGACGGCCAGGTCACCCGCATGATCGAGGACGTGGCGTACCAGATCCGCACGCCGGAGTTCTGGAATTCGTGTTCGGCCATCTGCGACCAGCGCGACTACCGCCTCGGCGGCTCGTTCTTCGACGGCAAGGGCCAACCCTCGCAGGTCTCGGCGGTCTCGCACGGGTCCAGCACCACACGCTTCGACGGTATCAACGTCATCAACACGGCACGCAGCCTCGGCTAGAAACGCCAGGCACGCATCAACCAGGAGTTCCGCAGATGGGTATGCTCACCGAACAGGAGGCCAAGGCGATCCTCGACAAGGTCATCGCGCTGTCGACGGCCGACGAATGCACCGCGACCTTGGACGGCTCGATCGATGGAAACGTCCGTTTCGCACTGAACAACATCTCCACCAGTGGCGTGGTCAGCGATACCAGCCTGGCGGTGCAGGTGGCGTTCGGCAAACGCGTGGGCGTGGCGACGATCAACGAGTTCGATGACGCCGCATTGAAACGCGTGGTGCAACGCGCCGAGGAGTTGGCGAAGCTCGCCCCGGAAAACCCCGAGTTCATGCCCGTCATCGGCAAGCAGGACTACAAGCCGAGTCCGACCTTCACTGCCGCGACCGCCGCGATCACCCCGGCGTATCGCGCCAAGGTCGCTGCCGATTCGATCGAGCCGTGCAAGACCCAGGACCTGGTCGCCGCCGGCTTCCTCAATGATGGCCAGGGCTTCCATGCCCAAGCCAACAGCAAGGGCAATTTCGGCTACCAGAAGACCTCGGCAATGGATTACACGTGCACCGTGCGTACTGCCGACGGCACCGGCTCGGGCTGGGTGGCGCGCAACCTGGCGGATGTGAGCCAGTTCGACGCCAGCAGCGACATCAAGACCGCGATCGCCAAGGCACGTGGTTCCGCCGATGCCAAGGCGCTGGAGCCGGGCAAGTACACGGTGATCCTGGAGCCGGCGGCGGCCGCCGGGCTGGTCTCGTTCATGATGCGGTTCTTCGATGCGCGGCGCGCCGACGAGGGCCGCAGCTTCCTGTCGAAAAAGGGCGGCGGCAACAAGCTCGGCGAGCAGGTCTACGACCCGCGCGTCAACATCAGCTCCGATCCATGGCACCCGGAGGTGGCGGTGCTGCCGTGGGACGGCGATGGCTTGCCGCGCGAAAAAGTGTCATTGGTGAAGGATGGCAAGATCGCCAACCTGCAGTACTCGCGTTACTGGGCCGACAAACACGGAAAACGCGCCCCGGGGCAGCCCGGCAACCTGCTGATGGAAGGTGGTGACAAGTCCACCGCCGAGCTGATCCAGAGCACCGAGCGCGGCGTGCTGGTCACGCGCACCTGGTACATCCGCATGGTCGATCCGCAGACCGTGCTGTTGACCGGCCTGACCCGCGACGGCACGTTCTATATCGAGGACGGCGTTATCAAGTATCCGGTCAAGAATTTCCGCTTCAATGAGTCGCCAGTGATCATGCTCAACAACATCGACGAACTCGGCCGATCCGTGCGCGTGGGTGACGAGTCGGACTTCGTGATGATGATCCCGGCGATGAAGCTGCGTGATTTCACCTTCAGTTCCCTGTCGGACGCGGTCTGAGCCACCATCGAAAAAAGAGGTCGCGGCCGGCCGCAGCATTTGCATGAACAGTCTTGAGCACCGCCGCGATTTCCTCCGGTTACTGGCGGGCAGCGCCGCCGCGGTCCTGGTCACGCCATGGCCGCGAGTCGCAGTTGCGGCGAGCGCCAACTACGATTTCTGGTTCACCCGATTGCGTTACGAATCCGGCGACTGGGATGTCGATCAGCGCATGCCGGCCAACATGATCACCTCGTTGATCGACTACACCAGCCTGCGGGTGGACCCGGAAGAGCACGTGCTCGACCTCGCCGATCCGAAGATGCTGATGGCACCGTTTTGCTACCTCGCCGGCCACAAGCTGGTCGAGTTCAACCCGGCCGAGCGGCGCAACTTCGAGCGCTACGTCCGCAACGGCGGCTTTATTTTCGTCGACGACTGCAACCACGACATCGATGGGTTGTTCGCCAAGTCGTTCGAGGCCCAGATGGCATCGATCTTCGGCAGCAAGGCACTCAGGAAACTACCCGACAGCCACGCCTTGTACCGCAGCTTTTTCACGTTCAAGGATGGCCCACCGGCAACCTCGTTCGAGCTCAACGGCTGGGGTGATGATCTGGTCCACGATTACCTCAAGGGCATCGAAGTGGATGGCCGTTTGGGAGTGCTCTACAGCAACAAGGATTACGGCTGCGAATGGGACTACGACTGGCGCAACAAACGCTTCCTGGCCGAGGACAACACCAAGCTTGCCGTCAATATCGCGATTTATGCATTGACCGCATGAGACAACCGGAACAACCATGAACGATACGCCGACCGGCACCCCGACAGAAACAGACATCCAGGCCGAGCTGGCCCAACTCGAGACCCTGCGTCGCGCCATCGCGCAGGCGATCGTCGGCCAGGATGAGGTGGTGGAACAGTTGCTGATCGGCCTGCTCGCCGGCGGCCACTGCCTGCTGGAAGGAGTACCGGGCCTGGGCAAGACCTTGCTGGTGCGCTCACTCGGCCAGGCGCTCGACCTGCAATTCCGACGCGTGCAGTTCACTCCCGACCTGATGCCAAGTGACATCATCGGCACCGAGATACTGGAGGAGGATCACGGCACCGGACAACGCCACTTCAAGTTCCAGCGCGGCCCGGTGTTCACCAACCTGCTGCTCGCCGACGAGCTCAACCGCACGCCACCAAAAACCCAGGCAGCGCTGCTGGAGGCCATGCAGGAACGTACCGTCAGCTACGCCGGCGTCACCCATCCGCTGCCGTCGCCATTTTTTGTGTTGGCAACGCAGAACCCGCTGGAGCAGGCCGGCACCTACCCGCTGCCGGAGGCGCAGCTTGATCGCTTCTTGTTGCATGTGCGGGTGGAGTATCCGACCCAGGCGGAAGAACGCGAGATCCTGGTCCAGACCACCGGCACCCACCAGGCCGAAGTGCCGCAGGTGATGCACGGTGAAGCGGTATTGGCCTTGCAGGCGCGCGTTCGCGAAGTGCACCTGGGCGACGACTTGCTGGACTGGATTACCCGACTGGTGCGTGCCAGCCGGCCTGACGACAACGCCCCACCGGAAATACGCCGGTGGGTGAAATGGGGAGCCGGTCCGCGTGCCGGGCAATCGCTGGTGTTGGCTTCCAAGGCCCGTGCGCTGTTGCACGGACGCCTGGCCGCCACCCGCGAAGATGTCCTCGCACTCGCCGCCCCCGTGCTGCGTCACCGCCTGTTGTTGTCCTTTACCGCCGAAGCCGAACAGACCCATGGCGACGAGGTCATTGCGGCCCTGCTGACCGCCGTGCCATTCGCGCCGCGCTGAGGCAGGTGACGCCGTGGCGCATCCGCCGACCCCTCTGCCAGACCTGATCCCACCGGATGTCCGTGCTCGGCTGAAGAACATCCCGCTTGTCGCGCGACAGGCTGCGGGTGCACAGGGCTTCGGCCAGCATCGCAGCCACCACCGCGGCGCCGGTCTGGAGTTCGCGCAGTACCGTGCCTACGAGCCCGGCGATGAGTTGCGCCAGATCGACTGGAAGCTCTATGCGCGCTCGGATCGCTTCTTCGTGCGCGAATCCGAGCGCGACAGTCCGCTCGACCTGTGGCTGCTGATCGACACCAGCGCCTCCATGTCACAGGAAGATGCCGCCCGCCCCGGCTGGTCGCGGCTGGATGCCGCCAAGTCGCTTGCGGCCTGCCTGATCGAGCTGGCGGCAAGCCAGGGAGAGCGCTTTGGCCTGGCCATCATTGGCGGTGGCCAGCTACGGTTGCAGGGCATTGGCGCCGGGCCACGCCACCGTGATCGCTGCCTGCTTGAGCTGCAGTCCCTGGCCGCCACTGGCACCTGGCCCGGCGAAGCGCGATTGCGGCCGCTATGGCAACACGTCGGGGCACGTACTTTGGTTGTGTCGCTCAGTGATGCCTTCGACGAAGCGGTCGCGCACCTGCTGGAGCGCCTTGCCACGGCGCGGCGCGAGGTGCTGAGCGTGCAGATACTGACCACCGAAGAACGCGACTTTCCGTTTCGCGGCGGCTGCCGTTTTCAAGACCCCGAAAGTGGCGAGGAAATGCTCGGCGACGGCAATGACATCCGCGACGGCTTCATTGCCCGCTTCGCCGCGGCACGTGCCGCCGTGGCTTCGCGCCTCGCCGCCAACGGCATCCGCCATGTCGAATACATGCTCGACGAACCACTCGATCTGCCGCTACGCCGGCTGTTCATGGGCGCGTCCCGCCCATGACGATGTCGCTGCTGCTACCGCTCGGCCTGGCAGCTCTGGCCGCGTGTCTGTTGCCGCTGCTGATCCACCTCGCGCGGCGCAGCGAGCAGCGGCTGGTGATGTTCGCCGCCTTGCGCTGGCTGCAGGCAAAACCACAGCCACGGCGCAACTACCGTTTCGAGGAAATCCTGCTGCTGTTGCTGCGCCTCTTGCTGCTGGTAGCGCTGGCGTTGCTGCTGGCCGAGCCGGTGTTGTTCGGCCGGCCGGACCGGACACCGTGGATTGTGGTGGCGCCCGGCGTCGACGTCGCAGCGGCTCGTCGGGATATCGGTATGGCCGATGCCCACTGGCATCGATTGGCGCCAGGGCTTCCACTGCTGGATGAGCAGGACACAGACAGCACCGAGAAGCCCGCAACAAACCCCTCCTCCTTGAGCAGCCTGCTGCGCGAGGTCGACGCGACGATACCGGCCGGCACGGCATTGACCGTACTGGTGCCACCGGTGATCGTTGGTGCCGATGCCGAGCGCCCCGTGCTCAGCCGCAATGTCGACTGGCGTGTCGTTCCGGGATCCCGTACCGCAACGCCCGCGCGTCCGGCACCCACCGCGACACCCTCGCTGATGGTGCGCCATTCGCCAGAGCGTACTGCCGCGTTGCGTTACCTGCGTGCCGCGGGCGAGGCGTGGATGGCGCTAGATCGGGACACTGACCCGGAAACCGACCCTCCGGCCACGACGCCAGTCCCGCCAGTGACCATCGCGCTCGCGTCCCAGCCGATAGATGTCGACAAGCGATATCTGGTCTGGCTGGTCCCCGGCCCACTCCCCGACAGCGTGCGTGAGTGGATCATCGTCGGCGGCAGTGCACTGCTGGACGCCGGCACCACCGCACCCGATCTGGCGGATGCCCCTGTCCTGTGGCGTGACGCCGACGGCCCGATCGTGCGCGGTACCAGCCTCGGCCGTGGACGCGTCATGCGCCTGGAGCGCGAGCTGGTGCCGGCGGCAATGCCGAGCTTGCTTGAACCCGACTTTCCGATCCACCTGCGACGGTTGCTGATCGGCGAACCACCGCAACCGACCCTGGTGGACGCCACCGTTCACACGCCCCGGAGCGGTCGTGCGGACTATCCCGAAGTACCGCGTCCGCTCGCGCCGTGGCTGGCGATGCTGGTGGCGCTGGTGTTCCTGATGGAGCGCTGGGTGGCCGGTGGCCCGCGTCGCAAGCCCGTCGCATGAGTACCGCCAACGCCCGCTTGCAGCATGCCCGTGGCCTCGCCCGCCGTCGCGCGATGGGGACCGCGGTGCTCGCCACGTTGCCATGGCTGCTGGCGGCCATCGTCCTTGCCTGGCGCGTGAACGCATCGGTCTGGTCGCAGCTGCTGGTCGCCGCGACGCTGATCGCCTCGCTTTGGCATGTCTGGCGCAGCGGACGCGGCTTTGATGATCACTGGTTGGCACGGCTTCTGGACGCACAGCGCGCCGACATGGAGGACAGCGCGGCCTTGCTGCTCCCGCAGGCCGCGCCAACCAGCGCGCTGGGGCGTCTGCAACGCGAACGCCTGCGCCAACGCATTCAGGACCAACCCACCCCGGATCTGCGAGCCCCGTGGAAAACACGCCAGTTGCTTGGGGGCGCGGCATTGGCCGGCGTCTGCATCGCTGTGATCGTGCTCTATCCCGGGCTGCCGCAAGCCACGCTCCACCCTGCCGCCTCTTCGGGGAAGCACACGGCGGCGGCCCCGGCACGCTTGCTCGATCAACACATCGGTATCCAGCCGCCGGCCTATACCGGCCTGCCGGAGCGTACCGTCGATACCTTGGCGGCCAAGGTGCCGGAGGGCTCGACGCTGCAATGGACATTGCACTTCGCGCCGGCACCGGAGCAGGTGGAGCTGGTCTTCCACGATGGCCGGCGACTCGCCCTGGAGCGTGACGGCGATGACTGGAAAGGCACGCTTCGCATCGACAAGCCAACCCTGTATCGCATTCAAACCGATCAGCCACTGCCACCGGTCCAGGCAGGTCCTCATCGCCTGGATGTGGTCAACGACAATCCTCCCCAGTTGCACGCACTGGAGCCGCAGCAAACGCTCACCCTGGCCACACCGGGGCAACGGACGTGGACGCTGGAGTTCGAAGCCAGCGACGACTACGGACTGTCACCGGACGCGCGACTTCAACTGACCCGGACCGAGGGCGATGGCGAGAACATCACCGCCCGCCAACACGTCATCACCGTGCGCGGACGTGGCGACGCCCGGCACAAGCGCTACCGCCATCAGATCGACCTGACCACGCTAGGCCTGGCTGCAGGCAACGATGTCATTGCCAAGCTCAGTGTCAGTGATCGTCGCGCCCCAAAAGCCCGCACCACCGACAGTCCGAGTTACATCCTGCGCGCGCCGGCGGTCATCATCCCCAGTTCCAGCGATCTTGAGGGCGTGGTCAAAAGGGTGATGCCCGCCTACTTCCGCAGCCAGCGCCAGATCATCATCGATGCGGAGGCGTTGCTGGAGCAGGTGCACGGGCTGGCGCCGGACGTCTATCTCGAAAAATCCAACACCATCGGCGTCGACCAGCGTCTTCTGCGACTGCGCTACGGACAGTTCCTGGGCGAGGAGACCAGCGGTGAGCCGCGGCTGATGGTGACCGCCGACGCCCAGGATGAGTACCTGGCAACGCTGGGGGGTGACGAGACCGATACGTCGACCACGGCGGCGGCCGGCCACGATGAGCACGCCGACGCGTCCGACGTGTCGCGACCTGCCACGTTTGGCGAACAACAGGACATGGTCGAGGAGTTCGGCCACACCCACGATCACGCTGAAGCCGCTACGTTGCTAGACCCGGCTACGCGCAAGCTGCTCAAGGCCGCGCTGGATGAAATGTGGCAGTCGGAACTCAATCTGCGACAGGGCCGGCCCGAACTCGCCTTGCCCTACGCCAACCGCGCGCTTGGTTTCATCAAGCAGGTTCAACAGGCCGAGCGGATCTACTTGCCGCGCGTGGGCAGTGAGCAGCCGCCAATCGATCACGAGCGGCGCCTGAGCGGCAAGCGCACCGGTCTGGCCGATCGCGGGGACCCTCTGGAGCCGGCGGCCGGCACCGATACCACCGTCGTCAATGCGTGGCGCGCGCTGGCACCGGTTACGGCAAGCCAGGACACGACCCTGGATCTCGATGCGCTCGGCCGCCGGGTCGAATCAAACACCACCGACGCCGGCGATCCGTTGCGGGTGGTCGCTGCCATCGACGCTCTGCGACGCGACCCCGCTTGCGCGGACTGTCGCGAGAAGCTTCGGCGCTTGTTGTGGCCGTTGTTGTCGCGACCACCCGGTGCCACTGGCGAGCGCTCACCACCAGGACGCGTGGGCGACGCCTATCTGGATGCGCTTGGGCGCGCGGGTGAGCAATGAACATCTCGTCACTCGACTTCACTGTTGTCATTGCCGGCGTTCTCGCGCTTGCCGTGGTGCTCGCCAGCGCACGCAGCCTGTGGCACCGGCACCGTCAGCCGCCGTCTTCACGCCCCCGCGTCTGGCGCACCGTGGTGCTGCTATTGGCGCAACTTGCCAGCGCCTGGCTGCTCTACCAGGTGCTGTGCCCGCCCCCTGTCGCACGCACCACCGGGACGCTGGTCGTGCTGACCGCAGGTGCGGGCGAGGTGACCGGGCAGGCGCCTGCCGCTGCCCGCGTGATCGCGTTACCCGAATCACATGCCGACACCGGCACGCGGTCCGACACCCGGCCCGATGCCGAGCGCTTCGGCGATCTCGCCAGTGCATTGCGCCGTTACCCCGCCACCGAGCGACTCCGGGTGGTCGGTGCCGGCCTGGTCGCACGCGACCGCGATGCCGTACGCGGATATCCGGTCGAATTCCACCCGGCACCACTCCCTGACGGCCTGGTCGCGCTGCACTTCCCGACGCAGGTTCCCGCCGGCCGTCAGTTCGCCATTACCGGGCGGGCGCTGGCGCTCGATGACGGATCGGCGGAACTGCGTGACCCTGCAGGCGGCCTCATGTCGCGCGGCGCCATCGGTGACAACGGTCGTTTCGAACTGCACGCCCGCACCCGCAGCGCCGGAGTGACGTCCTATCGGCTGCAAATACGCGATGCCGATTCGCAGGTGGTCGATGACGTTATCGTCCCTGTGCAGACAACCCCCGCCCACCCGCTGCGGGTGTTGATGATGGCGGGCGCACCGAATCCGGAGTTGAAGTTCCTGCGCCGTTGGGCGCTCGACGCCGGGGCCGAGCTCGACACCAGCATCAGCCTGGGCGCCGGCTTGCAGGTTGGCACCACGTCCGCCGATTTACGCCCCTCCACGCTGGGTCAGCTCGACCTGCTGGTGCTCGACCATCGCCGCTGGCATGGACTGGGCCGCCGCGACCGCAGCGCCCTTGCCGCCGCGGCGGACCGTGGGCTCGGGGTGTTGCTGCGCCTGGACGGGCCGGTCAACGGCGCGGATCGCAACCATCTGGAAACGCTCGGCTTCTCCGCATCAAGCACGGCCACGCCACGTGAGATCCGATTGGCGCGCAGCGACCTCACCGAAATTGGCACAGACCCTGCCACAGACACCGTAGCCACCGCCGACAACGACACCGCCGCATCGCCGACCTTGCATACCAGGTCCCCACAACTATCCGCCGCCGATGCGGTCACGCTTCTGGCCGACGCGTCCGGCGCGCCCGTGTCCATCTGGCGCGCGCATGGGCGCGGCCGCATCGGCGTATCCATAGTCAATGACAGTTATCGACTGGTGCTGGCCGGGCGCGACGATGTCCACGGGGATCTGTGGAGTGATGCGTTCACCACCCTGGCGCGTCCGGCCCCGGTCGGCGCCCCGCCGACGGTGGACGCCGCCGCTCCGGGCCAACGCAGCGTGATCTGTGGCATCGGCGAGCAGGCCAGCGTTCTGGTGCCGGGCGGGCACTCCGCCCCGTTGACGCTGGACCCGGCCAGCGACGGCGGCCATTGCGCCGGGTTCTGGGCCGATACCAGCGGCTGGCACCAGCTCCGCGACGCAGACCGCACGTTGCCGTTCTACGTCCGCGAGCCGTCCGATGCGCCCGGTCTGGCCGCCTACACGCTGCATGAAGCCACCCGCGCCCTGGCCGCGCCGGCCATCGCCAACGCCGATATCCCGGCGTCGACCCATGAATCGGCGGCCCAATCGACCCGGTTCGGCCCACGTTTACCGTGGTTTTTCGCCTGGTTGCTGCTGGTAGCAGCGTCCTGGTGGCTGGAGCGCGCACGGTGGGGCCAGCCTGCAGCCCGCCCGGGATCCACCTGAGTTCCGGCCCGCCGTCCATTCGTGCGAAAATTACCGTTTTACGGCCCCGTAGCTCAGCTGGATAGAGCGGTCCCCTCCTAAGGGACAGGTCACACGTTCGAATCGTGTCGGGGTCACCAGGTTTTTTCCAAGGAGTTTCTTCATGACCCACCCCGTCCTCACCGCACTCGGCCTGACCGACAACGAATCAGGCACCTATCTCGGCAATGGCGAATGGGCCACGTCCAGCGATGCCGGCATCCTGGAGCCGATCAATCCGACTGATGGCGAGTCGCTGGCGCGGGTCAATGCCACCTCGCAGGCCGACTACGACAAGCTGGTCGAGCGCGCCCAGGCGGCGTTCCAGGTCTGGCGTACCACCCCGGCGCCGCGACGTGGCGAGGCCGTGCGCCTGTGCTCCGACGCGCTGCGCGAGAACAAGGATGCGCTGGGTTCGCTGGTCGCGCTGGAAATGGGCAAGTCCAAGCCCGAAGGCGACGGTGAAGTCCAGGAAATGATCGACATCGGCGAGTTCGCTGTCGGCCTGTCGCGCCAACTGTATGGCCTGACCATGCCGTCCGAGCGTCCTGGCCACCGGATGTACGAGCAGTGGCATCCGCTGGGTGTCGTCGGAGTGATCTCGGCGTTCAACTTCCCGGTCGCGGTGTGGGCCTGGAACGCGCTGGTCTCGGCGGTCTGCGGCAACATCACCATCTGGAAGCCGTCGCCGAAGACCCCGCTGTCGGCGATCGCCTCGATCAAGATCTGCAACGAGGCGCTGAAGAAGGGCGGCTTCCCGGACATCTTCTTCCTGTTCAACGACGACGATAACAAGCTGGCCCAGACCTTTGTCGACGACAAGCGCATCAACCTGGTCAGCTTCACCGGTTCGACCAAGGTCGGCCGCCACGTCGGTGAGCGCGTCGCCAAGCGCATGGGCCGCTCGCTGTTGGAGCTGGGCGGCAACAACGCGATGATCGTGGACGCCAGTGCGGACATGAAGCTGGCGATCCCGGCGATTGTGTTCGGCGCGGTCGGCACCGCCGGTCAGCGCTGCACCAGTACCCGCCGTGTGTTCATCCACGAGTCGATCTATGACGACGTATTGGCCAAGCTGGTGACCGCGTACAAGCAGGTTGAAAGCAAAACCGGCGATCCGATGGACACGGCCAACCTGATGGGTCCGCTGAACAGCGCCGAAGGCGTGAAGGGCTACCTGGCAGCGATCGAGAAGGCCAAGGCGGCCGGCGGCAAGGTTGAAACCGGCGGCGCGGCCATTGACCGCAAGGGCAACTTCGTCCTGCCGACCCTGATCACCGGCCTGGCCAACAGCTCCGAGGTCGTCCAGACCGAGACCTTCGCGCCGATCCTGTACGTGATGAAATTCAGCACCTTGGACGAAGCAATCGATATGCAGAACGACGTGCCGCAAGGCCTGTCCTCGGCGATCTTCACCGAGAGCCTGAAGGCGGCCGAGCAGTTCCTGACGGCGCGCGGATCCGATTGCGGTATCGCCAACGTCAACATCGGCACCTCGGGTGCGGAAATCGGCGGTGCGTTCGGTGGCGAGAAGGAAACCGGCGGCGGTCGCGAGTCGGGTTCCGACGCGTGGCGCGCCTATATGCGTCGCCAGACCAATACCATCAACTACTCCGACGAACTGCCGCTGGCGCAGGGCATCAAGTTCGACCTGTAAGGCAAGCCACCGAGACCAGCACGATGAACAGTCCGGATCATCCTTCGTCGCTGCCCCCGCCCGCACCCGTTGCGGGCGGTAGGCGTACCAGTGTCCTGGCCATCATCAGCCTGGTCGCGGGCGTGCTGGGCTGGACGGCATTGCCAGTCATCGGCAGCATCGTGGCGATCGTTACCGGCCATCTGGCACGCAGCGAGATCCGCAGGGATCCCGGGGTGATGGAGGGCGATGGATTGGCCCTGGCCGGGCTGGTGCTGGGGTACGCGATGGTGGTGATTGCGGTCTTGTCAGTGATCGCCATGCTGCTGTTTTTTGGCGGGCTGGCGGCATTCTTCGCGCTCGCCTCCAACTGGGGGTGAGCATGTACGGGTTGGCACGCCCGCTGTTGTTCACCATGGACGCCGAACGCGCCCATGACCTGAGCTTGCGGGCGCTTGACCTGGCCCATCGCAGCGGCGCAACCGGGATGCTGGGACGCTTACCGGAACCGTTGCCGACCCGTGCCTTCGGGCTGGAGTTCCCCAACCCGGTCGGCCTGGCCGCCGGGCTGGACAAGAACGGCGAGCATATCGATGCGTTGCTGGCACTGGGTTTCGGTTTCGTCGAGATTGGTACCGTGACCCCGCGGCCCCAAGCGGGCAACCCAAAGCCACGCATGTTCCGCCTGCCCGGCCAGAAGGCGGTGATCAACCGGCTGGGCTTCAACAACGCGGGCGTGGACGCGCTGGTGCGCAATGTCGAACGGGCGCAACGCACGGGCAAGGGTTTGTTGGGCATCAATATCGGCAAGAACAAGGAAACGCCCAACGAGATTGCCGAAGGCGACTACATGTATTGCCTGTCGCGGGTCTACCAGTTGGCGGACTACGTGACGGTCAACATCTCCTCACCCAATACCGCCGGCCTGCGCGAGTTGCAGGAAGAGCAGATGTTGCGTCGACTGATCGGCACCCTGCGTGATGAGCAGGAGCGTCTTGGGGCCAAGCACGGCCGCCGCATCCCGATGCTGGTCAAGATCGCGCCGGACCTGTCCGATCACGATATCGAAGCCTGCGCGCGGGTGCTGGCGGAACTGGAAGTCGATGGCGTGATCGCGACCAACACCACCGTGTCGCGCATCGCTATCGAGGGCGCTCGCCATGCCGGGGAGCAAGGTGGCCTGTCGGGGAAGCCGCTGCTGGGCCCATCGACGACAGTGCTGCGGATGATGCGCACCCGGCTGCCCGAATCGATCCCCTTGATTGGCGTCGGCGGCATCCTGTCGGGTGCCGATGCGGTGACCAAGATGGCCGCCGGGGCGAGTCTGGTGCAATGTTATTCGGGGCTGGTCTACCGCGGTCCGGCGCTGGTGCGCGAGTGCGTGGAGGCGATCCGCCGGCGCAAGTTCGCACCCAGCAGTGGCCCGATGCCACCGGCTGCATGAATTCATCCCCCCGCATCCTCCGACAGGTACCGTTGCAACCGCGCAACACCCTGGGCGTGGTCGCCTGTGCCAGCTTGCTGGCGGAAGTCGGTGATGCGTCAGCGCTGCCGGAATTGTTCGAGCACGACGAGTTTGCCGGCCGCTCACCGCTGGTCCTGGGTGGCGGCAGCAACCTGCTGTTCGTGGGTGACCCGCAACGGCCACTGGTGATGCTGACCGGTCACGATGTCCGGGTGCTGGACAACACGGCCGCCGGGGCAATCGTGCGGGCGGATGCCGGGACGCCGTGGCATGGTTTGGTACTGGACACGCTCGCTCGCGGCTATTGCGGTTTGGAGAACCTCGCGTTGATCCCGGGCAGCGTGGGCGCGGCGCCGATCCAGAATATCGGCGCGTACGGGGTCGAGGTGTGCGAGTTGATCCACGCGGTCGAGGCGTTCGAGCCGGCGACCGGCTCATGGCATCGCCTGGATCGCGACGCCTGTGCGTTCTCCTACCGCGACAGCCTGTTCAAGCGGCAGCCGGACCGTTTCATCGTCACCGCAGTGGAGTTCGCGCTATCGCGCACGTCGACACCGCGTACGTCGACAGCACGACTGGACTACGCCGGTATCCGCCAGGAGCTCGCCGCAATGCAGGTTGATGTGCGCGACCCGAGCCCGCGCCAGGTCGCCGATGCCGTGATCGCGATTCGCCTTCGCAAGCTGCCCGACCCGGCGGTCATCGGCAATGCGGGCAGCTTTTTCAAGAATCCCATCGTGCCGACGTCGCAGGCGCAATCGCTGCTGGCGGAGCACGACGCACTGCCGGTGTTTCCGGTCCGCGACAACGACCCCGACAATGACTGCCGCAAGCTGTCGGCCGCGTGGTTGATCGATGCCTGCGGCTGGCGGGGGCATCGCGACGGTGACGCCGGTGTTGCCGCATCGCACGCATTGGTACTGGTCAACCATGGCCATGCGAGTGGCCGTCAATTGTTCGGGCTGGCGCGGCGGATTGCCGATTCGGTACACGCTCGCTTTGGCGTGGCGCTGGAGCCGGAGCCACGCATGATCGGAGCACGATGGTGAGCACCCCCAAGGCGTCCATGCCGGTACATACGCGTGCAGCGTTGTTGATGCTTGGCAGCACCGGCTTCTTCGCGCTGATGGTGATCACCATCCGCCTGGCCTCTGAATCACTGCATACCTTCGAGGTCGCATTCTTCCGCAGCTTCTTCGGCATGCTGGCAGCACTGCCACTGGTGCTCAAACATGGTCCCGGGCTATTGCGGACGCAACAACTACCCCGCTACCTGGTGCGTTGCGTGCTGGGCACGCTGTCGATGTTTTGCGGCTTCTGGGCGATCGGCAACCTGCCACTGGCCGAGGCGGTATCGCTGTCCTACTCCACCCCGTTGTTCGTGACCATCGCGGCGGTGCTGTGGTTGGGCGAGCAGGTGCGGGTACGCCGCTGGAGCGCGGTCGTGCTGGGTTTCATCGGCGTGCTGGTCATCGTGCGCCCCGGCACGGCCGAGTTCAGTGCCGGGACGCTGGTCGCGGTCTCGGCGGCGGTCATCAGCGCCATCGTCGCGATCCAGATCAAGCAGTTGTCGCATACCGAACCGGCGGACCGGATCGTGGTGCTGACCACCATCTTCTGGGTGCCGATGTCGCTTGTACCGGCACTGTGGGTGTGGGAATGGCCGCAGGGCATCACCTGGCTGTGGGTGATCGCCGCCGGCATCCTGGGGACTGCCGGGCACATGCTGTGGACCCGTGCGCTCAAGCTTGGCGATGTCTCCGCGCTGACGCCGATCAGCTTCGTGCAGTTACCGATCGTGGTGGTGTTCGGCTTCTTCCTGTTCGGTGAGAGCCTGGATCGCTGGACCGTGATTGGCGCGACGATCATCCTGGTTGCAAACGGCTACATCGCCCATCGCGAGGCAAGTCTCGCGCGTCGCGCGGCGACCTCGGCACCGAGTACTGCGGTCAAACCGGGCCAGTAAACGGCCTGTGCTGCAGGCGGAACACCGCCAGATACGCGACCACCGCCCAGACGCTGGCCGCGGCCCAACCGGCAAGGATGTCGGAGGGGTAATGCACGCCAAGGTAGATTCGCGAGAAGCCGACCAGCAGCACGAACGGCACCGCGCATGCCACCACCGGCCAGCGCCAGCGGGTGTGCCACAACACCAACACCAACACCCAGGCCAGGGTCGCCGACCCCATCGCGTGTCCGCTGGGGAAACTGTGGGTGAGCTCGGGCGTGATCGACTCCCACAGTGATGGCCGGTCGCGCGCGAATATCAGCTTGGTGCCAACGTTGAGCAGGCCGGATCCCGCCAGTGCGATCGCGGCAAAGGTCGCCGCCCGCAACCGCCTCAACAGCAGTAGCGCCAGCACCAGCGCGATGTCGAACGGCACCACCCCATGCAGGTAGCCGATATCGGTAATGGCAACGAAGAAACGATCCAGGTCCGGTGTCGCCAGCGCGTGGGCGAAACGCAGGACCGGCTCGTCGAAGCCGATCACCTCGCGCTCGTGGATGTCCCCGGCCAGCTCGGCAAAACCCCACAGCGGCAACAGCAAGCCGATGAATACCAGAAGCAATCGCCAACCGTACCGCCGCGACAGATCGGTAACGAGGTGCCGCTCCGCGCGGAGCGTCTCGCCGACCGCGGGAAGCTTGCGCTCAGTCGGCCCTGTTGCCGCCATAGTGTCGCTCGACATAGGTGTCGATCAGCCCGACGAACTCATCGGCGATATTCTCACCACGCAGGGTCACGGTCTTCTGGCCATCCTCGAACACCGGTGCCGCTGGCGCCTCGCCGGTACCGGGCAGCGAAATGCCGATGTTGGCGTGGCGTGATTCCCCGGGACCGTTGACGATGCAGCCCATCACCGCGAGGGTGAGATTCTCGGCTCCTGGATGGGTGACTTTCCACTGCGGCATCTTCGCGCGTACATGTTCCTGCACGGTCTTGGCCAGCACCTGGAAAAACTCGCTGGTGGTGCGACCGCATCCGGGGCATGCGGTGACCATCGGGGTGAATGCGCGCAGGCCCATGGTCTGCAACAGCTCCTGGGCGACGATGACCTCGTTGGTCCGCGACTGGCCGGGGTCGGGCGTCAGCGAAATACGGATCGTGTCGCCGATGCCCTCCTGCAGCAACACCGCCAGCGCTGCGCTCGAAGCGACGACGCCCTTGCTGCCAATGCCGGCCTCGGTCAGGCCCAGGTGCAGTGCGTAGTCCCCGCGGGTAGCCAGTTCGCGGTATACCGCGATCAGCTCCTGCACGCCGCTGACCTTGGCGCTGAGCACGATGCGATCGGCAGCCAGGCCGATATCGACAGCCCGCGCGGCCGAGTCCAGTGCCGAGCGGATCAGCGCCTCGCGCAGTACCCGTCCGGCGTCCCAGGGCTTGGCGCGCAGCGCGTTCTCGTCCATCAAGTCGCGGGCCAACGACTGGTCCAGCGAGCCCCAGTTGGCGCCGATCCGGACCGGCTTGTGGTACTTGATCGCCAGCTCGATCAAGGTCGCGAACTGGCTGTCACGCTTCTTCCCGAAACCGACGTTGCCGGGATTGATGCGGTACTTTGCCAACGCCTCGGCGCACGCCGGCTCTGCGGTCAGCAATTGGTGGCCGTTGTAATGGAAATCGCCAATCAGCGGGACCGGGGCACCGATCATCGCCAGCTTGTCGCGGATCCGCGGCACAGCGGCGGCAGATTCCGCGTTGTTGACGGTGATGCGCACCAGTTCGGAACCCGCGCGCCACAACTCGGCGACCTGCTTGACGGTACCGGCGATGTCGGCGGTATCGGTATTGGTCATCGACTGCACCACCACCGGTGCGCCACCGCCAACGGTCAACCCGCCGATCCTGACCGCGCGCGTCTGCAGGCGCGGCCGGGGGCCAAAGGCGGCGTGGGAGCAAGGCAAGGCGACGTCCTGATTCATCCGCTCATTGTACCGCCGCAGGCAGGCGTTACATGACAACAGCCGATGGCGGCAATGCCGGTGGCCCGTGATCCGCGTGACCACTCCCGACCGCTGGGTTACCTTGTCACGCCACCCTGCCCTGTTGCCATGACCCTCGACGATCCCAACCACGTCCTGACCCCGAGCCAGCTCAACACCCTGGCGCGCGACCTGCTGGAAGGGGCGTTCCCGCTGGTGTGGATCGAGGCGGAGCTGGGCAACGTGGCGCGTCCGTCTTCCGGACACCTGTACCTGACTCTCAAGGATGCGCGGGCGCAGGTGCGTTGCGCGATGTTCAAGCCCAAGAGCAGCTGGCTGAAGTTCATCCCGCGCGAAGGCATGCGCGTACTCGCGCGGGGCCGGCTGACCTTGTACGAGGCGCGCGGCGAGTACCAGATGGTGCTCGACCACATGGAAGAAGCCGGCGAAGGCGCGCTGCGCCGGGCATTCGACGAGTTGAAGGCGCGGCTGCAGGCCGAGGGCCTGTTCGACGACGCGCGCAAACGGCCATTGCCGGCGTTTGCATCGCGTATCGGCGTGATCACCTCGCCCAGCGGCGCGGCGGTGCGCGATGTCCTGAGCGTATTGGCACGCCGTTTCCCCCTGGTCCAGGCCGAGGTCTTGCCGGTACCGGTACAAGGTGCGACCGCCGCGGCGCAGATCACCCGGATGCTGCAGCGCGCCGCCGCCTCCGGCCGTTACGACGTGCTGGTGCTGGCCCGTGGCGGTGGTTCGATGGAAGACCTGTGGGCGTTCAACGACGAACAGCTGGCGCGGGCGATCGCCGCCTGCGAGGTGCCGGTGGTGTCGGCGGTCGGCCACGAGACCGACTTCAGCCTGGCCGACTTTGCCGCCGACATGCGGGCACCCACGCCATCGGTCGCGGCGGAATTGCTGGTACCCAACCGGGATGACCTCAACCGCCGCCTGCGCGCGCTGGATGCACGCCATGCCAACCTGCAGGCACAACATCTGCGCCAGGCGATGCAGCGGGTGGACCGCGCCGGACTGCGACTGAACGCACAGCGCCCGCAAGCGCGGCTGGATGGCTTGCGCCGACGCCAGCTCGATGCCCTGCGCCGGCTCGCCGCCGCATGGCGACAACGGCTTGAGCAGGATCAGTCCCGCCTGCGCCACGCCGACGCGGTGCTGCGGATATCCCATCCGAAGCGGCGTGTCGATCGTTTGCGCGAGCGCCTGGCGGCGGTGTCGCAGCGTCCGCAGGCGGCTATCGCCCGGCGACTGAGCCACGATGCCCTGGCACTGCGTGGGCTTGCACGCTCGCTGGAGGCGATCAGTCCACTGGCCACCGTCAGCCGCGGCTACGCCATCGTCGAGCACCCTGACGGCCGCCTGGTTCGCAGCGTGTTCGATGCCGAACCCGACGACCATCTGGAAATCCGGCTCTCGGATGGCCGGCTGCAGGTCCGGGTCGAAAAGCCGCACCAGGCGCCCGGTAAATGAACCCCAACCTGCTCCGCCACGGGCTCAACCTGTGGCCGCCATTCCTGTTCAGCGGCATCCACGTCACTGCCATTGGCGCCCATTACCACCATGCCCATGTCGAGCTGCGCATGCGCCCGTGGAACCGCAATTACGTTGGCACCCATTTCGGCGGCAGCCTGTTCGCAATGACCGATCCATTCTGGATGCTGTTGGTGATGCAATCGCTGGGGCGCGACTACATCGTCTGGGACAAGGCCGGCACGATCGACTTCATGAAGCCGGGCCGGGGCACGGTACATGCGCGCTTCGACCTGGAGGCGACAGTTCTGGACGAACTGCGCGAAGCGACCGCCGACGGCGACAAGGCCTTGCGCTGGTTCGAGACCGGGATCACCGACGCGCAGGGCGATATCGTCGCCCTGGTACGCAAACAACTGTACGTGCGCCGAAAACGTCGTACCTTTGGGGATATCGAACCGGACCCATGAGCGCTATGCTCGTCGCTCGCGAGACAGGGGGGCCGCGCGATGCCGCATCCGCCAGACAATGAAATGAGCACGCAACCGCTGCCCGAAGTTCGGGGCTATCGGCTGCTGCGCATCATCAATCATGGCGGCATGTCCACGGTGTACCTGGCCGAACAGATTGCCCCGTCACGCGAGGTCGCGATCAAGGTGATGGCGCCGCAGGCGTTGTCGGATGAAGTCAGTCGGCGTCGCTTCGAGAACGAGGTCCGCACCATTGCCAGGCTGGAGCATCCCCACGTGGTACGCATCCACGAACTGGGGCGCACCGCCGATGGCCTGCCGTATTACACGATGCCGTACCTGTCGCGTGGCCACCTCGGCCAACGCCGCTTCCTGCTCGACAATGGCGAGCCCGACGAACCTCGCATAATCGCGACCTTGCGCACGGTGCTGTCTGCCTTGGCGTACGCGCATGGCCGCGGCGTGGTGCATCGTGATGTCAAAGCCGAGAACGTGCTGTTTGACGACGGCGAGCAACCGTTGCTGGCCGATTTCGGGATTGCGTTGCGACGCGGCTTCGGCCCGCGGGTGACGGCTATCGGCCTGGCGGTTGGCAGCACGGCCTACATGGCACCCGAACAGGCACGCGGCGAGGAAGTCGACGGTCGCGCCGACCTCTACAGCATGGGTGTGCTGGCCTGGGAAATGCTTACCGGCCACTTGCCGTTCGAAGCCGCTGACGCCTTGTCGATGGCCGTCATGCATGCGCAGGACCCGATCCCGAAATTGCCGGCGCACCTGCGTCATTGGCAGCGTTTCATGAACCGTGCGCTGGCCAAACAGCCCAGTGAGCGATTCGAAGATGTCGGCCAGATGGCGGACATGCTGGCCCGGGTAGAGCAGCGCCAGGGTTGGCCGCGACTCGCCGTGTTCCGGGAGCGCATCACCGGCCAGCTGGCGGACATGCCACGTTGGGCGTTGGCTGTTACCGCCCTGGTGTTCGTGGCCATTGTCGGCAGCGCCCTGTTGACCCGCAACGACGGCGTCAATGGGTTCTTCCGCGCTGGCGCGCCGATGATCGAAAACACCGTCCAAACCGATCCAATCCCATCGATGTTGCGCCCCCTGCCCGAGGCGCCCGTGCAAGCGGCATTGGACAATGCGCGCAGGCAGATCGT
The DNA here is from genome assembly GCF_054052145.1 of Lysobacter sp. A421. NCBI lineage: Bacteria > Pseudomonadati > Pseudomonadota > Gammaproteobacteria > Lysobacterales > Lysobacteraceae > Lysobacter > Lysobacter sp. A421. The sequence goes on along the minus strand of NZ_JBSVRL010000001.1, from coordinate 202,307 downwards.
GCAGCGCAATCTCACTGCACCAGAGGGCAACAACGCCTATGCCAGCGTGGTGAAGGCGTGGCAGGCCGAACCCGACAACCGGCAAGTGCAGGCGGTGGCTGACGAGCTCACCACCGCACTGGGCGCCGAATTGCTACTGAACCTGCGCAACGGCAAGGACACCCGCGCGAAGGAATACGCAGCCCGTGTGCAGCAGCTGGCCGACGATACCGGAACCCCCGTGTCGCCTGCTCGCTCGCAACTGCAATCGGACATCCAGCAGGTCCTGCAGCACCGGGTCGAGCGGGCCGCCACCCATTTTGACAGTACGTTGGCGACCGCTGTTGCCGCCCTGGCAGGACCGCTTGGATTGCCGGACGACGCCGCGGCCAAACTGCAACGCCTGGCCTTGTCGATCCCAAGGTCTGGGCAGCGATTGCCGGGTGACCCTTCGGGCGCGGTGGTGGCAACGGCCGGCGTAGCGGTCAGTCGCAAGCCGGTCAGCGTCGATGATTACTCCCGCTTCGCCACGCTCACCGACCGTCCGGCCGCGCGCTGTCGCGAGCGCGTATCGCTGTTGCGCGTGCTCGCACCACGTGACTGGCGAGATCCCGGGTTCGACCAGGACGAAGAAAACCCGGTTGCCTGCGTATCGTTCCCCGATGCACAGGCCTATGCCGAGTGGTATAGCCGCCAATCCGGGCATACCTATCGTTTGCCATCGACTGCCGAGGCCGATCAGCTGGCACCGGAGATCAGCGGCAAGCCCTTGTCGTTGTGGCTGCTTGACTGCGGTAGCAGCTGCAAGCAGCGCGAGGCTGGCGGCGCGTCATGGCGCAGCCAGGCTGCGAGTCGGGCGCTGAATACCGACCGTGGCTATGACGATGTCGGGTTCCGGCTGGTAAGGGAGCTGTAGCATCCGTCCACCGATGCCGCGCCGCCCCATTTACAATCGCGCCATGCGCACTCCCCCTACCCTGAAGCGACTGTTCCTCACTGGACTGCTGACCTTGTTGCCGCTGTGGCTGACGTGGGTCGTCGGCAAGTTCGTGTTCGTATTGCTATCGGACACCAGCCGGCCGATCACCGGGCCGATGCTGACCCGGCTTGCCAGCGACTTCCCGCACTTCGCCGGTTGGCTGGCGCAGCCCTGGGTGCAGACGGTGATCGCGCTGGTCGCAACCTTGCTGGTGATCCTGCTGTCGGGGATCATGGCCCATCGGGTAATCGGCCAACGGTTGCTGCGCTGGTTCGAAGCCGTAATCGGGCGCATCCCGTTCGCCAGCACCATCTATGGCAGCGCGCGGCAACTGCTGGATATCCTGCAGACCAAGCCCGACGGCACCCAACGGGTGGTGCTGATCGACTTCCCACACGACCAGATGAAGTCGATCGGCTTTGTCACCCGGGTGCTCAAGGAGCAGGGCACCGGCCGCGAACTGGCCGCCGTGTACGTGCCAACCACGCCGAACCCGACCTCGGGCTACCTGGAGATCGTCCCGGTCGAGAAGATCACCCCGACCGACTGGACCGTCGACCAGGCGATGAGCTTCATCATCTCCGGCGGCGCGGTGTCGCCTGACTCGATCCCGTTCTCGCCACCTGCGCGGACTGATGGCGGGAAGACCACGTAGCGATCGCGGGTGACTTTTGGGCCATGCCATGCGCGCCGTGAGCGATGAGGCTCGACGATTGTGCTTGCCGGCCCATCCAATCGGAGAATGCGATGAAGTCCAACGTCACCCGCTCCCTGCTCGCCGTTGCCCTGGTCGCCGCAATGGCCGGCTGCAGCCCCACCCCCGCCAACGATGCGGCCCAGGCCGAGCCCGCCACCGAACAGGCCGCAACCGACAAGGCCGCCCAACTCAAGGAGATGTACGCCCAATACTGGGAGGAGTACCTCAAGCTCAACCCATTGGCGGCGACTTTCCAGGGCGACCCGCGCTACAACGATCAGATGCCGAACTACCTGTCCGAGCAGTACCGGCAGAAGTCGCACGAGTTCACCCAGCGCTGGCTGGACAAGGTCGAGGCGATCGGTTCGGACGGGCTGGAAGACCAGGCGCTGCTCAGCTATGAGATCTTCGTCGAGGATGCCGAGGACGAACTGGCCAGCGAACAATTCCCCGGCTGGATGCAACCGATCAACCAGTTCTACAACCTCGCCAGCATGGCGGTGCAGCTTGGCTCGGGCACCAGCGCGCAACCGTTCAAGACCGTTGACGACTACGCCGCCTGGCGCAAGCGCGCCGCACAGGTGCCGGTACTGTTCGACCAGGCCATCGCCAACATGAAGCTCGGCGTCGAGGCCGGCGTGGTGCAGCCCAAGGTGCTGATGGACAACGTGGTTGACCAGCTCGACGCGTTGATCAAGGAAAAGCCCGAAGAAACCCTGTTCTGGAAGCCGATCGAATCGATGCCCGAATCATTCGCGGACGCCGACAAGGAGCGTATCGCGGCGGAATACCGCGAAATGATCGACACCGAGCTGATGCCGGCATATCGCGAGCTGCGCGAGTACATCGCCAACGATTACATGTCGCACGCCCGCGACACCGTAGGCATGGCCACGTTGCCCAATGGCGAGGCGTGGTATGCGTTCAACGCCCACAAGTCCACCACCACCGACCTGAGCCCGAGCCAGATCCACCAGATTGGCCTGGACGAAGTGGCCCGCATCCACGGCGAGATCCACAAGGTGATGAAGGAAGTCGGCTTCAAGGGCACGCTGCAGGAGTTCTTCGAGTTCATGAAGACCGATCCGCAGTTCAGCTTCGACAGCGAGGAAGCGCTGCTGACCTACTACCGTGGCCTCGAAGACAAGATCAACCAGAAGATCCCGGAGCAGTTCTCGCTGATCCCCAAGGCCGGTTTCGAGATTCGACCGGTCGAAGCGTTCCGGGCCAAGTCCGCGGCCGGCGGCTCGTACATGACCCCGAGCGAGGACGGCAGCCGTCCCGGCATCTTCTACGTCAACACCTATGACCTGCCGACCCGCAAGACCTGGGATGCGGAAGACCTGTACCTGCATGAGGCGATCCCTGGCCACCATTTCCAGCTCGCGCTGCAGCAGGAGCTGACCGACCTGCCCGACTTCCGCCGCTTCGGCGGCCAGACCGCGTTCATCGAGGGCTGGGGCCTGTATGCCGAGTCGCTGGGCAAGGACCTGGGCGTCTACGAGGATCCGTACAGCTACTTCGGCTATCTGCAAAATGAACTGTGGCGCGCGATCCGGCTGGTCGTCGATACCGGCCTGCACAGCAAGGGCTGGACCCGCCAGCAGGTGATCGACTACATGCTGGAGAACTCGGCGGAAAGCGAGACCCAGGCCACGGCGGAAGCCGAACGTTACATGGCGATCCCGGGCCAGGCACTCGCCTACAAGATCGGTGCCCTGAAGATCCAGGAACTGCGCGACAAGGCGGAAGCGGCGCTGGGGGAGAAGTTCGACGTGCGCGAATTCCACGCACAGGTATTGAAGGACGGCTCGGTGCCACTGGACGTACTGGAGGACAAGCTCAACCGCTGGATTGACAGCGTGGAATAACCGCCGCGCTGACCGCATCGCGCACCTGACCGCACAGCCGGAAGTTGTCTCACCGCCGGCTGCTGTCAGGTGGCGCGGTTGACATAGATGCGCAGGCCGGTGCTGTTGTGATGCAGGCGCAGGAAGCCGGCCCCATCGAATACATCGGCGTGGAGCGGATTCGAGTAGGCGATGAGGATGCGTCGCGGTTCTGCCTCATGGGCGGCCTGGATGTTGGCCAGTACCTGGCGCATCACCACCTCGTCGAACGGGTTGTAGAAATAGCAGAACAGGTCACCTGCCGGTGGGCGAAAGGCGACGGCATCCATGCAGAACAACTCGATCGCCCTCGCCTTCGCATCCCGGGCCGCGAAGGCGGCGATATTGCACATGGCCTCGGCGTACAGCGATTCAAACAGTTCGACCCCAACCACGCGGCGAAAGCCAAGATCGGCGGCCAGCACCAGTGCGCGACCCTTGCCGGCGCCGTAGTCGATGAATGTGCAAGCGGTCGGATCGAATGGTTGTGCGGCACTGACCAGACGCCGGAACTTGCCGAACGCCAACGGCGCATAGAACACCGCGTTGGCCGAGTGCTCGTGGCCAGGATCGCAGGCCACGGACTCGGCAACTTCGACCTGGCCCACGGTTGCGATGCCAAGCCTTCGATCCAGCCGCAGCTCGGCCTGGCCACGCAGCCAGACCGGCACCTTGCCGACCACGCCGAACACGCCGTCGATGCGGACCTGCCGGACCAGCTTGCGGATAAAAGTCACCATCGTCAGCTGTCCTGCTCCAACCAGGTCATATGCAGGACGGGCATTGCCTGCGGGGAGATATCCGGGTTGAGCCACATGCCAATGAGCGGTTGTCCGCTGCGGGCGACGAAGCCCGCCGCGCGCCAACCGGCCATGGCCTGCTCGTCGGCCGTAAGCAACAGGTGGATGGCGCTGCGTCGCTGCGCCCGCGCTGCGGCGACCAGGACCCGGATCAGCTTGGGGTGGATCCCTGTCATTGCATCAGCAGCCCAGTAATCCAGCACTTCCAGCGGTTGATCAAGCGCGGCATGGGCATCGCAGGCAAACCATGCCACCAGTTGATCGTCGTCGTCCGACACCAGCAGGTAGCGCGCGCGGCCCGCCGGCGGCATGTCAAACCGCCAGCGCAACAATGCGTGGTCGCGCACGCTGGTCAATGCGCAGGTGTGGGTCGAGCCATGCCACAGCGTGTCCATGCGCGGGTCGCTGTGCTCCGACCAGCGCCAATGCAGGTCCGACACGACGCCGCCGGCCAGCAGGTCCCGCAGCCGCACCGCCGAATCCACCAGCGCACCGACCGGACGCGCTATGGCCACCGGCAGCCTGCGTTGCAGGTAATCCCCGTAGCGCAGCACCTTGGCGTGTCGGCTCAACGTGCCCAGTACGCTGAAGCCTGCCCGGCGGCTGACGCCAACCGCGCTCGGCCGTGGCAGCCCGTACAACAGGTCGAACCGCCCTCGTGCGGCTTCCAGCAACGACTGCTGCAGCAGCAACGCCGGGCCCAGGGTGCGGTGGCCGGCAGCCACCGCAAAGTACGCGACGACCCCGGCGCGAATGGCCTTGCCTTGCCAGATCACCGGCCGCGGACCGGCGCTGATGACACCGACCAACTCGCCATCGGGATCATGACGCAACAACTGGATGATGGCCGGGCCGTCCGGATTGTCGCGGTAGAAGTGGTCGTACTTGTCGGGCGCAATCGCCGGCGGTCCGAAATCACCCTGCCAGAGGGCAATGATCGCGTCGCGGTCACGCACCGCGTCACCCGGATGCGTGCTGTAGCGCATGACCTCCACCACCTTGGTGTCGGCCACGGTGGTAACCGCGCCGCCCGTCGTGCTCATGGAGATGATTCGGCGCGGCGGGTCAGCAGCCGCTGCAACCGTTTGCCGTAACGCAACAGCATCCGGTTGGCCAGGGTGTTGCGCAGGATGGCGTAATCGCCCAGCACGCATTCACCGGCCCACAGGTTCGGAAACATGGTGTTGTCCGCCACCGTGCAGGAGTCGACGGCAGCCAGCTGGGGGTAGCGCTCGCGGATGTGATGCATCTGGTACAGCTCGATCAGGATGCCGGGCGAGTACCGCGCATAGGCTTCGTCGTAGGCAATCTTGAAGGTGAAGGCATGGGCACCGCTCAGGAAGTTGCACTTCATCGCGATGGGCTTGCCATCCAGGTCCAACGCCAGCATGTGCAACTGGCCGCGGGCGTGGGCGGCCTGGCAGGCGGCCAGCAGGAAGGTGCGGCCTGGATCACTGGCACCCATGGCGGTGCCCGCGCGGCCTTTCCAGCCACTGGCTTCGACCCGCAGGAACTGCTCGATCCATGTCGCAAGGTCGTCGTCCCTCGACATCACTCGGTAGCCGACCTCGCCCTCATCCCCCAATCGTCGCTCCTTGCGCCGGAGCGTGCTGCGCTGTTTGGCGGACATGTGTTGCGGGTCGTCCGGCACGTTCAGGTGATACATCGCACGGGTCCAGCGGGTACACCGCGACAGCAGTCGTCCGCGCCGCGCGATCCCCGCATCCAGGGCCGCCGCGACGGCGCCATCCATGCGGATGTTGACCAGCTCGATAACACCGGCGGGAGCGTCGCGTGCGGCCAGCCAGTCGAGCATGGCATCGACCGCCGCCTGCACATGGTCGCGGTGCAGCAGCGGCGCAGACAGGAAGGCATAGTCATGCGTCCATGAGCGCAAGGTGGGCTCAGGCATGCGCTTGAAATGCGCGTGATGGGCCAGCGGCAGCAACCCGATAAGCTCACCTGCGGCATCACGCACGGTCAGCAGTTGCAATGCCTCCGTCGACAAAAACATCAGCGCGGGGCGCAAGCACCAGCTTTCGTAGAAGGGGTTGGGTTCGGCCGCCTCGGCCGCAAGTTGATCGATCTCCCCCGCCAGTGCGTCATCAACGCAGTCCACCTGCGTCAGTTGCGCCCATGGAGCAGGTAGTTCGTTCATGGTTGCACTGGTCACGGACACGCTGGTTCTCCCCGGGTTCGCGGTCACAGGAACCGCTCTCGGTGGGAATAACGCAAAACGCGCCATGAGGTGGACACCGGTGCGCAATTTTTTGTCGCGCCACAACGCAAACGACCCGGAGGTCATCCGGGTCGTTTGCTGGATCGTTTCAGGCAAGCGTTACGCCGTAGCGCCGCTGCCCGCCGGGTGGCTACCCGTACTCAGCCGCCAGTGCTTCAGGCGCTGGAGCCGTCCCGGAACGAACCGCGTCCGCCACGACCACCGGCCGGTGCCGTGCGCTGTCGCGGGCCGCCGGCATGGGCATGACGCGGAGCCGGCTGGCCATGCGAACGAGCACCGCCACGCGGGGCATTGTTGCGTGGAGCGTTGTTGCGCGGCGGACGGCCCGCACCGGCATTGTTGCGCGGGTTCGGGATCGCCACGTCCAGACGGATCGGACGGCTGGGCTCGTAGCCCGGCACCACCACCATCTCGACATCCTTCTTCAGCACATGCTGGATCTGGCGAAGCAGGCCGCCTTCGTCGTGCGAGACCAGCGACAGCGCCTCACCGGTGGAACCATTGCGGCCGGTACGGCCGATCCGGTGCACGTAGTCCTCAGCGACCATCGGCAGGTCGAAGTTGATCACCAGCGGCAAATCAGGAATGTCCAGACCACGTGCGGCGACATCGGTGGCGACCATTACCCGGGCACGGTTCGACTTGAAGTCACGCAACGCCTTCTGGCGCTGTGACTGGCTCTTGTTGCCGTGGATGGCGACCGACTTCAGGCCGGCGGCTTCCAACTGTTCGGCAAGCCGGTTGCAACCGTGCTTGGTACGACCGAACACCAGCACCTGGTCGCCCGGACGCTTGGCGATGATCTCGATCAGCAGGTCGCGCTTGCGGCCGCTGTCCACCGGGTGCGCGCGGTGGGTGATGGTGTTGGCGATCGCGTTGTTGGTGGCGACCTGGACCTGCTTGGGATCGCGCATGAACTGCAACGCAAGCTGCTTCAGCTGGCTCTCGAAGGTGGCCGAGAACAACAGCGTCTGCCGCTGCGCCGGCACGCGGCCGAGGATGCGCTTGATCGCGGGCAGGAAGCCCATGTCGAGCATGCGGTCGGCCTCGTCGAGCACCAGCACTTCGATCTCGTCGAGCTTGACGGTGCCGCGCTCGATGTGGTCGATCAGCCGGCCCGGCGTGGCCACCACCACGTCGATGCCGCGACGCAGATTTTCGACCTGCGGGCCCATGCCGGCGCCGCCGAAGATCGTGCAGAAGTTCAGGCGCAGGTGTTTGGCATAGCTGCGCAGGCTGTCGTTGACCTGCACCGCCAACTCGCGGGTCGGCACCAGGATCAGCGCGCGCGGCTTGCGCGAACCGTTCGGCGCGGTCTGCTTGGCCAGCCGGTTGAGCAGCGGCAAGCCAAACGCGGCGGTCTTGCCGGTGCCGGTCTGGGCGCCACCCAGCAGGTCGTGGCCATCCATGATCAGCGGGATGGCCTGGACCTGGATCGGGGTCGGGCTGGTATAGCCCTGTTCGGCAAGCGCGCGCAGCAAAGCAGGCGCAAGGCCGAGGGATTCAAAAGACATGTTGTAACTCCGAGTAGATAAAAAACCGCATGGAATGCGGCAAGACCCGGAGCGTTCCCTGAAACCGCGCTGCGAGTATTCAATGTGACGGTGCCGGATGCTCCGGACCGTGTCGGCGCGACGAAAGACGTGCGGGATAACGTCGTATTGGGCGGTCCCCGCATGCAGGGAACTCGCACCAGATACGACAGGCAACCTGGGAAACGTAAGGCAGCCGTGCGCTGAACAGGCGAATCCTACGTGAAAATCTCCGCCTGCGCCAGCACCCGAAACTGCCCGTTCATTTTTGCGCCGGGTTACTTCACCGACACCCGCTTGCGGTTGTCCGACGACACCCGGTCGATCAGCTTGTTGTAGGGGTCGAAACCGGCCTCGTACGGCAACTGGTCGACCACCACGGTCAGCGCCGGCGATCCATCGACGATGTGCTGCCGCTCGAGGTACAACACCTGCTCATCGGCCTCCTCGCCCGAGGGCCCGCGAGCGAATACCCCGACCTCGATCCAGTCGTCGAGCTTCGCCGCGGTCTCCCTGCCCTCGCCATCTGCGTACAGCTTGGCCGCATGCAGATTCAGGGTGACTTCGTACTTGCCGTCGTCGCGCTTGACCGCGGTTGCAGCATCTACCCGGTTGTCATAGAAGCTGATCTTCTCGAACAGGTCGGTGATCAACTGCTGGTGCTCCGGCGCGGCCTCGGCGCGGATGTAGCTCAGCAACTCGGCCGAGGTGGTGAACGGTGCGTGCTGGTAGGCCTTGTCGGCGATGAAGCGCGACAGCGCGCGGTTGAGCGCGTCCTCGCCGATCTCGTCGCGCAACCGGTAGAACACCAGCGAGCCCTTGCGGTAATGGATGTACTGCTGATTTTCGACCCGGTACAACGGCAGCTCCTCGATCATCTCGCCACCGCGGCTGGACAGGTAACGGTCCAATTCGTACTTGAGGAAGCGACGCATCCTGTCGCGACCGTACTCATGCTCCATCACCATCAGCGCGGAGTATTGCGCCAGCGATTCGCTGAGCATGGTGGCGCCCTGCACGTTCGCGCCGATCACCTGGTGCGCCCACCATTGATGCGCGATCTCGTGGGCGGTGACGTAGAACACGTAGTCGATCGCGTCCTCGTCGCGCAGGTCGGCGATGAAGCCGATCGACTCGGAGTACGGGATCGTTCCGGCGAAACTCTGGGCGAAGCTGCTGTAGCCGGGGAACTCGATGATCCGTACCTGCTCATGTTGGTAGGGACTGAAATTCGCCTCGAAGTAAGCGAGCGACTTCTGTACCGACTCGACCATGCGGTCGACGTTGTACGGATGCTTGGGGTCGTAATAGACCTCGATCGGGATCTCACCGGGCGTGCCGGCCTTGTAAACGCCCTTCCTGACCTCCCATCGCGCCGACAGGGTTGCATGGAAGTCCAGCATCGGCCGCTGCATGGCGTAATCGAAGCAACGCCGGCCATCGAGCAGGTACTCCTTCTGCAGCACGCCCGGAGCGAGCGCGACCTGATCCGGCGCCGTGCACACCGTGGTCTTGAAGGCGATCCAGTCCCCGTCGTCACTGATGTAGGTGTTGGCCCGCGCAGCCTCGTCTTCCAGCTTGGCCATGCGCGGCACGTCGCCCATCCCGCGCTTGCGCCGCTCGTTGCGGTCGGCGATCTGGAAACCTTCGTTGTAGCCGAAGCTCGGCAACATCTGCGAGTTGATGAAGGAGCCGTTCTCGACCACCGCGGTGGAGGCGGTGTCGTTGCCGAAACCCTCCTGTCCGAACTCGACATCGAAGCTCAACTCGCGCTGCTCGCCTGGCTGCATCGGCTCGGCCAGACGGTAGATGCGGTAATTGACCGGCTCATCGTTGCTGACCAGTTCCGCTTCGCCGAACGCCAGCGCATGCAGCTGCGTATACGGATACAGCTGAATATGGATGTCGTTGATGGCCGCCGCGTGCGGATTGCTGATGGTGTAACTGCCGCGGATGCGCACGCGCTGGTCTTCCGGGCGCAGATCCACCTGCGTGCTGACGGCGCTGATGCGCGGTTGCGGCAGATCCCGGTACTGGCGGTACTGCTCCTCGTAACGCTGCTGGCGATCCTTGACGGCATCACCGGCGACGTACTCGTTGCGCACGTTGGTGTTCCAGAAGATGAAACCACCCAGCAGCGCGAACACCACCAGGCTCGCCGCCACCGCAACGCCATGACCGCCCATCAACCGTTGGCGCGCCAGCTTGAAGCGCTCGCGCCGGCTTGGTGATACCCCACGCACCCAGAACGCTGCCGCGACCAGCAACAACACCAGCAGGCACACGCCCCAGTACGCGTGGAACCACAGCCGCGCGGGCAGGAAATGGCCGTAGCCGTTCATGTCCGAATACGGCGCCTCCGGCGCGCTACCGTAGTTGTAGAGGTTGTGATCGAAGTCGAGGTAGCCCAGCGTGCCCTGCGCCACCAGCCAGGCGATCAGCAGGCCGTAACCGATGAACTTGTTGTTGCTCAGCACCTGCAACACCAGTGCGAGACCGGCGATCAGCACGAATGGAATCGAATCCAGCAACGACGCCTTGAGATACAGCGCTGGCTCCAGCGCGGTGAATCCCTTGCCCAGTTGCATCGCCATCGCGGCCAACGCACCGACGGCTTGGAACGCCAGTACCACCAGCACCAGCGCCGCCATCTTCGCCGCCAGCGGCACCCAGTTGGGCACCGGCAACGCGTCGGTCACCTCGTCGATCTTCGCCCCCCGCTCCTTCCACACCAGCTCGCCGGCGTAGAACATCACGATGATCAGCAGCATGAACGTGAAGCTGCCCTGCAAGGCCTGCAGCATCAGCGAGGTGACCGGGTAGACCTTGGTGCCGAACATGCTCTGGACGACGCTGGCACTGCCGCTGAAGTTCGCCACCGCCAGCACCAGCATGATCAGGAACGGCACGCTCTTGAACACGCCGACGCTGTCGAACCGCCACTGGCGCAGGAACTGCCGCCACGCCACCGATGCTCCGGTGGCAGGTACCACGCGCGGCGCGATCATCGAGCTGGGGCGCGCGGTGACCGCAGCGGCCGGCGCGGTAGCGGCACGACGGGCACGACGGGCACGACGGGTAAACCAGCCCGCAAACCAGCCCTTGCCAGTACCCGTCCGCTGCGGCTTGAACAGCGCAAACGTCGCCACCACCAGCCCCAGAGCAATCGCCACCCACAGCGCGCGGTTGGCAAGCAGGTAACCGGTCACGACCGGCAACTGGGTATTGTTCTCCGCCGCCGACCAGTAGCGGACGATGCGGCGGAACGCCGTGATACCGAACGGATCGAGCAGCGTGGCCAGCCAGACGTTGTCCAGATCGGCCGTGAGCCGGCCCGACATCACATACAGCACAAAGAAACCGATCACGCCCAGGTACACCGCCAGCAGGCTGCGCGTGGTCACCGCCAGCAGCGCCAGCAACGCGCCGGTGAACAGCAGGTTCGGCAACACCAGCACGCCGAAACCCCACACATACGGCGCCAGCGAGAACGCGCCCAGACGCTCGGGATCGACCCACGGCATCAGCGGGCCGATCATCAGTCCCAGCGCGACCATCAGGTAGACCACGCAGCACGCCGCCACCGCAGCGGCGAACCGGCCGATCAGGAAATCGCGCTTGCGCATCGGGCTGGAGAAGAACAGGTCGGCGGTGCCCAGCTCGAAATCACGCAGCAGCGCGCCACTGATGAAACTGACGATCACCAGCAGGCCGAGCACGGTGAACACGCCCAGAAAGGTGATGATCACGGTCGGCGCGTTGCGGTTGATGTTGCCGACCGCGCTGCCGATCTGGATCGCATCGCTGCTGGCCGCGCCGAACGCGAACAGGCCGAACATCAACGCCATCAGCCACAGCAACGGCGCGCGCAACTGCTGCTTCAGCTCGAAGCGGAAGAATTCAAGAATCATGTCGTGACCCCGCTCAAGCCGCTTCGGCGCGGGATGCCGTCTGCCGAGCCTGCTGGCGCAGGCGCTGGAAGTAGACGTCCTCAAGATCCGGCGCGACCTGCTCGAAACCTCCTTCCGGGCTGTCACTGGCAAACACGTGGATCACCGGATGACCCGCCACCAGCCGGGTCGACAGCACCGTGTGGCTTCTTTCGTACTCGGCCAATGCCGCCTTGGTCACCTGCTTGCGCCACACCTGGTTGCGCAGCGCCTCGATCGCCGCGTTCGGCTGGCCGGTCAGCAACACCTGGCCCTTGTTCATGATCGCCATCGTCGGGCACAAGTCGGTCACGTCCTCGACGATGTGGGTGGACAGGATCACCGCGACGTTCTCGCCGATCTCCGCCAGCAGGTTGAGGAAGCGGTTTCGCTCCTCCGGATCCAGACCGGCGGTGGGCTCATCGACGATCACCAACCGCGGGCTGCCGAGCAGCGCCTGGGCGATGCCGAAACGCTGGCGCATACCGCCCGAGTAGGTGCCCAGATTTCGCTTGCGCGCGTCCCACAGATTGACCTGTTGCAGCAGGCCATCGACCACCTCGCGACGCTGCTTGCGCGCGGTCAGACCCTTGAGCACCGCAAAGTGCTCCAGCAGATCCTGCGCACTGACCTTCGGATAAACACCGAAGTCCTGCGGCAGGTAACCGAGTTGACGGCGCACCGCGTCCTTGTCGCGTAGCACGTCGATCGGCTTGCCATCGGCACCGTCGAGCGTGACGGAGCCACTGTCGGCCTCCTGCAAGGTCGCCAAGGTTCGCATCAACGAAGACTTGCCCGCGCCATTGGGACCCAGCAACCCGAACATCCCCCGCGGAATGTCGAGACTGACGTCATCAAGTGCGTGCACGCCGTTGGCGTAGGTCTTGCTGAGTTCACGGATACTGAGCATGAACGCCCCCCGATATGGTGATGTAGCGAACCATAACACCACTCCAGCCCCCATTGCCATGACTTTCCGGCAATGACCTTCGACACACCCGTCAGTCCTGCAGGAGGTCTAATGTCGACCGGTCCCGTACTTGAAAGAAGTACTCTTCGGGGCTGTCATTCCTCAATGCCACCGGCCGGAGTCATACGTGAGCTTGAACAAACCACAAATCCTGTTGCTGTCCCTCGCCATCGCCACTGCCGTGGCCGCCTGTTCCAACCAGGACGCCGCCACCGCTGACGACGCCAGCGCCAAGCCTGCCGCTGCCGCTGACGCCAACTCACTGACCATCGACGAGAGCGCGCTGCCACCGGTCAACCGGTTCCAGATCTCCGACCTGGACAAGTCCAAGGATGCCTGCACCGACTTTGGTGGCTACATCAACGGCACCTGGTTGGCAGCCAACGATATTCCGGGCGACCGCACCAGCTGGGGCGCGTTCGAGATGCTCGACGAGCGCTCCACCGCAGTCCAGCACCAGCTGGCCAAACAGGCCGCTGCCAATGACGATGCCACCGGCGTGCAGAACATCGTCGGCGACTTCTGGGCGACCGGCATGGACGCCGAGCAAATCAACGCCCAGGGTATTGCTCCGATCCAGGACAGGATCGACGCAATCGCCGCACTCGACAGCCAGCAGGCGGTCACCGATTACCTGCGCAGCAGCGCAGCGGAAGGTGAGAATTTCCTGTTCTCGTTTGGTGCCGAGGCCGACTTCAAGAACTCCGACATGAATATCGCCTACGCCGCCCAGGGCGGACTCGGCCTGCCGGACAAGTCGTACTACCTGGATCCCGACAAGGCCGACAAGCTGGCTGCCTACCAGGAGCACATCGCCAAGGTATTGGAATTGTCCGGCGTGGAAGTGGCACAGGCGGCGAAACAGGCAAGCGACGTGATCGCCTTCGAGACCCGGCTGGCCAAGGCTTCCAAGTCCAGCGAAGAGATGTCGCGTGATGTCTCGTTGTTCTACAACCCGGTCAGCCTGGCCGAAGCCGACAAGCTGACCCCGAACTTCCAGTGGACGAAATTCTTCGAGTCCCAGGGTGTCGCCGCCCCGGAGATGTTCTCGCTGGCCATCCCGGCCTTCCACGAGCAAGTCAGCCAGATGCTGGCCGACGTACCGGTCGAGCAGTGGCAGTCCTACCTGCGCTTCCACACCGTCGACGGTGCCTCGCCGTTCCTGAGCGACGCGTTCGTGCAGGAGAACTTCAACTTCTACAACAAGGCAATGCGCGGCCAGAAGGAGATCAAGGACCGCAGCAAGCGGGTGCTGAACACGATCGAGGGCGAAGTGGGCGAAGCCCTGGGCCAGATGTACGTCAAGGTCGCCTTCTCCCCCGAGTCCAAGGCGCGCATGGAAACCCTGGTCAAGAACCTGAGCGACGCGCTGAAGGTTCACCTGGAAGGCCTGGACTGGATGAGCGATGAGACCAAGGCCAAGGCCATGGAGAAATGGGGCAGTTTCACGCCGAAGATCGGCTACCCGGACAAGTGGCGCGACTGGACCGGGCTGGAGACCGACCGCGACAGCTACATCGGCAACGTGATGGCGGCCAACCAGTTCAACTACCAGTGGAACCTGTCCAAGATCGGCCAGCCCGTCGACAAGACCGAATGGGGCATGAGCCCGCAGACCGTCAACGCCTATTACAACCCGCTGGCCAACGAGATCGTATTCCCGGCGGCAATCCTGCAGCCACCGTTCTTCGATCCCGAAGCCGGCGACGCGGTCAACTACGGCGGCATCGGCGCGGTGATCGGCCACGAGATGATCCACGGCTACGACGACCAGGGCAGCCGTTTCGGGCCGACCGGCAACTTCGAGAACTGGTGGACCGAAGCGGACTCCAAGGGCTTCAGCAGCCGTACCGACAAGCTGATCGCGCAGTTCGACGCCTATGAAGCGATGCCGGGCAAGCACGTCAACGGCAAGCTCACCCTGGGCGAGAACATCGCCGACCTGGGCGGGCTGGCGGTGGCTTACGACGCGATGAAGCAGGCAACCGAAGGCACCCCGGACCCGATGACCGATGGCATGACCCGCGACCAGCGGTTCTTCGCCAACTGGGCCACCGTGTGGCGTCGCAACTTCACCGACGACGAGCTCAAGGTACGCCTGACCACCGATCCGCACGCACCGGCGAACTTCCGCGCCATTGGTGCGCCGTCCAACATGCCGCAATTCGCCGCGGCGTTTGAGTGCACGCCCGGCCAGCCGATGGTTCGCGGCGACGACAAAAAAGTCGTCATCTGGTAATCGTGCCGGGCCCTGGTCAGGCCTGACAATGCAATGACCAGCGAGCGAAGCAGAAGCCCGGATTCGTTCCGGGCTTCTGCTTTTTGCCACCCGCGTTCAGTGGTCAAGGCCCATCCGTTGTTAGACTGGCGCGATCATCTGGACGGAATCCGCAATGACCCTTCGACCGCTCTGTTGTGCCCTCGCCCTGGCCTTGACTGCAGGCTTCGCTTCGCCGGGTGCCGTCGCGCAGGATACTGCCACCGCGTGCAGCGATTTTCATGCTTTTTCCAACAGCGGATGGCTCACCGCCAACCCCCTGCCCGCCGGTTCGGACTCCGTCTCCGCGCTGGGGCAACTGTGGGAGCGCGCGCGCCAGCAACAGATCAGTTTGCTCAATGCCGCCATGCAGTCACCCGAAGGCGATGTGCAGAAGCTGCTGGGTGATTTCTGGGCCAGCGGCATCAGTGAAGCCCAGGTCGAGCGCGACGGCGCCCAGCCATTGGCGCCCCTGCTGGACAAGATCATCGCGGTAAAACGCTCCCAGCACGTCGCCCCGACCATCGCGGCCCTGCATCAGGTAGGCATCCCGGTAGCATTCAACTTCGGCGCCGACATCGACCTGCGCAACCTGCAAAGCCATATCGGCTACTTCAGCCAAGGCGGACTGGGTCTCCCCGATCCGGCCTATTACACCCGCACCGATGCCGCGACCCAGGCGTTGCTGGCCCAGTACGACACCTACGTGCAGAAGATCCTCGCCCTGACCGGCGTGAAGGAGAAGGACCTGGCCGATCAGGCGCAACTGGTGATTGACCTGGAGACCCGCATCGCCCGGCTCT
Organism: Lysobacter sp. A421; assembly: GCF_054052145.1. Lineage (NCBI taxonomy): Bacteria > Pseudomonadati > Pseudomonadota > Gammaproteobacteria > Lysobacterales > Lysobacteraceae > Lysobacter > Lysobacter sp. A421. The sequence goes on along the minus strand of NZ_JBSVRL010000001.1, from coordinate 186,233 downwards.
CGCTGCCCTTGTCCAAGCTGGAGGATCCACGCACCAACTACGCGCCGGTTGCCACCGAAGGACTCGCTGCGCAGTACCCGAACCTGCACCTGGATCAGTTTCTCGAAGTCCAGGGCGTCACCTCGCCCACGGTATCGGTTGCCAACCCGGAGCTGCTGACCGGTATCGACACATTGGTCGATGAGCTCAAGCCCGAACAATGGCGTGCCTATCTGCGCTGGCAAGTGGGCGATGCCATGGCACCGTACCTGTCCAAAGTCTGGCGTGACGCGCACTTTGATTTTCACGGTCACCTGTTGGCCGGCACCAAGGCACCGCCGCCACGCCAGCAACAGGTACTGGATGCCATCAACCTCGCCGCCGGCCCAATGCTGGGGCACGAGTACGCCGAAAGGTACCTGACCCCGGAGGTCAAGGCGCGGGCACTCGAAATCGCCGGCCACGTCCGCGACGCGCTTGGCGTCGCCCTGCAGGGCGACTCACGCCTGGGGCCGGAAGCCCGGACAGAAGCGGCTGCCAAGCTGGCCGCGCTGAAGATCGAGATCGGCACCCCGGCGCGGGATCTCGACTACACCGTACAACCGATGGGTCGGGGCAGCTTCGGCGGCAACATGCTGATCGCCTCCACCTGGCGTCACCGCGAGGAAATGCGACGGATCGGCGAGGACAATGCCGGCCGCCGCTGGAACGTGTTGCCACAGCAACCTGCACTGGCCTACGACCTGGCCCACAACCGCTTGATAATCACCGCGGCGGTGCTGCAATCCCCGATAATGAACCCGATCGCACAGACCTCCGCCCAGTACGGCAGTTTTGGCGCACTGGTCGGTCACGAGCTCAGCCATGGCTTCGATTCGCGCGGTCGCTTCGTGGACGCCGCCGGGGAGCTGCGCGATTGGTGGGGCCCGCAGGAACTTGCGGCCTGGGATGCCACGGCAAACCAGCTGGCCGCGCAGTACGGAGCCTTCGACTATCCGGTGCTGGAAGCGACCAAGGTCAATCCGGCAGCGGTCCGCAACGAGAGCGTTGCCGACCAGGCCGGAGTCGAGTTGGCGTGGACGGCTTACACCGCTGCGACACCCGATGCCGACAAGGCATCCGGGAAAGCCTTCTTCGAAGGTTGGGCAGCCCTGTGGCCGAAGCATATGACTCCGGAGATGGCCGCCCGCAGCGCCGTCAGCGACGTGCACGCCCCCGGCGTGTGGCGGACCAATGGCCCGTTGATGAACCTGGGCGAGTTTGGCGAGGTCTACGGTTGCAAGGCCAAGACGTCCATGCAATACAAAGCCGATGACCGGGTCGTACTCTGGCCGCAACACGACTGAGCCAGGACTGGGTCAGGCAGGAAAACGGCGCGGATGAAACCGCGCCGTTTTTATTTTACCGTTCTTGTTCCACTGTTCCTGGTTCACTTTTCCTGTTCAGCTATCTGCTCGCATCAGCGTACGACGCGTGGCCGCGGTGGCCCACGACGGCCAAACGGTGGCTGGCCCCGCCAATACCGGATCAGCAGCCAGCCAAACAGCATCCCGCCCAGATGGGCAAAATGGGCCACGCCGGGCTGGTAACCGCTGAAGCCCAGCATCAGCTCGATGGCGCCATAGACAATCACCAGCGTGCGCGCCTTCATCGGGATCGGCGGGATCAGCAACATCACCCGCTGGTGCGGAAACAGCATTCCGTAGGCCAGCAGCAGGCCGAACACGCCGCCCGAGGCGCCGATGGTCGGATAGGCGGCGCCACCGTGTGACATCGTCCAGGCCCCGACGATCAGCTGGCATACCGCCGCGCCCGCCACGCAGCCCAGGAAGTAGGTCAGGAACCGACGCTCGCCCCAGGTGTGTTCCAGCGGCGCACCAAACATCAGCAACGCGATCATGTTGAACAGCAGGTGGGTAAAGCTGCCATGCATGAAGCCGTAGGTGAGCAACTGCCATGGCAGGAACTCGTTGACCATGTAGGCGCTGTCTCCGCTGCTGATTGGCCAGAGCATGAACGACGCCAGTGCAGCGTCACCCAGCACCATCTGCAGGACGAAAACCAGTCCGTTGGCAATCAACAGCGCCTTGGTGACGGGCGGCAAGTTGGAAAACATCGCATCTCCTCAAAGGTCGTTCAATGGTAGCTGCTGGGCGCGGTTTCCGGTTGGGAAGCCAGTCGAGGACATGGTGTTCACGTGGTCGACTGACAACCCCGCTGGCATATCCCTCAGTCTCCCTGCCCGCCCCAGATCTGCTCATCCAGCGTCGCGGCGGCACGCAGACCGCGCACCCGCCCTGCCTCCACCACCACCCCCTCGGCCCGCAAGCGCTGAACCTGCTCGGCAAGCTGGGGTGAGTCGGCAGGGAAAGCGATACGCCCGTCCGAGCGCAGGACCCGGTGCCAGGGCAGGTCGGGGTCGTCGTTGTGGCTCAACAGGCGGGCCACCATGCGCGCACGCCCGGGGAGCCCGGCGCGACGCGCCACCTCGCCGTAGCCGGCCACCGAACCGCGCGGTATTGCCCGGATGACGGCCAGGATTCGGGTGGGAGCATCATCTTGCATCGCGGTAGCATAGTGGTCCCGACCCGGAGTCGCCCATGCACAACCTCCAAGCGATCCAGCAGCACCTGGTTGCCGCCGGCTTCCAGATCAGCTTGCCGCACGAAGGCGTGGCCTGCATCGAGCTGTCACTGGACAACGGCAGCCGCCACCAATCGATCTTCCTGTCGGAACTGGACGACGACGATGGGCGTCCCTACCTGCGCGTAAGCAGCTCGGTGGCGCCGATTGCGGGCCTGGATGCCCACCGCGCCCTGGTATTCAACTGGCAAAGCCGGGTCGGCTACCTGGCCATCGGCGACATGGGCGGAGAACGCTACCTGCAACTGTGCGAAAACCGCCCGTTCGACGGACTCGATGGCGCCGAAGTCCACCGACTGGTACTGGAGATCGGCGGACTCGGCGACCGCATGGAACGCTCCCTGTCCGGTGAGCGCGACCTGCTCTAGGCCCAGCCGGCGGCGGCCAACACCCGGAACGACAGGTACGCGATACCGCCGGCCGCGGGGATGGTCAGGATCCATGCCCAGATCATCCGCTCCACCATCGTCCACTTGATGGCATTCAGGCGTTTGGCGGTACCCACGCCCATGATCGACGCAGAGATGTTGTGGGTGGTGGACACCGGGATCCCCAGCGAAGACGCAATGGTGATGACCGTCGCCGCACTGGCCTCGGCGGCAAAGCCATGGATCGGATGCAACTTCACCAGTTTGTGGCCCAGGGTCTTGATGATGCGCCAGCCACCGGCAGCGGTACCGGCCGCCATCACCGCGGCGCAGGTGAACTTGATCCACAGGTCGATGTCGCCATTGACCAACGCATCCTCCGAAGGGTGCAGGAACGCCAGGAAGCCCGGCAGGTCATCCAGGGTGCCATCGGACTGCGCGGCGACCAATGCCAGGGCGATGATGCCCATGGTCTTCTGGGCGTCGTTCATGCCGTGCGCGAACCCCATGTAGGCCGCGCTGCCGATCTGCGCCTTGCCGAAGAACGCGTTGACCCAACGGGTCCGCGCCAGTCGCGCCACCAGCCCACCGGCCCGCGCCATGGCCGAGATGATCGCGAACAACACCCCCATCAGCAGGAAGCCGCCGACGAATCCCGCCACCGGCGAGGTCACCATCGGCACGATCACCTTCCACATCACGCCGGCGCTGCGGTACCAGGGTTCCACCGGGACCGAAAAGATGATCGCGTCGAAATTGTTCGCGGCCGCCGCCAGTGCCGCACCCATCAGCCCACCAATCAGGGCATGCGAGGACGAGGACGGCAGGCCGAGCCACCAGGTGATCAGGTTCCACACGATGCCGCCCAGCAACGCGCACAGGATCAGCTGGGAACTGACATCGACCACGGACGCATCGATCAGGCCAGACGCAATCGTCTTGGCCACCGCGGTGCCCAGCAATGCCCCCAGCAGGTTGGTACTGGCCGCCATCGCGACCGCCTGCGCCGGCGACAGCACCTTGGTGGCGACTACCGTGGCAATCGAGTTGGCGGTGTCGTGGAAACCATTGATGTACTCGAACACCAGCGCCACGAACACGACTATCAGGACCAGGGTCAACATCCCGGGAGCCTCAGGAGTTCTTCAGCACGATGTCGTACGCCACCACCCCGGCCTCGCGGCAACGGTCGATGGCCTTTTCGAGGATCTCGAAGAACTCCTTGAGCAGGAACATTTGCAACGGCTCCAGGTCCCCCGAGTAGATATCCCGGTACAGCTCAAGCATCAACCGGTCCGCCTCGTTCTCGATCGAGCGCAGCTCGTCGTTGAGTTGTTTCATCGGCGCCAGCTTGATCTTGCGCAGCTGCTTGACCATCTTGACCACCACTCCGGCCGCCTGCTCCAGCATCGCCGCGCGCGGCGCGAAGTCGATGTGTCCCAGGTGCTGCACGGCCAGTGAGTAACGGTCGGCAAACTTCTCGGCCTGCTTGTTGATCTTGTGCAGTGCGGAGCTCAACGCCTCGATATCTTCGCGCTCGATCGGGGTGATGAAGCTGTCGACCAGCTCCTGGCTGATCTGCCCCGAAGCATCGCGCTCGCGCTGGCGGGCGAGCTTGAACGCATCCAGCGCCGGCTCGGCGTCTGCGCTCCTGAGCATCTCGTGCAACGCCTTGGTACTGTCGTGTGCGGCAACCGCAGAAGCCTCCAGCAGCGTATAGAACTGATTGCCTTGGCCGAACATGGTTTGCAGGGAGAACATCAGGGAGGGACCTCGTCGTGCTGGCGGCAATGGGTCGCCGGAATGTGCGGGCAGGAGTGCCGCAACCGGACAGCGGTGGAGGCGACGGCGGAATTATGACGGTTTCGTGACCTTCACGCCCAGTCGGGGACTCTCAACGGGCCCACGGGCACCACCTGCTAAAATTCGCGAGCGCCGCATCGGCGCGCTTATCCGACATCATTTCTCCATGGACGACGACTCCAAACCTCCGCCAACAGTCATTACGCCGCCATTGCGGCGACACGTGTGCGCCCCCTTCACCGCCAACCCGGAGAGGGCGCAATGCTGGAGTTCCTGATTGTCCTGGTCCTGATCGCGTTCAACGCCTTCTTTGCCCTGTCGGAAATGTCGGTAGTCACCTCCCGCCGGCCCAAGCTGCGCCAGATGGGTCGCTCCAGTCCCAATGCCCGCAAGGCACTTGACCTGGCCGAGCACCCCGACCGCTTCCTTTCCACCGTGCAGGTGGGTATTACCCTGATCGCCATCCTGACCGGCATGTTCGGTGGCGACGCCATCGGCAACGCGATCGGCAGCTGGCTGGGCGAGAAGATCCCGGCCCTGGGCAGTTACGCCCGACCGGTTGGAGTGGTGCTTGCGGTCGGCCTGATCACCTACCTGAGCATCGTGCTGGGCGAGCTGCTGCCCAAGCGCCTGGCGCTGCTGGCACCGGAGAAGCTGGCCAGCTTCATTGCACTGCCGATGCACTGGGTTTCACGGATCGCAACTCCGGCGGTTTGGCTGCTGATGGTCAGCACCCGCGGCCTGCTCAGGCTGCTGCGGCTGGACCGTAGCCAGGCCACGAACATCAGCGAGGAGGAGATCCGCCTGCTGGTCAGCGAGAGCCACGAGCAAGGGGTGATCGATGCCGACGAGCGCAAGATGATGCACCGTGTGCTCGGCTTGGGCGATCGCACTGCCGACAGCCTGATGACTCCCCGCACCCGCATCACCTGGCTGGATGCCGGCGCCCCGCTGGAGGTCAACCTGGAGACGATGCGAAATGCGCCCGTCTCGCGCTTCCCGGTGTTGCGCGGTACCGACCAGGACGTGATCGGCGTAGTCGAGGCCAAATCTCTGTTGCGCGCGCTGGCCCCCGGGGTGGCGATCGACCTGTTTGGCAACATGCGCGAGGCATTGTTCGTATCCGAATCGACCCACGCGATGAAGCTGCTGGAGATCTTCCGCGAGGAGCAGCAATCACTGGCGCTGGTGGTGGATGAGTACGGCGACGTAACCGGCCTGGTGACGGTCAACGACGTGATGGGAGCGGTCATTGGCCGCGTCCAGGCGGGCATGGGGACGACGACCGAACACCAGGCCGACCAGGCCAGCCCGGTGGTGGAGCGCGCCGACGGCTCGTACCTGATTGATGGCAGCCTCCACGTCGAGGACCTGCACGAGCTGGTCTCCGGCTCCGTGCCAGGCGACGAGGAGCACGACTTCCATACCGCCGCAGGCATGGTGATCACCCACTTCGGCCGCATTCCCAATGTCGGCGAGCAGTTCGCCTGGCCCGGCTGGCGGATCGAGGTGGTCGACCTGGATGGCCCGCGCATCGACAAGCTGCTGCTGTTCCCCGAACCCGAGCAGGATCCGGACAACGATGAGACCAGTGGATAGGCAACAGGCCATCCGCGAAGCGGGGACGCGTGCGCTGCTGGACGCCTTTGCCCACGGCGAGCAGGAACAGGTGGTCAAGCTGGGAGAGGTGTTCGCCGGCCTTGGCAAGCGGTCCTTCGGCATGCTGTTGTTCGTTGCCATCCTGCCCGCGTTCATCCCTGTTCCAGGGGTGGCAGGCGCGATCAGCGGACCGCTGGTCATCCTGGTCGGAGCGCAGTTGCTGCTCGGCTTGCGAACCCCGTGGCTACCCCGGTTCGTCGCCTGCCGCGGCCCGCGCCGACAAACCCTGGCGCGTTTTCGTGACCGGTTGTCACCCTGGCTGGCCCGGTTGGAACGCGTGGTACGACCACGCTCGCCCGCCTTGCTTGATCATCGCCTGGCCAACGCGTTCACCGGCTTGCTGCTGGTCGCGCTGGGACTGCTGCTGGCCTTGCCGATACCGCTGACAAACTATCTGTTTGGCGTCTTGCTGCTGTTGTTCGCGCTGGCATTGCTTGAGCGCGATGGCCGCCTCATGGCGGTTGCGTGGTTGGCCGGTGCAGCGGCCGTTACGGTGTTTGGATTGCTGTCGGGCCAGATCGCCGCGCTCATCACTCCGTGGATCGACCTGCTGTTCTAGCAGAGGTGCTAGCCCAGGCCCGATGCCATAGGCGGCTGCGCCCGCAACATCTCATGGAATGCTTCCAGGGCCATCGGGTGCCCCAGCCAGTACCCCTGGGCCAGGTTGCAGCCACGCTCGCGCAACAACGCGTACTGGCTTTCCGTCTCCACGCCTTCTGCGACCACCGGAATTCCCAACGAATGCGCCATCGCGATGATCGCGGTGGTCAAGGCAAGGTCGTCGGGGTCATGCAGGATGTCCGCTACGAAGCTGCGATCGATCTTGACGCCATCGATCGGCACCCGTCGCAGATGGCTCAGGCCGGAGAAGCCGGTTCCAAAATCGTCCAGCCAGACACGCACCCCGCGTGCGCGCAGTTGATGCAACATCTCGCTCGCATGCGCCTCATCACCGATCATCGCGGTTTCGGTCAACTCGACATGCAGCTGTTGCGGGGGCAACCCGCTATCTCCCAGCGCCGCGGCGACCACGTGCGGCAAGTCGCCACGACGCAGCTGCCGTGGCGAGACATTGACCGACACGAACAGCGGCTCCCCACTGGCCGACATCGATTGCCAGTGAACGGCGTCCCGACAGGCGACCTCCATGACCAGCGGCCCGATGGTTTCTATCAGCCCGCTCTGTTCGGCGACCTCGATGAATACCGACGGAGCAATGGATCCCAGCTCCGGATGGTTCCAGCGCAGCAATGCCTCCGCTCCGACCAGGATGCCATCGGCGAGCTGGAAGATCGGTTGGTACACCAGGCTGAGCTCCCCGCGGTCCCAGGCATCACGCAACTCCGCTTCCAGATGCAGCCGCCGCTCCACCGCCTGATTCATCGTCCGGCTGTAGTAGCGGATGCAGTTCTTGCCCGCGGCCTTGGCCTGGTACATCGCGATATCACCGATTTTCATCAGGGTCGCGGCGCCGGCCGCATCCTGCGGAAACAGGCCGATACCGATGGAAATCCCGAGGAAGACATCGCTGGCCCGTAGTGGCAAGGGGATCGCGACCTGCTCCACCAGCATTTCTGCCAACTCGCTGGCGACGGCGCGCAACTGGTCCCCATCAGCCGCCTCAAGCAGCACCAGGAACTCATCACCACCAAAGCGTGCCACCAGGGCCTGCTCGCCGGCCACCCGCGCGACAACCTTGCGGATGCGATTGGAGACCTCCAGCAATACCTCGTCCCCGACGTCATGGCCCAAGGTGTCGTTGACCCGCTTGAAGTCATCAATATCGGCGAACAACAACGCCAGCTGTCGGCCCGAGCCACGCAACTGCACCAGGCGCTGGTCCAGCGCCTCCCGGAAAGCGAGGCGGTTGGCCTGGCCGGTCAGCGCGTCGGTATAGGCCATCTTGCGGATGTCGCGGTCATGGCAGGCGATACTCTCGCTCATCCGCGAGAACGCGCGCATCAGGTCGCCAAGCTCGTCGTTGCGATCACTGGCCGGCACCTGTGTTCCGAATGCCCCACCCTCGATCGCACGCGCTGAATCGGCCAGCTGGCGGATAGGACGTACCAGCCAGCGATGGATCGACCACAACGTGACGCCGCCCAGGGCCAGCACCGCGACACCCAGCAGGCCAATCCAGAACAACTGCCGCCGACCCAGTTCCGACAGGCTCTGGCGCAAGCTGGCTGCCCCACGTTCCTGGTACCCGCGCACGACGTCGAGGTCGTACCCGATACGGACCCCGCCCAGGCGATTGCGGCCGACCAGGATCGGCGCCGACACCTCCATGATTGTGTCGCTGAACTGTGTATGCAGCGCCGTCGTTGCAATGGCCTGTGCCGCCAATGGATCGCTCATGTGCCGACCGTAACCGGGGATCTCGTCACTGCCGTCGTGCAGGACGTTGCCGTCTTCATCGAAGACAGTGACGTAGGCAATGCCGGGCTGGCGCAACGCGTCGCCGATGAGCGCTCCGACCTGGTCCAGGTCGTGGTAATAAAGCGGGTTCGCCAGCGACTCCGCCAATGGCCCGACCATCCCTTCCGCCCGTCGATGCAGCGTCTCGATGGTCATGGAATGCATCGCCGCCCGGCTGGCTGCCTCGACCTCGTACTGGGTGCGGTTCTGGCGGTGCAACAACAACGCGATCAGCGCCACCAGCACTACCATCGCGACCAGCATCAGCGATGCGACCCTCGCCTGCAGCCCGTAAGCCGGCTTGAAACGCAATGGCTTCATTCGACCTTGGCCCGTACGTGGCGGACGCCGGACTGGATGTGATCCAGCGCATGGCGGGATTTGGTGTCGATCGGCAAGAACCCCGTAGTCCCGAAAAATTGCCGTAGCGCGGCGCTGGCGGACGGATCGCTGGCCGCGCCCAGCAGCACTTCCTTGAGCCGTGCCCGCACCGCCGGGTCCATGTCCGGGCGCAGCATCTCGACCGCACGCGGGTAGTCCGGTGTGCGGCCGATCACCAACAGGTCGCGTCGGAAGGCCTTGGGCATCCGCTCCGGGTTGTCCCAATCCAGGTTGCTCATCACCCCGGCATCGACCACCCGTTTATGCACCCAGGTCGCGATGTTTCGCTCCGAACGCGCGAACAGGTAGCCCAGCGCGTCGGAATCGATCGAATCGGTCGGGGAAAGCAGTATCTCCAATGTGATTCCGAGCCCCAGCAACTCGCCTGCCGGGACAAAATAGGCACTGGTGGAGGACGGCCGCTGGAAGGCGATGCAATGCCCGCGCAAGCCGTCCAGGCCGGTGATGCCGCTGTCACGCCGGACGAAGAACACGCTGTGGTATTGACTGTGGCCGCCACGCTCGGTCAAGACCAGGGGCTGGGCGCCGGCACGCTCGCGCAGCAACATGCCGGACCCGGCGGTCTCGGTGACCCAGTCGACCCGGCCGCGGCGCATATAGCTGGCCATCTGCTGGGCATCACGCGCCATGAGTACGCTGCCCTCACGGATCCCCACGTCAGCCATCCGGGGCACCACATAGTCCAGCAACGGCTTGAGCTGCTCGTAGTGGGTCGCCGGATCGTCGCTGATCCGGCCCAACACCAGCACACCGTCGTCCGCCATTGCCGGCGACAACGCGCATCCGAACACGACCAGCAGAGCCAATACGGCCCGCTGAAGCGTTGCGATCACTGCAGAACTCGCACAGTAAGCCGGCCAACCCGAGGCAATGTCACAGGATAGCCCGAAAATCCTGCTCGCCACCCTCGACGCGCGCCCTCAGCGTGCCGGCTGCACTCATCGCTTTCCCGCCAGGGTTGCCATGCGGGTGGCATCCGCCAATACCCCGCGCAACAAGCGCACCTCCGGCTCATCCAGGCTTGCGCGCATGAACAATCGGCGCAGCTTGCGCATTGCCGATGCCGGCGCCCGGCCCTTGTGGAAATCGATCGCATCCAGCGTCTCGCCCAACTGGGTGAAAAAGCCCTCCATCTGGGCGTGCGATGCAGGCAACTGATGAGCTTCGTCCGCTACAGACGGTCCGGAGGCGGCCAGCAGCGCCAACCGCACCTCATAGGTCAGCACCTGCACCGCGGCCGCCAGGTTCAACGAGCTGTAGTCCGGGTTGGCGGGGATATGCACCGCGGCATGGCACAGCTGCAACTCGTCGTTGTCCAGGCCGGTACGCTCACGGCCGAACACCAGCGCGACTTCCTCATCGGCCGCCGCCCGGGACACCAGGCGCTGGGCCCCTGCGGCAGGCAGCAACTCGGGCAACATTATGCGACGGGTACGCGCGGTACAGCCGACTACCAGCCGGCAGTCGGCAACAGCCTCCGCCAGGCTGCCGCAGACCACCGCGGCAGACAGCAAGTCGTCGGCACCGGCCGCCAGCGCGAACGAGTCCCCGTTGGGCAATTTTTCCGGCGCGACCAGGACCAGACGGGCCAGCCCCATGGTTTTCAGCGCGCGAGCCGCCGAGCCGATGTTGCCCGGATGCTGGGTCCCGACCAGCACGATACGGATGCGATGGGCGACGGGAAGCGGAGCGTGTTCGGCAATGCGCGTGGTAGTCATGACGGCAATGGTAAACTTCCCGGCCGGCCACGGTCTCCATCCGTGTCATCGCCGGCTGCTCTTTTCCCTTGTCAACCCTTCCTTCACCTCTTTCGCCCGAGGCCGTTTGCCATGCAGAAACCCGCCGTCACCCTCATGGTCAAGGCCGCCCGCTCCGCCGGCAATGTGCTGTTGCGCCACATGTACAAGCTGGATGCGTTGAACGTGGTCGAGAAGGACCGCATGGACTTCGCCAGCGAAGTCGACGAGCTGGCCGAGAAGGAAATCATCAAGGAGTTCCGCCGCGCCACCCCGGACTACGCGATCCTTGGCGAAGAGGGAGGGCTGATCAAGCCCAAGAGCGGGAGCTCCCGCTTCACCTGGGTGATTGACCCCCTGGACGGCACCAGCAACTACCTGCGCGGGATCCCGCACTTTTGCGTATCCATCGCGCTGGTCGAGGCCGGCGAGCCGGTCCACGGGGTGATTTTCGACCCGCTGCGCAATGAGCTGTTCACCACCAGTCGCGGCAGCGGCACCACGCTCAACGACAAACGCGTACGGGTCTCTGACCGCAAGGACCTGACCGGGGCCATGATCCTCACCGGGTTTGCCCCGCGCGAGCGCGCCCGTGCCAGCGCACAGCTCAAATGCATCGATACGCTATTCACCGAGATCGAGGACATCCGCCGCAGCGGCTCCGCCGCGCTCGATCTGGCGTACGTGGCCTGTGGCCGCGCCGATGCCTACTTCGAGGCCGGCCTGAAGCCGTGGGATATCGCCGCTGGCGCACTCATGGTGCGTGAGGCGGGTGGCAAGATCAGCGACTTCCGCGACCGCACCACCGGCCCGATGGACGCACGGGGCGTGGATCCGCGGCCGCTGCTGGCCGGCAACATCAAGGTCACCGGACTGTTGCAGCAGCGCATCGTCAATACCGGTTATGCGGCCGCGTTTGATTGAGTCAAAACCGCACGGACGAATGAACAATGAACACCCACGAAAAAGGCCGCGGAATCCGCGGCCTTTTTCGTGGGGGCAATCGCACGGTTACGGTCGCCGGGCCAACGCTTCGTCGTTCTTGGCCTTGGGCATCAGGTCCTGCTTGGTGATCTTCAGGAAGCCGATGGTCAGCAGCGGGGACGCCACGAAGATCGACGACAAGGTGCCCACGACCACGCCGATCATCATCGACTCGGCCATGCCCCGCAGGGAGCCGCCACCGTACAGATACAACGCCAGCACGGTCAGGAACGCGACCACCGAGGTGATGATCGTGCGGGACAATGTCTCGTTGATGGAGGCATTGATGATCGTGCGCGGGTCGGCGCGCATGGTTCGGAAATTCTCACGGATTCGATCGAACACCACGATGGTGTCGTTGATCGAGAACCCCAGCACCGACAGGATGCCCGCCAGCACCGTCAGGTCGAACTCGTGGCCGCTCAACGCGAACCAGCCGGTGACGAGCACCACGTCCTGCAGCGACGCAATCACGGCAGCGACCGCGAATTTTTTCTCGAACCGCATCGAGATATAGATCAGGAAGCCGACCACGACGAAGATCACCGCCCAGATCCCATTGAGCGCCAGCTCCTTGCCGACCTGCGGACCGACGAAGTCACTGCGCATCACCCTGCCGGGATTCTCAGGCGTTGACACGGCCTTGGTGATGGCCTGGGCCGTCCGCGAGTCAATCTGGGCAGCCTCGTCTTCGCCTTCCTGCTCCGATTGCAAGCGAACCAGGATATCGTTGCCCGAGCCAAAGCTGAGCACCTCGGCATCGCCGTACCCGGCGTCCGCAAGCCGGGTACGCGCATCGTTGATGTCGATCGGTTGCTCGAAACGCAACTCGGTGACGGTACCGCCGGTGAAGTCCAGCGCGAAGTTGAAGCCGTTGAACACGATCGACCCGACCGATACCAACAGCAGAATGATCGACAACGAAAACGCTGCAGTGCGCAGGCGCAGGAAGTCGATGTTGACGTTTACCGGGATGAGGTTGAGTTGTTTCATGATCGTTTCCCGCCGTCAGATCGCAAGGGACTTGAGCTTGTTGCGCTTGCCGTAGATCAGCGTGGCCATCGCCCGCGAACCCGACACCGCCGTGTACATCGATGTCGCGATGCCTACGATCAACGCCACCGCAAAGCCCTTCACCGGACCGGTACCGAAGGCGAACAGCGCCACGCCGGCCAGGATTGCGGTCAGGTTGGCATCCATGATGGTCCCGGTGGCTTTCTCGTAGCCGGCGACGATCGCCGATTTGGGCGGCATCCCGTCACGTAGCTCTTCGCGTATTCGCTCGTTGATCAGCACGTTTGCATCCACCGACAGGCCGACCGTCAACGCGATACCGGCCAGGCCAGGCAAGGTCAGCGTGGCCCCGAACAGCGACATCACCGCGACCAGCATCAGGATATTGAGCAGCAACGCCAGGCAGGTGATCAGCCCGAACATGCGGTAGTACACCAGGAAAAACACCAGCGCGAAGGTGAACGAATAGCTCACCGCAGTCAGACCCCGCGTGATGTTTTCCCGACCCAGGCTGGGACCGACGATGCGCTCCTCGACGAAGTCCATCGGTGCGGCCAGCGAGCCCGAGCGCAGCAGCAGCGCCAGATCCGCCGCTTCCTTGCTGCTGTCCAGCCCGGTGGTCTGGAACTCCTTGCCGAACACGCCGTTGATGTTGGCCACCGAGATCACCTGCTCGCTGACCCGGGTGCTGCGCACCTCTTCGCCATCAACCATGCGTACCTCGGGGATACGCTCGATGTAGACCACGCCCATCGGCTTGCCCACGTTCTCGCTGGTGAAGTCGAACATGCGCTGCCCACCGGCACTGTCCAACCGGACCGAGACCGACGGTGTGCCGGATTGCGGATCCATCCCCGAGGTAGCGCCAATCAACTGGTCACCCGAGGCGATCACACGCTTGTTGAGCAGGATCGGCACCGGCTTGCCATCCGGACCGAGCTCCTTGCGGTAATAGACCTTGGCCTGCGGCGGCACGTTGCCCGAGGCGAGCGCGTCATACGCGTTGCCTTCAACCACGGCGCGGTATTCCAAGGTGGCGGTGGCACCGATGATGCGCTTGGCCTGGGCGGTGTCCTGCACGCCCGGTAATTCAACCACGATCCGGTCATTGCCCTGGCGCTGGATCAGCGGCTCGGACACGCCCAATGCGTTGATGCGGTTGCGCAAAGTGCCCAGGTTCTGGGTCAGCGCGTCGGCCATCATCCGCTGCAACTCGGCGTCGGGCACCGTCAGCGTCAGGGTCCGGTCATCTTGATTCAACTGCAGCGCCGGCTGGCTGGCGCGGATCTTGTTGAGCGCATTGGCAGCGTCGGCCGCGTCGGCCAGACGTACCACGATGGAATTATCGGGCCGGCGGGTCACCGACTCGTAACGCACCCGGCTATCGCGCAACACCACCCGGGTGTCCTCGACGATGGCTTCCATGTGCTTGTCCAGCGCCGCCTTCTGGTCGACCTGCATCAGGAAGTGCACGCCGCCCTGCAAGTCCAGGCCCAACAGCATGCCGTCGGCACCGATGGCGGTGAGCCAGCCGGGGACGGTGGACGCCAGGTTGAGCGCGGTCACGTAGTCGCTGCCCAGCACCGGCGCCAGTGCATCGGCGGCCCTGGTTTGCAGCTCGGTGCCAGGCAGGCGCACCAGCAGGTTGTCACCGGCCAGCTCGACTTGCTTGACCGGGATGCCCGCCTTCTCAAGCGTGCTGCTTACCCGGTCGGCCAGTGCCTGGTCGACGGGTGCACCGCGGCTGGCGGTGACCTGTACCGAGGGATCCTTCTGGTAAAGGTTGGGCAACGCGTACAGCGTGCTCAACACGATGGCCAGCACCAGTACAACGTATTTCCAGCGCGCGTAAGTCAGCATCGATTGCCCCTGCGGCGACCACCCCGGCCACCAGACGTCAAAAGTAGTGTTGGCCGATCAGGCCGACTTCAAGGTGCCCTTGGGCAATACGTTCGCAATCGATCCCTTCTGCACGCGGATGCGCACGTTGTCGGCGACCTCCACGGTGATGAAGTTCTCTCCCAGCTCGGTCACCACGCCGGCCATGCCGCCGTTGGTCAGCACTTCGTCGCCCTTGGCCAACTGGCCGAGCATTGCCTTGTGCTCCTTGGCGCGCTTCATCTGCGGACGGATCATCAGGAAGTACATGACGCCGATCAGCAGGATCGGGAACAGCAAGGACATTCCAAAGCCGCCAGCCGCCGGCGCAGCGGCTGCATGGGCGGGAGCAATCAGGAGATCAAGCAGGTTCATGTGGAAATTCCGTAA
Source organism: Lysobacter sp. A421 (assembly GCF_054052145.1). Taxonomy (NCBI): domain Bacteria; kingdom Pseudomonadati; phylum Pseudomonadota; class Gammaproteobacteria; order Lysobacterales; family Lysobacteraceae; genus Lysobacter; species Lysobacter sp. A421. The sequence goes on along the minus strand of NZ_JBSVRL010000001.1, from coordinate 170,959 downwards.
AGGCTGAAATTAGCCGGGGATTATGTCACGGCAGGGCACATACCACTTGCCTGGTCGTGAGACGGGTTGAAACCGGTTGAAATGGGGCTTGCACGCCACTACGGCTGACGCGCGAGATAAAAAGACTCCCTGAACGCAGCAAAGGTTCCCTGCCCGATTGCCTCGCGCATCTGCGCCATCAGCCGCTGGTAGTAGCGCAGGTTGTGCAGCGTACCCAACATCGGCCCGAGCATCTCGTTGCAACGGTCCAGGTGGCGCAGGTAGCTGCGGGTGAAGCCGCCGGCGCAGGCGCGGCAGTCGCAACCCTCCTCGATCGGCCGCAGGTCGTGCTCGTATTTCGCGTTGCGGATGCGCACCGTGCCGGTCGAGGTGAAGAAGTGGCCGTTGCGTGCGTTGCGGGTCGGCATCACGCAATCGAACATGTCGATGCCGCGCGCCACACCTTCGACCAGATCCTCCGGCCGCCCCACGCCCATCAAGTAGCGCGGACGGTCGGCAGGCAATTGCGGACAGGTGTGCTCAAGCATCGCGTTGCGCTCATGCTCCGGCTCGCCGACCGCCAGGCCGCCGATCGCGTAGCCGTCGAAGCCGATCTGCTTGAGTCCTTCCGCCGAGCGTGTACGCAGGTCGTGGTGGACCCCACCCTGGACGATGCCGAACAACGCCGCATCGTTGCCGTCGTGGGCTTTGCGGGAACGCTCGGCCCAGCGCAGGCTCAGTTCCATCGACTTTTTCGCGACATCCGGCGTCGCCGGGTACGGCGTGCACTCGTCGAAGATCATCACGATGTCCGAGCCGAGCACCTTCTGGATGTGCATGCTCTCCTCGGGTCCCAGGAACACCTTGCGGCCGTCGATGGGCGCGGCGAACGTCACCCCGGCCTCGGTGATCTTGCGTTTGTGCGCCAGCGAGAACACCTGGAAGCCACCGGAGTCGGTCAGGATCGGGCCATCCCACCGCGTGAAACCGTGCAGGCCGCCATGTGCCTCGATCACCTCGAGGCCTGGCCGCAGGTACAGGTGAAACGTGTTGCCCAGGATGATCTGCGCACCCAACCCGTGGATGTCATCGGGAAACACGCCCTTGACCGTGCCGTAGGTGCCGACCGGCATGAACGCCGGGGTCTCGACTGTGCCGCGCGGAAAATCCAACCGGCCGCGGCGCGCGGCGCCGTCGGTGCCGAGCAGTTCGAAGGACATGCGGCTCATGGCTGCTGCTCGGTGGTGCGCTCGGGCCACAGCAGCATCGCGTCGCCGTAGGAGAAGAACCGGTAGCGCTCGCGGATCGCATGCGCGTAGGCCGCAAACACCCGATCCTTCCCGGCGAACGCGGACACCATCATCAGCAAGGTGCTCTCGGGCAAATGGAAGTTGGTGACCATCGCATCGACCGAGCGGATCCTGTAGCCGGGCAGGATGAACAACCGGCTCTCGCCGGCATAAGGACGCAACTCGCCCCCGGGATTGGCCTCGGTAACTCGCATTGCCGTCTCCAGCGCGCGCACCACCGTGGTACCGACCGCAATCACCCGGCCCCCGGCAGCGCGCGTGCGCCGCACCTGCCCGACCAGCCCAGCGCCGACATTCAGCCACTCGCTGTGCATCACGTGCTGGTCCAGGTCGTCAACCCGCACCGGCTGGAACGTGCCCGCGCCCACATGCAGGGTGACGTGGCCGGAATCCACGCCCCGCGCGGCCAGCCGCTCCAGCAACGGCTGGTCGAAGTGCAGCCCTGCGGTGGGCGCGGCGACTGCGCCGGTCTCGCGTGCGAACACGGTCTGGTAGCGCTCGGCATCATCCGCGCCCGGAGCACGCTGGATATAGGGCGGCAATGGCAACTGGCCTGCGTGCAGCAGCCATTGCTCCAGCGATTGCCCGACATGGAACCGCAGGCGATAGAACTCGCCATCACGCCCCAGCACTTCGACGTCCCCACCCGCATCCAGGGCGATCCGCGCGCCCGGCCGGGGTGACTTGCTGACGCCCAGTTGCGCGCGCGCCTCATCGCCACCCAGCAACCGCTCGATCAAAATCTCGACCCGGCCACCGGTTGCCTTCTGCCCGAACAGGCGCGCCGGAATCACCCGGGTATCGTTGAACACCAGCAGGTCGCCAGGCGCAAGCAGATCGGGCAGTTGGTGGAATATGTGGTCTTCGATGCCACCCGGCTCTGGCGGCACCAGCAGCAATCGGCTCGACGAGCGTTCGGGCAACGGCGCCTGGGCAATCAGCGCCTGCGGCAACGCATAATGGAAATCGGATTTTTTCAAGGCGGATCTTCGAGGCGACTTTCGGGCAGACGGGCGCGGTGACAACCCACCCGCGCCGGCCGCATAGTGTAACGACGGTGGGGGTTATGCCCAATACGGCCGGCATGATAGAATCATGCAACTAATTGAATCAAAACGAAAAACACCCTCGTGTTGAACTCCTGAGCGCTTATGCCGGGCTACTTTCGACACCGCAATCGACCCCGTGGAGGAACAACACCGATGTCCAGCACCACCAACGGCAACGCCATTGTCAGCAAACTTGCGCCACTGCGCGCCCACGCCGGCTCGCGCCGTACCATCGGCCTGGACGATGCTGTTCTGGCCAGTTTTTCCACCGATGCCGACCTGATCGAGGCGGTCGATGCCGCGGTCGCCGAATACCACCGCGTCAAGGGTGATTTCGCCGACCTGCTCGAGCTCGACGAGGATGCCCAGACCCACGCCATGCAGGCGGGTTTCATCAACTTCTACCAGGACGACGCGGTCAATCCCTATATCGCCCTCACCGCACGCGGGCCGTGGATCGTGACCCTGAAGGGCGCGGTGCTGCATGACTCGGGCGGCTACGGCATGCTGGGTTTCGGCCACGCGCCGGTCAAGGTGCTGGAGGCGATGGCCAAGCCGCAGGCGATGGCCAACATCATGACTCCGAACCTGTCCCAGCTGCGCTTTAGCACCTTGCTGCGTGAAGCGATCGGCTTGGGCCGCGACTGTCCGTACGCGAGCTTCATGTGCCTGAACTCAGGTTCCGAATCGGTCACGCTGGCGGCCCGCATCGCCGATGCCAATGCCAAGGTCATGACCGACGAAGGCGGCCGGTACGCCGGTCGCACCACCATCAAGCGGGTCGTGGTCAAGGGTGGTTTCCATGGCCGCACCGAGGGTCCGGGCTTGTACTCCAATTCCTCGCGCAAGGCCTACGAGCAGTACCTGGCCAGCTACCGCGGCGAGAACAGCGTGATCGTGATCGCGCCCTACGACATCGACGCGCTGAAGCAGGCGTTCGCCGATGCCGACGCCAACAACTGGTTCATCGAGGCGATGTTCCTGGAGCCGGTAATGGGCGAAGGCGACCCGGGCCGCAGCGTACCGGTTGACTTCTACAATGCCGCCCGCGCGCTGACCAAGGCCCATGGCGCGCTGCTGCTGGTCGACTCGATCCAGGCCGGACTGCGCGCCAACGGCGTGTTGTCGATCGTTGATTACCCCGGCTTCGAGGGCGTCGATGCGCCCGACATGGAGACCTACTCCAAGGCGCTCAACGCCGGCCAGTACCCCTTGTCGGTTCTGGCGGTCAACGAGGTGGCCGCGAATGCCTACAAAAAGGGCTTGTACGGCAACACCATGACCACCAACCCGCGCGCGCTGGACACGGCCTGCGCGGTGCTGGAAACGGTTACTCCGGCCCTGCGCGAGACCATCCGCGCCCGCGGCGCCGAGGCGATCCAGAAGCTGGAGGCGCTCAAGGATTCGCTGGGCGGGATGATCACCAAGGTCCAGGGCACCGGCCTGCTGTTCTCGTGTGAGCTGTCCGACGACTTCAAGTGCTTCGGCACCGATTCCACCGAAGAGTGGCTGCGTGAGCACGGCATCGGCGTGATCCACGGCGGCGCCAACTCGCTGCGTTTCACCCCGACCTTCACCGTCACCAGCGCCGAGATCGACCTGCTGGTCAGCATGGTCAGCCGCGCCCTCAAGGAAGGCCCTCGCCTCAATCAGGCCGCGGTAGCCTGACCGCCACCACGTCAGACACTGCAAGCGCGTACTGAAAAAGCCGGGGCAACCCGGCTTTTTCACGCCAGCATCAATACGATTGAAATTTTTGATCGCTCGTAGCTAGAGTCGTGCGGTTTGCCTATCGCTTTGATCGAGATAATCGAATGGCATATCAATGGCGCGCGAGGCAGACTCGTTGGCAACACCAAGCCAAGCCGCCTGGATCCGTCCCAATGCGGCGCTGACCATCGACATGAGGAAGACGACCATGACCCGTTCCGACAACACGTCCAACAGCAGTGCGCCCAACAGCGGATCGACCACCGGTGCCGGCGCGCCCGCCCCGAGCGACCGCAACTCGCTGAGCATCGGCGCCGACGGTCCGATCCTGCTGCACGACGTGCACTTCCTGGAGCAGATGGCGCACTTCAACCGCGAGAAGGTGCCCGAGCGCCAGCCGCACGCCAAGGGCGCGGGTGCGTTCGGCGTGCTCCAGACCACCGAGGATGTCTCGAAGTACACCAAGGCGGCGCTGTTCCAGAAGGGCGCGTCGACCGACATGCTGGCGCGCTTCTCCACCGTCGCCGGCGAGATGGGCAGCCCCGACACCTGGCGCGACGTACGCGGCTTCTCGCTGAAGTTCTACACCGATGAGGGCAACTACGACCTGGTCGGCAACAACACGCCGGTGTTCTTTGTCCGCGACCCGATGAAGTTCCCCCACTTCATCCGCAGCCAGAAGCGCCTGCCCGACTCCGGCCTGCGCGACAACCACATGCAGTGGGACTTCTGGACCAACAATCCCGAGACCGCGCACCAGGTCACCTACCTGATGGGCGAGCGTGGCCTGCCGCGCACCTGGCGGAACATGAACGGCTACGGCTCGCACACCTATATGTGGATCAACGCTGCCGGCGAGAAGTTCTGGGTCAAGTACCACTTCCACACCGAGCAGGGCATGGCGTTCTTCAATAACGCGGAAGCTTCCACGATGGCGGGCCAGGACGCCGACTTCCACCGCGGCGACCTGTTCAACGCGATCAAACGCGGCGAGCACCCCAGCTGGATCCTGTCGGTGCAAGTCATGCCGTACGCGGACGCGAAGAGCTACCGCTTCAATCCGTTCGACCTGACCAAGACCTGGTCGCACAAGGACTATCCGCTGATCAAGGTCGGCACCATGACCCTGAACCGCAACCCGGAGAACTTCTTCGCCCAGATCGAGCAGGCCGCGTTCTCGCCGGGCAACACGGTGCCGGGCATCGGCCTGTCGCCGGACAAGATGCTGCTCGGTCGCGCGTTCGCCTACGCCGACGCCCAGCGCCACCGAATCGGCACCAACTTCCACCAGCTGCCGGTCAACCAGCCCAAGGTGCCGGTCAACACGTACATGTTCGACGGCCAGATGACCTACCACCACAGCGGCAACGCGCCGGTGTACGCACCCAACAGCGGCGGCCGCACTTGGGCCGATGAAACCGGCCCGGTGGCAGACGGCTGGGAGACCGACGGCGAGATGGTCCGCAGCGCCTACACCCTGCACGCGGAGGACGACGACTTCGGCCAGCCCGGCACCTTGGTGCGCGAGGTCTGGAACGATGCCCAGCGCGCGCAGTTTGTCGATCAGGTCGCCGGCAGTCTGCTCGGCGGCGTCCGCAGCCCGGTGCTGGAACGCGCGTTCGAATACTGGAAGAACGTCGACCCCGCGACCGGCCAGCAGATCGAGGACAAGGTCCGTTCCGGCAGCGCGCCGGCACCGGCCGAGGGCATGGGCGAGGGCTGATCACCGGCTCGTATGCATGATCGCCAGCTCGTGAAGCGGTCTCGGCCAAGGCCGCCGCAACACGACCGATTGCGACCAGACCGATCGCAACACCCCGGCCTCGCGTGCCAGTCACGCGGGGCCGTTTTGTATGCCCGTGGCGTCATCCAGGTCACGGACATCCGGTAGGGTTTCAGCGCAGGGCGGAAAGCCGTTGGTCAATTCCGCGTAGTAGGCTCACGCACACAACTACTCTCACTGCCGGAGTCCACCGTGGGTATTTCAGCGCAAGCAACTTCACCCCGGGCTTGGCCTGCCTACGTGGCCGCCATCCTGGTGCTGCTGTGCGGGGCGTTCATGGCGATCGGCGGCGGCCGACTGCTGATGCTCGGCGGCAGTCCGTATTTCGTGCTCGCGGGCATCGGCCTGGTGGTCGCGGCGGTGCTGATGTTCCGCCGCCGGGCCGCCGGCACCTGGCTGTATGCGTTGGTGATGCTGGCGACGCTCGGTTGGGCGCTGTGGGACGTGGGCCTGGAGTTCTGGCCTTTGGTCTCGCGGCTGTTCGCGTTCGGCGTGCTGAGCCTGCTGGTCGCGCTGGCCTGGCCCGCGCTGACGGGTACCCGCAATCGCGGCGTTTGGGTCGTCGCCGCCGTGCTCGCCGTGGCCCTGCTCGCCACTGCCATCCGGGCGTTCCAGCCGAGCCCGATGGTGCAGGCCAGCGGTCCGTATCCGGCGGTGACGCCGGTATCGCCGGCGGCGGCACAGAAGGAATGGCGGCATTGGGGCAACACGACCGCCGGCACGCACTTCGCGGCGCTCGACCAGATCAACCGCGACAACGTCGGCCAACTGCAGGTCGCGTGGACGGCGCGCACGGGCGACATCCCCGAGAGCACCGGCTCTGGTGCCGAGGATCAGAACACGCCGCTGCAGATCGGCGACACGCTGTATGTGTGCACCGCCTACGGCAAGGTGTTGGCGCTGGACGTGGACACCGGCGAGGAGGCGTGGCGGTTCGACCCGCACGCCACCGCGCCCAACTGGCAGCGCTGTCGCGGCCTCGGCTACCACGAGCAGCTGGCTGGCGCGGCATCGGCGAGCGTCGATCCAGCCAGACGCCCGGCCCTTGCCTCGGCGAACTGCAGCAAGCGCCTGTTCCTGCCCACCATCGACGCCCGCCTGATCGCCCTGGATGCCGACAGCGGCCAACCGTGCGCGGACTTCGGCGACAACGGTACGGTCGACCTCGGCATCGACATGGGCCAGATCAAGCCCGGCTACTACCAGCAGACCTCGACCCCGCTGGTGGCCGGCGACCTGGTGATCGTCGGCGGCCGCGTCGCCGACAACTTCTCGGTCGGCGAACCGCCCGGCGTGGTCCGTGCCTACCACGCGGTCACCGGCGAGCTGGCCTGGGCCTGGGATCCGGGCAACCCCGCCACCACCCTGCGCCCGCCCGAAGGCGAGACCTACACCCGCGGCACGCCCAACGTGTGGTCGGCGATGGCCTACGACCCCGCACTCGGCCTGGTGTACCTGCCGACCGGCAACGCCACCCCCGACTTCTGGTCCGGCCATCGCAGCGAACTCGACGACAAGTATTCATCGGCGGTGGTCGCGGTGGATGTCGCCACCGGCCGGCCGCGCTGGCACTACCAGATGACCCACCGCGACCTGTGGGACTTCGACATCCCGGCCCAGCCGCTGTTGTACGACGTGCCCGACGGCAACGGCGGCACCCTGCCGGCGCTGGTGCAGATCACCAAGCAGGGCGAGATCTTCATGCTCAACCGGGTCACCGGCGAGCCGATCGCCGAAGTCGTCGAAAAGCCGGTGCCACAGGGCAACCTGCCCGGCGAGCGCTATTCACCGACCCAGCCGTACTCGGTCGGCATGCCCTCGATCGGCAACGAGACCCTGGTCGAATCCGACATGTGGGGCGCCACCCCGTTCGACCAGCTGCTGTGCCGGATCCAGTTCAAGTTACTGCGCCACGAGGGCGTGTACACCCCACCGGGGCTGGACCGCTCGCTGCAGATGCCCGGCTCGCTGGGCGGCATGAACTGGGGCGGCGTCTCGGTCGACCCGACCACCCACACCATGTTCGTCAACGACATGCGCCTGGGGCTGGCCAACTACATGGTGCCGCGCGCGGACGTCCCGACCTCCGCCAGCGGCATCGAGATGGGCATCGTCCCGCAGGACGGCACGCCTTACGGTGCGATGCGCGAGCGTTACCTCTCGCAGCTCGGCATCCCCTGCCAGAAGCCGCCGTTCGGCACCATGACCGCGATCGACCTGGCCAGCCGCGAGATCCTCTGGCAGGTGCCATTGGGTACCGTGCAGGACACCGGCCCGCTGGGCATCAAGATGCATCTGCCGATCCCGGTCGGCATGCCGACCCTGGGCGGCTCGCTGGCTACCCAGTCCGGCCTGGTGTTCTTCGCCGGCACCCAGGACTACTACCTGCGCGCACTCGACGGCCGCACCGGCAAGGAATTGTGGAAGGCGCGGTTGCCGGTCGGCAGCCAGGCGGGACCGATGACCTACGTCTCGCCCGATACCGGCCGCCAGTACGTGGTGGTGACCGCCGGCGGTGCCCGCACCTCGCCCGACCGCGGCGACTATGTGATCGCCTATGCGTTGCCGGAGGGTTCGGCGGATCGTTGATCCTGGTTGCCGTGGGCATGGCGAGGGCTGATCACCCGCACGTATTGACGCCGGCTTGTGAAACACCCGGCCCCGCGTGCCTGTCATGCGGGGCCGTTTTGTATCCGGCGCGTGACCACCGCGCCCGGAGCTCCCGCGCCGAATCGACACTGGAACCCGATTCGGGGGGATTACCGGCGGCTACGCATTCACCGCCAGTTGGAACGCCACCCCGCACGCCAGCCCTGTCACCGCACCGACGAGGACTTCCGAAATCCGGTGTCGGCGCAGTACCAACCGCGACCACGCCACCACCACTGCGGCCGCGAGCAACCCGGCGAACGCCACCGCCTGCGGCCAGACGATGCACGCCGCGAACATCGCGAACCCGACATGCAAAGAGATCTTGAGCCGGCCGCGCAGCACGTGGCCGGCCAGCACGATCACCCCCGACAAGCCGATCGCCGCGACTACACCACGATCCGAACCGGCCGCCGCGAGTATCGCCGCAAGCCCCAGCAGCACCCATGCGGCGAACCGGTTGAGTTGCGAGCGCTCGTGCGGTTGCGAGGCATCGATATGCGACCAGCGGCCCGAGCGGGTCTGCAGCACGCTGTAGATCATCACCACCGCGGCCGCCGCCAGCGTGAGCCCCAACGCCTGCCACACCCGTCCCGGCGCCGGGCCGCCCGCATTAGTGGCCACGGCGGCTGCGACCATCATCACCACCACCGGGTGGATCAGGATCGACACCAGGCGCGCGACCCATTCCCAAGTCGGTTTCATGCCGTTGCCGGCGCCGCCTTCCCCGCCTCCAGGCGCGCCCCGGCGAGCGTGCCGACGGCATGCGCCAGGAACGGCATCACGAAGTGCCGCGGCTCGAAAAGATGGATGGCGCTGGCGAGGCCCTCGGCGCTGGCCACGTCCACGCCCGCAGGCGGCGGAATCAGCGACGGGCCGAGGGTGACGAGTGCCAGGTTGACGGCACGGCCGACGACGAACCCGACGACGACGGCAATCACGTTGCGCAGCAGGTGGGGCATGGCGGGTTACCGACGAGTGGAAGATTGGCCTTGGAGCGTCGAAACGATCAGGCGTTCTCGAGCCAGGCCTGTACGGCCCGGCCGAACGCCGCGCCCTGCCGTGGATCGGCGCCGAGATAGAAGTCCGGCTCGATCAGTTCGGCCTCCATCAGCAGCCAGCGGCCGTCCGTATCGGGCAGGACGTCGATGCGTGCGTACAGCAGCGGCGTGTCGATCGCAGCGAGGGTTTGTTCGGCCAGCGCCAGCGCACCGGCCGGGGGTTCCGGCAGTGCGGTGTAGATGCCGCCGTACTGCACCTGGATGCGGAACTCGCCCGTCACTGGGCGCTTGTTGACTGCATGGCTGAAGCGGCCGCCAAAGAACAGCAGCGAGGTTTCGCCTTCGGTCTCGATGGTCGGCAGGTACGGCTGGATCATCGCGGCGCCTGCGGGGACATCGTGAGGGGCTTCGTGGAGACGATCGCCGCGGCCCAGGCGCTGGGTCTTCCAGCCACCGCCGGAGACGGTCGGCTTGACGATCAACTGCTCCGCGCCGGTGGCGGCGAATACCTTCTCGAGCTGGGCCGGCGTCACCCGGTCTGTCCAGAGGGTGGGCGGGGTCGCGATGTCCCGTTGCCCCAGCCTCTCCAGATAACGCTTGTCCGAGTTCCAGGCCAGTACTGCGGCAGGATTGGCCAGCGCGATCCCGTCGGCGTCCCAGGTCCGGCAGGCGTGAAGCCAGCGGGCGTGATCGTAATGGTAGCCCCACACGATCAGCGGAAGGACCAGCGCAAACCGCTTCAACCCGCTGCTGTCATCGACATGGGCCGTCCATGGTGTCGGCGTCGCGGTCACGCCGCTGGTTTCCAGCGCGCTCTGGAGACGGTGCAACACCTCCGGCCACAGCTCCGCGAAAGAGGGGTCGGCGGGATCGGGGGTGAGGATGGCGACTTCGGTCATCGGTGCTCCGGTACGTGGCGCTTGCGTGGCGATTTTCGGCGTTGGGGAACCGGCGCGATCCATGCTATCCGGATCAGGTCAACGTATGCACGAGGTGACGAGTGGAAGCTTGGCGAGCTTACCGCTGCGGATCACTCTTCGCCCGGCCATTGGCTTGCCGCCAACTGCCGACGCAGCGTCTCCGCATAAACCTCCCTGACCCGCTCGTCTGGCGTATCTGGCGCATGCGGATAGACGCGCAACATCCCGTCGCCGACCCGGCGCGGATGCACATGGAAATGCAGGTGCGGCACTTCCTGGCCGGCCGCCTCGCCGATGGAATGCCAGATGCCAAGACCCTCGTTGGCGAACGCCTCCCCGACCGCCCGTGTCACCCGCGTCAGCATGGACATCACCGCCGCGCCGGTGGCGTCGTCCAGCTCACGAACATCCGGCAAATGACGCCGCGGAACCACCAGGACATGGCCCGGGTTGAACTGGCGCAGATCGACGAACGCGACCACCAGATCGTTCTCGCAGACGATGCTCGCGGGCTCGGTTCCGCGGACGATCCTGCAGAAGGGACAGTCGCTGCTCATGTGCGACAAACGGACTCGATGAACGCCATGACTTTCCCCTGCTGCTGGTCGAACAATCCCCTTGACGGCAACCGCAGCCGGATCCGCGGTGCGCCTTGCACGATGTTGCTAGACAGGAAACTCCCCGTCCAGGTAAAACCAGCGGCCATCCACGCACGCGAAACGGCTCACCTCGTGCAGCCGTACCGCGGGAGCGCTGCCAACCTTGTAGCGGGCCACGAACTCCACCACCGCGCTGCCATCACCGGCATCGGCGTGGCGCTTCACGTCCAGCCCCAGCCAGCGCAGACCCGGGGTGTCGTCCAGGTCGAGCGAGGCTGGGCGGGTGTCGGGGTGCCAAGTGGCCAGCAAGTAGTCACGCAGGCCCAGCACATAGGCGCTGTAGCGCGAACGCATCAACGCCTCGGCGGTGGCGGCCGGGGCACGGCCCTCGTGCAGCGGCTGGCAGCAGGTCGCATAAGCGACGGACGGGTTGCAGGGACAGGACTGGGGCATGGAGAGTCTGGAATCACGCCGCGCAGCGGAGCCACGGTCGGCTGGATGAATGGTCAGGCGCCTTGCTTCGGATAAAGCACCATTTGAGTACAACGGAAAAGAGCGATGGTCTTGCCGGACTCCCGGTGCGTGACCACGACATCCCAGACCTGGGTGGTCTTGCCAAGATGCACGGCTTTGGCAGTGCACTCGATCGTTCCATCACGGGCGGTGCCGAGAAAGTTGGACTTGAGTTCGATCGTGGTGAAACCTTCTGCTCGCTCCGGAAGATTGGCGACGCACCCATAACCTGCGGCGGTATCGGCCAGGGTGACAATGCTGCCGGCATGCAGGAACCCGTTGGGCGCCATCATCTCCTTGCGCACCGGCAGCTCCGACGTGACCTCTGACGCAGAGATACCCGTGATGACGATGCCGAGATGACCGGGGAGATTATCGGCGCCGATTTTGTTGAAGTAATCTGGATTCAGCATGGGCATGGCTTCAAACACCTTTGTTCTTGTCATCCCAGGGCATGGGTTCCCAAAGCTCGGTCTTGTTTCCATCCGGACTCCCCAAGGGTACTTCCTTCAGGCGCGGGAGCGCCGCGCAACTCGCCCAGCGGCGGAATGACCAGCGTGGTGTATTCCTCGTAGTGCGCGTCGGGCAGGTCGCGCAGGGCCAGGCGCTCGATCCGGGGGGATCCGATCGGCAGCTGCGCCGCCTCGTACAGGATCACCTCGTGCTCTGCCGGGTACCAGCGCAGCAGCTTGTCGACCAGCGCCTGCAGCCCTTCGCGCTCGGCATGCAGGCGACGGCACGACAGGTCGCCGGACAGGGCCACCTGCCAGAGCAGCACCAGGCCGGCGGTATCAGGCCGGCGATCGTAGACAAGGAAATGGGTCGCCTCCATCGACTGCACGCCGCGGTGGCCCGGGTCGATCCCGAGGTCGGCGTACAGGCAGGCTTCGGCGGAAATCCCCGGCTCCATGCGCGCCGGAATGCCCTTTGCGCGGGCCTTGCGAAGCACCCCATGCGGCACATCGGCAAACACTCCCGGGTGGCCGTAGAACACCGCACAGACGTGCTTGCCGGCCTCCACCTCGGCCATGATCACCGCGTCGATCTCGCGGTAGATCTCGCGCCGGTCCTTGTCGGGCGCGTAGTAGACGCCGAGGTTGATCGCATCGGGGCGGAAGCCGTGGATCATGCCCAGCGCGAACGGGTCGACCAGGCAGAACACGACCTCGGCTTCGCGGATTTCCGACAGGCAGCGTTCGCTGGCGTGGCGGCCGAACTGGATCCCGCTGCCCACCACCACCAGGCCTCCGGCCGAATTCGCGGCGGAGCCGGCATCCCCGCTCGCACACACCACGCGGTCGCGACCGTCGTGCTTGGCGCGGTACAGGGCCTGGTCGGCCTCGTGGATCAGCTGCTCCAGCGTGGCGGTGCCAGCGCTCTTCGGGCAGATCCCCGCGCTGAGGTTGAAGCCGAACGTCTGCCCGAACACGGTGATCGGTTCGATCCTGGCGCGCAGGCGCAACAACAGCGCCTCGGCTTCGACCACGTCGGCATCGAGCAGAATCGTGAACTCGTCGCCGCCGCTGCGCCCGGCGATGCCGCGCGCACCGACGACCTCGATGATCCACGTGCCGAGCGAACGCAGCGCCTCGTCGCCGGCGGCGTGGCCGTAGCTGTCGTTGACCTGCTTGAACAGGTCGATGTCGGCGACGATCGCCGTGAACGGCCGCCCGTTGGCGCGTGCGTGCGCGAATGCCGCCTCGCCGAGCTTGCGGACCTGCTGGTAGTTGTACAGGCGGGTCAGGCCGTCGCGCTCGGACTGCCAGCGGTAGCGACGGCGCTCGCGGATCGAGCGGCGCAGCAGGCCGAACAGCAGGACCGCGGTGACCAGCAGCCCGACCACGCCCGCGCCGAGCAGCAGCTGCCGGCGCTGCGTCGCGGTGACCTGCAGCGCCGCCAGCTCCTTTTCGGCTTCCAGCAGGGCGATCTGCTGCTCCTTCAAACGGGTATCGAACTCGACCTGCAGGTAGACCAGGCGGCGGTCGCGGGCGTCGCGCTCGGCCACCTTCGATGCCGACATGGACAGCCGGAAATGGGCGAGCGCCCGGGCGAAGTCGCCGCGCCGCTCGGCCAGCCTGGCAAACAGGTCCTCGGCCTCCGCGATCGCGAGGTGGAAGTCCTGGTCACGGTAGTAGCGCAGGGTGTCGGTCAGCAGCATCCCGGCCTCGTCGAGCCCCCGGTTCAACTCGATCAGGCTTTTGGCCACCTCCAGCCTGGCGCCCCAGGCGCCGGCCGCGAAGCCCGCCGCCCCGAAGTCCGCAAGCGCCTGGCGGGCCCAGCCCAGTGCCTCGGCGTAGCGCCCCTGGCTGGCCAACATCTTGCCGACGCCGTACTTGCCGTTGGCAATGAACACCAGGTCGCCGGCGCGGGTGCAGGCCTCGATCTGGCGATGTCGCCATGCCTCCGATTCGCGGAAATTACCCGCGTGATCCTCGGCCATGGCCACGTCGGCCAAGGCCAGGCACAGCGCCCTGGGATCATTTCCGGCTTCGACGGTTTCGAGGGCACGCATCGCCAGGTCCCGCGCCTTGTCGGTCTCGTAGACGAGGGTGTGCAGATAACTGGCGGCGCCGAGCAGCCCGGCCGATTCCGCGGGGGCCTCATCCAGGTACGACAGGCCCTCGCCCAGCCAGGTGAATGCCAACGTCCAATCCTCGACGTTGGCGGCCATGCTGATGGCGGTGGTATAGACGCGCACACGCAGCGCCGCAGGCAGGTCCTGGCGCAGCAGCTCGGCCAGGCCCTGCAGCGCGGCGGACTGGTTGCCGGCGAGCCCGAGATTGCGCAGACGGACGAACTCGATCCGGTGGCGCTGCTCCTGCGAGAGCGCATCCAGCTGCGATGCCAGGCCCTCGATCTTCCTGTCGGACTCACGCCAGTGCGCGGTGACCGCCAACCGCTCGATGTCCTGGACCTGCGCCTCCAACGCGTCGTCGGCGAACACCGGCGTGGCGGCGAACACCAGTAGCAGGAGGGCGATGGAGACTAACCGGCTCATGCAGTCGCGAGCATTGGCGGCGTAAGGCGGCCAGCTACTCGTAGGCCTTGATGATGTGGTTTGTGGCGAACTTTCCGTCCGCCAGTCCAGTGAGCCGCTTGATCGCAGCGTAATCGCTGGCGAGCATTGCCTTCTGCTCGGCCCCGGACAGCCCGGCGCGCCGGACCACCGCGCCCGGATCCTTTGCATACTCCGCGGCCAGTGCGGCATCGCTGCCGAGTTTCCGCATCAGTACGAGCAGTTTCGACATGTCCCCTTCCCCCTTGAGTTGACCAGACATCCACTGCCGCATGCGCAGGATCGATCACCCCAGTCCCGCCATCAAGCCATTTGACCCTAGCATAGGCCCGTGTCCGTCTCCGTGGAGCGCGCAGGGGTACCAGCCGCCGTCAGCCGGCAGGCTCCTGCGGTGCCGCGTAAGTGCCCACCAACCGCGCTTTCCCCACGACGTGGCCACGCATCGCGTTGAGCAGCGCGTCGCGGCCGGTGTCGGGCGCGAGGTCGAGCGCGGCATCCAGTGCAAACACCTGGAAGTGGTAGTGGTGCAGGCCGGTCCCCGCGGGTGGCCGAGGGCCGAAGTAACCGGTTGATGCGTGGTCGTTGAGGCCCTGGCGCATGCCGTCCGGGTCGGCCAGCCGCGGTTCCGCGGGCAGGCCTTCGGGCAGCGACGTCGCGCCGGCCGGAATGTTCCAGGCCACCCAGTGCACGTAGGGCGCGGGCCGGTCGGCGTCGGGATCCTCCATCACCAACGCATAGGTCCGCGCACCTTCCACGGGCTGCCAGGCCAGCGCCGGCGAAATGTCCTCGCCGTAGGCACTGTGGCGCGCCGCGATTGGCTGGCCGTCGGCGAAAGCCGGCGAGCGCAACGCGAACTCGCCGGCGTTGGTGGCCTGCGTGTAGGGGCTGTCGAAGGCGAGCGCCACGCCATCGTCCTGGCAGCCCGGGGCGATGGCCGCCAGCAGGGCGGCGAGAGCGATCGGCAGGATGGTACGTCGGGGCGTGCGGTTCATGGCGCGATCCTCGAAACGGATAGGTAACTTCCCTTCGCAGGCTAGCGCACGTCGCGTTGCGCGGGTGCGAAACCGTCAAACGCGACGTTCCCCTACCCGCGCCAGTTCGCGTGCGCGCGCCAGAACTCCACGCTGCCACGGTAGGCCTCACGGTCGACAGCCACGCCTGAGCCGCCTTCGGCAACGCCCAGCGCATTGCGCATCATCGTGATGGGTGCCATCGGCGTTTCTTCGGGCTCTACCGTGTACATGCACCCCACCACGCCCCAGTCGGCGTCGATCACCGTGCCCTCCTTCGCCAGTTGGTCGCGGCGGTAGAGGATGGGAATGAGGTAATCCGCCACGGGGGGTTCGAGGCCCTCGAACCAGCGCACCAGCACCGGCAGTTCATCCTTCGTGCGCGCCTCGTAGTCGGAGCGCAGCAGGTGGCGGTTACTCTCGGTAATCGGCACCGCCAAGCAACGCGTCGACGTCCAGTTGCGGTGCACATGCAGCTTGCAGAACGGCGCGTAGCCGTCGAGCACTTTCAGCGGCGGCACATCGTTGAGATGGCGCTCGAATTCCGCGGGCGTGCAGTCCTGGATGGTGTTGCCACGCGACGCGCGCGGGAACAGGCGCGTGCGGGCGAAGTCGGTAAGGACGATGGACACGGACGCCCCGCCGCTCAGATGTCGAGCACAATTTTGCCGAAGTGCTTCCCACTCTCCTGATGGCGGAATGCGGCCACCAGGTCGTCAAGCGCAAAGTGGCGATCGATGACCGGGCGCAGCGTGCTGGCGTCGAGCGCACGCACCATGTCCTGCTGCTGGCGACGGCTGCCGACCACGAACGCCTGCAGCCGCAGGTGTCGCGCCAGGGCCAGGCCCAGCGGCAATTTGCTGTCCATGCCGGTCAGCACGCCGATGACGGCGATGTGGCCGCCCACGCGGGTCGCCAGCATCGACTGCACCAGCGTCTCGGGACCTCCCACCTCGATCACGTGGTCCACGCCACGGCCACCGGTCAGGCCGCGCACGGTCATGCCCCACTCCGGGTCCTTGCGGTAGTTGATCACCTCGTCGGCGCCCAGCTCGCGCAGGCGCTCGAGCTTGGCGTCGTTGGACGAAGTCGCGATGACCCGCGCGCCGGCCTGCTTGGCGAACTGCAGCGCGAAGATCGACACGCCGCCGGTGCCCTGCACCAGCACGTCCTGCCCTGGCTGCAATGCGCCGTGCTCGAACAGTGCGCGCCAGGCGGTCAGGCCGGCGGTGGTCAGGGTGGCCGCCTCGGCATGGCTCCAGCCGCGCGGCGACCGGGTGAACGCCATCGCCGGCGCGGTCACCTGCTCGCGCGCATAGCCGTCGATGCCGTCGCCCGGCACGCTGCCGAAGCCCTCGGTCTTTGGCTCGCCGTCCAGCCAGTCCGGGAAGAACGTGCTGACCACGTGGTCGCCGATGGCGAACTCGGTGACGCCCGCGCCGACCACGGTCACTTCGCCGGCGCCGTCGGACATCGGAATGCGGCGTTCCTTGGGCGCCATCGCGCCACTCACCACACCGTAGTCGTGGTAATTCAGCGAGCTGGCGCGCAGGCGCACGGTGATCTCGCCGGGGCCGGGCTCGACGGCCTGGGACGTGGCGATGGTGACGTGGTCGAAACCGCCGCCGGCGGGGATGTAGAGGGTCTTGATAGTCATGTCGGCCAGTCTAGACTCCCGGCCGCGCCGGCGGCGACAACGGGTGGGACAGTGAGTTTCCGCCAATGACTCAGAACCGCCAGAGCAGATTCACCGACCCGGCATTCTCACGACTGCCATCACCAAACTGCCCTGCATAACTCACGCCCAGTGTGGCGTTGCGAGAGATCGCAACATCGGCGCTCAACTCCAGCATTGCCACATTGCGCGCAATCGCCGTTCCAACAATGTTGAACGGCTGACTGCCATTGAACGCCAGCGTGCTTTGCGAGTTGATTGAACCCAGCACATGCCCCCAGCCCAGGCTGCCGCGCACCGTGCCCTTGCTCTCACCTTGCATAAACGGGGCCTGCAACCGCACGCCCAGGGTCGTGCTGGTCTGATCATCGGTTTTGGCTTGCCCGCGAAGTGCGGCCGAGCCACCGGATTCACTGAAGGCGCGCGTGTTCAACTCATTCCACGCCACGCCGGCAAAGGGTTCCAGCGTGGTCGTACCCATCGGCCATGCATAACCCAACTCGGCCGCCATTTGGCGGGTGTTGGCGCGGTAGTCGGCGTTGAGCTCCTGGCTCAAACCCGCTGCCGCGATGCGGCGCTGGCTGTCGATGTCATGCCAGGAGTAACCACCACCCGTCAGCAAGTTGAGTTTTCCGGTACCGACCTCAAACGCTTTGCCCGCGTAGAGCGTGGCGCTATAGCTGTTGATCTGGCTCTTTGAGTTACGTCCGTCGACGCGCAGTGTGCTGTCGGTATAGCCCAACACCCCGCCCACGCGCCACGCATTGCCGATCACCCTATCCGCGCCGCCAAATACTCCGCTGGTGCGCTGTGCTGTACTGGCTGCGTTGTCGTTACCGTCCATGCTCAACCAATTACCGACAACCTCCGCCCACGCCGGCAAGCCATCGGCTTGTACGCCAAGCGTACCCGGCTCCGCCATCGCGGTTAGATTGCTGCGCAGGTGCTTGAACGACAGCGCCCGGGTGCCGGCGGCGCTGCTTTGCAGTGCGGCACCGGTGCTGGCATGAATCTCACCGGACAGGTTGTCGAACACCGCCGGTGGCGCGCCCTCCGCAAGGGTTTCGATACGCCGATACAAGTCATCGACGTTGCCCAGGCTCTCCAGCGCGTTGGCAGTGGCGCGCTGGTTGGACGTGTTGGCGGCATCGGCAAAACGCATCGGCTGCGCGGGTTCCGTGGGCACCGTGGGCACCGCGGGCACCGCGGGTTCCGTGGGTTCCGTGGGTTCCACCGGCGCATCCTTGCGTACCAATTCCATCGTCACCGCGTTGGTCGCATACGCCAGGCTCGGGGTGAGATAGGCAAACACCGACTGCACTTCATCGAACGTGCCGAACACGCCCTGGTCGGCGCTCAGAATGGTGTAGCCGATACCCGCCTGATAGCTGCCACCGGGGCCCACATGCATCACGGTGCCACCGGCCAGTGTCGCGGTGCCGGTCACATTGGCCCGGCTGCTGTTGGCCGAGGCCGGATCAGCGAAGACCAGATAATGGGAGCCGGCCGCCATCGTCAAATTGCCGTCGATCGTCAGCGGTGCGCTGACATCGCCCGGCATCAGACTGCCGCCTGCCGCAACATTCGTATTACCTACCGTGCCGCTGCCGCCCAATAGGCTGCCTGAGGCGACGTTGAGCAGGGAGGACGAGGCAATGGAGCCGGCAACCAACAGGGTGCCTGCGTTCAACGCAGTCGCACCTGTATAGGTACTGATGCCCTCCAGCCGCAAGACACCCGCACCGATCTTGGTCAGCCCGCCGCTACCCAATCCACCGTCGCTGATCACGCCGGCGATCGTATCGTTCTGATTCAACCCGCCCAGCGTCAGGGTCTTGTCACCCAACACCACCGCGCCCGCACCCGACAACGAACCTATGCCGATGCCCGCGCCGGCAAGCGCACTGATATCCAGCGTGCCACCGGCATTGTTCTGCAGCGTGGCCAGATCCGCCGTCGAGTTACCGAAAAATTCGATCACGCCATCGGCGTTGTTGATGATCTGTCCCTGTCCCGCCGAGCTCTGATCAACAAACCACATCACGCCATCGGCCAGATTGACGAGGTTCGCGTTGCCGGCGCTGGCGTCGTGCAGGAGGACGGTTGAACCCCCATCGCTATTGAACAGCGTGGCATCGGCTGCGCTGGACGTACCACGGAAGTAGGTGCTGCCACCCTTCTCGTTATGGATGTTGAGCGATTGCGCGCTGACCGGGGTCGCGCCCATGGCGAGAAAGTCCAGCACGCTGCCGGCCCCGCTGACCTTGACCGCCCCGGCCCCCAAACCACCGGTGGTCATGACCGTCAGGTTTCCGCCCTGCACCTGGGTACCACCGGCGTAGGTATTGGCTTGGGTCAGCGTGACATTGCCGGCGCCCGTCTTGACCAGAGTGCCTGCGCCATCGATCACGCCATGCAAAGTGAGCATGCTGCCGGCGGCCGCATCCACGGTGCCCGCGGTGGTCAGCGTGATCGCGCGGCTGCTATCGAAACTCGCGGTGCTTGCCAGCGTGCCGCCACTGAATGTCAGTCCACCCGCGGCGCTACCCAGATTGGCATCGCTGGACACCGACAACACGCCAGTACGAAGCTCGGTGCCACCGCTGTAGGTGTTGCTGCCGGCCAGGACCAAGGTACCGAAATCAGACTTCACCAGGCGGCTGGCGCCGGTCAGCGCCGAGGCAAGCGTGGCCGTCATGCCTGCGCTGCTGGTCAAGCCGGTGCCCACGCGCACGATGGTCTCGCCGCCCACGCCTTGAAGCGCGATCGCGTCGCCTTCGATCCGATAACCGTCCGTGGTGAACTGCATGCCGGTGACGCCAATCGCGCCGGCCGCGTTGTCCACCGTGACCGTATCGGCCGCGCCCTGGAAGACTGCAAATGTCGGATTTGGCTGGAACGCACCGTTGGCTGCGGCACTAGCGTCAGTCCAGTTGTCACCGTCAGCGCGCCAGGAGCCTGCGCCGCCATCGATCACGCCATTGTTGTGGAGCGTCGTATTGCCGCCATCCCAGAAGCCGAGATCTGCACCCGCCGCGGACACCAGATTGATCTGGTTGGCGGCGGCGGTCTGGACATGGAAATCGCTGGCTGTCATCCCGCCCGGCATGAGGCCGATCGCAAGGCCGTTGTCGGTCAACGTGCCCGCGTAGTCGAACAGGCGATAGACGCCTGCACCAAAGCCGCCCTGGTTGGCCACATGGAGGGTGCCGTCCAGGATCAGGTTGCCTGCCACATCAAACAGCGCAGCAGTCGGCGCACCACCCAACGCCACCTTGATCGCACTGCCGTCGTCCAGAGCGAGGTTGCCGCCGATGGCAAGCGTCTGGCCTTGCGTGCCAGCCAGCACCGCGTCACGGGAGATCGCAACATCGCCGCCAATCGTGCCAACACCGGCAAGCGTGCCGGCCGCATTGGCAAGGACATCGCCGCTGAAATGACCGTCCACCTGAAACCGGCCGTTGCTTACCGTTGCCCGATCACTGGCCAACTGGTTGGTCACCACCAGCGAGCCACCGCGCACCGTGGTGCTGCCGCTGAAAGCCGAGCTGTCGCCGCTCAGCGTCAGCGTGCCCGCGCCCTGCTTGTTGAAGCTGCTGGCCAATGCCGATGAGAATCCCGTGCCCACCCCGATATTGAAGCCCGCGGTGTCAAACCAGGCGCCTTCGGCACCCACCGCCAGCGTGGAAAAACCTGACAGATAATCCGATTGGTTTTCCATCGCCTGCGCGATGCCGCCGTTGAAGTCGAGCGTGGCATTGCCCGGCCCTTTCATGATCTGACCGGTGCTGAGAACGCCACGCCCACTGGTGCTGTCGCCATTGAGGTTGAGCGTGCTGGTTGCTCCAGCGGCCGTACCCATGGTGATGCTTGGACTGACTACTTGCCCGCGCTTCTCGATGGTCAACGTGCCGGTACCGACGTGGCCCAGATAGAGGTTATCTAGATTCGTCCAGATCGAACCCGCACCGGTGACTGTGACCGTGCCGACGCTATCCCCCCCCAGACCTAAATAACCGACGATGTTGGACACCGTGCCGCCATCGGCAATGGTCAAGCTACCTTGACCTACGGAACCAACCTGTAGTTGGCCAGAATTGATCCAGCTCGATCCCACACCGGAGACAGTGGCGCTACCACCTGCCAGCTCCGTCCCTATGAAACCGGTGCGGCTTTCAACCTTGCCACCATCCAGGACATTCAGCGTGCCGGAGCCGGCACCACCCACCATAAACTGGTCCAAACTCGTCCAAATCGAGCCGGGACCGGTCACGGTCAGGGTGCCGGTGCTTCCGGGCCACTGACCGATCATCACAAAACCCGGGTTGCGAACCCTGCCGCCCTGCTCGACGGTCATCGTGCCGCTGCCAGCAGCGCCCACAATGAAAGCGCTTGAATTCGTCCACGTCGAGCCCACGCCGGTCACCTTGACCGTGCCGTCACTTCCCGCGTGCCTTCCGACAAAAGCCCCGCCGCTGGAAACCGTGCCGCCGCCCTCGATGTTCAGCGTGCCAACGTTGGTGTCGCCAACAGAAATGGTGCCCGCGACGTTCCATGGATCCGCGGGGGCCGGAAAAGCCGGCGTCACATCGCCGCTGACGGTCACCGATTGCGCGAGGCTGGGCTGCGCACAAACCAGGGTGGCGAGCACCACAGCCACGGCCTGGGCAAGCGGAAGCAGGCGCAGCCCACCGTTGTGGGACCGCTGGGCTTTCTTGGGGTACTTCATTGTCGGTTTCCTGATTGCTTGAATGATCAGCAGGCATGTATCCCCGCATGTCTTGGCTGACAGCCGGGCGCGCAGCGTCGATAGAAGCTTCCGCCCCGCTGACGATGCAGACATCCACTGGTATGCCCCTGGGGGCCGGTGTCACGTTGTTCCCATGCCAGACGCGCTTGGAAGCAACGCCGCGTGCACAGATCACGGCATGCTAGACAGCCGCAGGCCATTGCCCAATCCTGCTAATCAGCAGGATTGCACCCTGTCATTGCAACGGGGTGGGCAACCCGGATCCCATCACAAGGGAACTCCGGCGGTGTTGCATGACCTCAGCCGGCCGGCTCATCCCGCAGCGGCTTGAGCCACAGGCTCATCAATCCCGCACGGCCACGCACACCGAGTTTCCGGAAGATGCCGGTGATGTAGGAATGCGTGGTGGACAGAGCGAGGCCGAGCTTTTCAGCGATCTGCTTTTCCGTAGCATCGGAAAGTAGAAGCTCCAGCACTTTCTGTTCGTGCGGTGCTAGACCGGCCACTGCAGGCACGTCCCGCATGGTTGGCGCCTTGATGCGCCTCAACCCGGTGATATCACGGGCAACCCCGATACGCAGGCCCTCCGCTTCCAGCCACCGCGCCGACCACATGAGGTGGACTTCTTCACCGTTCTTGTGGAGATAGCGGTTCTCGAACCCGATCCTCTCGTTGGCCTTCATGACATCACGTGCTTCATGCAGGGTCTTGTCCCGGTCCACCGGCGCCACGAGATCCAGCATGGATCGTCCGACCATCTCGTCGGGCCGGTAGCCGAAAATACTCAGGCAAGCAGCGCTTACGTAGGTGATCCGATGGTTGGAATCGACCATGAAAACAGCATCCGGCAATCGGTCATAGAAGCTCAATGCACCGTCACCCATTGCCATGCTCATTTTTTCCAAAGGACGATGCCGAAGCATGTTACTTGAAGCAAGAGAACTGAACGCTCAAAACGCTTCCTGATCCCGGCGCCAAGTGATGTTGACCCAGCGGGCATTGGTCGCCTCGTCTGTCACAAAAATTTAATCTGCCAACGTGAAGGAAACCGCCAAGTGCACCGTCATCAATGGGGTACATCCTCCCAACAGGAATCCCGCAGTGCGCTCAACCTCCTCCCGCTTGGCCATCTCGATCGCCGCCGCCATGGTTGCGATCTCTCTTTCAGCCCCCCTGCATGCACAAGACCAGGTGCATGAATTCAACGTTCAACAACAGGATGCGTCGAGCGGGATCCGCGAGTTCGCGCAGCAGGCTGGCATCCAGGTCATCGTCTCCGGCGACGACGCTCAAAACCGCATCGTCAATGGCGTGTCGGGAACGCTGCCACCGCGCGCCGCACTCGACCGGCTGATCGCCGGAACGGGACTGACGGTTCGCTCGTTCGACAACAACGTCGCGGTCCTGGGCCCGGAACCCCCGGCGACACCAAGCGCCACCGAGGCGTCCGGGGAGGATATTTCAACGCTCTCCAACGTGGTGGTCACCGGCTCGCGCATCGCGCGCCCGGAACTGGAATCGTCGATGCCCATCGGCGTGATCGACATGGACCGCGCCATGAGCCAGGGCAAGACCACTCTGTACGAAACCGTGCTGCAGGACGTCGCGGTCGGCCCCGGCAACGGCCCCTACAACAGCTCACCCGAAGGCCAGTACGACGGCGGCATCGCGACCATCGAACTGCGCAACATGGGCGTCGCCCGCTCGCTGACGCTGGTCGACGGGCGTCGTCGCGTGTCCAGCGGCCAGTCCTCGTCGGCTGTCGACATCAACATGATCCCCGCCGCGATGGTCGAGCGCATCGAGATCATCACCGGCGGCGCGGCCGCGGTCTATGGCGCAGATGCCGTGACCGGTGCAGCCAACATCATCACCCGGAAAGATTTCGAAGGGCTGGAGTTCTCGGCAACCACCGGCACCACCCAGGACGGCGGTGGCGACAAGACCCAGTTCTCGGTCGTGGCCGGCACCAGTTTCGCCGACGGTCGCGGCTCCATGATGTTCGGCGGCACCTGGGCGAAGAACGACCCCATCCACTACTACGACCGTTATTCGAAGGGCACGAACCTCAGCTATCAGGTCAACCCGGAAAACACCGGACCCAACGATGGCATTGCCGACCGCATCATCCGTTACAACACCACCAACATGTACCTGCAGCCGGCACCGACCATCTACGCGGGCGGGGACACGTATCTGTTGAACCCGGACGGCTCGGCCTACGTGGGCGCCTACGACACCTGCCATTCCGGTTGCGGCACTTCGCGCGATGGAGGCGATGGCGGAATGCCGCAGAGCCAGCACTGGAGCGACTTCCTGATCGCGCCGATCGAGAACGCGTCCCTCATGGGCCGTTTCGACTATCAGTTGACCGACCGGCTGAACTTCGGCATGAACTTCGACTACGGCCGCTCCAAGTACGATTCCTACCGCCGCCCGTACCGCGACGACGACCGCCTGACCTGGCTCAACGGTGCCGGTGGCGCGGTTGCCTACCTGGACAACCCGTTCCTGCCCGACTCCTTTCGCGACGTCATGCTGGCCAATGGCCTGGAATCAACGGTCGTGCAACGCAGTTATGAAAATTTCGGCCAGATGACCGATCACAGCGACCGCCAGACCTTCAACATCGGCAGCTCGTTGGACGGCGAGATTGCCGCTGGATTCCAGTGGGAAGCGTTCTGGCAGCATGGCCGCAGCACCAATGACATCCACGCGAACAACGTACCGATGGCCTCACGCCTGCTCACCGCCCGCGACGTGATCGCCGATGAAAACGGCATTCCGGTGTGCCGCGATGAAGCCGCCCGCGCGCTCGGCTGCGTGCCGCTCGACGTCTTCAGCACTGAAGAGCTCAGCCCGGAACTACGCGACTGGATGATGGCCACGCGCCGCAAGCATCGCGAACAGAGGCAGACGATCTTCGGCGGCAGCCTGGCCGGCGAGCTGTTCTCCCTCCCGGCCGGTGAGGTGCAGGCAGTGCTCGGCATTGAGCACCGCAAGGAATCCATCCACAACGTCGACGACAATGGCGCCGCGGCGCCGGCCAATGAACTGTCGCACCTGGGCACCTGGGCACCCTACGAGCCGGAACTTGCAGCTTCCAACGACGTGTCCGAAATCTACGCCGAACTGGTGGTCCCCGTGTTGAAGGATCTGCCCTTCGCGCACCGCCTGACCGTGGAAGGTGCGTACCGCTATTCGGACTATAGCGACTTCGATTCCACCAACACCTGGAAGCTGGGAACGAGCTGGGCACCGATCGAGAGCCTGACCTTACGCGCCACCAAATCCAGGAGCGTGCGCGTTCCGAACTTCGGCGAGTTGTACTCCGCCCGCGCCGTGCAGGAGATCGGCGTGCGCGATGCATGCCTGGAAACCAGCTACCAGGCCAACCCGACCCGCATGGCCAACTGCGCGGCGCTGATGCAGCAACTGGGCGTTGACACGCCCTACCTGCCCAGCGAGATCGGAACCGGCCACGTCATCACCGGCGGCAGCCAGGACGTCACCCCGGAGATCTCCGACAGCGTCAGCGCGGGCCTGGTCTGGCAGCCGCAGTTCGTGCGCGGCCTGGACCTGACCCTGGACTACTGGAACATCAAGCTCGACAACATGATCACCGCGATCTCGCGGCAGAACATCCTGAATCTGTGCATGGACCTGCCCAGCAGCGACAACGAGTTCTGCGATCGCATCACCCGTGATTCGCGCGGCTACGCCGAAGGCGTCGATACCAGCTACATGAACGTGTCCGAGTCCGAGGCCAAGGGCATCGACCTTGGGGCGAACTACCGCTTCGACCTTGGCCCGGGCCGGCTGAGCCTGGGCCTGCGCGCCAGCTACCTGCTCAAGTACGAGACCACCACCCTGCCGGGGGTGGACACCAGCCGGATCATCTACGACGGCGGCTACCAGAACCCGGACTTGCGCGGCAACCTGTCGATGAACTACGACATCGGTGACTGGGAAATCGGCCTGAACAACCGTTACTGGGGCAAGGCGCTCAACTACACCAACGTGTCTGTCGAAGCCTACGACGGAAACAGGCTTCCGGCGCGGCTCTACAACGACCTGACCGTCGGTTGGCACATAAACGAGCACGCCACCTTCCGCGTGGGCGTCAACAACCTGTTCGACGCCCAGTCGCCGTATCGGCCGCGCACCTACGAGGGTGGCGGTGGTGTTTACGACGTCTACGGCCGCTACTTCTACGTCAACGCAAAGCTCAGCTTCTGAGGTCGATCCGTTGGGACGACGACGCCACGCCACGGCGGCATGGCCTGTGAAGCAACACTTCAGATCAGGAGACGCACATGAACATGATTGCAAACAGCCCGCTTGCAAGCGCGCTGACCGCGCATGGCAGGAACTGGTGAACCTGTTGCAAACCGAATATGCGAACCGTCGAGGAGTAGAAAAATGAAGCGTACAAACATGTGTGTGCTATCCGCGAGCCTGGCCGTGGCGCTGTCGGCCTGCGCCATGCCCAATACGGTCTGGGCAGAAACGGTCGCCCCGGAGACAGCCAGCCAGCCGTCCATCGCCGCACACCGGGGCGGGGCGATGCATCGCCCCGAGAACACCATCAGCGCGTTCGACCACGCCATCGAGCTGGGCGTGGATGTGCTGGAGTTCGACATGGTGATGACCAGCGACGACGAGCTGATCGTGCATCACGACGCCACCATCAACCCCGACATCTGCATTCCCGACCCGAGCTCCGACATGGTGGCCGGGCCGGTACGTGGCCTGACCCTCCAGCAGACCCAGCAGTTCGACTGCGGCACGAAGGTGCGCGACATCTATGCCGTGGAAGGCCATGTGGCGGTTCCGGGTGCGCGTATCCCCACGGTGGATGAACTGCTGGGACGCTTCCGGAGCAAGGACGTCGTCTTCTACGCCGAGACCAAGATGCCCAAGCCCACGCCGGGCATTGCCGATGTCGATCCGGTGACGTTCGCGACCCTGGTGGATGCGGTGGTCCGCGCTCACGGATTGCAGGACAGGCTCATCCTGCAGTCCTCCGATTACCGCACCATCGACGCCCTGCACACCATCAATCCACGCATCCGCACCTGCCTGCTGGGTGCGCACAACTGGGGCCATCGCGATTTCCTGACAACGCTGCAGCAGCACCATGCAACCTGCATCCTGCTGCGCGATTCCATAGTCGGCAAGGAAGACGTGCGGGCGTTGCAGGACGCGGGCGTGCAGGTCTATTCGGAAGTCGTCGACACACCGGAGGCCTGGCGCAGGTACCTTGACCTCGGCGTGGATGTCCTCTTCACCAACCACCCGGAAGGCGCGATCAAGTTCGTGGAGCGACAGGGCCAGTAATCGGGACAATGCCGGCGGCAGCAACTGCTTCACCGGCTTGTTTTGGAGCTTCGCTTGATCCGTCGATGACATCGGTGCGTCCCGACGCCATTCACCCGGGTTGATGGCCGGCAGTTACGGGGCGCGTTGCGCCTCGAGAATGATGATTCCATCCCCATGGCCCACTTTCGCGCCTGCAATGGCGGCCGCGGCCTGGGCGAAGTGTTCAGGTTCATTCGCCTTGAACAGACCGACGACCCTGACGTCGCCGATGGCCGGGTCCCGCACGACGATCTGGGTGCGATTGACGCGGTTGAAGCGCTTCGCCGCGGCCAGGATCGATTCGTTGTCCAGTGATATCTGCCCGGGGTTCAACGCCTGTGGCATGGCCGCGTCGGGGTCCAGCGTCACCTGGTCGCCAGCGTTGAGGATGATCGCCCGGTCAGCCTGGCCGTCCGTCCAGACCAGTACGCTGCCGTCGGACACCTTGACCGCCGCACCCGAGACGCCAACCCTGGCGACCGAGTACACCGTACCCACCGCCTGGGCGAACACCTCGCCGGAGCGGACCTGGAACGGGCGTTTCGGATCCTTGACCACATTGAAGACGGCTTTATGGCTTTGCAGGGTCACGGTGCGGGCGCTGTCCGTCATCTCCACGGCGACCCTCGCACCGCCGACGAGGGTGACAATGCTTCCGTCCGCCAGGTCGATGTCCTGATGGGAGGCGGTCGGAGACGACTTGGTCGGCCAGAGCCTTCCCGGCGCGACGGCGATCGTCGCGAGCAGGCATACAGCGATCGCCGCAAGGGCGAACCGGCGACGCCGGGCGGTCGGCGCCTGTTTCGGTCCATAGTCGTTGTCGTTATCCGACTCGAGCACCGACGGGCCGCGTGCCACGGCGGTTTCGATCACGTGAAGTGCCGCCCGGGCGCGCAACAGGGCGCCCCGATGACGGCGGTTGGCCTGCAGCCACGCCTCCAGATCGGCGCGACAACGGTCCGTCATCCGTCCATTGCTCAGCCGTGCTGCCCATTGCGCCGCTGCGTCCTCTGTCTGGTTGTTCGAATGGGGGTGCTGCAACTCTGTTCACCTTCGCCTTGCTCGTGCGTATCCAGTTCCGATACTGCTTTCAGGAGGCGCCTGATTCCACGCACGATATGGTTTTCGACGACGTTCTCACTGACTCCCAGCCGGCGTGCTGTTTCCGCCTGCGACAATCCGTGTACCCGACGCAGCTCTATCACCTGCCGGCAGGTCCAGGATAGTTGCGACAGCAGTTTCGTCGCCCGCTCCAGCTCCTGGCTTGCCTCGGCGGCCCGGTCCGGCGTTGGGCCATCATCTATGACGTCCAGCCACTCGATTTCCGTCATCGCACGCGTGTTTTTATATCCGGCCGAGCGGGTCATGTCGATTGCCACCGCCCGGGCCGTGGTGAAGAAGTAGGACCGACCGGCGCGGATGTGCGCAACGGAGTCGAGTTCGGATATCCGGCAGTAGGCCTCCTGGATCACGTCGTCGACGTCGATCGCCCTGCGCCAATGGCGGATGAGCCAGCTGCGAACCACGGGTTCGTGCGGAAGGATTTCCTCCGCGACCCAGACTGCGATGCTGTTGTTGTCGGTGTGCATTGACGGACGCGGCTGAAAAGAGTGCATCGGAAAACGATGTGCACACGACGTTGCTGGCGCAGCGCATATGCGAAGTGCCCGACGATAGCGCTCAGTTGTGCAAGGGCTGTTACATCCGTCGCCGTGCAGCCAATGCCGGCGACTCCGGCGATCGTGCCGCCACGGACACCCAAACAGGCCGCGTTGGAGGCCTCGCTCAGGCACGGTTGACGGCCTGAGCACCCTGTTCCGCCAACGCCTTCCACGGGCCGCACTGCTACAGTGTCGGGAGCCTCATTTCAACCATCAAAGGGAGTAACCGCCATGGCTGTCACTGTCGACCGAGTGCCGCAAAGGGTGCTTCACCCCTTTCATGCGTTCCTGCTTGCCGGGGCCGTCCCGCTGTTCCTGGGCGCCCTGCTGAGCGACATCACGTATGCCCGCAGCTACCAGATCCAGTGGAGCAACTTCGCGTCCTGGCTGCTCGCCGGTGCGCTGGTCTTCGCCGGCTTCGCGCTGTTGTGGGCCGTCATCGACCTGCTCCGTGGCGATCGTCGCGGCGGGCGCCCGCTCGTCTACGTCCTGCTTCTGCTGGCGACCTGGGTGGTGGGCTTCATCGACTCCCTGATCCACGCCAAGGATGCGTTCGCGATCATGCCGACCAGCCTCATCCTGTCGGTGATCGTTGCCGTGCTCGCGTGCGCGGCGACCTGGCTCGGGTTCTCCAACCTTCGTACCGGAGGTGCAGCATGAAACGCCTGTTGACCGTCGTTGCCATGACGGCCCTGCTGGGCGCATGCGGCGGCAGCGACCCGGACTCGGCCCAGTACGGTGCTGATCCGACCCTCCCTGCCCCGGAACGCGGGCTGTTGCCCAATATGACCATTGCGAAGCCGGCGCTGTGGGGCGACCAGCTGCCGACCGTGCCTCAGGGCTACACGATCGCGGCCATCGCCACCGACCTCAACATCCCGCGCCAGACCCTGGTACTTCCCAACGGCGACATCCTGGTGGCCGAAGGCCGGGGCGGCGGCGCGGCAGCCCTGAAGCCGAAGGACGTGATCGCCGGCCGCATCAAGGCCAAGGGCAACACCACGGTCAAGAGCGGCAACCGTTTGACGTTGCTGCGCGACACCGATGGCGACGGCAGCTACAAGGAGCGGACCGTCTTCGCCGAGAACCTCAACGCGCCCTACGGGCTCGCGCTGGTCGACGGCCAGCTTTACGTGGCGAACCAGGATGCGCTGGTGCGCTTCGATTACCGCGATGGCCAGACCACGGCCAGCGGGGCGCCGGTCAAGGTCACCGACCTGCCGTCGGCGATCAACCATCACTGGACCAAGGCACTGACCGCCAGCCCGGACGGGCGTTTCCTCTACGTGGCCATCGGCTCCAACAGCAACATCACCGAGCGCGGGATGGATGCCGAAGTCGACCGCGCTCAGGTGTGGCAGGTGGACACGCAAACCGGGGCGCACAAGGTCTATGCCACCGGCCTGCGCAACCCCACCGCACTCGCCATCCAGCCGGGGACGGACGTCTTGTGGGCGGTGGTGAACGAGCGCGACGAGCTCGGTCCCAACCTCGTCCCCGACTACCTAACCTCGGTCCGCGAAGGCGGGTTCTACGGCTGGCCGTACAGCTACTGGGGCCAGAACGTTGATCCGCGCGTGCGGCCGCAGAACCCGGAAAAGGTGGCCTCCGCCATCACCCCGGACTACAGCCTGGGGTCGCATGTGGCTGCGCTGGGTCTGGATTTCTCCACGCCCACGATGGGTGCCCAGTTCGCGGACGGCGCGTTCGTCGGTGAGCACGGCAGCTGGAACCGCAAGGACCCTGTCGGCTACAAGGTGATCTTCGTGCCGTTCCGCAACGGTCGCCCCTCGGGCCCGCCGGTCGACTTCGCCACCGGTTTCCGTGGCGAAGACGGCAAGACCCGTGGCCGCCCGGTCGGCGTGACCGTGGATCCGCGCGGCGCACTCATCATCGCCGACGACCTGGCCAACACCATCTGGCGCGTGGCCCCGGCCCGCTGACCGACAACGATCCACGAGGCCATGCAGCAAACAGGCAAAGGTATCCACGGTGAACAACGACAAGCGTCCCAGCGCCGGCGATAACGCAAGGATGCCGGTGTTTTTCATCCCGCATGGCGCGGGCCCCTGCTTTTTCATGGATTGGAATCCGGGCGACACCTGGACCGGCATGGCGGGCTTCCTCAAGGGTGTGGCCGATACGCTTCCGGCCCGGCCGAAGGCCATCGTGCTGGTCTCCGGGCATTGGCTGGAGCCGCAGTTCAGCGTCACCGGCCACGCCCGGCCGCCGCTGATCTACGACTACTCCGGCTTTCCGCCGCACACCTATGAGCTGACGTATCCCGCGCCCGGCAACCCGGAGCTGGCGGCGCAGGTCGCTCAAATGCTTGACCCGGATGGGGCGGCGATCCGGGTGGATGGTAAACGCGGCTTCGACCACGGCATGTTCATCCCGCTGAAGTTGATGTTTCCGGCGGCGGAGATCCCGGTGATCCAGCTGTCGCTGCGCCGCGACCTGGACCCGCGTGCGCACATCGAAGCGGGCCGCGCACTGGCGGCGCTCCGCGACGAGGGCGTGCTGATCATCGGCAGCGGCATGAGCTTCCACAACATGCGCGGCTACGGCGATCCGCGTTTCACCCCGATCTCGGCCGAGTTCGACGCCTGGCTGACCACCGCGGCGGAAAGCTCGCCGGCGCAACGCAACGCCCTTCTGCAGGAATGGACGCTCGCTCCACACGCACGCGACTGCCATCCGCCGGGCGGCGAGGAGCACCTGCTTCCACTGCTGGTCGCCGCCGGCGCCGGCGATGACTCGACGGGGCGCAAGGTCTATTCGGAGACCGTCATGCAAACCACCATTTCAGCATTCCGCTTCGGCTGAGCAACCAGCGTGCGCGCCCGCGGCACCGCGGACAAGCCGCAGGCGGATGATCCCGATGTCGATGATCCGGCAGCCGGGCAGTGTATGCACGCTAACGCTTGAGTCTGCGGCGCAACAGCAGAGCGAGTACGAACGCCAGCGCCAGTGCACCGGCTGCTATCCAGAACCACCGGCCAGAACTTCCGGTCTGCAGAGAGTCTTGGCCCGCCGCCTGCAAGAGCCCTGTGGTTTGGGTTTCCAACTCCGGCCTGGTCGCCAGCTGCCACCTGCCATCCTCCAGCTCGACATGCCCCGACAACTCGGGAAGGCGCAATTGCCGCCAATGGATACGCAAATCGCCGATCTTGGGATCAAGCGGGTTGTCGGAGCTTCCAAGACCGTCGCCTTCCGGTTGGAAGGTGGCCGCCAGGTTGGCCCGCAAGCGTGAGAAACCCGGCCGAAAATCCTCCCATTGCCCCAGTGTTTTCAGCACTGAGAGGTCGAGCGGCCTGCCATCCAGACTGGCATCGGTAGCCCACCAACGCTGGCCTTGCAGTGGAATCTCCCCAGGGTTCTGGTGGCCCGGCGCGAATGCGGAGGAGTCGACCAAGGCCGGTTTCCAGACTCGCTCATAATCGCCATTGCGGTCGCGGTACCACTGGAACATCTCAACCCGCCGGTCCAATCCGAACTGGTCGGTGCGCACGCCGAACTCGGTGTCTTCGAGCACGCTGCCGGGCACCGGTTCGCCCACCGGCTTGGCGACGACCGCCTGCGCCGGCGCCGCCGTGCGGCCAGGCACCTGCGCGCCGACCGGCCACGGCGCAAGTGTCGCCACCGTCACCAGTACCCATGCCGCCAGTCCAGGCCGCCAGTTCATGCGGCCAGCGTCCTCGCCCGTAATTCCGCCACCTCGTGGCTGGTGCCGAACCTGCCCTTCTCGTTGCGGGTCACCTGGGCCAGCGCGCAACCGGGATCGTGGGTAAAGAACAGGCGCACGTTGCGCGCCATCTTGTCGGCCAGGAAGGTCTTTTTCTCGTCGATCAGCAACTCGGCATTGCGGTCGTAACCCATCGTGATCGGCACATGCACCCACGGCCGTCCGGGGACCAGGTCGGCGCAGAACACCACTCCGCCCTGGGATTGGCCGTCGATGACTTCCGGCCCGACGATCTCCGCCAGCATCAGGCCCGGCGTGTGGCCGTCGCTGTAATGGAAGCGCACCGCCTTGCCGAGGGTCTGCGAGAACTCGCCGTCGACCAGCTCAAGCTTACCGGTGGCCTCAAGCAATCCCGGAAGTTCGGGGATGAAGCTGGCGCGGTCGCGGGCGTGCGGCGCGGTGGCACGCTGCCAATGCTCCCGACCCACCACGTAACTCGCATTCGGGAACACCAGCCGCGGCGGTTGGCCTTCTTCCCACGGGGCCAGCAGGCCACCGGCATGGTCGAAGTGCAGGTGCGACAGCACGATTACATCGATGTCCGCCGGCTTGAATCCGGTTTCGGCCAGCGAGTCGAGCAGCACGTGGCGGTCCTCGACCACCCCATAACGCTCACGCAGCCTGGGCTCGAAGAAGGCACCGATGCCGGCCTCGAACAACACCGTCTTGCCCGCCAGCGGGCTGGCCAGCAGCGCGCGACAGGCCAGGTCGATGCGGTTTTGCTCATCGGGCGGCGCCCACTGGCTCCACATCGCTCGCGGCGCGTTGCCGAACATCGCCCCGCCATCGAGTTTCTGGCTGTTGCCGATCAGCGACCAGAGTTTCATCGTCGACTCCACAAGCTCGCAGCCGCGGCTGCATCCCGATCATGATGGGCGATCGGGATGCGCAAGGAAACCGTCGGCTCGGCAATCAATGCTCGTCGAGCTGTACCTCGGCCGAGCCGACCGGATTGCGTGGATCGGTACCGCCGTCCAGGGTGTCGGTCTGTTTGTCCCAGGCAACGGTTTGCAGGTTGCCCCAGGTACCCTCGCCAGCGTTGACCGTGTGGCCCATCGCCTGCAGAGCCTTGATGGTGCCGGCATCCAGCGCGTCCGGCTCAGCAGCAATCACGTCAGGCAGCCACTGGTGGTGGATGCGCGGCTCGGCCGCTACCTGTTGTGCATCCAGGCCGGCGTCATAGCCCAGGATGCCGATCAATACCTCGGTGATGATCCGGCTGCCACCGGGCGCACCCAGTGCGGCGAGCTTGTCTGGCGACTCGATGAAGGTCGGGGTCATCGAGCTGAGCATGCGCTTGCCCGGCTCGACCGCGTTGGCGGCAAAACCCATCACCCCGAACGCGTTGGGCGTGCCGGGCTTGAGCGCGAAATCGTCCATCTCGTTGTTGAGGATCACGCCGGTCCCGGGCGCAATCAACCCGGAGCCGTACAACAGGTTGACGGTCTGGGTTGCCGAGACGATGTTGCCTTCGGTATCGATGATCGAGAAATGGGTGGTCTCGTCATCCTCGAAGGACACTGGCTGGCCGGAAAGCAGCTCGCTGGGAGTCGCCTTGTCCGGGTGGATGGTCGCGCGCAGGCCGGCCGCGTAGGCCGGATCGGTCAGCAGCGCGATCGGCATCTGCACGAAATCCGGGTCGCCAAGATAAATGGTGCGATCCCGGTAAGCCCGGCGCATCGCCTCCACCAGCAAGTGGGTTCGCTCGGTCTGGTCGAGCTGGGACAAGTCCCACGGCTGCAGGATCTGCAGCATTTCCGCCAGTGCAACCCCGCCCGAGGACGGCGGCGGCGCGGTGACTACCTGCCAGCCGCGGTAATCGAACCTGATCGGTTCGCGCTCGCGCACCTGGTACCCGGACAACTCGGCGGCAGTCCAGTGACTACCCTCTTCCGCCACCGAGGCGAGCAGCTTGTCGGCCACCTCACCGCGGTAAAAACCGTCATGGCCATGCGCTGCCAGCAACTCCAGCGTGCGGGCCAGGTCGGGCTGCTTGAGGATCTCGCCGACCTTGGGCGGATCGCCATCGGCCAGGAATACCTCGCGGGTTCCACGGTAGCGCTCCATCACCTCGCTGCGACGCGCGTAGCCCTTCTCCAGCCGCTCGTATATCGGGAATCCATCACGGGCAACACGGATCGCCGGCGCCAGCGTGGTTGCCAGCGGCAGCTCGCCGTAGTCCTGCGCCAGCACGACCAGCGCGGCCGGCAATCCCGGAATACCGGCCGACCAAGCGCCGTTGGTCGCCCGGTCGCGATCCAGTTCGCCGTCCTCGTCGAGGTAGGCCTCCGGCGTCGCCACGATCGGTGCCGTCTCGCGTGCGTCGAGGAATATGTCGCGATCGGTACTGGCGTCGTGGAGCAGGAAGAAACCACCGCCGCCGAGCCCGGAGCTGATCGGCTCGACCACCGACAACGTCGCTGACACCGCAACCGCCGCATCGAACGCGTTGCCGCCCTGGGCAATGATCTCCAGCCCAGCCTCGGTCGCAAGCGAATGACCACTGGCGATCACCGCCCCGGGAGGGGTGTTGGTGGCGGCTTGGGGCGCTGGTGCCTGCTCCGGCGAGCTCGCGCACCCGGTGAGGCCAACGGTGAGTGTGGTGAAGGCCAGCAAGCCAGCCAGCGTCAGCGTTCGTGGTGTATTGCGCATCAAGTCGCCCTCTTTGGCGTCGCAGGGTTTACCCGGTACCGGTTTGCAGCTTCAGCAATTTGCCCAGCAGCTGCTCATGGGTTTCCGGGAAGTTCGGGTCCGGGTCGATACATTCCACTGGGCAGACGACCACGCACTGCGGCTCGTCAAAATGTCCCACGCACTCGGTACACAGCCCCGGGTCGATTACATAGATGTCTTCACCCTGGGTGATCGCCCCGTTGGGACAGGCCGGTTCACAGACGTCGCAATTGACGCAAATCTCGTTGATCTTCAGGGCCATGGCATGACGCGGCGCCGTGGCCCGCGAAAGGATCCGTTGATTACAGTTTCAAGGATGTCTGTCGAAAGAAGACTACTTCGCCTCGACAAACACGTATTCGACACCGGCCGGCTCAACGGCAGCCTTGACCCGGTCATTATCGACGGCTTCACCGATGAACAGCAGCCTGACGTTGTTCATTGAACCCGGATCGACCTTGGCGAAAGCGCCGACCACGATATCGGCCATCATCGCCGACTCGGGTGAGCCAAACGCCACCAGGTTGCCTTCCACGATACCGCGCTGCATCGCGATCTCGATCTCTTCCTTCAGGCGCTCATGGGCACCCTCGAAGCCCGCACTGTCGCTGCCGGGCAAATAGTAGAGGTACGGGCTGTTGGTGACCTCGCCCATGTTGCTGGTCACTACCTGCGACAGATAGCTGCCCCAAGCGTTGTCGTCATTGGTGGTCGGCGCAGTCAACGGTGCCTTCGCCACGGCTACGATTTCTTCGGCCTTGTCGGCCTTGTCGCAGGCCGCCAGCAGCGGCATCGAAAGCAGAGCAATCAGGATCAGACGGGTGGTGGTGTTCATGGCATTCCCCTTCGGTCAAATATCAAGTTTCAATTGGACAACGTCGATTTGAAGCTGCGTCGGTTTGATCGGCGTCGATTTGGAACGGCGTCGGTACGGCAAGTGCTCAAGCGTCACTACGTTGCCATTGCGTTTGCAGCGCCTTGGCAACGGCTGGCGGCACGAAGCCGGAGACGTCGCCCCCGAGGCGGGCAATCTCGCGCACCAGCGATGATGAAATAAAGCTGTATTGCTCGGCCGGAGTCAGGAACAGCGTTTCCACCTCCGGTATTAAATGGCGGTTCATGCTTGCCATCTGGAACTCATATTCGAAATCCGACACCGCGCGCAAGCCACGCAGCAGTACTCCTGCCCCCAGACCGGACACGAAATGGGCCAGCAGGGAGTCGAACCCGCACACTTCCACGTTGGCGTGGTGGCCCAGCGCCTGTTGCGCCAACTCGACCCGAAGCTCCAATGGCAAGGCAGGACTCTTGCTCGGGCTCTCCGCGACCCCGACGATGAGCCGGTCAAACAATGGCGCGGCGCGGTCGACCAGGTCGATATGGCCGTTGGTCACCGGGTCGAAGGTTCCCGGGTAGACAGCGATGCGGTGGCGGGCCGGTGTCATTTGATGGCGGGCTCAAGAAGATTGGAACCCGGGTTTTCCGGGGTTGAGGGGAGTGTATCAACCGAGACCGGCGTCCTGCTGGTCAGTCGTGATGCCGGCACGCCGATACACGGCATACCGCACCTCGCGGGTACGGCCCTCGCGGTGCAGTATCCACCCGTGCGGCAGGACAATGGGCTCGGCCAGCGGTGCCTCGACATACAGCCAGGCATCGTTGGCCAGCACCGGCAGCAGTCCCGCCAATACCGGCTCCCACTGCCCGGAAGCGAATGGCGGGTCAACGAAGGCGATATCGAAGCTGGCGCGCGGTTGCGCCGGCAGCCAGACCAGTGCGTCCGCCCGGATGACCTTGGCGACCTCGCCGCCCGGCAGCCGCTCGGCGGTCGCCTGCAAGCTTGCCGCCAGCTGGGGGTCGCGCTCGACCAGTACCGCTGACGCCGCGCCACGGGAAACCGCCTCCAGCCCGAGTGCCCCGCTGCCAGCAAACAGGTCCAGAACCCGTGCGCCGGGCAAGGCCGGCATCAACCAGTTGAACAAGGTCTCGCGGACCCGGTCGGATGTTGGGCGCAGCCCGCTGGCGGCACCCACCGGCAGCTTGCTGCCGCGCCAGCGCCCGGCAATGATCCGGACCTGGCCGGGGCCACGGAACACGGGACGGGCGGGCTTTGGAGCGGGTTTCTTGATCATTCGCAATGACAGGCCAGTGCTAGCATGTGCCTATTCTCGCGCATTCGTGAAACCAACCGTCGATGGTCAGCCTCTTCCGCCGAAAAAAGCCAGGGACCGGTCCGTCCGAGCGTCGTTACAGCACCGAAGAACTGGCGGCTGCGTTCCCGAGCCCGGCACCGGCGAGCAACGAGTCTTCGGCACCCGAGGCTCCTGTCGTACCGGTTCCGGCTCCAGCGGCGGCTCCGGCCTCAACTCCGCCGCAAGCTCTGGCACCAGCTCCCGCTCCCGCTCCAACTCCGGAACCCGAGCCGGCCCCGGCGCCACCTGGCTTGCCCAGGCCTGCGGACTCGCCGCAGCCTGCCGTTGCGCCGAGTCAGCAGGTCGCCTCGACACCGGTCATCCATCCTGCCGCATCGGTCGACAAGCCGGTCGCTGCCGACCGACCGAGCTGGCGCGAGCGCCTGCGGGGCACCGGGTTCGCCCGCAGCTTCGGCGGACTGTTCCATGGCAACCCGAAACTTGATGACAACCTGCTCGACGAGATCGAGACCGCACTGATCATTGCCGACGTCGGGGTAACGGCGACCACCGACCTGGTCGAGGACCTGCGCAAGCGCATGAAGGCACGCGAATTCGCCGATTCGCGCGCCTTGCTGCAAGCATTGCGCGCCGACCTGGTCGCATTGCTGGCGCCGGTTGCGGTGCCATTGTCGATCCGCAGCGACGCCCGTCCATTCGTGATCCTGACCGTGGGGGTCAACGGCGTCGGCAAGACCACCACGATCGGCAAGCTGGCGCGCAGGTTCAAGGATGAAGGCCGGTCATTGATGCTGGCTGCCGGCGATACCTTCCGCGCCGCCGCGGTGGCCCAATTGCAGGCCTGGGGCGAGCGCAACCAGGTGCCGGTAATTGCGCAAGGGCAGAACGCCGATGCCGCCTCGGTTGCCTTCGATGCATTGCAGGCCGCCCAGGCACGCAACATCGAGCTCCTGATCGCCGATACCGCCGGACGCCTGCATACACAGCAAGGCCTGATGGCCGAGTTGGGCAAGATCAAGCGGGTGATCCAGAAACTCGACCACGATGCGCCACACGAAGTGCTGATGGTGATTGATGGCACCACCGGCCAGAACGCGCTGTCGCAGTTGCGCCAGTTCAACGCCGCAGTCGGGGTGACCGGGCTGGTGGTGACCAAGCTGGACGGCACGGCCAAGGGCGGCGTGGTGTTTGCATTGGCGCGCGAGTTCGGCATCCCGATCCGCTTTGCCGGCATTGGCGAGCGCCCGGAGGACCTGCGCGTGTTCGATGCCGAAGCCTTCGTCGACGCGTTGTTGCCCGAGGCGATCGGCGCCTAGCGCCGGCGGCCTGCGCGTGGGCGCCCCAGCAGCGCCAACCGGGACCGAGCGAGGAGCCCGCCAGTGGCGAAAGATCATCGCCAAGGGTGCAGGCGCGTTCCTGCTGTTGATGTTCGCGCTTACCCTCGGCTGGTTCACCCGCCCCGGCCAGGTCGCGGATCTGATTCTGGAACGGGTCGGGCAGGCATTGGGATTGGAGATCACCTCCAGCGGCGCAAGTGAGTACCGTCTGCGCGGTACCCCCAGGCTTGTGGTGCGCGATGTCATCGCCCGCCAGCCGGGCGCCGAAACACCGTTACTGACCGCCGAGCGCATCTACCTGTCGCTGCCGTGGACAACGCTGCGCGCGGCCGGTGGAGACCTCACCGTGCAGCGCGCGGAACTGGACGCGCCACGAGTCGACCTCGCCGCATTGCAGCATTGGCTCGACAGCCGGCCACCGGGCGGGGAGTTTCGCATCCCGACCATCACCGATGGGGTCCAGGTCACCCGGGGCGAGATCATTGGCGACGGTTGGTCGATCGACCGGATCGGTCTGGACACGCCATCGCTGCATCCGGAAAGTGCGCTTGCGGCTCGAATCAGCGGCAGGGGTCGCTTCGGCACCACCATCGCCCCGTTCGACCTGCAGTGGGCCCTGACTCGGCCAACGCTGGATGCGGGCCTTGGCGCCGCCGGCATTGTCACCGTGGTCACGCCCGACTGGCGCCTGCCGATGCAGTTGCAACTGTCGGGACAACTGCACGATGGCGATGATGGCCTCGGGCTTGACCGCTTCCAGGCGGGCGCCGACATCCGCTGGTTGGATCGCAGCCCTGCCGGCTCCCGGGATCTGGCGTTTGCCTATGGCGTTGCCGGGCCGCTGCGTTACCGCGCGGGCAACATCAGCATCATTCCCATGGGCACCGTGCTGCGTGGCGGCGGGCCGATACCGAGCTTCGACGCCCGTGGTGCTCTTGCCTGGGGCGACACGTTGGCATTGCAACTCGACGGTGTAATCGCCGAATGGCCTGACAGTTGGCCGGCGCTGCCAGCGCCACTGGACCAGTCGGGCTCACCACTGCCGTTCAAGGTCGACTACACCGGCCCGCTCGATCTGTCCGGGGTCACCTCCCTGCAACTGGAACGTGATGACACCCGCCTCGACAGCCGCTTGCAATTGCCTGCAATCCTGGATTGGCTGGACCAGCTCGACACCGGCACCCCGTTGCCGCCACTCAGCGGCACCCTGGTTACGCCACGCATCGAAATTGCCGGCGCAACCCTGACCGGGGTGGAAATCCGGTTCGACAATGGTGACGACGAGCACCCGGGCGATTCCGAAGACAGCGTCGACCCATGACACCGGAGCCAGCCGACTTTGCCGGACGCCTGCTCGTCTGGTTCGATCACAACGGGCGCCATGACCTGCCCTGGCAGCATCCGCGCACGCCTTACCGGGTATGGCTGTCGGAGATCATGCTGCAGCAGACCCAGGTCAAGACCGCCGCGCCCTACTTCGAGCGTTTCGTGGCGGCGCTTCCGAGCCTGCCCGCCCTGGCCGCCGCGCCGCTCGACGATGTCCTCGCACTGTGGTCGGGACTGGGTTACTACACCCGCGCCCGCAACCTGCATAACGCCGCCAAGCTATGCATGGAACGTCACGACGGCGACTTGCCACGTGATGTCGACGCGTTGATCGCCCTGCCCGGCATTGGCCGCAGTACCGCCGCGGCGATCGCGGCGCAAGCCTGGGGCGACCGGCACGCGATCCTGGATGGCAACGTCAAACGGGTACTGGCGCGCTACCACGGTGTGACTGGCTGGCCCGGCTCGCCGGCAATCGAGAAGCAGCTGTGGGCGCTGGCAGAGTTACATCTGCCCACCTCGCGTCTGCGCGACTACACCCAGGCCCAGATGGACCTTGGCGCGACCCTGTGCACGCGCAGCAACCCGCG
This sequence comes from Lysobacter sp. A421, assembly GCF_054052145.1. Classification (NCBI taxonomy): domain Bacteria; kingdom Pseudomonadati; phylum Pseudomonadota; class Gammaproteobacteria; order Lysobacterales; family Lysobacteraceae; genus Lysobacter; species Lysobacter sp. A421. The sequence continues at coordinate 130,149 of NZ_JBSVRL010000001.1, read as the reverse complement.
TTGCGTCTCATGTCCATTGCAGGGCAATTGTGTTGCGCGTATCGAAGGCCGCAGCAGCGAACTGCCAACCCGCAAGCCAGTCAAGGCCATCCCGCAGCGCCACGCGCACGTACTCTGGCTGCAGGACGTCGATGGCCGGGTGCTGTTGCAGCAACGCCCGCCGGTAGGCATCTGGGCCTCGCTGTGGACCTTGCCGCAGGCCGACGACGAGGCGGGCGCACGCGACTGGTTCGCCCGCCACCTGGCGGGTGACCTTGATCACGACGGGTTCGACCAGGGAGAAACCCTGCCGACCATCGCCCACGCCTTCAGCCACTACCGGCTGGCACTGCAACCACGGCGCTGGCGCGGCGTTACCTTGGGCGGCGCGGTGGGCGACAATGCCGATCTGCGCTGGGTCGCCAACGGACAATTGGGGAGCCTCGGCATCCCCGCGCCCATCCGCCGGTTGCTGGAAGCCAACTGAGCGCGCACCCGATCCAAGGAGAACTGGTAATGGCCCGTACCGTCTACTGCGAATACGAAAAACGCGACGCCGAAGGACTCGATTTCGCACCCTGGCCGGGCGACGCCGGCAAGCGGGTATATGCCCATATCGGCAAGCCGGCCTGGGCCAAATGGCTGGCGCATCAGACCATGCTGATCAACGAGAACCGCCTGTCGCCGATGGACCCCAATCACCGTGCCTTCTTGCAGGAGCAGATGCTGAAGTTCCTGTTCGAAGGCAACGTCGAGCAAGTGGCGGGCTACGTTCCGCCCGAAGGTGATTGAGCCGCGCTACTTGCCTTCAACATCGTCGCGGGCGGCGTCTTCGGCCTTCTTCAGGGCTTTGACATCCAGCGGCAGGATTTGCTGGATCCGGCACGGGAAGCTGGTGACTCCGGGATCGAGCACCACCACGCTGTCCATCCCGGAAAAGACCGTCCCACCCTGCCCGCTGAAACTGATGGCGTGCCCGTATTCCAGGCCCGGACAGCTCCCGCCCAGCTCCAGCAGATAGGCCTGGTTGCGCCGGGTCCAGACCGTCAGCGCGCTATCGCCCAGCGGAGTCCAACTGTAGAGAGTGCCAAAATTGTGGAAGCTGTTGACCGGTGCCCCGGCATGCGCCCGGTGGATCTCCAGGCGTTGATCGTCGGGCAAGGTCGCGGTAGTGGCGCAAGCGGTCAGCAGCGCTGCGACGGCGACCGAAAGGAAGATACGTTTCATGTCTGCTCCCGGGTTGGCGAAGGAGGCGTTCAAGAGTGCATGGTGCACCGTGAGTTGCGATGAGTCTGGCACGAGCGCGCACACATTCAGCTCACATCCGGCTTGCCACCTACGCCATCAGCCCGCTATCATGCCGCTCCTTCACGGCCAGCCCGTGACAGGGCCGGGTAGCTCAGTTGGTAGAGCAGGGGATTGAAAATCCCCGTGTCGGGGGTTCGATTCCCTCCCCGGCCACCATTTGGTGGCGTGTGAGATGCAAGCCCTGCAATGCTGTCGAGCACTGCGGGGTTTTTCGTTTGTGAGGGTGAGCCATGGAGGCTTAGTAAAATTGTCCGGCCCCGTAGGAGATCGTCTTGGAGCTGAGCCCCGAAGATCAAATTGTCATGGGCGCCGCCAACGCATACGCGCAAGCCAATCGGAAGGCTATTGCCGCGGAGCGGACAGACCCCCATGTCTACCTATCTGAAAAGTCGCCAGTCTCTGTCTTCATGGCCGGGTCACCTGGCGCAGGGAAGACTGAAGCATCGATAGAACTTCTGGCCCAGCATGGAGATCGTGTTCTACGGATCGATCCGGACGAGCTGCGGGAATTGCTGCCCGGCTATGAAGGACACAACGCCAGCCTCTTCCAACGAGCTGTTTCGACCTTGGTGAATCGGATGCTCGATCTGGCATTTAAGCAAAGTCAGACGTTTTTGCTCGATGGCACACTCACCAACTACTCAATCGCTGCCCACAACATTGATCGGTCGCTACAGCGAAAGCGCGTCGTTCAGATCCTTTATGTGTACCAGGAGCCTCACCAAGCCTGGGAATTCGTTCAGGAACGGGAAGCTCTTGACGGGCGGCACATTCCTCCAGAACAGTTCATACACCAGTACTTCGAAGCGCGTAACGTTGTGAACAGGCTGAAGAAGACTTTCGGCCGTTCGATCAGTGTAGATCTACTACTCAAGAATATTGACGGCACCAACGGTATGTACGTCGACAACATCGACCTGATCGATGGGCACATTCCTGAAAAGTACGACGAAACGGCCCTACGCCGGATCCTGAGCACCATCTAGAGAAATCAGAAAATGTTCGATTTATTCAAGACCAAGAAGGTATCGTCCACACCCTTCTCTGACTTCATTCGCAATGCCTCTTCCAAAGAGAAGAAGAAGGTCTACAAGGTCGTGCTGGTCAAAGCCACCGAACGCCAAAAGAGCATCATCGAGAAGCGCCGTGCTGAATCCGGTAGCTCTACGAGGACGTTCCACGCACAGTCGCGGTAACTCTTGATCCGCCTTCTAATTGCAGAACCCCGCTTTGCGGGGTTTTTGCTTTTGCCCCATCGTCATGCAACTGCCCGCACCATGCGCCGTAGTATCCTCGACGAAACAGACACCATCGGGGACGAACAATGACTACCACGCGTTGGACAAGCTGGCTCGGATTGGCATCATGCGTATTGCTGCTGGCAGCTTGCGCCAGTGGTCCGGTGCGCCGCGTGTCGGAGCCGTCCGCACGGATCCAGCAGTTGACCGTACTGGCCGATGGCAGCTGGTCGGCCGAGTTGCGGATCGAGAATTTCAGCAGCATCCCGATGCGGTTCGACTCACTGCGCCTCGCCCTTGAGGTGGGCGACCAGGAAGCCGGCGCGCTGGCTGCACAGCCGGCGCTGACCATCGGCCCGGAATCTGCCGACGTGATCACCGTGACACTCGCGCCTTCGGTGGCCGCAAAACTTGAAGTCGCCGATGCACTGGCCCGCAACCAGGGTCTGGATTACGCGCTTGAAGGAACCATCACCGCGACGCCCGACGATGAGCGCCAGCGTGAATACAAGATCGAGCGCAACAGCACGTTGAGTCCGGCACCGGGACTACCTGGCGTGTTGCGCTGAGCAGCGGGCAGCCAGACTCCCGTAATTTGCGGTCCATCCAAGCTCCCGATCCATCCAAGCCTTCGCCCAACCGAGGTCCTCGATGAGCCAGTACAAAGTTCCCCTTCGTGACATGCAGTTCGTCCTGTTCGATGTGCTCGACAGCGAGGCCGAGTTCCAGCGGCTGGGCTTCACCGATGTCAGTCGCGACCTGCTCGACGCGGTCCTGGAGGAGAGCGCGAAGTTTGCCGAGAACGTGCTCGCACCGCTCAACGAAGTCGGCGACCGCGAAGGCTGCACGTTCGACAAGGCGACCGGTGCCGTCACCACGCCGACCGGCTTCCGGCAGGCCTACCAGCAATACGTGGAGGGCGGCTGGACCGGACTGGTGTCATCGGTCGAGTTCGGCGGCCAGGGCCTGCCGCACCTGGCTGGCTTCGCGCAGAAGGAAATGATCGATGCCGCCAACCTGGCCTGGGGAAACTTTCCATTGCTCTCCCACGGCGCCACCGAGGCACTGCTGCACCACGGCGAGGACTGGCAGCGCGAGGTATTCCTCAAGCCCTTGGTCGAAGGCCGCTGGACCGGCACCATGTGCCTGACCGAGCCGCATTGCGGCACCGATCTCGGCCTGCTGAAGACCCGTGCCGAACCGAACGACGATGGCAGCTACTCGATCACCGGGACCAAGATCTTCATCACCGCCGGCGATCACGACCTGACCGAAAACATCATCCACCTGGTGCTGGCGCGGCTGCCGGATGCGCCCGCCGGCAGCAAGGGCATCTCGCTGTTCGTGGTCCCCAAGATCCGCATTGCGCGCGATGGCAGTACAGGAGACGCCAACGCGGTGCGTTGCGGCAGCATCGAGCACAAGATGGGCATCCACGGTTCGGCGACGTGCGTGATGAATTTCGACGGCGCGCAGGGCTATCTGGTCGGCAAGCCGCACAAGGGCATGGTCGGAATGTTCACCATGATGAATGCCGCGCGCCTGGCGGTGGGACTGCAGGGGTTGGGCCTGTCGGATCGTGCATTCCAGAACGCGTTGGCCTACTCGCGTGAGCGGTTGCAGATGCGCTCGCTGTCGGGCCCGAAATTTCCCGACAAACCTGCCGACCCGATCATCGTGCATCCCGATGTGCGCCGCATGTTGTTGACTTGCAAGGCACTGGTGGAAGGGGGCCGGGCCATGAGTTATCACGCCGGGCTGCAGATCGATATCGCCCAGAACGCCACCGACCCGACCGAGCGCGAGCAGGCCGATGCGCTGGTGGGTTTCATGACCCCGATCGTGAAGGCCTGCCTGACCGAATGGGGTGTGGAATGTACCTACCACGCGGTGCAGTGCTACGGCGGCCACGGCTATATCGCCGAGAACGGCGTTGAGCAACTGGCCCGCGACGCGCGGATCACCACGCTGTATGAAGGCACCACCGGGATCCAGGCGCTGGACCTGGTCGGCCGAAAGATCCTGCAGCTGCAAGGTGCCGGGTTGAAGGTAATGCTGGGCATGATCGAGCAGTTCTGCAGCGACAATGCGGACAACGCCGCGGTCGCCGAGTTCATCGCACCGCTGCGCGCCGGGGCCGACGAGTGGCAACGGCTGACGATGCAGATCGGCAAGCGTGCGGCCACCGACCCGGACGAGGTCGGCGCGGCCGCCTATGACTACCTGATGTACTCGGGCTATGTCGCCCTCTCCTACTGGTGGGCACGCAGCGTTGCCGCCAGCGAAGGGTCAACGCAGCCGGAGGGATTCAAGGCCGGAAAATGCGAGACCGCCCGGTTCTATTTCGCACGGATCCTGCCGCGTACGCTGGCTCACGCAGCGGCGATCGACAGTGGCAGCAGTTCGCTGATGGCGCTGGACGCTGGACAGTTCGACGCCTGAGGATGGCGCAACCCGTCGCAAGCGCGCGCAGGCCCGATCCAAATCGCCACAAATCAGGTATATGCTCGATTTCCAATGGAGATCGATACAGCACCGTTATCGCTGGTCCGCTCTGGAATCCACGCCGGATACAGCAACCGGCCGGACCCGGGTGATCCCCCGTTTGGCTCGTCCACGCTCGACTCGCGCCACGCACTGGAGCATCTCAACGCGGTGCGGCTGCTGTCGCTGGATGCCTACGGCCAGGCACTCAGCTGGATAAACTGGCAACAGGCGGCGTGTCTGTATGCCCGCGATGCGGTGGCATGGACGCTCGGTGACCCGTGCCTGGAAGTCCACGGTGGCTTCAACCGGCTCAGTGGCCAGCGCAGCCTGATGGAGCTGCACCCGATCGTGGCGGCACGCGGGCATGCCCGCTCCCGTGCGATCAACCCGACCCCGTCCCTGACCAACCCGGCATTGTTCGCCCGCGACGCGCACCTGTGCCTGTACTGCGGCGACGAGTTCCATCGCCCGCAGCTGACGCGTGACCATGTCATGCCGGTATCCCGCGGCGGCCGCGATATCTGGGAGAACGTGGTCTCCGCCTGTTTCCACTGCAACTCGCGCAAGGGAAACCGCACCCCGCAGCAAGCCCACATGCCATTGCTCGCCGTACCCTACCGGCCCAGCTGGATCGAACACCTGATCCTGTCCAACCGCAACATCCTGGCCGACCAGATGGCGTTCCTGAAAAGCCAGTTGCCCAGGAAACATGTCCGCTCGTTTTCCTGAGCACAATGTTTGACGCCTGCAAACGGTTCCGCAACACTGGCGGATTGAAAAATTGGATTCGATAATGGCCCTTACCCTTGGCCTGACCGGCATGGATCCGGCGACCGAAACTTCGTTAAAGGCCGCTTTCACGGATGCCAATGGGCGCTTGGGCTCCGCATGGCAGTTGATGCCCGCCGCCGCGGCCGAGTACGTCGTCGTCGATATGGACAGCATGTACGGGCCAATGAGCTGGTTGCGACTGCATGCGTCGGGCAAGACCGTGATCGGACTGACGTCGGCGCCGCGCACCCAGGCCGATCTGCTGCTGGCCCAGCCGTTTGATGCGGGCTCGCTGTTTTCCCTGCTCTCACAGATCGCGCCACAGCCGGCCGCCGCCGTCGCACCCACAAGCACGACTACGGAAAAGTCGCCCGCGACCGATTTGCCACCGGCTGCACCGCCAGTAGACAAGACAGCCAAAACGCCATCGCTTGACGAGGTACCTGCCGCCGCAGGCCCATCGCCGGTGGCGTCGGAGACGCTCGATCCCGTCGAGCCGCCCGGCCTGGCTGTAGCCGCCGATGTCGCACCGGCGTTGCCCGACGACGAGCCAAAGACCGGGCCGGACGCTCCAGCCGATTCGGAACCGTCTACATTCGCCGAGTGGCTTGCTTCCGGGCGTCTTGCCAGCCAGGTCAAATTCGAGCGTGACGGTCTGGCGTTGCTGGTCGATACCGCCCGCAACCAATACTTTGGCCCCAGCAGCCTGAAGCCATTGGCCGCTCATGTAACCAGCCAGGCCGATGCCGACGATTTCGTCTCCGTCCCTGATTGGGACAGCGAGATAGCCAGGATTGGCGCATCGCAGCCGTTGACGCGACTGGTCTGGTACGCAGGACTGCTGTCGAGCCAAGGCCGCCTGACGCCGGGATTCGACCCCAAAGCGCGTTACCAGCTGTTGAAATGGCCGCAAACCGAGCGCGAATACCCCAAGCATTTCCGGATTGCGACCACCATGATGAAAGGCCCGACGACGTTGCCTGACATCGCCGAGGCAAGCGGGGTTTCCATCGCGGAGGTGACCGACTTCGTCAACGCCAGCCTCGCCACCGGTTTCGCCGATATCGAGCGCTTGCCCGAGCCGGCACCGGAGCCGCAAAAATCCGGCGGCCTGTTCGGACGCCTGCGCGGACGCTGAGGGCCACTACCGCTGCCAGTCAGGTCCCACCTTGCTCCGTTCCAACGCGAGCGGGACAATGGCGTACTACCGTCCGACTCCGTATTGATGATTGATTCGCAACGCTACCCGCGTCTGTCACGTATCCAGACCCCCGCCGACCTGCGCCAGTTCCCCGCCGAGGAACTGTCTGCCATCGCCGGAGAGCTCCGTGCGTACCTGATCGAGCAGGTCGCTCAATCGGGCGGTCATTTCGGCGCGGGTCTGGGCGTGATCGAATTGACGGTCGCATTGCATTGGCTATACGACACTCCCACCGACCGACTGGTCTGGGACGTTGGCCACCAGACCTACCCGCACAAGATCCTCACCGGTCGCCGGGACCAGATCCACACCGTCAAGCACAAGGACGGCGTGGCGCCCTTCCCCAAGCGCGACGAGTCCGAATACGACACGTTCGGCGTCGGCCACAGCTCGACCAGCATTTCCGCCGCAATCGGCATGGCAATCGCGTTGCAGCACGTCGGCGACGAGCGCAAGGTGGTTGCGGTGATCGGTGACGGCGCGATGACTGCCGGCATGGCATTCGAGGCGCTGACGCACGCCGGCGGCATGGGCAACGACCCCGGCGGCGTTGAACCCAACGTGCTGGTGATCCTCAACGACAACCAGATGTCGATCTCCGAGAACGTCGGCGGCGTGACCCGGATGCTCGGACGCCTGACCGGCAGCCGCACCCTCAACGCCCTGCGCGAAGGCGGCAAGAAGTTGCTGGGCGACAAGAACCGCCCCCCGGCACGCTTCATCCGCCGTTGGGAAGAGCACTGGAAAGGCATGTTCGTGCCGTCCACGTTTTTCGAGGAGGTCGGCTTCCATTACACCGGTCCCATCGATGGCCATGACATGGAAGCACTGGTCGCCACGCTGAAAACCCTGCAAGGCATGAAGGGCCCGCAGCTGCTACACATCATCACCACCAAAGGCAAGGGCTACGAGCCCGCCGAGGGCGACCAGATCGGCTACCACGCGGTCAGCCCGTTTGATCCGGACCTGGGCATGATCAGCAAGACCGGGGCGAAGAAGCCGACCTATACCGACGTGTTTGGCGACTGGATCTGCGACATGGCCGCCGCCGACCAGGCATTGCTGGGCATCACGCCGGCGATGCGGGAAGGCTCCGGTCTGGTGCGCTTCAGCAAGCAGTACCCGCAACGCTACTTCGATGTCGCCATCGCCGAGCAGCACGCGGTCACCCTGGCGGCGGGCATGGCCTGCGAAGGCGCCAAGCCGGTGGTTGCGATCTATTCGACGTTCCTCCAGCGCGGCTATGACCAATTGGTACACGATGTGGCGCTGCAGGAGCTGGACGTGCTGTTTGCGATTGATCGCGGCGGCGTGGTCGGCCCCGATGGCGCCACCCATGCGGGCAACCTTGACCTGAGCTACCTGCGCTGCGTGCCCAACATGGTGGTGATGGCGCCAGCGGACGAAAACGAGTGCCGGCAGATGCTTTCCACCGGCTTCCGCTTCAAGGGCCCGGCGTCAGTGCGCTATCCGCGCGGCGTCGGCCCGGGCGTGGAGGTCCAGGCAAGCCTCGACACCCTGCCGATCGGCAAGGCGCACTTGCGCCGCGAGGGCTCCAGCATCGCACTACTGGCCTTCGGCGCACTGGTCCAGGTTGCCGAACAGGTGGGCAGCGAATTGGGACTGAGCGTGGTCAACATGCGCTTCGTCAAACCATTGGATCGCCAATTGCTGCTGGAACTGGCGGAGACCCACGAAGGCTTTGTCACCCTGGAAGACAACGTCGTCGCCGGTGGCGCCGGCAGCGGCGTGGCCGAGCTGCTGGCGGCTGAGGGCATCACCCTTCCGATCCTGCATCTGGGCTTGCCGGACGCTTTCCAGCACCACGCCAGCCGCGAGGAGTTGCTGAGCGAAGCCGGACTGGATGCGGACGGCATCCGCGTGGCCGTACTGGCGCGCTGGCCGGCATTGGCTGTCACGTCGTCCGGCGGGGCGGCCAGGACCGCCTGACCAGGGATCGCCTGACCAAGGCCGCCTGAAAAGCAAACGCCCGGCAATGCCGGGCGTCGCTGGAATCAAACGAATTGGTCGGGGCGGCCGGATTTGAACCGACGACCACTTGTCCCCCAGACAAGTGCGCTACCAGGCTGCGCTACGCCCCGAAGTCTTGCGGTCCGCCGTGGGGCGGGCGGTGAGTATAGCCGATTACCGTGGAATCCGAACCACTATCGTGGCTTATCGCCGCAGCAACTGCAGCACTTCTTCCAACTCCATACGCACCTGGCGGACGATCTGCGAACTCAGCGCCGACTCGTCCTTGGCGTCGTCGCCCTCCAGCCGCAACCGCGCCCCGCCGATGGTGTAGCCCTGCTCGTACAGCAAGCCGCGGATCTGGCGGACCATCAGCACTTCATGGCGTTGGTAGTAACGACGGTTGCCACGACGCTTGACTGGCTTGAGCGACGGGAACTCGGTTTCCCAATAACGCAGTACATGGGGCTTCACGTCGCACAACTCGCTGACTTCACCGATGGTGAAGTAGCGTTTGGCCGGAATCGGCGGAAGCTCGCGGTTGCTGCCCGGATCAAGCACGTGCGGCCCCTGCGTACGATTCGACACGTTCCTTCAGCTTCTGGCCTGGCCGGAATGTGACCACGGTCCGGGCCGAGATCGGGATCTCCTCACCGGTCTTCGGGTTGCGGCCCGGCCGCTGGCTCTTGCGCCGCAAGTCGAAGTTGCCAAATCCCGACAACTTGACCTGCCGCCCGGACTGCAAGGCTTCGCGCAGGGAGTCGAAGAACGCATCGACGAACTCCTTGGCCTCGCGCTTGTTGAGACCGACCTCGTCAAACAGTCGTTCGGCCATTTCAGCCTTGGTCAACGCCATGATCCATTTCCTTCCGATAGCCTATCGCCGCACGATTGCCGCTTTGCACCATCGCGGCCAACTTGCCGCGACCATCAACTGCGTAGCGTGGCGCCGTGCTCCGACTGCAACGCCGCAGTGACCGCAGTAACCACCGCATCCACGTCGGGATCAGTCAGCGTGCGGGATTCTTCCTGCAAAATCAAGCCCATAGCGAGACTCTTGCACCCTGATTCAACACCCTTGCCCTGGTACTGATCAAACAACACCAGCTCACGCAGCACGGGACCCGCAGCGCCACGGACGCTGGCGGAAACCATCGCCCAGGAAACATCATCGGGCACCACGAAGGCCAGGTCACGGCGCACCGACGGGTACCTGGACAAGGCCGCTGCACGTGGCAGCGCGCGCGCGGTCAGCGGCGCCAGGTCGAGCTCGAACGCCACCACGTCGCGATCGATTTCCATCGCCTGTTGCAGGCGCGGATGCAGTTGGCCGATCCAACCCAGTGCGATCGCGCCGCCCTTGTCGTCAATGCGGAAGACGTCGGCGCAGCGGCCCGGGTGTGCCCAGCCCGGCTGCGACGCCCGGTACTCCAAGCGGGCCCCCGACAACGCGGCCAGACTCTCCAGGTCGCCCTTCAGGTCGTGAAAACCCACCTCGCGCTCGGCCACGGCCCATTGCTCGATGGAGACATTACCGCAGACCGCGCCCGCCACTCGCAGGCGCTGATGCGGCGCTTGTCCGTTGACCGCGGCGAATACGTTACCCAGCTCGAACAGGCGCACACGGGACTGCTGGCGTGCGACATTGCGGCCCAGCGCGGCGACCAGTCCTGGCAGCAACGACGTGCGCATCACCGCGAGCTCGGCGCTGAGCGGATTGGCCAGCGACACCGCGCCATCGCCCAAACCCCAGGACTGCAACAGCCCGGCGTCGACGAAGGCGTAGTTGATGGCCTCCAGGTAATCGCGCCCAACCAGTTGCCGACGGATGCTGCCCTCGTCCACCGTCGCCTCGCTGGGCGCGGCCAGCCGCGAGGCGCCGGACGGCAGGGTCGTGGGGATCGAGTCGTAGCCGTGGATCCGTGCTACTTCCTCGATCAGGTCTTCTTCGATCGCGATGTCGAACCGCCGACCCGGTGCGGTGATCTGCCAGCCCTCGTCGCTTACCTCGACGGCCAGGCCCAACGCTTTCAGGATCTGCTCGACCTTGGCATCGGGCACGTCCAGGCCCAACACGCGGGCAAGCCGGGCGCGACGCAGATTGATCGGCTGTGGTTGTGGCAGGTGTTCCGGCAACGCTTCTTCCACCACCGGACCGGGCATGCCACCGGCAGCATCAAGGATCAACCGGGTTGCATACTCGATCGCCGCGCGCGGCAGCTCCGGATCCACGCCGCGCTCGTAACGGTGCGCGGCATCGGTGTGCAGTCCGATTTTGCGACTACGGCCGATGATCGCGCTGGGGGCGAAATGGGCGGACTCGAGGAATACGTTGCGGCTGGCGTCGGTGACCCGCGTATCGAAACCACCCATCACACCGGCCAGCGCAACCGGCTTGTCGGCGTCGGTAATGGCCAGGAACTGCTCATCGAGCTGGACCGTCCTGCCATCCAGCAACTTCAGGCTTTCCCCGGCTTGCGCCCAGCGCACACCGATCGGCCCGGCCAGCAGGTCCAGGTCGAAGGCATGCATTGGCTGGCCCAGTTCCAGCATCACGTACTGGGTCACGTCGACCAGCAGCGACACCGGGCGCACGCCACTGCGGCGCAAGCGCTCGGCAATCCAGAGCGGGGTCGGGACGGTGCCATCGATGCCTTCGATCACCCGGCCGCAGTAACGCGGTGCCGCGGCGCCGGCACTGAGCTGGATCGCAAGCTTCGTCTCGACGGTAGCGGGCACCGGTTGGATATCGAATGCGGCAACCTCCCCGTCCAGTGCCGCGGCAACGTCAAACGCGATCCCGCGCACACTGAAGCAATCCGCCCGGTTCGGAGTCAGCTTGATCTCGATACTGGCGTCGGGCAGGCCGAGCAACCCGGTCATCGGTGACCCTGTCACGGCATCGGCCGGCAGTTCCAGCAGGCCGGACGCATCGCCATCGGTCCCCAGCTCCTTGGCCGAGCACAACATGCCAAATGACTCCACCCCACGCAGCTTGGCCGGCTCGATCTTCATCCCGTCCGGCAACACGGCACCCACCTTGGCCAGCGGTGCCTTGAGGCCAGCGCGCGCGTTGGGCGCGCCACAAACGATCTGCACGATCTCGCCATTGCCGACGTCGACCTGACAGACCTGCAAACGGTCCGCCTGCGGGTGCTTGTCGGCGCTGAGTATCTGCGCGACCACCACGTCATCGAGCGATTGCCCCAGCTCGGTGACCTCTTCGACCTCCAGGCCAATCGCTGTCAGGGTTGCGACCAGCTCATCGTGGCTGGCTTCGGTCGGTACGTGCTGGCGCAGCCAGTTTTCGGAGAATTTCATCGCTGTCCACTACGCGGGATGGTCATGCGAACTGCCTCAGGAAGCGCACGTCGTTGTCGAAGAAGCTGCGCAGATCGTCAACGCCGTATCGCAGCATGGCGAGACGCTCCACGCCCATCCCGAACGCGAACCCGGTGTACTTCTCCGGGTCGATACCGACATTGCGCAGCACACTTGGATGGACCATCCCGCAACCGAGCACTTCCAGCCAGCGGGTGCTGCCGTCGGGCTGCTGCCAAGCGATGTCGACCTCGGCGGACGGCTCGGTGAATGGAAAGTAGCTGGGCCGGAAGCGCATCTCGAAATCGCGCTCGAAAAACGCACGCACGAACTCGGCCAGGGTGCCCTTGAGGTCGGCGAAACTGGCAACCTCGTCGATCAACAGCCCTTCGACCTGATGGAACATCGGGGTATGGGTCTGGTCACTGTCACTGCGGTAGACCTTCCCGGCGGCGATCATCCGCAACGGTGGCGTGCCGCCCTTGGCAAGCAGGTCCATCATGTAGCGCACCTGCACGCCCGAGGTATGGGTGCGCAGCAGGTGCCTGTTGCCGCCGGCCTCAGCGGCATCGTCCCCGGACATGTAAAAGGTGTCGTGCATGGCCCGCGCCGGATGGTGCGGCGGGAAGTTCAGCGCCTCGAAGTTGTGCCAGTCGTCCTCGATCTCCGGACCGTCGGACAACTCGAAACCGAGGCGCCCGAAGATGTCCGTCATGCGCTCCAGGGTGCGGCTGACCGGGTGCAGCCCACCACAGGCGGCATCGATACCAGGCAGGGTAACGTCCAGCGTTTCCGCCGCCAGGCGTGCATCCAGCACTGCGGCGGCCAGCGTCACCTTGCGCGCCGCCAGCTCGGTGGACAGCACATCGCGCGCCTTGTTGATCTTCTCGCCGGCCGCCTTGCGCTGGTCGCCTGGCAGGCTGCCCAGTTGCTTGAGCTGGGCAGTGATGCTGCCGGATTTGCCGAGCAAGGCCACCCGCAATGCCTCGATCAGCTCGGGCGAATCGGCGGCGGCAATATCGGCCAGTGCCTGTTCGGTCAATTGTTCGATGCCGCTCATCTGCAATCCCCAGAACCAAACATGGGGAAGGACTTGCGCCCTTCCCCATGCGTGTATTGCGTTGTCGGCTCACTGCGTCGCGGGATCAACTCCCGCACGCGAGCGACGCGACACCTTACGCTGCGAGTGCGCCCTTGGCTTTCTCGGTCAGCGCGGCAAAGCCTGCCGCGTCGTGCACGGCGATATCTGCCAGCACCTTGCGGTCAAGGGTAATGCCGGCCTTCAGCAGGCCATTCATGAAGCGGCTGTAGCTGATGCCATTGGCGCGGGATGCCGCATTGATGCGGGCGATCCACAGCGAGCGGAAATTGCGCTTCTTCTGCTTGCGGCCGATGTAGGCGTACTGCAGGGCCTTCGTGACCGCCTGATAGGCGACGCGATAGACCTTGCGGCGGGCGTGATAGTAGCCCTTGGCCTGCTTCAGGATTTTCTTGTGACGCCTACGCGCCTGTACACCACGTTTGACTCGTGCCATTTCTCAGTCCTCCTCAGGCGTACGGCAGCATGCGGGCAATACGGCCGGCATCTTCGGCGCGAACGTGGTTCGCCTGCCTCAGGTTGCGCTTCCGCTTGGTCGTCTTTTTGGTGAGGATGTGGCTACGGTTGGCGTGGCCGCACTTGAACTTGCCGGAAGCGATCTTGCGAAAACGCTTGGCCGCTCCACGGTGAGTCTTCATCTTGGGCATTGCGAATGTCCTTTCGGGTTTCTGTAACTGACCTGGGCGGTGGCATGGCCACACTTTCCGTCCTGCCCGTGCCGGCTTGTAAGCTATTGATCCGCAAGCGAATCAACAACAGGTCCTGACAACAACTGCAAACAACACCGGTTCACCCGGCCGACCATTATGCCGGCTGGGTTTCATGGTTGCAATGCGTGATGCTACTTCTTCTTGGGCGCGATCATCATCACCATCTGCCGGCCTTCCAGGCGCGGACGCGATTCAACGACAACGTCCTCGCCAAGGTCCAGCTCGATCCGGGCCGCCATCTGGCGACCCAGTTCCTGATGGCGCATTTCGCGGCCACGGAAGCGGATGTTGACCTTGATCTTGTCGCCCTCTTCCAGGAACCGGCGCATGTTGCGCAGCTTGATCTGGTAGTCACCTTCATCGGTGACCGGGCGGAACTTGATTTCCTTGATCTCGACCTGTTTCTGCTTCTTCTTGGCGGCGTTGGCCTTCTTCTGAAGGTCGAAGATGAACTTGCCGAAATCCATGATGCGGCAGACCGGCGGATCGCCGTGGGGCTGGATCTCGACCAGGTCGAGGCCCTCTTCCTGCGCAAGCTCGAGTGCTTCGTCGCGCGAAAGCACGCCGACCATCTCGCCATCGCTGCCAATCACACGCACCTTGGGTACGCGGATCTCCTGATTCTTGCGGTTCCGCTTGTCGGGGGTACTGATGTTGCAATCTCCGGTATGGGTCGAGCCAGCCGCGCGTGCATCTGTGCACGTGCGAATGGGCCATTATGAACTACGTTGCCTCAGCGGATGTCTTCACTGCGTAAACGCTGGGCGAATTCGGCGACGGTCATCGACCCCAGATCCTCCCCTCCGCATGCGCGCACCGCGACCTGGCCATTTTCCTTCTCGCGGTCACCGACCACCAGCAGGTATGGCACGCGCTGCAGCGTGTGCTCGCGGATCTTATAGCCGATCTTTTCGTTGCGCAAATCGCTGGCCACCCGGAACCCTTGATCCGCAAGGGCTTTGAGCGCTTCAGCGACGTAATCGGCTTGGGCATCGGTGATGTTCATCACCACCGCCTGCACCGGCGCCAACCAGGCCGGGAAACGGCCCTCGTGGTGCTCGATCAGGATACCGATGAAGCGCTCCATCGAGCCAACGATCGCACGGTGCAGCATGACCGGGTGTTGGCGCTGGCTGGACTCGTCGATGTACTCGGCGCCCAGTCGGGCCGGCATCATGAAGTCAACCTGCATGGTGCCCAGTTGCCAGGTCCGGCCGATCGCGTCGCGCAGGTGATACTCGATCTTTGGGCCGTAGAAGGCGCCCTCGCCGGGCAGCTCCTCCCACTCCACACCGGCCGCGCGCAAAGCGCTGCGCAAGGCATCCTCGGCCTTGTCCCAGGTCGCGTCGTCGCCCATCCGCGGCTCGGGACGCAGCGCCAACTTGACCTGCACGTCGCGGAAGCCGAAGTCCGCATAGACCGCCATCGCCTGGGCGTGGAAGGCGGTGACCTCGGACTCGATCTGGGCCTCGGTGCAGAAGACGTGGCCGTCATCCTGGGTGAAACCGCGCACGCGCAGGATGCCGTGCAACGCACCCGACGGCTCGTTGCGGTGGCAGGCGCCAAACTCGCCGTAGCGGATCGGCAGGTCGCGATAACTGTGCAGGCCGTGATTGAACACCTGCACATGGCCGGGGCAATTCATCGGTTTCAGCGCGTAGGTGCGCTTCTCCGACTCGGTGAAGAACATGTTCTCCTGGTAGTTGTCCCAGTGGCCGGATTTCTTCCACAGCTCCACGTCCAGGATCTGCGGGCAACGCACCTCGGCGTAACCGCTTTGGCGATAGACGCCGCGCATGTACTGCTCCACCACCTGCCAGATCGACCAGCCCTTGGGATGCCAGAAGACCAGGCCGGGCGCCTCTTCCTGCAGGTGGAACAGGTCCTGCTGCTTGGCGATCTTGCGGTGGTCGCGCTTCTCGGCCTCTTCCAATTGCAGCAGCCAGGCCTTCAGGTCCTTGTCGTTGAGCCAACTGGTCCCGTAGATGCGGCTGAGCATCTGGTTGTTGTGGTCGCCGCGCCAATACGCACCGGCGACCTTCATCAGCTTGAATGCGCGCAGCTTGTCGGTACTCGGCACGTGCGGGCCACGGCACAGGTCGGTGAACTCGCCCTGGCTGTAGAGCGAGAGATCCTCGTCCGCCGGGATCGACTCGATGATCTCGGCCTTGTAGTGCTCGCCGATGCCGTTGAAAAACGCGACCGCCTCGTCGCGCGACTTGACGCTGCGACTGACCGGCTGCGCCTCCTTCACGATCTTGAGCATCTCCGCCTCGATCGCCGGCAGGTCCTCGGGGGTAAACGGGCGCTCGTAGGCGAAGTCGTAATAGAAGCCGTTGTCGATCACCGGACCGATGGTGACCTGCGCGCCCGGGAACAGTCGCTGCACGGCCTGAGCCAACAGGTGGGCCGTCGAGTGGCGCAGCACTTCCAGCGCATCGGGGTGCTTGTCGGTGACGATCTCGAGCGATGCGTCGCGGTCGATCTGGAAGCTGGTGTCGACCAGCTCGCCATCGACCTTGCCGGCCAGCGCGGCCTTGGCCAGACCGGGGCCGATGGAAGCGGCGACATCGGCGACGGAAACCGGGCTGTCGAATTCACGGCGCGAGCCGTCAGGAAGCGTGACTGCAATCATGGGTATCTGTGGGGCTCTTGCAAGAAGGACGGCCGAAAAGCTCGGCACAAATAAAAAAGACGCCCCGAAGGCGCCTGCGCGGTGCGGAAGCTTCGGGCGGAATCAACAATGTGCGCTGGTAGTGCTCATGTCACACGCTCGGCCGGCGCGTTGGCGCGGGCCACCCTCGAAACGGAGCCGGCTGGATAGCCGACCGCTATTGCAATAGTTGGGGACAAGCCGCCGCAAGTCAACGGCAGGACGGCGGGCGATAAAAAAACGGCCAGAGCCTGAGGCGCTGACCGTTCTTAAACCACTAATGTGGTGGGCGGTGAGGGTTTCGAACCCCCGACCCCTACCATGTCAAGGTAATGCTCTACCACTGAGCTAACCGCCCGTTCGTCAACTTGCGTGAAGTCGACGAGAGGGCGCGCAGTTTAGCCCGGTGCGGAGGTGACGGCAATAGGGTCGTGAGGATCTCACGCCCCAAACCCCTGCTCCTTCATCAGTCGCAGGCGATCGCGCACTGCGCCTGCCTGCTCGAACTCCAGGTCGCGGGCGTGCTGGTACATCTGTTGCTCCAGCTTCTTGATGCTTGCCGCCAGCTGGCCGGGGCTGAGCGCCGCGTATTCCGCCATCTCCTCGGCCACCTGGCGCGCCTTGTTTCGGCCCTTGAGCGCGTCCGGATCGACCCGGGCGCCTTCCATGATGTCCATCACCGCCCGGTTGATCGAGGTCGGGGTGATGCCGTGCTCGGTGTTGTACTCGACCTGCTTGGCGCGGCGGCGGTCGGTCTCGTCAATTGCCTTCTGCATCGACTTGGTCATCTTGTCCGCGTACAGGATCGCCTTGCCGCGCACGTTGCGGGCGGCGCGGCCGATGGTCTGGATCAATGAGCCGGCCGAGCGCAGGAAGCCCTCCTTGTCCGCATCCAGGATTGCCACCAGAGACACCTCCGGCATGTCCAGGCCCTCGCGCAGCAGGTTGATGCCGACCAGCACGTCGAACTTGCCCAGCCGCAGGTCGCGGATGATCTCCACCCGCTCCACCGTGTCGATATCCGAGTGCAGGTAGCGCACCCGCACGCCGTGCTCGGCGAGGTATTCGGTGAGGTTCTCGGACATGCGCTTGGTCAGGGTCGTGATCAACACCCGGTCACCCATCGCCACGCGCTTGGTGATCTCGCCCATGACGTCGTCGACCTGGGTCGCGACCGGTCGGATCTCGACCTGCGGATCGATCAGACCGGTCGGTCGCACAACCAGTTCGACCACCTGCCCTTCGGACTTCTCCAGCTCGTAATCGCGCGGCGTGGCCGAGACGAAGATCGAGCGCGGCGAGCGCCCTTCCCACTCCTCGAACTTCAGCGGACGGTTGTCCAGCGCGGACGGCAGCCGGAAACCGAACTCGACCAGCGTCTCCTTGCGTGATCGGTCGCCCTTGTACATCGCGCCGATCTGCGGAACGGTCACGTGCGACTCGTCGAGCACCAGCAGCGCGTCCGGCGGCAGGTAGTCGAACAGGCACGGTGGCGGCTCGCCGGGCATGTGGCCGGTCAGGTGGCGCGAGTAGTTCTCCACACCGTTGCAGAAACCGACCTCGGCCAGCATCTCCAGGTCGAACTGGGTGCGCTGTGCGAGCCGCTGCGCCTCGACCAGCTTGTTCTGCGCATACAGGTGCTCCAGCCGGACCTTCAGCTCCTCCTTGATCGCCTTGACCGCGTCCAGCACGCTGCGGCGCGTGGTCACGTAGTGCGACTTCGGGTAGATCGTATAGCGCGGCAGCTTGCGCAAGGTCTCGCCGGTCAGCGGATCGAACGCCGTGACCGCCTCGATCTCGCCGTCAAACAGCTCGATCCGTACCGCCTCCATCTCCGATTCCGCCGGGTGCACGTCGATCACCTCGCCGCGCACCCGGTAGGTGCCGCGGCGCAGTTCGGTGTCGTTGCGCACGTACTGCATCTCGGTCAGGCGGCGGATCAGTTCGCGCTGGTCGATGCGCTCGCCCCGCACCATGTGCAGCACCATCCGGAAATACTCGTTCGGATCGCCCAGCCCGTAGATCGCCGACACCGTGCACACGATGATCGCGTCACGCCGCTCCAGCAGCGCCTTGGTCGCCGACAGCCGCATCTGCTCGATGTGCTCGTTGACCGAGCTGTCCTTCTCGATGAACGTGTCCGACGAGGCCACGTAGGCCTCGGGCTGGTAGTAGTCGTAGTAGCTGACGAAGTACTCGACAGCGTTGTTGGGAAAGAACGACTTGAACTCGCCGTACAACTGCGCCGCCAGGGTCTTGTTGGGCGCCATCACCAGGGTCGGCTTCTGCACCTGCTGGATCACGTTGGCGATGGTGTAGGTCTTGCCCGAGCCGGTCACACCGAGCAGCGTCTGGTGCGCCAGGCCGGCCTCGAAGCCCTCGACCAGCTTGGCGATCGCCTGCGGCTGGTCGCCCGCCGGGGAGTACGGCGAGACCAGCTCGAAGGTGCCTTCGCGCTGGCGCGAACCCGGGAACCTGTCGCCGGGCTGTGGCGCTTTCCGGCCGGATTGCGTCGGGGGTGTCGCCATGTGGGTTTCGTCGTTCATCGTGTCGAAGCGTCTGGCCGCCAAACCCCAAGTGTAGGACCCCACCTTGATGGGGGCAGGTGCGGCACTTCCCTACCCCGGCGCGGGCAGGTGGCCGATAACCGTTCAGTCCGGCGCGCGCGACCCTGCAGGCTGTCCGAATGGAGTCGGCCGATGAAGTCCGTGGCGAAAGGATTCACATTGCTTGAGTTGATGGTGACACTGGTGCTGCTGGCGGTGGCCTTGGGGGTCGGTCTTCCCGCTTTGGCCTCCGTTATCGAACGCACGCGAGTCGCCAGTACCTATCACCTGCTCACCGCATCGCTGATGGCCGCCCGAACTGCCGCGGTCACCCGGTCGGAGCCCGTCACCGTCTGTCCCAGCAGCAATGGGATGCGGTGCCGGGGCGATCAGGTCTGGGAGGATGGCTGGATCATCTTTGTCGACTCGGGTCGTACCGGACAACCGAGCGGCGCAGCCTCAATCTTGCGCCAGATTGACGCTATCAACGGCAATCTTTCCCTACGCACCACCAGCGGACGCCAACGCGTGCGCTACCTCCCCAGCGGCCGCGCCTACGGCAGCAACGCCAGCCTGCGACTGTGCGGGCATGACGATGAGCGATTGATCGGCGAAGTGGTAGTCAACAATGCCGGCCGCGCACGTACTCAACGCGCCACCGGATACGAGCCTTGCCCCTACTAATCGCCCGCGGACCGACTACGATTGCCACTCTGTAGCGTCAAGAGCCCTTGACCCCGGCCACGTACCGCTTACAATGCCCATCCCCGCCCGAATAGCTCAGCTGGTTAGAGCACTTGACTGTTAATCAGGGGGTCGCTGGTTCGAGTCCAGCTTCGGGCGCCAGATATCCAAAGGGTCGCGAGAAATCGCGTCCCTTTCGTTTGCCGAGGCTTCTGCCACCTGCGCAGAAATACGCCAAACAGGCGGACGCGAAGAAACAGTCGCACTTCCGGTGAAAGCGGCCTGATATCACACCGCAATTCGTGCTAGCCACCATCGGTGTTCACGGACAGGGACAGCATCAGATAACAATCGCTGCCCTGCGCGCTGATCGCACCGCACTGAATCAACGCATGGCTGCGTCATTCCCTTCCGCGCGCTATTCCGCGCGGCATGTGGCCGCGTTGTTCAGCAGCTGGCTACCAACAATCGGCTAACGCGCCTTTGCTATTAGTTTTCACGCCGGCCTGATTCAGACTCAGATCGCCGCAGCGATCCTCCACCTGATTCCCTTGGGCCTCAGCCTCAATGGTGAATGTAGACGCGGCCGCGTCAGGGCTGAGCGCCAGCGCATAATGCGCGGTCGCCCCTTGCTCCCGAGGGGATTGAGCGAAAGGCAAGTCGAACCCCACATATGTGTTGTTGACCGTATGGAATCGCTCGGCCAGCTGCGCGTACTCGACCAAATCCGCCTTGACCTGCCCTCGACGGGACTTTCTCACCTGATCCTGATAGGCAGGATAAGCAATGGCGCTGAGGATGGCTATTACGGCAACCACGATCATCAGCTCAATCAGAGTGAATCCACCGGCGGGCCTCCGGCCAAAAATGTTCTGCATGTAATGCTCCCTATTCATCGGACCTGGCGCCAGGATTGTCGGCCACAAGGACGCGGCAAATACAAAGGGTCTGCTCCGGCGGCCCTGAGCACAAAGGTGCATTGTTCCGCTTCAAGCAATTCATCGATCGTTGCGGTACAGGCAGGATCCGCAGGATCACACTGCGACACCAGCTTCGGCACGAATACATTCGTTGTTTTAACCGGAGCGGATGGGTTATCGCCATCATTCAGTGATATCCCTCCGCAATTCTCGGTACAGACCGGGTCGCCGCCTGGCGTGAGCGAGACTCCAGACATCGCACCGCCACCAGTGAGCAGGTCAAGGGCGTATTCCCAGTTGACTCCGCCACCAGCCGAGCAGATCTCGCCGCGCGGTTCATAGGTAGTGAAGATTACCTTTCCGCTTTGCAACCGCGGTGTACCTATGAAGCGTTCTCCATTCACTCCCGATGCGTCCGAACCCACACGCAAATCTAAGTACCAGCCACGCTTGTCCACGTAATTGACGGCTTCACGCGTTACGCCGCGGAGCGAATAGCCATTGCTGTCCGGCAACTCGAACATCATTTGTTCAACCAAAGCGGATTCGCGGGGGCCAATGGGTGTAGCACTCAGATCGTCCCAGACGCTGTACAGGCTTTGCACCGCCATATTCTCGTTATCACCTTCGGCAAAATAGCTCCCTGTGCCAAAGAAGATGCTCATGCCTCCCCCCGGGCCCGTGGATACCTCCAGCCCCCCAGTTATCGGCTGCACGACTCCGCTATCGGCCGCGGTGAATAACGGCACACCGCTCAGACCAACCTGCCAGTCATCCGGATTGGCGGACGACAAGTCAAACTTCCAAAGATTGCCCTGTAGGTCACCTGCGTAGACCGTGTCCACCAGTCCATTCGTGTTGTCGATGGCGACAGGCGCAATATTCATGAGTCCGTTGCGGATTGCGTAGCTGGCATCGGTAGCTGCCAACCTCGATAGCACCTCTCCGGTCTCGATGTCCACAACAAAAAGAACCGGTTGGCCGCTGTCGGAATTCGGCCCATTACCAAACAACGCAACCCAACGCGGCGCTCCGCCGATTCCCTCTACCGGGACGATCTCCGGCTTACCCAGCACGAAGCCGAGGTCGGCGTCATTTGCGCCACTTAACTCCCACAGAACGTCGTTGGCGTCAAAACTTTCGGGCGAAGACACGTCTAGCGCAAACACACTGCCACTACCGTTGGGCGTGGCAGTGCCGCCGCCCCCACCCCCGGTACTTCCAACCAAAACGGTATGCCAGTCACCAGCCCCGGAGGAGCTGAACGACACGTCACCAGATGTCAGTTGCCCATCAACGTAGTACTGGTGTTCGTAGCTAGGATTGGCCAGTTCGAACAAGCGATTCAATGAAGTTGATGGAATGAATCCAAATATTTCGCCCCCGCCCGA
This sequence comes from Lysobacter sp. A421, assembly GCF_054052145.1. NCBI lineage: Bacteria > Pseudomonadati > Pseudomonadota > Gammaproteobacteria > Lysobacterales > Lysobacteraceae > Lysobacter > Lysobacter sp. A421. Next base: position 107,870 of record NZ_JBSVRL010000001.1, on the reverse strand, counting down.
GACTTCCGAGGCGTTGAACCCGTGGAGCATTCCGTCATTGGCGCCGACGTACACCATCGGTATCTCATTCTTTTGCGCAAGATAGTCGCGGTATCCGGCGCCAAGCGCGTTCTTCCAACCGCCAGGGGCCGAATCAACCCAATATCCGTAACCGTAGTCGTTCCTAGGCGTGACAATCTCCGTTGTGGAATTAACAATGTCTCCAAGCCTGGAAGTTCGTGTCCGTAGCCCGGCAACCGTCTCACCGCGCAGGTAGCTCACCAGACCCTCAGCGGTAGTGCTGCCAAGCCAAGAGGGCTTTGACGTAGGCACTCCCAATGCACTAAGCCGCTCAGTCTCATCGCCACCCAGGTTTACGGCAGTAAACGAGGCTACTGCCGCTGCGCTATCTATCGCGCCATCGTCCGCAACCAACGTCGGCTGGGTTGACATCCATATCTGGCGGCTGCCTGGCGCCGGCATGCTGCCGGCAGCATCCCACAACTGTGCACCTGCACTTCCGTCGTCATTGACTCCGATTGCCCTGAGGAACCCGGTCCAATCATTCGATGCGTCCGCAACGTCGAACCCTGCTTCCAGCGTGAACGAAGCATCGCCCACACGCGCACCCGCCCCACCGCCTGCAGTGGGGCCACCACCAGCGGTGGCGTCTTCAAAAATACGGCCCAACTCTGCTTTAAGCTCAGACGGATTACGCGCGAAGAAATAGTTATCGGGGGTTCCCGATTCCCGCGAGTCCCACTCTCCCGAATCAGGAATACCGTTATTGTTGGCGTCATCGAATCCGCCATACTTCGCCGCATACCAGAGCGGGTTTTCCAGCAACCCTGCCCCATCAGAACCCACCTTGAGCTTCATGACCTTCGGCTTATCCCACGAAGCCGCCGGGTCTGCTGTGGTCGTCAAGATTGAACCATTCTGGTTTCCGGGGCGCAAAGCCAACTTGTGTACGCCGTCTTGGTTGGACCCCGATATCGATACGCCCGTCAGCATGGCGTTACCCGCGTATGCGGACATGTTCTCGATCCGCACAAGAACCTCGTCGTCTGCGACTGAAGGAGACCCGGCACCGCAAACCGTAGAGTCGGAGCGCCAACAGATATCCAGCCCCGTCCAGGACGCGTTATTCCGTGGATTTGTGTCGGCACTGCATGCAGCACCGACACAATAGGTCATCATTGACACTACATCGTTGTCATTATCGTTACCCCACAAAGAGTCCTCCCATACTAGGGAAAAACTGCCTGCGACTGCGCGCTTCTGGGCATCGTATATTACGGGGCGCCCATAAACATGGTAAGGAGCGACCTGCGATACTTTGCTACCAACACCGACCGATCCCAGTGCACAGGTACGCCACCCAGTGGTTTTCAGGGTTGCGTTACCGTTACCGTGAGCCTGGCAGAGCGGTGCCAGCGATACCTTTCCGCTTCCGAGCGGAATATCGAATTTTGGCAGGTTATCAGCCAGCGCCACACCGTAAGTTGTGACGGTGTTCCTGTGCGCAGCCGGCTTACTCTGCAGGCCTGGCCTGAGATCCACGGTACTTGCCCTGAATGCCAGCCCTGAAACCAGATAGCTGCCCTCAAGCGAGGGAATGTCGGGGCATATACCTCTCACACTACTCAGCCCACCGATGGCTTTCGCCGAACAAACGTCCGCATGGGTATCCAGCGATGCACCAAGTGGCGTCGATGAAGCGCGACCCACCAAGTATTGTCCACCGACTATGCCTTCTGCGGCGCCCACCGCGTCGGTTGCAGCGCTCACGGAGCCAATCCGAGGTACAGAAGGCATCTCGTCGCTATCGAAGGAGCTCAATCCCGAAGAAAGCACGAGAATACTGCAATCGGCGCAATAGGAATTACCACCATCATCCGGCGCGCGGTAGGGGTCGTTCCAGACCACTGAGGTGGGCAATCCGGCCAGATCGCCTCCCCCGAAAAAAGCCGAAGTGCCGCTGCTCTGCCCAGCTATGTACCTGACCGCTTCCGCATACATTTCCGCAACAGGATTTCCCCAGGCACCACAGTGGTGCGAGCCAGTTCCCGGATTGTCAAGACTGCCGTTGCCGCCCTGCCCCTGCCTATTCAATATTCCCCAATCGCCGCAGTCGGACCATTTGCTACCTGTCCAACCCGTCAACTTAAAGCGATTTACAGTGTTGATGATGCCCTCATCTCCACCGCCCTGGTTACAAAATTGCCCTGTCGAAAGGTTGACCTCATCGCCCGCAGCGCAGGCTCCGGCACCATTCCCCGCAATTCTGCCAATGTTTCGTCGCAAGACACCACCGCTACGAGGAGCGTCGTAACTACCACTGATCAACCCGAAGCGAAGACGCCCACTTTCACCATACTGTTGAATGAGCCCAGTAGGCTTATAGCTCGTCTCACCATCGTGATTATAAGCGGTACAAAAATCTTCCCGCAAACTCGCATCGACTGAAGGATCACAAACCTCGACACGAACAGTGAGTGAATTGGCCGTCTTCGGCGTGTCACTACCGTTATTCAGCCCACACTGGTTGGTTGCGGTGGCTGCCCATTCTGACCAATTCCCCTCTTTGTAGCGTACTGTCGGCGCACCATTCTCCCCAAAAGAGGCACTACAAAATGAATGGGGCCCGCTTAGCGGGGTAAACGACCCAATATCTCCACCCGAGTATACTTTCACCCAGGCGTGAAGATCATCTGGAATATGCGCGCGCTCAATAATCGTTTTATCCAAGTCGTCTGTTGAACGCATTCCGCCATACAGCACGTAACGCAAAACATCCAAACGACTCATGGTCATCCAATTGACAAAATTGCCGCTCCACCCGGTGGAGCAAGAATGACCATGCGTTCCTGCAGCCGCTCCCGATGCCTTGAACCGACCGCCTGTATGACTATAGCAAAGGCCGGAGTCAAAATACCCCGAATAATCAAAACCATCCTGGTAAGTGGTATCCAGAATTCCATCTTCATCAAGGTCGGAGTAATCGCTATAAGCCTTGGTAAAAAGACGCTCATCCCGCGACATCACCATCATCATCAACGGCGATTCGGTCACGCCCATATATAAAGGCTTTTGCGCGATGGCATAATCGGTATCAGCGGCTCGGAGGTCGACGACCTGACTAACGGCTGCGGCGATTATACCGCCGACCAGTGCAAAGCGAATAAATGTAGACACGGACATGTGCGCCGCTCCAGTCAGGGAATGAAAGTAGTACTGATTACGGCACTAGAAGATGAGTCGCTTCCGTCGTCGCCGGCCACAACACTGATCTCGTATATATTTCCGGTTTCTTCATTCAGCTTGGCACCGATGCGCCGGCTTGACGAAGGGAAGCATTTATCGATCCGTCGAGTATGAGAACTGTCTTCGCCGATGACAGTTTCCGCCCAGGTCAACGGATCAAACACGGGGGCACAGGCTTCCTGGTCGGACGAGAACGTGCCGGTTGCCGAAACCGACGTGCCAATCATGCTTTCAGTGTCGCGAGCCGATGCTTCTGCCGCCTGAAATGCTTGATTAACCCTCATATAGTTCGCAGCCATGCGTTCCTGCAACCCAGTGACCTGCATACCTACAATGCCCAACATGGCCAGCAACACCAGCATGATGAGGGCGATATAGAGAACCGCGCCCCGTTGCCTCGCGGCCCCCGTAGTCGAACGAATTGCTCGATTCATGACCATTCAGCCTCAGTTTCCATACAGCCTGTTTCTCACGGCGATCGTGCTCTGGTAAACGGCTCGGAAGCGACCGTCGCTAGGCGCGGTATACGTCACCCCAAGAGCAGCCAGAGCGGTCTCCGCCTGGGATGCGCTAGAAGGATCGGGGCTTGCTGCAAGCAAGCCAATCTGGACTGAACCAACACGACGCCAACCATCCGCGGCCGCCGGCTGTGAGCTCTCCACTCCGCTAGCCACGAGCTGACGATCAATGTGCCCAGTTGGGGATCTGGCAGGGTCGATCACTCGATCTTGTCCATAGAGCAACTGCAGGTTCTCGATGCCCTCAACCAGCTCCTGATTGTCGGTGACCAGCACACCATCTGGCGCCGCCGTGTATTGCAATCGATAGAGCGACGGCCGGCCAAAATCGTTGCGCCCGATGTAATACACCACGCTTTCCGCGCGATACAGCATCGACTGCCCCGGCGTATAGGCCTTGGTCATCGTTGTGGCGGCATTGTTAGGCGCCGCTCCCATCGTCACGCTACCGGCGGCTACGGCTTTTGCCTGGAACACCGTCGCGTTCAAACAGTCCGCGACCCCGAATAAGCCCGGATCCCCGACACCACTGCGGAGCACGTCCCAACGCGACGGGTCGAAATTAAAGACGGGTTGACCAGCAGTCCCGGAAATCGAGGTTATTGGCACCCCCTCCGGCGCAAGAAAGCGGAGCGCGATGATATCGCTACCTGCAATCCTACGAGGAATAGCAGCCGCGATCCCAGCTGGGAGAGCTGGCGTGTAGGCGTCACCACCCGCCTCAGGGTCTGCACTCACTGACAAGGTGTCGTTCGGACCAGTACTATTGGCCTCAAACCCTCGTATAGATATATCGTAGTTTAGCGCCGGGTGCGGCACCGCAGCGAAAGTAGTATTCATTCCGGGCGGCGTGTTGCGAGCATGAGCCTGATCGTTGACGCAACCAAAATGTCCCGCCATACGGATATCGCGCTGCAGAAAATCCATCGCAAAACGGCTGTTCTCCTGTGTGCGCGCCAAGCCCTCGGACAGCTGATACGCCGCACGTGACCCGCTGAATATTTGCACGAGACCGAGCATCAGGATGCTGGCTATTAGCATCGCGATCATCAACTCGATCAACGAAAGACCACGCATAGTTACTGCATTTGCGGCCCTCATAACTGCGTGCTCGCGGAGAAAGTTTGATCAGTGGCGTCCGGGTCCCAGCGGTTGTCACCCCAGGTAATCGAAACTGTAACTTCATCCCCAACACGCAAGGCGCTCGCAGTCGCCCCATCGCCAAGCGCTTTGCCAAGGCGGCATTCCCACGCATCGCGGAAATCGCTACTGGTGACGTTTTCGCCGGTGGACGGCACGCAATCGTCGCTGTCGGTACTTGCCGTGTAGTTGCCGAGATACGTGGTCATCACGATGCGATTGGCCCGCATCTGGTCAATCAGCTCGTAGGTCAGGTTGGTCATCTGGGTCCGGTAGTTCGCACTTTGTGCGAATCGCACGCTCATGGTTTGCAGGAGCGCGAAGCCCAGGAGCCCAAATGCCATCACCAGAATAGTGATCAAAACTTCAATCAGCGTGAACCCGCCCGCTTTAGGGGCATTTGATAGCCGACGACTCATGAGCAATCCCCTCGCGCGGTTCTAACTTGACCAGTGATATTGACCGTCAAGGTTCTCTGCAACGGCTGATTGCCGCAGTCCACAGGACGAAGTGCCAAGACCTGGCTATCGGAAGCTCGCCGCCGCCCACGTGCGTCGAAAACAATGCCGTCACCCGTTGGCCCGCTCGCCTGTAGCTCCGTTCTTCCCTGGGTGAAGCGAAAGACTGGCTCGCCGTCTTCAAACGCGCCACTGCCGTTGCTGTCACCCCAGACTATCCAACCGTCGTTCCAAGTGCCGTCGCACGCGCCGCCATCCTTGCTGGCGCACATGCCTGCACCCTGGCTCCCCTTGATCGCCTCGCTTCGAGCCAATGCCAGAGAAGCGACCATCTCATTGGTGGTGGTTGCCACCCGGTTGGATCGCAGCGTGCCTTGGAAGCTCGGCAGGCCGATCGTCAACAAGATGGCGAGTACCACGATCGTCACCATCAATTCAATGAGGGTGAAGCCCCTATTTCTGTTCAACGTCCCCGCTCCCCCAGAAGTCGTGTCATCTCATCGTGCTGAGCTTTGAACATCAGTGCAAGGAAGTTGAGACAGGCGGTCGCCTAGCCCCGACGAACGCTCGTTTCGGCATGTCTCCCACCATCAACGAAGAGTTGATCCAGGACAGCGAATCCAAAGAGCGCATACCATGCTCAGCTATTCCGTCTCTTTTACTCAGCCCGAACCATGCCCCCCCCATCCGCTCGGCCCATCCCGCTCGACGCGCTCTGGCGTGCCCCCGCGATCATGTGGATGATGCTCTGTGGTGAGGGAGTGACTTTGTTGCTCTGCCTCGCTCCCGGCCCAGGGAGCATCGACCGTATCTATTATTTTGGCACGCTGTCTGTCGCGGTCCAATGGATACTCCTGAATACTCTTGCCGCACTGTACCTTCTTCGCGGTCTCGTGCGAACACTGCGGCCTGTGTATATTTCGTACATTGCGTTGATGCTGTTACTTCTATCGACACTGCTCGCAAATCGCGTGATTTGGCTGCTTTTCCCGGATAGCTCGATGCTTGCCGAAGGCTTCCAGCTTGCAACATTCCGTGCCCTTGGCATCGCGTTGGTGGTCGGCCTCTTGGGCCTCGCCGCCTTCCAGAACCATTGGCGCGGCCGGTTGCACGCGGTACGTGCCAAGCAATCGGAACTGCAGGCCCTACAGGCGCGCATCCGGCCGCACTTCCTGTTCAACACACTCAACACCGGCGCGGCGCTGGTGCACGAGCGGCCGGAGGAGGCGGAGCGGTTGCTGCTGGACCTGGCCGACCTGTTCCGCGCGGCGTTGGCGGGGCCACGGCAGATTTCACTGGAAGACGAGCTGTCGCTGGCGCGGCGGTATCTGGAAATCGAGGCGCTGCGCTTTGGTGATCGCCTGACGATTGGCTGGCATTTGCCGCGCGAGTTGCCGGCGGTGACGGTGCCGGCGCTGTCGATCCAGCCGTTGGTGGAGAACGCGATCCGGCACGGGGTGGAGCGGATGGCCAGCGGGGACATCGACGTCAACGTGAGCACCATGCCCGACACGGTGGTGGTGCGGATCAGCAACCCGCTGCCACCGGCGGGCGGGCTGTCGTTTGCCGGTCACCAGGTCGGGTTGAATGCCTCGCAGGTGCGGATCGAGGCACTAACCGGCGGCCGCGGCAGCGTGCAGACGCAGGTTGAGGCGGGACGGTTTATCGCCACGGTACGGTTGCCGGTGGAGGGGTGAGCGTCGAGGTTTTTCGGCGCTTGAATATCAAAGTCCATGGATCCCCGCCTTCGCGGGGATGACGGTCAAAAGAGGGATGACGGTCGAAAGGGAGATGACGGTCGAAAGGGAGATGACGGTCGAAAGGGAGATGACGATCAGAAAAGGGGGATGACGGTCAGAAAATAGGGGATGACGGTCAAAAGCCGCATTGCCCAGGCCTGCCTGGGCGGCGGGCGCCTCAGGCCACGACCCGGTAACACGGTTTGTAATCCCCGGCGATCTTCATCCGGCGCTGCTCGACGAAGGCGCGGAGCAGGCCGTCCAGAGACGCCATTATCTCGGGGTCACCATGGATCTCGAACGGGCCGTGCTCTTCGATCCGGCGCATGCCGTCCTCCTTGACGTTGCCGGCGACGATGCCGGAGAACGCGCGGCGCAGGTCGGCGGCCAGTTCATGCGGCTTGCGGCCGTGGTGCAGGTCCAGTGCGGCCATTGCTTCATGGGTCGGGACGAACGGGCGCTGGAACTCCAGCGGCACGTTGATCGACCAGTTGAAGAAGAACGAGTCGCGCTGCTCCAGGCGGTGTTCGCGGACCTTGTGCACGCCGTTGGCCATGCGCCGGGCGGTCGCGACCGGGTTGCCGGTGATGATCTCGTAGCGCTTGGTCGCGGCTTCGCCCAGGGTCAGGCGGATGAACTTGTCGATCTGCTCGAAGTACGGCGCCGAGGCGGTCGGACCGCTGAACACCAGCGGGAACGGCACGTCGGCGTTCTCCTCGCGCAGCAGGATGCCCAACAGGTACAGGATCTCCTCGGCGGTGCCGACGCCACCGGGGAACACGATGATGCCGTGGCCGATGCGGATGAAGGCCTCCAGCCGCTTCTCGATGTCCGGCATGATCACCAGGTGGTTGACGATCGGGTTGGGCGACTCGGCGGCGATGATGCCCGGCTCGGTCACGCCGATGTAGCGCATCCGGCGCTTGCGTTGCTTGGCGTGGGCGATGGTGGCGCCTTTCATCGGCCCCTTCATCGCGCCGGGGCCGCAGCCGGTGCAGATGTCCAGGCCGCGCAGGCCCAGGTGGTAGCCGACCTCCTTGGTGTAGAGGTACTCCTCGCGACTGATCGAGTGGCCGCCCCAGCACACCACCAGATTGGGGTCGGCGGGCAGCAGCACGTGCGCGTTGCGCAGCAGGCCGAATACCGCATCGGTGATGCCGTTGCTGCTGTCCAGGTCACGGCCGGCATCCACGCCCAGGTCGATCGCGTGATACGCCAGGTCGCGCACCACGGCGGCCAGCAGTTCAGCGACGCCGCGGATGATCTGGCCGTCGACGAAGGCCATCGCCGGGGCGTGTTGCAGGTCGATGCGCACGCCGCGGTCCTGCTGGTGGACCTGGATATCGAAGTCCGGGTACAGCTCCTGGGCGGCGCGCGGGTCGTCGGAGGCACTGCCGCTGGTGAGCACGGCCAGCGCACAACGGCGCAACAGGTCGTGCATGCCGCCGGCAGAGGCATCGGCAAGGCGGGCGACTTCCGCACGCGACAGCAGGTCCAGGCCACCGCGTGGATGGATGCGGGCGTTGACAGTCGGCAAGGTCGCGTTGGTGGGGGCGGTCATTGGATTCCCTTGGTTATGGTTTTTCTGGTGAAGACTTTAGCGCACACAAAAACGGCCGGGTTGCCCCGGCCGTTGGATTACTGCATTCCGAGTGTGATCAGAACTTGTACTTGAAGCTCAGCATCGCCGACCAGCGCGAGATACCCGGGTTGGAGCGGCCTGCGCCGTCCTGGATGTTCTCGTTGTCGGTGAAGCCGCTGAAGTTGTAGATGTACTTGCCGGTAGCCGGATCGATACCGGCGTAATTGGCCACGCGGCGGGTCGCATAGAAGCCGTAGTCCTCGACCACGCCCCAGTCCTTGTTGAGCAGGTTGCCGAAGTTCATGATGTCCAGCGCGATCTCGGCCTTGTGGCCCTTGAAGAACGCCGGAATCTCCTGGCTGATGCGCACGTCGAAGGTATTGACCCAGCTGGCCCGGAACTCGTTGGCCGGAGCCACCTGGCCACGGTAGCGCTGCAGCTCGGGCGCGCTGGTCGCCATCCAGTCGAAGAAGTCCTTCTCCATCTCGGCGCCACCGGTCCACATCACGTCACCCGGGCCCGACGGCACGTAGAACAGGTCGTTGGTCTCGGCACTGTCGCCGTTGACGTCGTTGTAGAAGATGTAGCTGTACGGACGACCCGAGCGGCCCTCATAGAACATGCCGATGCTGGTGGTGTTGTCGCCGAACAGGTCCTTCTGCCAGGTGACCGCACCGGTGAAGCGGTCGCGGATCGCGTAGCGCGAGTTGTAGCCGACCGGCTCGTTGGTGTTGAACACCAGCGAGTTGTTCCAGTTCGAGGAGTTCTGCGAGCTGGTGGCCGGGCTGAACTCGGTGGCATCGGTGTGGGTATAACCCACGCTCCAGCCCCAGTTCTCGACCATCGGCTTGGACAGCGAGAGCGTCAGCTGACGCGCCGAGCCCTTGTTGGTGTTGCGGATCACGATGGCCTGATCGACACCCGGGTTCTTGTTGGCGCGGTTTTCTGCACCATTGAGTCCCGCATCGATGCCGAAGTTGCCGGCATTGGCCGGGTCCAGGCCCGCCGCGTTCCAGTAGATCATGCGGCCGTCCTGGCCCTGATAGGTGGCACCGCCCACGTCGATCCGGTCAAACCACAGCGCGTCCTTGTTTTTGGTCACCAGCAACTCGGCCGAGCCGACCAGTCCGTACCACGGCAGTTCGTGGTCGATCGCCAGGTTGGCCTTCCAGATCGACGGCAGGGCCAGGCCCGGCGCCATGATGTCGGCGGTGATCAGCGGGGCGCCAGCGTTGCCGCCCACGACCGTCGGCGGCAGGCTCGCGTCAAACCCCGGGGTGTCGGGGCCGCGGAAGTCATAGGAATCGAAGTTCAGGCCGGTGTTCTGGAACGGGCCGGCCAGCCAGACGTTGGGGTTGCCGCCCTGGAACAGGCCCACGCCGCCGCGCAGCTGGGTCGGACGATCGGTGTCGAAGGTGTAGTTGAAGCCGAAGCGCGGCTGCACCAGCTTCTTGTCGAGGGTGACGGAGTTGTCGTAGCCGTAGATCTCCTGGATGCGCGAGTTGTAGATCGGGCTGTTGTCGAACTCCGGCATGTCCACGCGCACGCCGAACATCAGGCTCAGGTTGTAATTGACCGCCCAGTCGTCCTGGATGAACACACCGGTATTCTTGAAGTTGTACGCCGCCGGGATGTCCGCGTAGCTGCCACCCGGACGCGGGGCGCGAACCTGGTAGCGCGAGGGATTGTTGCTCTCGAAGTCCTCGATGCTGTCGAAGGTATAGACGCCGTTGATGTCGCGGCCGTAATAGTTGAGGACGTCGTTGTCCTCATAGTCGAAACCGAACTTGATGGCGTGGTCACCGGCATACCAGGTGCCCGCGCCGAACAGGGTGGTCTGCTCGGTGTCGACCACGTTGGCGTGGCGGTTGCGCTCGGTGCCGAGGTTGATCTCGTTTTCACCGTCCTTGATGATGATGCCCGGCAGGTTGGCGTAGGTGGACGCGATCGACGAGTAGTCGCGACGCGAGACCTTGAACTCGGTGGTGAAGGTGTCGCTCCAGTTGCTGAAGAGCTCACCGACCACGCTTTCGAAGGTCTTGTCCTGGTCGTACCAATGGCTGCGCAGCGAGACGCCGTCGTTGCCGAAACCCGGAATCTGCGGCACCGACTGCACCAGCTTGCTGTAGCGCAGCGCGGCGCGGTGATCGTCGTTGATGTTCCAGTCCAGCTTGAGCGCGTATTCCTCGATATCGGTCTCGGCGCTGGCCGGCGGGGTCATGCCACCGGCGTCAAAGCCGTAGCCCTGGGCTGCGGCCTGCACGCGGGCGATGTCGGCATCGGTGATCTCGCCACGGCCGTACGGGGTACCCACCAGGCTGACGCCCGGGGCGGTACGGGTGAACTGCTCGTAGTTGGCGAAGAAGAACAGCTTGTCCTTGATCAGCGGACCACCCAGGGTGAAGCCGTAGGTCTCTTCCTTGTCGAAGCCCTGGAACTCCTCGCCCGCCAGGTCCTCGCGGACCCAGTCGCCGTCACGCATGGCGAAGTAGGCCGAACCGTGGAACTCGTTGGTGCCGGACTTGGTGACCGCATTGACGATCGCGCCGGTGCCGCCGGCGATGGTGGTGTCGTAGTTGGCCAGGTCGATGTTGATCTCTTCGATCGCATCCATCGAGACCGGCTGCCGCATGGTCGGCATGTTGTTGGCTTCCAGGCCGAACGGGTCGCTGCTGTTGACGCCATCGATCCGGATCACGTTGAATCGCGAGTTCTGGCCGCCAGCCGAGATCGCGCCGTCACCCTTATCGGTCTGCGCGATGCGCGGGTCCAGGCGGATGTAATCCTGGATGTTGCGGCTGGCCGACGGCAACGCGTCGATCTGCTCCTGGGTGACGTTGGTGCCGGTGCCCATCTTGGTGGCGCTGAATATCTCCGAGCCGCCTCCCATGGCAACTGCCTGAACCGTCGTCAGGGTGGTGACATCGTTGTCGAGTTTCACATCAACGGTGCTCACCTGGTTCAGGGCCAGGTACACGTCGTCCTCCGAAGAGGACCCCGCACCCGCCTTGTTGATGGTGATCGTGTACGGCCCACCCACGCGCAGGCCCCGCGCGGTATAGCGGCCGCTGGCGTCAGTAGTGACACGACTGACCGTGCCCGATTCATCATGCACGATGGTGACCTCGGCGCCGACGACCGGCTGGCCGTCAGTACCAGACACCTGTCCACCGAGGCCGGCGGAGGTGCTCTGTGCGAATGCAGGAGCAGAAGCAAGGACAACGAGCAGTCCCAGGGTGAGCTTGGACAACCGGGCGCGGCTGGGGTGATTCATGACGGAGGGCCTCAAGGCGTTGGGTAACTTGACTTGACCATCGGTGGGGCGACGGCGGGGTTTTCTTGGGTGTTGACGCAACAAACTGGTGGCTGCCAGTTAACGCTAGATTAACATGGCGACATACTAATGCGGATGTTTTACAGAATTGTGACGGTCTCCCCCCAGCCGCTGGATCATGTGTTTGCCCTGCCGCCCCCCGGCAACGCGCTGCTCAGGACGCGACGCCCAGGTATCCGACCAGTCCGTCAAGGAACATCTGTACCGAGATCGCGACCAGCAACATGCCCATCAAGCGCTCGACTGCGCTGAGCACGCGCGAGCCAAGCCACTTGTACAGATAGGTCGCCGAGAACAGGATCGCCGCGGTCACGCCCCAGGCGATCAGCAGCGCCAGGCTCCACTCACCCAGGCGGTCAGGCTCGTTGCTGCCCATCAGCAGTACCGCGGCCATGCCGGACGGGCCGGCAATCAGTGGGATGGCCAGCGGCACGATGAAAGGCTCACCGTCAGGCAACGCGCCCATCAGCCCCTCCGGCGGCGGGAAGATCATCCGGATGCCGATCAGGAACAAGACGATACCGCCGGCGATCGCGACCGAGTCCTGGCGCAGGTGCATCACTTCCAGCGCGTACTTGCCGCCCCACAGGAACAGCATCAGCACGACCAGGGCGATCAACAGCTCGCGCGCCAGCACGAAGCGCTGACGCTCCGGTGGCAGCGTGCGCAACAGGCTCAGGAAGATCGGGATGTTGCCCAACGGATCCAGGATCAGGAACAGCAGCAGCGCGGCGGAGGCTATGGTCATGCGACGACGCTCACGGCTTGGGTGCCCAGACCTGGCCGCGATGGATCGCGCCGGCGCTCGACAACAGGGTCACGCAGGATTGCGCATAGGCTTGGGGGTCATCGGCCAGGTGCATGGTTTCCTCGACATAGGCCTTGGCCCGTAGCGGCGTACGCATCGGCCCGGGTTGCAGCCCGCTGACGCGTACCGGCGAGTTGGCCAGTTCCGCATGCAGCATGCCGACCAGGCTGGCAAGGCCATGCTGGGCGAGCCCGTAACCACCCCAGAACGCCTTGCCTACCCGGGCCAGGTCGTCGATGGCGAACACCAGCGCCGCATCTTCGGCTTTTGCAAGCAACGGCAGGCAAGCCTGGCTGAGCCACCACGGGGCGGTCAGGTTGACGTGGATCGCGCGCGCGAACGCGGCGGGATCGGTATGCAGCAACGGGGTCAATCCGGAAAAATCGGCGGCACAATGCAGCACGCCGTCGAGGCGTCCGAGCTCGGCATCGATGCCCGTCGCCATCTCGGCGTAATCATCCGGCGATGCGCCTCCAAGGTCCAACGGGTACAGCAAGGCTGCAGCGCCGTCGGCCACGATCGCGTCATGGACCCGGTTCAACCCGGGCAGCTTGCGACCCAGCAACACAACAGTCGCGCCCGCGCGCGCGCAAGCCTTGGCGGCCACACTGCCCAAACCACCATGGGCGCCGGTCACCAGAATCACACGGTCATGCAAGTCCGGCGTAGCGGAAGCAACGGTGTGCGAATGAGCAGTGCTTACCGAGCTCACTACGCCTGGTTCTCCGCTTGATCCTCGGCCTGGGTCTCGCTGATCATCCGCGCCAGCTCACCCGACTCATACAGTTCGACGGTGATGTCGCAGCCGCCGATCAGCTCACCGTGGATGAACAACTGCGGGAAGGTCGGCCAGTTGGAGTAACGCGGCAGGTTGGCGCGGACCTCCGGGTCCTCCAGCACGTTGAAGGTATGCAGACCGGTGGCGCCGGACGCCTGCAACACCTGCACCGCGCGACTGGAGAAGCCGCACATCGGGAACTCCACCGTCCCCTTCATGAACAACACGACCGGGTGGCTCTCGACCTGGGCCTGGATCCGCTCGATCACCGACATTGGCGCGCTCCTGGGTTTGGCTTGCCGTGACCGTTGACGACCACGCAACATGGGGTGGGGATAGAATGGGGATTGTAATCTTTTGCTGTCCCCCAGAGTCACTTTCATCAGGAGCCCGCCAATGGCCATCGAACTGCCTCCCCTGCCCTACGACAAGAACGCGCTTGAGCCGCATATCTCGGCGGAGACGCTGGACTACCACTACGGCAAGCATCACAAGGCGTACGTCGACAACCTCAACAAGATGATCGAGGGTACCGAGTTCGCCGACATGCCGCTGGAGGACATCATCCGCAAGTCGCAGGGCGGCATGTTCAACAACGCCGCGCAGGTCTGGAACCACACCTTCTACTGGAACTGCCTGTCACCCAACGGCGGCGGCGAGCCGACCGGCAAGGTGCTGGACGCCATCAACAAGGCCTTTGGTGATTTCGCCAAGTTCAAGCAGCAGTTCAGCGACACCGCGATCAAAACCTTCGGCTCCGGCTGGGGCTGGCTGGTACAGCGCGCCGATGGTTCGCTGGCACTGGTCAGCACCGCCAACGCCAACACCCCGCTGACCGGCAGCGACACCGCGTTGCTGACCTGCGACGTGTGGGAGCACGCCTACTACATCGACTACCGCAACGCGCGGCCGAAGTACGTGGAGTCGTTCTGGAACCTGGTCAACTGGGACTTCGTTGCTTCGAACATGAAGTAACCGGACGGTTGATGCGCAACACGAACGGCCGGGGCGACCCGGCCGTTTTTATTTTTTCTGGTCGCCCTGCAATCTGGCGATTACCGGCGAGACTTGCGCCTCGCGCCCAAGCGCTGCGCCGACCCTCTCCAATGCGGTGACCAGCTCGCCGGTGGAATCCGCGCGCAAGGTGGCATGGCCGACCTTGCGCCCGTCCCGTGCAGCCTTGCCGTAGTCGTGCCAATGACCTGACGGCTCGGCCAGTATCGGGTTGGCCTCGGGCATCGCGCCGATCCAGTTGAGCATGCAAGCGTGGCCGAGCATGCGCGTAGAGCCCAACGGCCGACCGAGCACGGCACGCAAATGGTTCTCGAACTGGCTGGTCTCCGCGCCCTCGGTGGTCCAGTGCCCGGAGTTGTGGACGCGCGGCGCAAGTTCGTTGGCGAGCAGTTCACCGTCGCGGCAGAACAGTTCCAGCGCCAGCACGCCGACATAATCCAGCGCATCGGCCAGCTTGCGCGCATAGGCAAACGCACGCTCGGCCAGCGCTTCGTCGACGCTCGCCGGTGCCAGGCTGGCCGACAACACGCCGTCGACGTGCCAGTTCTCGGTCAGCGGCCAGGCTCGGAACTCGCCGTCACGGCCGCGCACGGCGACCACGCTCAACTCACGCTGGAAGTGGACGAAACCTTCCAGGATCAAGCCGACCTTCGCCGCCTGCGCGCCCAGTGCCACCCAGGCGTCGTCGGCGTCGCCTGCGGTGCGGATCCGGAACTGCCCCTTGCCGTCATAGCCCAGACGCCGGGTTTTCAGGATGCACGGCAGCCCGACGCTGGCGATCGCCTGGTCGAGCTGTTCGCGGGTATCGACCACGGCGAAGTCGGGCACCGGGATGCCGAGCTCGCGGAACAGGGTCTTCTCGGCCAGCCGGTCCTGGGCGGTACCCAGCGCGCGCGGGTTGGGGAATACCGGGACCCGATCGACCAGCCATTTGGCCGACTCGGCCGGCACGTTCTCGAAATCAAACGTAGCCACGTCGATACGGGAGGCAAACTCGCCCAATGCCTCCTGGTCCACGTAGTCGCCCACCACCATCGGCGCGAACTGGCCGGCGCAGGCATCGGCAGCGGTGTCCATGACCAGGAAACGCAACCCCAGCGGAGCACCCGCCAAGGCCATCATCCGGGCCAGCTGGCCACCACCGAGAATGCCGACCGTGCTCATCGACGCGGGTCGTCGTTGCGGGCGACGTCGTTGGTTTGCCGTTCCCGGAACTGGGCCAATGCCTCGCCGACCGCCGGATACTCGACCGCCAGCATGGCCGCCGCGAACAGCGCCGCATTGGCCGCACCCGCATCACCAATGGCGAACGTGGCCACCGGAACACCGGCCGGCATCTGCACGATCGACAGCAGCGAGTCCATCCCGTTGAGCGCCTTGCTCTGCACCGGCACGCCCAGCACCGGCACCGTGGTCTTGGACGCCAGCATGCCCGGCAGGTGCGCCGCGCCGCCGGCACCGGCGATGATGGCGCGCAGGCCGCGACCGGCCGCACTGGCGGCATAGTCGAACAGCGCATCGGGCGTGCGGTGCGCGGAAACCACCCGCACCTCGTGGGCAACACCCAGCGCTTCCAGTCGTGCGACGGCGTGCTGCATCGTCTCCCAGTCGGAGCGCGAACCCATCACGATGCCGACCAGCGGCCTCGGTGCGGTGTCTGTCATGGTTGGACCCTGCGGCAAAACGGTATTCTACCGGGCATGCACGCAAGCGCCATGCGTGTGCACATCCCGAATGAACTGGAGACTCCCACCCCATGGACCGCAAGTTGCTCGATCTGCTCGTCTGCCCGATCACCCGCCAGCCATTGGCCATGCTCGAGGGACGTGGGCTGCAAGTACTGAATGACGCGATCGCCAGCACCACGGTATCCCGGGACGACGGCAGTCCCCAGACCGAGCCGCTGCGCGAGGCCCTGGTGACCGCCGACCGCAAACGCGTCTACCGGGTCGACGACGGCATTCCGGTGTTGCTGGGCGACGAGGCGATCATGACCGCGCAGGTCGATGGATTTCCGTCGGCATGACGGCCGACTTCCATCCGCCCCTTGCTGCGATTGACGCTGACGTCGCCAGTGCGTTGGCCGAAGACCTGGGCAGCGGCGACGTCACTGCTGCGCTGCTGCCCGATGCCGCCGACACCGCCTACCTGCTGTGCAAGCAGGACGCCGTGGTGTGCGGGCGGCCCTGGTTCGATGCCTGCCACCGCGCGCTGGACCCGCAGGTCCGTATCGACTGGAAGGTAAACGAAGGCGACCACGTGACCGCCGGCACCGTATTGGCGCTGCTGAGCGGCCGGGCGCGCGCGCTGGTCAGCGCCGAGCGCACGTCATTGAACTTCATGCAGACCCTGTCGGCGACCGCCACCACCACCGCGAGCTACGTCGAGGCGGTAAGCGGCACCCGGGCAAAAATCCTCGACACCCGCAAGACCATCCCCGGTTTGCGCCAGGCGCAGAAGTACGCCGTGCGTGTCGGCGGCGGCACCAACCATCGCATGGGCCTGTTCGACGCGGTGATGCTGAAGGAGAACCACGTGCGCGCGTCCGGCTCGCTGACTGCGGCGATCAACGCGGCGCGGTCCGCACAACCGTCGCTGCCCCTGATTGTCGAAGTCGAGACCCTGGCGGAACTGCGCGAGGCGCTGGAGGTGGGTTGCGACCGCATCCTGATCGACAACTTCGATGCTCCCACCCGGCGCGAGGCCGTCCGGATCAACGCGGCGCATGCACGTCGGGTGCCGCTGGAAGTCTCCGGCGGGGTCGACCTGCCCGGTCTTCGCGCCATTGCCGGGGACGGCGTCGACTGCATCTCCATCGGCGGGCTGACCAAGCACGTGCAGGCCATCGACCTCTCGCTCAAGCTCGGCTCGCCGCCGGCGACGGGCTGACCATGCCGACCCTGCTGATCATCATGCTGGTCGCCGGTGCCGGCTTCGCGTTCTGGAGCGCGGGACGTGGAGCGGCCGAGCGCGCGGAAGAGGTGGGACGCGACGCCTGCAATGCGGCGGGGGTCCAGTGGCTGGACCAGAGCGTGCATGCCATTGGTCTACGACTGTGCCGTGGCCATGATGGTTGGCTGGGATGGGAACGTACGTTCCGCTTCGACTATTCCCGCGACGGAGAGGACCGACACGTCGGCCGGCTGGTATTGCGCGGCAACCGCCTGGTGTCGTTTATCGGACCGGTCAGCCCGCCTACTTGACCACCCTCAGGTGTCCGCCACGGCGCGGCCCGGGCCCGTCTGGGCCATCGTCGGGACCATCATCACGATCGCCGTTGGCAGACGAGGCCTTGTCCGGGTCCTTGGGCACCGCACTCAAGGACGGGCGAGCGGGCTCCGCAACACCATCATCGGTGTTGGACTGTCCTGTGCCGGCCGAGTCGATACCGGCGCCATCGGCAGCACTGCCCGCACCGACATCATCGGGCAAGGCCATGCCGTGGCCGGTCTCACGTGCGTAGATCGCCAGCACCGCACCCACCGGTACAGATATGGACTGGCTGACACCACCGAAACGGGCGCTGAACCGAATTGACTCGTTGCTCATCTCCAACGCGGAAACGGCGCGGTCGGCAATGTTGAGCACGATCCGACCGTCGCTCACTGCGCTGACCGGCACCCGGACATCCGGCGCGTTGGCATCGACCAGCAAGTGCGGCGTCATGCCGTTGTCGGCGATCCATTCGTACAGCGCCCGCAACAAGTAGGGGCGATGACTGGTCATCGGGAGGCTTTGTTCACTCATGGGGGCAGTTTAAGCCAACCGGCCCGGCCAGGGCACCTGGATCGATGCCCATTTCCGGTGCGATTTTCCGGATCAGCCGGATCAACCAGGCAACTCGTTCAGCCGCCGCTCTTGCTCGGTCAGGCTGCGTGCAAAGCCCGGATTACGGAAGATCCGGCTGCCGTAATCCTCGATGGACTTGCCATCCTTGGGCAGCGCCACGCCCAGCGACGGCAGCCGCCAGATGATCGGTGCCATCGCGCAATCGGCCAGGCTCATCTCGGCATTGAGGAAAAACTTGAACGCCTTGAACAACGGCACCGACGCGACTAGGAGCTCTTTCAACCGCTTGCGGCCCGCGTCCGCCTGACTCTTGGTGCCCAGCTGGATCGCTTGCACCTGCGGCACCCAGTCGATTTCCAGGCGCAACGTGGCCAGGCGCAATCGGGCCCGTGACAACGGGTCCACGGGCATCAACGGCGGGTGCGGATAGCGCTCATCGAGGTACTCGCTGACCACGCTTGCCGCGTACAGCACCAGGTCGCGCTCGACCAGGGTCGGCACGGAATGGTAGGGATTGAGATCGATCAGGTCTTCCGGTGGATCCTGGGGATCGACTGGAATCAAATCGTACGTGACACCCTTGGCCGCCAGCACCAGCCTTACCCGATGGCACAACACGCAATCGTTCGCGGAAAACAGGGTAAGGGCATTACGCATACGTGGGCTCGCCGCCATTATCGACCTCTCCAGCACCCGGAATCCGCCGGATACAAGACGCTGCCCACCCAGCGTGGGCAGTCGTCACGGCCTCGAGCAACGCACCCTCACAGCCGGCCACCAATCGCCGGCTGCTTATGGGCAGGTGCGTCTGACTAGTCCACGTCCCGCCAATACTCTTTGTTCAAGAGCCAGGCGAACAGCGTGAACACCGCCAGGAACAAGACAACCCACACACCCAGGCTCTGGCGCTTGAGGGCAGCAGGTTCACCCGCGTACTCGAGGAATGCAGTGATATCACGTACCGACCGATCAAAGGCCGCCGGGTCCAGTGACCCGGCCTGGGTGATGGTGAGTCCATTGACCACCTTGTCACCAGTGACCGGGTCGGGATCGCCGTACTCGGCGTGCTGCAGTCCTTGCAGCTTCCACAACGGGTTGGGCATCGATACGTCCGGGAACAACTTGTTGTTCCAGCCCAGCGTTGCGGATTCGTCCAGGTAAAACGACTTCAGGTAGGTATACACCCAATCACTGCCGCGGGAGCGGGAGATCAGGCTAAGGTCCGGCGGCATCTTGCCGAACCAGGCGGTTGCCCCGGCCTCGGGCATCGCCACTTCGATATGGTCACCAAACTTGGCGTCGGTAAAGACCAGGTTGGACATCACCTGCTCTTCGGTCAGCCCCAGATCGGACGCCAGGCGCGAGTACCGCAGATACTTCAGCGAATGGCAAGCCGAGCAGTAGTTCATGTACAGCTGGGCGCCGCGCTGCAGCGAGCCTTCGTCGTTGAGATTGGTCCCGGCCTGCAACAGGCCTCCGCCGCTGGCCGCAAACGCGGCAGCCGAAACCAGCATGCCGGCGGCAAAAACGGTGATCCTGCCAATGATGGACTTATTCATGCATCGTTACCCGTTCCGGTACCGGCTTGGTCTTGTCGAGCTTGCTCCATAGCGGCATCGTGATGAAGAAAGCGAAGTAGAGGAAGGTCAGCACGCGGCCGATCTGGGTCTCGACCGGGTCGGTTCCAGGACCCGAGCCAATCTTGCCCAGCCAGACGAAGCAGACCACCAGCAGCGCCAGCATGGTCTTGGTGATCCAGCCCTTGTAACGGACCGACCTGACCTTGCTGCGATCCAGCCAAGGCACCGCGAACAGGATGGCGATCGCACCAAACATCACCATCACGCCGCCCAGCTTGTCGGGAATCACCCGCAACATCGCGTAGAACGGGGTGTAGTACCAGACCGGCTTGATGTGCTCCGGAGTGACCAGACGGTTGGCTTCCACGAAGTTGTCATGTTCCAGGAACCAGCCACCAAACGCGGGTGCAAAGAAGATGATGAACGCGGCAATCATCAGGAACACGCCGATCCCGACCAGGTCGTGCACGGTGTAGTACGGATGGAACGGGATGCCGTCGGCCGGCTTGTTCGCGTCCCAGCGGTTGCCCTTCGGACCTTTCTTGATCTCGACGCCGTCCGGGTTGTTGGAACCCACCTCGTGCAACGCACCGATGTGCAGCACTACCAGCAACAGCAATACCAGCGGCAGTGCAATCACATGCAGGGCGAAGAATCGGCCCAGCGTCGCATCGGAAGGCAGGTAGTCGCCCATGATCCATTCGGTCAGGCCCGAACCAATCACCGGGATCGCGCCAAACAGCGAAATGATCACCTTCGCGCCCCAGAACGACATCTGGCCCCACGGCAATACGTAGCCCATGAAGGCTTCTGCCATCAGTACCAGGTAGATCAGCATGCCCAGGATCCACACCAGCTCACGCGGCTTCTGGTAACTGCCGTACATCAGCCCGCGGAACATGTGTATGTACACCACGACGAAGAACAGCGAAGCGCCGGTGGAGTGCATGTAGCGGATCAGCCAGCCCCACTCCACGTCACGCATGATGTACTCGACCGAGGCGAACGCCTCCGCCGAGCTGGGCTTGTAGTGCATGGTCAGGAAGATGCCGGTGAAGATCTGGTTGACCAGCACCACCATCGCCAACACGCCGAAGTAGTACCAGACGTTGAAGTTCTTCGGGGCGTAATACTCGGTCATGTGCTTGCGGTAGACCGGCATCATGCCCGGCGCGCGCTCGTTGACCCAATCCATCACGCCATTGGCGCTACGGGTGAAGATGTTCGCCATGACTCAGGCTGCTCCCTGGTTGGAAGACGGGGGATCGAGGCCGACCACAATGGTGACGTCGTCCTTGTAGTAGTGCGGCGGCACAACCAGGTTGGTTGGCGCCGGCACCCCCTCGTACACGCGTCCGGCCATGTCGAATTTCGACTTGTGGCAGGGGCAGAAGTAGCCGCCTTTCCAGTTCGGGTCGAACGGCTCGGGCCGGATCTCGGCCTTCATCTCCGGCGAGCAGCCCAGGTGTGTGCAGATGCCGACCAGAACCGAGACCGCCGGCTTGATCGAGCGCAGCTCCGGATGCTCGGCAATGACATACGCCGGCTGCTGTTCCGGGTTCTCCGACATCGGGTCGCGCAGGTGGTCGTCCAGGGTGGGCAACGCCTGCAGGATCGCCTCGGAACGACGCACGACCCAGATCGGCTGGCCACGCCACTCGCGCATCAGGCGCTGACCCACTTCGAGTGCGCTGATGTCGACGGTGATCGGCGCACCGGCCTGCTTGGCACGCTCGCTCGGGTTCCACGACTTGATGAACGGCACCGCCAGGAAACCGGCGCCCACCGCGCCTACCACGCTGGTGGTCGCAGTCAGGAACCGGCGGCGCCCCAGGTCGGCAGGTTTGCTGACCGGGTTACTGACGGATCCACTGGCAGGATCGTGATGAGGATCATTGATCCCTGGATTGGCCATCCGGCACTCCGTAAAGCTGGTAATCGACGTTCCGCCACACTACCGACCCGATTGGTGACGGTTGGCGGCTCATAAAGGCAGGAAGTGTAACGGAAGGATGAACAGCTCGACAATCGTCGCGGCGTTTTGACACGTCCTATTGCGCTGCCCGGTACCGGTCGGCCAGCACCCCGACGCGCTTCACATAGCGCTGGGTCTCGCTATACGGCGGCACCCCCTTGTACTTGTCCACCGCGCCTTCACCGGCGTTGTATCCCGCCGCCGCCAGGGTCAGGTTTCCATCGAAGCGCTTCAGCAGCCACGCCAGGTACTCCACCCCGCCAAGGATGTTCTGGCCCGCATCGAAGGCGTTGCCCACCTTGAAACGGCGCGCGGTCGCGGGCATCAGCTGCATCAGGCCCTGCGCGCCGACCCGCGACAGCGCGTTGGGGTTGAACGACGACTCGGCATGGATGATCGCGCGCACGATTGCCTCATCCACCCCGTGCTTGGCCGCCGCGGCAGCGATCTCCGCGCTGTAGGCCTGGGTATTGAGCCGGACATTGCTGAAGTTGACGCCCGAAGCGGTCCCGCACGCGAAACAGGTCTCGAGGAAGCTGTACTTGATCGTGCGCACCGGCCCCGCGCGTGCCACGCCCTGGGGACGCGCGCTGGTGTAGTGACGCACGCCATCCTTGATGTAGGAATACACCTGCCCCTGGACTCGCCGGGCGCCTTTCGACCCCGGCGTAACCGAGCTGACCGGCGCAGCATTGGTCATCAGGCCGACTTCGGCGCCGGCGGATGCGTCCGTGCTGATGCTGGCTGGCGCGCCTTCGATGGAATGGGCTGCCGTGGCGCTGCCGACCGTCGCCGGCGTGCTGGGTGTTTGCGGTGCGCTGATCGACGAAACGCCCGTCCCGGAAGTCGCGCCGCCGGTATAGCGGCTTATCGGACTGCACTTGGCGCCCGAAATGCGCTTGCTGACGTAACTGCGGACCCCATCATCACTGTCGCAGCGATACACGGTACCGGCGACCACGGGCGTGGCAACCAGCAAGCAGGCAATCCCCAACAGTGCGATACCCCCCCTCATGTCGCGAGTCTCTCCTTTAGCGCGCGCGTTGCCAAGCACCTCACCCCTGAAACGGGACCAACGCCCCGATGCGGCCGCGGCAGCGGCTAGACTACCCGGTTCCAACCACCTCCGGCGCGGATTAACCGCCGCCCCTCCCGGAACCCGCCATGACCGATACCCCTGCCCGCGGCAAGCTTTTCATCCAGACCCACGGCTGCCAGATGAATGAATACGACTCGGCCAAGATGGCCGACGTCCTGGCCGCCAGCGACGGACTGGAACTGACCGCCGACATTGAAGAAGCCGACGTGATCCTGGTCAATACGTGCTCGATACGTGAGCGGGCGCAGGACAAGGTGTTCAGCCAACTGGGCCGCTGGAAGGCCCTCAAGGACGGCGACCGGCAGGTACTGATCGGTGTCGGCGGATGCGTGGCCAGTCAGGAAGGCTCGGCAATCATCAAGCGGGCGCCGTATGTGGACCTGGTGTTCGGCCCGCAAACGCTGCATCGGTTGCCGGAACTGATCCGCGAGCGTCGCCAGACCGGGCAGCCGCAGGTGGATATCAGCTTCCCGGAGATCGAGAAGTTCGACCGCCTGCCGACGCCACGCGCCGACGGGCCCAGCGCGTTCGTGTCGATCATGGAAGGCTGCAGCAAGTACTGCAGTTTCTGCGTGGTGCCCTACACCCGCGGCGAGGAGGTGAGCCGGCCGTTCGAGGACGTACTGGTCGAGGTCGCCCAACTGGCCGCGCAAGGCGTGCGCGAGGTCAACCTGCTGGGACAGAACGTGAACGCCTACCGCGGCCCTTATGGCACGGAAGCCGAGTCGAACGAGGAACAACTGGTCGCTGATCTCGGCCTGTTGATCCGTACCATTGCCCGGATCGACGGCATCGACCGGATCCGCTTCACCACCTCGCACCCGCTGGAATTCTCCGACTCGCTGGTGGAGGCCTACCGCGACGTGCCGGAACTGGCCAACTACCTGCACCTGCCCGTCCAGGCGGGCAGCGACAGGGTGCTGGCGGCAATGAAGCGCGGCTACACCACGCTGGAATTCAAGCAGAAGATCCGGAAATTGCGGGCGGTACGGCCGGACATCTCGATCTCCTCGGACTTCATCGTCGGCTTCCCCGGCGAGACCGAGGCGGACTTCGAGAAAACCATCAAGCTGATCGAGGATGTCGGCTTCGATCAGTCCTACTCGTTCATCTATTCACGCCGTCCCGGCACCCCGGCCGCCGACCTGGAAGACCACACCAGCGATGCCGACAAGCGCACCCGGCTGGCGCGGTTGCAGGCGCTGGTAAACGCCAATGCGAAGACCATCAGCGAGGCCATGGTGGGCAGCGTCCAGCGGGTGCTGGTCGAGGGGCCATCGCGGCGCGATGCGAACGAGCTGACCGGCAAGACCGAAAACATGCGCTCGGTGAACTTTGCCGGTCATCGGCGGCTGGTCGGGCAGTTCGTGGATGTCGTGATTACCGATGCGATGAGCAATTCGTTGCGCGGTCGCGTTGCGACCACCGGCACCGACAGCCCCGTGAGCGTTCTTCACCAGCCGTCCATGTAACCTCAATTACAGTACCCGAACGCCCTGCCATGCAAGGCGCCCATTTTTTCTCATGTGAGGCCATCCCAATGTTGCGCACACTCGTTATCGCCGCTGCCCTGTCCCTGGCCGCTCCGGCCGCCTTCGCCGCCACCTGCTCGGTGGATCTGGAAGGCAACGACGCCATGCAGTTCAACAAGAAGGAGATCGACGTCAGCAAGAGTTGCAAGACGTTCACGATCAACCTGAAGCACACCGGCCAGCTCGCCAAAAACGTGATGGGCCACAACGTGGTAATTGCCAAGACCGCCGATATGCAGGGCATCGACGCAGACGGCATGAAGGCGGGCCTGGATGCCGATTACATCAAGGCTGGCGATGCGCGGGTGATCGCCCATTCCAAGGTGGTCGGTGGTGGCGAGAGCACCTCGATCAGCTTCGATCCGGCCAAGCTGAGCGCGGACCCGAACTCGTTTTTCTGCAGCTTCCCCGGCCACTCGGCATTGATGAAGGGCACGCTCAACCTGGTGCCGTGATTCCAGCCGCATGTTCCCTCGACGGCCGCCTTTGTCCAAAGGCGGCCGTTTTGTTGCCACGTATCATCCGTCCATGACCGCTCCAGCCAAACCCCATACCAGGGGCATCCGAAAATCGCCCGCACTGCCCAAGCTGAAAGCCCGTCCGGCAGCCAAGTTGCGCAAGCGTGGCGAGGAACGGGTCGACCGTTTCCTGGAAGCGGCGACCCAGGTCTTTCTCGAAAAAGGTTATCGCCATGCACGCCTGAGCGAGATCGTCAGCCGTGCCGGTGGTTCGCTGGCCACCTTGTATCGCGTGTTCGGTGACAAGGAAGGCCTGGCGCACGCGATCATCGAGCGGCAGGCGGAAAAATTCACCCTCGTGTTCCACGACCTCTGCCTGTCGGCCTTGCCGCCTGAAGAAGGCCTGCACCTGCTGGCCCGGCGCTTCGTGGAAACCATGGTGTCGATGGAGTCCCAGGTACTGCACCGCACCATCATCGGCGAGGGGCACGCTTTCCCCGAATTGCGCGACTGGTACTTCGAACACGCCATCGGTGCCACCAATCACATCCTCGCCGAGTACCTGCTCCAACAGGAGACCGCGGGCCGGCTGGTGCTGCCCCAAGGACCAGAACTGGCCGCGATCCAGCTGGCGATGCTGATGGTCGGCGACCTGGTGTTGCGCATGTCCAGTGGCCACCTGGTGACGCCGGAGGCAGCGACCGCCATACAGGCCGCCCGCGCCGGCGTGGATGCTTTTCTGCAGGGTGCCCTGCCGCGCTGAAGCCGAGGCAGAAAACCCGCACCACTTTCCGCTTGACTCAGGCTGAACGACACCTTTATGGTCGGCATGTAATTTCGATTACGCCAGTCAGCCGCCACGGAGCGGCCAGCCAGCAAAAAAAGGTGAGGTTTCAATGCGCATTTTTCTGGGTCTGGGTCTGGCGGCAGCCGCCGCTGCCGTACTTGCCGTAGCCGGCTGGCAGGCGCCCGTGGCCGCGCAAAGTACCGCTTCGACGGACAATCCATACAATCTTCCCAGCACCCATTTCGGCAGCGACGGTCCGGTCGCTGGCCATGGCTTCGACGTCCCGCCCGGCTTCGCCCATGCGCGTGTAGCGAGCAACCCGCTGGCTGCCGACGCCACGCCGATCGGCGAGCAGACCTGCAATTCCTGCCATGCCCGCGAAGAACAGAACTTCGCCCATACCAGCCATGCGCTGGGAATGAAGGTCGCGCTGGCAGCCAACCCCGAAACGCCGACCTGCGAGGCCTGCCATGGCCCGGGCTCCAAACACATGGAGAACCCCGCAGCCAAGGGCGCGATCATCGCCTTCACCAAGGACGGCGGCACGCCGGTCCCCACCCAGACCGAGACCTGCATGGGCTGCCACTCCGGCGGTCCGCGTGACCAGTGGGTGGGCTCGGTCCACCAGCGCAATGACCTGTCGTGCAGCGATTGCCACAATCCGATGGCGCGCCTGTCCGCAGAAGGGCTGATGGCCAAGCCGTCGATCAACGAGACCTGTGCGACCTGCCACAAGGACATCCGCCAGCAGTTCAACCGCCGCTCGCACATGCCGCTGCCAGAAGGGCAGATGGCCTGCGTGGATTGCCACAACCCGCACGGCGGCTTCAACGAGGCGCTGCTCAAGACCGACACCGTCAACGAGACCTGCTACCAGTGCCACGCCGAAAAGCGCGGGCCATTCCTGTTCGAGCACGCCCCGGTACGCGACAACTGCCTGAACTGCCACATGCCGCACGGCTCCAACCAGCACGCCCTGCTGGTGGCCCCGATCCCGATGCTGTGCCAGCAGTGCCACTCGCACGTCCGCCATCCCAATGACCTGCTGACCAGCCAGTCGCTGGGCATCGGGGCCGCGCCGGACGAGCGGCTGATGGGTCGTGGCTGCATCAGTTGCCATTCGCAGATCCACGGTTCCAACAACCCTTCCGGACCACGACTTCACAAGTAAAGGGAGTGCCGAGCCATGCACGGACATCCACGACTGCTGCCGTTATCCCTGGCAGCCCTGTCGTTGTCGCTTGCCCTCGCCCCCCTTGCCCATGCACAGGACAGCGGCACCGGAGTCGACCTGCAATTTGGCACCGCGCTGGACCCGGCCGGACTGTCCGCACGCAGCTGCGATCCCGATGGCATGAGCTGGTTGGCCGGCGATGCCAAACGAACGCCGACCGGCTATCTGTATGGCTGCACGCCCACCCCATACGGCCTGGACTCGACTGCCACGCTGGACGACACCTGGCTGGGAGGCGGAACGCTGTCGGTCGGCTACCTGCATCTCACAGGCGACCAGGACAACACCCAATGGCGTCGGTTCACCAACTGGGACGACGGCTTCGTGCTCAGCGCCGACTTCCGCCTGGTACGTCCCGACCAGGGCCGCTACATCGACTTGCGCGCCACCCGTATCAACGAGGACAGCCAGTTCTATCGCGCCGTATTCGGCCAGGCCGGAAAGTACCGCGTGCAGGCGTTCGTGCGCTCGCAACCGAACATCCTCAGCGGCAACGCCCGCTCGATATGGGATGGCGTGGGCAGCCAGCACCTGACCCTGAAGGACGGCCTCACCGTCAACGGCAGCACCGTCGACCAGGTCTCGGCGGTGTCGGCAGCGCAACCCCTGCAGACCCTGAAGGTGGTGCGCGACAAGCAGGGACTGGGGATCCAGTACCTGCTCAACAGGCAGTGGACGGCCACGTTCAACGCCAGCCACGAATCGCGTGACGGCGCGCGACCGTTTGGCGGGCCGTTCTTCTTCAACTATCCGTTCCCGGACAACGGCGGCATCTACGAGATCCCCCGGCCGATCGACGACAGCACCGTCAACGTGAATGCCGGTCTGCGCTTTGTCGGCAACGACTGGCGCATGCAGTTCGACTATGCCGGCTCGTTCTTCCGCAACGCGTACACCGGTTTCGACTACGAGATTCCGTACACCACATGGTCGGTTACCGGTGTGCCCACCCCACAGGTTCCGCTGGGCCAGTACTCCTACGAACCCGACAACGACTACCACCACGTCTCCGGCACCTTCAGTCGGCGGATCAAGTGGAATGGCGATTTTTCGGTAAAGGCCGCGTTTGGCACCTCGCGCCAGAACGACAGCTTGCTGCCGCCGACCAACTGCCAGGGTCAGGTCGGCATCCCGATTCCCGGCTTCCTGTATGACTGCGCGGACTGGAACACCACCGCCTCGCTGTCGCGCCAGAGCGCCGACCTGGCCATCAATACCCAGCGGCTCGACTTGCGGGTGGTGCTGCAACCGGCCACCGGTCTGAGCTGGCGCTCCACCGCCAAGTTCCACCGCGAGGACTATTCGGGCACCTACTGGGCCTACAACCCGCTGACCGGGCAATACGGGTACATCGCCGAGAATGGCGCGATGGGCAGCGTGGTGCCGGGCGAGATGGGCGTGTGGGACCCGGGTGCCAATGCCTCGGTCCCGACCCGGGTACGCAACCTGCCGCTGGACAAGGAAACCTGGGAAGCATCCACCGGCGTCAATTGGCGGATGAACACGAAGAACACCCTCGGAGCGGGCTACACCTTCACCCGCACCGAACGCACCAATCGCGAGTTCGCCACTGTCCAGGACAACGAGCTCAAGCTCAACTGGACCAACCGTTCGATCGACTGGCTGAACTTCCGCGCCAATTACGCCTTCCTCGACCGCTCGGGCAACGACTACAACTCCAACCCCTACTCGTTCACCCTCTCGCATGACATGCCCGGCTATGTCCCGCCACCGGGCGGCACGCCTGCGCATACGATCGCCGAACTGCGCAAATACGACGTGGGCGAACGCGAGCAGCACAAGATCGACCTGATGGCCACGGCGACGCTGCCCAACAACATGACCGTCAGCGCCTCGATCCGCGGCGACTGGAACGACTACGACGCCCAGGCCGGCCGGCAGCAATTCGATACCCTCGGCACCAGCCTGCAATGGGAGTGGCAGCCCGTCCCGGGCCGGGTCGCCGGCGCGTGGTACGGCTATGACGAGTCGGACCTGGTGTTCGCCAACGCCAACGACGTGGCGATCACTCCCGACCCCAACCTGGACGGCGCGACCTACCAGGACGGTGGCCGCTGGAGCACCAACGACCGGCAGCGCAACCATTACGCAGGCGCGAACTGGTCGCAGCGTTTCGGCAAGGCCACCTTCGATGCATCGTGGAACTGGACCTACACACGCGGCATGACCCGCTACGATTTCGCCTCGGCCGACGCGATGGCGTACCCGCAGCTGGTCGCCAGTGCCAACGGCGCGTTCCCGCCGATGATCTACCGCTCCAACTCGCTCAGCCTGTCGCTGTCGTTCCCGATCAACGACCGCATCGGGGTCCGCCTGTTCAACACCTACGAACGCGCGCGACTGTCCGACTGGCACTACCTGGGTTTTGACCAGAGCCGGGTCTACGACCACCGCGTCTACACCGACGGCGGCCCGATGGATTACAGCGTCAACATGTTCGGCGCGATGCTGGAGGTCCAGCTATGAAACTTGCAGTGCCTGCCTCTATCCTGGCCGCTACCCTGCTGGCGGTACTTCTGGGCCCGGCCGTGGCGCAGGCGCAGGAGTCGCCAACGAGTGATTCGGCGCCGGCCGAATCCCCTGCAGAAGCGGAAGCCCCGTCGCCGGATTATCTCGACTTGCGCCGCGTCGCCAGCATCCATGGCGATGCCGCCGCGGGGCAGGCAAAAAGCGAGCTGTGTGCTGCCTGCCATGGCCCACAGGGCATCGCGATCGCGCCGATCTTTCCGAATATTGCCGGCCAATCGGCCGACTTCATGTATTGGCAACTGGTCGAATACAAGCGCGGCGTGAATCCCTCGCCGATGACCCCCCTGGTAGCGAACCTGTCGGATCAGGACATGCGCGACCTGTCGATGTACTACGCGGCCATGCCGGCCGATGGGGCGCCTTCAAGCGGACAGGAAGCACCGGCCGCTGCAGCCGACCCGGCTCAGTTGCAGTTGGGTGAGCAGTTGTATCTGTCCGGCGATCTGGGCAAAGGCATTCCGTCGTGCCAGGGCTGTCACGGCGCCGATGCCCGCGGTCCGGCGGCGGCTGACCGGGTAAATCGCAGCGGTCATCACCCCTATGCCGGCTACCCGTCGCTGCGCGGACAGCAGGCCGCCTATCTGCAGGCCAAGCTGGGCGCCTATCGCGACGGGAACATCGGCGACTCCACCTCCGACTTCGTCATGACCGGGGTCGCCAAACAGCTGGATGACGCCTCGATCCAGGCACTGTCGACCTGGTTGTCGAGCCTGCCGGCAACCGATCGGTAGCGGTCAACCGCCTGACCGCTACCAACCCGGCCGCGAGCATGTGCCGGCAGACAGCGGAATCAGGGCCCGGCCGCGCTGTAGACCGCCTCCCCGTCCACGTATGTGCCCAACACCGTCAGTTCACGCAACTGCGACGGATCGATCGCCAGCGGGTCCTGCGCCAGCACCACGAAGTCGGCGCGCTTGCCGACCTCCAGGCTACCCACTTCATCCTCGTTGAAGCCGGCATACGCCGCGTCCAGGGTGAATCCACGCAGGGCCTCGTAGGCGGTCAGTTTCTCCTCCGGCTGCCAGCCACCCAGCGGCAGGCCTTCGGCATCGGTGCGCGTGGTCGCCGAGTACAGACCCAGCCGTGGATCAACCGACTCGACCGGGAAGTCCGAGCCCAAGGCAAGCCGCGCTCCGCTGTCGCGCAACTCGCGCCACGCATACGCCCCCTGGAGCCGCTCCGCGCCAATGCGATCCTCGGCCCAGGGCATGTCGCTGGTGGCGTGGGTAGGTTGCATCGATGCGATCACCTGCAGGCGTGCCAGCCGTGGCAGGTCCTCGGGGGAAAGGATCTGCGCATGTTCGATACGCCAGCGATGGTCGCCACTGCTGTCCTTGCCCAGTACCCGTTCATACGCCTCAAGGACCACATGGTTGCCACGGTCGCCGATCGCATGGGTAGCAACCTGTATGCCACAACGCTTGGCTTTTTCCGTCACCTCCGCCAATTCATCCGGTTTGACCATCAACAACCCCCGGTTGCCTGGATCGTCGCTGTAGTCGGCCAGCAACGCCGCACCGCGACTGCCCAGCGCGCCGTCGGCAAACAGCTTGACCGAGCGCATCTGCAAGCGACCCGACGGGTGCCGGTAGGCGCCGTCACGGCACAACATCGCCAGTGCATCGCCGTCACCGGCCGCCATCGCGTTGATGCGCAACGGCATTTCGCCACGGTCGGCCAGCTGCTGGTAATGCTTCAGCCCTGCCAGCGAGACGCCCGCGTCGTGCACGCCGGTCAAGCCATGCTCGACCGCGGCTTGCATCCCCAACGCCAAGGCGTGTTCCTGCGTGGCGGCATCGGGCTCGGGTTCCTGCGCGTCGATCAGTGCCATTGCCCCATCAACGAACACGCCGCTTGGCTGACCATTCGCATCGCGCTCGATCTTGCCGCCTTCGGGCTGCCAGTCGCCGGTCAGGTCACGCTCCACCAGGGCCATCGCGGCACTGTTCGCCCAGCCCGCATGGCCGTCGATCCGCCGCAGCCACACCGGGCGATCCGGGAACAGGGCGTCCAGGTCGGCGGCGGTCGGGAATCGCTTCTCCGGCCAGTCGTTCTGATCCCAGCCAGCTCCCAACAGCCAGGCGCCATCGGGCAGTTCGTCGGCAAAATCGCGCAGTCGTTGCAGCGCCTCCTCCTTGCTGGCGGCATCGACCAGGTACGCCTGCAGTTCGTT
Organism: Lysobacter sp. A421; assembly: GCF_054052145.1. NCBI lineage: Bacteria > Pseudomonadati > Pseudomonadota > Gammaproteobacteria > Lysobacterales > Lysobacteraceae > Lysobacter > Lysobacter sp. A421. The sequence goes on along the minus strand of NZ_JBSVRL010000001.1, from coordinate 76,076 downwards.
GAACCCCAGCCCCGCCACGTGGCCATGGGCGTCGATCAGGCCCGGCACCACGGTGGCCTCGCCGACATCCAGGCGGCGGGCATCCGGATAGTCCCGCAGCAGCGCATCGCGCTCGCCAAGCGCCACAATCGCGCCGGTGTCGTCGAATGCCAACGCCTCCACACGGGGCTGCGCGGTGTCCATCGTATGGATGCGTGCCGCCGTCAGTACGGTGACTTCGGCGGCCAGTACCGGTGCGGCCAGCGGCATGACTGCGGCGAGCAACGCTGTCTTCAGCAGGATATTCCGGGTCTTGCGCGTCGCCTGCATTGCCATGCCCCTTATGAGTGAGTTCCGCCACTTTGCGAAAACCTGGCGCCGGGTGCAAGCTGACATGCCAATGGAAGACAGTTTGACGATGGCACCAAGCACGATTCACGAGTTCACGCTGGACCCGCCCGATGCCCAGCGCCTGGCCAACCTGACGGGCCCATTCGATGCCCATATGCGGATCATCGAGCTGCGTACCGGGGTTGAAATCTCCAACCGCGGCAACGTGTTCCGGTTGGCGGGCACCAAGATGATGATGCGCAAGGCCGAAAAGGTCCTGCGCGAACTATGGGAAGAAGCCGACGGCCCGGTCCTGGACGAGCATGCGATCCATCTTGCCCTGATCGGGCTGGACGTCGCCCATGCGGTGGAGCAGGACATCCAGCCGCAGGAAGTCGTGATCCGGGTCAAAAGCGGCACCATCCGTGGTCGCGGCGCCAACCAGGCCCGATACCTGCACGCCATCGCCACCAACGACATCAATTTCGGCATCGGCCCGGCCGGTACCGGCAAGACCTTCCTGGCCGTTGCCAGCGCGGTGGAGGCGCTCAACGAATCGCGGGTGCAGCGATTGGTGCTGGTTCGCCCGGCGGTGGAGGCCGGCGAGAAGCTCGGGTTCCTGCCCGGCGACCTGTCGCAGAAGGTCGACCCCTACCTGCGCCCGTTGTACGACGCGTTGTACGAGATGCTCGGGGTGGAGAAAGTACTCAAGCTGCTGGAGCGCAGCGTCATCGAGATCGCACCACTGGCCTACATGCGCGGACGCACCCTCAACGACGCCTACGTGATCCTCGATGAGGCGCAGAACACCACGATCGAGCAGATGAAGATGTTCCTGACCCGGATCGGCTACGGCAGCACCGCCGTGGTCACCGGCGACCTGACCCAGAACGACCTGCCCAAGCACCAGAAATCCGGCTTGCAGGATGCGCTGGACGTGCTACGCGAGGTCGAGGGCGTGTCCTTTACCTTCTTCGAATCCGGCGACGTCGTGCGTCACCCGCTGGTAGCCCGTATCGTCAACGCTTACGAGGCGCGCGATGCGAAGGACGCCCAGACCGGTCCGTCCAGCTGAACCACATGAGGCCCAACCCATGACCCTCGGTCCCACCGTACTCGACGTGTCAGTCAGCTACGGCCTGCCGCGCGCCGGCATCCCGGCCGCGGTCAGCTTCCGGCGCTGGGTCGCCGCCGCACTGGACGGCCGGATCCGCCAGGCCGACCTGGCGATCCGCCTGGTCGACGACAAGGAAGGCCGTGCGTTCAACCGCCACTATCGCGGCAAGGACTACGCCACCAACGTGCTGAGCTTTCCGGCGGATTTGCCCGAAGGAGTCACCCTGCCACTGCTGGGCGACTTGCTGATCTGCGTTCCGGTGGTCGCCAGGGAGGCACGCGAACAGGGCAAGCGGCTCAACGAGCACTATGCCCATTTGACCGTCCACGGCGCCCTGCACCTGCTGGGCTGGGACCACGAGGACGAGCGCGAAGCGGAATGCATGGAGCAACTGGAGCGCGAGATCCTCGCCACCCTTGGCATCTCCGACCCGTACCTGATCATCGATTGATGCCCAGCCACCCCCATTTGATGCGCTAAACTCACCCCGACGCCCATCCCCCGGGCGTATTCATGAAACTGATCAATGTCCGAGGACGATAGTAGTACCCCCACCCACCCATCCGCGCACGATGCGCCGGAGCGGAACGACAAACGCCGCTCCTGGTTTGACCGGATCAGCTCGGCGCTGTCGGGCGAGCCGACCTCCCGCGAGGACCTGGTGGAGCTGTTGCGCGATTGCCAGACCGACGGGCTGATCGAGTCCGACACGCTGACCATGATGGAAGGCGCGATAGCGATCTCGGATTTGAGCGTGGGCGATGTGATGGTCCCGCGCTCGCAGATGATCATGCTGCCGGCGAACGGGTCTTTCATGGACCTGATGAAGCAGGTGGTCGAGTCCGGTCATTCGCGCTTCCCGGTGCACGGCGAGGACAAGGACGAGATCATCGGCATCCTGCTCGCCAAGGACCTGCTGCTGGGAGTGGTCACCGATAACGGCCCGGCCACCATCCACCAGCTGATACGTCCGGCGGTGCTGATACCCGAGTCCAAGCGGCTGAACATCCTGCTGCGCGAGTTCCGCCAGTCGCGCAACCACATGGCGATCGTGATCGATGAGCACGGCGGCGTCGCCGGCCTGTTGACCATCGAGGACGTGCTGGAGCAGATCGTCGGCGAGATCGATGATGAGCACGACGAGGCCGAGGATCCGGACGCGTTGATTGCCGCTCAGGCCGATGGCCAGTACGTGGTCGACGCGCTGGCCCCGATCGAGGACTTCAACGAGCATTTCAATGCCGATTTCGACGATGACGAATACGACACCATCGGCGGCCTGGTGATCGCGGCGATCGGTCACTTGCCGGAAGCCGGTGAGGAGCTGATTCTCGGACGGTTCGTATTCCGGGTGTCCAGTGCGGATGCGCGGCGGGTGCATGCCTTCCATGTCGGCGTGCTCGGGGATGTTTGACCGGCGCGGAACGAGCCATGGCATCTTGATCCGCCTGTGCCTGTTGGCGCTGTTGTGGTCGTGCGCATTCGCCGCCACCGCCACACCGCGCATCGGCGTGATCACCATGCAGCCGGGCGAGATTTTCTTCGAGCGCTTCGGGCATAACGCCGTGCTGGTCGCCGACCCGGCCACCGGTACGGCGATTTCGTACAACTTCGGCTTCTTCGACCCGACCGAGGACGACTTCATCGCCCGCTTCGTGCGCGGCGACATGCGCTACCGCCTGGTGGCCCTGCCGCTGCAAGAGGACCTGGCCTACTACCGCCAGGTCGGGCGCGGGGTCAGCCTGCAATGGCTGGATCTGGACCCCGCGGCCGCTCAGGAGGTGGCGGACGCGCTTGAGCACAACGCACGTCCGGAGAATGCGGCCTACAGCTACGATTATTTCCTGGACAACTGCTCCACCCGGGTGCGCGACACACTCGACCAGGCGTTGGGCGGTGACCTGCGCCGCCAGATGGGCGGCTCGCGCGGCAGCACGTTCCGCAGCGAGGCGACCCGTCTGGCATCACCGGATTTCTGGATGTGGCTGGGCTTCGACGTTGGCCTGGGACCTGCGGCCGACCGGCCACTGGCGTTCTGGGCCGAGGCATTCATTCCGATGCGACTCGCCGACGCCTTGCGCGATGCCCGCAATGGTCATGACGAGCCCCTGGTCATCGAGGAGGTCGAGCTGCTGCCACACCGGCTTGCACCGGCGCCACGCGACCTGCTGCGGCCCTGGTGGCCGTGGTTGTTGGCCGGAATCGCGGCCGGTGCCGGGCTGGCCTGGCTCGGCCGCCATCGACCCCGCCTGATAGCCGGGATCGCACTGCCGTTCTGGACGGTGTCGGGACTGATAGGCGCCCTGCTTCTGTTTATCTGGTTCGGCACCGCGCACCAGTTCGGCTGGGCCAACCAGAACCTGCTGCTGGCCAGTCCGCTGGCGTGGTTGCTGCTCCCCGGCGGGTGGCGAATCGCCCGTGGCCGCAAGGGTGGACGCTGGTTTGGCTACGTGTTGACGGCGATGGTGGCGCTGGTGATGCTGGCATTGTTCAGCCATTGGATGCAGTTGCTCCCGCAGCGCAACCTGCATTGGATCCTGCTGCTGCTGCCGATCCATCTGGGCCTGCTGGGGGCGCTGAAGCGTCGTTGAGGTGCTTGCCGGCATCCCTGTTAACGGGTCAGGATGGCGCTGATGGAGACTTCAACCAGCCAGCCGCGTGATCCCAGCCTGCCGGCGAGCGTCGTCAACTGCGCCGCCTACGACCGCCACGGCACACGCCGCGACATCAGCCTGGATGCCATCAGTGACGTATTGGCGGTCGACGATGGCAGCTTTGTCTGGGTCGGCTTGTACGAGCCCGATGATGCGATCCTCGACAAGCTGGGCGAAGAGTTCGACCTGCACAGCCTGGCCGTTGAAGATGCGGCCAACGCCCACCAGCGACCGAAGCTGGAAGCCTACGACGACTCATTGTTCATAGCGTTGCACACGGCACAGACCGTCGACGGGCATATCCGCTTCGGCGAGACCCACCTGTTTGTCGGCCCGCGTTACCTGGTGAGCGTGCGCCACGGTGCATCCAGCAGCTATGCGGCCGCGCGGGCACGGATGGAGCGCGAACCGGAAATGCTCAAACACGGTCCGGCGGCTGCGCTGTATGCCGTGCTCGACATGGTGGTCGACCGTCTGGTGCCGATCGTCGACGAGTTCGGCAATGCCCTGAACGCATTGGAAAAAGACATCTTCGCCGACGAGTTCCACAAGCACACGGTCAGGAAACTGTACGACCTGAAACGTGAGCTGACCCGGTTGCGGCTGGCGGTAGCACCATTGCAGGACATCTTGGGACACCTGGCGCGTCCACGCGGTGAGCTTATCGATGAGGAGATGCAGCTGTACTTCCGCGATGTCCTGGACCATTCGGTCCGGATCAATGACCACACCGACACCCTGCGCGAGATGCTCACCGCCGCGGTCAATGTCAACCTGTCGTTGGTGACCGTGCGCCAGGGCGAAATGGTCAAGCGCCTGGGGGCCTGGGCCGCGCTGCTGGCCGCGCCAACCTTGATCACCGGCTGGTACGGGATGAACTTCGTCTCGATGCCCGAGTTCAATGCCCGCTGGGGCTATGCCGTGCTGATCGGCGTGGTAGCCGTGACGATGGGAGTGCTGTACTGGCGGTTCAAGCGCTCAGGCTGGTTGTGATGGGCTTGTTGTGACGAATCAACCGGCCATCAGCTGCAACCCGAGCCCGGTGATATACGCGCAGTACGTGCCCAGCGCATAGCCCAGTACCGCCAGCAATACCCCGACCGGTGCCAGCGACGGATGGAAGGCGCTGGCGACCACCGGCGCGGACGCGGCGCCACCGATATTGGCTTGCGAGCCGACCGCCAGGAAGAACAGCGGTGCCCGGATCAACTTCGCCACCACCAGCAGCAGCAACGCGTGGACGCTGATCCAGATCACGCCCAGCAACAGCAGCATCGGCCGTTCCGCCAATGACTTCAGGTCCATTTGCATGCCGATGGTGGCAATCAGCACGTACAACATCACCGAGCCGATGTTGGACGCGCCTGCGCCTTCCAGCCGGCGCGCGCGGGTGAAACTGAGCAACACCCCGAACGTGGTGGCCAACACCACGATCCAGAAGAACTTCGAATCCAGGCTGTAGTCCTGCAGCCGCCACTCCGCCGGCAGCGACTGCACCCAGGTGATCAACGGGTCGGCGAGGAAATGCGACAGCCCGGTCACCCCCAGCGCAACCGCCAGGATCAGCATGAAATCGGCCATGCTGGGGATGCGCGCGTGCTCGCTCTGGTAGCTCGCGATGTGCACCTTGAGCTCCTCGATCGCGGAGGTGTCTGCACCCGTCCAACGGTCGAATTTCTCGGCGCGCGGCGCGAGGAACAGCAGGATCGCCATCCAGAAATACGCCACGATCACGTCGATCGCAACGAACTGGCCAAACAGCGTCGCATCGACCTCGAATACTTCCTTCATCGCGGCCTGGTTGGCGCCACCGCCGATCCAGCTGCCGGCGATGGTGGTCAGGCCACGCCAGGTTTCGCCGGCCACGGCTTGGGGATAGATCCAGCCCATTGCCCAGAACGCCACGAACGCGCCCAGCATGACCCCCACGGTACCGGTGAAGAACATGATCAGCGCCTTCGGCCCCAACCGCATGACCGCGCCGATATCCATCGCCACGCAGAACAGCACCAGCGCACTGGGCAGCAGGTAGTCACGCGCCATCGGGTACAGCCCCGACGCGGGTCCATCGATCAGACCGACGCTGTTGTAGATCGCCGGCACCAGGTAGCAGATCAGCAGCGCCGGTATGACGCCGTAGAACTTCTGCCAGAACCCGGTGGGCCGCGACGCGGTCCAGAACACGGCGCCAAGGGTAATCGCGAGCAATCCGAGGATCGCCGCATCACCGGTGATGACGGCGGTGGGGGGTGCAGCAATCATGCAGACTCCGGTATGGAAGCAAGGCGAGGACCGGCCCGCTGCATTGGCGCGGGCCGGCTCAGGTCGATGGACGGACTATTGGCCCAGGTGCTGCTCGAGCCAGCCGTTGACGGTGTCGTGCCACTGCACCGAATTGTGCGGCTTCAACACCCAGTGATTCTCATCGGGGAAGTACAGGAACTTCGACTCGATCCCCTGTCGCTGCAGCGCAGTGAACGCTCCCAGGCCCTGGCTGACGGGAATCCGGAAGTCCTGCTGGCCGTGGACGACAAGCATCGGCACGCGCCAGTCGGCGACATGGCGACTGGGGTTGAAGGTCTCGTAATCGGCGTCCTTGTCCCACGGGCTGCCGCCGTTTTCCCACTCGGTGAACCACAGCTCCTCGGTAACGAAACCCATCATGCGGGTATCGAATACACCGTCGTGATTGACCAGGCACTTCCACGCGCCGGACGACGGCGTGTGCCAGTTACCGGCGATCCAGTTGACCATGTAGCCGCCATAACTGGCGCCCAGTGCGCAGGCGTTGTCGCCGTCGAGGAACGCATACTTCTCCTGCGCGGCTTTCCAGCCCTTCTGCAGGTCCTCCAGCGGGCGATCGCCCCAGTGCTGGCTGATGGCATCGGTAAACGCCTGGCCATAGCCGACCGAGCCGTGGAAGTCGATCATCACCACCGCATAGCCTTGGCCGGCGTAGGTCTGCGGGTTCCAGCGGGTGCTCCAGCCATTGCCGAAGCTGCCTTGCGGGCCACCGTGGATCAAAAAAGCGACCGGGTACTGCTGGCCTTCCTGGTAGTTCCAGGGCTTGAGCACATAGCCGTGAACGGTGTCGTTGTTCCAGCCAGTGAAGGTGAACTGCTCGAACTCGCCGAAGGTCACCTCAGGCAGCATCTGGCCGGCGCTGGGGGTGATCGCGCGTTCTGCCGCGCCGTTGATGCCGCCGACGAAAACCTGGGCGCCACTGTCCAGGCTGGCCCGGGTAAATGCCAACGTGCCGCCGGCCAACTGCACCGAACCGATGCTGCCGTCGCCGGCGATCGGCGTGACGCCGCCGCTGTCGACGTGGACGGCAAACAATGGATGCTCGCCGGTGTCCTGAGCGGTCACGTAGAGGGTCTTTCCGTCTGCGGACACCGCGATGCTGTCGGCGGAGCGATCCCACTGCGGTGCGATCTCCCGGCGCGCGTTGGTAACCAGGTTCAGCTCCATCAGCCGGTAACGGTCTGCTTCGAAACCCGGACGCGTCATGGCCCGGTAAAACAAGCTGCGACCGTCGGCGCTGAATACCGCACCGGTGTCCGTGGCAAGGTTGTCAGCCGTCAGGTTCTTCGAAGCACCGCGACCATCGGCGCTGACCTGGTACAGATCGAAATTGGTCGACCATGGCTCGCTGCGGTCGCTTTTGCGGGCGCTCATCACCAACCACTCGCCGTCCGGCGACCAGGTGTAGTCGCTGCTGTCGCCAAACGGTCGCGCCGGGACGTCGCCAATGACATCGGTGGCAACCGCCGTAGCGGCGGTCGTCAATGCCTTGTCATCCGGCAGTGTCGCTACGAACACGCGATTCAGGCGGCCATCGCTCCAAGCATCCCAATGACGGACGAACATGTGGTCGTAGACCACCCCGGTTTCAGGGCTGGCTTCGCGTTCTTCCAGGCGCTGCTTGCTGCAGGCAAGGTCGCTGCCGCAGTCAACGAAAGCCTCGACGTTGAACGCCACTTGCTGCCCATCGGGCGACAACTGGTAGCCGCCGACATCCAGGGCGAAGTCGGTCAATTGCCGGGCTTTGCCGCCCTCGGTCGGGACCGCATACAGCTGCGAGCTGCCCGATTGGCTGCTCAGGAAATACACGCGCTTGCCATCGGGTGAGAACGCGGGGGAATTGACGCTCCAACCTTCCGGGGTCAGCCGCACCGGCGGCGCCGAGTCGCGGGTGACCAGGTTCTCGATCCACAGCGAGGACGACGCCTTGTTGGCGTCGTAGTCGGTCACGGCCTTGGCAAATACCACCAGCCGACCATCGGGAGATACCACCGGTGAGGAAAAGCGGTCCAGCGTCGCCAGGTCGATCGGCTGCAGGCCACGAGTCTCCGCATGGACAGGTTGACCGATCGTGGGCAGCGCAACAGCGATCAGCAATGGCAGCACGGCATGGCTCAAACGCATGAACAGTTCCCCTTTTTTTTCAGATCCCGATGGTAGGCCCGGCGGCGCAACCGCCGCAACCGCATCAATTGGTGACCGAAGGATCGGCTTTGGCCCCGGCGCGATAAAGCAGCCAACCCACCAACGCCAGGACCGCCAGACCCACCCATTGACCGAAGTTCAGCGCATCCGGCAGGGCCAGCACGTCGGCGCGTCCCGACACCACGATGGGGATCGCAATGGCAATGCCCATCAACGCCTCACCGGTAATCAGCCCGGCCGAGAACAACACGCCGGGCCGGTGGATGCGGTCCTTGCCGTCCTCATCGTCGGCGGCCAACTTGTGCTTGCGCTCCACGAAGTGCGCCAACAGGCCACCCAGGAAGATCGGAACCATCAGTTCCAGTGGCAGGTAGATACCGATCGCGGCAGCCAGCACCGGCACCCGGAACTTCGAGCCGCGTTTCTTCAGCCACTCGTCAAGCGCGATGACCAGCGCGCCAATCGCCGCGCCCAGGCCAATCATGAACCACGGCAGCTTGCCGCCGAACATGCCCTTGGCCACCGATGCCATCAGCATTGCCTGTGGCGCCGGCAGCGGGTTGGGATGCGCGTCGGTCGGCGTGCCGATGCCGTAGGCGGCCGAGAGCAGGTTCAGCACCGGCGCCATGATCAACGCGCAGGAAAACGCGCCAATGGCCAGCATCAGCTGCTGCTTCCACGGCGTCGCGCCGACCAGGTAGCCGGCCTTGAGGTCCTGCAGGTTATCGCCGCCTACTGCCGCAGCGCAGCACACCACTGCACCGATCATGATCGCGGCGACCGCGCCGATCGGCGAGTCGCGCCCAAGCATGAACACCAGCACCAGTGAGGCGAAAAGTATGGTGGCGATGGTGATGCCCGAGACCGGGTTGTTGGACGAGCCCACCAGTCCAGCCAGGTACGCCGACACCGAGACGAACAGGAAACCGGCGACGATCATGATGATGGTCATCGGAATGCTGACCAGCCATTGCCCGACGATCGCCTGGTAGAGCGCGCCCAACGGGATCACGAACACCACCAACGCAACCAGCATCCACTTCATCGGCAGGTCGCGCTCGGTCTCTGCCACCACCTCGCCGCTGCCCTTGCGTGCGGCCGCGATACCACTCTTGATCCCCGATACCAGCGACTTGCGCAGCGAGAACAGGGTCCATATCCCGCCAATCAGCATCGCGCCGACGCCGAGATAGCGGATTTTTGCGTTCCAGATCGTGAACGCCGCGTCGGCCGCGCCCTGGCCGGCCAGCTCGGCGGCCAGCACCGGATCGGTGCTGGCGAAGAAGGCGTAATACAGCGGAATCGCGATATGCCACGACAACACCGCACCCGACACCACCACGATGCCGACGTTCAGGCCCACGATGTAGCCCACACCCAGCAATGCCGGCGACAAGCCGGTACCCAGGTAGGCCAGGACCTTGCCGTTGCCCAGCAGCCCCGCCTGCACCCAGGCGTCCGGAATGACCCGCAGGCCGCTGCTCGCGGCCAGCTTGACCACCGCCCCCACCACCCCGGACAAGGCCAGGATCTTCAACCCGGGACCCGGGCTGTCACCGGCCTTGAGGACTTCCGCAGCCGCCTTGCCCTCGGGGAACGGCAACGGATCCTCAACGATCATCGACCGTCGCAGCGGCACCGAGAACAAGACGCCCAGCAATCCACCCAGGCCGGCAATCGCCAATACCCAGGAATAACGGAAGTCGTCCCAGTAGCCCAGGATGATCAACGCCGGAATGGTGAAGATCACGCCGGCCGCGATCGACGAGCCGGCCGAGGCACCGGTCTGGACGATGTTGTTTTCCAGGATGCTGCCGCCGCCGAGCAGACGCAGCACACCCATCGAGACCACAGCGGCCGGAATCGCGGTAGCAATGGTCAGGCCGGCAAACAGTCCCAGGTAGGCATTGGCCGCAGCCAGCACCACCGCCAGGATAATCGCCAGTACGACGGCGCGGAAGGTCAGTTGCGGTGGTGATGCCGTGGTACTCATCGAATGCTCCTTTGCTACGTCGACCCGACCGGTGCAGGAAAACGCCGGCCTGCAAAAACACAAGCTGCCGAGAATAGCCGAGAACCCGCAGCCAGCACGCGTGCCGATCGTCAGCCGACGGTCGGCACCAGACTCCAGCGGATCCCGGCTATTCGGCCTCCCCGGCTCCGGCCCCCTTACCGGTGCCGCCACCCAGGCTCCGCGACAGGAAGGCCAATAGCCGGACGTAGTACTCCCGGCGGTGCGACTGGAGATAAAACCCATGACCCTCGGTGTCGTAGTAGAGGGTTTCCACCGGCACCCCGGCCCTGCGCAGCACGCGTTCCATCATCTTGCTGTGCGCGATAGGGGCACGCTCGTCTTCGCCGCCGGCGGCCAGGAAAACCGGCACCTTGATCCGGTCGGCCAGATTGTTGGGAGAGACGGCGGCAAGCTGGCCGCGATCACCGATCCACTCACGCAGGTAGGTCTCGCCTGAGCCGCGCTGCTGGATATCGCCGTGGGTGTGCATCGTCGGCAGGTCGTAAACGCCGACGTAGCCCGCAGCGCATTGGTACAACGATGGCTCCCGGGCGACTCCCATCAACGCGGCATAAGCACCGTAACTGGCCCCATAGATGCAGATCCGCCGCGGGTCCGCGATGCCCTGGTCGATTGCCCAGCGGGTCGCATCGGTGAGGTCGTCCTGCATTGCCTTGCCCCACTGTTGCGCGCCAGCTGCGGTAAAACTCTTGCCGTAGCCGCCCGAGCCGCGGAAGTTCAGCCGCAGCACCGCATAGCCGGCGTCGGCCAGCAATTGCACCTCGCTGTCAAAGCCCCAGGTGTCGCGGATGCCAAAAGGACCGCCATGCGGCAATACCACCATCGGTTCCGATTTGCCGTCCGACCCGTTGGGCAGCGTCAGGTAACCGTGCAACGGCAGGCCATCGCGGGCGTTCAATTCAATCGTCCGGGTCACTGCCATCTGGCTGGGATCGAACCAGTCAGCCCGGCTCAACAGCAACTCCGCGCTCTTGGCCTGCTTGTCGAACAGGTAAAAGTCGCCGGGATTGCGGTCACTCCAGGTCTCCACCAAGGCGATCTTGCCGTCCGCGGTCTGGGAGTTGATCAACACCGGCTGGTTACCGAAGGCAGCCTCCAGGCTGCGATACAACCTTGCCTCGTCCGAGTCCTCGTCGAAAAATGCAGTACGCGGCTTGCCGTCGTCCAGCAACACGCCCACCGGGACCGCACTGCCATTGCGATAGATGACCTGGGCCGGGTCGACGTTGTCGTCGCGTTGGACCAGCTTCCGGGTCTGTCCGGCGATGTCGAACGCGATGATCGCGTTGGGACCGCTGGTTTGCTCGGCTTCCAGATAGGCGATCTGGTCGTTGGCATCAAAACCGATCGGCCACTGGCTCAACCCGGTTTTATTTTCATCGTTGAGCAGCTGCCAATCCGCACCATTACCGGCGCGGTAATACAGGCGTTCGCGGTTGTCGGTGTTCATCCCGACGGCAAACCGGACAACGCCCTGGTTGTCGGCAACGAACCGCGCGTTGCGCACCGGCGCACTGGCGACCTGCACGCGGCGACCGCTGTAGACGTCCAGCAGCTCGGCGCGGGTGTACGGGTCACTGTTGAATGGACTGACCGAAATGATCACTTTCCGATCATCATTGGGCAAGTCATCGACCAGGAACGCAGCGACGCGTTCGGCTTTTTTCGACTGGATCCGGGTGCCCGGCCCCGCACCCTGGACGCGCTGACCCACCAGGAATTCGACCTGGCTGCCATCGGCATTGATGGCATACAACTCACCGGTAGCCTGGGGCTGGTCGAGCGCACCCAACTTCTCGGCCATGCTGATCAGTACCCGCTCGGGGTTGACCCAGGCGAAGCTGGCAACGTGCGTGTTTGCCCCCAACACGAACGTCGCGCCGATCGAGTGGTCGCTGCGTCGCGTAATCACCAGTGCCGTGCGCTCGCCATCATCCAGGGGCACGGTAGCGGCATAGTAATCCCCGCGCGGCGAGATCTTGATCGCGTTGAAACTGTCGGTCCTGACAAAGCGCCCGACATCAACGGTTGTGGTGGTAGTGCTTCCCGTAGCGGTAGTGCCCCCATCGGCCGCCAAGGCGGCCGTCGAGAACAGCGCGGCCGCCAACAGCGCAGTACTGACCATGACTTTCAATATAGATCTCCCCTGGCTAGCGCCCCTGCAGGCAAGACTACTGCACCAACGCTGTCCGCTCTAGTCGCGCGAAACGGGGCCCAACGTGGTGGCGAGCGCTTGCCGCCAGTCCGGAAGTTCGACCCCGTACTCGTCCAGCAGACGGCGGGTATCGAGCACCGACCACGACGGACGGGCCGCGCGCGTGGGGAACTCGGCGGTGGTGATCGGTAGCACCCGTGGGCCCTGATCGATCATCCCGCGATCAGCCGCCCCGGCAAAGATCGCCTCGGCAAAACCGTGCCAACTGGTTTGACCGGCACTGACCAGATGACGCACGCCTGACTCGGCGAGCCCCTGCTCCAGCACGGCCGCGGTAACGTCGGCAATCAGCCAGGCCGGCGTTGGTGAGCCGATCTGGTCGGCAACCACGCGCAACTCATCGCGCTCGGCACCCAGGCGCAACATCGTGCGCAGGAAATTGGCGCCATGCAGGCCGTAGACCCATGCGGTGCGCAGGATCAGATGACGGGCGTGGGTGGCGGCAATCGCCTGCTCGCCAGCAAGCTTGCTGGCGCCATAAACGCCCAGCGGCGAGGTCGGGTCATCCTCGCGGTATGGGCGTTTTGCGTTGCCATCGAACACATAGTCGGTCGAATAGTGGATCAGGCTGGCGCCAGCCTGCTCGCAGGCCGCGGCCATGCGCCCGGGAGCTTCGGCGTTGATACGGAACGCCAGGTCCGGCTCGTCCTCGGCGCGGTCCACGGCGGTGTAAGCCGTTGCGTTGACCACGGCCTCGGGCGCATGGCGCTGGATCAACCGGTCGATCGCTTCCGGGTCGGACAGGTCCAGCGTCTCGCACCGGCCGCCCTCGGACAGGCGGCCATCGCGGGTACTCACCACCAGCTCTCCCAGTGGCGCCAGGCTGCGACGCAACTCATGGCCGACCTGGCCGTTACCGCCCATCAACAGGATCTTCAACGGCTCACTCCGGTGGATCAAACGTCGGCAGGCAATCGTCGGCAATGTCGTCCAGCAGCGGCGCTTTCATGTCCTTTGCCGACAGCACCGGTACGCTGACCGGCCAATCAATCGCCAACCGCGAGTCATCCCAGCGCAAGCTGCGATCGGCCTGGGCGTCGTAGGTCGCGGTACATAGATAGGTGAACACCGCCCGCTCGCTCAGTGTCACGAAACCATGGGCAAAGCCTTCGGGAATCCAGAGCTGGCGTTTGTTATGCGCGCTCAGCACCACGGCGGTCCAACGACCGAAATGTGGCGAGCCACGACGGATGTCGATCGCGACGTCCCAGACCTCCCCTTCCAGCACGGAGAGGTACTTGCCTTGCGGATTGGGCCACTGGTAATGCAGGCCGCGTAATACACCGCTGGTGGAACATGAAACGTTGCCCTGCACGAACGCCGGCTGCAGCCCGTGCTCGCGCATTCTGTCGTGGTTGAACGACTCGTAGAAAAAGCCACGCTCGTCATTGAGCACCCGCGGCTCGATGACCACGCACCCGGGCAGGTCGGTCTGGATCAACTTCAATGGCAAGCCTTTCAGCGGTGACGGTCGAGACCGGTACCGGGCAGACACCTACCCGGTCATGGACGGCAGGGCAGGTTCCTAGAACGGGATGTCGTCATCGGCGAAGTCCGCGCCAAAATCGTTCGACTTGGCCGGCGCAGCCTCGCGACGCGGCGCTTCCGAACTTGCCGCCGGTCGGGACGGACGCTCGCTGCGGTCGCCACCGCCACCACCGCCGCCTTCACCACGGCCACCGAGCATCTGCATCTCGTCGGCAACGATCTCGGTGAAGTACTTTTCCACTCCGTCCTGGCCGGTGTACTTGTCGTAACGGATGGAGCCTTCGATATAGACCTGGCTGCCCTTGCGCAGGTACTCGCCGGCGATCTCGCCGAGCTTGCCGAAGAAGGTCACCCGGTGCCAATCGGTGCGCTCGATCTGCTGGCCGTCCTTGTCCTTGCGGGAGCTGCTGGTGGCCAGGCTGATCTTGGTGATCGCCATGCCGCCTTGGGTGTACTTGGTCTCTGGGTCGTTGCCCAGGTTGCCGACCAGAATCGCCTTGTTGATACCACGTGCCATGGGTGCGGTCCTTTTGGGTCGCCGCGGGCGGCGACGGGCAGTCCAGTATACCGATCCAACCGCAGACCGCAGTCGGCAAACCCCGGGCCGCGAGGTAGGATTTGTGCGGCGGGTTCGCCAATCGCGACCCGGCCAATGCCGTGCTGGACCGCCTATAATTGCCGGTCCAGCGTTTCCGGTTCCGCCATGCACGCCGCCAGCAAATCCGTCATTCCCGGCCTTCCCGCCATCCAGGCCCTCGCCCACGCGGACATGGCCGCCGTCGATGCGCTGATCCGGCGGCGGTTGGCCTCGGACGTGGTGCTGATCAACCAGGTCGCCGAGTACATCATCGGCGCCGGTGGCAAGCGGCTGCGACCGATGCTGCTGCTGCTGGCCGCCGGCGCGCTCACCCCATCGGGCAAGGGTATCGGCGCCGAGGTCCACCAATTGGCTGCGGTGGTTGAATTCATCCACACCTCCACCCTGCTGCACGACGACGTGGTCGACGAGTCCGACCTGCGCCGTGGACGCCGTACCGCCAACGCGGTGTGGGGCAACGCGGCCAGCGTGCTGGTCGGCGACTTCCTGTATTCGCGCAGTTTTCAGTTGATGGTCGAGCTGGACAGCATGCCGGTGCAGCGAATCCTGGCCGACACCACCAACCTGATCGCCGAGGGCGAGGTCCTGCAGCTGTTGCACGTGCGCAACCCGGACACCGACGAAGCCGCGTACCTGCGCGTGATCGAACGCAAGACCGCGGTACTGTTCGCGGCCGCGACACGCCTGGGCGCGCTGCTGGCCGGCGCCGACGAAGCCACCCAGCAGCGCTTGCACGATTGCGGGCTCAACCTGGGCTACGCCTTCCAGATCGCCGACGACGTGCTCGACTACTCGTCCGATGCCCAGACCCTGGGCAAGAACCTCGGCGACGACCTCGCCGAGGGCAAGGCGACGCTACCGCTGATCCATGCAATCAGGCACGCCGATGCCGACACCGCCGTCAAGTTGCGAGCGGCCATCGAGCATGGCGATGCCGATTCATTGCCCGGAGTGCTGGCGGCGATCCACGCCACCGGCGGCCTGGAATACAGCCGCGAGCGTGCGCGCGATTACGCCAAACTCGCCGCGCAGGCGTTGGACGGGTTGGAAGAGAACAGCCACGTGGGCGCGCTGCGTGGTTTGATCGACTATGCGGTCAACCGCGACCACTGAAGGTGCCGCAAAACACGTCAACTCACGCCGAGTCCGGGGATGGTGCTGATCGCGTTGGGGTCGAAACCTGTCAGGGAGGCGAAATGGCGGCCGCGGGCAACGTAGTCGCGGTAGGGACCGAAGCTGGGGGCGCCGGGGGAAAGCAGGACAACGCCCTCGCCGCCAAGCGCGTGCTCGGCCTGCCGGACCGCTTCGGCCAGATCGGTGGCGGCGACTAGCTGGAAGCGGCCGCGCGCAGCCAGCGGCGCAAGCAGCTCGTGGATCCGTGGACCGTTGGCGCCCATGGTGACAACCGCAGCCGGGGCATGATCCGCCATCGCCGCGGCAAAGCCGGACCAGTCGACACCGCGGTCATGGCCACCGACCAGGATCGCAACCCGGCGGGCGCCGAAACACTCCAGCGCAGCCAGGCTGGCATGCGGGGTGGTGCTGATCGAATCATTGACGTAACTGACCGCGTCCCGGGTGCCGAGCATCTGCAAACGGTGCGGTAACGGCACAAATTCCATCGCGCGGCTGGCCAGCGCCACCGCATCCAGTCCGAGCACCTCCAGCACGGTCAGCACCGCGCACAGGTTGCCGCGATTGTGGCGACCCGGAAGTGGCAGCGCGGCGGTATCCATGACCCTATGATCGCCGCGATACAACGCGTCCTCGCGCAGGTGCCAGCCATCATCGCCTCCGAACCAATGCACGTCGCACCCGGGCAGTGACAGCGCCGCCAGGGTGGGGTCATTGGCATTGAGCACCGCGACCGGCGGCCGCGCGCCGGTCAGCAGCCGCAGCTTGTCCTCGATATAGCGCGCCTGCGATCCGTGCCAATCCAGGTGCTCGGGGAACAGGTTGAGAACCACGGCGACCTGCGGCCGGGCGCCGCTATCGGCCACGTCGCCGGTCTGGTAGCTCGACAGCTCGATCGCCCAGTAGTCCGGTGACGGTTGATCGAGCGACGCCTGCGGCCAGTCAGACAACTCCAGCAGCGGCAGGCCGATATTGCCGGCCAGCGCGGTGCGATGACCGGCGGCACGCAACAGGTGGGCGAGCAGCGCGGTGGTGGTGCTCTTGCCCTTGGTGCCGGTCACGCAGACGGCGTTATCCACGATACCGGCGGGGCCGGCATGTTCGGCAAACCACAGTGCCGTGCCACCGATGAAGCGGGTGCCCTGCCCGGCGGCGGCAATCGCCTCGGCGCGGTAGGGGCTGATGCCGGGCGACTTGACCACGACATCGAAGCTGGACAAGCGCCCGGCGCTGGCATCGGTTTCCACCGCCAGCCGGGCATCTCCCACGGACGCTGCGTCGGCAGCTTCATCATCCTGACAAAGCAGCGTCAGCGGCAATTCCGGCAATCGCGAGCGGATCGCACTGTAAGCGGCGCGGCCTTCACGGCCCCAGCCCCACAACGCAACGCGCTGGCCATCAAGTTGCGAGATGCGCACGCAATCGTTCCCACAGTCGCGGCGGAATCCGCTGCTCGTCGTCGGGCACCAACAGCGGCTGGATCGACAATCCTTCCGGGTCGAGTTGCGGCAGTATTTCGCGGGCGAAACGTTTGACCAGCGCATCCTCGCGCCACTCGGGACGCTCGGCCAGCGCGGCCATCGCTGCGCGCGACTCGCGGCCTTCACCGACACACTCGAACGGCTTGTGGTCGCGGTACTCCAGCAAGGCGTCGTAACCGGCGGCCTGGGCGCTGTCATCCAGCAGATTGCGGCCAAGGATGCCGACCAGCCGCGGCTTGCTCATGAATGGCGCCAGCGCGAGGAACACGAAATGGCACTTCGGGCAGACCCCGCACCAGCGGTTGGTCGGGCGCTCGCCAAGAATATGGAAGTTGCGGTTGCAACTGGAAAAATGCGCGTCGTAGTGATCGGTGCGGGTGAACTGGCGCGCAACCGCCAGCTCGCTCAACGGGCGCAGCAGCGAGTAATAGTGCAGATCGGCGGCAACGTGCTTCTCGACGTAGTCGCCAAACGCCGACTCGAACGCCCAGCCCTTCGACCACTGGTGGTTGACCTCGGTGGTGACCGTGCCGTCATCGGTAGTGATCAACGAGCCGTAGCTGGCCGAACGCTCGTTGGAGAACACCACCTGCCCGGCCGCCTGCAACAGCGCAGCCAGCACCAGGATCGCGGAGTTCACCGCCGTCACCGGAATGTGGCCGTTCCAGGCGCCCTCGCGGTTGTAATCGAACAATTGCGAGGCCAGCGCGCGACCGACGTTCAGTGTCGGCAAGCCGGTACGTTCCGCGCAGGCCTTGATCAGCTGCGAGCCGCCAATCCAGCTGACCGTCTGCTCGACCCCGAGCGCGCGCAACGCCTCGATGCTGACCAGCGAGTCCTTGCCGCCGCCAATGGCAACCAGCGCGTGCTCGCCCAGACCCACCGCGGGAGCGAGGCCGGAAGCGGGCTGCTTCCCGCTCGGGAAGCGGATCCGGCCATGCAGGTCCAGGCCATTGCGATACGCAAACTCACCCAGGCCATTGAGATAGATGGTCTCCAGCAAGGCCGCGGTGTCGCTGTCAATGGCGTACGAGTCGATCCGAATCTGCTCCGGCACCGCCGCCTTGTAATAGCTCACCCCGGCGATCAGGTGCAGCAGTTGCAGCGCCTTCTCCACCGCGGCGGCACGCGCGTCGTCCAGGACGAATGGCGCACCCGGCACGGTGATCGTCTCCACCAGTTCCGGACCGTCGTCAAACGCATAGACCAGCTGCGCCACCCCATTGGCGGGGTCGAAACTGCAGCGGACGAAACGGAACGCGTCGATCGCGTCACGCTGGAACTTCCAGTTACTCATTGCCTGTTACTCATGCCGTGTCTCATTCAATGATGTCCTCTGCCGGCAGCGCCCGCAGGTTGTAGGTGTTGGCCATCGCCATGCCGTAGGCGCCAGTATCGGCGACCAGCACCACGTCGTCCTCGGCGGTGGCGGCCGGCAGCAGCCGGGCGCGGCCCAGCACGTCGCCGGTCTCGCAGATGGGCCCGACCACCTCGAAGGTTGCCGTCACCGGGTCGTCCAGGCGACTGAGGTTGTGGATGCCATGCCAGGCGTCGTACATCGCCGGCCGCATCAGTGCATTCATGCCGGCATCGCAGCCCACCCGGTGCACGCCATCCTTCTCGACCACCTGGGTTACCGACAGCAGCAGGACGCCACACTCGGCGGCCAGATAGCGGCCCGGTTCGACCACCAGCCGGTAGCGCGGATAGCTGGCCTTGATCTCGTCCAGGCCAGCGCCCCAAGCGGCGAGGTCGAAGTCATGGGCGTCGGGCGTGTATGCCACCGGCAGGCCACCACCGATATCGATGCTTTCGACGCTGGCGGCCGTGTCTGCCAGTCCGACCAGCTCGGCATACACCTCGCGCCAGAAACGGGGGTCGTCGATGCCGCTGCCCAGGTGGGCGTGCAAGCCGCTGATACGGATATCCAGCTGGCGGGCACGAGCGAGGAAGTCGTCGAACTTCGCCAATGGCAGGCCGAACTTGGCGGCGACGCCACCGGTGCGGACCTTCTCGTGGTGGCCGTCGCCGCGGCCCAGGTCCAGCCGCAGCCAGATAGTGCGGCCACGGAACACTTCCGGCCAGTTCTGCAGCGCTTCCAGATTATCCAGGGTGACGGTCACGCCAAGCGCAAACGCCGTCTCGTACTCCCGGCGCGGCGCAAAACTGGGGGTGAACAACACCCGCTGCGGGGACAGTCCGGGGACATGCTGGAACACGTGCTCCAGTTCTGCGGCCGACACACATTCCAACCCGAACCCCTCGGTCGCCAACACGCGCAAGACAGCCGGATGCGGGTTGGCCTTGATCGCGTAAAAACAGCCGTCGACGGCGGTGGCTGCCGCCACTTCGCGCGCGCGCCTGCGCACCGTGTCCAGGTCGTATACATAACGCGGCGTTCCGGCGCGGGCACGCTCCAGCAAGTGCTGACGCGCACCCAGCCACCAGGGTGTCCGCCGCCGGGTCTTGCCGTGGACGATCTCACGCCAGCTGGGACCAAATACCTCGGCATCCAGGGTTGGCATGGCGCCGCTGCGGATCAACTCGGCATGCAGCACCGGCAACAGGCCGTCGGCATCCGCCTCGTCGATCACGAAGGTCAGGTTGAGGTCGTTGGAGGATTGGCTGATCAGGTGCACGCGCTCGCGCCCGAATGTCGCCCATACGTCCGACAACCGGTGCAGCAGCGAACGCATGCCGCGGCCGACCAGGGTGATCGACGTGCAAGGCACGATCACCTTGACCCGGCACACCAGAGCCAGATCGGCGGCGAGCGCCTCGATCACGTTACTGGTGACCAGGTTCTCGCTGGGGTC
Source organism: Lysobacter sp. A421 (assembly GCF_054052145.1). Lineage (NCBI taxonomy): Bacteria > Pseudomonadati > Pseudomonadota > Gammaproteobacteria > Lysobacterales > Lysobacteraceae > Lysobacter > Lysobacter sp. A421. The sequence goes on along the minus strand of NZ_JBSVRL010000001.1, from coordinate 55,780 downwards.
CAGGGAAATGGTGACGTTGGTCTCCGACGAGCCGATCAGGTCGACCGACAGGCCGTGATGCTTGAACAGGTCGAAGATGTCAGACAGGAAGCCGACCTGTTGCCACATGCCGATGTTCTCCATCGACACCAGCACCACCCCGTCGCGGCGACTGATCGCCTTCACTCCGGGCACGGTCGCGATGGCGCCTTCGATCCGCGTACCCGGCAGTTCGGGGCGCTGGGTATCCAGGATCGTCATCGGCACTCCGGCGCGGCGGCAGGGACCGATCGAACGCGGGTGCAGGACCTTGGCACCGGTGGTCGCGATTTCCTGGGCCTCGGCGTAGTCCAGTCGCACCAGCAACCGGGCGTCCGGGACCTCGCGCGGATTGGCGCTGAACATGCCCGGCACGTCGGTCCATATCTCCACCCGCTCGGCGTTCAACAGCACGCCAAAACACGCCGCCGATGTATCCGAGCCGCCGCGGCCAAACAATGCGGTGCCACCGTCGGCATGACGGGCGATGAACCCCTGGGTCAGCAGCATCGGCGCCGGTTGGGCGGCAAAGCGCTGGCCAAAGCCGGGCTCGGCCTCGCGTTTGCAGTTCACCGACAGCCGGCCTGCCCACGGGCTCTGGTTGGGCAGTTCCGCCGCATCCAGCCACTCGCGCGCGTCGCACCAGCCGACATCCACGCCCTGGCTACGCAGGTAAGCCACGCCCAGCGTGGAGGACAGCAGTTCGCCCTGGGCCAGCATCTCGGCTTGCCACGACAGCGGCCGCGCTACTGCACACGGCGATTGCAGCAAGGCCAGCAGCGCGTCCAGACGCGCGCCCAGCACCAGCTCGGGGTCCAGCCCCAGCTCGACGCAGAACGCGCGATGCCGCTCGATCAGCGCCAGGCCCCGGGCGTCGGCATCGTCGCCGTCGCAGATCGCCTGCAGCTCATTGGTCACGCCCGACAGTGCCGAGACCACGACCAACACGCGCACGCCACTGTCCGCCATGCGTTCGCCGGCCAGACGGCCGATGGTGTCCCACCGCTCACGTTGCGATACCGAGGTCCCGCCAAATTTCAATACTGCCCATCTATGCGCTTGAACCACCAATGTGTCCTCGACTGAACCGGTAGCGCGCGCCGGTCTGGGTGAATAAAACGGGGTCTCGTCCTGATCCGATGCCTGCGCCACAAGCACAGGGTGCAGACAGCACCAATCCGATGCACACGGGCCGGTGCAGAGGGAATGCTGCTTGACCCACTGCTTCGATACAACCCTTTAGAATCCAGCGTCCGCCGATTGCCCGGTTGACGCACTGTCACCCATTGCTCCGGCTACACCCACAGGATGCCTCACCGCAATGACGTTGCGCCGCTATTTGCAATTGGATGTGTTCGCCGACCAGCCGGGCGCGGGCAATCCGCTGGCCGTGATCCTGGATACCGAAGGCCTGGACGATGCGGCAATGCAGGCCATTGCCCGTTGGTCAAATCGTCCCGAGACGACGTTTGTATTTGCCCCCACGGTGCCGGGCGCGGATTACCGCATACGGATATTCAGCCCGCAGCGCGAAGTCCCGTTCGCCGGCCACCCCAGTGTGGGAACGGCGTTCGCGGTGCTCGACGCCGGCATGGTGGCCGCAAAAGGAGGCCAGGTCGTGCAGGAAGGCATCGGCGGCGTGCTGCCGCTCGCCGTCCACGGCGAAGGCAGGCAACAGACAATTGCGGTGCGCACACCGCGGGCACAGGTGACCGAGGTTGCCGCGGTCGATGACCCTCGGCTGACAGCCGCCCTGAGCGGCTTGCCAGCAGGCAACCTGCCTCCGGCACTGATGGACGGAGGACGCCGCTGGTGGCTGGTCGAAGTCATTGATGAGGCGGGCTTGCGGGCTGCCGTCCCCGATTGGCCCGCAATCGCCAAGCTTGCCGCCGCCACCGGAAGCATGGGGATATGCGCGTTCGCGCGCGCCGATGACGACCACGATTACGACTTGACGGTGCGCGCCTTCGTCGGCGCGGGAGCGCCGTTCGAGGACGCCGCTTCGGGCGCGGCCAATGCGACCATCGCCGCCTGGCTGGCCCACAACCAGCGCCTGCCCGGCCGCGACGGCCGCTACGTGGCCAGCCAGGGACGCGAGGTTGGATTCGACGCGCGGCTGCAACTGCACGTGGACCGGGACGGCGAGGTCTGGTCCGGCGGTCGGGTATGCCCGATCGTGCGCGGCAGCCTTCACTGGTAAGGCCGGTACGGGTCAGGCTTTCAGTGTCGCCTGCATCGACATCGGTACGGCGCTCAATGCCTTCGATACCGGGCAGTTTTCCTTGGCATCCTGGGCAATCGACTGAAATTTGGCCTCGTCGATTCCCGGCACCCGGGCCTCGACCGTCAGCCGGATCTGCGACAGCGACGGCCCGTCCTTCATCGACAAGTCGACCTGCGCACGCGTGTCCAGGCTGTCGGGCGGATGGCCGGCCTCGGTCAGCTTGGCCGACAACGCCATGGTGAAGCAGCCCGCGTGGGCGGCGGCGATCAGTTCCTCGGGGTTGGTACCGCGGCTTTCATCGGTATCTCCGTCGCTGAAGCGGCTGTTGAAGCCGTAGCGGGTCTTGTCCATCAGGCCGCTCTGGGTGCTGAGCTGACCCTTGCCGGTCTTGAAGTCGCCTTCCCAATGTGCGGTGGCGTGGCGTGAAATGCCCATGTTCGGTTTCCTTTGCGTGTCAGGGGAAACCACAGGCTAGCGGCGGGAGTGTTAGCGCAACATGTCGACGGGCCTTGCGCGCAGCCAGCCATCGCGACTGCGCGACCCTCGACTACCGGCAACCACTTCGCGCTAGCATCGATACAGCCCGCCACGGGCGTCGTCACGCTAACCCGCCATTCACGGTCGCCACGTACCGTGCGAACGAAACCTGCAAGGATCGATCATGCGCAAACCGGTTGCCTGCAAGTCTGTTGTCCGTACCTGCGTCGCCATCTCGACGTTCGCCTTGATATGCCTGTTGTCCGCCGGCTGTTCCACCCTCAACGCGCTTGGCATGATGCTTGGCAGCCAGGTCACGTTTACCCAGCCGCAGTTGCAGCACTCGCTCAACCGCAACTTCCCGAAGCAATACGAGCGTGTGGGCGGCCTGGTGTCGCTGCGGCTGACCAATCCGACCCTGTCGATTCCGCATGACAACACCCGCCTGCGCCTGAGCTTCGACATCCGCTTGTCGGCATTGGACAGCACCAGCCTGACCGCCCTCGGGCATTTCACGCTGAGCAGCGGCCTTCGGTTCGACCACGACACCCTGGGACTTCATCTGCGCGACCCGGTAATAGAGTCGGTCGACCTGCCAGGACTGGGCGGCGTGATGAATACCACCTCACGCGAGCTGCTCAGCGCCTGGCTATCCGACTACGCCCGCGAGGAGCCGGTCTACCGGCTCGACAACAGCCTGCTGGAGCGCATCAGCGCGCGCCGGATCGAGTCGACCGATATCGAGCGCGGCCTGGTCGTAGTCAAACTCGACGAATAACGGAGTACCGACCGCATGAACGGTTTGCACACGACGATTGGCCTGGGTGTCTTGCTGGCCTTGGCCAGCTGTCTGGCTGGCTGCGGTGAGCGCTCGACACCGGTGAGCCACGACACCGCCAGCACCGAAGGCCTGCCCGAACCCGGACCTTCCAGCGACAGCGTCACCGGCATGCCCACCCAGCCGGGGCCGGGACAGATCGGGTCGCCCCCGCCGCTGAGCCCGCCCGCGATCGATGCCGCGACCGGCAGCGACGGCAAGCCCGATGAGGACGGCGGACTGCCGCTGTCGGCTCCCACGCCCGGCATGTCACCGGATCTGGAATCGCGCCCCGAAGAGCCCGGCCCGGACCAGGCGGTCGCGGTGGTGCGTGAGTATTACGAGGCAATCAACGCCGGCCAGCATGACCAGGCCTATGGGCTGTGGTCCGGCGACGGCAAGGCAAGCGGGCAATCGCCAAAGCAGTTTGCCGATGGCTTCGACGATACCGTCCAGATCTCGGTCGAGGTGATGGCGCCCGGCCAGGTCGGCGCCGCCGCCGGCTCGCGCTACATCGAGGTTCCGATCGCGCTGCGTGCTACCCATCACGATGGCAGCATCCACCAGTATGTGGGTGCCTACACGTTGCGCCGGGCCGTCGTCGACGGCGCCACCCCGGATCAGCGTGCATGGCGAATCGCATCGGCCGACATCCGTGAAGTCCGGCCGTGACAGGCGAGCGGGCTGTGCACCGCATCGTGCTGGATACCAATGTCTGCCTCGACCTGTTGCTGTTCAACGATCCACGCGTGAGGGCGCTGAAGGCGGCGTTGCGGGCCGGTGACGTGATCGCGGTCGGCAACCACGACTGTCGCGCCGAATGGCTGCGGGTGCTGCGTTACCCGGTGCTGAAGCTGGACGAGGATCGCTGCACCACGATGGTCGCGGCGTTCGATGCGGTGACGACGCCGTTGCATGCCATGGAGGCAGCCACCGGCTCGCGGCCCGACGTCGCCCTGCCCCGCTGCAGCGATCCCGACGACCAGAAGTTCCTGCAACTGGCGTGCGACTCGGGTGCCCGCTGGCTGCTCAGCCGCGACCGTCACCTGTTGTCGCTGGCGCGGCGCTGCAAGCGCGAAGGCCTGTTCGAGATCACCACCCCCGACCAGTGGATCGCCCCAGACAACCCCATACAGGAGCGACCGGTCCGCGCCCTTACAACTCGAACCGGTACGACAGCTTGACCAGCAACTGCTCGCTGTCGCGCAGGCTGAAGCTGTCGAGCAACTGCTCCCGCGGCCCGACCGAGAACTCGTCGAGCATGTAGCCGCCGCGTCCGTAGACTACATACAGGTCCGACAGCGGCGCGAGCATGTAGCGGTAGCGGACCTGGAAGCCGAGGTTGCGCAGGCTGAAGTCGTCGACCTGGTTGTCCGCCAACGTGGGATCGACCGCCAACGCGTGGCCATCCGCACCCACCCGCACCGCCCCGGTGCGCTGCGCCTCCAGCCCGATCGCCTGCAACTTCACCCGCAGCTCCTGGCTCTGGCCGATGCTCCAGTCCAGCCCAGCGTTGAACTGCAACGAATGCTGCTCGAAGCGGCCGACCAGGTTGTCGCGCTGCCAGACCAGCCAATCCGGCGTGTACTCGGCATAGCCACCAACGAACGCGCTGAGGGCGTCGCTGAAGTAGTAGGTCGGGGAGAACTCCAGGCTGTAGCCGACCTGGTCATTGCCTGCCAGGCCACCGCTGCCGGCCCAGGCATCGAACTCCCACGCCCAGTTCCCCTTGCGCGGCCGGTCGCGCTCCCAGGACAGGCTGACGTTGCCCGGCAGGTGCAATGGATTGTCACCCCGCGTCAGCAGGTCGTCGTAGTGCGGCGCGTTGACGTTGAGCTGCAGGTACTCGGCGCCGCCATCGCGACGGTCGCTGGAGCGGATCAGGCGCAGTTGTCGCTGCAACCGCAGGCCATGGTCGTTGTCCATGCCGATGATGCGGCCGCGATAGTCGTGCGAGGCGTAGGCCGAATCCGGCGACAGTCCGGTCAGGCGGCGACTGACCTGCCAATGCCCGTAGTTGAGGTTGTTGCGACCGAGGTAGCCAAAATCGTTGACCTCAAGGTCATCGCCAAAATGCATCGCCAGCCACTGCTGGCGCCAGCCGTTGCCCATTTCATACTCGACCACGGTGGTCGCGCCACTGCCGCGGGTGGTCTGCCCGGCCTGCTCGATGTCGCTGCCGACCATGTTGCTGGTGATGGTCAGTGCATCGTTCGGTCGCCAGCGATGGTCGATACCAAGCACGCGCGCCTCGCGGTCCAGGAACGGCCGCAGCACCTGGGTGGCCAGCAGGCCGACGTTCTGGCGCTGGAAATCATGGTTGAGCCGCAACGCCCGGAACGAGCGGCCGGCCTCGCCGTTCTCCTCGGCTGCCATCAGTCCATAGTTGGTCGCGCCAAAACTGCCGTTGAGCTTGACCGCCGCGCCGATGTCACCGGGACCGCTGCCGTCATCGGCAGGCCCGCCTACCCGACGGGTATAGATCAGCTGGCTGTCGTCGATCAGCAGGCCGAAATTGAAGATGCCCTGGTTTTCGGTGAAGAACGGCCGCTTGTCGCTGAAGAAGGTCTCTTCGGCGCCGAAGTTGACCACCAGGTCGTCGCTCTCGACCTGGCCGAAGTCGGGGTTGATGGTCGCCGTCAGCTGGGTCTGGCCGTTGGGCTTCCAGAAGATGTCCGCGCCGGCGTCGAAGTCACTGCTGCCACCTACGTTGTCGTACATCCCGACCACATACGGCGTGATCGCCAGCAGCGACTGGCTGTAGGCCGGCAACTCGATCCGGCGGAACTCGGACAGGAACCGGGGGCGCTGGAAGCTCGCGCCCGGCGTGGCAACGCGCTGACCGGTCGATCCAATCACCCGATCCAGGTACAGACCAACCGTGCGGGTGCCGCCGTCGGCCTTGCGCATCGGCGCGATGTACCACGGGATCAACATCTCGACGTTCCAGCCGGCCTCGTCCTCGCTGACCGCGTGTTGCCAGCTGCCGTCCCAGTCGCTGCTGTAGCTGGTTTCGTTGGTGATCACCTCATCGCCGATGCCACCGGCCAGGGTGACCATGAAGTTGTAGCCGGTACGCCCATCGCCATCGAAGTCGATCGCGACGTTGACCCGGTCGACCTGTGCATCCTCGTCGCGACGGGTGCGGGTGCGCACGCGCGGCACGTCGGCCGCCTGCAGGCTGCGGAACGCGACCGCCAGGCCATCGGGCGTGGCCAGCACCCAGGCCTCGGTCGGGTATGGCGATGGCTGTAGCGACAACGGCTGGGTCAGCAGGAAGTCATCGAAGTGGCGCGCGCCCTGCCATTCAACCGGGTCGATCCGGCCATCCAGCTCGATGGTGCCAGGCTCGACCGCCCCGGATTTCGCTGTCGCGGCTATGGCTGCCTTGAACGGCAGCGCCAGCGCGACAAGGATGGACAGCATCGGGAGCAGGCGCATGCAAGTTCCACGAAAAGCAGGGTCTGCGCGAAAGCTTACCCGGGTTTTCCGGTCCCACCGCCTGTCAAACGTCACTCCGACCATGCGCCTATGCCGACACGGCGGACTTCAGCATCGGCCTATTGCATGTACCAGCCGTGGCTGACCACCAGGCTTTGCCCGGTCAGTGCGGCGCTGGGGAACTCGGCGAGAAAGCGCACCGTCCTGGCGACGTCCTCGACCGTGGTGAAGATGCCATCGACGGTCTGTCCCAGCATCACGTCGCGGATCACTTCCTCCTCGCTGATGCCGAGCTCTTTCGACTGTTCCGGGATCTGCTTGTCCACCAGCGGCGTGCGGACAAAGCCCGGGCAGACCACGTGGCTGCGCACGCCGCGCTCGCCGCCTTCCTTGGCCAACACCCGCGCCAGGCCCAGCAGGCCATGTTTGGCGGTGACATACGGCGCCTTCAGCTTCGACGCTTCATGGGAATGCACCGAGCCCATGTAGATGACCACGCCGCCGCGGCTCGCCTTGCCGCTGCCATCGTCGCGGTACATGTGCGGCAACGCCGCCTTGGTGGTCAGGAACGCGCCATCAAGATGGATCGCGAGCATCTTCTTCCAGTCGGCAAAGCTGTAGTTCTCGATCGGATTGACGATCTGGATGCCGGCGTTGGACACCAGGATATCGACCGCGCCCAACTGATCCACGACCTGTTGGGTACCGGCATTGACCGCTGCCTCATCGGTGACATCCATCGCGACACCGATCGCCTTGCCACCGGCCTGCCCGATCTCATCGGCAACCGCCTTGGCGCCATCCAGGTTGATGTCGGCAATGGCGATCAATGCGCCGGCACGCGACAGCTCGAATGCGATCTCCTTGCCGATTCCGCTGGCCGCGCCGGTGACGATGGCAACCTTTCCCTGGATCGAACTCATGCGCTGGCTCCTGCAGTGTTGGGAATGGCGCGATATTAACGAATGGCTCAGTCTTTCCGCTTGTTCTTGCGCTTGGGTTGCAACATGGTGCCGGTGCAGCTGCCCGCACCGCAGCGGCATGTCCAGATGCGTTTCATGCGCGCGGTGTGGGCCTCGGCCAGGGTAATGCCGTAGTTGTAGACCAGCTCCTCGCCCGCCGCGATGTCATTGATCGCCTCGATGAACACCCGGTCCTTGCTGCGGTCATCACCGTCGTGCTCCTCCAGCAACGCTTCGCAATTGGGCTCGCAGCTGTGGTTGATCCAGCGCGCGACCCCGCCACGGTAATTGGCATCGATCACGTACTCGTCGTTCAACGTGAACAGGAAGGTGTGACCCGAGTCCGGGTCGCCTGTATCGCCGGCATCCACTTCCTGGTGGGTACGACGCAACCCTTTGTATTCGACAATGCGCTCGCCCTTGGCGATGGGCGCAACGGTAAACACACCGTTGCCGTGAATGGCGGAGTGACGGGCGATGATCTTTCGCGGCATACGAGCTTCCGGGGGAGAAAAGGGAGGGAACCGGTAAATGTACTTGGCCCCCGCCCCGATAATCCGTACAATAACGGTACTGATTGAGGGTCCAGCCATGTTGCGTGTCACCCGACTCACCGATTACGCCACCATCGTGCTCACGGTGCTGGCCGCCGATCCCCTGGTCGTTCTGAGCGCGCCCGAGCTCGCCGACCGTGCCGGCCTGGAAACGCCAACGGTGAGCAAGTTGCTCAAGCCGCTGGCCCAGGCGGGTCTGGTGGAGGGCTTCCGTGGTGCCAACGGCGGCTACCGGCTGGCCCGCCCGGCCGGGTCGATCACCTTGATCGAAATCGTCGAGGCGATGGAAGGCCCGTTTGCAATGACCGAATGCAGCATCCACGAAGGCAATTGCGATATCGAGGATTCATGCAACATGCGCGCCAACTGGCGTTACATCAACGATGTCGTGGCCGATGCGCTGCGCGCGGTCAGCCTGGCCCAGATGCTGACGCCGCTTACGGCCCCCACACCACCCCCTCTTTCCGGGCCGAAGCGCATTGACCTTCGTCTCTCCAACGCATAACCGACAGTAGGCAGCCCATGGCCACCGAAACCATTGAAAACCCGACTTCACGCACGCCTCCAGACGCGGCGACCACGCAGCAGGCGGACATGCCCAACCGTGAAATCCACGAACAGCTCGGCCGCAAGTACGAGGCCGGTTTCATCACCGATATTGAAACCGACAGCCTGCCGCCAGGACTGGACGAGGACATCATCCGCCAGCTCTCCGCGATCAAGGAAGAGCCCGAGTGGATGACCGAGTGGCGTCTGGAGGCCTATCGCCACTTCCTGACGATGCCGATGCCTGACTGGGCCAAGCTCAACATCGCGCCGATCGACCTGCAGGCGCTCAGCTACTACTCCGCACCCAAGGGGCCGAAGTACAAGTCGCTTGATGAGGTGCCGCAGGAACTGATCGACACCTACGACAAGCTTGGCATCCCGTTGCACGAGCGCGCCAAACTGGCCGGTGTGGCGGTGGACGTGGTGTTCGACTCGGTCTCGGTCGGCACCACCGTGCACAAGGAGCTGACCGACAAGGGCGTCATATTCTGCTCGATGTCGGAGGCGATCAAGAACCACCCAGAACTGGTCAGGAAGTACCTGGGGACGGTGGTGCCCACCGGTGACAACTACTTCGCCGCGTTGAATTCGGCGGTATTTTCCGACGGCAGTTTCGTGTTCATCCCGGCCGGGGTGAAGTGCCCGATGGAGCTGAGCACCTACTTCCGCATCAATGCCGGCCACACCGGGCAGTTCGAGCGCACCCTGATCATCTGCGAGGACCGCGCCAAGGTGTCCTACCTGGAAGGCTGCACCGCGCCGATGCGCGACGAGAACCAGCTGCATGCGGCAGTGGTCGAGCTGGTCGCGCTGGAAGAAGCCGACATCAAGTATTCCACGGTGCAGAACTGGTACCCGGGCGACGAGAACGGCGTCGGCGGCATCTACAACTTCGTGACCAAGCGCGGCGAGTGCCGCGGCGCGCGCAGCCGTATCCACTGGACCCAGGTCGAGACCGGTTCGGCGATCACCTGGAAGTACCCGTCATGCGTGCTGATCGGCGATGACTCGTCCGGCGAGTTCCACTCCGTCGCCCTGACCCACCACCGCCAGCAGGCCGACACCGGCACCAAGATGATCCACATCGGCAAGCGCACCAAGAGCACGATCATCAGCAAGGGCATCAGCGCCGGCCACGGGCAGAACACCTACCGCGGCCTGGTCAAGATCGCCTCGTCGGCGGAAGGCGCGCGCAACTACACCGAGTGCGACTCGCTGCTGATCGGCAAGCACTGTGGCGCACACACCTTCCCGTATATCGAGGTGCGCAACCCGACCGCGACCGTCGAGCACGAGGCCACCACCTCCAAGATCAGCGACGACCAGATGTTCTATTGCCGCAGCCGCGGCATTGGCCAGGAAGATGCGGTGTCGATGATCGTCGACGGCTTCTGCAAGCAGGTATTCCGCGAACTGCCGATGGAGTTCGCGGTGGAAGCCAAGGCGTTGCTGGAAGTGAGCCTCGAAGGCTCGGTCGGCTGAGCCGAATTTCAAGAAAAATCACGAGAACACAATCATGTTGAAGATCGAAAACCTCCATGTCCGCATCGGTGACAAGGAAATCCTCAAGGGCCTCAGCCTGGAGCTGCAGCCCGGCCAGGTCCACGCCATCATGGGCCCCAACGGCTCGGGCAAGTCGACTCTGGGCAACGTCATCGCCGGTCGCGAGGGCTATGAGATCACCGAAGGCTCGGTGACGTTCAAGGGCCGCGACCTGTTGGCGCTGGAGCCCGAGGAGCGCGCCGCCGCCGGGGTGTTCCTCGCGTTCCAGTACCCGGTCGAGATCCCGGGGGTGAACAACACCTATTTCCTGCGGACGGCACTCAACGCGCAGCGCAAGGCGCGCGGCGAGGACGAGGTCGATTCGATGCAGTTCCTGAAGCTGGTGCGCGAGAAGCTCGCAGTGCTGCACCTGAAGGACGAACTGCTGCACCGCGGCGTCAACGAGGGCTTCTCGGGTGGCGAGAAAAAACGCAACGAGGTCTTCCAGCTCGCCTTGCTGGAGCCGACGCTGGCGATCCTGGACGAGACCGACTCGGGCCTGGACATCGACGCGCTCAAGACCGTCGCCGCCGGCGTCAATGCGCTGCGCTCGCCCGACCGGATGTTCATGGTGATCACCCACTACCAGCGCCTTCTGGATTACATCAAGCCGGACGCGGTGCACGTGCTGGCCGATGGCCGGATCGTGGAGAGCGGTGGGCCGGAACTGGCGCTGGAGCTGGAAGCGCACGGTTACGAATGGATCAAGGACCGGATTGAACCAAGCACCGCCGCGCCGGAGGCGGTTGCCTGATGAGCGCCCTGCTCGACTCGCTTGCCTCATCTTTCGACACCCTGCCCGCCCGCGATGCCGGGGGCCTGGGTGACCATCGCCGTGCCGCGCTCGACGCGGCCCTGCGCGATGGTCTGCCGCACTCGCGCGTCGAGAGCTGGAAGTACACCCCGTTGCGGGCGCTGGAGCGTCGTGCGTTCGCACCCTCCGCGGGCACCGCCTCGTTTGATCGCGAACTGCTGGCCGGCATCCCCGCGCCGCGAATCGTGTTCGTCAACGGTCGCTTCGATGCGGCCGCGTCCGACCTGGCCAAACTGCCGGCCGGGGTGAGTTTGCAGCCACTGTCGCAGGTGCTGGACAGCGGCGACGCCCGCCAGACCAGTTTCCTGGCGCGCAGGTTCGAACGTGGCGACGAAGTGTTCGCCAAGGTCAACGCGGCGCTGGCCACCGAAGGCATGGTCCTGCGTGCCGAAGCCAATACCCGCGCGACCGCACCGGTGCACCTGGTATTCATCGGCGCTGCGGCCGAAGGCGATCAAGCCTGGCATCTGCGCCATTTGATCGAGCTGTCCGACGGCGCCGAGTTGAGTGTGGTGGAACACCAGCTGGCGGGCGCCGAGCACCGCCATTTCGCCAACACCTTGATGCATGTCCATGTCGGCGTCGGCGCCCGGTTGTCACATGCCCGGGTGCAAGCCGAAGCCCCCGGCGCGACGCTGATCAGCCGCACCGATGCGGTGCTCGCCGAGCGCGCCGAATACCGACGACTGGACCTGGAGCTGGGTGCGGGCCTGTCGCGCCACGAGCTCAACGTGCTCCTGCAGGGCAACGCATCCAGCCTGCACGCCAACGGCGTATTGCTCGGTGCCGGTCGCCGGCACGTGGACACACGTTTATCGATCGACCATGCCGGTCGTGATACCAGTTGCGAACTGACCTGGCGCGGCATCGGCACCGACCGGGCCCGGGTGGTGTTCCATGGCGGCATCGAGATCCGCGAAGGTGCCGATGGCACCAATGCGATGCTGTCCAACAAGAACCTGCTGCTCAGCGAAGGCGCGGAAATCGACACCCAGCCGGTGCTGGTGATCAACGCCGACGAAGTACAGGCCGCGCATGGCGCAACGGTGGGCCAACTGGACCCGACGGCGATGTTCTACATGCGCTCGCGCGGGCTGCCGGTCGAACAGGCGCGTGCGCTGCTGACCGCGGCATTCTGTCGTGAAACCCTGGCGGTGTTCGAGGACATCGGCACGCGCGAGGCGGCGTCGGCACGGCTGGATCAGGCACTGGCGGAAACGGTGGCAATGGCATGAACGTGGAAGCCGGCACGCCCCACGCCAGCGGACTGCCCGACCAGCATGCCCGCGAGCCCGCATCGGATGACGTTGCAGGCAACGCTGTCACACCGATCGACTGGGCCCGGGTGCGCGCCGATTTTCCGTTGTTGTCCCGTCAGGTCCACGGCAAGCCGTTGGTCTACCTGGACTCGGCCAACACCGGTCAAAAACCTGCCGTAGTGATCGAGGCGGTGGATGACTTTTATCGTCGTCACAATGCCAACGTCAGCCGCGCCGTCCACGCGCTGGGCTCCGAGGCAACCGACGCCTACGAAGGCGCCCGCGACAAGCTGGCGAAGTTCCTCAACGTGCGCGCGAACGAACTGGTGTTGTGCAGCGGCACCACGTTCGCGATCAACCTGGTCGCCTGGAGCTGGGCGCTGCCGCGCTTGCGGCCCGGCGACGCCATCGTCCTGACCCGGATGGAGCACCACGCCAACATCGTGCCGTGGCAACTGGTCGCCGAGCGCACTGGAGCGACCTTGAAGGTCGCCGAGCTGGACGAGCATGGCGATCTCGACCTTGCCCAGTTGTATGGCCTGCTCACCCCGGAGGTGAAGCTGCTCGCATTGACCCACGTCTCCAACGTGCTGGGCACGGTCAATCCGGTGCGCGAGATCTGCAGGCAGGCGCGCAAGCGTGGCATCGTCACCGTCGTCGATGGCTCCCAGGCCGCGCCGCATCGTGCGCTCGACATCGCGTCCATCGGCTGCGACTTCTACGCCATCACCGGCCACAAGATGGCCGGACCGACCGGCACCGGCGTGCTGTGGGCACGCCGCGAGCATCTCGAGTCGATGCCCCCGTTCCTGGGTGGCGGCGAGATGATCAAGGAGGTGCGTTTTGAAGGCACCGTGTACAACGACGCGCCGCACAAGTTCGAGGCCGGCACGCCGAACATCTCCGGCTTCATTGGCCTGGGCGCGGCGGTGGATTACCTTTCCGCCATCGGCATGGGCAACATCGAGGCACGCGAGCAGGAACTGCTGGCCTACGCGACCGACAAGCTGTCGCAAGTGGAGGGCCTGCGCATCTTCGGCCATGCCCGCGAGAAGGCGGCCGTTATCAGCTTCCTGATCGAAGGTGCACACGCGCACGACCTGGCCACCCTGCTCGACCTGGAAGGTGTGGCGGTGCGCTCGGGCCATCATTGCGCGCACCCGCTGATGCACCATTTCGGGGTGCCCGCAACCTGCCGCGCGTCGTTCGCGTTCTACAACACGTTCGCGGAGATCGATGCGTTCGTGACCGCGCTGGAAAAAGTCCGCAAGCTGCTGCTGTAGCCGCTGAGTCCATTCATGCCATCCATGCCCGAAGCCACCTTCCGCAACGCCATCGCTGCTGACATCGACTCGTTGGTCGCCTTCGTCACGGCCGCCTACCGTGGTGACAGCAGCCGCCAGGGCTGGACCACCGAGGCCGACGTGCTCGACGGCAACCGGATCGATGCACAGGTGCTGGGTGGCGATATCGAGCGCGATCGCAGCCGGATCCTGCTGCTCGAGCGTGGCGGCGAATTGCTTTCCTGCGCTCACGTCTGCGAAGACACCGGTGCTGGCTACTTCGGCATGTTCGCGGTCAAGCCGAGCCTGCAGGGCGGCGGCATCGGCAAGCGGGTCATGGATGAGGCCGAGCGCGTGGTGCGCGATGACTGGCAACTGCCGGTGATGCGGATGACCGTGATCGACGTGCGTGCGGAGTTGATCGCGTTCTATGAACGACGCGGGTATCGCCGCACCGGGTTATTCAAACCGTTTCCGTACGGCGACGAGCGCTTTGGCATCCCGCGGCGGGATGACTTGCGGTTCGAGGTGCTGGAAAAACCCCTACGCGGAATGACGCCATGACCGGCTGGACCCGCGTCTGTACCACCGCCGAGCTGTTACCGGGCGAATCCACGGTCGCCTGGGACGGCGACACGCCGATCATGGTGGTCAATTTCGATGGCACCTACTACGCCTTCGAGGACCGCTGCTCGCATGAAGACTTCGAACTGTCGGCCGGCAACTTCGACGGCAAGGAGGCAACCGTGGAATGCGTCCTGCACGGCGCCAAGTTCGATGTCCGCGACGGCCGCGCATTGTGTCCGCCCGCCTACGAGCCGGTGGTGAATTTCCCGGTCAAGGTCGACGACGGCGTCGTCTGGACCCTCGACGACCGCTGAACAACGGCGGCGACGCCACCCCCGAACCGGTGTCAGGGGCCTGCTCGCAGGCAGCCTCACGGGCGTCATTTTCCAATTATCTATTGCGAATAGTTCTCAATTGCGTTTAAATGACGCCCCTCGAAACCGTCATTGACTTGCGTAGTCATGCGCCGCCCTCCGAGCGCAACGCGACCCTATACAAGGCATGGAAATGAGCCACATCAAAAGCCGCAAGCATTCGTCCCGGTTCGCGGCATCCTCGCAATCGCTGACCGCAGTCTCACTCATCACCGGCCTGGCGCTGGCAGCACCGATGGCCGCATCGGCACAGAACCTTGGCGGCCCCGCCGCCGACGTACTCCAGACCACCGAGCTGGACGAGATCAACGTCCACGGCAAACGCGGCAAGGTCTACTCATCGGGCAAGCTGTCGTCGCCAAAGTTCAGCCAGCCGCTGGTCGACACCACCCAGACCATCAACATCATCGGCAAGGACCTGTTCAACGAGCAGGGCGCGACGACGCTGACCGAGGCCTTGCGCAACAGCCCCGGCGTCGGCACGTTCTACGCTGGCGAGAACGGCAATACCACCACCGGCGACGCGATCTACCTGCGCGGGTTTGATACCTCCGGCAGCATTTTCGTCGACGGCGTGCGCGACCTTGGGTCGATCTCCCGCGACGTGTTCAACATCGAGCAGATCGAGGTCGCCAAGGGCCCGGCGGGCACCGACAACGGCCGCACCGCCCCCACCGGCGCCATCAACCTGGTGACCAAGCAACCGTTCGGACGCAACAAGTCATCAGTGACCGCGTCCTACGGCAGCGCCGACCAGAAGCGGGTCACCGCGGACTGGAACCAGACCTTCGGCGCGGCCAATGCGTTCCGCCTCAACGTCATGGCGCAGGACAGCGGCGTCCCCGGCCGCGATACCATCGAGAACAAGCGTTGGGCGATCGCGCCGTCGCTGGCCTTCGGGCTGCATTCGGCGACCCGGGTGTACCTGAATCTGCTCCATGTACAACAGAACAACCTGCCCGACGGCGGCGTGCCGACCATTGGCCTGCCCGGCTACAGCTCACCGGACCCCACCCGTCCGGAACTGGCGGCCGCACCGCCGGTGGATCCGCGCAATTTCTACGGCACCTTGTCGGACTATGACGATGTCACCGCCGACATGGCCACCTTGCGGGTCGTGCACGACCTGTCCGATGACACCCGGCTGACCAACACCACACGGTGGGGACGGACCCGGCAGGACTACATGCTGACCGCTTTCATGGGCTCGACCGCCAACCTGGTCACTCCGGATATCACCGACGCGGGCAGTTGGACCATCGCCCGCTCACTGCCGACCTTCAAGGACCAGAGCAGCCGGATCATCACCAACCAGACCAGCCTGGCCACGCGCTTCACCTCCGGCAGCGTGCAGCACGACCTCAACACCGGTCTGGAACTGACCCGCGAGAACCTGGCCACCCGCGGCGTCGACGAGCTTGCCGGCACCGCATGGCCAGCCGCCAATATCTATGCCCCCAATCCGGACGTCAGCGGACTGGCGTGGGAGCACAACGGCGCTCGCGGCGATGGCCAGACCGACACCGTCGCGCTGTATGCGTTCGACACCATCACCTTCAACCCGCAGTTCGAGCTCAACGGCGGGGTCCGTCTGGATCACTACAAGACGGCCTTCAGCAGCCTGGTCCCGTGCGGCGGGCGCCGCGGTCCGGACTGCGGGGCCCTTGCCGACGGATCGATCGCGCCCGGCGTGGATGCCGAGGTCTCCGACACCCTGGTCAACTGGAAGGTGGGCGCGTTGTACAAGCCGGCGTCCCATGCCAGCGTCTATGCCAACTACGCCATCGCCCGGCAACCGCCGGGCGGCGGCAACCTGGAATTGAGCTCATCGGCCAGCAGCGCCAACAACCCGGCCCTGGACCCGCAGAAAGCAAAGACCGCCGAAATCGGCACCAAGTGGAACCTGCTCGACAAGCGACTGTTGTTGACGGCCGCGTTGTACGACACCCGCATCAGCAACGAAGTTGTGCGCGACCCGGTCGACCAGCAGTACTACCAGAGCGGCCGCAAGCGCGTGCGTGGACTGGAGCTGAGCGCGGTTGGCAAGATCAGCAACGCCTGGTCGGTCTCAACCGGCTTTACCACCATGGATGCCGAGGTGCTGGAAGGCCCGACCGTATCGACGGACGGATCTCAGGACCTGGCCTACACGCCCAAGCGCGCGTTCACTGCCTGGTCGACCTACCAGTTGCCTGTCGGCCTGACCATCGGCGGCGGCGTGCGCTACTCCGGCGAGCTCAAGCGCGGCAACGATGGCGCCGTCGGCACGCCCGCCTATACCGAGGACTACTGGGTGGTCGACGCGGTCGCCAGCTACGCGGTCAGCGAGCATCTGGATCTGCGGTTGAACCTCTACAACCTGCTGGACGAGAACTACGTGGCGGCCATCAACAAGAGCGGCTACCGCTACACGCCCGGGATGCCGCGCTCGGTCATGTTGACCGCCAACTTCCACTTCTGAGCGAGCCACGCCATGTTGTTGCACGTCCCGGGAATCCTTGATCGCGACCAGCTTGCCCGGTTCCGCCAGGCACTCGATGGCGCGCAGTGGACCGACGGCAAGGAAACCGTCGGTCCGCAAGGCGCGCAGGTAAAGCGCAATCTCCAACTCCCCGATGCGTCGCCGCTGCGCCAGCAACTGGGACAGGTGGTCTCGGCGGCGCTGGCGGCCAGTCCGCAGTACTTCGCCGCCGTGCTGCCACTGCGCACCCTGCCGCCGCGCTTCAATCGTTACGAAGGTGGTGGTCAATACGGCTTCCACGTCGACGGCGCGGTGATGACCCCTGCCGCGCCGCCAGGACAGCTCGCCGCCACCCTGCGCACCGACGTGTCGTGTTCGCTGTTCCTGTGCGAGCCCGACGAGTACGAAGGCGGCGAGTTGGTGATCCACGACACGTATGGCGAGCACGAGGTCAAACTGCCGGCCGGCGACTTGATCATCTATCCATCCAGCAGCCTGCACAAAGTGCAGCCGGTGACCCGCGGCGCGCGCCTGGCGGCGTTTTTCTGGGCCCAAAGCCTGATCCGCGACGATGGCCAGCGCCGGCTGCTGTTCGATCTGGACACGTCCATCCAGGCCCTGACCCGCTCCGGCGCCGACCCCGATGCACTGCTGCAGTTGACCGGCGTCTATCACAACCTGCTGCGCCACTGGGCGGAGACCTGAGCCACACCACCGCATAGCGCCGCGCCAAACCCCATCCACCGTTGCCAGCAGGCTCCCGTCTGCTGACCTTTGCGCGCCTGCCCGACCGGCAGCCCGTGCTTTTCAATGACTCCCGTGACCCTTATGACCCTTGTGACCCCAACCCATTCCCGCACCCTGCGTCGGGCGACCCTTGCCGTCGCACTGCTGGCTGCCCTGACCCAGCCCGCGTTGGCCGAAGGTGCCAGTGCCGCCGCAGGCGCGACCGACCTGGATGCGGTGGTAGTCACTGCCTCGGGGTTTGAGCAGATGGTGCGCGAGGCTCCCGCCAGCATCACCGTAATCACCCACGAGGACCTGGAACAAAGGCCCATCCACAGCCTGGCCGATGCGCTGGTGCATGTGGAAGGCGTGGATGTCGGCGTGGGCGTGGACAAGACCGGCGCTCCGCAGATCAGCATGCGGGGCATGCCTGCCGAGTACACCCTGGTGCTGATCAACGGCCGCCGCCAGAACACCTCCGGCAACGTCGGCCCGAACAATTTCGGCAATACCGCCAACAACTTCATACCGCCGATGTCGGCGATCGAGCGCATCGAGATCATTCGTGGGCCGATGTCGACCCTGTATGGCTCCGACGCGATGGGCGGCGTGGTCAACATCATCACCCGCAAGGTCGGCACCCAGTGGGCCGGCTCGGTGGGAGTACAGACCACCCGGCAGGAGCACGCGCAGTTCGGCGACTCGCATAGCACCAACTTCTATCTCGATGGCCCGCTGGCAGACGACCTGCTGGGCCTGTCATTGCAGGGCGGGTACTTCAAGCGCGACCAGGCCCGAACCACCTATCGCGATGTCAATGGCAACCAGATCGAACCGTGGATGGGAGCCAACCCGGTCAGCTACGACAACCACAATGTCGGCGCGCGCCTGGTGCTGACACCATCCGACAACCATGACCTGTGGCTGGAGCTGTCCGGCAACCGCCAGAAGTACGACAACAGCGAAGGCCAGATGGGCACACTCGGCGGTCGTGGCTATGCGGAGGCCCTGCGCTTCAACCGCGACCAGGCGACGCTGGCGTGGGATGCGCGGCTCGCCTTTGGCACGCTGGAAACCAGCCTGCAGCAAAGCAAGACCGAGACCATCGGGCGGCTGCTTCCTGCTGGCACCGCTGATGCAGACGGTCCGCGCAAACTGGAAAACACCAACCGCGTCTTCGACACGAAGCTGATCACCGACATCGGCCCGAACAAACTCATCATCGGCGGTCAGTACCTGGATGCCGAGCTGGTCGATGGCATCGCCTCGGCGCCGTTCGGGTTCCATCAATGGGCCTTGTTCGCCGAAAACGAGTGGCGGATCAACGACACGCTCAACCTGACCCTCGGCGCACGCCGCGATGACCACAGCACCTTCGGCAGCCATCTCAGTCCACGTGCCTACCTGGTCTGGAACGCGAGTTCCAACTGGGTAATCAAGGGCGGCTACAGCGAAGGATTCCGCTCGCCGAACGTCGAGGATCTCACCGCTGGCATCAAGGGGTTTGGCGGCCAGGGCACGATTCCACTGATCGGTACGCCGAGCCTGCAGCCGGAAACCAGCGCGACCACCGAACTGGGCGCGTACTACGCCACCGCCAACGGCTTCAGCGCCAGCTTGACCGTGTTCAACAACGACTTCGACGACAAGATCGCGCGTGGAACGCCGGTCACCAACTGCGCCTATGGATTGAGCCAGGCCGAGTACGACAGCGCCTATTTCGATGGCGCAAGCTGCGTCGACGTGGGCTATTTCCCTAGCTCGGCGACGCTCGGCCAAACGGTCAACATCGACAGTGCGGTAACCCGTGGCGCCGAGTTCGCCATGCAACTGCCCCTGGCCGAGCGCTTGAAGCTGCTGCTCAATTACACCCATATCGACAGCGAGCAGAAGACCGGGGCAGCCAAGGGCGAGCCGCTGACCGATACACCCAGGCACCTGCTCAACGCCAGCCTCAACTGGCAGGCGGGCGATGCATTGGATATGTACCTGCGCGCCGAGTACCGCAGCTCGCGCTATCGCGGCGCCGACAGCGCGGTTCAGGAACAACTTGGCGATTACAAGCCGTACTCGCAATTCCACCTCGGCGGGCGCTACCAGCTCACCGACGCCGTCAGCCTCAACGCCGCTGTCTACAACCTGTTCGACAAGGATTTCGTTGATTACCTGCCGTATGACGACAACGGCAGCCTCGCCTATGCCAACAGCCGCAGCACCAGCGAAGCCGGACGTCGCCTGTGGTTGTCGCTCAACGTGGACTTCTGAGCAATCGGCACGGATATCCCAATTGCGAGTGATTCTCATTGATAGTAAGCTGGTCTGAATGTCTGCTGCCTCCCCAAAAACGCCTGGAAACACCGCCACCCGTGGGTGGTGGCTGAAGACACTGCATCGTTGGCACTGGATGAGTGCCGCATTCAGTTTGTTTGCGTTGCTGGCATTTTCCGTCACCGGGTTCACCCTCAACCACGCCGCCCAGATCGAATCCACGCCGGCGGTCACCAATCTTGTCGACATCCTGCCGCCGAGCATCCTGCGTAGCCTGGCGGGCGATTTCGATGACGCCGCGCCGCTGCCACCCAGCGTGAGCCAGTGGTTGGCGGGCGAGATGGGCGTGCGCGTTGCTGGCCGGCCGGTGGAGTGGTCAGACAGTGAGATCTACATCTCGCTGCCGCGCCCCGGCGGCGATGCCTGGTTGGCGATTGACCGCGCCAGTGGGGAGTTGGAATACGAGCGCACCGACCGCGGGGTGATCGCCTGGCTCAACGACCTCCACAAGGGCCGCAACACCGGTACGGCTTGGCGCTGGTTCATCGACCTCTTCGCCGTTGCCTGCCTGCTGTTCGCACTGACCGGTCTGTGGCTGCTGCAGATGCACTCGCGCCAACGCGGCAAAACCTGGCCCATGGTCGGTCTGGGCGTGGCCGTGCCGGCGCTGTTGATCCTCCTATTCATGCACTGACAAGACAGGTATTCCGTATGCGCTCGCCCTCACCTTCCGTGCCCCGATTGTTTGCGTCCAGACGCTTCCGGCCGCTGGTATTGGCCGCCTTGCTGGTGCTTCCGGCCGCGCTGCCCGCCGCCGAGCTCAACCTGACCGTGGAGATTCCACGGATGAACGTGGCCGAGTACCACCGGCCCTACGTCGCGGTGTGGATCGAGCGACCGGACCATACCGTGGCTGCCAATCTTGCCGTCTGGTACGACCACGACATGAAGGGCGACGAAGGCAGCAAGTGGCTCAAGGACATGCGCCAGTGGTGGCGCCGCAGCGGCCGGTCGCTGTCGATGCCGGTCGATGGCGTCAGCGGTGCGACCCGTCCGGCGGGCCAACAGCAACTTCGCTTCGACGACTCCCGCGCTCCACTGAAAGGGCTTGCCCCGGGAAAGTACGAACTGATCATCGAGGCCGCGCGCGAGGTCGGCGGGCGCGAGGTCGTCAGCATTCCTTTCCAGTGGCCGGTGCAGGCGCCGCAGCAGATGCAGGCCGAAGGCGACAGCGAGCTGGGCCAGGTCCGGCTGTCGCTGGAGCCCTGAGCCGCGCTCCGGGCCGGTCACCGACTGCACAACGATCAAACCACCTCAATCTCAATCAACAAGGACTCCAATGATGAACCTGCGCACCATCGCCATCGCCGTCTCGCTAAGCCTTTGCTTCGCCCCCAGCGCATTCGCCCACAAGGCGTGGTTGCGTCCCTCCGCCACGGTGTTCTCGGACGTGGGCAGCTGGGTGACCGTGGACGCCGCGGTCTCCAACGACCTGTTTTATTTCAACCATGTGCCGCTGCGCCTGGACGGGCTGCAGATCACCGCGCCCGATGGCAGCCAGCTGCAGCCGGCGAACCCGGCGACCGGCAAGTACCGCAGTGTTTTCGACCTGGAACTCACCCAGCCGGGCACCTACAAGCTGGCCGTGGTCAACGACGGCCTGATGGGGCGCTACCAGCTCGATGGCGAGGCCAAGCGCTGGCGCGGCGGTCCGGAGGCAATACCGGCCGGTGCCACTGACGTGCAGGTGTCCCAGCGACTGGGACGCGTGGAGACCTTCGCCACGGTCGGCTCGCCGACCACCACCGTGCTCCAGCCCACCGGCAATGGACTGGAACTGGTACCGATCACCCATCCCAACGATCTCTACGCCGGTGAAACCGCGACCTTCCAGCTGCTGATCGATGGCAAGCCGGCGTCGGGGCTGGAGATCGAGGTCGTCCCCGGCGGCACCCGCTATCGCGACCAGCAGAACCAGATCAACCTGATCAGCGACGCGGACGGCAAGTTCGAGGTGACCTGGCCGGAAGCCGGCATGTACTGGCTGGAGACCACCAGCACCGACCAGCACACCTCCGTACCGGAAGCCAGCGAACGCCGCCTCAGCTACGTGGCGACCCTCGAAGTGTTGCCGCTGTAACCGATGCACGTCGGACTCGGACCCATGCGCATCGGTGCCCTGGCAGTCAGCC
The DNA here is from genome assembly GCF_054052145.1 of Lysobacter sp. A421. Lineage (NCBI taxonomy): Bacteria > Pseudomonadati > Pseudomonadota > Gammaproteobacteria > Lysobacterales > Lysobacteraceae > Lysobacter > Lysobacter sp. A421. Next base: position 33,252 of record NZ_JBSVRL010000001.1, on the reverse strand, counting down.
TGATGCTGGGGTGGCTGCTGTGGCCGCTGGCGGCGATCGCCATGCCACTGCAGACACTCGCCGGGCAGACGATGGGCACGACCTGGGCGGTGACGCTGCAGGCCGAGCCTGGCGAGCTGCCGGCACTTCGGCGCGGTATCCAGGCCGAGCTGGATCGGGTGGTTGCGCAGATGAGCACCTGGGAAGCCGACTCCGACCTCAGTCGTTTCAACAACGCGGTCGCTGGCACCAGCGTCATGCTGCCGCCGCAACTGCACGAAGTGGTCGACGCGGCGCTGGAGCTGGCCGCGGAAACCCAGGGCGCGTTCGATCCGACGGTCGGACCGCTGGTCAACCTGTGGGGTTTTGGGCCAGGCAACAGCGGACCGGGGAACGATCGCCAGCACCCGCCCGCGTCGAAGGCACTGGCCGCGGCGCGCAAACGGATCGGATGGAAGCAGCTATCGGTCAACGCCGATGGCACCGTCACCCAGCCCGGTGGTGTCTATGTCGACCTGTCCGGCATTGCCAAAGGCTATGGCGTCGACCAGGTCGCACGGTTCCTGCTCGAACAAAAACTGGAAGCGTTCCTGATCGAGGTCGGCGGTGAGCTCCGTGGCCATGGACGCAAGAATGACGGCAGCGATTGGCGGATCGCGGTGGAACGCCCGGCACCCGACGATACGATCGATAACGACATCCAGCGGGTAGTTGCGCTGGACGGGCTTGCGATGGCGACATCGGGCGACTACCGGCACTACTTCGACGACGCGGGTCAACGCTACTCGCACACCATCGATCCACGCACCGGGTTCCCGGTGACACACGGCCTAGCGTCGGTCACCGTACTGCACGAGAGCTGCATGCAGGCCGATGCCCTGGCCACCGCTTTGACCGTGCTCGGCCCGCAGCGGGGCTGGGACTATGCCCAGCGCCGCGGTCTGGCAGTACTGCTGACCTGGCACGAAGGTGACGGTTTTTCCAGCCGGATGACGCCTGCCTTCGCGAGCCACGTGCAATCGCAATGAGCACGATCGTCACCATGCACCCGACCAATGCGACTGCCGTTCCGGGTCGACGTGGCAACCTGCTATTGGCGTTGATGCTGGTGCTGCTGGCCATCGCGCTGGCCGGTTGGCAGGTCGAGCCATGGCAATGGATCGATCCGGGCCGGCCAAGGCTGTTGATGGCAGCTGCGGTGGTGCTGGCCTATCTGGGATTCATCGCGTTGCTGGGCGAGACGCGTCGACGTGCGACGGCGACGGATATCGCCACCCAGCCAATGCTCGACCCCGACAGCGCCAGCCAAGGCTGGCTGGTGGCCTACGCCAGCCAGTTCGGCCAAGCCGAAGATCTGGCGCGACGGACCGCGGAGTCATTGCAGCAAGCTGGCCAACAGGCGGCGGTCGTCGCGCTGGAAACACTGGATTACGCCCAGCTGCAGAACACCCGACGTGCCCTGTTTGTAGCCAGCACCACCGGCGAAGGCGATGCCCCTGATCCGGCGGCCGCTTTCGTGGAGCGGACCATGGGCCGGACCGATCTTCGCCTGGAGCATCTCAGCTACGGCGTGCTTGCGCTGGGTGACAGCGACTACGGTGAGTTCTGTGCTTTCGGCCACCGGCTGGACGCCTGGTTGCGGGATGCCGGCGCGCAGCCGCTGTTCGACCTGATCGAGGTCGATGACTGCGATCCCGGTGCGCTTCGCCATTGGCAGTACCACCTGGGTCAGTTGGGGGGTGACAGCGACCAGCCCGACTGGAGCCGTCCCCGCTACCGCGCCTGGTCACTGCAGGAACGTCATCTGCTCAACCCCGGCAGTCCGGGCGGTCCCGTGTTCGACCTGGCATTGCTGCCGCACGAGGCTGACGAGCTGACCTGGCAAGCCGGCGACATCGCCGAAGTCGGTCCACGCCACGGCGCCGCCACGGTCCAGGCCTGGCTCGACCGCGTCGCCCTCGCCGGCGACACCATGGTGAACGACGGCGCCGGCCCGGTCTCGCTGGCCGAACTGGTAGCTCGCAGCCGGCTGTTGGCACCCGAGTCGATCGATGGCAATGCGGCCCAGGCGATTGCGGACCAGCTGCAACCACTGCCCCACCGTGCCTACTCGATCGCCTCCATTCCCGCGGAAGGCAAGTTGCGGCTGCTGGTACGACAGGTCTGGCACCCGGACAACACGCCCGGCATTGGCAGCGGTTGGCTGACCGCGCACGCCGACCCGGGCACGCGGATCGACCTGCGGATCCGCCGCAATGAGTCGTTCCATCGCCCCGCTGACGATCGCCCGTTGGTGCTGATCGGCAACGGCACCGGCCTGGCCGGGTTGCGGGCGTTGCTGTGCGAACGGGTCCAGGCCGGTCACCATCGCAACTGGGTCCTGTTTGGCGAACGCACGCACCAGCACGATTTCCATTACCGCGACGAGTTCGAGCACTGGCACCGCGAAGGCCGGATCGAGCGCCTTGACCTGGCGTTCTCGCGCGACCAGGAGCAGCGCCACTACGTGCAACACCTGGTGCAGGCCCGGGCCGAGGAACTGCGCTCGTGGTGTGAACAGGGCGCAGCAATCTACGTTTGTGGCAGCCTCCAGGGCATGGCACCGGCCGTGGATGAGGTGCTGGCCCAGATCGTCGGCCGCCCTGCGCTGGAGGCGATGACGGCCGATGGACGCTACCGCCGCGACGTTTATTGAGGGGGCGACTATTGAGGGGGCGAGCGCGGGCTGATCCGCATCACCAGAATCTCGCCAGCACCCTCAAGAACGTAGCGCACACGCGCCTCGGAGGCGACAAGGATGGCGGTATCGGCGGCCTGCATCGGCGCCAGCCCCGAATCGGCGGCGAAGCGCGCGTCGCCAGCGAGCATATGGACAATCCAGGTCGTGTCCGGCTCGCCGAAGATCACCATAGGGCCCACAAGGGGTCGGTGCCACGACTCGGCTTCGACACGGTCGCGGCGCCACATCAGGTTGAAGTCCCGGGTGGGCCCATCCAGCAGCTCTCCGGTGACGCCACATTCGCCGGAGAAGCGATGGCGCTCGTACGGGCGCTGCAGGGTCACTGCCTCGCCACCGTCGAAGCGCAGCCGCACGCCATTGCCGGACAGCAGCATCAGCTCACGATCAACGCCGGGAAACGGCGAGAAGGCGGCATCACATTCGATCTCGGCAATCGACAGCCGCCAGTCCCAGTCATCTGCCGGCCCGTGCCGAAGGATCTCGCGGGTCCAGCCGAGCTGGTTGCGCCAGCGCTCGCGCCGGTACTGGCTTGCCGGGATAACACTTGACCCAATAGCACGCGAATCCATGACTGCAGCTCGTGAAACGGGCGCCCAGTCTATCCACGCAGCGATGCCGCACCAAGGCCGCGCCAACGTCGGTTGCTGACAAAGCTGCCGCCCGCCGCAGATCCCTCTGCGGCGGGCGGCGTACATCCCTGTCCAGGGTTCCCCCTGACTCCACGGGCAATCCGTGCCCACGTTGACTCGGCGGCGACCTACTTCTTGGAACTGCCCACGGTGATGCGGTCGCGGTTCTTCTCGATCGTCTTCAGCCCGATGCCCTTGACCATCGCCAGTTGCTCGGCGCTTTGGAACGCACCATTGGTTTCACGGTAATCGACGATGGCCTGGGCCTTGGACGGACCGACGTTGAGCAGCACGCGATCAATGGTGGCCGCGTCGGCGGTGTTGACGTTGACGGTTTCTGCGGCAAGGGCCGTGCCCGCCAACAGCAGCGAGAGGACCAACGACTTGGCAATGAGTGCGAGGCTTTTCATGACGAGACTCCTGTTGCGAAAATTGGGGTTTCCGTTCCTGCCGGCAGCTGTGTTGCCGGTGGATACAGTCTCCGTCTCGTCCAGCAACACCGCTATCGCCAAAGCCGCCATCGCAATCAGGGTGCAAGCCGCGCCACCGGGTAGGAAAAGTCCTATCCGTGGCACCGGCGGTACAATGACGGCTCACTGGAAATACAGGTGCCCCCCATGGCCGCCAGCAAGATCGACACCGCCGTAGCCGAACGTTTCATCGCCGGCAAATGGGACGACGAGATCGTCCCCCAGCTGATCGAATACATCCGCATCCCCAACAAGTCACCGATGTTCGACGAGAAATGGGTCGAACACGGTTACATGGACCAGGCGGTGGCGTTGATGGAAACGTGGGCCAGGGCACAGGCTATCCCCGGCATGCAACTGGAGGTCGTCCGGCTGGAAGGTCGCACGCCACTGATCTTCATCGAGATCCCGGCGGCCAATGGCGGCAGCGATGAGGACTGCATCCTGCTGTACGGCCATCTGGACAAGCAGCCGGAGATGACCGGCTGGGATGACGACCTCGGCCCCTGGAAGCCGGTGATCAAGGGCGACAAGCTCTATGGCCGTGGCGGCGCCGACGATGGGTACGCGATCTACGGCTCGCTGACCGCGGTGATGGCGCTGCATGAGCAAGGCGTGCCGCATGCGCGCTGCGTGATCGTAATCGAGGCGTGCGAGGAATCGGGCAGTTACGACCTGCCGGCCTACGTCGACCACCTCGCCGAGCGTATCGGCAAACCCTCGCTGGTGGTCTGCCTGGATTCGGGCTGCGGCAACTACGATCAGCTGTGGTGCACCACGTCGCTGCGCGGGCTGGCGGGCGGCAATTTCACCGTCAAGGTGCTTGACGAGGGCGTGCATTCCGGCGACGCGTCGGGCGTGGTGCCATCGAGCTTCCGGTTGCTGCGGCAGTTGCTGTCGCGACTCGAGGACGAGAGCACCGGCCGGATCGTGGTCGAGGGGCTGCACGTGGAGGTTCCCGCCGAGCGTCTGGAGCAGGCCCACAGGTGTGCGCAGGTGTTGGGGTCGGCGGTCTACGACAAATTTCCGCTGCTCGACGGCATGACGCCGATGAGTGACGAGCTGGACGAGCTGGTGCTCAACCGCACCTGGCGGCCGGCCTTGTCGGTGACCGGAATCGATGGCATGCCGTCACTGGATTCCGCCGGCAACGTGTTGCGTCCCCACACCGCGGTCAAGCTGTCGCTGCGGCTGCCGCCAACCCTGGATGGAAAGCAGGCCGGCGAGCTGCTCAAGCAGGTGCTGCTGGACAACCCGCCCAACGGCGCGCAGGTCTCGCTTGAGCTGGAGAAGTCCTCCACCGGCTGGAACGCACCGGCGCAATCACCGTGGCTGACCCAGGCCATCGAGGATGCCAGCCAGGCCTTTTTCGGCAAGCCCTCGATGTACATGGGTGAAGGCGGCTCGATCCCGTTCATGGGCATGCTGGGCGAGAAATTCCCCGGCGCCCAGTTCATGATCACCGGCGTGCTGGGTCCCCATTCCAACGCCCACGGCCCCAACGAGTTCCTGCACATTCCGATGGGCAAACGCGTCACCGCCAGCGTCGCCCAGGTGATCGCCGCCCACCACCAGGCCGGCGAGCGCGGCGAGACCACCGGCGTGGCCGCCGCGGCCACCACCCTGGAACGCGGTGAGCACGGTTGTTGCTGAGTCGTCCGGCAACCCACTGCCGGTCGACGGGGCGCACATGACCGTGCCGGTTGTTGCCGAGTGTCCCGAGCGCGCGGCCGTGCGCCTGGCCTGGGCCCGCGCTGCCAGCGGCCACCCTGGCCTGGTGCTGGATCGCGCGTCCATGGATGCCGGTTTCCGCAGCTACTGGCGTGCGACCAACACGGTCGGCAGCGGCGACTTCGGCACCTGGATCGTGATGGACTCTCCGCCCGACAAGGAGGACGTGCGGCCGTGGCTGCGCGTGCGCGAGCTGCTGGAACGCGGTGGCGTGCGGGTGCCGCACGTGCTCGCGCAGGACATCGATGCCGGCTTCCTGATGCTGGAGGATCTGGGCATCAACACCTACCTGCAGGTGATCGGAACCGACAACGCGGACCAACTGTTTGATGCGGCCATCGCACAGCTATTGCGGTTGCAGGCCCTGCCCTGCCCTGCCGACCTGCCGGCCTATGACGAATCGATGTTGGCCCGCGAACTGCATCTGTTCGACCAGTGGTATCTCGGCCAGCACCTGGGCATCGTCCTGGATGATGGCGAACTGGCGACGCTCGAACACGTCTATCGCCAGCTGACCGATGCCGCGCTCGCCCAGCCGCAGGTGTTCGTGCATCGCGACTTCATGCCCCGCAACCTGATGCCGGTGCCCGACAACGACGGGGCGCAGGACACGGGACCGGCAGTGCTGGATTTCCAGGACGCCGTGCGCGGCCCGATCGCCTACGACGTCATCAGCCTGTTCAAGGATGCCTTCCTGAGCTGGCCGGAAGCGCACGTGGATGCGTGGATCGGCCGCTACCATGCGCGCGCACTGCAAGCCGGGCTGCCGGTTCCGGCACTGGAGCGATTCCGCCGCGATGCCGACCTGATCGGCGTGCAGCGGCACCTGAAAATCATCGGCATCTTCGCCCGGCTGTGGCATCGCGACGGCAAGCCCAAGTACCTCGCTGACGTGCCGCGGTTCGTGAGCTATCTGGAGATCGTACTGCCGCGCTACCCCGAGCTTGCGCCGTTGGCGGCGATCCTGCAGCGCCACGTGATCCCCGCGCTGGCATCACGGCCGTTCCGGGTCCCCGCCGGGTGAAAGCGCTCATCCTCGCTGCCGGCCTGGGCGAGCGCATGCGCCCGCTGACCGCCCACACCCCCAAACCGCTGCTTCCGGCAAGCGGCAAGCCGCTGATCGTCTGGCACCTGGAGAGGCTTGCCGCGTCGGGCGTGCGCGAGGTGGTGATCAACACCAGTTGGCTCGCCGAGCAGTTTCCACAGGTATTGGGCAACGGCGATCGCTGGAACCTGCGGCTGCATTACTGTTTTGAAGGTCCGGTGCCGCTGGAAACCGGCGGCGGCATGTGGAACGCGCTGGACCTGCTGGGTCATGAAGCACCCTTCATCGCCATCAACGGTGATATCTGGACCGATCATGACCTTGCCGACTTGCCGCGCGAACCCACCGGCCACGCGCACCTGGTGCTGGTCGACAACCCCGCGCACAACCCGGACGGCGATTTCGCCCTGGATGAGCGGACCCTGCTACACAGCGACGGCGAGGACCGGTTGACCTTTTCCGGTATCGGCATCTACCGTCCGGCGCTGTTTGATGACTGGCAGGCGGTGATCGGTGACGCCCCCGGCGCGCGCGAGCAACCACCACGATTCAAGCTCGCGCCCGTGCTGCGTGCCGCCATGGCACGCAGCATGGTCACCGGCGTCCACCACCGGGGCCGCTGGACCGACGTCGGGACTCCGCAACGATTGGCCGAACTGGATGCCGAGCTCAGAGCCCCAGCGTCTCGCGCAGGAACGGGACGGTGATACGCCGCTGAGCGGCCAGCGACGCCCGGTCCAGGCGGTCCAGCAACACAGCCAGTCCGGCCAGGTCGCGGTCGACACGCTTGAGCAACCAATCCAGCGCGGTGTCCTCCAGCAACCACCCGCGACGTCGTGCGCGTTGTCGCAGCACTTCACGGCGGCCTTCTTCACTCAACGGTTGCAGCCCGATCCGGCTGCATTGCGACAGCCGTGAGCGCAGGTCTGGCAGCACCAGCCCCAGGGCATCGGGATTGGCGCGCGCGGCGTAGATGATCCGGGTACCGGCCGCGCGGGCACGGTTGTGGGCATCGAACAGCGCCACCTCGTCGTCGCGCTGGCCACTGATCGCTTCCAGCCCGTCCAGTGCCAGCACATCGTTGCCTTCCAGTGCGTCCAGCGCATCGGCCAATCGCCCAACGGCGGCGACCAGCGGCAAATAGGCAGCGCGCCCGCCCGCCGCTTCGGTGGCCGCGCAGCTGGCCAACAACAGGTGGGTCTTGCCAACGCCGGTCGGGCCGGCCAGGTACAACCAATCACCGGTTTTTCCCTCGACCAGCCCACGCAACTGCGCCAGTGCACCGGGCGGAGCGCCGACAAAGGTATCGAGCCGCTGGTCAGCCGGATAGCGCAGCGCAAGCGGCAACTGCGGCACGGTGCGCGCGGGCTTCACTCGTCCTCCGGCTCCAGCGGATACGGCCGCACCGGCGGGTAGCCCTCGCGGGTCACGATGGTCGGTGAATCGCCGGCGTACAGCCGGCTATGGGTGTAGCGCTCCTCGGCATAACGCAGCAGCACGTTGACCACCGCCGCGCAGGGCAATGCAATCAGCATGCCCAGGAAGCCGAACAGCTGGCCGCCGGCGAGCACCGCGAATATCACCACCACCGGGTGCAGTCCGATGCGGTCACCCACCAACTTCGGTGTCAGCCAATAGCTCTCGATCAACTGGCCGATGCCAAATACCGCCAATACCCCGGCGACATGCTGCCAGTCCCCATACTGGACGAGCGCCGCGACACAGCCCAGCACCAGCACGGTAGCCGGCCCGACATAGGGCACGAAGGTGAGTATGCCGCCGATGATGCCGATCAGGATGCCCAGGTCCAGCCCAACCCCCCACAGGCCAACCGCGTACATCACGCCCAAGATCAACATCACCAGGAATTGGCCCCGCAGGAACCCGCCCAGCACGTTGCTGGACTGCATCGCCAACCTGCTCACTGTCTCCAACTGGTCGCGCGGAATCAGCGCGGCAACCCGCGCCACCAGCCGGTCCCAGTCGCGTAGTGCAAAGAACGTCACCACCGGCAACAGCACGACATTGGTCGCCATCCCGATCAGGGCGAATCCGGAGCGTGACATGTAGCCCAGCACGGTGCTGGCAAAGCCGCCGGCACTTTCCCAGTTGCTGCGGATCAGTTCGATCACGTGATTGAGGTCGAACCAGCCGGTAAGCTCCATCCCGGTCCTGGCTTCCAGCCAGGGCATTGCCGTGGCGACAACCCAGTGTTGGTAGCGCGGGACCGACTGCACCAGCGTCCGGATCTGATCCTGGATCATCGGCACCAGCAACAGCAGCACCAGCGCTACCAGCAGGATCATCGCGCTGAACACCAGCACCACCGCGACGTTGCGCGACCTGCCGGCGCGCTCCAGGCGGTCGACCAGCGGATCGCCCAGCCAGCCCAGCAACGCGCCCAGCACGAACGGCGTCAGCACCGGTGCCAGCAGCCACAACACCCAGCACAGGAACAAGCCCAGCGCCGCCCATTGCAGCCGCCGCAGGAAGCGGGCGATGTCTTGCAGCGCGTTGGTATCGTCCATCACAGCAACCGGTATACCGCAGTGCGGCGTGGGGCCTGGACCGGGCCTTCGATCGGCGCACCATCGACGGCGTCGATATCACTGCCAATCGGGATGGAAGGGTCCGCTGGCAAGTCGACACCAGCCAGCACCCCATCACCATCGATCATCAGCTCGAACCCTGTCAGGCCCGACACCAGTTCCAGGTTGAACTCCACCTGCTGCTCGCTGGCGCGTAGTGGAACCACCGCGCGGACTACCGACAGCTGCTGCAGGTAACCCGCCAGACGCAGGTAGTCATCGGCACTGTCCAGGCCGGTGAACGCCACCTGGTAGGTTCCGGCAGGGCCGGTCTGGCTGCGTTTGGCATACCGTTTCATCAGTGCATCGGCGGCACCGTCGGCTCCAGTGGCCATGAGCTGGCGCGCGTTGGCGCCAGACTCGGACCAGCTCGACAACACCTTGCCCTTGTCGACGAAGATCCAATCCGCCTTCCAGGCGCCGCCGTCGCGGTACAACTTGCCGATCAGCTGCATCGGCGGGCTGTAGCGTGCCGACCCGCGCGCCACCACGCCGCTGTCGCCGCGCCAGATCGCGCCCACCAGAGCCTGCTCGGCCGCGCTGCCGTTGGGCAGGCCGAGACGATAACCACGTTGCTGGGCACGATCGAGCACCGAGCGCGCCGCATCCGCCCTCGACAGGTCGACCAGCCTTGGCCCGCTACCGTCGTCAATGGCCAGCCATAACACCGGCTTGGGTCGCGGTTGCGGCCACACTGGCAAGCCAAGTGCGGCGGTCAGTGCGTCGACTTTCTCCTCGTCGAAGCGGACCACCAGGGTGGTCTTGAAACTGGGCGCACCGCTGGATGACAAGCCTTCGTCCTGTCGGTAGTCGTAGCCCAGCACATACTTGCCGGCCTGGCGCAGTTCCCGGGTGACGGCGGGCTCGGAGCCGACGTCGCGGTCGCCCGACAGTTTCCCCATGACCTGGGCCAGGCCACGGGAGAAGCCGATATTGCGCTCGGACTCACCTTGACCGTTGACCTCGACCTCGGCGGAATAGGCCCCACGCGCCGCCGCCCGGTCGCCCTCAACGCGCTGCGCAGCCGCGCCAAAACTGCACAGCAGCAATGCGGCTGTGCAGACCCACCACAGCAGCCAGCCGGTGGCCACGCGACCGCGTTTGCGCGGCTGTATCCGGCCGTATCCGTCGTTTGCCACACCCGTTACGCACGCCATGGTCGTTCCCGTGTACTGGTTATCGTGCTGAAATGGTGCCGCACGGCGGCCGGCACGTCCATCAAAGCCGGTTGCCGGCGGCCGCGGCTGCTAAAATCGCCGCTTTCCCGTGCCATCGAGCCTGCCGTGACCGTTCCCACCGCGCCCCCCAACACTCCCATGACCTATCGCGATGCTGGCGTCGATATCGACGCGGGCAATGAGCTGGTCGAACGCATCAAACCGCTGGTCAAACGCAGCTTCCGGCCCGAGGTGATGGGCGGGCTGGGTGGGTTTGGTGCCCTGTTCGACCTGTCGGGCAAATACAGGGAGCCGGTGCTGGTCTCAGGCACCGACGGCGTTGGCACCAAGCTCAAGCTGGCCCAGCAACTGGGGCGCCACGACACCATCGGCATCGACCTGGTCGGGATGTGCGTCAACGACGTGTTGGTGCAGGGGGCCGAGCCGCTGTTCTTCCTGGATTACTTCGCCACCGGCAAGCTCGATATCGAGACCACCGTGGCCGTGGTCGGCGGCATCGCCAAGGGCTGCGAGTTGTCCGGCTGCGCACTGATCGGCGGCGAGACGGCCGAGATGCCGGACATGTATGCCCCTGGCGAGTACGACCTGGCTGGCTTCACCGTCGGCGCCGTAGAGAAGTCGCAATTGCGCGATGGCGCGCGGGTCGAGGCCGGGGACGTGTTGATCGGCATTGCCTCGTCGGGCCCGCACTCCAATGGCTACTCGCTGATCCGTCGGATCTTCGACCGTGCCGGCCGTCCGGACGATGTCGAGGTTGGCGGGACCAGGCTGATCGACGCACTGATGGCGCCGACCGCGCTGTACGTCAAACCGGTACTGGCGCTGCTGCACGGTGAACACGGCGATGCCGTGCATGCGATGGCACACATCACCGGCGGTGGCCTGTCAGAGAACATCATCCGGGTGATCCCGGAGGAACTGGGTGTCCAGATCGAGGCGTCGGCGATCGTGCTGCCACCGGTATTCGACTGGCTGCAACGCGAAGGCAACGTCGCCGACGCGGAAATGTGGCGGACCTTCAACTGCGGCATCGGATTCGTGCTGGTGGTGCCGCAAGGCTCGGTTGCCGCCGTCGAGTCGGAACTCGACCGCGTGTCACTGGCGCATCACCGGATCGGCGAGGTCGTAAAGCCCGGCAACCGCCCACGCATGCAGATCAGCTGACTTTCTCATCCACGTCCCAGACCCGTGATCCACAAGCATGTCCCATCCATCGTGACGCCCGGCCCCTTCCGCATCGCCGTGCTGGTGTCCGGGCGCGGCAGCAACCTGCAGGCGATCATCGACGCTATCGCCGGGCAGCACCTTCACGCAGATCTGGTCGGAGTGTTTTCCGACCGCCGCCTTGCGCCCGCATTGGAGCGTGCGCGAGTGGCCGGCATCCCCACTGTCGCGCTCAGGCCGCGCGACTTCCCGGACCGGCCCAGCTATGACCAGGCATTGTTCGAACGCATCGACCAGGTTGGCGCCGACCTGGTCGTGTGTGCCGGTTACATGCGCCTGCTCAGTGCACCCGTGGTCCGTGCACGACCCGGCCGGATCATCAATATCCACCCCTCCTTGCTGCCCGCCTTCAAGGGCTTGCACACCCACCAGCAGGCACTGGACGCGGGTGCCGATCAACATGGTGCCAGCGTGCACTTCGTCTCTGCCCAGCTCGATGGTGGCCCGGTGATCTCCCAGACCCGGGTGCCCGTCTTGCCAGATGACGATGCCGAACAACTGACCCGGCGGGTGCTGGCCCGTGAGCACCCGTTGCTGCTGGCGACGCTGAAACTTCTCGCCAGTGCACGGGTCACACTGACCGACGACCAGGTATGCCTGGACGGGATGCCGCTAAGTGCGCCGCTGCAGCTGGATTCAGGTAACCAATTGCACATTACCGACCACGTCGCCGATTGATCACCGCGTCAACCCGCCGCATCAACTCACTGCGTCAAACCATTACGGCGAGCCCATGTCCCGACCACTACTCAACCCCTTGCTGACCTTGCTGGCTGCACTGTCATTGCAGGTCCCGGCACATGCGCAGGCCCAGGCAGCTGTTGCGGAGCCGTCCGCCATCGAAGCGAACACAACCACGATCGCGGCCGAGCCTGTACTGGAGTCGTTCGTCGCCAGCTATCTGGTCTACAAGGGCGGCAAGCAGCTGGGCGAGGCGACCATGCAACTGGTGCCACAGCAAGGCGCGCGCTGGCGGGTCGACCTGGTAATGCGGGGCACCCGTGGCCTGTTCGGCGTCGTCGGGATCAACGCCGAGCAAAGCACGGTGTTCGATCTGGCCGGCGAAACTTACCGCCCGCTGAGCCAGGCCACCGTCAACAAGAGCCTGTTCACGCGCAAGCAAACCGTGGGCATCTACGATTGGGCTTCTGGTACGGCCCGGTGGCAGGGTGACGTCAAGGACACCCGCCGCCGCCCGATAGACCTGCGTCCCGGCGACATGACCGGCCTGTTGATCAACCTGGCGGTAATCCGCGATGCCGCGCCGGGCAAACAATTGGAGTATCGATTCGTCGACGACGGCCGCACCCGCGATCATCATTACCTGGTCGCCGACGAGTACGAAAGCATCACCGTTGGCGACCTCCCGTACAAGGCGATGAAGGTCAGCCGGCTCGAGGATGGCGGCGACCAGACCATCATCTGGGTGGTCCGGAACGTACCAACCCCGATCCGGATACTGCAACGGGAAAATGGCGAAGACACCTACGACCTGCGCCTGGTCGAATACCAAGGAGTTGACTAGATGCGGTATACCAACCTGCCCATGATTCCGACCTCAGCCAAGCTGCGCGGGCTGTTCACCGTCGCTGCGCTGCTGATTGCCAGCGCGCCGGCAATGGCGATCGAGCCGTTCACCGCCAATTACCAGGCCAGTTACATGGGCATGCAGGCCGACGGCAAGATGACCCTGGCACCGGCTGGCGATAACCGCTGGCGCTATAGCCTGGACATCAGCAATGCGCTCGCCAACCTGAGCCAGGTCACCGTGTTCGAAGAGCACGCCGGCCACTGGCGCCCGATCAGCAGCAAGGATTCATCCAAGGTATTGGTGAAGAATTCCGACAAGAGCGCAACCTACGACTGGAGCAAGGGTGTCGCCAACTGGAGCGGCGACGTCAAGCCCGACCGGGCGGGCCCGATCAAGCTGAAGGCCGGCGACATGGATGCGCTGTTGATCAACCTTGCGTTGGTGCGCGACCAGGCGGCAGGCAAGCCGCTGAACTACCGGCTGGTGGATGACGGCCGGGTCAAGCAACTCAGCTACAAGGTCACGGGCAAGGACACCATCACGGTTGGCGGAAAGGAGCGCCAGGCAACCAAGGTGGTCAATACCGATGGCGACAAGCAGACTGTTGTCTGGCTGGTGGAAGGCATGCCGATCCCGGCCCGGATACTGCAGCGCAAGGATGGCAAGGACACGATCGACTTGCGGGTGAAGTCGGTGCAGTAGACGTCCGGGCCGTCAACCGATGCGGCGAATTTTCGCGCCCAGGCCGGACAGCTTCTCTTCGATGTTCTCGTAGCCGCGGTCGAGGTGGTAGATACGGCTGATGGTGGTCTCGCCGCTGGCGACCAGCCCGGCCAGGATCAGTGACGCCGAGGCGCGCAGGTCGGTGGCCATCACCGGGGCCCCGCTGAGCTGCTCGACCCCGCGCACCACTGCCATGTGCCCGTCGACGCGGATGTCCGCGCCCAACCTCACCAGTTCGTTGACGTGCATGAAGCGGTTTTCGAAGATCGTCTCGGTTACCACCCCGACCCCATCGGCGATGCAGTTCATTGCCATGAATTGCGCTTGCATGTCGGTGGGAAACGCCGGATGCGGCGCGGTGGTCAAGTCAACCGCCTTCGGCCGGCGGCCCTGCATGTCCAGGGTGATGCGGTCTCCGGCACATTCGATCAACGCACCGGCTTCCACCAGTTTGTCGAGCACGGCCTCCATCGTGTCCGGCCGCGCATGGTGGGCGGTAATACGACCACCGGTCATCGCCGCGGCCACCAGGAACGTCCCGGTCTCGATCCGGTCGGGTACCACCGAATGCGCGCCGCCGTGCAGCCGTTCGACACCATGGATCACGATCCGGCCGGTCGCCTCGCCCTCAATCCGCGCGCCCATCGCACGCAGGCACTCGGCCAGGTCGACGATCTCCGGCTCCATCGCCGCGTTCTCCAGCACCGTGGTGCCTTCGGCCAGCGTCGCCGCCATCATTACGTTCTCGGTCGCACCGACGCTGATCATCTCGAACACGTGCCGTGCACCCTTCAGCCGTGAAGCGCGCGCGTTGATGAAGCCGTTTTCCACCGTGATCTGCGCGCCCAGTGCCTGCAGACCCTTGATGTGCAAGTCGACCGGACGCGAGCCGATCGCGCAGCCGCCTGGCAGTGAGACTTCTGCATGGCCGTACCGGGCCAACAGCGGGCCCAGCACCAGCACCGAGGCGCGCATGGTGCGGACCAGCTCGTAGGGCGCCACCTGGCTGTGCACCGTGGTCGGATCCACGGTGATGCCCCCGCTTCCTCCGAGCGCGCGCTCGTCAATACTGATGCCCGCGCCGATCTCGGCCAGCAGCTTGGCGCTGGTCACCACGTCGTGCAAGTGCGGGACGTTGCTGATCGCTACCGGCGCATCGGCCAGCAGGGTCGCAAACAGGATCGGCAGCACGGCGTTCTTGGCGCCGGAGATCCGCACCTCGCCGTTCAGGACGTTGCCACCTTCCACGACGATCTGTTGCATGCTCAGCCCTGCCCGGCTTCAGCGGGCGTCAATGTTTTCAGTGCCAGGGCGTGAATCTCTCCACCCATGCGGTCACCCAGGGTCGCGTAGACCAGACGGTGCCGGGCCAGCGGCAGCTTGCCGGCAAATGCGTCGCTGACCACGGTCGCGTCGAAATGCACGCCATCCTCGCCGGATACGTCGGCGCGGGCGCCCGGCAAGCCGAGCTCGATCAGGGTTTTTATGGTGTCAGGATTCAAAGTTTCGGGTCTCGACGAAAGCGGCGAAATCGACTCGCCGGATGGAAGCAGGAATCGATCCGGATCGGACCACTCGCATGCATCCATCGCTCCATGGTGGGGACGGGTTCAGCGGATGGGGTACGCAGCCGGACAAACTGGGTAAAATCAACCCTCCCAGCCTAGCGGAAAGCCCCCTCCTCCGAAATGGCAACATCTCCCAGCCCCGTCCAAGACTCCCCTGGAACCGACTTCGCCGGCAGCGGTCGTCGCGTATTCGATATCGAAGCCACGGCCCTCGCCGCGGTGGCCGCCCGGCTGGATGGCGAGTTCAGCGCCGCCTGCCGGTTGATGCTGGACGTGCGCGGCCGCGTGGTCACCACCGGCATGGGCAAGTCCGGCCACATCGCGCGCAAGATCGCTGCCACCCTGGCCTCCACCGGCACGCCATCGTTCTACGTGCACCCCGGCGAAGCCGGCCACGGCGACCTGGGGATGATTACCGATGCCGACGTGGTCCTGGCGCTGTCCTACTCGGGCGAGAGCGACGAGGTGGCGATGCTGTTGCCCGGCCTGAAGCGCCAGGGCAACCGGTTGATCTCGATGACCGGTCGCAACAACTCCACGCTGGCGCTCGCGTCCGATGTCCATCTCGACGTCAGCGTCCCGGCCGAAGCCTGTCCGCTGCACCTGACGCCCACTTCCAGCACCACCGCCTCGTTGGCGATGGGCGATGCCCTTGCCGTCGCCTTGCTGGAAGCGCGCGGCTTCACCGCCGACGATTTCGCCCGCTCGCATCCGGCCGGCGCGCTCGGCCGGCGCCTGCTGCTGCACATCGCCGACATCATGCACGGCGGCGAGCAGGTACCCCGCGTCAAGGCCGATGCCAGCGTCAGCGAGGCGCTGGTGGAGATGAGCCGCAAGCGCCTGGGCATGACCGCCATCGTCGATGACGCCGGCAAGCTGTTGGGGCTGTATACCGATGGCGACCTGCGACGCAGCCTGGACGACAGCGATGTCGACCTGCGCAGCACCCCGATTACCCAGGTGATGACCAGATCACCCCGCACGATCGGTTCGGGCGCGCTCGCGGTGGAGGCGGCGCAACTGATGGAAGCGCACAAGATCAGCGGATTGCTGGTGGTCGATCCGGACAACCAGGTGGTCGGTGCGCTCAATATCCACGACCTGCTGCGCGCCCGGGTGGTGTGAATCCATGCCCTATAACCTCCTGGACGACACGCCCGCGACGATTGTCGAGCGCGCCAAACGCGTGCGACTGGCCTGCTTCGACATTGATGGCACGCTGACCGATGGGCGCTTGCTGTTTGACAGCCAGGGCCACGAACTGAAGGCTTTTCACGTCCATGACGGGCTGGGCCTGGTGCTGTTGCGCCAAGCCGGGGTCGAAGTTGCGTTTGTCACCGCGCGCGCGAGCACGATTGTCGAACGGCGTGGTGCCGAGCTCGGCCTCACCGAAGTCCACACCGCGGTCAAGGACAAACTGGCGCGGGTGGGTGAGATCGCGGCAAGACTGGGCGTCAGCCTGGACCAGGTGTCATTCATGGGCGATGACCTGCCCGACCTGCCGACGATGCAGAAAGTCGGTCTTGCCGTTGCGCCCACCAATGCCCATCCCTGGGTGCGCGACCGCGCGCACTGGTGCACCACCCTGGCGGCAGGCGCGGGTGCGGCCCGCGAGTTCTGCGACCTGGTGCTGGCCGCCCAAGGCCGGCTCCCGGCCCTGCTCGACGAGGGTCATGCCGACGCGCGCTTTAGCGGCCCGGTCCCGGCCATCGCCGCACGGGACAACGCGTGAACTGGCGCGTGGCCATCACCATGGTGCTGCTTGCTGGCGCTGCGATCAGTGGCTGGTCGCTGTGGACCAAGTGGGGCGACAACACCCCCGCTTTGACGGAGGCCGCCGGTGCCCGCCCCGACTACGTGCTCAACGACTTCGAACTGGTGGCGCTGAATGACCAGGGCCAGCAGTCGTTCACCTTGCGCGCGCCCCTGCTGACCCGCGACCCGGGTACCGAGTCGATGGAAATTGCCACACCCCTGTTCCTGATCCCGCCACAGGCGGGCAGCGATGGCGATGCCTGGCAGGTCCGGTCAAAAACCGGCTGGATCAGCGGCGACGGTGACGAGCTGCGCCTGCGCGGCGCGGTCAAAGCCACCAGCGAGGGCGGCAACGATGCTCCGGTCACCATCACCACCGAGCAGTTGAATGTATTCCCCGAGAAGGACCTGGTGACATCCGCGGTCGCGGTCACGATTAATCAGCCGGGCTCTATACTTCGCGGCAATGGGCTGGAGGTGGATCTGGCCAGCAAGCAATACACGCTCAAATCCAAGGTCAATTCCCGCTATGTCCCGTAACCATTCGATGTCATCCGTCCGCTGGCTACTGCTGGCAGTGCTGGTCGCTTGCAGCTCGTCGGCCTTCGCGCGCCAGTCCGACCGCAACCAGCCGATGGATATCAATGCCGGTCGCACGGTGGGCAGCCTGGACGACAGTATTCCCACGGTCATGTCCGGCAACGTCACCATCGATCAGGGCAGCCTGCACGCCGAAGCGGCGCGAGCGGAAATACAGACCAGCAACGGCGAAATCGAGCGCGTGGTGCTGACCGGCTCGCCCGCGACCCTCCAGCAGCAGATGGACGACGGCACCCGCATGTCCGCCGTCGCCAGCAAGATCGACTACAACGTCACCACCGATACCGTGGTGTTCACCGGCAAGGTCAACATCAAGCAGCCACGCGGCACGCTGAGCGGCGAGCGCGTGGTGTACAACATGACCAGCGGCCAGGTCACCAGCGGCGGTGAAGGCAATGGTCGGGTGAAGATGCGGATCATGCCCAAGACCACCGGCAGCAAGCCGCCCGCGGCGGACTCCGGCGCAAAGCCGGCGCAGGCCCAGCCGGACGAGAGCGACGGCAGCGACGCTGACAGCCCGGTGGAGGGCGGCTGATGCTGGTCGCCAAGGGGCTGCGCAAGTCCTATCGTTCGCGCGAGGTCGTGCGCGATTTCGGCCTGACCCTGGATGCCGGCGAAGTGGTCGGCCTGCTCGGTCCCAACGGCGCGGGCAAGACCACCTGTTTCTACATGATCGTCGGGCTGGTTCCGGCCGATGCCGGCCAGATCCTGCTCGATGGCAAGGACATCACCGGCGAGCCTATGTATGCGCGCGCCAAATACGGTGTGGGCTACCTGCCGCAAGAACCATCGGTATTCCGCAAGCTGACCGTGGCCGACAACCTGCGCGTGGTGCTGGAGCTGCGCAAAGATCTCGACAAGGCCGGGCGCGAGCGCGAACTGGCCTCGCTGATGGACGAGCTGCAGGTCAGCCACGTCGCCGACCAACTGGGGGCAAGCCTGTCGGGAGGCGAACGTCGCCGGGTGGAGATCGCCCGCGCCCTGGCGGGCAAGCCGCGTTTGATGTTGCTGGACGAACCGTTCGCCGGCGTCGACCCGATCTCGGTCGGTGAGATCCAACGGATCGTGCGCCACCTCAAGAACCGGGGCATCGGCGTGTTGATCACCGACCACAACGTGCGCGAGACCTTGGGGATTTGTGATCGGGCGTATATCCTCAACGATGGTGGCGTGCTCGCGCAGGGGGCTCCGGACGCGCTGCTGGCCAATCCCGACGTCCGTCGCGTCTATCTGGGCGAAGCCTTCCGCCTGTAGCCGGAAGGCTTGTACCCGGTGCAGTCCATACCGGGCATGATGCATGTGTAGCGGCCGTCTCCACCATCGGGTCGCGTTGCCTTTTGATCATGAAGCCCCAACTACAAATCTCGCTCGGCCAACACCTGGTGATGACGCCGCAGTTGCAGCAGGCGATTCGGCTGTTGCAACTGTCGGCAGTCGAACTTGAAGCCGAGCTGGTCACCGCGGTCGAAAGCAATCCGCTGCTGGACTGGGCCGAGACCATGGTTGCGGACGGCCCGGGGGACTCGCCCGCCGCTGCCGGCGAGCAGGAATCCATCGGCCGCGATACCCCCGCACCCACGGAAGCGGAATGGAGCGGCGGCGATGGCGAGGCCTGGCACCAACGCTCCGGTCCACGCGACCCAGACGATGACGATTCAGCCAGTGACCAGGTGGCCGAGCCCGACAGCCTGCAAGACCACCTGCTGTGGCAATTGCATCTCAGTCCGTTGTCGCCACGCGACCGCCACATCGCGGTGAGGTTGATCGAGGCGATCGACGATGACGGCTACTTCCGCGAATCACTGGAATCCATCGCCACCGCGCTCGCCCCGGAACTGCAGGTGGACGACGGGGAGATCTGCACCGCGTTGTGCCAGATCCAGCGGTTCGACCCGGTCGGGGTCGGTGCACGCAACCTGGGCGAGTGCCTGCGCCTGCAACTGGAGCCGCTGTGCGGGGACACTCCGGGCAAGGCATTGGCACTGCAACTGACCGATGGTCCGCTGGAGCGCTTGCCGCGCATCGGTATCGCAGGGCTCGCCGCGCAGATGAAGCTGGCGGTCGAACAGGTCGAGATCGCGGTGCAACTGCTGCGCTCGCTGGATCCGCGTCCCGGCGCCAGCATCGGCGCCATTGCCCATGACACCTACGTCTCCCCGGACGTGGTGATCTGGCGCCAGCATGGCCTGTGGCACGTTGCGCTATCGGAAAGCATGCGTCCACGGGTCAGCATCCACCGCGGGTATGAAGGCATGATCGGCAAAGCCAGCAGCGCCGACGCCAGTTACCTCAAGGGCCACCTGCAGGAGGCTCGCTGGCTGCTCAAGAGTCTGGAGGCGCGCGGTGAAACCATGCTCAAGGTGGCCCGCTGCCTGATCAGCCAACAGGCGGGGTTCCTGGAGTTCGGTGACAGCGCGCTGCGGCCATTGACCTTGCGCGAAGTCGCTGCCGAGATCGGCATGCATGAATCCACCGTCTCGCGCGCTGTCTCCCGCAAATACGCCCGCACCCCGCGCGGCACCATACCGCTGCGTAACTTCTTCGCCTCCGGCATTGATACCGGCGGCGGCGGCGAAGCGTCGAGCACCGCCATCCAGTCAATGATCCGCGAGCTGGTCGACGCCGAGAATCCACGCAAGCCCCTATCCGATGCGCGACTGGCCGATGTCCTGAAGCAGACAGGCATTCCGGTCGCCCGTCGCACCGTGGCCAAGTACCGCGAAGCCATGGGGATTTACCCGTCCAAGGATCGGGTGCGAATCGCCTGACTTGGACCGCCAACCGGCGTCTGGCTGGGCTATGCTGAACTCCCGTCGCGACGTTAGAGGAGTCCTCCCATGCGTATCGAAGTCTACGGCCAGCAGATCGACATCACCGCCGCCCTCCAGGATCACGTCGAAACCAAGCTCGCGCGCCTGCAGCGCCACTTTGAGCAGCCATTCGAAGTGCGGGTCCAGCTGGGCCTGGACAAGCCCGACCAACGTGCCGAGGCCACCATCACCTGCGCCGGGAGGACCTTTCATGCCGTCGCGGCAGCGCCTGACATGTACGCGGCCGTCGACCTGCTGACCGACAAGCTGGACCGGCTGCTGATCAAGCACAAAGACAAACAGGTCGACCAGCATCGCCGTGCCGAGAGCCTGGCGCGCATCACCGAACCCGGCTAGTCCCAATGCCCCTGCACCAACTGCTCCACAGCGACCGCATCGCGATCGTCACCGGACCCCACACCCGCGCGACGGTGATCGACACCGCCGCGCGGATGCTGGCGACCCGGGACGACTACCCGTCGGTCCGCGACAGCCTACGCTCACGTGAGCGCCTGGCCAGTACCGCGATCGGCCATGGCGTGGCGATTCCACACGGCCGGACCGGCTTGATCGGGCACGCCCGCGGGGCATTCCTGCACCTGCTTGAACCGGTCGACTTTGGCGCCATCGACGGCCAGCCGGTCGACCTGGTGCTGGCAATGGTGGTGCCCGAGCACTTCGTGCATGAGCACCTGGAACAGTTGGCCGAGCTGGCCGAACAATTCTCCGTTACCGGTTTTTGCGCCCGTCTGCGCCAGGCCGGCAACGTCGATGAACTGCGCCGCCGCCTGTTACAACCGCTCGCACACCACCAGGTGGCGTGATGCCGATACCGAGCGCGCGCATCAGTGCCAACGAGCTGTTCGACCAGCAGCGCGACCGCCTCAAGCTGCGTTGGTTTGCCGGTCAGGCGGGCGGCGATCGCATGCTGGAAGCGGTGGAAACCGTGGCCCGGCGACCGTCGCTGGCCGGTTACCTGAACGCGATCTATCCCAACAAAGTGCAGATACTGGGCACCGAGGAACTGACCTGGCTGGATTCGCTGGACTCGCGCCACCGCTGGGAGACGATCGAGAAGATCATCCAGTTCCGGCCGCTGGCGCTGGTCATCACCAAGGGCCAGGACTGTCCTACCGACCTGATCGAAGCGGCCGAGGAGTCGCTGACCCCGCTGTGGGGCTCGGCCGCACGCGGGCACGAGTTGCTCAATCACCTGCAATACCATCTGGCTCGCGCCCTGGCGCCACGAATCACCCTGCACGGGGTATTCATGGAGATCTACTCGATCGGCGTCCTGATTACCGGCGATTCCGGTGCCGGCAAAAGCGAGCTGGCGCTGGAGCTGGTAAGCCGCGGTCACCGACTGGTTGCCGACGATGCACCGGAGTTCACCCAGATCGCGCCGGACGTGCTTGACGGTACCTGTCCCGAGTTGCTCCAGGACCTGTTGGAAGTCCGCGGCCTGGGGGTGCTGAACATCCGCCAGATGTTTGGCGACACCGCCGTCAAGACCAATAAATACCTGCGCCTGATCATCCATCTCACCCGTCCCAGCGAGACCAGCGAGCTCGATGGCATGGCACGGTTGACCGGCGATAACCAGACCCGCCGGGTGCACGACCTGGACGTGCCGATGAGCTCGCTGCCGGTGATGCCGGGGCGCAACCTGGCGGTGCTGGCCGAGGCCGCGACCCGTCTGCACAGCTTGCGTATGAAAGGCATGGACCCGGCGGCGGCGTTCATCGCCCGGCACAACAACTTCCTCGAACGTGGCACCAGCTGATGGCCAACACCCTGCCCCCTTCCTCGCCGTCCCCGCCGGAGCCGACCCGCACCAGATCCGCGGACACCCGTGCGGGCACCGACGCGCTGGTCATCGTCAGCGGCATGTCGGGTTCCGGCAAGTCGGTGGCGTTGAAGACGTTCGAGGACCTGGGCTACTACTGCGTGGACAACCTGCCGGCCGAGTTGCTGCCCGCGTTCGTGCGCAGCGCCACCGGCGGCTCGACCACGGCCAAGCTTGCGGTCGGCATCGATGTACGCAACAGCCACAGCGACCTGAGCAACATCCCGGCCTGGCTGTCGGAGGTTGGAAAGCTCGGACTGGACCCGCGGTTGATGTTCTTCGAGTGCCGCGACGATATCCTGCTCAAGCGCTACGCCGATACCCGTCGACGCCATCCACTGAGCCATCTGGGCCTGTCGCTTCCCGATGCGATTGCGCTGGAGCGCCAGGTACTGCGGCCGCTGCGACAGCTGGCCGACGTCGACCTCGATACCAGCGACCTGAATGTCCACCAGTTGCGGCGCCACGTCATCACCGAGTTCGCCCTGGGCAACGACAGCGCGGTGTCACTGTTGTTCGAATCGTTCGCCTACCGCCATGGCGTGCCGAAGGACGCGGATTTCGTGTTCGACGCCCGTTGCCTGCCCAACCCGCACTGGGACCCGATCCTGCGGCCGTTGTCGGGACGCGATGGCGCAGTTGGCGATTATTTCGCCTCCCAGCCACTGGTCAACCAGTTCGTGGAGCAAGTCAGTGGTTTCCTGGATACCTGGTTGCCGCGACTGCACGAAGACACCAGCCGCAGCTACATCACCGTGGCGTTCGGCTGTACCGGCGGGCGCCACCGCTCGGTCTATCTGGCCGAACGCCTGGCCCGACACGCACGTGAGCAGGGATGGGACGAGGTCGCGGTCCACCATCGCGAGATCGACTGAGCCATGGCCGTCGGCATACTCCTCATTACCCACGAAGGCATCGGTAGCGCCGTGCTGGCCGTCGCCTCACGCCTGCTGAGTCCGCTGCCACTGCGCGCGGAGGCGCTGGAAGTCCCGTTTGACGGCGACCCCGACCAGCTCCTGCCCGGCGCCAGCGCCGCCATGCGCCGGGTGGATGACGGCGACGGCGTGCTGGTGCTGACGGACCTGTACGGATCCACGCCCAGCAACCTGGCCGCCCGACTGGCCACGCTGGGCACTCCGGTCCGGCGGGTGTCGGCGTTGAGCTTGCCGATGTTGTTGCGGGTGATGAACTACGCCGAGCTGGACCTGGACCAGTTGCCGGCCGTGGCTGGGGCGGGCGCGCGCAACGGTGTACGGCTGGATGACAGCTGATCATGGCGCTGGCACCGATGCAATGCCCCTCACTGTTGACTACAGCCCCGTGACTACCGCTTCTGGACCCTTGCCATGATCGAACGCGAATTGACCGTCTCCAACCGTTTGGGCCTGCATGCCCGCGCCACCGCCAAACTGGTGCAGCTGCTATCGGGTTACCAGTGCAGCGCGACGCTGGTTGCCAAGGGTCGCGAGGTCAACGCCAAGAGCATCATGGGGGTGATGTTGCTGGCCGCCGGTCAAGGCACCCAGGTCCGGTTGCGGGTCGATGGCGACGATGAATCGGCCGTCGCGGAGGCAGTCAGCGCGTTGTTCGAGCGTCGCTTTGACGAGGACCAATAGGATCAAGCGGATACGACAGGAGCTTCGCGGACAACCGGCCTCACGCGGCAACGCACTGGGCCGTGCCCGCGTGCGCCTGCCGCATGTGCTGGACGTGATCGAGGAGCGCATCGCGCCCGATGCCGTTGACGCCGAGCTGGAACGACTGCACAGCGCGATCGATCGCGTACGCAACGACATGCACGGACTGCGCGACCAGTTGCAAGGGGCGCTGGCCCACGAGGTCGGCGAGTTCCTGGACCTGCACGCCCTGCTTCTGGACGATCCGGAACTGCTCAAGGGGCTGGACGAGCTGATACGCAGCGATCGCTACAGCGCCGACTATGCACTGCGCCTGCAACGCGATCGCATCGCCGCGGTGTTCAACACCATGGACGATGACTACTTCCGCAGCCGCCTGGACGATATCGACCAGGTGATCGGCCGCGTCCACGCCGCATTGCACCGTCGCGCCAGCGGGATGAAAGGCGTCGCCGGCGATATCCTGGTCAGCGACAACGTCGCCCCGGCCGAGCTGGCCCAGCTGCAGGCCCAGGGCGTGGTCGCGATCGTGACCGCCAGTGGCAGCCCGTTGTCGCATAGCGCCATCCTGGCCCGCAGCCTGCACTTGCCGCTGGTGGTGGGCGTGGCCAGCGTACTGCAGCGAATCAACGATGGCGACGCGCTGATCGTCGATGGCGGCACCGGCACGGTGATCCTGGAACCTGCACCGGCGGACCTGCGCCGCCACCGCACCGCGCAACGCGGCTACGTGCGCGAACGACGCGAGCTCAATCGCCTGCGTCGCGAGCCCAACCGGACCCGCGACGATACCGAAATCGAGCTGTACGCCAATGCGGAATCGCGCGCTGACGTTGCCGAGGCGCACGCATTGGGCGCCACCGGGATCGGCCTGTATCGCACCGAGTTCCTGTTCCTGCAGCGCAATGAACTGCCGGACGAGCATGAGCAATTCCAGGCCTATCGCGATGTGATCCTCGGGATGAGCGGGCGTCCGGTGACCATCCGAACCCTCGACGTCGGCGCCGACAAGGCGGACCGCACCGACCTGGCCCTGCGCGACGAATCAAACCCCGCGCTGGGCCTGCGCGGGATACGGCTGTCGCTGGCGCGCGCCGACTTGCTGGAGACCCAGTTGCGCGCCCTGCTGCGTGCATCGGGCTACGGGCCGCTGCGAATCCTGCTGCCGATGATCACCACCCGAGATGAAGTGCGCCAGGCGCGTCAGCACATCAAGCGCATTGCTCGCGACCTGCACGGCGAAGGCCATGAGATGGCCGGCCATGTCGCGGTGGGCGCGATGATTGAGGTTCCGGCGGCGGCGATCTCGCTGGCGGATTTCATTGGCGAGACGGACTTCCTGTCCATCGGCACCAATGACCTGATCCAGTACCTGCTCGCCGCCGACCGCAACAACGAGGCACTGGGCGAGCTGTACACCCTGCTGCACCCGGCCGTTCTGCGGGTCTTGCGCGATGTGATCCGGGTGGCAAAACGGCGCCAGGTGCCGATTGCGCTATGCGGTGAGGTTGCCGGCGATGCCCGTTTTGCCCCGCTGCTGCTGGCGCTGGGGCTGGAGCAATTCAGCATGCATCCGACCAGCCTGCTGGAGGTGCGCCGCACCATCCGCGACTGCGACCTGGCCCGGCTGCGCGCCCACGCACCGGCATTGATGCGCGCGCGCGACCGCGGCGAGATTGAGCGTTGGCTGGACAACCAGCTCGGTCATTGACCAGCGGTTGTCCCGGCGGCCTCGCAACGACCCGGCCCGGCAGCGACCGCGGCCAGCAGCATGTCGGTATCACGATCGAGCAAAATGAACACCATGCCGTCGGAGGTCCACGCGTCGGTCTGCTCGGTCCCCATGGACTCGTCGCTGCGAGCAAAAACCTTGCGCTCGTCCGCGCCAATCTGGATCTCGATCTTCGAGCTCATCGACAACGGCACATCCCAGTTGACCGCACTGCGATACGTGCCGTCCGGTGCACAACCCGGGCCGGCAGGGGTCACCGTGAACGTCACCCCCGGCTCCGCGAACGGCAGTTGCGTGGGCACCTCGGGTGCACTGCAAGCGGCAAGCATCAAACCGGCAAGGGCAATCGTCGCGTGGCAGACGAGTCGGAGCGTTGTGTAGCGCATGCTGGAAACCATGTCGAAAATAGTGGCGTATCAATACCACGAAGTCGCCAGCAACCCATATCGCTGGGCACAACCCCCGGGAGCAGGGATAATCCTTCGATGACCACATGAAGCTGGTCGCATCCGGCGCGGGTGCGGCTTCCTGACCAGGAGCACGCATGGCCGAAGCCGTCCGCCACGACAAGACCTCGCACCAATTGCGGATGCTCTCCGACGCCCTCGACAGCGGGCGGCTGGGCCCGGTACGACGGCTGGTCAATACCCTTTCCCCGGCCGAGATCGGCAACCTGCTGGAATCGCTGCCGCTGGGCAAGCGGGTCATCGTCTGGGGGCTGGTGGATCCCGAGGACGACGGTGAGGTCCTGGTCCACGTTGGCGACGAGGTGCGCGAAAGCCTGCTGGCGGACATGGACCCCGACGAGATCATCGCCGCGGTCGGCGACCTCGACATCGATGACCTGGCCGACCTGGTCGAGGACCTGCCAGACACCGTCATCGATGAAGTACTCAAGTCGATGGACCGGGAAAACCGCGAACGCCTCGAGCAGGTGCTTTCCTACCCCGAAGGCACCGCCGGGCGCCTGATGAACCCCGACGTGGTCACCGTCCGCGCCGACACCACCGTCGACGTGGTGCTGCGCTTCCTGCGCCTGCGCGGCGAGCTGCCCGAGCACACCGACCACCTCTACGTGGTCAGTCGGCGCCATCAGTACCGCGGCCGGATCGCCCTGGCCGCATTGCTGACCCACGAACCGTCCACGCCGATCAACCGCCTGCTCGACGACGAACAGCCGGCATTCGACGTGGACGAATCGGCCAACGAGGTGGCCCGCCAGTTCTCCGATCACGACTGGCTGAGCGCACCGGTGGTCGATGACACCCACACCTTGCTGGGCCGCATCACCGTCGATGACGTGGTCGACATCATCCGCGAACAAGCCGAACACCAGGCCTTGAGCGCGGCAGGCCTGGACGAGGACGAAGACATGTTCAGCCCGGCCCGGCGCGCGTTCCGGCGCCGGTTGATCTGGCTCGGTGTAAACCTGTGCACGGCGTTCCTGGCGGCCGGCGTGATTGGTCGTTTCGAAGGCTCGATCGAGAAGATCGTCGCGCTGGCGATCCTGATGCCGATCGTGGCGGGGATGGGTGGCAATGCCGGCACCCAGGTACTTGCGCTGATGATCCGGGGACTGGCACTGGGCCAGATCGGCGCCTCCAACGTCGGCGAACTGCTGCGCAAGGAACTTGCCGTCGCCCTGATCAACGGCCTGTGCCTGGGCATCGGATTGGGAGTTATCGTACTGCTGTGGTTCCGCGACCCGATGTTGTCGCTGGTGATCGGCGTCGCGCTGACCATCAACCTGCTGACCGCCGCGGCCGGCGGTGTGTTGGTACCGCTGACCCTGAAGCGGATGGGCTTTGACCCGGCGCTGGCAGGCGGGGTCCTGCTGACCACGATCACCGACGTGATGGGGTTCCTGAGCTTCCTGGGGCTGGCGACGCTGGTGTTGCTGCACTGAGCCACGGGGCATGGCAAACGCACGGGCTGCTCCCTGAAAGACTGGCCGCCCGTTTGTTCAATCCCTGTCCAGCGGACTGAGCACCCCGCCCGCTCCGCGACCCAACACGTGGGTATAGATCTGCGTGGTCGCTACGTCCTTGTGGCCAAGCAGCTCCTGCACCGTGCGGATGTCGTGGCCGTCCTCCAGCAGATGGGTGGCGAACGAATGGCGCAGCGTATGGCAGGTCGCCGGCTTGTCGATCCCGGCGCGTGCCCGCGCGGTCTTGACCGCACGTTGCAGCACGCCCTCGTCGACATGGTGGCGCCGCTTGCTGCCGTCGCGCGGATCCAGCGAATGGCGCACCGACGGAAACACGAATTGCCAACCGAGTTCGCGACCGGCATTGGCATACTTGCGCGCCAGCGCATGCGGCAAGCTGACCACACCGAGACCCTGCAACAAGTCCTGCGCGTGTATCACCCGCACCCGCTCGACCTGCTCCCGCAACCGCTCGCGCAACTTGCGCGGCAACGGCACCCGCCGATCCTTGCCACCCTTGCCATTGCGCACGCAGATCTCGTTGCGACCGAAGTCCACGTCCTTGACCCGCAGCCGCACGCACTCCATCAACCGCATCCCGGCGCCATACAACAGCGCCGCCATCAGCCACACCTGACCATCGAGCACCGCCAGCAACCGGGTCACCTCATCGCGCGACAGGACCACCGGAATCCGCTGCGGGCGCTTGGCCCGCACCACCGACTCCATCCACGGCAACTCGATGCCGAGCACCTGCCGATACAGGAACAACAACGCCGACAGCGCCTGGTTCTGGGTGCTCGCCGCCACGTTGTCGTGCGTCGCCAGCGACGACAGGAACGCCTCCACCTCCACCACCCCCATGTCGCGCGGGTGCCGCTTGCGATTGGCCAGGATGAAACGCTTGATCCAGTACAGATAGACCCGCTCGGTGCGCAGGCTGTAATGCTTCAACCGGCACCGGGCCCGCACCTGCTCCAGCAAGCGCGGCGGACGATCAGGCGCCGCCTCGCTGCCAGATAACACCGCAATTTCGGGACGATAAGACATGACACCCCACAAAAGCCGCTTTCCCCAGCCAGCTTCCACTCCAAGCGACCGCGGCGTAAGTGGATAAGCCGCTGATATAGGGTAGGATTTCCCTGATTGACGGCGCCCCAGATTAAAGGCGACGATCCGATAACACCCCACTTTGGGGATCTACTAAGCGTTAGGCCGCACAAGCATCAGTATTTTTTTTGTTCGGGCAGCAGCGGCTTGCAGCTCGTCGCGCCGCCGGTTCTTTTGGGGCATCGCAGTTGCAACGCCCTCGCCTTTCGGCAGGTTGTCGTGAGAGTTCGCAGCGGCCTGCGCGGCTGGCTTCTCGCCAGGTTGGCTCACGGCGACTGACAGGGCGCGGCGGTGCAGGTTCTTGGCGCGCAGGTACGGTTGTCAGCGCGGCTTCGTGCAAGGGGTTAGTCGCGCTCGCCTTTCATCGGCTAAAGTGCGGCCTAACAAGTCATTCAAGCCGAACCCGCTTCGTGGCTTCTTCGCTTCGTTCCACTTTGTCGCAGGCGTTGTTGCCTCGGCTCCCGGTTCGCACGGTGCGGGTCGGCTTAATTCCAGCGTTAGGCCGCAGGAGCAACTATGCAGCGATTGTGGACAATCATTGGAGTCACGGACGTTATCCGCAGCTTCGCGTGGTATCAGTCGCTTTTGGGGCAAACTGCCACGCAGCCTGCCCATGACTATTTCGGACAGATCCTCGACACCGATGGGACCGTCCTGCTTTGCCTTCATCGCTGGGGCGACCACGAGCATCCATCCCTTGCCAGTCCAGATCATGCAGAGCCTGGCAATGGGCTACTTCTCTTCTTTCGCGTAGATGACTTTGACCAAGCGCTTGGTCGCGCACGCGGCCTTGTCGCGGCGCTTGAAGAGGAGCCTAATATCAATCCAAACACAGGCACCAGAGAGTTCGCACTGCGTGATCATGACGGGTACTACGTCATGATCAGTGCGCTGGCTGCGGCCTAACAATTCGTTCAAGCCGAACTTGCTTCGTTACACCAAAGCCATGGCAGAAAAAGCTTGCCATGGCTTTGGCTCCACTACGCAAGTCGGCTTAACTCAGGCGTTAGGCCGCTAAAGGCACCTCATGCATCCATCCGTAAAGCTCATGTGGCGCGAGTACGTAGCTTGTCTGCCCGACCCTCCCGAAAACCCATCCGATGCACCGCCGGCCTGGCATTTCTGTGCAAACGAAGCGGATGCTAATGAGTGCGCCCAGCTAGCTTTGTCCGGCGTAAAGCGCGCGACCTCACCATCATTGTGGTCTTTTGAGAGCAGTGGCGAGGCTTTACCCAAAACGGGCGAGCTGAACATAGTGACGGACTGGAATGGTCAGGCTATATGCGTCATTCGCACGACGAACGTGCAGATACTGCCTTTCAACAAGGTCACTGAACTTCACACTAGAATCGAAGGCGAGGGAGATGGTTCGCTTGACTGGTGGCGTAAAGCTCACTGGGCCTACTACTATCATGAGCTTGAAGGATCGGGCCATGAGCCTGCGACAGACATGCCAATTGTCTTTCAAGAATTCGAGCGCGTATTTCCGGCGGGCGCGGCCTAACAATTCGTTCAAGCCGAAACCGCTTCGTTACACCAAAGGCATGGCAGAAAAAGCTTGCCACGCCTTTGGCTCCACTACGCAGTTCGGCTTAACTCAGGCGTTAGCTGCCGACCAAGCAATGTCGCCACTCCGAGAGAAGCACATGCCAATCTGGCTCTGGATCGCTTTCATCACGCTGCTCGCACCTGTCTCAGCCGGCTGCGCGACGCCGGATTTGCCAGCTCCTGCCGCACCTCCGCGAGAGTGCCTACTCATACGCCACGCCTGGTGCATCGAGGGCGGGCCTTATGAGATTGTCATGCAGCGCGCAAATCGCTCAGAAAGCCCGGGATTTGATTGGGTTTGGGTTCTTCGCGGTGACTTTCGACCAGAGTCGAAACTAGTCCTGTTTGAGCCTTACGGATGCAAGGATGGCTTCGCCGATTCACTTGTTGCGCTCTCCTATGACAAGCGTGTCATCTGGCGAGATCGTGAGTGGGATCGTATGCGCGTTCGCCTAAGATCAGATGCTTCTTGTGACCTAGATATTCTCGTTCCGCCCTTCGACGGCGATCCAATGGAGTGGGCTTATTCAAGTGGGTTCGGCCTGATTCGCGCGTGCAGCAATGTGAGTTGTGAGGGCCCGCTTCTAGCGGATCTACGGGACGCGTTCAATCCGCAGTTCAAACGGACAAACACGCCGTAATGGCAGCTAACAATTCGTTCAAGCCGAACCTGCTTCGTTACAGCACCGTCGTGGCAGAAAAAGCTTGCCACGCCGTTGCCTCCACTGCGCAGGTCGGCTTAACTCAGGCGTTAGGGCCCATGTCACGCATCTCTGCAGTCATGCTTTTATTGCTCGTCTTCTCCTGCGCAATGGTTGCGTGTGTGTCCGGTCCGTCCAGGCCTGACACAACGTTAGATATCAAGACTGGCGGCGGTGTCACGGGTCCATTCTTTGCGGTTTCTCTATCGCCATCCGGCAAGCTCACCGTCAAGAAAGAATCGCTACCCTTTTCCGACACAAAAAGCGGCCTCACTACTGATACATATGATGTGCAACTCACGTCCGGCGAGACCGATCAACTGATTGCTCTCGCCGCATCAGTAGATGACTTCTCTCGCGGTTGTGGCTTGGTGGGTCATGGCACGACCGCCCGTCTGTGGCTAACGTCTGCCGGGAAAACAAGGGAGTTCGGGTGCGACAACGCGCCAGAGTGGCCAATCGGCCCTCATACACAGCAGCTTATGCAGCTCCTCAACCTTCATCTGCCAGAGCGCCTTCAAGTGTTCTAGCATGGGCCCTAACAATTCGTTCAAGCCGAACCTACTTCGCTACACCAACAACACGGCAGGTAGAGCTTGCCATGTTGCCGGCTACGCTACGTAGGTCGGCTTAACTCAGGCGTTAGGCCGCTATGACAGGACATCGCGAACATGGATAGATCACAAGCAGATGCGATCGCTCAAGCAATGCTTGAGCCTGACGTCAAAGCACAGGAAGAGCTTCGTCGGAGACGCGCCCAGGACGCGGCAAAGCTCGCCACTCAGCGGCATCATGCTGGGTTCGTGCTTGTTGGTTACTTTGCTGGTGCAGCCATCGGTCACTTTGCGTTCGGACGCATCGCACTCTTCGGCCTCACGGGTGCATTCTTCGGTATGTTGATCAGCCTTTTGGTCGTGCAACTCCGCAAGCGGGGCGCGGCCTAACAATTCGTTCAAGCCGAACTTGCTTCGTTACACCAAAGTCATGGCAGAAAAAGCTTGCCATGGCTTTGGCTCCACTACGCAAGTCGGCTTAACTCAGGCGTTAGGTTGCCCGGGAGACAACGCGGTGGCTTTCAGAAAAACATGGGTAGGTGTCGTGGTGCTCGTCACCACTTACTTTGTCGGCAGCGCAACGCTTGGCGCTTTCAACGCCGTCGCCGCGTTAGGCATGGGCACCCAAGCCGCGCTGGTCTGGCTTGTCAGCGCTTCAGTAGCTAGTTGTGTGGTTCGCCGCGGCTTCTGGTTACCCACCGCGGTTGTATGGCTAGTTATGTGGGCACTCGCTGTAGGGCTCTTGCACGCCATGGCTGGCCCAACAGGCCAAACATCTTGGGTTGGCATTCTCCGCTACAACTGGCTGGGGCTGGCTCTTTCAGCCGTCACAGCCATGGTGGGTGCATCTGTGGGCAAGTGGTGGCCAGTTGCAACATCCAAGCTGGCAACCTAACAATTCGTTCAAGCCGAACTTGCTTCGCTACACCAACAACGTGGCAGATAAAGCTTGCCACGTTGTCGGCTACGCTACGCAAGTCGGCTTAACTCAGGCGTTAGGCCTGCTAGATTATTTCTTCCGCCAACAGGGGATACGCTCTTGCTTTACATCATTGCCGCCCTTATGGGCTACATCATCGCCACCAACATCTTCGTTTCTCGCGCCGCGCAGCGTGACATTGGTTCTTCGTTCGTAAGTCCTACTGCAAACCTTCTTCTCTCTCTAGGCGGATTTGCGGGCTGGTTCTGTATCCTTCCAGCTGCTTACTTTGCGGGTAGCGCTGATGGCAACGGCTTCCTCCAGGGGATTCTGTTTGTCCTTGCTTCGCTGGGTGGCGGTCTCTTGGCGAGCTTCATTCGTATTCCGGGCCTGAGTCAGCTCATTGCCATCCTTGCCCTCTTCCTCAATGTTGGTCTCGCAGTACTCGTCTATTACGTTACGCGCAACTAGCGTGGTACGCAGGCCTAACAATTCGTTCAAGCCGAACCTGCTTCGTTACAGCAACGGCGTGGCAGAAAAAGCTTGCCACGCCGTTACCTCCACTGCGCAGGTCGGCTTAACTCAGGCGTTAGGCCTAAGGAGGCACGGTGAATTGGCTCAGTGAAATCTCGATGTACTTGGGGCGCGGCTTAGTTGGAATGGCGTTCTTCATTGTTGTGGCCCTTGTCTTGCGCAAAACTCGGAGG